>NZ_SLXP01000001.1:0-116465 GCF_004343075.1 Rhodovulum marinum
GCCATCCGGAGCCGCTTCGCCGGCCACACCAGCCGTAGCGCCAAGACCCCTCATGCACTAAGACTGAAACCGGACCACTTCATCGGGGCAGGTCATGCTGCTTACGGCAAACTTCCGGATTTCGCCAAGCGTGTAGATTGTTCCGAACCCGCAGCGAACTTCCGCTCCCCACCCCTTCCAGGTCGAGATCAAAGCCTATGCTGCGCCAAGCCTGACAGTCGGCGCAGGGCCGCGGACATTTGGAGGTGAGTGGGACGCCTACAGGCCGATGGGCCATCACCTTACGCAGCGAGGGCAGTGCCGCGCTTGGCGATGACAGACCTCTCTTCTGACTCGAGCCTCTCTCGTCACAAACGGGGATCGCAATCGATAGAACCGCTGGGCAATAGCGCTAAAAGCGTGTGGTGATAACGTGTGGTGATGGGGCAAATGCAGTCACGCCAAACCATTGATAAATAATGCATAATTTCTATGGATGAGGGGTGGCGGAGACGAAGGGATTCGAACCCTCGAGACGGTTTCCCGCCTACTCCCTTAGCAGGGGAGCGCCTTCGACCACTCGGCCACGTCTCCGCCGACGTGTCTATGCGCTAGGCCCCAATAAAACAAGGCGAATTTTGCCGCGATCCGAAATTCCACATCGCCACAAAATATTTTGATTTGTGCGCGTTCATTGTGACGCGGGCGGGCCGTGCACGCCGGAAGCGTGCAAAAAGCGTGCACGGCCCGCCGCGATGTTCGCGCGACGTTCCGGCCCGGCGATCAGCCGAGCGCGATCTCCAGAGCTTGAGCCTCAAGCCTCTCCAGACAGCCGGAATTGTCGATCACGGCGTCCGCCTCGAAGGCGAAGGATTCCGAGGCGTGCGCGGCCGCGGCCGATCCGCCGCGGCCCTCGATCATGACGACGATCCCACCGAGCGCGCGCACCGCCGCGGCCTCGTTCGGAAAGCGGACGTCCTCGAAGGCGACCGGAACGCCGCGAGCGAGGAGATCGGAGGCGCGCGCGATCATCGGGGAGACCCAGAAATCCGGCGCCATGAGATCGCGCCCCCACTCGGTCCCGAGCGTGCGCATCGCGTGCCGGGGCGTCCGGTGCGAGAGCTCCGGCGCCGGGACCTCCTTCAAGTCGCCCTCGATCATCCGCTCGATCCGGTCAGGGGCGACGCAAAGCTCGGCGAGAAGGCCACGAAAGGCGGCCTTGAGCGGCGCGGCGAAGCGGAGCCGCTCGAAACCCACGCCCGCAAGCGCCTTCGCCGCGGTCGATTTGCCCGAGTATTGCGGGCCGGCGAGGCCGATCACCGGGAAGCGCGGGACCTGGCCAGAGGCGGCGGCGAGGATCGTCGCATCCGCGAGATCGGCGTCGCCCGCGTTCCACTCCTGCCCGCTCACAGGATCGCGTCCTTCCCCTCGTCGGGCTCAAGCGATTCCTTGAGGTGCCCGGGGTCGATCCATTCGAGGAGAAGGCCGAGCTCTCGCCAGCCCGCGAGGTGCGCGCGCTTGGCGGCGCGCGACGAGATCGTCTCGTCGGGATCGCCGAAGAGGATCGCGTTTCCGAGTTGATCGACCGCGATCAAGATATTCATCAGGTAACGTCGGATCATGTCCGGGTGCTCCAGTAATTGAAGAGGCGGCGGAGAGCGTAGCTCCGCGCGAGAGAGGCGACGGTGAAGGCGGCCGTCGCGGCGAGGCTTTGGGCGGCCGTGATCCCGACGCCGAGCGCCGGGAGAACGGTCATATTCAGGGCGAAGGCGAGGGCAGAGCCCGCGACGATATTCACGAGGGCCTCGACGAGCGAGGCTCGGCGGGTCTGGCCCCTCATGCCCGCCACCGGCCGCGCGGGTCTTGCGTGACGATCGTCCGCTTCCCGTTCGGATAGGTGACGACGTGCGCGCGCTTCCACGAGCCGGGGCCGGTGTTATAGCCCTGATCCAGCGCCCCGGTGATCCCGGCGATGTAAACGCCGTCGTGGATTTCCGGGGCGTGGGTGTGCCCGATCGTGATCCGCTTCGCCATGCGGGCGAAGCTCGTCGCCGATCCGCGGCCCCCGTTCGGGCCCTCGTCACCATGAAGGCCGCACTCGATCCCGCCGCCGCCCGAGTCCTGACAGATCGGAAAGGTCCCGCCCCGCGGGACGAAGCCGACCCCCTCCAGCCGGCGCGGGTCCGCGTCCCGGAGCGCCCAGCGGAAGAGGTCGAAATCTTCATCCTCGTCCGAGAGCGCCTCGTAGAAGGCAAGGTTGCAGCGGTGCCAATATGCGACGTTTTCCACGTCGCCGCGGTCGATCGGGCTCTTCGCCCATTGAAGGAGCCGGTCGTCGTGATTCGAGTAGATCACGACGGGCTGGCAGAAATCGCGCTCGATCTCGCGCAACGTCCGGGCGCCGGCGGCGACCTGGCCCGCCATTCCGGAGTGACCGGCCGCGACCATCTTCGCCCGGTGAAACGGATCGCCGGCGACGTGGCGCGAGTGCGCCTCGATCGCGACGAGATCGTGAACGAAGGCCAGCCGCGGGCGGAGCTCCTCGATCAGGGCGTCCGCCCGGCGCCCCCAGAGGAGCGCGGCGACGTGATCCTCGACGGTCGGGACGTGCAAGTCGCCGAAGGTGACAGCCTCGACACGGTGCCCATGGGAAACGCGGCCGTCGCGGACCACCGCGTCGAGGTCCTGAAACGCGCCGTCCGGCGTGGCCGAGACTTGCCGGCACCACGCCGCGCCGGAATCGTCCACCTCGACGACGGTCGCGCCGAGGATATGGTGAAACTCCGCTTTCTTTCCGGCCTTCTTCTCGACGTAGTTCGGCACGGTGACGGCGCCCGTCGTCATGAGCGAGGGAACGTGCTCGCCCCGCGGCGCGGGGGCGGTCTGATATGCGAGCTTCGCGTGAGGAAAGATCGCGTCCCGCCCGCGCGAGTAGCTCGTGAGCCCCGAAAGCGGCCGCGCGGCGGTCGGGAGCGTATTCATTTCGGCGCAGAAGAGCACCGGCCCGAGCTCGATCGGATCGAAGCGAAGGAAGGGGCGGACCTCCTCGCGGAAGGTCCCCGTCAGGGTCAGCCGGTCGGAGTGCCGGATCGTCTGATAGGTGAAGCCGCCGACGAGGAGCTCGGCGCCGATCGCCGTCGCATAGGCGCGGAGGTTGCTCCAGAACCGCGGGTGAACGTCGGTATCATCCTGCGCCGAGGTCACGATCCAGCGGCGCACCTCCCCCGTGCGGATTTCACCGGGGGCGACGCCGGCCGGCGAGAAGAGGCTCCAGTCGGGGAGGAAATGCTCCTCGCCCCGGGCCTTCCGCCGCTCCTGCGTCCGGACGAAACCCCCGATCGAATTCCGATCCTCCTCGTGACCGGCCTCGCGCAAGGCGCGCGCGGCCTCGGAGATCGAGGAGCCGCGCCCGGCCTTCTGCCGGTAGGGCGCGAAGCCCGCCCGGAGAGCGCGCTCGATCGCGTCCTTGATGCGCTGCGCCCGGGCGGGCTCCATTCCGGCGTTAGGCATGGGATCACACCCTCCGAAGGGCCGCCGAGAGGGCGGGGTTTCGATCGAGGATCGCGAAGTCGATCAGGGAGGCCCCCGGCGGCGGCGCCGGGCGAGGGTCGTCGGCCGTCGCGACCTGGTGCACGGGCAGCGAGGCGGGGCGACCCCCGAGGAGACCGCGGATCGAGGCCGGGAGCGCGCCGAAGAGGCCCGCGCGCGCCGCGGACGGATGGGCGGCACCCGGCGGGGAGGCCGCGGCGAGCTCCTCGCGGACCTCCGCCGTCCCGGCGCGCCACCGGGCGAGCGCCTCCATCGAGCGGGCGACGTTCACCTCGCGGCCCTTCTGGAGCTCGCGCGCGCCGAAATAGAAGGACACGATCGCGCCGAGAAGCCACCACATCGGCTCGGGGACGAGCGCGAGGGCCGAAACCCGGACGGCGAAGGATTCGGGCGCGACCATCGCGAAAACGAAGAGGCCCAGCGTCCCGAAGGCCATCGCCGGGCGCGGGAGCCTGTTCAGGCCGTCCACGATCCGCCCGAAGCGATCGGGACCGGCGCGCTCCGCGGCGAGTTGCTCCAGCGCGGCGAGAAAGCGATCGTTGTCGCGCTGGTCCGCGGCCTCGGCGTTCGGCCGAAAGACCTCGATCGTCTCGCGGGCGACGCCGGAGCCGAGGAAGCGGGTCAGGAAGGAGATCAGGCCCATTTGGCACACCTCGCCTTGTGCTCGGCCGCGGTCAGGTGAAACCGCGGCGAAATGAATTCCTCCGCGCGGACGATCCAGCCGCCCTTTCCGCCATCGCGGCGGCGCGCGTATTTGCGCGAGCTCGCCCGGAGATCGGCGAGCCGGTAATAGTAATTCCGCCGGGCGATCCCGTAGGCATCGGCGAGGAGCGCCGCGCCGACCTGGCGCACGGCGCGCGCAGCGGCGGCCGCGGTGTTCGGGCCGATCGCGCCGTCGATCGCCACGCGCTCGCCGAGCTCGACGAGGAGCCGTTGAAGGAGCTTCGCGGCATTGCCGCCGGCGTTCACGTTCATGTCGTAAACGGTCGGCTGGAGCGCCGCGGGCAGGAGGTCGATCCCTGCGCCTTGGAAATAGTGGCGCTCGAAGATTTCGGCCGCCTTCTCGGCCGAGAGGAGCTTGACGTCGGCGACGTCGATATCCCCGTCGCGATCGAGGTCGAGCCCGAGCCGGCGCATCGTCCCGATCGTGACGCCGAATTTCGTCGCGCCGCCCGGATCGTCGGGGTCATTCACGAAGCCGCCTTCGCGGGCGACGATCTCGGCCGTGATCTCGCGGACCGTTTGCATTGCATCACCTCAAGAAAAAGCCCGGGCCGAAGCCCGGGCGGTGCACGAAGCGCCGCCGAGTCGGCGGCGCGGAGGGGCGATCACCAGATCGAGACGATCCCGGCCGCCGTCGTCCCCGTCGCCCAGACACGGGCGACGCGGATGGGAAAGGCGACTCCCGCCGCGATGTAGACCGTCTCGGTCGTGCCCCCGACCGTCGTCGCCCTGACCTCGCCGCTCTGCGCGACGCACAAGGCGCGCGAGGCGGTCGCGAGGTCCGCCTCGTCGTCCGGGGTCACGGCCGCGAGAAAGGCGCCGGGGGACTCGAGTCCCGCGGCGTGCGATTGGAATCGGTCAGACATTGGGAAACCTCCTATGAAAAGGCTTGAGCGGGCGCAGAGCCCACCGCGGCGATTTACTGCGCCTTCTGTTCAAGGCGCGCGATCGAGTCGCGGATTGCTTGGATATTCGCGAGGAGTTGCGAATAACGCTCGTCGGCGCGGGCGGCCTCGATTTCGAGGGCGCGGACGCGCCCCTCGACGACGAGGCGCGCCGCGGCCGCCTCGTCGATCTCCTCCTCGACCGCGGCGACGTCCGAGGCCACGGCCGCGAGATCGGACGTCATGGCGACCCAAGAGCCGCCGAAGCCGACGAGGATCACGGCGACCTGGATCACGTTCCCGACCGATATCGTCCGCGTGAAAACGGGCTTCGGAGGAAGGTCAACCATTCTCGCCCCCTTTCCTGATCCACCGCATCACGATCCCGCCCCCTCCAGCCCGAGCGCCGGGCCGAGCCCGAGCGCGATCGCGGTCGCCCGGGCCTCCTCAGCCGCGGCAAGGAGCGTCGGCTCGTATTGGTGCGGATCTTCGACCGCCTCGATCTGCGCCGTCACCTTGCGCCGCAGCCCCGCCAGCGCCGCGGCGCCGGCCCGGAACGTTTCGGCCCGGGCAATGACTTTCGCCGCGAGCTCGTCGAGCGTCTCGCCCGTGATCGTCGCCTCGCCGGAAAGAAAGTCGAGATCGGCGGAGGACGCCGACCCGGCGAGATAGGCGCGCGCGGCGGCCTCCTTGATCGGCCACGAGAGCCGCTCCTCGGCCGGAACGGCGCGGACGAGGGGCGCCGCGAACTCCTCGGCCCAAGCCACCATCGCGGCGAGGGCCTCGGCGGCGGTCGCGTATTTCGGCGGCGCCTCCGGCTTCGGAGGCTCGATATAGGGCGCGACCGGGCCGAGTTGCCCCGAGAGGGCGAGATCGTGCACCAGATCGCCGGGCTTCAAATAAACGTCCACGCCGGTCGCCGTGTTGCGAGCAAGGATTCCGCCATGCCGGTTCACGGCGCGAAGATTTTCGAGGATCATTGAAAACTCCATTTGCCGGCGCCCACGGCGGGCGGAACGGGAAAAACCCACTCGCCACCCGTTGAAAGCTGCACATTTGAGAGGGAAGCGAACCGATCCGCACCCTGATTGTCGAGGCGGAACGCGACCCTTATCTCGCTGTTTGCAGAGATCGGGAGATCGACAGAGTGCGCCACCCCAGCCCCGGACCCCGAGAAGGTGCCCACGGTGACGTCATCAACATAAACCCGGGCGTAGGCCAAGCCGGAGTTCGATCCGATGACAAAACGCAAGCGCACCGAACCGGCCTGCAAAGACGTCCAGCGAAACCCATCAGAATAAATCTGACTCGGGCTGGTCATCACCCCAACCGAGAGGAAGCGCACCTCGTCCCCGGCCGTAATCTCAGGGAAAGCCCCAGGCATCAGCCGCGGGGCTCCTGGCGCACCGATCGCAATTGCTTCTGGGTTGCGAGCAAGCCGCGTAAAAAGCGACGAGGTGAGCGGAGAGCCCGCGTCGAGCTCCTCGTCGCCGATATCGTTCCAGTCTGGCACGCTTGGCCCTCCTGCTATCTGATCTTGAAGCCCTCGCTCCCGTCCGGGAGAAAGCCGTTATCGTCGGATATCCACGCGACCCCGAAGGGATCGCTCCCGTCGCCGACGTAATCGCCGAGGGAGTCCTCCGCGATCTCCGAGAGAGTCCCGGCGAGGGTCGCGTCCTCGGCCGTGTAGTAGACCCGGCGCTCCGAGGGGCGCGGGTCGCGCGAGGTCACGATCCAGAAACGCGACTCCGGCGCGCCGGTCGTGCCTTGGAGCCGATGGAAGAGGATTTCCACGATCTCGCCGACGCCGAGCCCGCCGTCCTTGTCGGAGACGGCGAAGGAAACCTCCCGCGACCCGAGACGGTATCGCGAGAGAATTCGCGACGTCGTTTCCAGCGCCACCGCGCCGGAGTTGACGAACCGCGCGAAAATCTTTCGGATCGCCTTGTCGCCGAAAGCCTTTTCGTCCTCGATCGGAAGGTCGAGCGAGCCTTGAATCCGGCGATAATTGTCCTCGTCGTCGCGGCTCGCGGTCGGATCGCGCGGGTCGAAATAGACATAGACCCGCGAAACCCGCCGCTCCGGGAAATCCCGGATTCGCACGGTGCCGGCGACGAGGTGCTCGGATTCTGTCAGCCGGACCGGCCGCTCGACGATCGGCTTCACGGCCGCGAAACGGACCTTTGCCGCCACCTCGTCCCACCACTGGAGCGATTGAGTCTGCTCCAGCACCTCGCCCACGAGATCGACGACGGGCGTCGGCTCGGTGACGAGCCCGGTCAGGGTGTAGGCGGTCAGGTATTGGCCGGCCTCGGCCGCCCAATCCGAGAACGGCAGATAGGCGGCCGGAATCGTCGTGAAGCCGTAAAGCGCGGCCAGCCCCTGATCGACCGTCTCGCCGGAGAAGCGGAAACACTCTTGGACCCGATCCTCCGCCGCGTGCTCGGCCGCTTCCGTTCCATCCGACCCGCGGGCGGTGATCGTGAACTCAAGAAGTCCGCCCTCCGCCTCGGAGATCGCGGAATAGGTCATAACCTCGTCGTTGATCCGGATCGTCCCGGCGGCCGGGTAATCCCCGAGCACCGCGCCGGCGACCTGGATCGAGGCCGCGGCGGCCGAGATATCGGTCGCGAGCTCGCCCTCGGAGATCGGCGGGCATTGCGCCTTTTCGTCCGCGGCCTTCGAGAGGACGTCGCGGCATTTCATCGTGACGATCTCGTCGCTCGAAAAATCCACCGCGTCGCAGAGATAGACACGTTTCACCATGTCGGCGAGCGCGTCCCCGGCGAAGCCCTCGAAGATCGAAACCACCATCCCGGCCTTGCCGAAGGTGTTCCGCGCAAGCCACTTGCTCCAGAACGTGCCTTGCGCGAGCGGATCGTAGGAGCGCGCCGAGCGATAGGGATCGACGAGCAAGTCGCTATGAGGCGCATCCCGGAAGGTGATCGTCGCGGCCGCCCGAATCCCAAGCGGGTTCACGCGGCGATCGGCGCCCGAGACGTTGATCCGCGCCGGCGAGGTGGAAGGCGGGCCGGCGAGGAATGGCAGGATCATGATCTCGTCTGCGGGGCGCCCCTGCCCCGGGATTCCGAAATAGAGATCGAGCGTCGCGCCGGGGGCGTAGTTTTCCCGGTCGCGGCACGTCGAATAGGTGTTGAAGCACGGCGCGCCGGTCGCCGCGCACGGCGCGAGGCCATGGGAAAGCGCGCATCGCGGCTGCTCGATCCGGACGATCACGATCGGCTCGGCGGAGAAAGGCGTCTCAGGCATCGGAGAGGTATCCCTCGGCGTCGATTTCCAGATTGTGCAAATCCATCGCGCCGGCGGCGGAGGGCCGCGGCCGGGCCGATTGCGTCCAGCACAAGGCCACATCGTCGGGATGGGTGCCGGGGCGATCCGCGATCACGAAGAGGTCGGCCTCGATCGCGTCGAGGAACGCCTTCGCCTCGGTCTGGACAAAGCTCTCGGAGAGGAACGCCCAGCGGAACGAAAGAGGCAGCCCGGCGCGGAGCTTCACGCGCGAGAGGAACTCCCCCCGGACCGAGCGATTTCCCGTCATCGTGACCTGGCGCGCGAGCTCGAAGGGGGTCCGGCCGACATAGGTCGTCCGCTCCTCCATCTGGAGCGCCTTCCCAAAGCGGATAAAGCCGATCGCCGGGCGCGTTGCGCCCGCCTCGACCCAAACGCCGACCCGGAAGCGATCAGCCACGATCGGCGGAAACATGACGAAGAGAGGGCCCGCGCCGGAGACCTGGAAACCCGGGATACATTCCCGCCACCCTGCCCCGTCGAAGAACTCGACGAAAAGCCAAGCGCCGGCCGCCGCGAGATCATGGGCAGCGACCACGCAATAATCGACCGCCGACGCCGAGGAGGTCGCGATTTCCCACGTTGCATAGTCCTCCGCCGGCTTCCACCGCTCGAAGAGGAGCGAATTCGCCGGGGCCTCGGCCGTGTAGATCGCGGCCGCATCCGTCGAGGAGGCGGTGATCGTGCCCGTGATCCAGTTTCCCGCGTGCGCAATGCGGGCATGGGTCAACGGCTTATCGCCGGCCGGGAGGGCATAGCCGGCGGGAAACTGGACGGGCATCGGATCACCTCTAGTTGACGGTCACGATCGCGCCCTCGCGCGAGAGCTCTTGGAGCTTTTCCGCAAGGGAAATCACCGCCGAGCGCGGAAGCCATTCCGCCTCGCCGATGTTCAGGTTTACTTGCTGCGGCGCGGGCGCGGCTTCCGCCGCGGCGGGGGCGGCCGTCGCTCCACCGCCACCGCCACCGCCACCGGAGCCACTGGCGGAGGTCGAGGCGATCGAGGAGATAAGGGCGCCCGTTTTCGCGAGCGACGCCGCGGTGAAGGCCGCGGCCATCGGCGGGCCGCCGATCTTCATACCCTTTTCCCATGCCGCGACGGCCGCCTCGTAGCCGTTCACGGTCGCCTCGGCTATCGCCGCGGCCTTGCCGATCTCGAAGAGCTTCTTATTCTCGCTCTGCATCAACGAGGAGAGATCGCCGAACATGCCGGCAAGCGCCTGCATCCGGGCTTGACGCTTCGCGGCCTCAAGCTCTGCGATCTTTTCGTTATGCTCCTTCTGGATTCTCTCTTCGAGCGCGTTCCACTCTTCCTCCTTGCCGACCTTCTCCTCGCGGAACTTGTTCAGCGCCTCTAGCTTCTCTTGATAGTCGAGCTCGATCAATTCGCGCTCGGAGGCGAGGCTCTCTTCGAGAGCCCGGAGGTCCTCTTCGGTCGGGCCCGATCTGCCGCCGCCGCCCCCGATATCGTCGAAACCGAGAGTCGCCGGGTCGCGATTGTTGAGCCCGATCGGCGCGGTCGGAATCTCGACCTCGGGGACGAGGTGATTCCCGGGCTTGATCCCGGGCGAATCCCCCTCGCCGTCCAAGCCGTAGAGGTCGCGGAGCGCCTTGTCCGTCGCCGCATCGCCCGTTCCCTGACCGCCCCCGAGAACCGGGTCGCGGGTAACGCCCCCTTCGGGATCGACGCCAAGATCGCCGCCGATCGAGCGAGCCGCCCCCTCGGCGGCGGCGGCGGCGGGATCGCGGAGCGCCTTCATCGCCACGGCAGCGGAGTCGAAGGCTTTGGCGACCCCGGCCCCGAAGCGGATCAGCCCTTCGAGCGCCGGAATCCCGTAATCCTTCACGAACTGCGCGAGGAGGACGATCTCGTCCTCAAGCCCGATAAGCGCCGTCGTGAGCTCGGTCCGGATTTCCCCTTCGAGCTCGTCGAGCTTGTTCCGGAGGCGCTCGGCGCCGCGGAGCGTTTCGCCCGAGAGGATTCGGCCGGATCGCTCCGCCTCGTCGCCGAGCTCGTTCATCACGCGGCCCCCATCCCGCAGGAGCGGGAGGAGTGCCGTCGCGTCGGAGGCCATGGCCTCCATGTAGAAGGTGAACTCCGCTTGCGTGACGTTCGCCTTCTCCAGCGAAGAAACGTAAAGCTGGAGCGCGTCGGGGCCGGACAGCCGCGCGAATTGCTCGGCGGTCACGCCGACCTGGGGCGCGATCTTCTCGAAGAAATCAGCCATGGGCCCGCCGCCGGTCGCGATAAAATCGCCGACGCGATCTTGCACATCCTTGAGAATGTCGGACAGCTTGTCGTGTTCGATCCCGACCGTCCGCGCGGCGATCGCCCATTTCTGGAACTCGGTCGGAGTCGTGCCGGCGACGCGCGAGAGGTTCTCGATCTCGACGGCCGCCTCCGCGGCGCGACGGGCGAGCCCCGTCGTCGCCGTGGCGCCGATCGTGAGGGCGGCGGCCATCGCCGAGCCGATCTTCGCCATGCGGCGGCCGATCCGCGCGCTCTTGGTCGCGAAGGTGTCGAGATCGCGCCCCCCGGCGCGCAGGGCGCGCGCCAGCGGCGAGACGTCGCCGCCGACCTCGACGAGGATATCGGCTTCCGCTTTCATCTATCCGGCCTCCTCGACCGCTTTCATAAGGCGTTGATAAAGCCGCTCCTTCTCTTCGAGGGGCGACTCCTTCTCCGGGGGAAGGTGCGCGTCCATCAGCCACCACACCTCGCCGGGCGGGAGGCGCCAGAACTCCGCGCGGGAAACCCAGCCGCGGCCGACGAGGACCGAATAGAGGAGGCGGACTATTCCGCCCCCTCGCTCGCCCCTTCCCCCTCCGGCTTTTCCGGCGCCTCCTCGGCCGGCGCCATGATCCGGCGGTGAACCGGCGGGGCGATGATCGCGAGGAGGCCGAGGATCGCGCTTTGCACCTGGAGCGCGAGCGCGAGATCGCCCTCCGCGATCGTCTCGGTCAGGGAGAGGTAAATCTCGTCGTCCGAGACGTCGGCGCCGGCATAGCGCAGCGCCGCGCCGTAGGCGCGCGAGAGCCGCGCATAGCTCGGCCCGCCCTTGCGCATGAGCACGAGAACGGCCGGCGTGCCGGACTTGTCGGCGAGGGCGTCCTCGATCTCGGCGATAAGGCGGAGTTGATCCTCCGCCTCGACCCGGAAGGACTCACCCCGCCATTTCAGCGTGACAGGCTCGAAACCCTTCATCGGATCAGCCGCCCGCCTGCGTCAGGGTCCATTGCCCCGAGGACTGGAACGTCGCCGAGAAGGTCGTCGCCTCCTTGTAATCGTCGCCCTCGGTATATTCCCCCATGAAGAAGGTCCCCGAAATCTTGTCCCCGTTCGCGAGGTCAAGGGTCAGGTTCTCGATCGTCCAGCCCGAGACGGGCCCAAGCGCGAGGTCGCGGAGAACCTGGTCCTTCTCGACGCCCTCGGCGTTGAAGGTCAGCACGGCCGACGAGACCTTGCCGGCCATAAGCTCCTGATAACCGGCCGAGCCCTTGTCGGAAATGTCGATCGGGGTCGCGTTGCGGGTGAAGCCGGAGACGCGGACGCCGGCGACGGGGGTCGCGCCGATCGAGATCGTCGCGTCTTGCCCTGCGGTTGCGGTCATGGGTGACACTCCTTGAAGAGGGGCGCCCTCCCCCGGAGGGGGCGCACGAGGTTGAAGGCTCGGGGGATCACGCGGCGGGGCCGCAATGGGAAAGGCCGCCTCGAAGGGCGGCCCGGGTGACGGAAAGGCGCCAAGGCGCCCTAGAGCGGCTCGATCAGGAGCCGATATTCGCAAAGCCCGTGCCGAAGGCGGTCGGGATCGCGGTCGATCGTCGATCGCTCGCGCCGGATCATCACGAGATTGTGGCCCGGGACCGCGAAGGCGGCCCGGTGCAGGAGCTCGAAAATCCGCCTCTGGATCGCGCGCGCCTCCGCGTGCGACCCGGAGGCCGAGAAGGTATGAACCCGGACGATCACGTCGAAGAGGTCCGAGCCCTTCGTCCCGACGTCGCGGACGTCCATTTCCCCGATCGCCACGCGCGGGAAGGCCGCGGCGGCGTCCCCGTCCTCGCCCTGCGCCGGGGCGTCGCAGACCGTGACGCCGAGGCCGGCGAGGGCCGCGTCGCCGGAGAGGCGCTCGAAAAGCGCCGTCTGGAGCGCGAATTCGTCCATCTACCGCCCCCTCTTCTGCGCCCGGCGGATCGCCGCTTGGAACTTCTTCACGAATTGCTCGCGGAGGATCACCGGGAGCTTGGCCTCGATCTCGCGGACCGAGGGCAGAATGAAGGGCCGCGCCGAGAGCTTCGAGGTCCCGCGCTCCAGAAAGCGCCAATAGAAGCCGTCCGCCTTCGCGCCGCGGCCGCGCTCTGCCACGACGTCGGACCGGATGCGGCCGAACTCCATCCGCCGGCGCTTCGTCTTGATCGAGCGGGCGAGGTCGCCCTCGTCTCGGGGCGCGTTCCTCTTCACGAGGTCCCGCACGCTCCCGGCGACGCCGTGCACGGTCGCGCGGGAAATGTTGACCGCGTGCCGCGGCGCAACCTCTTCGAGGAGCCGCTTGACGTCCTCTGTTCCGCGCACCTCTACCCGCATCATGCCGAAAGCTCCCCCGCCGTGGCGGTGATTGTCTGATAGAGCGCGCGGGCGACCGGGCGACCGTGGCCCTCGATATTCCACAGGAAGCCGCCCCACCTGATCCGGTCGCTCGCGCGAAGATCGTCGCGGGCGCGGATCGTGAAGCGCGCCCTCTGCCGGGCTTGGACCCCGGCGCCGAGAGCGCCCTCCTCGCCGGCGAGGAGCGTCACCTTCGCCCACGGCGAGGGATCGGCCGGGATCGGCGCCCACGCGACCACCTCGCCGCCGGCGCCGTCCGGGGTGCGGACCTGGCGCTCGATCTCGATCTTCTGGTCGAGCCTTCCGATCATCCGAAAACCCTCACGCGGTTGAGGTTCACGAGCCGCTCGACGCCGAGCGGGATTTGCGTCGCGACCGTTCCGATCACCACCTCGTCGCGCACCTCGAAGCGGTGCGCCGCGAGGAGCTTGACGGCGTGCCGCAAGGTCGCCGGGACCGCCGCGGCCGTATCCCCGAAGCCCGCGCGATAGGTGATCGAGATCGCGTCGGGCCGATCGCCGAGACCGCTCGGCCAATCGCCGCGGACGAAGGCGCGCTCGCCGTCAGAGATCAGCGCGAAATCCCCGATATCGCCGGCAACGGTCGAGCCGTCCGCCTTGACGAAGGCGATCGCCTCCAAAGATTGCGCGGGGCCGATTTCAAGCTCGACGTCGCGGGCGGCGGCGGGGCCTCGCGTGAGCGTGTAGCTCGCCGAGATCATGGCGCGGCCGAGGAGCCCGGTCCCGTCGATCTCGTCGATCGCGGCGGCGAGACAGCCGTCGAGGAGATCGTCCTCGGCCGTCGAGGTGATCCGCAAGTGAGCCTTGAGCTCTTCCCGGGTGACGGGGAGCGCGGCGGGCGGTGTCGTCTGGCGCGTTGGCATGGGTCCGGGCTCCGGTGCTTCGGGTTACTCCGCCGCGGGATCGGGGGCGGCGGCCTGGGCGAGGGCCGCCTTCCGGGCGGCGCGCCGGGCGGCAATGGCAGCGCGCGCGGCCGTCCTGAACTCTTGCGCCTCCTCCGCAACACGGGCGGCGGCGATCTCCTTCGCACGCGCGAGGGTGAGGCCCTTCGTCAGCTTCACGACGTAGCCCGCGCGCTCCAGATCGGCGGCGATCGCGGCATCGGAGAGCGTGACCTCGTGACCTTCCGTCAGATCGACGGCCGGGCCCGAGGCGCTGACCGTCGCGAGATATCTCGTCGGCTTCATGTCGTCATTCTCCAGCGGAAAGGGGCGGGCGGCCCGGAGGCCGCCCGCCCGACCCGGCCCCTATCAGGCCGGCGTGGCGAGGTGCTTGATCGCGCCCGGCGTGCCGATCCCGCCGTCGTAGCGCACGACGCCGGCGATCCCGAGATTCGGGAAGAACTTCTCGCGGGCGATCCCGATCATCGGGCTCCCCACCTTCCGGACGTAGAACTCGCCGAAATCGCCGAAGGCGATCGGCTTCTTCGAGGCGCCGATCTGATCCATCGCCTGATTGAAGCGCGCCGGCTTGCCGAGGAGGGTCGGGGGGACGCCGCGGGTCACGTCGCCGTCGCTCCAGATGTAATCGCCGTTCGCGTTTTTCAGCTTCCGGACGTGCTTCACGGTCTGGTCGTGCATCTGGAAACCGACCTTCGGACCCATGCGATAGGCGGGATCGACCGAGTGGAAGAGGTCGATCACCTCGTCGAAGGTGAGCGCCGAATTCGACGCCGCGAGCTTGCCCTCGACCGAGGCCGTCATGAACCCGAGCGGCTGGCCGACGCCGGTCCCGACCGTGAGCTCGGTATTCGCCTTCCGGCCCGCGCGCTTGGCGATGAGGCGGGCGAGGATCGCTTCCCACGAGAAGCCCGAATCCTGCGCGAGCTCGAAACTCCAAGTGATCCACGGCGTCGCGCGGGTGTAGGCGAGGAGGTCCTCCTTCGTCACGGTCACGTCGCCCGACCCGTCGTCGGCGAGCGAGTTGCCCTCGGTATGGGCGGCCGTCTCGCCGGCGGTGTCGTCGATCTTGGGAAGGACGATCGGCGCGCCGTCACCCGTGACCATGACCGTCGCGACGTCCTCGTCCCACATGGGACCATAGGCGGCCATCGCGATATTGATCTCGCGCGCGAGGGTCGTCGGGACGGTGAAGCCGCCGGTCGCGCCCGTCGCGCCGGCCTGGGCGCGCTGGTCGATCTTCGCGAAATTCGCGCGCAGCATGTCGCGCGCCTCCTGCGGGATCGCCGAGAGATCGCCGCCGGCCGCGAGCATGTCGCGGAAGGCTTCGCGATACTCGTCGCTGTCCGCGTGCGCGCCGGGCGCGAAGGAATCGGAGGCCGCGGTCGGGCGGCGCGACTCGCGCGCCTCGCGGGCGCCGCGCTCCTCGATCTCCTCCATTTCCCGGCGCGCCTCGTCGGACCGCTCCAGCCGGTCCGCCTGCTTCACGAGCGAGTCGCGGCGATCCATCAGGGAATCGAATTCGGCCTCGAAGGCCGCGGCCTTGTCGGCGTCCTTCTCGGCGCCGGCAGCGTCGAGCTTCGAGCGGGCCTCGGTTTCGAGCCGCTTCGCCTCCTCGCGGAGCTCCTTGATCTTGGACATTTCCAAGCCTTTCCTTTTCAGAAACGCGCCCCTCCCCCGGCGGGGCGCTTGGGGTTTCGATCGCAGGGGGAAGGGCGGCGGGGAGGCCGCACGAAAAAGGCCGCCCGGGGGCGGCCTTCGTCAGCGTGGGGCGGCGGGGTCGCCGGCCGGGTCAGAGCCCGGCGAGGCGCGCCTTCCGCGCGAGGCGGGCTGCGACCTGGCCGGCGTCCGGCCTCCGATCGGCGCGGGCGGCCTCCAGAGACCGAAGGCCGATCTCGGTCCCGGAATAGGCCGGCTCCGTCACGATCGAGACGTCGAAGAGCTCGACCTCGTGGATCGTGCGCCGCGGGACCTCGCCGCTATCGTCCCACTCCTCCCGCACGGCGCGGAAGGCGAAGGACATTTTCGAGAGGTCGCCTCGCTTCATCTTCGGGACGATCCGCTTCACGTCGGGATCGTCGGGATCGAGCTCGCTCTCGACCCGGAGCCCGCGCGCATCCTCGGCGAGCCGGAGCGTCCCCGAGCTCGTGCGCGCGAGCGGCAAATCCCGGTGATTGACGAGAAAGACCGTATCGTCGCCGCGCTTGAGCGCCTCGGCGAAGGCGCCGGGCGCGATCACCTCCTCGAAGAAATCGCCGATCATTGCCGGCTCGCTGAAAACGGCCGCATAGCCGGAGACGCGAACCGCGTCGGCCTCGGCCTCGCCCGCCTCGCGGACCTCGATCGGGAGCCCTGCCCGGACCTCGCGCTCTTGTTTCGTCATTCCTCGGTGTCCTCCGGGGGCTGGGGCGACGAAACCCCGCGCGCGATCTCGGCGCGGATTTTGTCCTCGATAAGCGTGATCGGGATCGTCGCGGATTGCATGAAGAGTTGACCGCCGCCGTCCAGCGCCTCGCGACCGGACATTTCGCGCGCCTCGTTCGGCGTGAGTTGCCCGGTCTGCACAGCCCGGGCGAGCGCCTCGATCCGGTCCTTGAAAACGCCCTTCGCGAGCTCGTCGAGATCGCTCCGGACGTAGAGGTCGGAATCGCGCCCGAAGAGCTTCAAGGAAAGCTCGGCGTCGCTCTGGCGGGCCCGCTTCGAGAGCGTGTGCTTGACGAGGTGAAGGTCCTGTTGCTCGGTGTTCGCGAAGGTCCCGGTCGAGAGCTCTTGCAGGAAAACCGGCGGGAGGTTGTAAATCCGCGCGACCTGCTGAACCGTGAAAATCTGGACCGGAGTCAACTGCATCTTTTCCGGATCGTCGCCGAGCCGGGTCAGCTTGAAGCCGGCGGGGATCGGGAGGATCGGCTTCCCTTCCTCGGCCTGCCGGCGCGCGACCTTCGCCACGTCGTCGGACGCCCGACGCGCCGCGTCGCCGGAGGGCATGGCGCCCTCCAGCACATAGGGCGGAATCCCGTTCTTCCCGAAAACCGTCAGGGCATAGCGCGAGGCGTTCAAACCCTGCCGGATCGCCCCGGCGCATGTCAGAACCGGGTTTCGCGACGAGATCAGATCGGCCCGCCGGGAGAAAGCGAGGTCGATCACGTCGGCCGCCGGATAGGTGACGACGCGGCCGTCCGCGCGGGTGTAGTCGAAAAAGACCCGGCCGCGGCCGTCGCGGCGGACCGCGGTCCGGTCATATTCCAGCGGGAAGAGGTTGATCGGGAGACCGGTCCGGTCGCGCTCTATGTAGATATAGCCGCGCCCCGGCCCGAATTGCTCGGCGTGCGCGACCTGGCGGAGCTCGATCGCCGGGGTCGTATCGTTGGCCGCGACGTTGAGAAGGGCGGCGACCGGGTGATCGACCCGCTCGTCGGGCTCGCCGGGCCCCCGCCGCCGATAGACGGCGACCGGGAGCGCGGCGAGCGAGGAGCTCAGGAAGTTGATCGCCGCGAAAACCGGAGGGAGCGAGATCGCCTCATTGAAAGAGACGTGCTCCGAGGCCCCCTCGGCGCCGATGATCCGGAGGAGCCCCTCGAAGCCCGGATCGAACTGGACCGCGGCGCGGAGCTCCGCTTCGGCCTCGGCCGCGCGGGTTGCCGGCGCGCGGCGGAAGAGGTTCTTCAATCCCATAGGGAATCCTCCAGCGAAAAGGTTGCGTCCGCCCAAGGCGACACGGGATCGCCGCTCCGCTCGCGGCAAAGCGCCATCCCGACCGCCATCGCGAGCGAGACCATCCCGTCGATCCGGCCGTGAGCCTTCTCCTTGTCGAACATGCGGTGTCCGGTCCGATTCTCGGCGTAAGTGACCGAGGCCGCCATGGAGTCGAGGAGCGGATTCCGCTCGACGGTCAAGCGCCCGTCGCCGAGCGCCTCCTCCAGCTTGTTGATCGAGTCCGGCATCCAGAGGAAGATTTCCTTCGCGCCCTCCGGGGCGTTCGGGTCCTTCTCCAGAATCCGCTTTTGGTAGCCCTGCGGATGGATTTCCGCGGGGATCGTGATCCCGGCCTCGGTGAGGTTCTCGGTCAACCTCTCGAGTCCGTATTGGTCCGCCGCGATCGCGACCGGCGAGAAGCGCGCGTTGATCCGGCCGATCGCGTCGGCGAGCCACGCATACTTGAGCCGCTCGCCCGGGACCGCCTCGATAAAGCCCTGATCCGTCCAGAGATCATAGGGCGCTTGGTCGCGGGCGGCGCGATCGAGGAGCGTATCGCCCGGCGTCCAGAACCACGTTTTCGCGACGAGCCGCTCGGCGTCCTTCGTAGGATCGACGAGCCACGCGAGCGTGAGCGCCGAGAAGTCGCGGACCTGGGAAAGGTCGAGCCCTCCGAAGCACGGGAAGCCCTTCTCGGTGAGCTCCTCGGGATCGACCTCGCCGTGAGCCGCGAGCCACGTCTCGCGCTTGATCGCGGCCGTGACGGATTGCGTCCACTGGCAGAAATGGAGCCGGGCGATCCCGTTCCGCTTGCCCGGCATCTGGCGGGCCTTCTTCACCTCGCCGGCGAGGAACTCCTCCGAGATCGTATGGCCGAGGAGCGGGTTTGCCTTGATCCAGCACGACGGGTCACTTTCCCAATCGTCGCCCTCGTCGAGCGAACAAACGAAAGCGAAGGTCGTATCGTCGTCGGTGACGCCGGTCACGACGTTGATCGCGTGCGTGTGCTCCTCGAAACAGATCGAGCGCCGATCGGTCCCGCTATTCGTCGCCATGACGAGGAGCGGTTGCCGGCGGAACTTGAAGCCCCTCTCCAGCATGTCGATAACGTCCCGCGAGCGGTGCTCGTGCACCTCGTCGCAAAGCGCGCAATGCGGGCGTGGGCCCGATTGCCCGGCCTCCGCCGAGATCGGCTTGAAGATGCGTTTCCCGCCGTCCCGGCCGGTATAGGTCAATTGCCAGACCGGATTCTCGCCCTGCGCCGAGACGACGCGCGAGAGCGCCGGCGACTGGTCCCGCATCGCCACGGCGTCGCGGAACATGACTTGCGCCTGATCCTTCTTCGAGGCGGCGGCGTAAACCTCGGCCCGGGCCTCGCCGTCCGCGATCAGCATATAAAGACCGATCCCGGCGATTAGCGGGCTCTTCCCGTTCCCCTTCCCCTCTTCGTCGTAGAACCGGCGAAAGCGGCGCGTCCCGCGAAGGACCGGGCTCGGGTGATCGTCCGCCCATTTCCAGCCGAAGAGAGACCCGACCCGGAACGCCTGCGACGGGTGCAGCTTGAACGGACGGCCCTCGAACTGTCCGCCGTTGAGGCGGAGCATCTTCGGGAAGAAACGGATCGCGCGGAGCGCCGCGTCGAGGTCCCAAACGAGGCCACGGGCGGGCCCCTCTTCGAGGTCGCGAAGGTGGCGCGCCGCGGCGGCGCGGATATAGGGCCCCGCGACCACCTCCCCGGCGACCACGCTCTCGGCCCACGCCGTCACCGGGTCCGCGGCGGCCGCGGTCCGGTGTGCGCGGCTCATGTCAGGTAATCCCCCGTCCCGTCAGGATCGTTGAAGTTGAAGCCGAGTTGACCCGGCGCCGTGAGGCTCCGCTCGGTCGCGGGCGTCATGCCGAATTCGCCGGCGAGGGCCCGAATCTGGCGGAAGGTTTCGTTGACCTGGGCGACCTCCGGGCGGGCTTTCTGTTGCTCGCCGTCCCGGGTTTTCGTCGTGTAGGTTTCGCCCTCTTCCTCGATCACGAGGAGGAGTCGCTCGTGCCGCGCGACGACGCGGACGAGCTGGTGAAACATGAAAATATTCGCCTCGTTGAGCCGATCCCGCGTCGGGTGGCAGAGCGGGAGCGCGAGGCGGCGGTAGATTTCCCGGTGATCGGGATTCATGTCGCCCGGCTCAAGCTCCAGCATCCGCGACCGGGCGCGCTCGGCCAGATTGTGAGGCGCCGCGCCGTCCTCCCGCATGGGGACGACGGCGCCGCTCCCATTGGGTTTACGGCCCTTCATGTGGCAATCCCTCTCATGTGGAGAACTCTATTCAATTTCCGCTCGGCGCGAAAAAAGGCTCCTCCTCCGGTCCTCTGGCGGGCGGGTGGCGCTTCGACCCCTCCCCCCGGGGTCTGCGCGAAGCGCGCGGCGCGGGAGGCCGCGCTACCTGTTGGCAGGGTGGCGGGGGTCGAGGGGCCAGCCATCGGCGCCGCGCTCCTCGGAAAAACCCTTCACCTCTTCGCGCTGCTTGTTCCGATCGTGATCGTCAGGGCAAAGCGTTTGCAGGTTGTCCGGATCGTAGAAGAGCGCCTCGTCGCCCTTGTGCGGGACGATGTGATCCGCGACGACGTGGCGGCGGCGTGGGTTGCTCTGGGGCGCGCCTGCGGAGGTGAGGCTCCCGTCATTGGCGAAACCGCGTTTCAGGCAGAGACGGCAAAGCGGCTCTCGCTCCTTCTGCGCCGTCGAGAGCCGGCGCCATGCCGCGGTTTTGTAGAGGCGCCGCCACGGGCGCGGATCGCTCGCCATGTCCTGCGCTCCTCGATCTGGCGGGAAGGACGTCGCGGATCGCATGGGCCCGGGGCGAGGGCGAGACGAGGAGAGCAAGAGCCCCGAACGGCCGCGATCCGCGACGTTGCTCGACTCGCTAGACGAGAGCGACACGAGCCGTCAAGAAAACCGCGGCCGGGTGACATCAAGGGCGCGAAACCCGGTTGCCGTAGCCCATCGCGTCGGCGAGGTCGGTCAGCATTTCCGCCGCCGATTCGGTCAGGGCCTTGCGGTGCTTCGAGTGCGCGCTCCAGCCGGCGCGGCGCAAGATCGCCGCCATGTCGAGGCCCTCTATCGCGATCGCGTCGAGGAGCTCGGTCGCGGTGATCGGGCGAGCGGCGCCGCGGCTGGGGCGGAGGATCACGCGCGCCGGACCCTCGACATAGGCCCGCCGGGCGCGCGACCATTTCCAGCGGTTGACCGTGCCGCGCGCGAGGCGGACCATTCCGGCCTGCTGCGCCCGCGTCGCCGCGCCGCCGTCCGGCACCTCGGCGGACGATCCGCCGGGCGCCTCCGGGCCGAGCGACGCGCCGCGGACGGCCCCGACCCGCTCGACCGCGGACGCATAGGCCAGCGCGGCAAGGCGGCGGCCATCATGGCGCGAGAGCTTGGCGAGGATCGGAGGCTCCCGGCGCAGCGCGGTCCGGGTGCCCGGCTCGGTCAAGGGCTCCTCAACCTGGCGGCCGTCCGGCGTGCGGCGGAGCTCCACCACCTCGCCGAGGACGACGGGATCGCGGGCGAGGCCCGACGCGGGGCGCTCGCCTGCGCCGTCGCCCGCGCCCTGCCGGGACGCCGCGGCGGCGGCGAGTATGTCGAGGGTCAGGGACGCAACGAGGCCCCGCGGCGTGGAATGGGTCCGGATCATGCTCTCCGCTCCTTTTGGTGCTCCCCGGCACAATACATCACAAGATATTGTGATTTTAGCCCCTGATTTCGGGATTTACGGGATCGACGCGGGACCGAAACGGGACCGACAAAATCAACCCCAGCGCACCCAGATTCCTGTTTTTATTTCTTTTTTCTGATCTACGGGATCGACGGGATCGAGAATCCGACATAACGCATAAAAGAAAAACCCGGCTCCCCGCACCCCGCGCACACATATGAAGAGCCCCGGGAATTTCGCTCCCGTCAATCCCGCAGGCATCCTAAACCATTGTCCTTGATAGACTTTCCATGGGATCAACGCCTTTTTTCGCTCCCGCGCTCAATCCCGTGACGGGATCAACGGACCGAGATCGCGCTTCTCTGGCATGGGGGAAGGGGGCGGCCGAAGCCGCGCGGGAGGCGCCGGGCCGAGGCGGCGGCGCCGATCTGGCGGGGCGGTCGTGGCAGCGCCGCCGGGAGCGATGGATCAGAAAAGCCGGCCCTGCCGATCGTCCCGCCTCGCGGCGGCCGAGGGCGTGGGAGAGACGGGACGATCCAGAGCAGGCGGCAGGCGGTCAGCGCCAAGCAATGCCGCGGTAATAGCTGTCCGAACTCTTGAAAGGGCAAAAGGTGGCGCCGCTCTCGGGGTCGCGATAAACGCCGGAAAGCGCCGCAAGCCTGATCTGCGCGCGGCGTCGTCCCCAGGCGGGAAGGCCCCGCTCGACCTGCCATGCGCGGAAACGGGCGATCAGATCGCGGGCAAGCAGAACATCATCCCTATCTCCGCTCACGACGCATTGCGTGGACAGGAACACGCGCAAGGGGTCGTCGCCATCGCCGCAAACCTGCGTGGCGTGATGCTTGGCAGGATCGTAAAGGCCGACGAGATCGCTCGTGGACCAGAAGTCCTGAGCAGCACGACGCCCCCAGGTCAACCGAACTTCGCGGCAGGCGGAAAGAGCCTGCTCCAATCCATCCGGGGCAACAGAGGCGGCGGCGGCCTGGCCTTGCAAGGCCGCCTCCATGCGATTGAACGCCTCAATATAGCACAGCTTCCAGCGCAAGGCACGCGGGCCGGTGAACCCCATTGCAAGAAGGGTGAACCCGTCCCGCGTCATTTCAAATACGCGGAATCGCCTTGCTGTCCCGTTGCCGGTCTCCACCTCTATGAACGACTCCTCAAATTTGAGGAGTGGCCCCAACAACAACGCGGGCTCTTCCGAGATCAGCCTCTCGATATCCCGCAATACGTTGTCATGCCGCTTACCAAAGAACGCGGCCACGTCCCGGCTGCTGGCGAACACGCCACCATTCCTGGCGAACACAACCGGCTGGCGGGCGGGAACCTCGGCCGCCACGCTCACGCCCCCGCCCTTTCCTGCGCACGGCGCGCCGCCCGCACCGCGGGGTGCGTGGCGAAAATGTCAGCGCACAAAGTATCGGAGTGAGCAGTCGCATCCGCAAGGATATCTTCCAGAATCGAGGCGGCGGCGCCGACCATTTCGCAGAACTCTTCGGGCGAAAGATCGGCCGCGCCCTGACCGGCAAGGCGCAGAGTGCGTGCCTGCATTTGGGCCTTGTAGATCAGTGCGGTCAGGGCTTCGGCGGCGGGGGTCAGTTTATGTGCGGCACTCATGGCGTTCTCCTAAGGTCAGTTTGATCCGACCGAAGGGAGACCAATCCCGGGTGGCCGGACGGAACAGGATTGGCCTTACCGCCCTTAGGAAGCGGCGCCCCCGAAGGAGCTCCTGCCCCGCCCGACCATAAAAAAGCCGCACCGAAACGGCGCGACTTTGCGAGCGCCTAAGTCACTGCGGGAGGCCAATCCCGGCGCCGGATGCGTCCGGCACTACGAAACGATAGGCCCCACGACTGAATAAGTCAACACAGGGCGGGCACCCGGCCGCTTCGGGCGTGACAAGGCCGCGCGCGTTTGGCAGACAGGCCCGGCCGCGCTGGCCGCGACTACAGACGACAGGAGAGAGAATGCGCCCCGTGTATGCTTTTGCCCTGGCCGGCCTTGCCGGCTGCGTGCAATTCGCCGAGATCGAGCAATCAAGCCCCGTGAAGCCCAGCCCGACTCTGGTGTCCGAGATCAAGGCCGAAGTGACGCGGGATTTCCTCGACCCCAATAGCGCGCAGTTTCGCAACCTGAGAGTCGTTGACGTTACACTCGCCAACGGCCAGCACGAGCGGCGCGTCTGCGGCGAAGTAAACGGAAAGAACGCCATGGGCGGCTATGTCGGGTTTTCAATGTTCGGGGGCGTTGTGGTAGATGGCGACTTTCGGCAACGCGACTTCTTCTCGCCCTGCGAACAGTGGCGCGGCTGATCCTTCAAGCTGAACGCTTTCCGCCACCGCGCCTCGGCCGCATCGCGGCACGCCGCACAGGCCCGCAGATAGCGGCGCTCCTCCGGCCGGAGCTCCGTATAGAGCCCGGGCCGACGAAAGCCGAAGGGCGCGGAGGCCGCGCCGCAGAGGTGACAGGGCCCGGCCATCAGCGATAGCCGGCGTCGCGATCCCGACGCAGCGCGAGGCGCGCGGCGATCTCCGGGAGGAATCCGATCCCGACATAGTAGGAATCGGATTTCTTGCGGGCGGCGAAGGTCGCGCCCGTCTCCGGGTGCTTGAACATGCCGGCCGCCTTGGCGAGGCGCATGGAAACGGCGCGCTTCCCCCAAGGCTCGTTCCCGGTGTCCTCCATCCAGAGCCGGAAGCCGTCCACGAGATCGCGCGCGAGGAGCTCGTCGGAGTCGCGGCCGGTCACATGGCATTGCGTCAGGAGGAAAACCCGGAGCGGGTCGCTCTCCTCGCGGTAAACGCGCGTCGCCTCTGAGATCGCGGCCGGGACCTGGAGCCCGCCCTCCAGCCACTCGACGGCGCCCTCGATCATCCAATTCAGCACCCCGGACGCCTCGGCCCGGAGCTTGCGCGGGAGAAGCGGATCGACCTCCTCCTCGGGGATTTGCTCGTCGAAGGGGAGGAGCATCACCCGCCGCCAGATTCCATCATCGTCGCCCCTGATCTCCGGCTTGTGATTGCCCGAGATCGTGAGCTTGAATTCCGGCGTCACCTCGACGAATTCCTGTTGCATCCGCCGGATCAAGACGGGCTCGCCGCCGGTCAGGGCCTTGACGATCGCCTCGCGCATCCTCTGGCCCTGCTCCGGCTCCGAGGCGCGGACCATCCGGGCGCCGGGGATGCGCACGAGGTCGGGCGTCGCGTCCGATCCCTTGCGTTGCTCGGCGCCCGTGAGGCTCTCGATCGGGACCGTCGTCGCATAATCCGACATGATCTCGGCGATCAGATCGACGAGGGTCGATTTCCCGTTTCGCCCGCCGCCATGGGCGAAGAGGAGCTTTTGCTCGGTCGTGAGCCCGGTCAGGGTGTAGCCGAACCACCGCTTGAGAAACGCCCGGCGCTCCGGGTCCGGCTGGATACGCGCGAGGAACCGCTCGAAGGTCGGAGCCGCCGCGCCCGGGTCATAGTCCGCCGCGATCATCTTCGAGACGAGGTGCTCGCGATCATGCGGGAGGAGCTCGAAACCCCACCGCTCCGGGACCTCCTCGCCGTCCTTCGCCCACGCCGCCTCGTGCGGATCGACCGCCTTTCGGAAGCGGATCAGCCCCGAGCGGGTGTTGACGACGAGCGGGTCCGCGTTGAGGCGATTGAGCGGCACGGCGACCGAGACGCTCGCCTCGGTGAGCATGTTGTTTATGGCGGCCGTGTTCCCCGAGCTCTTGGCGTGCGCCCGATGCGACCGCTTGCGAGCGCCGAGCGCCTTCCGCGCCTCCTTCCCCTCCTTCACGAGCTCCTCTAGCTCCTTGATCCGACGGCGATCGGCCCGCGTGGGGTCGTCCTTCCGATAGAGGGCTTCGAGCTCCTCGCTCGCCCGCTCCTCGGCCTCGATCGCGGACCGCTCCCAATCTTCGAGCGCGATCCACGGGAGCTCGGCGAGGATGCGCTCGCCGATCCGATGCGCCAGCGCGCGGACGTCGATCCGGTCCTCGTCGAGCCGCCAGACCTGGCCCGTCCAGCGGTGCCAGCCGACGCGCGGGACGAAGAGGCAATCCTCGCCAAAATGCGCGAGGAAGCGTTGCCCGTTCCCGTAGTCGTTCAGCGGGAGCGCCGCGCATCGCGACTCGATCGGCTCCTCCTGCGGGTCGGGCGGGATCGCTCCGGGCCCGCCGGAATCGGCCGGCGGGAATTGCTCGGCCTCCTCGAAGGCCCGGGCGAGCGCGTCTCTCGCGTCCATCTTCACGTTGTGCTCTCCTCGGTCCGGCCCGGCTTGTCGCCGAGCTCTCGCAATAGGTCGTTAAGGTCCCGGCCGGCGCCGGGATGCACGATCTCGCCGGCGAGGCCGGGGATCGCGGATTGCGCGCGGCGGAGCCCGGAGAGGAGCTTCGCGCGGGTCGCTTCGGGATCGCTGTCGCCGTCTTGGATCAGCACGAGCCGCCGCACCCATGGCGGCGGGACGAAGGCGCGATCGTCGGCGGGGTCGGGCTGGCCCGAGTTGCGCGGCGGAAGCATCCGGCCGGAAATGTTGCCCAGATCGACGGCCGCCCAATAGACCGCGGGACCGAGAGGGGCGATAACGCGCGCCGAGAGGGTCGTCTCGATCCCCTCGCCCATCACGAGCACGCCGGCGGACGGGTCGCCGCCGAGACGGATCGCGCCGGCCTTCTTCGAGCCCCGGACCATCTTCGCCGGGAACGCCTCGCCCGTCTCCGGATCGACGATCTCGGCCTTCGCCGAGGGCTTGGAGAGATCGATCCATGTTTGATGCACCGCCGCGAGCCTCCCGTCCGGCCCTTGGATCGCGGCGATCATGCAGGGGCCGCGGTGCAGCGTGACGAGCCGCCCGCCGATCTTGCGCACATAGGGGTGATCCGGCTTGAAGCGGAGCGATTTCGGGAGCTCGCGGAGCCGGATCGCACGGGCGGCGAGATATTCGACCACGGGCGAGGCGGCCGGCGACCTGGCGGAGCTCCAGATCGTCGCGGCGTCGCGGATCGCGGCCTCGCGATAGCGGGCGGCCTCGGCCTCCTGCCGGGCGCGCTCGGCCCGGGCGCGAGCCTTGCGGCGCGCGAGCTCGGCGGGATCGACCTCGATCGCGGCGCCGGCGAGGTGATCCAGCGCGCCCTTGAAATCGCAGCCTAGAACATGCTGCGCGAGGTCGAGCCCGTCCCCCTTGGCGCCGCAGACCCGGCACAGGAAGAGACCGCGATCGAGATTGATCCCGAAACGGTCCCGCCCGCCGCAGCGCGGGCAGGGCCCGACGAGCTCGCGCCCGTCGCGCCGGAGCCCCTCCAGCGGGAGGCGCTCGATCACCTCCCGCATGGGCATTGCCTTCGCGATCTCGATCCTCGGATCGGAGCCCATGGCCGCGCCCTCAGAAGGGGATTTCGTCGTCGAGATCGCCGGCCGGCCCCGGCCCCGGCCCGCCCGACGCGGCGGGGCCGCGATCATCCGGGCCGCCGTAGCCGGCCCCGGCGCCACCATAGCCGCCGCCGTCGCCCTGCCCGGATCGGCCGTCGAGGAGGATCAAGTCGCCATTGTAGGGGCGGAGGACGATCTCGGTCGAATAGCGGTCCTGTCCGCTCTGGTCCTGCCATTTCCGCGTTTCGAGCCGCCCCTCGACGAGCACCTTCGAGCCCTTGCGGAGGTATTGCTCCGCGACCCGGACAAGCGCCTCATTGAAGATCGCGATCGTGTGCCATTCGGTCCGCTCGCGCTGTTCGCCGGTGTTGCGGTCCTTCCACCTGTCGGAGGTCGCCAAGCGGAAATTGCAGACCTTGCCGCCATTCGGGAAGGATCGGACCTCCGGATCGCGGCCGAGGTGCCCGAGGAGCTGCACGCGGTTGATTGATTTCGCCATGGAAAGCGCCTTTCGTGTTTCGAGGGGGACAGAAGAGCGATCAGATCGTGAGCGGCACGAGGCCGAGATCGAGATCGGCCGGCGCGTCGAGCCGATAGCCGAAGCCCCAGACCGCGTTGATCTCGATCGGAAGGCCGGCCTCGCGGATACGCTTGCGAAGGTGGGAGACGTGCACGTCGAGGACGTTCTCCTTCGGCCCCTCGTCCTCGGAGAGGGACCGCCGCGACGCGCCGGCGGCGCCGAGCGCCTCGCGGCTCACGGGCCGGCCGCGGCGGCGATCGAGCGCGGCGAGGAGTCGGACCTGGGCCGGGGAGAGGCGAAGGCCGAGCTCGGCGAGCCGGGTCGCGTCGATCTCGTCGGGGCCGGCGATGTATTCGAGGAGCTCGATCGCGTAATCGAGCCGCTCGCCCTCCGGGCGCGCCATGATCTCGGCACGGATGCGCGAGGGAGCGGGGAGATCGCCGCAGAGCGCCCGCGACGCGCCGCGCGGCGGAAGGGCGGAGACATGGCGGGCGACGCGGCGCAGCGCGGCCTTGACGATCGCCTTCCCGGAGCGGGCCGGAAGCCCCATATCGGACTCGAAACGGGTCAGGAGGTGCCAGAGGCACACCACGCGCGCAACCGAGCACCCGAGATCGGGCCCGAGCTCGGCGAGAAGGCCGCGCAAGCGCGAGCGCGCGAAGGCGACCGGATCGGGCAGGCCGTCGAGATCGCCCGGCCATTCCCCCTCGTCAAGGAAGGATTGCCACTCCGCGAGGAGCTCCTCGGCCTCGAAGCCTGCGGCGGCGTGAAGCGCGCGCACATGGGCGGCGGCGGCGAGCTCGCGATCGGTCAGCCGGCGAAGCGGATGGGAGTCGCTGCGGCGGAGCCGGTCGAGCGGGTCGATCGACTCGGCGCCATTGTCGCCGAGAGCGGGATCGCGGTCCGCGCCCTTGGCGGCGCCGCGGCCCGCGGGCGTGATCCGGTATTGCGCAAGCGTCGCGCCCGGATCGATGAGCTCGACCCAGCCGGCCGCGGCGAGATCGTCCACGATCGCCACGTCGAAGGACTCGACGGTTTCCACGGCATCGCCGGCGGCGACGACGACGCTCGCCCTCGGAAGCCCCGGGGCGGCGATCAGGAGCGCGCCGGGATGCAGGAGGGACGGGAGGACACGGCGCGCGCGTTCGCGGCCGAGATCGGCGGGGGCGGGGGTTCTGTCTTGGATTGTCACGGGTTGCTCTCCTCGTGCGAAGCGGCCGCGGCCGCGGGGGCCTCGCCCATGAGGGCGAGGAGCTCGGTCGGCGCGCTCGGCGCCGGGGGTGCGGGGGCGGGATAGTCGTCGGGGCGCTCCAGCCGCTTGCGGCAAGGCCCGATCCAGCCGAATTCGGGGGCGGCGTGCGGATCGAGGTCGAGCGCCCCGAAGCGATCGCGCTTGATCCAAACGATCCAGATATAAGCCTGATTTGTGCCCGCCTCTGGATCGACCCGGCCTTTCACCAGCGGCACCCGCTCGGCGAATTGCAGGATCAGGCGCGGCCAATGCCGGGAGAAGATCGAGCGATATCGGCCGATCCCCTCTAGGAACTGTTGCTTAACGAAGAAGGCCACGCCGACCCGGGCGCGGCGATAGGCGAGCTCGAAGAACTCCTCGGCCCGGTTGAAAGGCGGATTCGTCACGATCCAGTCAGAGGCCGGCGGGGCGCTGGGGTCCGGCCAGTCAAGAAGGAAATCGACCACCCCGTCCTGATCCGGAAAGGCGTCGCGACAATCCTCGATATCGGTCGAGCGAACCTCGCGGAAATACTCGCCGAGCGGCCGGCTCATGTAGCCCTCGCCACACGCGGGTTCCCAAACGGTCGAGCCGAAAAGAAGCCCGCGCCCGGAGAGCGCCTCGCAGAGCGCCCGGGTCGCCCAAGGCGGGGTCGGGAAATAGTCGCGATCCCCGGCCGGCGTGCTCCGGGTGTTGAGGGGGAGCGGCCTATCCATGGCGGCGCGCCTTCGCGCGGCGGATCAGGCCGAGGAGCGGGCGATCCGGGAGCGCCCGGGGGGCGTCGAGGACAAGGCGCAGATATGCCGCGACCATTTCCGCGGCGATCTCCTGCGCGGGAAATCCAGCCTCGACGGCGAGCGCCTCCATCGCCCGGCGCTCGGCCGGCGAGAGGCGCGAGAGGAGGAGATCGTCGCTCATGACGGCACGCCCGACACGAGCGCGGGAAGCTCGACGTCCGCCTCGGCGGCGAGAGCCCGGAGCGTGCGCTCCAGCTTCGCGGCCGTTCCGAGCGTGAGGTCCGACTCCGCGTTGAGAATTCGGCCGACCGTATTCACGGAAAGCCCGGAGCGGAGAGACAGGCGGGAGGCAGGAAGGCCGGCCGCCCGCATCGAATCAGCGAGCCAAGCGCGGAACCTGGCCGCATCTGGAAGGGTGTTCGGGTTCTCTGTCACGGGTGCCTCGTCACAAATAATTGTGACGCTCACCCTATGTTGTGAATTCCGCGGCCGTCAACACATTTTCTCGCGTCTGGAATACCTCACCTTTGGACATGGTGCGCTTCCCATTATTTTGTGCGCGCATACGCCCGGAAACGGCGACCATGCAGCAAGGGAAACGGTCAATGAGTAACGAGACGAACGAAGCGCGCATCCAGACGGCACGGCAAAACCTCCGGATTGCGATTGCGATCCGGGAAACGACGGCCGCCGAGGTGTCCCGGGCGGCCGATCTCAGCGTGAACGCGCTCGGCGCGTTTCTTCGTGGGAAGAGCTCGATCTCCTACGCGAACCTCCTACGGGTCTGCGACGTGCTCGATATCCCGATCGGAATTCTGCACACCCCCGGAAGCGTCACACCCGGGCGCCTGGAACTCCAAAAGGTGCTTTCAGAGCTTTCCCCGGAAGAGCTCGCAGCAACGGTCAAGAATCTGTCGGCTCGACCGGCCCCGGGACGGGATCACGACGCTTGAGATCACGCGCAAGAGCATAGAGAGCCTCGTCACTCCAGCCCCGCGTGATCTCGTGGATTTGCTCGATATACTCGGACCTTTCAGCCATGACACTACACCCCCACAAATCGTTAATCACCCGCGCGCGCGGATCGCTCGCACCGGATGGCCCGGATAACTGGCAAGAAACGCACACCAACGCAACTCACCTTATTATTTGATTGTCACAAGTTATTGTGATATTGGCACCTTGCAGGAGGTGCCAGACATGAACAAAGATGGAACAAACAACAGAAAGACAGGGGGTTTTAATCCCGGCCATGCGCCCGCCGCACCGCGCGGCCTGGGCGACCTGGTGCGCCATTGCGCCGCGGCGACGGCCGCCTTCGTCGCCTTCTCGATCGGCGCGGCGCTGCGCCATGCCGCAACGGGAGAGGCACCCGGGTCGCTCCAGCCGATCGCCGTCACGCTCTGGGGCTGGCCCTTCGGGCTCCCAACTTCGGCCACGCTGCTTTGGGTGCTCCGCCGATGATCGCGGCGATCCCCGATCCGACCGGCCTCCTCGACGAGCAGCTCTTGACCGTCGAGGAGGCCGTCGCGTGGCTGGCCGAGCGCGGGATCGAGACAAGCCGCTTCGGGCTCTACCGGCTCCGGGCCGAGGGATCGCTCCCGACGATCCGCACCCGCGGCCGGAAGCGGATCAAGTTTCGCCCGAGCGACCTCGCCCGGGCCTTCGTTGAAGGGGAAGAGAAATGGCCCTCAAGCTCTTCCGGCGGAAGCCGGGCGGAAACTGGATCATCCGCGGCAAGCTCGCGGGAAAAAGCGTTTATGAAAGCTCTGGAACGAGTGAGCGCCGCCTCGCCGAGGCGAAGAGGGTCCGCCTAGAGCGCGAGATTCTGGAGCGGGAGTGCCTCGGCCGCGAGGCGACGATCACCTTCGCCGAGGCCGCGCTCGCCTATGTAGAGGCCGGCGGGAGCCCGCGCTTCCTCGATCGGATTCTCCGCTATGCCGGGCCCGATACGCTCCTCCGCGACGTCAATAACGCTTGGGTCCGCGAGGCCGCCGAGGCGCTCTATCCGGATTGCGCCCCCGCCACGATCGACCGGCAACTCGTGACCCCCGTCTCGGCCGTCGTCAACATGGCGGCCGAGGACGATCTCTGTCCGCCGCGACGCTTCCGCAAGCGCGCGAAGGACCGCGCCCGGGTGCGCTGGATCACGCCGGAGGAGGCCGAGGCGCTCCTCGCGGCCGTGCGCGAGCTCCAGCCCCACACCCTCCGCCCGGTCGCGCTCATGCTGGGCGGCGGGCTCCGCTCCGGCGAGGCGCTCCGCGTCGCCCGGGCGGATATCCGCGAGGCGACGGGCGAAGTCTGGATTCCGGAGACGAAGAACGGCGAGCCCCGCATGATCCGGCTTCCCCGCCGGGCGCTCGACCTCCTCCGCGCCGAGCCGCTCCCCGAGGAGGGGCCGGTCTGCCGGACGCCGAAGGGGGAGCCCTACGTCCTGCGCGAGAATGGCGGCGGCCAGATCGCCGCCGCCTTCGCGAAGGTCGTCGCGGCGGCGGACCTCGATCCCCGCGAGGTGACGCCCCACGTCCTGCGCCATACCTGGGCGACCTGGTATCACGCCGCGACGCGCGATTTCGGCGCCTTGATGGACCTCGGGGGCTGGAAAACGCCCGCCATGGCGAACCGCTACCGCAAGCTCGCGCCCGAGGACCTCGCGGACCGATTGCTCGCGAGGGGATGGGATTTCACGCGGGCCGATTTCCGGGCGCCGCGGCTCGTCGAGACGATTATAGCAAGAGGCCGCTAGACTTCCATTTCGCTAACGGTGTGGATGAAGCTGAGAGCGTCACAATCGCTTTTCAATCGCCCTGCAATCGATTGTAGGGAAGAGCCTGACCTACGCCTCTTAGACTAGCAAGCGTAGCAATGAGTCATCTGCGGCAATCTCAGGTGGACCGCAAGTCAAGCGCAAATATAATGATTCGTGAGTGGTGGACTAAAGCCCTGGGAAGGTAGTGGCTTCGGTCGCTAGTGTCTGCCCTCAAAAAGAGAAGGGGCGTTCCCGCCCCTCCTCAGCTCAGATGGTGGTGTTGGTCTCTGGCCCAACTTCGATAGCGAAGGCCTTCTTGCCATACCACTTGGCCCAAATCCTTCGACCATCCTTGGTCGTGATGTAGGGCCGAAAGATGACGGTCTTTCCGTCACTCGTAGTCGCCATAGTTGGTTCTCCTTCTATGGACGTGATCCGGCCCTAACGCTCTTCCCTCCAAAGTCGAAGCGTTAGGGTCGGCTCCTCTGAGAACTTACCTCATGGTAGCCCCCGGGAGTCTAAGAGGGTGGACTTCGCCACCCCTGTTGCTGTGTTCCTTGAGGCGATAGACCTCTCCGTCGTATGTGACTGTGCCTTCATTCTTGAGACGGCTAAGAAGCGAAGAGACTGACCCACGTTCAAGTTCGACGCCATCTTTTGCGGCCATATCAACCGCTATGGCTGCGTTAAGGCCTCCCGCTCCAACGGCAGTAAGAAGGTCAAGCACCGTTCGTTTCACGTTGGCCCGCTTGGCCCTCTTCTTGGGTGCGGGCTCCCCACGCTCTTCGCGCATCATGTCCAACACGAGCTCTTCTTGGATGCGGAGCTTTTCCATCTCAGACCGAATGCGCGAGAGCCTGTCCTCCAAGGCCTTCATCGCATTGCTCTTTCCCATATGTTTCTCCTTAAGTGGTGGTCCCGGCGGGGTTCGAACCCGCACACCCTGGGAAGGTCGCGGTTTTAAAGACCGCTGCGTCTGCCAATTCCGCCACGGGACCTACTTGCTCTTGTAGCTCACGAGATCACCCTCGCAATATATAGCTTGGCGCGCAACGGCCCGAGAGTCAACGCAATGCGATGCAAATTCTTTGACGCAATTTTTTTGCTGCGTTATCAATGTTTTACACATACGCGCGCATAAGACGCGACGATTATACCACTTGAATTTCGCACAATGCAAGGTGCACGGGGCGAATCAGGAACGCGGAGAAACCCCAACTCCACCGCTTCAAAGAAGCCGCTCGTCAGCTACAAAAGGACAACGACGAAGCGCGGTTCAGCGCTAAGCTGCGGCAGCCGGCAGAGCAGAAGCCGAATGATACTGACAGCCTAGGCAAAGGAGACGAGTGATGGCAGAAGAAATTGCAAACCTGTGTCGCCAGTATGTGGCTGATAACGCGGCCGCTCTAGATGCCCGGCCCGAAGAAGAGGCGGTAAGGGCAATGGTCAACATGCTCCACCGCCACGCCGCAGGCGAGGGCTGGGAAGCTTTAGATTATCACCTCAACGTTGAAGAGGTCGCGCGAGATGGTCTGAAGCGACACCGCAAGCGACGTTAGACGGGTTTGAAAAAGATCCAATTGCCCTTCTTTGCGTTGCGCCAACGCGCTTAGACCGCGCCGCCGGCCGCCACGCGCGCCTTGTGCTGTGCGAGGCTCTTCTCGAATGTCGTCATGTAGGAGACGCCCTCCTCCCATCCCCGCTTGAACTCCAGCCATTCCGCGCACCGCTCGCCGCGCTCGGTGCACGCGATCATGAGCTCCTCGCCGACCTGGTATTCGAGCGAAAGCCGATCGACCGACCCCGGCGGCGCGCAGCCGGCGAGGAGGAGCGGGAGGAGAGCGAGACGTCGGATCATGATTTCCCCTTTCGGTTGAAGCCCGGGCCCGGAGTGCCACGGGCCGGGGCGGCGATCAAGGCGCGCCGAAAAGGTCGAGTTGCTCGGCCGGCCGGTCAGCCTCGATCGGCGGAATCCAGAGGAACGGGCCGGAGGCCAAGGGCAGCGCCGAGAGAGCGCCACGCATACGCCGCCGCCAGAGGGCAAACTCCGTTGCCGAGCAATCGCAAAGCGCGTGCCCGGGCGGCCAGCCCATGAGCCGCTCGACGAAGAGCGGATTCAGCCGCGGCCGCGCCCGCATCCGCCAGAGCCGGCGGGCCACCTTGCGCCCATGGGCGGAGATCATCCAGCGCAAGAGCGGGCGCAAGGAAGGGATCGCGGGCGAGAAGCTCGCGCCAGAGATCGAGCGCGGCCGGGCCGGGGGGAAAAGCCATGTGTCGCGGCGTTCGGAAGTTGATCCATGTGCCCGCGACCTGGCCGAGCGACATGCTCGGCCGAGTTCTCCCCCTTCGCGTCCCGCGCCGCAGGAGTCGGCCAGAGACGCCGAGCCGGGAACGTCGAGGCCAAGCCCTCCAGCGTCGCCCGCTCCTTGCCCTTCCGGCCCTTGTCGCGCGTATAGCTCCCGCGCGCGACTCTCGCTGTAGGCCACGACGAACACGCGGGCCCGCTCGTGCGACGCGCCGACCTCTTCCGCGCTGAATAGACCCGCCGCGACCTCGTAGCCCATGCCTCGAAGCTCTCGGAGCACGAGCTCCAGCCCGAGCGAGACGTGCCCCTCGACGTTTTCGAGGAGGACGAAGGCGGGATCGAGCTCGCCGATAACGCGGGCGACATGGGGCCAGAGGTGGCGCTCGTCGTTCGGCCCTTGTCGCTTGCCCGACGTTGAAAAGGGCTGGCAGGGATAGCCGGCGAGGACGGTATCGAAGGCGCCGCGGAAGGGTCGCGCGTCGAAGGTTTCGAGATCGTCCCAGATCGGCGCCTCGTCGAGATATCCGGCGCGCATCCCGGCGACGAGGACGTCGCGGGCGGCGGGCTCGATCTCGACGAAGCACCGGGTCGCGAATCCGGGCTCGGCGAGACCGAGGCCCAAATCCAAGCCTCCGCCGCCGGCGCAGAGGGAGAGGCCATTCCGGGGACGTAGCACCACGCCATGACCTCAGAGCTCGCCGGCCGCGGCGCCGGCCTCGATCGCCCGGGCCCGGTCGCGGCGGCGGCAGTTTTCGAGGTGCGTCACCGGCTCCAGATGCGCCGGGTTGACGCAAAGCCGGGTCCGGCATGTGTGATCCACCTTGCGGCCCGGGTGCAGATAGCCGAAGGCGTGCGCGGCCATGACCCGGTGAACCGAAACCGTCCGGCCGTCGAGACTCATCCGGGGATATCCCTCGCGCGGGCCCGTCCCGGAGGTCGGGCCCTGCCATATCCAGCACCCCGTTTGCGGGTCGATCTCGACCCGGGCGCGAACCCGATCGAGGAGCGCCGCTCGGCGATCGGCGGCGGGATGCTCCGGCGGGATCATCGGCTTTCCCTCCCCGGCCGGAAGGCGGTCGCGAGCTCGACGTGACGGCCGAGCTCGGCGGCGCGGTCGAGCGCCGCGGCCGCCGGGGCGGCCTCCGGCGCATATGCCACGGCGCGGGCGCGGGCGCCCGGGACCTGGAGCACGGCGACGCCGGCCGGGAGCCGCGCGTCGCGCACGATCTCGCGGCCGTAGATCGTCGGACCCTCCATCCGGGCAGGGTCCGACGGCACGGGCGCAACGGCGCGGAAGGCGGCCAGAGCCCGGGAGTCCTCGGCGGCCACGAAGCGCCGCAGATCGTGCGGGTTGGCGGCCGAAACCGTCGCCCCCGCAAAGAGGCGGAGCGCCGCGAGGAGCTCGCCGAAATCGAGGGCGCCGCTCATGCCTCTCCCCTCCCGGAGTAAAGGGCCCGAGCGGCATCGACGAGGCGCTCGATCGAAACCCACCCCGGCCGCGCGGGCGCCGCGGCGTCCCCCACCTCCTCCGCGACGGCGAAGAGGCTCTCGGCGGTCATGAGGGGACCGGGCCCGGGAGAGGAGCTCTCGACGAGGGGGTCGAGATCGCGCCCCGCGCGCCATGCGTCGAAGGTGTGATCGCCGTCGAGCACCACGCGGAGCGCCATCACGGCGACCTGGACCGCCTCGGCGCGGACCCGGGCGCGATCCTCCGAGAAGAGAGACGTTGCAAGCTCGCCGACCTCCTCGACGAGCGCGGCAAAGGTGACATTCTCGCCGGGGAACTTGGCGCGGGCGCGATAGAGCTCCTCGGCAATCTCGGCGAAGAGCTCCGCCTCGGCCGGGTGCGGGACGAAAACGGCGCCGCAGCCGCGATCGCCATGCGCCGAGACGTCGATCCGAAGCCGCTCCGGGCGCGAGCCGACGAGAGGATCGAGCGCGCGGAAGGTCGCGGCGTCGGCCCGGGCGATCTCGTCGAGCATATCGCGACGGCCGCGTTCGAAGGCCGCCTCGGTCGCCCGATCGACGTTCCTCTCGTGATCGTTTTCGAGGGCGCGGAGCGCCTCGGCCTGCGCCCGGGCGCTCTCGGCGAGGGCGTCCTCGACCGAGCTCTCGATCGCGGCCTCGATCATCGCGGCGATCTCGGCGACGGGGGCGGAGCGATCCGGGGCACTCATGACGTCACCACCTTGAGCGCGGGCGCGCCCGTCATGCGGCGGACTTCGAGGACGTGGATCGTTTTCCGGGAATAGGCGCGCCGGGCGCGGGCCTCGGCCTCGGCGAAGTCGAGCGCCACGATCGAGTGCGCGATCCGACCGAAGCCCGGGACCTGGCAATGGACGATGAAGCGGGGAAGCCGGCGCGCGAAGCGGCGGAGGACGGGAAGGGGCGCGGCGGGGCTCATTTCGGGGCCTCCGGGCGCGAGGGAAGGGGGAGCTCGCCGCCGGTTTTCGTGCCCCGGAAGGAGACGGCGCCGGGCTCTTGCAACTGCACCCGCTCGACGTCGAACCACCGCGCCTCGCGGTAGTTGCCGGACTCGTCGCACGAGGGTTGCAGGAGGACTTGATTGCAGCCGTCGATATACTCGACGCGGGCTGTCACGATCCCGGAGAAGCCGGAGATCGAGCACCCGGCCCGGTCGCCGATCTGGAGCCCGAGAAAGGGGTCGTTTTCGCGGCCGGTGCGGCGGCGGACGATAAGGGGGAGTTTCACTGTCTTTTCTCCTCGTGTGGATTGCACGGGGAGAGGAGACGGCGCGCGCCTTAAGGTGCGCGACGCGGTGCGCACGGTGCGCCCGGCGCGAGGGTGTGCAAAATGCGTGCACGCGCGCCGCGAGGGCGCGTCAGAGGCTTGAAAGAAAAGGGGTTTTAATGGAGGGCGCTAGACTTTAGCAGGGGAGCGCCTTCGACCACTCGGCCACGTCTCCGCCGACGTGTGTATTTGGGCGGGCAGGTGAAAACAAGGGGAAAAACCGTCGCCGCGAGCGGTCCGCGACAGGATCGGGTTCGGGGCGGACGGGGGTCAGCCCGCGGCGACGATCCGGGCCAGCGCTTCGGGCGCGAGCGTCACGGGGTTGGCTTTCATCGACGACGACAGGCCGGCCTCGCGCGCGAGCGCGGCGGGATCGGGCACGCCCTGGGCCATATCGGACAGGCGGGGCAGGCCCGCGGTGTCGATCCAGGCGGCGAAACGGTCGAGTGCCGCGGCCGGGGCGCAGCCCAGCGCCGCCGCGATCCAGGCCGCGACCTCGTCGAAACGGTCGACGGGGCGCCCCTCGGCGGCCAGCGCGGCGCGGTTCTCACGCAGGACCGGCACCAGAAGGCGGCCGCAGATCGCGCCATGGGGCGCGCCGTGGCGCCCGCCGATCACGCCCGCCAGCCCGTGCACCGCCCCCAGCCCCGCATTGGCCAGCGCGATGCCGCCCGTCAGGCTGACAAGCGCCAGCGCATCGCGGGCGGCCGCATCCTCGGCCTCGGCCAGCCGGACCAGCGCGGCCAGCCCGCGCGGGATCGCGTCGCGGCACAGCGCGTCGGTCAGCGGGTTGGCGCGGGCCGACAGGTAAGGCTCGATCACCTGGGTGACCGCGTCGAGGGCCGAGGCCAGCGTCACCGCCCAGGGGCAGCCATCGGTCAGGCCCGGGTCGACAAGGGCCAGCGCCGGGATCATCCGGTCGTCGCGCAGCGACACCTTGCGGCCATGGGCGGGCACGCCGATCACCGCGTTCTTGGTGGCCTCGGCGCCGGTGCCCGCGGTGGTCGGCAGGGCCGCCATGGGCAGGGGGGGCCCGGGCAGCGGCAGGCCCTGGCCCACCACTTCGAGATGGTCGAGCGGCGGGCGGTCCGAGGGCACCAGCGCGGCCAGCGCCTTGCCCAGGTCGATCACCGAGCCGCCGCCGATCGCCGCGACCGCGTCGGGGGCGAAGGCGCGCGCCTCGGCCAGGGCGGATTGGAGCGCGTCGAGCGTGGGTTCCCCCTGCCCGCGCAGCCCCAGAACCTCGGCCCCCTGCGCGCGCAGGTCGGCGGCCAGCGCATCGGCGAACCCCACCGATCCGCCCCGCACCAGCAGGATACGCCGGCCCATGGCGGCGATCCGCGCGGCCGCCCCGGCGGCGGCACCGCGGCCAAAGACGATGCGGCCCGGGGTTATCAGTTCGAAGGTCACGGCTCAGAACGCCTGGGCGGCGGCAACGGCGCGTTTCCAGCGGGCATAGCGCGCCTCGCGGTCGTCCATGGCCATCGCGGGGGCAAAGCTTTTCTCAAGCGCCCAGGTGCGGGCGAATTCCTGCATGCCCGGATAAAGCCCGGCCCGCTGACCGGCGAGCCAGGCCGCGCCCATCGCGGTGGTTTCCAGCACGCGGGGCCGGTCGACCTGGGCGCCCAGGATATCGGCCAGGAACTGCATCGCCCAGTCGGACGCGCTCATCCCGCCATCGACGCGCAGCGCGGTATCGCCGCCGCCGGACCAGTCGGCGGTCATCGCCTCCAAAAGGTCGCGGGTCTGGTAGCCGACGCTTTCCAGCGCGGCGCGGGCGAATTCCTGGGAGCCGGAATTGCGCGTCAGCCCGAACACCGCGCCCCGGCAGTCGGCGTTCCAATAGGGCGCGCCCAGCCCGGTGAAGGCGGGCACGAGGACCACGTTCTGCCCCGGGTCGGCCTGTTCGGCCAGCGGCTGGGTTTCGGACGCGGTGCGGATCAGTTTCAGCCCGTCGCGCAGCCATTGCACCACCGCGCCCGCGATGAAGATCGACCCTTCCAGCGCATAGGTGGGCTGGCCGTCCATCTGGTAAGCGATGGTGGTCAACAGCCGGTTCCGCGACGCCACGGGGTCGGTGCCGGTATTGAGCAGCGCGAAACAGCCCGTGCCATAGGTGGATTTCATCATGCCGGGGCGGAAACAGGCCTGGCCGATGGTCGCGGCCTGCTGGTCGCCGGCGATGCCCAGGATCGGGATTTCCCGCCCGAACAGGTCGGCCCGGGTCATGCCGAAATCGGCGGCGCAATCGCGCACCTCGGGCAGCAGTGCCATGGGGATGTCCAGCATGTCGCACATGGTGCGCGACCAGCGGCCCTTCCGGATATCATAGAGCATCGTGCGCGCGGCGTTGGTGGCGTCGGTGACATGCACGCGGCCGCCCGTCAGGTTCCAGACCAGCCAGGTATCGACCGTGCCGAAGGCCAGTTCGCCGCGGGCGGCGCGCGCGCGGGCGCCCTCGACGGTGTCGAGGATCCATTTCAGCTTGGTCCCCGAGAAATACGGGTCGAGCAACAGGCCGGTCTTTTCCGTCACGCTCGCCTCGTGCCCGGCCTCGCGCAGGGCGCGGCAGGTTTCGGCGGTGCGCCGGTCCTGCCAGACGATGGCGTTGTGGATGGGCTTGCCGGTGGCGCGGTCCCAGACCAGCGTGGTTTCGCGCTGGTTGGTGATGCCGATGGCGGCGATGTCCGTGGCGTGCAGCCCGGCCTTTTCGATCGCCGCGCGGGCGGTCGCGGCAGTGGTGGACCACAGGTCCGAGGGGTCGTGTTCGACCCAGCCGCTGGCCGGGTAATGCTGGGGAAATTCCTCTTGCGCGACGGAGACGACGTTCAGGTCGGGGCCGAACAGGATCGCGCGGCTGGAGGTCGTGCCCTGGTCGATGGCGAGGATATGGGTCATGGGGCCACTCGTCTTGCGTCAAGGAACCGGGCCGCGGCGAGGCGGGCCGCCGCGGCCCTTGCAGTCTTGGCCGAAACGGCCGGGGCTGACCACCCCGGCCGCACGGGCCTCAGTTCTGCCAGGACTTGATCAGCTCGTCATAGGAGACGGTGATCGGCTCTTCGTCCTCGTTTTCCAGCGCGGCCTTGGGCGCGCCGGGCTGGGCGAGCCAGTAGCCGGGGTCCTGCTCCTCGTTCAGCTTCGGCCCCAGGTCGCCCTGCACGCCCGCGCGTTCCAGCCGTTCCAGCACGCGTTCCTGGTCGGCGCAAAGCGCGTCCAGCGCCTCTTGCGGGGTCTTGGCGCCCGACATCGCGTCACCGATGTTCTGCCACCACAGCTGGGCGAGTTTCGGATAGTCCGGCACGTTGGTGCCCGTGGGCGACCACTGCACGCGGGCGGGCGAGCGGTAGAATTCCACCAGGCCGCCCAGCTTGTCGGCGCGTTCGGTGAAGTGGTCGGAATTGATCGTGGATTCGCGGATGAAGGTCAGGCCGACATCCGATTTCTTGAGGTCCACGGTCTTGGACGTGACGAACTGGGCGTACAGCCACGCGGCCTTGGCACGGTCGACGGGGGTGGATTCCATCAGTGTCCACGATCCTGCGTCCTGGTAGCCGATCTTCATGCCCTCTTGCCAGTAGACGCCATGCGGGCTGGGGGCCATGCGCCATTTGGGCGTGCCGTCCTCGTTCAGAACCGCCCCCGCGCCGTCACCCACCATGTCGGCGGTAAAGGCGGTGTACCAGAACATCTGCTGGGCGATCTGGCCCTGGGCGGGCACGGGCCCCGCCTCGCCAAAGGTCATGCCGGCGGCGGTGGGGGGCGAGTATTTCTCCAGCCATTCGATGGCCTTGGTGACCGCATAGACGGCGGCCGGGCTGTTGGTCGCGCCGCCGCGCGCCACGCACGATCCAACGGGCTGCGAGTTCTCGTTCACCCGGATGCCCCATTCGTCGACCGGCAGCCCGTTGGGTTCGCCCACGTCGCCCATGCCGGCCATCGACATCCACGCATCGGTATAGCGCCAGCCAAGGCTGGGGTCCTTCTTGCCGTAGTCCATGTTGCCATAGACCTCGCCCTCGACACCCAGGTAGGACATGTCGCGGCCGGTGAAGAATTCGGCGATATCCTCGTAGGCCGACCAGTTGACCGGCACGCCGAGGTCATAGCCATAGGCGGCCTTGAAATCCTCCATCGTCTTGGGATCGGTGAACCAGTCGTAGCGGAACCAGTAGAGGTTGGCGAATTGCTGGTCGGGCAGCTGGTACAGCTTGCCATCCGGCCCGGTGGTGAAGCTGAGCCCGATGAAATCGTCGAGATCGAGCGTCGGGCTGGTGACGTCCGCGCCCTCGCCCGCCATCCAGTCGGTCAGGTTGCGGGCCTGCTGGTACCGCCAATGGGTGCCGATCAGGTCGGAGTCGTTCACGTAGGCGTCATAGACGTTCTGGCCCGACTGCATCTGGGTTTGCAGTTTCTCGACCACGTCGCCCTCGCCGATCAGGTCGTGGGTGACCTTGATGCCGGTGATCGCGCTGAACGCAGGCGCCAGCACCTGGGATTCGTATTCATGGGTGGTGATGGTTTCCGACACCACGTTGATTTCCATGCCGGCGAAGGGCTGGGCGGCGTCGACGAACCACTGCATCTCGGCCTCCTGCTCCTCGCGCGAGAGGACGGACAGGCCGGCGATCTCGGTGTCGAGGAATTCCATCGCTTCCTCCATGCCCGCCCAGCTGGGGCCGGACAGGATCGCGAGGCTTGCCGCGATGGCCGTGGTGGATTTCAGTCTGAGGTTCATTTTAGGTTTCCTCCCTTTGGTGAACCGTTTTTCCGAGGATGGGGGTAGACGCAGCCCGGGGCTCCTCGTGCCCCGGGGGCGGGTGACGGGCCTAGACCCAGCGGAACACCGCCGCGGCCCAGGCCAGGCAGACGATAAGCGCCCAGGGCTGGTTCTCGCCCACCAGCCCCAGCCAGGCGAGGTTGATGAAGGCCGAGCCAAGAAGCGTGATGAACAGCCGGTCGCCGCGCGTCGTCTCGATCCGCAGGATGCCCACGCGGGGCGTTTCGGGATAGCGGATCGCGAGCACGGTGAAGGTGATCAGAAGCCCGGCGATCACCATGAAGAAGACCGCGGTGGGCCAGGTCCATGCCATCCAGTCCATCGGTCAGACCCTCCCCTTGGAAAATCGCAACGTTCGAGCCTCTGCGCCCGGCGGCACGCCGGGCAGCGCCCGACCCTCCCCCCGGGAGGGCGCATTCTTGCCGTTAAGCACGGAACCGCCGGCATTCAGCGCGACGATGCCTCGCCCCGCCAGCAGGTTGATTGCGCCCACCCAGGGTCGGGCGCTGCCCTTGGTCCCCAGTTTCATCACACCCTCCCCAGGGCGAAGCCCTTGGCGATGTAGTTGCGGACGAAGTAGATCACCAACGCACCCGGCACGATGGTCAGCACCCCCGCCGCCGCCAGAACGCCCCAGTCGAGGCCGGAGGCCGATACCGTGCGGGTCATGGTGGCGGCGATGGGCTTGGCGTCGACGCTGGTCAGCGTGCGGCTCAGCAGCAGTTCCACCCAACTGAACATGAAGCAGAAGAAGGCGGCGACGCCGATCCCCGACGCGATCAGGGGCATGAAGATCTTCACGAAGAAGCGCGGGAAGGAATAGCCGTCGATATAGGCGGTCTCGTCGATTTCCTTGGGCACGCCGCGCATGAACCCTTCCAGAATCCAGACCGCCAGCGGCACGTTGAACAGGCAATGCGCCAGCGCCACCGCGATATGGGTGTCGAACAGACCGACCGACGAATAAAGCTGGAAGAACGGCAGGGCGAAGACCGCGGGCGGGGCCATCCGGTTGGTCAAGAGCCAGAAGAACAGGTGCTTGTCGCCCATGAAGCGGTAGCGCGAGAAGGCATAGGCCGCGGGCAGCGCCACCGTCACCGAGATCACCGTGTTCAACACCACGTAGATCAGCGAGTTGACATAGCCCATGTACCAGCTGGCATCGGTCAGGATGGTCGCGTAATTGGCCAGCGTCAGGTCGCGCGGCCACAGGGAGAACCCGCCCAGGATTTCCGCGTTGGTCTTCAGGCTCATGTTCACCAGCCAGTAGATCGGCAACAGCAGGAACAAGAGATACAACCCCATCACCACCGCGCGGGTGTTCACGCGCGGCAAGGCGGCGCGGCGGGGTTCGGTCATCGTCGCGTCGGCCATCCCCTAGCCCCCCTTTTTGTCGAGATTGGTCATCACGGTGTAGAACACCCATGAAATCAGCAGGATCACCAGGAAATACATGATCGAGAACGCCGCCGCGGGGCCAAGGTCGAACTGCCCCAGCGCCATCTTGACCAGGTCGATCGACAGGAAGGTGGTGGCGTTGCCCGGGCCGCCCCCGGTGACGACGAAGGGTTCGGTATAGATCATGAAGCTGTCCATGAAGCGCAGCAGCACCGCGATCATCAACACGCCCGCCATCTTGGGCAGTTCGATGTAACGAAACACCTTCCAGCGGCTGGCCTGGTCGATCTTGGCGGCCTGGTAATAGGCATCGGGAATGGATTGCAGCCCGGCATAGGCAAGGAGGGCCACCAGCGAGGTCCAGTGCCAGACATCCATCACGATGACGGTGATCCAGGCATCGACGGCATCCTGCGTGTAATTGTAGTCGATCCCCAGCTTGTCGAGCGTATAGCCCAGAAGGCCGATATCGACCCGGCCGAAGATCTGCCAGATCGTGCCGACCACGTTCCACGGGATCAGCAGCGGCAAGGACATCAGCACAAGGCACACGCTGGCCCAGATACCCCTCTTGGGCATGTTCAGCGCCACGAAGATGCCCAGCGGCACCTCGATCGCCAGGATCGTCGCCGAAAAGACCAGCTGCCGGCCCAGCGCGTTCCACATGCGCTCGGATTCCAGCATCTCGCGGAACCATTCGAGGCCCGCCCAGAAGAACTGGTTGTTGCCGAACGTGTCCTGCACCGAGTAGTTGACGACCGTCATCAGCGGGATCACCGCCGAGAAGGCCACCAGCGCCAGCACCGGCAGCACCAGGAACCAGGCCTTGTGATTGGTGGTCTTGTCCATCAGGCGGCCTCTCCCTGCACCAGCCAGTCATCGGCATAGACGTTCACCCGCGCCGGGTCGAAGATCACGCGGGTCCGGTCGGCGCCGATATGATCCTCTTCGCGGGCGATGATGTTGATTTCGTGGGAAAAGAACTCGGCCCGCACGATCTTGTGCCGGCCCACATCCTCGATGCGGCGGATTTTCACGGGCAGGCCGTCGCCCGCCGTCAGCCGCGCGAATTCGGGCCGGACGCCGATTTCCACCTTGCCCGACAGCGCGCCGTAGCCATGGGCCAGCGGCACCTCGGCGCCCTCGATATAGGCGCGGGTGCCGTCCACCTGCGCGGGCAGCACGTTCATGCCCGGCGAGCCGATGAAATAGCCCACGAAGGTATGCGCGGGCGTCTCGAACAACTCTTCCGGGGTGCCGATCTGCACCACGCGGCCGTCATACATGACCACCACCTTGTCGGCGAAGGTCAGCGCCTCGGTCTGGTCGTGGGTGACGTAGATCATCGTGTGGCCGAAATCGCGGTGCAGCGATTTCAGCTGGGTGCGCAATTCCCATTTCATGTGCGGGTCGATCACCGTCAGCGGCTCGTCGAACAGGATCGCGTTGACGTCGCGCCGCACCATGCCGCGCCCAAGGCTGATCTTCTGCTTGGCATCCGCCGTCAGGCCGCGCGCCTTGCGGTCAAGTTGATCCTCCATCCCGATCATCCGGGCGATGGCCTGCACGCGTTCGGCGATATAGGCGGGGTCGCGGCCCCGGTTCCTGAGCGGGAAGGCCAGGTTATCGCGCACGGTCATGGTGTCGTAGACCACGGGGAACTGGAACACCTGCGCGATGTTGCGTTCGGTCGTGGGCGCGTGGGTCACGTCGGCATCGTCGAACAGGATGCGCCCCTGGCTGGGCGCCAGCAGGCCCGAGATGATGTTCAGGAGCGTGGACTTGCCACAGCCCGAGGGACCAAGCAGCGCATAGGCGGCGCCATCCTCCCAGACGTGGTTCATTTCCTTCAGCGCCCAGTCGTCGTCAGATTTGGGCGCGGGCAGGTAGGAATGGGCAAGCTTGTCGAGCGTGATCCGGGCCATGTCGTCCCTCCCTCAGGCGGCCAGCGCATAGGCGGCGGGCGCGACCAGCCGCCCGTCCTCGCCGAAGATGTAGACATGGGCGGGGTCGAGATGGACCCTGAGATCCTCGCCGATGGCCAGGTCGTGCACCCCGTGGACCAGCCCCACCCAGCGTTCGCCGTGATGGTCGAGATGGACGAAGGTTTCCGACCCGGTCAGTTCGGTCACCACCAGCCGGGCGGTGAATTCCATCGCGTCCGCCGTGTGCTGAATGATTTCCAAGTGGTTGGGGCGGAACCCGGCGGTGTAGCGCCCGTCGGCCAGTTCGGCCAGCTTGCCGGTCGCGGGCGCCGACTGTCCGTCGCCGAACATCAGCCGCGCGCCGGTCTTGGCGATGGGCAGGAAATTCATCGGCGGGTCGGAGAACACCCGCGCGGTCGTGGCATCCACCGGCCGGCGATAGACATGGGGGGTGGGGCCGAACTGCGTCACCCGCCCCTCCCACAGGGTCGCGGTATTGCCGCCCAGCAAGAGCGCCTCTTCGGGTTCGGTGGTGGCATAGACGAAGATCGCGCCCGATGCCTCGAAGATGCGGGGGATTTCCACGCGCAATTCCTCGCGCAGCTTGTAATCGAGGTTCGCCAGCGGTTCGTCCAGCAGCACCAGCCCGGCCCCCTTGACCAGCGCGCGGGCCAGCGCGCAGCGCTGTTGTTGCCCGCCCGACAGTTCCAGCGGCGTGCGGTTCAGCATGGGCGTAAGCTTCATCAACTCGGCGGTTTCGCGCACGCGCGCGTCGATCGCCGCCCGGTCCAGCCCCATCAGCCGCATCGGCGAGGCGATGTTGTCGTAGACGGTCATCGAGGGGTAGTTGATGAACTGCTGGTAGACCATCGCCACCTTGCGGTCCTGCACCCGCATGCCGGTGACGTCCTGGCCGTTCCAGATCACCCGGCCCGCGTTCGGCACATCCAGCCCCGCCATCAGCCGCATCAGCGAGGTCTTGCCCGACAGCGTGGGGCCCAGCAGCACGTTCATCGTGCCCTTTTCCAGCGTCAGGTCGGTGGGATGGATATGGGTCTCGGCGCCGACCGATTTGGTCACGCCCTTCAGCTCCAGCGTCATGCTCCTCCCCTTCGCTCCCCTATTCGGCGGCGGCCGGCGCGCTTTGGCGGCGCCGTTCCCCCATCCAATCGTCCAGCGCGGCGATCTGATCCGCGCCCATCCGAAGCCCCAGCTTGCTGCGCCGCCAGACCACGTCCTCGGCGGTGCGGGCATATTCGCGGTCCATCAGCCAGGCGACCTCGCGCGCGCTCAGCGTCGCGCCGAAATCGCGGCCCAGGTCGGCGGCCCGCGTCGCCGTGCCCAGCATGGCGCGCGCCTCGGTGCCATAGGCCCGCACCAGCCGCAGCGCCCAGGGCCGCGTCAGGAAAGCGTAATCGGCAAGCAGCCCGTCGACCAGAGCCGTCACGCCATCGACCGGGAAATCGCCGCCGGGCAGCGGCACGCCCGCCGTCCAGTCGCCCGGCAGCCCGGGGAAATGCGGCGCCAACCGGTCAAGCGCCGCCTCGGCGAGCCGCCGATAGGTGGTGATCTTGCCACCGAAGACGTTCAGCACCGGCGCCCCGCCCGTCGCGTCCACCTTCAGCGTATAGTCGCGCGTGGCCGCCGTCGCGCTGGAGGCGCCATCGTCATGAAGCGGGCGCACGCCGGCATAGGTCCAGACCACGTCCTTTGGCCCGATGGGTCGGCGGAAATACCGGTTGGCGAAGGCGATCAGGTAATCGCGTTCCTCGGGCGTGCATTCGGGCGGCGCGTCCGGGTCGGCATGGTCGGCATCGGTGGTGCCGATCAGGGTGAAATCGGTTTCATAGGGGATGGCAAAGATGATCCGCCCGTCGGTGCCCTGGAAGAAATAACACTTGTCGTGATCGTACAGCCGCGGCGTCACGATATGGCTGCCGCGCACGAGGCGCACATTGTCCTGCGCGTTCAGGCCGATGACCCCGTGGATCACCGCGCCCGCCCAGGGGCCGGCGGCGTTCACCAGGGCGCGCGCCCGGTGGGTGCGGCGTTCACCGGTTTCGGTATCTTTCGTTTCGATGACCCACAGCCCGCCGTCCCGCCGCGCCGACAACACGCGGGTGCGGGGCAGGATCTCGGCGCCGCGGGCCTGGGCGTCGCGGGCGTTCAGCACGACGAGCCGCGAATCCTCGACCCAGCAATCGGAATATTCGAAGGCGTGGCGGAACCGGTCCTGCAGCGGCGCGCCCTCGGGCGTGCCCGGCAGATCAAGCGTGCGGGTGCCCGGCAGGATGCGGCGCGGGGCGAGCGTGTCGTACAGCATCAGCGCCAGCCGGATCAGCCAGGCGGGGCGCCGCCCCTTCATCCAGGGCATGACCCGCGCAAGGACACGCGAGGTTGGCGTGGCGGATTCGAACCGCATATCCTTATGATAAGGCAGGACGAATCGCATCGGCCAGCTGATATGCGGCATCGCGCGCAACAGCGTTTCGCGTTCGATCAGCGCCTCGCGCACGAGGCGGAATTCGAAATATTCCAGGTAGCGCAACCCGCCGTGGAACAGCTTGGTCGAGGCCGAGGAGGTGGCCGAGGCGAGGTCGTTCATCTCGGCCAGGCGCACCGTCAGGCCGCGGCCCGCGGCGTCGCGGGCGATCCCGCAGCCGTTGATCCCGCCACCGATGACGAACAGATCGACCGGGCTGTCCATGACCTTTGCCGACACGCGTTCCTCCCTTCGCGCAACGCCCGGACTTTATGCCGCAGATTGATCCGAAAGGAAAGCGTCTTGCTTTCGTTATTTTTCGTTTTGCCAAGACCCGTCTTTTCAAGGGCTTGCCGCCCGGCGGCCCATGCCCCCCCGCCAGATCCCGCGCCGGTGGCGACTTGCGGCCCGGGCCCGGCGCCGCCCCTGCCGGGCGTCGATGCCGGGCCTTGAGCGCCCGCCGCCGCCATGCGAAGATTCCCGAAAAGGAACGAGCGCATGTCGCAGACGATCCGCCACCCCGAGATCCTCGAGATCGCGCGGCGCGAGGGCAAGGTCACGGTCGAGGGGCTGGCCGATCATTTCGGCGTCACCCTTCAGACGATCCGCCGCGACCTGACCGAACTGGCCGAGGCCGGGCGGCTGGAACGGGTCCATGGCGGGGCAATCCTGCCGTCCGGGACCACGAATATCGGCTACGAGGAACGCCGCTCGCTGAACCAGGACGCGAAACGCGCCATCGCGCGGGCCTGCGCGGCCCGGGTGCCGTCCGACATCTCGCTGTTTCTCAACATCGGCACCACGACCGAGGCGGTGGCGCAGGAATTGTTGCACCACGTCAACCTGATGGTGGTGACCAACAACATGAACGTGGCGAACATCCTGGTGGCCAACCGCGACTGCCAGATCATCGTCACCGGCGGCACGCTGCGCCGGTCCGATGGCGGGCTGGTGGGGACGCTGGCGGCCGAAACGATCCGGCAGTTCAAGTTCGACCTGGCGGTGATCGGCTGTTCGGCGCTGGACGGCGACGGCGACCTGCTGGATTTCGACATCCAGGAGGTCGGCGTCAGCCAGACGATCCTGCGCCAGTCGCGGCGCACCTTCCTGGTGGCCGACCAGTCCAAGTTCCGCCGTTCGGCGCCCGCGCGCATCGCCTCGCTTGCGGCAATCGACTGTTTCTTCACCGACCGCCCGCTGGCCCCCGACCTTGCCGCGCGCTGTGCCGAGTGGGGCACCGAGATCGTGGTCTGCGCCTGACCGCCCGCGCTTGTCTCGGCGGGCGGGGTTGCGTAACCCTTGGTCGCGTCAGCCCCAAGCCCGGAGCGCCCGTGCTGCCCTACCGGATCTTCCTTGCCTTCGCCGCGCCCGCCTTTGCGTGGCGTCTGGTGCGCGAGCGCGGAGCGGCGGCCGAACGGCTGGGCGGGCATGGCCCGGCGGGGGGCGCGCGGGGGCCGGTGATCTGGCTGCACGCGGCCTCGAACGGGGAACTGGCCTCGGCGCGGGCGCTGATCGGGGCCATCCTCGACCGGCTGCCCGGGGCGCGGATGGTGGTCACCTGCAACACGCTGACGGGGCGCGATTTCGCGCGCGGATGGGGGCTTGACCGGGTCGCGGTGCGGCTGGCGCCGCTGGATTACCACGCGACCCTGCGCCGGTTCATCGCCGCCTGGCAGCCCGACGCGCTGATCCTGGTCGAAAGCGAGCTGTGGCCGAACCGCCTGGCCGAGATGGCGGCGCGAGGCCGGCCGGTGCTGGTGCTGGGCGCGCGGATGTCCGAGCGCAGCTTTGCCCGCTGGGCGCGGCTGCCGGGGCTGGTGCGGCCGATGATGGGGCGGATTTCCTACCTGTCGGCGCAGGATGCGGGCGCGCGGGCGCGGTTCGTGGCGCTGGGCCTTGACGAGGCGAAGGCGGGCCCGGTGGTCGACCTGAAATCCGCCGCCCGCCCCGCCGCGGCGCCCGACCCGGACGCGCGGGCGGCCCTGGCGCCGCATTTCCCGCGCGCCGAAACCCTTCTGGCGGCCTCGACCCACGAGGGGGAGGACCGCGAGGTGCTGACCGGTTTTGCCAAGGCGCATGCGGCGCGGCCCGAATTGCGGCTGATCCTTGCCCCCCGCCACCCGCGCCGCGCCCCCGAGATCGCGGCCCAGATCGCGCGGCTGCGCCTGCCCTTTGCCACGCGATCCCGGGGCGAGGCGCCGGGGCACGATACCGCCGTCTACCTGGCCGACACGATGGGCGAAATGGCGCTGTGGTACGACCTGGCCGGGATCACCTTCGTCGGCGGGTCGCTGGTGGATCGCGGCGGGCACACGCCCTATGAACCGGCGGGGCATGGCTCGGCGATCCTGCATGGCCCGCACGTGGCGAATTTCGCAGGCGTCTACGCGGCACTTGACGCGGATGGCGCGGCCCGCCCGGTGGCTGGGGCCGACGACATCGCCCGCGCCCTGGACCAGATCGACGAAAACGCACAGGCGGCGATGGCCGCCCGCGCGACCCGCATCATCGCCGCCCAGCAACAGGCCGGCGCGGGGCTGGACCCGCTGCTGGCGGCCCTGGGCCGGCTGATCGGCGAACCCGGATTGACCGCCACGAAAGGGACCGACCATGGCTGACCCGCAGTTCACCCTGGACGAGTTGCAGGAGGCGGCCGCCTTCGTCCATGCCCGCATGCCCGCGACCCCGCAACATGCCTGGCCCCTGCTGGCCGAGGAGACCGGCGCCGAGGTCTGGGTCAAGCACGAGAACCACACGCCCACCGGCGCGTTCAAGGTGCGCGGCGCGCATACCTTCATCGACTGGCTGAAGCGCACCCACCCCGATTGCCCCGGCATCGTCACCGCGACGCGGGGCAATCACGGGCAGGACCAGGCGCTGGCCGCGCGCGCGGCGGGGATGGTGGCCCGGGTCTATGTCCCCGAGGGCAATTCCGTCGAGAAGAACGCCGCCATGCGCGCCTTCGGGGCCGATCTGATCGTGCATGGCGCCGATTTCGACACCGCGCGCGAGGAAGCGATGCGCGTGGCCGAGGCCGAGGGGCTGCATTTCGTGCCGCCCTTCCACCGCGAACTGGTCCGCGGCGTGGCGACCTATGCGTTCGAACTGTTCACCGCGGTGCCCGACCTGCACACCGTCTATGTGCCGATCGGCTGCGGGTCGGGCATCTGCGGCACGATCGCGGCGCGCGATGCGCTGGGGCTGTCCACGCGGATCGTGGGCGTGGTGTCCGAGAACGCCGATTGCGTGCTGCGCTCGATGGCGGCGGGCGATTTCGTTGAAACGCAGACCGCCCGCACCTTTGCCGACGGCATCGCGGTGCGGGTGCCCGTGCCCGAGGCGCTGGCGATCTATTCCGCGGGCGCCGAGCGGATCGTGGCGGTGTCCGACGACGAGGTGGCCGAGGCGATCCGGCTGTATTTCCGCACCACCCACAACGTGGCCGAAGGCGCGGGCGCGGCGCCGCTGGCCGCGCTGATGGCCGAACGGGGGATGATGGCCGGCAAGCGGGTGGGCGTGATCCTGTGCGGCGGCAATATCGACACCGACTGGTTCGTGACGGTCATGTCGGGCGGCGTGCCCACCCCGTGAGACGGCCTAGAGAAAGCTGAGCGCCTCGCTGACATCGCAGGATCCGGCGCAGGTGCCCGGCTGGTACAGTGTCACGCTGCGTTCGTCGTGATACTCGATATCGGGGCGGAAAAAGCGGTGGTCATGCGGTTCGTAAAACCCGCCCAGGATCAGCCCCGCCGCCCGGAAGCACAGCTGTTCCTGGCAAAGCGTGACCGCGCCGAACCGCGTTTCCAGCGCCTTTACAAGCGCCAACGGGTCGCTGGCGAACACGTCCATGCCGTCGATGCGCACGCCCGCGACATGGCGGCTGGCGACGATGCGCATCAGCGCGCCGTCGCGGTATTCGCAGATCGGCAGGCCGAGGCCGCGATATTCCATCTGCCGCCCGCCCGAGCCGCGATAGACATGCTGCGCACGCCCCATCGCGGGCAGTTCCTCCACCGCCTCGCGCGACATGCCGAGGCGCAACTCGCCAACACCCTGTCCGGGTGCGATGCTCCAACTCATGACGTCCCCCCTGCTACGCGGTTACTATGGCCCAGAAGCGGGCCAAGACGAAGCGGAAAGCGGGTAACGGGCCAGTTCCGTGTGCCGCGCACCGCCGCGCGACAGGTCGGACCGGAACAGCGTGAAGCCGGTGACCGGGAAAGGCCCGGCGCGAAACCCGGCGCCCCCGGCCAGCGCGCGTTCCAGCCGCGGCAGGTCGGTGGTGCGCGGGTTCAGGTAGGCTAGCGTCACATGCGGGGTGAAGCGGCGGCGCTCGACCCGGGCGCCCGCGCCGCGCGCGGCCTGTTCCAGCTTGGCCTGAAGATGGCGCAGCGCCGCGTTCTCGACGACACCCGCATGGACCGAGCGCGGCGGGTGCGTGCCGAACATCCCCAGCCCCTGCAGCGTCAGGTCGAAGCCCGCCGCATGCACCGCCGAAAAGGCGAAATGCACCTCTTCCAGAAGCGGCTCGGGCAGCTCACCCAGGAAGGCCAGCGTCAGGTGCAGGTTCTCGGGCGGGACGGGACGGGCCAGCGGCAGGGCGGCCTGGGCCAGGCCCAGCGCCGCGCGCGTCTCGTCGGGCAGCGGGATCGCGGCGAAGGCGCGGATCATGCGGGGGGCCTCCTCTGCTCCAGCCGGCGCAGGCGGTCGGCCAGTTCGGGGCGCAGCGGCCCCGGGCGGGGCGCATCGCGCAGGGTGTCGGACCAGTGCGCGGGCGGCTGGCGGCCGGCCTGCCGCCCGGGCCAGGACAGCGCGCGCAGCACCTGCCGGCCCGGTTCGGGCAGGATGGCCGGAATGTCGAAATCGTTCAAGACCGCCCAGACCCCGGCCCAGGCCCGCGCCACCGACCACGGGTTGTATCCGCCGCCGCCCAGAACGAGATAGCGGGGGCTGAGCGGCCTGAGCGCCGCGACCACCTCCCACAGCGCATTGTTCGAAAGAGACAAGCGCGACAGCGGGTCTTCCGCGACCGCGTCGGCCCCGCATTGCAGCACGATCGCGCCGGGCGCATGGGCGGCCACGCGGGGCAGGATCAGCCGGTCGCGGATCGCGGCCATTTCGGTATCGTTCAGCCCGCGCGGGACGGGCAGGTTGAACAGGTTGCCCGCGCCCACCTCTGGCAGCGCGCCGGTAAAGGGCCAGCGGCGCTCCTCGTGGACCGAGATCATCAGGATATCGGGATCGTCGCGAAACGCCGTCTCGACCCCGTCGGGGTGGTGGGCGTCGATATCGACATAGGCGATGCGCGACACGCCCGCGCGGCGCAGCGACAGGATCGCCAGCACCGGGTCGTTGAGATAGCAGAACCCGTTCGCGCGCGCCCGCAGCCCGTGATGGGTGCCGCCCGCCGGATGGTGGATCACCCCGCCGCTCCTCAGCAATTCGCCCGCCAGGAGCGACCCGCCCGCCCCGGTGGCGGGGCGGCGGAACATCTCGGGGAAGACCGGGTTGGCGGGGGTGCCAAGGCCGAAGCGGTCACGCTCGGCCTCGGTGACATGCTGCCGCGCCTCGGCGCGTTCCAGGGCGGCCAGGTAATCGGGGTCGTGCCAAATGGTCAGCGCGGCGGGCTTGGCGCGGGGCGACGCGCGGTATTGTGACGCGGGCAGCCAGCCCAGCGCGCGGACAAGGTCGATCACCGTCGAAACCCGGGGAATCGCCAGCGGGTGCCCCGCGCCGTAGGACGAGCCGCGATAGATTCCCGCGCCCAGGAAAAGCGGCGTCACTGCGCCAGCAGCGCCTCGATCCGGCGGGTCAGCTTGGGCGCGGTGGGTTTCGTGAACGACCCCCAGGTCGCCACCACCGCGCCGTCGGGGCCCAGAAGCACCTTGTTGAAGTTCCAGCCCGGGGTGAACCCCGCCTCGGCCGCGAGCCATTTGTAGAACGGGTGCGCGTTCTTGCCCTTGACGTGGGTGATCTCGGTCATCGGCAGGGTCAGGCCGAAATTCACGTCGCAGAATTCCTTGACCTTCTCTTCGCTGGCCAGTTCCTGGTTGAAATCGTCCGAGGGCACGGCCAGCACCACCAGCCCGCGCGGGCCATAGCGGTCGTGCAGTTTCTGCAGCCCCTCGTACTGGCCGGTGAACCCGCATTGCGAGGCGGTGTTGACCACCAGGACCGGCTGGCCCCGGAACGCGTCCAGCGAAATCTGGCCCCCGTCGATGGAGGCAAAGCTGAACCCCTGCGCCGCCTGCGCGCTGGGGGCGGCGGCGGTCACGGCGGCGGACAAAAGGGCGGCAAACAGGCGCATGCGGGTCATCCTGTGGGCAAATGCGAACTGGGATTGACGTATCGCGGCGCGATGCAGGGTCAAGCGCGGCCATGGCGTTGCATTCCCCCACGCAACGGTTATCTGTCGGCGGAACGTTTCCGTGCTAGGGTTCGGACATGATCCGCTACGCGCTGAGCTGCGCCGAGGGCCACCGTTTCGAAAGCTGGTTCCAGTCGGCCGACGCCTTTGACAGCCTGCAGGCCGCGGGCATGGTGACCTGCGCCGTCTGCGGCGGCACGCAGGTCGAGAAAAGCCTGATGGCACCCCGCATCGGCGGCGACGCCGCCCCCGCCGAAGACCGCCCCGACCGGCCCCTGTCGAAACCCGCCACCCCCGCCGAACAGGCGATGGCCGAGCTGAAGCGCAAGATCGAGGCCGAGTCGGATTACGTGGGCCTGCGCTTTGCCCAGGAGGCGCGCGAGATGCACGCGGGGCTGGCCCCGCGCCGCGCCATCCATGGCGAGGCCAAGCTGGACGAGGCGAAGAAGCTGATCGAGGAGGGCGTGCCGATCGCCCCCCTGCCCTTCACCCCCGGACGCAAGACCAACTGAAGGACCGCCGCCATGACCCCGCTGATCACCGGCGCCAATCGCGGCATCGGGCTGCGCCTGTTGCAGGACTATGCCGCCGAGGGGATGTCCCCCATCGGCACCACGCGGGCCGACGACGCCCCCCGCATCGAGGGCGCCCGCTGGGAGGCGCTGGACGTCACCGACCGCAAGCAGCACGAGGCGCTGGCCGCGCGGCTGGCCGGCCAGCCCATCGACCTGCTGGTCTGCAACGCGGGCCAGTACCTGGACAAGCACGAGGCGCTGGAAACCGGCTATCCGCCCGCGATGTGGGCGCAGATGTTCGCCGCCAACGTCACCGGCGTGTTCCTGACGGTGCAGGCGCTGTTGCCGCTGTTGCGCCGGGCCGACGCGCCGAAGGTGGCGATCATCGCGTCCACCATGGGATCGAGCGAACGCGCGCCGGGCGGGTCGTATATCTATCGCGCGTCCAAGGCGGCGGCGCTGAACCTGGGCCGCAACCTGGCCGTCGACCTGAAACCGATGGGCATCGCGGTGGGCATCTATCACCCCGGCTGGGTGCGCACCGACATGGGCGGGGCGGCGGCCGATATCGACGTGGCCGAGGCCAGCGCGGGCCTGCGCGCGCGGTTCGCCGCGCTGGATCTGGACGGCACCGGTTGTTTCGAAACCTGGAACGGCCAGCCGCTGCCCTATTGATCTTGTCCGCGCCGCGGCCTAGAGGGGCGCGGAACCAGTCGGGGCGGAAAGGCCGGCATGTCAGTTCTCGTGATGAAATTCGGCGGCACCTCGGTGGGCGACCTGGCGCGGATCAGGAACGCCGCCGAGAAGGTCAAGCGCGAGGTCGAGCGCGGCCATGACGTGATCGTCATCGTGTCGGCCATGTCGGGCAAGACCAACGAACTGGTCGGCTGGGTCGAGGAAACCTCGCCCCTGTTCGATGCGCGCGAATACGACGCGGTGGTCAGTTCCGGCGAGAACGTGACCGCGGGGCTGATGGCGCTGACCCTGCAGGAAATGGATATCCCCGCGCGCAGCTGGCAGGGCTGGCAGGTGCCGGTGCAGACGACCTCCGCCCATTCGGCGGCCCGGATCGAGGACATCCCGCGCACCAATATCGACCAGAAATTCGCCGAGGGCATGAAGGTGGCCGTCGTGGCCGGGTTCCAGGGCATCAGTCCCGAGGGCCGGATCACCACGCTGGGCCGGGGTGGGTCGGACACCACCGCCGTGGCCTTTGCCGCGGCCTTCGGCGCGGTGCGCTGCGACATCTATACCGATGTGGACGGGGTCTATACCACCGACCCGCGGATCGAGGACAAGGCGCGCAAGCTGGACAAGATCGCCTTCGAGGAGATGCTGGAACTGGCCAGCCTGGGCGCCAAGGTGCTGCAGACCCGGTCGGTCGAACTGGCGATGCGCTACAAGGTCAAGCTGCGGGTTCTGTCCAGCTTTGAAGATACCGACGACAATTCCGGCACGCTCGTCTGCGACGAGGAGGAAATCATGGAACAGAATGTGGTCTCGGGTGTCGCCTATCAGCGCGACGAGGCGAAGATGACGCTGATCTCGGTCGCCGACCGCCCCGGCATCGCGGCCGCCATTTTCGGCCCGCTGGCCCGCGCCGGCGTCAATGTCGACATGATCGTGCAGAACATTTCCGAAGAGGGCCGGACGGACATGACGTTTTCCTGCCCGGTCAACCAGGTGGCCCGCGCGAAGGACGCCATGGACAAGGCCAAGGAAAGCGGCGAGATCAATTTCCACGACCTGGTGGCCGATACCGACGTAGCCAAGGTTTCGGTCGTCGGCATCGGCATGCGCAGCCACGCGGGCGTCGCCTCGCGCATGTTCGATGCGCTCGCCGCCGAAGGGATAAACATCAAGGTCATCACAACCTCCGAGATAAAGATTTCGGTCCTTATCGACCGGAAATATATGGAACTTGCCGTGCAAGCCCTCCATGATGCGTTCGGATTGGACAGCGCAGCCTGACGCGGGGGCAGATGCCCGAACAAACCGACAGTGCCAGCCGCAGGCTGCTCGGCCGCCTGCGCGAGGCCCTCGCCGAGCCGGGCGCGGGCCAGGAACGGCTTGACCGGATCACCACGATCATCGCCGCGCAGATGGGCACCGACGTGTGTTCCATCTACCTGTTCCGCGACCCCGACACGCTGGAGCTGTGCGCGACCGAGGGGCTGAAGCCGGAATCGGTGCACCAGACGCGCCTGCGGGTCGGCGAGGGGCTGGTGGGCCGGGTGGCCAAGACCGCGCGCCCGATCAACACCGGCAACGCGCCCCAGGAACGCGGGTTCCGCTATATGCCCGAGACGGGGGAGGAAATCTTCTCGTCCTTCCTGGGCGTGCCGATCCAGCGGCTGGGCGAACGGCTGGGGGTGCTGGTCGTCCAGTCCAAGGAAGGGCGGCAGTATTCCGAGGACGAGGTCTATGCCCTGGAAGTCGTCGCCATGGTGCTGGCCGAGATGACGGAACTGGGCGCCTTCGTCGGCGAGGGCGATGCGCTGGCCGCGCTGCACCAGCGCCCGGTGATGCTGCAGGGCACGGTGGGGCAAGAGGGCGTGGCGGTCGGCCATGTCTGGCTGCACGAACCGCGCGTGGTCATCACCAACCCCATCGCCAACGACCCCGAAACCGAACTGGCCCGGCTGAACGAGGCGGTGGACCGGCTGCGCGTCACCGTCGACGAGATGCTGAACTCGGCCAATAACGGCGACAAGGACCAGCTGCAGGTGCTGGAAGCCTATCGAATGTTCGCCAATTCCCGCGGCTGGAAGCGGCGGATGGAAGAGGACATCGCCCGCGGCCTGTCGGCCGAGGCGGCGGTGGAAAAGGAACAATCCGCTGCCCGCGCCCGGATGCAGACCGTGCCCGACCCGTACCTGCGCGAACGGCTGCACGACCTGGACGATTTGTCGAACCGGCTGTTGCGCATCCTGACCGGCCAGGGCGACAAGACCGGCGCGGAACGCCCCGCCGACCCGATCCTGATCGCGCGCAATATCGGGCCCGGGGAATTGCTGGATTACGGGCGATCCCTGCGCGGCATCGTGCTGGAGGAGGGGTCGGTCGGCAGCCATGCCGCGATCGTGGCCCGCGCGCTGGCGATCCCGCTGATCATCCATGCCGGCCGCATCACCACCGAGGCGCTGAACGGCGACCCGATCCTGGTGGACGGCGAACAGGGCATCGTGCACCTGCGCCCCGAGGAAACCGTCGCCGCCGCCTTTGCCGACAAGATCGCGATGCAGGCCAAGGCGCAGAAACGCTATGCCGCGATCCGCAAGGAACCCGCGCGGACGCTGTGCGGCAACCGCATCGCGCTGACCATGAACGCGGGGCTGATGGCCGACCTGCCCTCGCTGCACAGTTCGGGGGCCGAGGGCGTGGGCCTGTTCCGCACCGAGCTGCAATTCCTGGTGCGGTCCAAGGTGCCTCGCCGCAGCGAGCTGGCCGCGCTGTATGCGCGCGTCATCGAGGCGGCCAAGGGCCAGCGGGTGGCGTTCCGCACCCTCGATATCGGGTCCGACAAGGTCCTGTCCTACATGAAACCGCAGGAGGAGCCGAACCCGGCGATGGGCTGGCGCGCGATCCGTGTGGGGCTGGACCGCCCCGGCATGATGCGGATGCAGTTGCAGGCGCTGATCCGGGCGGCGAACGGGCGGCCCCTGACGGTGATGTTCCCGCTGATCGCCCAGCTGGACGAGTTCCGCGCCGCGCGCGACCACCTGCTGCGCGAGTTGGAGCGCGAGGAACGGCTGGGCCGCCCCCTGCCGGAAAAGGTCGAGATCGGCGCCATGGTGGAAACGCCCAGCATGGCCTTTGCGCCGCGCCAGTTCTACGAGATGGCCGATTTCATCTCGATCGGCGGCAACGACCTGAAACAGTTCTTTTTCGCGGCCGACCGTGAAAACGAACGCGTCCGGCGGCGTTACGACACGCTGAACGTCAGTTTCCTGACCTTCCTGGAACAGATCGTGAAACGCTGCGAGGATACCGGCACGCCCCTGTCGTTCTGCGGCGAGGATGCCGGCCGCCCGGTCGAGGCGCTGTGTTTCGCGGCCATCGGGTTCCGGGCGCTGTCGATGCGGCCGGCGTCCATCGGGCCGGTCAAGCACATGCTGCGCAAGTCGGACCTGGCCGAGGCGCGCGCGGTGATCGACGCGGCACGTGCCAGCGGCGCGCAATCGGTGCGGCCCGCGGTGATGGACTGGCTGCGGCGCCGGGGCGAATAGCCCGCTATTCCGCGGGCGTGGCGATCAGCCCGGAAAAGATCGTTTCGTTGCCCGGTTCGGGGTGGCGCGGGATCATCAGCGCCAGCATCAGCGACAGCCCCGCCATGCCCGCGGCCAGCGCAAACACCCCGCCCGGCGAGGTCACCCACAGATAGCCCAGCGTGGCGGGCAGGAACACCGCGGCGATGTGGTTGATGGTGAAGGCCACCGCGGCCGTGGGGGCGATGTCGCCCGGGTCCGCGATCTTCTGGAAATAGGTCTTCAGCGCGAAGGCCAGCGCGAAGAACAGGTGGTCGATGACGTAAAGCGCCGCGGCCAGCGCCACACCCCAGCCGAAATAGTAGATCCCGCCATAGGCCAGGAACACCGCGATCAGCCCGACATATTCGAAGGCCAGCGCGCGCCGCTCGCCCCATTTCGCCACGGCCCGCCCCATCAGGGGCGCAAAGGCCATGTTCGCGAGGAAGTTGATCAGGAAAAGCGCCGTGACCTCGTGCACCTCGAAGCCGAACCTTTCCACCATCATGAAGGCCGCGAACACGACGAAAATCTGCCGCCGCGCGCCCGACATGAACTGAAGCAGGTAATACAGCCAATAGCGCCGCCGCAGGATCAGCCGTTTCACCTGCGGGTTCGGCGCCTCGAACTGGGGATAAGCGAACAGGCAGAACAGCGCCACCGCGGCGGTAAAGCCCCCCGCCGCTAGGTAGACGAAGTTGTAGGACAGCTCGAACGCCTTCCACGTCACCACCAACAGGCCATAGGCCAGCAGCGACGCCGCCGAGCCGGCGGCGACCAGCCAGCCCAGCGTTTGCGGCGCGCGGTCCTTGTCGATCCATTGCAGTTGCAGCGACTGGTTGACCGTCTCGAAATAGTGGAACCCGATCGAACTGATCAGCGTGACCGCCAGCAGACCGCCCAGCGAGGGGAACCACGCGGTGACCGCGGTCGCCACGCCCAGCATGACCAGCGAGACGATGCCGAGGATCTGTTCGCGGATGAACAGGATCAGCGCGATCACCCCCACCGCCAGGAAGCCGGGGATTTCCCGAACCGTGTGCAGCCAGCCGATTTCCACCCCGGTAAAGCCCGCGGCCTCGATGACGAAATTGTTCAACAGCGCCGACCAGGTGGCAAAGGCCACCGGCATGGCAAAGGCCAGCACGAACAACAGAGACACCGGCCGCCGCCAGAGCGGCAGGGTTTCGGCCTGATCCAGGGCCAGGGGGGCGAAACGGGATTTCATCGCAGGATCAATAATCCCGCCCCGCGGCCTTGGCGAGGGAAATCAGCCCGGCTCGGCCGCCGCGCTGAAGCGATACTGGACATCCGCGAACCGGTCGGTCGGAAAGCCATAGGCAAAGCACAGCCCCTGGGGCCCGGCCAGCACGGAATGTTCCGCATCGGGCGGCAGGTAGATCGCGACGCCGGGGGCGATGTGGTGCGTCTCGCCCTCGACCGTGACCACCCCGTCGCCGCTGAAGCCCAGGTAGAATTCTGCATGCGCGTGGCGGTGGGCCAGCAGCGTGCCCATCGGCCCGAATTCGGCGAAACCCAGCACGAAATGCCGCGAGGGCTGGCGGTCGGCGCAGATCAGCGTGCGCCAGGTGACATTGCCGAAGGCCGGGTCGGTGCCGCCCTCGCGTTCAAGGGTGAACCCGTTGACCGAGAACGCCCGCTCGCGCAGCGTCTCAAGGGGTGTCATGTCCATGTGCCGCGCGCCTCCCTGCCTGGCCTGTCCCTGTTTCGCAGATAGGGCCGCGCGGCGGGGGCCGTCCCGCCCATGTGCGACCCCGCAAGCGTCGCTTTCGGGCGATCGGACGGGCGCGGCGGGCTGCGACATCCTGTGCCATGGGCGGGGACAGGCGTGATCTAAATCAAGGCGGGTCGGGCGCGATGGCGGGAAACATCGGCGCAGGGAGCACGGGAGACACGCGTCATGGACATTCTGGCGATCGTGGAGCGTATCGGCGAATCGCCGACGGCGGCGCTGTTCGGGTTGATGACCGGCGTGATCTTCGGCGTGGCGGCGCAGCGGTCGGCCTTTTGCCTGCGCGCGGCCACCATCGAGTTCGCCCGCGGGTCGCTGGGTCCGCGCATGGCGGTGTGGCTGTTGTGTTTCTCGACCGCGCTGGTCTGGGTGCAGGGCGCCGACCTGATGGGGCTGATGCGCGCCGAGGATGCGCGGATGATGGCGGTCACCGGCTCATGGTCGGGGGCGATCATCGGCGGGCTGATCTTCGGCGCGGGCATGGTTCTGGCGCGCGGCTGCCCGGGGCGACTCTTGGTGCTGGCGGCGACGGGGAACCTGCGGTCGGTGATCTCGGGGCTGATCTTCGCGGTGCTGGCGCAGATGAGCCTGCATGGCTGGCTGTCACCCCTGCGCGACAAGCTGGCAGCACTTTGGGTCACCCCGGGCGGGCGCAACGTTAACCTGATAAAGGCCGCGCATCTGCCTGATATATCTGGTCTTTTGCTGGGATTTTTCTTTGCCGCGCTGGCGCTGTGGCTGGCCAGGCGGAACCGGATCTCGTTCCGCAAGCTGTTCTTCGGGGCGGGCGTGGGCTTTGCCGTGGCGGTGGGCTGGGTGCTGACCTTCGGGCTGTCGCAGGTCAGTTTCGAACCCACCCAGATCGAAAGCCTGACCTTTACCGGGCCGTCGGCCAACACCTTGATGTTCTTCCTGGAACGGCCCGCGATCCTGGAATTCGACATCGGTCTGGTGCCCGGCGTGTTCCTGGGATCGTTCCTGGCCGCCTGGATCTGCGGGGACCTGAAATTCCAGGGCTTCGAGTCCGAGGTGAACATGCGCAAGGCGATGATCGGGGCCGCGCTGATGGGGTTCGGGGGCATGCTGGCGGGGGGCTGTTCGATCGGGGCGGGCGTCACCGGCGGGTCGATCTTTGCCGGCACGATGTGGCTGGCGCTGTTGTCGATGTGGATCGGGGGGATGGCCACCGATTACCTGATCGACCAGCCCAAGGGCGCCGCGAAACCGGTCTGAGGGGCCGGACTCGGCGATATGAATCGCATATGATTCCCATATGAATTCCATATGAGCTTTGTCGGACTCCGCGCGCGGCCCGAACGCGGCGTCAAAAGAAACTTTGCGGGTCGATATCGACCGCGAGCCGGACCTGCGCGGGCAGCTTGACCGGCGCGAGCCAGGCGCGGATCGCCGATTGCAGCGGCGCGGCCTTGTCGGCCTTGATCAGCATCCGCACCCGGTGGCGGCCGCGGATGCGCGCGATGGGCGCGGGCGCGGGGCCGTAAAGCTGCGCCCCGATCCGGCGCAGGGGCGCGTCGTTGCGGGCCAGGTGGGTGCCAAGGTCGAAGGCGGGTTTCGCCTCGGGGGCGGAGATGATGATGCCCGCCATCCGGCCATAGGGCGGCACGCCGGCGGCGCGGCGTTCGGCGGCCTCGGCCCGCCAGAAACCTTCCTCGTCGCCGGTCAGGATCGCGCGGATCACCGGGTGGTCGGGCTGAAAGGTCTGGAGCAGCGCCAGCCCGCGTTCCGCCCCCCGCCCCGCGCGCCCCGCCACCTGGCGCATCAATTGAAAGGTGCGTTCGGCGGCGCGCAGGTCGGAGCCCTGAAGGCCGAGATCGGCGTCGATCACGCCCACCAGCGTCAGCAGCGGGAAATTGTGCCCCTTGGCGACCAGCTGCGTGCCGATGATGATGTCGGCCTGCCCGGACGCGATGGCCTCGATCTGGGCCTTGAGCGCGCGGGCCGAGCCGAACAGGTCCGACGACAGCACCGCGACGCGCGCCTCGGGAAACAGCGCCTGCGTTTCCTCGGCCAGCCGCTCGACGCCGGGGCCGACGGGGGCCAGTTTTCCCTCGACCTTGCAGGAGGGACAGGCGGCGGGGATCGGTTTCGTCTCGCCGCATTGGTGGCAGACGAGGCGTTGCAGGAAACGGTGTTCGACCATGCGCGCATCGCACTGGTCGCAGGCGATCATGTGGCCGCAGGCGCGGCAGACGGTGACGGGCGCATAGCCCCGGCGGTTGAGGAACAGAAGCGACTGCCGCCCGGCCGCCAGCCGGTCCTGCACCGCCTGTTCCAGGCTGGGCGAGATCCAGCGGCCGGGGGCCGTATCCTCGGCCCGCATGTCCAGCGCTTCCATGTCGGGCAGTTCCGCCTTGCCGAAACGCGAGGTCAGATCGAGGCGCGCGTATTTTCCGGCCTCGGCATTGGCCCAGCTTTCCAGCGACGGCGTGGCCGAGGCCAAGACCACCTGCGCGGAACAGAGCGAGGCGCGCAGAACGGCCATGTCGCGGGCGTTGTACAGGACGCCCTCTTCCTGCTTGTAGGAACTGTCGTGTTCCTCATCCACCACGATCAGGCCGAGGTCGCGGAACGGCAGGAACAGCGCGGAGCGCGCGCCCACGACCAGTTGCGCGCCGCCCTGCCCGACCATGCGCCACAGGCGGCGGCGTTCGACCATGGTGACGCCGGAATGCCATTCGGCGGGGCGCGCGCCGAAGCGGGCCTCGACCCGGGCCAGGAATTCGGCGGTCAGCGCGATTTCCGGCAGGAGGACAAGCGCCTGGCGGCCATGGCGCAGGCATTCGGCGACGGCCTCAAGGTAAACCTCGGTCTTGCCGGACCCGGTCACGCCCTTGAGCAGGGTGGTGCCATAGCCCCCCGCCGCCACGCCCGCGCAAAGCCGCGCGGCGGCCTGTTGCTGGTCGTCCGCGAGCGCCACGCCGGGGCGGGCCGGGTCGAGGCGGGGATAGGGGCGGTCGCGGGGGGTGTCTTCCTCCAGCACGGCGGCCGAGGGGATAAGGCCCTTGATGACCCCGGTAGAGACGCCCGCCTCGGCCGACAACTCGCCCAGGCTGAAGGCCAGCCCGCCATAGGCGTCGAGCGTGTCCAGCACGCGGGTGCGGGCGGGCGTCATGCGGTCGGGCGTGCCGGGGCCGCGGCGATAGATTTTCTGCATCGAGGGCGGGTCGCCCAGGCCCGGCGCGCGGGTGGCCAGCCGCAGCATCGCCGAAAGCGGCGTCAGCGTGTAATCGGCGGCGCGTTCGAGAAAGCCGCGCATCTCGTCGCGCATGGGGGCGGCGTCCAGCACGCGGTTGACGGGGCGCAGGCGGGCGAAATCCAGATCGCTTTCGCCCGGCCCCCAGACCACGCCCAGCACCCGGCGCGGGCCCAGCGGCACCTCGACGAAATCGCCGGTGCGGCAGCCGGTTTCGGGGGCGCGGTAATCCAGCACCCGGCCCAGCGGTTCGGCCGTCAGCACGCCAAGACGCGCGCCCGGGGCAAAGCCCTCAGCCACGGGCGGGCCATCCAAAGACGGGCTTTCGGAGCGCGGGCGCATCCGGTATCAGAAACGCGACATATCCCACCAGCACAAGAGGCAACGCCATGAAATTCTTCGTCGATACCGCCGATGTGGCGGCCATCCGCGAGTTGAACGACCTGGGCATGGTGGACGGCGTGACCACCAACCCGTCGCTGATCCTGAAATCGGGGCGCGACATCCGCGAGGTGACGCAGGAAATCTGCGAGATGATCGAGGGGCCGGTTTCGGCCGAGGTGGTCGCGACCGAGGCGCCCGCGATGATCGAGGAGGGCCGCAAGCTGGCGCAGATCGCGCCGAATATCGCGGTCAAGGTGCCGCTGACCTGGGACGGGCTGAAGGCGTGCAAGGCGCTGACGGGCGAAGGGCACATGGTCAATGTCACGCTGTGTTTCTCGGCCGCGCAGGCGTTGTTGGCCGCCAAGGCGGGGGCCACGTTCATCTCGCCCTTTATCGGGCGGCTGGACGACATCAATCTCGACGGCATGGAGCTGATCGCCGATATCCGGACGATCTATGACAATTACGGCTTCGGGACCGAGATACTGGCCGCCTCGATCCGGTCGGTCAACCACGTCACGACGGCCGCGAAGATCGGCGCCGACATCGCCACCGCGCCGCCCGAGGTGCTGAAGAAGATGGCCGCCCACCCGCTGACCGACAAGGGCCTGGCGACGTTCCTGCAGGATTGGGAAAAAACGGGGCAGAAAATCGTCTGAACATCGTGTAGACTGCGGGGAAACGACAAAAAGCCAAAGAGGCCGACATGAGCAGTTCCCCCGCCCCCGCTTTCGCGGACGATCTTCGTGCGAAGATCATTGCCGACCCCGACGTGATCCTGGACGACCCGGACGTGATGCGCGCGCTGGTCGCGGCCAACGAACGCATGATGGGCGGCAATATCGTCGATCTGCGCGGCATCGCGATGGAACGGCTGGAGGCGCGGCTGGACCGGCTGGAGGAAACCCACCGGTCGGTGATCGCGGCGGCCTATGAGAACCTGGCGGGCACCAACCAGGTGCACCGCGCGGTTCTGGCGCTGCTGGAACCCGACGATTTCGGCGGGTTCCTGGCCGCGCTGTCGGGCGAGGTGGCGGCGATCCTGCGCATCGATTGCCTGCGCCTGTTGCTGGAAAGCCACGATGACGCCGAGGAAGCGGTCCTGTCGGCGCTGGGCGAGGTGGTGCAGGTCGTCCCCGCCGGGTTCACCGAGGCCTATGCCGGCGGCGCCCATGGCCGCAGCCTGCGCGACGTGACGCTGCGCCAGCAGGTGCCGGGCAGCACGGCGCTGTATGGCGAAAAGGCCGCCGATATCCGGTCCGAGGCGCTGCTGCGGCTGGATTTCGGGCCCGGGCGGCTGCCGGGGATGATCGCGATGGGGTCCGAGGACCCGCACCTGTTCGCGCCGAACCAGGGCACCGACCTGCTGGCCTTCCTGGGCGGCGTCGTGGACCGCACGATGCGCCGTTTCCTGGGGTGAGCCTGGCGCTGTCGCCGGCCGCGCGTGACGCACTGGCCGACTGGCTGGCCGAGGAACGCGCGCTGAACGCCACGGCCGAGGCCACGCTGCGCGCCTATGGCGCCGATGTGACCGGGTTCCTGGCCTTCCTGGCCGAATATGACGGGGCGCCGGCGGGGCCCGCGCGGCTGGCCGCGATGGAGCTGCGCGACATGCGCGCCTGGATGGCGCATGAGCGCGGGCGGGGGCTGGGTGCGCGGTCGCTGGCGCGCGCCCTGTCGGCGGTCAAGGGGTTCTTTCGCTGGTACGGGCGGCGGGCGGGGATCGAACCGACCGCCGTGCTGTCCGTGCGCGCGCCGAAATTCCGCCGCAAGCTGCCCCGCCCGCTGACCGAGGACGCCGCGCGCGAGGTGCTGGACACCGTGGGCGAGACGGCGCGCGACCCCTGGATCGCGGCGCGCGACACGGCGGTGGTGACGTTGCTGTATGGCTGTGGCTTGCGGATTTCCGAGGCGCTGGGGCTGAAGGCGTGCGATGCGCCGCTGCCCGGCAGCCTGCGGATCACCGGCAAGGGCGGCAAGGAACGCATCGTGCCGGTGCTGCCGGCGGCGCGCGATGCGGTCGACGCCTACCTGGCGGTCTGCCCGTTCGAGTTGCCGCCCGAGGGGCCGCTGTTTCGCGGCGCGCGGGGCGGCGCGCTGAACCCGCGGCTGGTGGCCCGCGCGATGGAGCAGACCCGGGCGCGGCTGGGCCTGCCGGCCAGCGCCACGCCGCATGCCCTGCGCCACAGTTTCGCGACGCACCTGCTGGGCGCGGGGGGCGATCTGCGGGCGATCCAGGAACTGCTGGGGCATGCCTCGCTGTCGACCACGCAGGCCTATACGGCGGTGGACACCGCCCGCCTGATGGAGGTCTACGAGGCCGCCCACCCCAAGGCGTGAGCGCGGGTTTGCGATTGCGCGGGCGCATCGAATCCGTGAAGAAAGTTGAATGACCCCTGCGCTGCGCGCCCTTCTGGTTCACCTTCTGACGGCCACGGGGGCCGTGTTCGCGATGCTGGCGCTGCTGGCCGCGGCGCAGGAGGCGTGGGACGTGATGTTCCTGTGGCTGGTGGTGGCCTTTGCCGTGGACGGGCTGGACGGCCCGCTGGCGCGCCGGTTCGACGTGCGCAGCAACGCCCCCCGGATCGACGGGGTGCTGATGGATTTGATCGTCGATTACCTGACCTACGTGTTCATCCCCAGTTTCGCGTTGTTCCAGTCGGGGTTGTTGCCGGGCTGGACCGGGTGGATCGCGATCATAATCATCACCTTTGCCAGCGTGATCTATTTCGCCGACACCCGGATGAAGACCGATGACGGGTCATTCCGGGGGTTCCCGGCCTGCTGGAACATGGTGGTGCTGGTGCTGTTCGCGCTGACGCCCGGGACCGTGGTGATCCTGGCGGTGGTGGCGGTGTTGGCGGTGGCGATGTTCCTGCCGCTGAAATTCATCCATCCGGTGCGCACGGCGCGCGGGCGGGCGCTGTCGCTGCCGGTGGCGCTGGTCTGGACGGGGGTGGCGGGCTGGGCGGCCTGGCATGATTTCGCGACCCGGCCATGGGAGGTTTGGATCCTGGCGGGCACCAGCGTCTACCTGCTGGGCGCGGGGATCGTGCAGCAGATCGTGCCGGCGCGGCGCTAGGGCCGTAAGGGGTTTCGCCCCGGCTGGCGCCGGGGCGACCGGCGGAGGGGGCGCTGCCCCCTCGGGGCTGACGCCCCTCACCCCCGGGATATTTCCGGCCAGAAGAAGCCACGCGGGTCAGGGGGTTGGGGCCGTTCGCGGCAGGCCCAGCCGGATCGGGCCGGGCGCGGTTGCGGGATCGACGGGCACGCCCTTTTGCGTGGCCTGAAGCCGCCCCTGCGCCTGCAGCCGGGCCGCGGCGGCGCGGATGGCGGGCATCAGCGGGCGCCAGTCGGCGGACAGGGCGCGGGCGGCCTCGGAGGGGCAGAAGGTCTTGCCCGGGCCGCGCCGGTGGGCGAGGTCCAGAAGGAGGGGATCGAGGGCGGTATCGGGCGGCGGGTGCATCGGAACGGTCTTGGCGTTTCAAGGGGGTACGGAAGAAATCGCCGCGCTTTCGCCATATTTTGCGCGCGATTGCGGAGTTTACCGGGGATAACCCGGAGCGGGTGCGTGCACCAGAAGTGTTGAATAGGTGACAAGATGAACGTGACGATGTCGAGTTCGCCAGGTTTTGGCGGGACATCCGCCGCCCGGACGGCCCCGCCCCCGCCGCCCCCGCCACAGGACAGCAAGACCAGCCAGGCGGGCGCCGGGTCGATCAGCGAGGTCGTGTCGAGCCTGGACAGCGACGGCGATGGCGGCCTGTCCTATGGCGAGGTGTCGGACAGCTTTCTGGAAAACCTGATCAATTCCGAAAACTGGTCCGAGGTGGATGGCGATGGCGACGGGTTGCTGTCGGCGGACGAGCTGGAGACCCATCGCGCGGCCACGACGCCGGGCGGTGAGGGCGACATGCCCCCGCCCCCGCCCCCGCAGGGCGGCGGCGGCATGGGCGGACCGGGCGGCGGCGGCATGGGCGGACCGGGCGGTGGCAGCGGTGGGATGAGCGAAAGCGAGTCGATCGTGCTGAGCCTGATCGAGGACGCGGCCGCGATGAACGGCACCGCCAGTGACAGTAGCAGCGCCTATGCCGAAGAGCTGTATGCCACGATGCAGGAAATGCTGATCGCGGCGGGCTAGCGCGCCTGACGACGCGGCAAGGGGCCCGGGGATGCCGGGCCCCTTGTTCCCTAGCCCAGCGCCGTGTTGCAGCGCGCGCAGGTGCCCGGGTGGGCGTGGTGGCCCACGTCGGGCAGGATTTTCCAGCAGCGGTCGCATTTCTGACCGTCCGCCTTTTCGAAGACCACGCCGACGCCGTCCACCTCGGGCAGGCGGAAGGCCTCGTTCGGGGAGGGATCGCCGGTCAGCTGGACGGCCGAGGTGATGCATATATCGGCGAAATCGACGGTCTTCAGCGCGGCGAGGGTTTCGGCGTCCTGCACGTGGACCACCGGGGCGGCCTCGAGGCTGGCGCCGATCACCTTGTCGCGGCGCTGGATTTCGAGGGCGGCGGTAACCACGCGGCGGACCCGGCGCAGGCCCGCCCATTTCGCGGCCAGCGCGTCATCGCGCCAGGCCTGCGGGGTTTCGGGGATGTCCTGGAGGTGGACGGAACTGTCCTCGCCCGGGAAGCGGTCGAGCCAGACATCCTCCATCGTGAACACCAGGATCGGGGCGAGCCAGGTGGTGAGCCGGTGGAACAGGATATCCAGCACGGTGCGCGCGGATTTGCGGCGGAGCGAGTCGGGGCCGTCGCAATAGAGCGCGTCCTTGCGGATGTCGAAGTAGAAGGACGACAGGTCCACCGTGGCGAAGTTGAACAGCGCCTGGAACACGCCCTGGAAATCGTAGGCGTCGAAGCCCTGGCGCACGGTGTCATCCAGTTCCGCGAGGCGATGCAGCACCCAGCGTTCGAGTTCGGGCATGTCGGCGGGGTCGACGCGTTCGGCCTCGGTGAAGCCCGCGAGGTTGCCCAGCAGGAACCGCATGGTGTTGCGAAGCCGGCGATAGCTGTCGGCCACCCCCTTCAGGATTTCCGGGCCGATGCGCAAATCGGCGGTATAGTCCGACTGCGCCACCCAGAGGCGCAGGATATCGGCGCCGTATTGCTTGACCACTTCCTCGGGCGCGACGGTGTTGCCCAAGGACTTGGACATCTTGTTGCCCTTCTCGTCGAGCGTGAAGCCGTGGGTCAGCACGCCGCGATAGGGGGCGCGGCCGATGGTGCCGCAGGCCTGGAGCATCGAGGAATGGAACCAGCCGCGGTGCTGGTCGGTGCCCTCCAGATACAGATCGGCGAGGCCGTCCTCGGACCCGTCGGCGCGGTCGCGCAGCACGAAGGCGTGGGTGGAGCCGGAATCGAACCACACGTCGAGCACGTCGAAGACCTGGTCGTAGTCGTCCGCGTCGTGGTCGTTGCCGAGGAAGCGTTCCTTGGCGCCGGGTTTATACCAGGCGTCTGCCCCCTCTTCCTCGAACGCCTGCACGATACGGGCGTTGACGGCGGGGTCGCGCAGCAGGAAATCGGGGTCGGTCGGCTGCGCGCCCTTTTTCACGAAACAGGTCAGCGGCACGCCCCAGGCGCGTTGCCGCGACAGCACCCAGTCGGGGCGGGCCTCGATCATCGAGTAAAGGCGGTTGCGCCCGGTCTGCGGCGTCCATTTCACCAGTTGGTCGATGGAGGTGAGGGCGCGGCTGCGGATCGTGTCGCCGTAGGTGCCCATGCCGTCGTCGAGCGTCTTGTCGATGGCGGCGAACCATTGGGGCGTGTTGCGGTAGATCAGCGGCGCCTTGGACCGCCAGCTATGGGGATAGCTGTGTTTCAGCCGGCCCCGGGCGATCAGGGCGCCGGCCGCGACGAGGGCGTCGATCACGCGGCGGTTGGCGTCGCCCTCCTTGCCGTTGGGCTTGGTGATGACGGCGCCGCCGAACAGCGGCAGGTCGGCGCGGTAGGAGCCGTCTTCCATGACGTTATAGGTCATGGGCAGGCCGAATTTCAGGCCGATCTGGTAGTCGTCATCGCCATGGCTGGGCGCGGTGTGCACGAAGCCCGTGCCCGCGTCGTCGGTGACGTGGTCGCCGGGCAGCATCGGCACGTCATAGTCCCATTCGCCGTTGCCGTTCTCGACGCCGCGCAGCGGGTGGGCGAGGGTCAGCCCCGCGAGTTCATCCGCCGGGACGTCGCGCAGGCGGGTATACATCGAGGGTTCGAGGCGGGCGTTGCGCATGACGTCCTCGGCCAGCGCATCGGCCAAGAGGTAACGGTCGCCCACCTTGGCCCAGCTTTCCTCGGGCGTGCCGGTGACCTCGTACAGGCCATAGGCGATGGAGGGGCCGTAGCAGACCGCGCGGTTCTGCGGGATGGTCCAGGGGGTGGTGGTCCAGATGACGACCTGGGCCGACAGGAGGTCGGTGTCGATGCAGGCGTCCTTATCGGCAAAGGACGACGCGGCCACGACCGGGAACTTCACCCAGATCGTGTGGCTTTGGTGGTCGTGGTATTCGACCTCGGCCTCGGCCAGCGCGGTTTTCTCGACGGGCGACCACATCACGGGTTTGGAGCCCTGGTAGAGCGTACCGTTCATCAGGAGTTTCATGAATTCCTGCGCGATCACGGCCTCGGCGTGGTAGTCCATCGTGAGATACGGGTCGGCCCAGTTCCCGGTGATGCCCAGGCGCTTGAATTCCTCGCGCTGGATGTCGATCCAGCCCTCGGCAAAGCGGCGGCATTCCTGGCGGAAATCGACGACGTCGACCTTGTCCTTGTCCAGCCCCTTGGCGCGGTATTGTTCCTCGATCTTCCACTCGATCGGCAGGCCGTGGCAGTCCCAGCCGGGCACGTAACGGGCGTCCTTGCCCATCATCTGCTGGCTGCGCACGATGAAATCCTTGAGGATCTTGTTCAGCGCGTGGCCGATATGCAGGTGGCCGTTCGCATAGGGCGGGCCGTCATGCAGGATGAAGGGCGGGCGGCCCGTCTTCTCGCGCAGGCGGTCATAGATGCCGATGCGCGCCCAGCGGTCAAGCCAGCCGGGTTCGCGGGCGGGAAGGCCCGCGCGCATGGGAAATTCGGTCTCGGGCAGGTTGAGGGTGTCTTTGTAGTCGGGCGTGTCGGCACACATGGGACGGGGTCCTCGGGCAAACGGTCTGGGGCTGTGTGTGAAAGGCGCGGCGCGAAGGGTCAAGCGCCTTGTCCCGGCGGCTCTGGGTCAGAGCGCCGGGCCGGTAATTCGAATGATGAGCGCGGGGCGGTGCATCATGGGCGCGCTTATAGGGCGCGCGGGCGGGGGCGTAAAGGGACGCGCGGCCGCGGGGATCAGGCGTCGGCCTTGCTGAACAGGCCCGCAAGCGCGCGTTTGACCAGCGCGCCGACCGAGGGGCGGCGGGTTTCGCGGAAGGGCAGCGGGCGGCAGACCTCCATCGCGGCGACGCCGACGCGGGCGGTGAGCGCGCCGTTGACCACGCCCTCGCCAAACCGGCGCGAGACGCGGGCCAGCACCCCGCCCCCGGCGATCGACCCGATCATGTCGTCGCCGATGGCCACGGCGCCGGTGGCCACAAGGTGGGTCATCACCGCGCGGGCCAACCGCAGGCTGCCGAACAGCCCGCCGCGCCCGCCATAGATTTCCGCGATGCGGCGGATCATGCGCAGGTTGGCGGTGAGCGCGGCCAGAAGGTCGGCCAATGCCAGCGGGACGATGGCGGTGACGGTGGCGACCTGGCGGGCGGCGGCCTCGATCTCGCGGGTGGCGGCGGCGTCGAGCGGGGCCAGCAATTCGCGCTCGGCCAGGCCCAGAAGCGCGTCGGCATCGAGGATCTCGTCGCGCCGCTCGGCCAGGTTGCGGCGGCCCCAACTGGTATCCTCGCGGCCCGCGTAAAGCGCCATCAGCTTGTCGAGGACGGCGCGGGCGGCGGTCATGTCGTGGCTGGCCAACGCCGCGTCCGATTCAGCGTGCAACCGGTCGAGCCGGCGCAGCCGGGCAAAGGCCGCCATTTCGCGCAGGGTGATAAGGGCCAGCGCCAGCAGCACCAGCCCGATCAGCACGGCCGCGATCCCGCCCAGGATGGGGTTGCGGATCAACAGGCCGGTGACGAAATCCCAGGCCGCGACCGAGGCGGCAAAACCGATCAGCGCGGCCAGCGCCGACCAGAAGAACCGCATCAGCCGCGAGGGGCGCCGCGCCGCCAGAAGCGCCACGGTCTGCATCGCGCGGCCTTGGGGGGGCGGCGGCGCTTCGGGGTCGGGCACCGGGGGCGCCTCGGCGGGCGAGAGCGGGGCGGCGGCGGTTTCCTCGAAGAGCCGCGGCGCGCGGGCGGGTTTGGCGCGCGCGCCTTCGGCGGCCTGCGCCCGCGCGGCCGCGCGGCGTTCGGCCTGTTCCCGCTCTGCCTGTTCCCGGTCCATCCGTTCGCGCTCCGCCGCCTGTCGTTCCGCCTGTTCCCGCGCGGCCTGCTCGGCCTCAACCCGCTCACGCTCGGCGCGTTCCCGGGCGGCTTCGGCCCGCTCGCGCGCGGCCTGTTCCTGCGCCGCTTTCTCCGCCGCGGCCTGTGCGGCTGCGGCCCGTTCGGCCGCGGCCCGCTCTGCCGCCTTTTCGCGCGCCTCGCGGCCGGGGTCGTCCGGCCCGGCGCCCCCCTCGGCGGGCTTTTCGCCCCCGCCACCAAGGTCGAACAGCACCGGACGGCGGGTCATCCCAGCCGATCCCCGATCAGGAACTCGGCCGCCTTGTCCAGGCGGATATGCGGCGGCCCGTCGCCCGGGCGCAGCGTCAGGCGGGCAGGCGCGAAACGCATAACGTCGTATTCGGCGTCCAGCCAGTGCTCGGCCCCGTCGCGCGCCGGGTCCAGCAGGGCGGCCGGATCCTCGGGCAACTCGCCGGGATAAAGCGCGGCCTCGCGCCCGTTTTCCAACAGCCGCCCGCGCACGCACTCATAGCTTTCGCCGCCCTGCTCGCGGGTTTCCTCGACCGTGGCACGCAGCGCGGCGATGGCCATGGCGGCGGTCTCGGCGCCCGCGAAATCGGCCCGGCGCCGCGCATCGCGCATCAGCGCCTGCATGATCGCGGTCAGGCGCGGGTGCTGGGTGTGGTGCAGATGGTCGGCCTTGGTCGCGGCGAACAGGATCCTTTCCACCCGCTTGCCCAGCAAGAGCGACGTCAGCCAGGCGTTGCGCCCGGGCCGGAAGGCGCCCAGGATCTCGGTCATCGCGCGGCGCAGATCCTCGACCGCGCGGGGCCCGGCATGGATCGCACCCAGCGCGTCGACCAGGACCACCTGCCGGTCGATGCGCGAGAAATGCTCGCGGAAGAACGGCTTGACCACCTCGGCCTTGTAGGCCTCGAAGCGGCGCTCCATCTCGCGCCAAAGGCTGCCGCGGGGGGTGGCGCCGGACGGCGCGGGCAAGGGCGCGAAGGTCAGCACCGGGGACCCGGCCATCTCGCCCGGCAACAGGAACCGGCCCGGCGTGCAATCGGAAAACCCGGCGGCGCGGGCGGCCTGCAGATGCGCGGTAAAGGCCGCGGCCAACGCCTGGGCCACCGGCTCGTCCAGTTTCGCGGCCGGATCGGCCATGGCCAGCGCGTCGCGGAACCCCTGTGCGCCGGGGCGCTGGTCGATGCGCTCCAGCGTCTCGCGCGACCAGGCGGCATAGCCCTTTTCCAGCAACGCCAGGTCCAGAAGCCACTCGCCGGGGTAATCGACGATGTCCAGATGCACCGTGCGCGGCCCGGTCACCGCCCCCAGCAACCCGCCAAGCCCCCCCTGCCGCACCTTCAGCGACAGGCGCAGTTCCGACACCGCCCGGGTCGAATCGGGCCAGTGCGGGTCCGGGCCGATGATCGCGGCCAGGTGGGTTTCGTAATCGAAGCGCGGCACGGTGTTGTGCGGCTGGGGCTGCAGATAGGCCGAGGAAATCGCCCCCGAGGCCGCGGCGCGCAGCTGCGGCATCCGCCCCCGGTCCATCAGGTTGGCCACCAGCGAGGTGATGAAGACGGTCTTGCCCGCCCGCGACAGCCCGGTCACGCCCAGCCGGATCACCGGCTCCATGAAGGTCTCGGACACCGAGGCGGCGAACCCCTCCACCCCGCGCGTCACCCCGTCGGCAAGATCGCCAATGCGCAAAGTCGCTCCTTTCACGGCTCTGCCCAAGTTAAGCACGGGCGCGCCGGCGTGCCAGCCCCGACAGGCGCGATTGCCAAGGAAGCATTGTCGCGGTAACCCCGGCCCATGCCCCGCTATGCGCTGAAGATCGAATATGACGGCACGCCGTTCTCCGGCTGGCAACGCCAGGCCGACCAGCCCTCGGTACAGGGCGCGCTCGAGGCCGCGCTGGCGCGTCTGGACCCGGACGTGCCCTCCATCGCGGCGGCCGGCCGGACCGATGCCGGGGTGCACGCGCTGGGCCAGGTGGCCCATTGCGACCTGGCAAAGGACTGGGCGCCGTTCCGCCTGGCCCAGGCGCTGAACCACCACCTGAAACCCGCCCCCGTCGCGGTGGTGGCCTGCGCGCGGGTGCCGGACGACTTCCACGCCCGGTTCTCGGCCCTCGAACGGCGCTACCTGTTCCGGCTGGTCGCCCGGCGCGCGCCCATGACGCTGGAGCGCGGGCGCGTGTGGCAGGTGGCCCACCCGCTCGACCTCGCGCCGATGCGGGCGGGCGCGGCCCACCTGGTCGGACGGCACGATTTCACCACCTTCCGCGCCTCGCTCTGCCAGGCGAAATCGCCGGTCAAGACGCTGGACGCGCTGGAGATCGAGGAACTGCCCTATCCCGGCGGCCAGGAATTCCGCTTCTCCTTGCGCGCCCGCAGCTTCCTGCACAACCAGGTGCGCAGCCTCGTCGGCACGCTGGAACGGGTCGGCGCGGGGGCCTGGCCGCCCGACCGGGTCAAGACCGCGCTCGCGGCCCGCGACCGCGCCGCCTGCGGCCCGGTCTGCCCGCCGCACGGGCTCTACCTCTCCCATGTCGGCTACGATCCCGACCCGTTCGCCGGCGCCTGAGCGCACGGCGCGCAGGCTTCTTCTGGCCCGAAATATCCCCGCCGGAGGCCCGCGCCCGGCGCAGCCGGGCGCGCCACGCCCAACGCCGGACAAGCGGGCCGCAGGCCCGCGCCGGCCGGGGGCGGGAGGCTCAGGTGATCACGTCGGGCGCCTCGCGGCCGGTGCGCGCGGCGATCCCGGCCAGCGCCTCGGCCGCGGCGATCACGCCCGCCAGCACCTCGTCGACCGGCAGGTCCAGCCGGGCGGGGTCGTCCACGACCTCCTCCAGGTAGACCCTGAGCGTCGCGCCCTCGGTCCCGGTGCCCGACAGCCGGAACACCACCCGCGCGCCGCCCTCGAAATGGATCCTCAGCCCCTGCCCCTCGGAACGGCTGCCATCCACGGGGTCGTCATAGGCGAAGGCATCCGCGGCCTCGACCCGGCGTCCGGCAAAGCTCTGCCCCGGCAGGTCCGGCAGGCGGGCGTGCAACGCGTCCATCATCGCCTCGGCGGTGGCGGTCTCCAGCGCCTCGTAGTCGTGGCGCGCGTAGTAGTTGCGCCCGAATTCCCGCCAATGCGCGGCCATCATCCCGGCGACCGAGGCGCGCGTCTCGGCCAGGATGTTCAGCCACAACAGCACGGCCCAAAGCCCGTCCTTCTCGCGCACATGGTCCGACCCGGTGCCCGCGCTTTCCTCGCCGCAGAGCGTCACCCGCCCCGCGTCCAGCAGGTTGCCGAAGAATTTCCAGCCCGTGGGCGTCTCGTACAGGTCCAGCCCCCGCGCCGCGGCGACCCGGTCGACCGCGCGCGAGGTCGGCATCGACCGCGCGACGCCCGCCAGACCCTTGCGATAGCCCGGCGCGAGATGCGCGTTCGCGGCCAGCACCGCCAGGCTGTCGGACGGTGTCACCACGATGCCGCGGCCCAGAATCATGTTGCGGTCGCCGTCACCATCCGAAGCGGCGGCGAAATCGGGGGCGTCCGGGCCCATCACCAGGTCGACCAGCGGTTTCGCCCAGATCGGGTTCGGGTCGGGATGGCCGCCGCCGAAATCGGGGCTGGGCGTGGCGTTCACCACGCTGCCCGGCGGCGCGCCCAGGGTCTCTTCCAGGATCGCCCTGGCATAGGGGCCGGTCACCGCGTGCATCGCGTCGAAGCGCATCGTGAACCCGTCCGCGAACAGCGCCCGGATCGCGTCGAAATCGAACAGCCGCGCCATCAGCGAGGCGTAATCGGCCACCGGGTCGACGATTTCCACCACCATGTCGCCCAGCCGCGCCGCGCCCAGCCGCGACAGGTCGACGTCGCGGGCCTCCAATATGTCGTAGGAGGTCATCCGCTGCGTCTGCTGGTAGATGCGGTTCGTGATCTCCTCGGGGGCGGGGCCGCCATTGGCGGTGTTGTATTTCACGCCGAAATCCGCGTCCGGCCCACCCGGGTTGTGGCTGGCCGACAGGATGAGGCCGCCATCGGCGCGGCGCTGGCGGATCAGGTTCGAGGCCGCGGGCGTCGACAAAAGCGCGTTCTGCCCGACGATCACCTTGGCCACGCCGGCGGCGGCGGCCATGCGCAGGATCACCTGCGCCGCGCGGTCGTTGAAATAGCGCCCGTCGCCGCCCAGCACGAGGGTCTTGCCCTTGACGCCGCCCACGCCCAGCCAGATCGCCTGGACGAAATTCTCCAGGTAATGCGGCCCCATGAAGACGCGCGTCTTCTTGCGCAGGCCCGAGGTTCCGGGTTTCTGCCCCTGGATCGGGTGGGTCTGGATCGTCCGTCGCTGCATTCCGTTGCGTCCCGTGGCTGCGCTCTGCCCCTTGCGCGCCCGAGCATAGCGATGCCATTGCGGACCACAACCAACGCGGCGCGGGACGGGGGTGGCGCGACATCAACACCGGCGGAAACCCGTGATTGATGCGTTGTAGGAACTAGTTGCCCATCAGGGATTCGCTGGCCAGAGGATCGAGACGATGAAGATGACCGTGAACGGGGTCGAGCACGAGGTCGATGTCGACCCCGACATGCCGCTGTTGTGGGTGTTGCGCGATATCCTGGGGCTGACGGGCACGAAATACGGCTGCGGGATCGGCCAGTGCGGCGCCTGCACGGTGCACCTGGGGGGCCGCGCGGTGCAGTCCTGCCAGGTGGCGGCGGGCGACGTGGACGCGCCCGTGACCACGATCGAGGGGCTGGGCACGCCGCAGGCGCCGCACCCGGTGCAGGCCGCCTGGATCGAGACGCAGGTCGCGCAATGCGGCTATTGCCAGTCGGGCCAGATCATGGCCGCCGCCGCCCTGCTGGCCGAGACGCCCGCGCCCAGCGACGCGCAGATCGGCGATGCGCTGTGGGGCAACCTGTGCCGCTGCGGCACCTATCCGCGGATCCGCGCGGCGGTGCGGCTGGCGGCCGACAAGATGAAGGGGGGCTGAGCGATGGCGGGCCTGGGAAAGATCGCGCGGCGGGGCTTCCTGATCGGGGCGGCGAGCGTGGCGGGCGGCTTTGCGGTGGGGGTCTACTCGCTGCGCCAGCCCTTCGTCAGCCCGCTCGCCGACGATTTGCCGCCCGGGGTGGCGGCGCTGACGCCCTATGTGGTGATCGACGCGGGCGGGGTCACGTTGATCACGCCGCGCGCCGACATGGGCCAGGGCGCAACCTCGATCCAGGCCGCGCTGATCGCCGAGGAGATGGACGTTGCGCTGGACGCGGTGCGCACCGATCCGGGGCCGCCGGCCGCGGCCTATTACAACGCCGCCATCGTGCCCGAGGGCCTGCCCTTCGCCGCGACCGATGACGGCTGGCTGGCCGAACGGGCGCGGGACGCCGGGGCGATGGTGGCCAAGGCGATGGGTCTTCAGATCACCGGGGGGTCGTCCACGGTGCCCGATGCCTTTGACCGGCTGCGGCGCGCGGGGGCCACGGCGCGGGCGATGCTGGTCACCGCCGCCGCGCGGCGGCTGGGGGTGGCGGAGTCCGCGCTGAGAACCGAGGACGGCGTCGTGATCGCCCCCGACGGCACCCGGCTGAGTTACGTCGAGCTGGCCCCCGCGGCGGGCCGCCTGCTGGAGCCGCGCGAGGTGGCGCTGAAGGACCCGGCCGACTGGCGTTACCTGGGCCGACCGATGCAGCGGATTGATATCGTGGCGAAATCCACGGGCACCCAGCGTTATGGCATCGACGAGGCGCTGCCGGGGATGCTGTATGCCGCGGTGCGGACCAACCCGCTCCGGGGCGGCGGCATGGCCGGTTACGACGCCAGCGCCGCCGAGGCGATGCGCGGCGTTGTCCGGGTGGTGCGGCTGGAGGACGGCGTGGGCGTGCTGGCCGACAACACCTGGCGCGCCTTCGAGGCGGTCAAGGCCATTCGGATCGACTGGGGCCCCGCGCCCTATCCCGCGACGACCGAAGCGCTGTTCGACAGTATCGCGGGCGCCTTCACCGAGGACGCGCGCGACAGCCGCCTGAAGGACGAGGGCGATATCGAGGCCGCGCTGGAGGACGGCGCGGATGTCACGGCGGAATACCGCGTGCCGTTCCTGGCCCACGCCCCGCTGGAACCGATGACGGCGCTTGCGTGGTTCCGCAACGGCCAGCTGGAGATCCGCGCGGGCACCCAGATCCCGCGCTTCGCGGAAAAGACCGCGCGCGAACTGGCGGGCCTGCCAAAGGACGGGGTGGTGCTGCGCGCGCTGCCGATGGGGGGCAGTTTCGGCCGCCGGCTGGAGGACGATTACATCGCCCAGGCGGTGCGGCTGGCCTGGGCCGCCGAGGGGCGGCCGGTCAAGCTGACCTGGTCGCGCGAAGAGGACATGACCCACGATTTCCCCCGCCCCGCCGCCATCGCCCGCGGCCGCGGCCGGGTTTCGCAGGGCCGGGTCGCGGCGCTGGATCTGTCGATCGCCGCACCTTCCGTGTCGGACTCGCAGATGGGGCGGCTGGGCTTCAACGCGCTGGGGGCGGATACCGCCATCGTCGCGGGCGCCTGGGACCAGCCCTTCGCCATCCCCGCCTATCGCGTCACCGGCTACCGCGCGCCGGAAACCGTGCCGATCAGTTCCTGGCGGTCGGTGGGGGCCTCGGCGAACGGGTTCTTCCATGAATGCCTGTTGGACGAGCTGATCCATGCCGCGGGCGCCGACCCGCTGGCCGAACGGCTGCGGCTGTGCAGCCACGCGCCGTCCCGCGCGGTGCTGGAGGCGGTGGGCGAAATGTCCGGCTGGGGCGGCGCGCTGGGGCCGGGGCGCGGCCGCGGGCTGGCCTATACGCTGTCCTTCGGCGTGCCCTGCGCCGAGGTGGTCGAGTTGACGGCGACCGACCGGGGCATCCGCATCGACCGGGTGTTCGTCGCGGCCGAGGTGGGCCGCGTGCTGGACCCGGTGAATTTCGAGAACCAGGTCCAGGGCGGCGTGGTCTGGGGCCTGTCCCACGCGATCCACGGCGAACTGACCTATGCCGATAGCCGCCCCGAGCAGGAGAATTTCGACGCCTACCCGATGATGCGCCTGCCCGAGTGCCCCGAGATCACGGTGCGCGGGCTGGAAAACGGCGAGCGCATCCGCGGCATCGGCGAACCGCCCGTGCCGCCCGCCGCCCCCGCGCTGGCCAACGCGATCTTCGCGGCCACCGGCCAGCGCATCCGCGAATTGCCGCTGTCGAAATCGGTGCGCTTCGCCTGAGCCCCCCGGGCACGGTCCCGCGCCCATCCCGCTTTTTCTTGGCGGAAATACTCCGGGGGCAGCCATCGCAGCGTCAGCGCAGATGGCGGCGGGGGCAGCGCCCCCGCGCGGGTCGCCCCGGCGCCAGCCGGGGCGAAACCCGAAAGCCGCGCTAGCCGGCCGCCACCACCTCCTGGCGCTGGGCGCCCAGCCCCTCGACGCGCAGATCCATCACGTCGCCGGGGCGCAGGAACCGCTGCGGTTTCATCCCCATGCCCACGCCCGAGGGCGTGCCGGTGGCGATGATGTCACCGGGCATCAGCGCCATGAACCGGCTCATGTAGCTGACGATCTCGCGCACCGAAAAGATCATGTCCGAGGTGTGGCTGTCCTGCACCCGCACGCCGTTCAGATCCAGCGACAGCGCCAGCGCCTGCGGGTCGGGCACCTCGTCGGCGGTCACCAGCCACGGCCCCACGGGGCCGAAGGTTGGCGCCGACTTGCCCTTGATCCACTGCCCGCCCCGCTCGATCTGGAAGGCGCGTTCAGACACGTCGTTGACCACGCAATAGCCCGCGACATGGTCCAGCGCATCCGCCTCGGACACGTACAGCGCCTCGCGCCCGATCACGACGCCCAATTCCACCTCCCAGTCGGCCTTTTCCGACCCGCGCGGGATCACCACCGGGTCGAACGGTCCCGACAGCGCGGAACTGGCTTTGGAAAACAGGATCGGCTCGGCCGGCGGCGTCAACCCGGTCTCGGCGGCATGCCTGGCATAGTTCAGCCCGATGCAATGGAAATTGGGCACCGAGGCCAGGCAGGGCCCCACCCGCATCGGTTCCTCGATCACCGGAAGTGCCGCGATATCCAGCGCGCGGATGGCGTCGAGCGCCTCGAACGACACGCCCCGGCCCGCGAAATCGGCCACCTTGGCCGACAAATCGCGCACCCGCCCCTCGCCATCCAGCACCGCCGGCCGCTCCTGGCCCGCCGGGCCCACCCTCAACAGCTTCATCGCACCCTCCCGTTCTGGCTGTCCAACCGGTATACCCTGCCGCCTGCCGCTGTCGAGCCTCCGCCCCCCCCGCCGCCCGGGCAGGGCCAGGCGCCCGCCCGAGGGACCGGCCGCAAGGCCGGACCCGAGAGGAAAGGCTTGCGCCGAAGGCGCGCAACTGGATCAGCCGCGGCCGATATAGGGCATGGCGCTGGCCATCACCGTCATGAACTGGACGTTCGCCGACAAGGGCAGCGAGGCCATGTGCAGGACCGACGCGGCCACATGGGCCACGTCCATCACCGGTTCGGCCGCGATGCGGCCATCGGCCTGGGGCACGCCCCGGGTCATCGGCTGCGCCATCTCGGTCAGCGCGTTGCCGATGTCGATCTGGCCGCAGGCGATGTCGAAGCGCCGCCCGTCCAGGCTGAGCGCGCGGGTCAGGCCGGTCACGGCATGTTTCGACATCGTGTAGGGCGCCGACCCATAGCGCGGCACATGCGCCGAGACCGAGCCGTTGTTGATGATCCGCCCGCCCCGCGGCACCTGCCGCCGCATCAGCCCAAAGGCCGCGCGGGCACACAGGAACATGCCGTCGATGTTGATCGCGGACAGCCCGCGCCAGTCCTCGACCGCGATCTCGTCGATCATCGCGGACGGCAGGCCGATGCCGGCGTTGTTGAACAACACGTCGAGCCGGCCCCAGTCGGCCCCGATCCGGGCGAACCCGTCCGCCACCGCGTCGGCATCGGTCACGTCCATGGGCAGCACCAGGGCGTTTTCGTGGCCGTCCGCGGTTTCCTCCAGCGGGCCCGCGCGGCGGCCTGCCAGCGCAACGCGCCAGCCCGCATCCAGGAAGGCGCGCGCCGTTGCGCGGCCGATGCCGCTGCCCGCGCCGGTGATCAGGATCGTCTGCATGGGTCTTCCTTCAGTGGTTGTCGCGCGGCAGATCCTGCGCCACGCGGCGATAGGCGGTGGCGAGTTCCAGGCAGCCGCCCTCGGCCAGCTGGCCGACATGGGTGCGGTAGATCTCCTGCCACGGGGTCTGGTGGTGCAGTTCGGGCGGCGTCCACGCCGCCTTGCGCGCGGCCCATTCTTCCGGGTCCACCAGCGCGTCCATCCGCGAGGCGTTCAGGTCCAGCCGCACCCGGTCGCCGGTCTGCAAAAGCGCCAGCCCGCCGCCCACCGCCGCCTCGGGCGACGCATTCAGGATCGAGGGGCTTTCCGACGTGCCCGATTGCCGCCCGTCGCCCACCGTGGGCAGGTGATGGATGCCCTGCCGGACCAGCGCGTCGGGGGGCTGCATGTTCACCACCTCGGCCGAACCCGGATAGCCGACGCAGCCCGCGCCGCGGATGAACAGGATGGTCCTTTCGTCGATGCCCAGCGCGGGGTCGTTGATCCGGTCGTGGTAATCCTCGGGGCCTTCGAAGACCACGGCGCGGGCCTCGAAGAGGCCTTCCTGCCCCGGTTCCGACAGGAAGCGGCGGCGGAAATCGTCCGAGATCACGCTGGTTTTCATCAGGGCGGAGTCGAACAGATTGCCCGTCAGAACCTTGAACCCCGCATTGGGGCGCAGGGGCGCGTCATAGGGGCGGATCACGTCGTGGTCGAGGCTGTGGATGCCGTCCAGCACCTCGGCCAGCGGGCGGCCCGTCGCGGTCGGTGCGTCCAGGTGCAGGCGGCCCGCCCTGGCCAGTTCCGCCATCACCGCCGGAACGCCCCCCGCGCGGAAAAAGCTTTCGCCCAGGTATTCGCCCGCGGGCTGCATGTTGACCAAAAGCGGCACGTCGTAGCCGATGGTTTCCCAGTCTTTCACGTCGAGCGGCACGCCCGCGTGCCGCGCGATGGCCTGCAGGTGCGGGGGCGCGTTGGTGGACCCGCCGATGGCGGCGTTGACCACGATGGCGTTCTCGAACGCCGCGCGGGTCAGGATGTCGGCGGGTTTCAGGTCATCCAGCACCATCCCCACGATGCGCCGCCCGGTCTGGTAGGCCATCGCCATGCGTTCGCGGAAGGGGGCGGGGATCGCGGCGTTGCCGGTCAGGCTCATCCCCAGCGCCTCGGCCATGGCGTTCATCGTGGACGCCGTGCCCATCGTGTTGCAATGGCCCAGCGACGGCGCCGAGGCGCAGACGCGGGACATGAACTCGTCATAGTCGATCTTGCCCTCGGCGAGCAGGCGGCGCGATTCCCAGACGATGGTGCCCGAGCCCGCGCGCTGCCCCTTCCACCAGCCGTCCAGCATCGGGCCGCCATTCAGCGCGATTGCCGGGATATCCACGGTGGCCGCGCCCATCAGCATTGCGGGCGTGGTCTTGTCGCAGCCGGTGGTCAGCACCACCCCGTCGATCGGGTAGCCGTGCAACACCTCGACCAGCCCGAGATAGGCGAGGTTCCGGTCGAGCGCGGCGGTGGGCCGCTTGCCGGTTTCCTGGATCGGGTGGACGGGAAATTCCATCGGGATGCCGCCCGCGTCGCGGATGCCGGCCTTGATCCGGTCCATCAGGAACACGTGGATCTTGTTGCAGGGGGCAAGGTCGGAGCCGGTATTGGCGATGCCGATGACGGGGCGTTCGCCCTGCAATTCCTCGCGGGTGAATTCCTGGTTCTGGTAGCGTTCCAGGTAGAGCGCGGTCATGCCCGGGTTGTTGGGGTTGTCGAACCATTCCTGCGAGCGAAAGCGCCGGTGCGCGCGGGTATCTGACACGGGCGGACTCCCTGCTGGCGGCGCCGCTGCGGGCGCCGTGCCTTCGGCTGGCAGCCTTCCAACGCGGGCGGGCGAATGCAAGGGCAATCGGCGCGCGGCGGCGGGGGTCCGGGCGCGGACGGGGTTTCGCCTTGGCTTCGCCAAGGCGACCGGCGCCGGGGGCTGACGCCCCCGGCGCCGGCGCGGCCGCGCTTGATCCCCCTGCCCCCCGCACCCTATGTGTTGGGCCAGTGCGACAGAAACGAGGAACCCCGATGCCCCTGCCCCATCCCGCGCCCGTCTTCGATGCCAATGCCACGGCCCAGGGGGGGCTGGGCGACCTTCCCGAATGGGACCTGAGCGACCTGTACCCCGCCCCGGACGCCCCCGAGATCGAGCGCGACATGGGCTGGCTGGAGACCGAATGCGCCGGCTTCGCCGCCGATTACGAGGGCAAGCTGGCCGGGCTGGACGCGGCGGGCATGCTGGGCTGCGTGCAGCGCTACGAGGCGATCAACCGGGTGTCGGGGCGGATCATGTCCTATGCGGGCCTGCGCTATTACCAGAACACGGTCGATGCCGAGCGCGCCAAGTTCCTGTCCGACTGCCAGGACCGGATCACCACCTTTACCACGCCGCTGGTCTTCTTCACGCTGGAACTGAACCGGATCGAGGACGCGAAGCTGGAGGCGCTGTTCGCCGCGAATGCCGACCTGGCCCGCTACAAGCCCGTGTTCGACCGGCTGCGCGCGATGCGCCCGCACCAGTTGTCGGACGAGCTGGAGAAGTTCCTGCATGACCAGTCGGTGGTCGGCGCCAGCGCCTGGAACAAGCTGTTCGACGAAACCATCGCGGGGCTGGAATTCGAGGTGGACGGCGAAGCCTTCGGGATCGAGGGCACGCTGAACTTCCTGACCGACCCGGACCGCGCGAAACGCGAAGCCGCGGCGCATGCGCTGGCCGAGGTGTTCGGCGCGCATATCAAGACCTTTGCCCGCGTGCACAACACGCTGGCCAAGGAAAAGGAGGTCGAGGACCGCTGGCGCAAGATGCCGACGCCGCAGACCGGCCGGCACCTGGCCAATGACGTGGAACCCGAGGTGGTCGAGGCGCTGCGCGACGCGGTGGTGGCGGCCTATCCGCGGCTGTCGCACCGCTATTACGCGCTGAAGGCGAAATGGCTGGGGCTGGAGAAACTGCAGGTCTGGGACCGCAACGCGCCGCTGCCGACCGAAGAGCCGAAGACCGTGGATTGGGACACGGCGAAGGCGACCGTGATGGAGGCCTATGCCGATTTCTCGCCCAGGATGGCCGAGATCGCCGAACCCTTCTTCGAGAAGGGCTGGATCGATGCGGGGGTGAAACCGGGCAAGGCGCCGGGGGCCTTTGCCCACCCGACGGTGACGGATGTGCACCCTTACGTGATGCTGAACTACCTTGGCAAACCGCGGGACGTGATGACGCTCGCCCACGAGCTGGGCCACGGGGTGCACCAGGTGCTGGCCGCGCCGCAGGGGGAGTTGCTGTCGTCGACGCCGCTGACGCTGGCCGAGACGGCGAGCGTGTTCGGCGAGATGCTGACCTTCCGCAAGCTGTTGGCCAAGGCCGAGACGCCGGCGCAGAAAAAGACCCTGCTGGCGGGCAAGGTCGAGGACATGATCAACACGGTGGTCCGCCAGATCGCGTTCTACGATTTCGAGTGCAAGCTGCACGCGGCGCGGCGGCAGGGCGAGCTGACCCCCGAGGATATCAACGAGATCTGGATGAGCGTGCAGGGCGAGAGCCTGGGCCCGGTCTTCGAGTTCATGGAAGGGTATGAAACCTTCTGGGCCTATATCCCGCATTTCGTCCACTCGCCCTTCTACGTCTACGCCTATGCCTTCGGCGACGGGTTGGTGAACGCGCTTTACGCGGTCTACGAGGAAAGCGGCGCGGCGTTCCAGGACAAGTATTTCGAGATGCTGAAGGCGGGCGGGTCCAAGCACCACAAGGCGTTGCTGGCGCCCTTCGGGCTGGGCGCCAGCGACCCGGCCTTCTGGGACAAGGGGCTGTCGATGATCGAGGGCATGATCGACGAGCTGGAGGCGATGGAAGATTGACGGGAAGCCGGGCGCCCGCCCATCGAGGGCGGGCGCCCGGCGGCCTCTGGCGGGGATATTTCCGGCCAGAAGAAGACCGCGGGCGGGCTATTTCCACTCGGTCCAGGGGAAGGGTTTCTCGTCGCTCGCCACGGCCTGGAAGCGGGCGGTGGCGGCCATCCAGTTGCCCAGCCTGGTGCCGAAATCGGCGATATGCGGGTTCTTGGCCCGGGTGAACAGCATCCAGCCGAATTGCAGGACGGCGGTCGCCACCAGCAGCGTCTGGGCGATCGAGAACAGGATCAGCAGCACCAGCATCCAGCCGCCGCGGGCCCAGACCGCGCGGGTTTCGGCGGCCCGCGCGTCGGGGGCGCCACGGGCGGGATCGGGGGTCGGGTCGGGTGTGTCGGACATATCTGCCTCCGCGGGTTGCGCCGGGGCGCCGGGCCCCGGCTCAGAACACGATCACATCCTCGAAATGGCGCGGCAGGTCGGCCGCTGCAACCCCCAGGAGGTCCTTGTTCAGGTCGGCGGCGAGCGCCTTGGCCAGGTCGGCGGGCATGCCGGCGCGCAGCGCGCCCAGCATCGCGGGCGGCGCGCCCAGCACGAAGCGGTCATAGCCGCCCTGCGCCCAGGCCTGGTCCGTCACCGCCAGCACGTCGCGGGCGAAGGCCTCGCGGTTCTGTTCGCGTTCGCTGGTCACGGGTTCGAAGCCGTGGCGCGCGGCGCCGGGGGCGGCCTGGCCGCGGCCGGGCGTGTCGGCGAAGCACGTTTCGGTCGCCTTGTCGAAATGCGACAGCTCGGTCAGCCCCTTGCCGGGGCCGTCATTGGCCAACAGGCGGGCCTCTTTCTCGTTGGCGATCAGGACCAGCGTGCGGACGGGTTTCATGGCATCCTCCTCCCCTTGTGCGTGCGGGGGAAGGCTAGCCGCGCGCCCGCGCCGGCGCATTGACGTGGCGCAAGCGCCGGGCGCGGTTCTCAGCCCGGCGTCATCCCGCGCAGCCGTTCCGAGCGGCGGCGCAGGATTTCCACGGTGGTCAGGAGCGCGATGGAGATCACCACCAGGATCGTGGCCACCGCCAGGATCGTCGGGCTGATCTGTTCGCGCAGCCCCGTGAACATCTGCCAGGGCAGGGTCTGCTGGTTGGCCGAGCCGACGAAGAGGACCACGACCACCTCGTCGAAGGAGGTGATGAAGGCGAAGAGTCCGCCCGAGATCACGCCCGGCAGGATCAGCGGCATCTGAACCTTGAAGAAGGTGGTCACCGGGTTCGCGCCCAGGTTCGCCGCCGCCCGCGTCAGCGAGCGGTCGAAGCCCACCAGCGTCGCGGTCACGGTGATGATGACGAAGGGGATGCCCAGCGCGGCATGGGCCAGCACGACGCCGAAATAGGTGCCCTGCAGGCCGATGCGCGAGTAGAAGAAATACATCCCCGCCGCCGAGATGATCAGCGGCACGATCATCGGCGAGATCAGGATCGCCATGATCGCGCGGCGGAAGGGCACGTGGTCCTGGGACAGGCCCACCGCGGCCAGCGTGCCGAGGCTGACCGACAGGAAGGTGGCCGCGGGCGCGATCTTGATCGAGTTCCACATCGCCTGCTGCCAGTCGGGATTGGTGAAGAAATCCCGGTAGTGTTTCAGCGAGTAGCCCTCGGGGTCGAAGGCCAGCATTTCGGGCGTGAAGGTGAAGAAATCCTCGGCGTTGAAGCTGAGCGGGATGATTACCAGGATCGGCGCGATCAGGAAGAAGAAGATCAGCCCGCAGATCACGTAGAAGGTGTAGTGCCAGATCTTCTGGCCCGTGGTGGCATAGGGAGGCAGGTCCATCTGTGACATGTCGGTTACCCCAGGCTCACGTTGTCGATGCCCACGATCCGGTCGTAGAGCCAGTAGAGGATCAGCACCACCGCCAGCAGGATCGTGCCCAGCGCGGCCGCGAGGCCCCAGTTGAGCGAGCTGGAGATGTGGTAGGCGATCCGGTTCGAGATGAAGGTCCCCGTCGTCCCGCCGACCAGTTCCGGCGTGATGTAATAGCCGATGGCGAGGATGAAGACGAGGATGCAGCCAGCGCCGATCCCCGGCACCGATTGCGGGAAGTAGACCCGCCAGAACGCCGTCCAGTTGGTGGCGCCGAGGCTTTTCGCCGCGCGGACGTAGGAGGGCGGGATCGTCTTCATCACCGAGTAGAGCGGCAGGATCATGAAGGGCAGCAGGATGTGGGTCATCGCGACGATGGTGCCGAACTGGTTGTTGATCATCACCAGCCGCGCGTCATCGGCCACGATCCCCATCCAGACGAGCACGTCGTTGATGACGCCCTGTTGTTGCAGAAGCACCTTCCACGCCGAGGTGCGCACCAGAAGCGAGGTCCAGAACGGCAGCAGCACCAGGATCAGCAGCACGTTCGAGGTGCGCATCGGCAGGTTCGACAACAGGTAGGCGATGGGATAGCCCAGCAGGACGCAGGACCCCATGATCACGAGGCTCATGAACAGGGTCCGCTGGAACAGCATGACATAGATGCGCTGGTCCTCGGGCTGGGCGGCGACGCCGTCCGGGGTCTGCTTGAGATCGACCGAGGACAGGAAATAGCCCGGTGTATACGCGGGTGCGAAGGCCTGGATCGTGGCCCAGACCTGCGGGTTCTGCCAGTCCTCGTCCGCGTCGAGGTAGAGATCGACGAGGTCGACCGTCTCGAACGTCTCGACCGCGTCATGGGCGGGGGCGAGGATGGCCTGACTGGCGTCGTCCAGCCGGCCGATGGCGCCGGGGCCGACATGGATCAGGTCGCGGTAAAGCGCGAGGAACACCGGCGGCCATGGCTCTTCGTCGGCGGGATTGTCGGCATTCTCGGTCTGGGCGAGGCGGGCGAATTCGGCATAGGCATCGGCGGTTTCGGGCAGCACCTCGGCCACCCCGGCCTTGAGCCGGAACAGGGGCGCCGGCTGGTCGAAATCGCGCCCGGCCTTGTTGGCGGCCACGCGCGCGGCGTCCCAGGCGGCGTAATCGGCCTGCCAGTCGGGCGCCGCCATCAGCGTCATCCAGGTTTCGGGCCGTTCCAGGGCCGGGTCCACCTGGGTGAACTGGTCCATGTAGGTTTCGCCGAAATCGTCGACCCGGCGCCCGGTCTTGCGGAACAGCGACGAGATGCCCGTCATTTCATAGTTCAGGCGGGTGCCGAGACGGGTGTGTTCCTTGCGCTCGGCGGCGGCGACAAGGTCGTAGGTGAAGGCCGCGAACACGTCCTCGGAGGGCGGCTGGCCGGCCTTGTGGTCCCAGTCCTGCAGCGCGCGGGTGGTGCGCGGCAGCGTGTCGGACACGATCTGGTTCTCGACCGAGCGGAACAGCATGTCCGCGATCGGCGCGATGAAGGTCACCAGGATGAAGATCAGAAGCGGCGCGATCAGCGCCAGCGCGCGCAGTTTCTGGGCGCGCAGCGCACGTTGCAGGCTGCGCTTGAGCGGCTTGCCGTCGGCGGAAAGGACCGGGCCCGTCTGGGAGGCGGCGTCGCTCATGCGACCCCCTCGACCAGGACGATGTCGCTTTGGGCGGTGGCGTGGCGGATGCGGGCCACCTCTTGGTATTCGGGCGAATGGAAGGCGCGTTTCGCGGCCTCGAAATCGGGGAACTCGATCACCACGTGGCGGTCCTTCATCGGGCCCTCGGGCGCCTCGCTGGCGCCGCCGCGCACGATGAACCGCCCGCCGAAGCCTTCGAGGATGGGCGTGTCGCGTTCGACATACTCCCGGTAGGCCTCGGGATCGGTGACGGTGATATGGGCGATGATGTATCCCTTGGGCATCGCGTGGGGTCCCCCGGTCGTCTGTGGTGGGCGGCGGCGCGACAGGCACCGCCGCCGAAATGTCAGAGGGGCGCGCGCAGGCGCACGCCCCGATGCCGGCTTACTGCGCCAGCCAGGCCTGGAACTTGGCGTCCAGGTCGTCGCGGTAATCGGCCCACCATTCGTAGTTCTGCACGAAGGCGTTCCTTGCGTTCTCGGGGTTGGTCGGCATGTGCGGCCCCATCTCGATGCCCAGTTCGGCATGGGTCGAGACCAGCGGCTGCGACGAGTCGCGGGCCGGGCCATACGAGATGTACTTGGCCTGGTCGGCCAGACGCTGGGTGTCGGTGGCGAAGCGCAGGAAGTGCATCACCCGGTTCAGCTTGTCCTCGGAGAGGCCGGCGGGCACGATCCAGCCGTCGATGTCGAAGGACTGGGTGTCCCACATCATCGAGACCGGCTGGTTCTGTTCGACGATCACGCTGAACAGCCGGCCGTTATAGGTCGAGCCGAACACCACCTCGCCATCGGCCAGAAGCTGCGGCGTGTCGGCGCCCGCGGTCCACCAGATCGTCTGGTCCTTGATCGTGTCGAGCTTGGCCAGCGCGCGGTCCTGGCCTTCGGGGGTTTCGAGGACGTCATAGACATCGTCCATCGCCACGCCGTCGCAGAGCAGCGCCCATTCCATGTTGTTGTGCGGACGGCGTTCCAGGCTGCGCTTGCCCGGGAAGGCCTCGAGGTCGAACACGTCGCAGATGTCGTCGGGGGTGTTGCCGTTCCACTCCGCCACGTCGTTGCGGTAGCCGAAGGTGTAGGAATAGACGATCTGCGGGATGAAACACTCGCTGACGATCATCTCGGCGAAATCCTCGCTGGCGGGCGTGCCGTCGGGCGCGGGGGCCAGCATTTCGTCATGGTCGATCTCCATGGCGAGCCCCTCGTCGCACAGGCGCATCGAATCGGCCGCGGTCACGTCGACCAGGTCCCAGGTCAGGTTGCCCGCCTCGTTCTGGGCGCGCAGCTTGGCCACCGCCTCGGCCGAGCTTTCGTCCCAGACGAAGGTGACGCCGGTCGCTTCGGCATAGGGTTCGGCATAGGCCTTGATCTGGCTGTTCTGGTAGGCGCCGCCCCAGGACACCACCGTCATGCTGTCGGCGCAATTCTCGCAGGGCGGCAGGTCCTGGGCGAACAGCGCCCCGGCCGGAAGAGCCGCAAGCGCGGTAGCGGAAAGAAGTCGTTTCATCATCGTTAAGCACTCCCAGTTGTATGACCCGGGTTCCGGGACAGAGGCCTCGCACGCCCCGGGTGCGGCGAGGCCCGGTTGCGTCACCGGGCGTCGAGCGCGCGGCAATCGTCGGGAAGCCAGCCGATCTCGATATGTTCGCCGGGTTTGAGCCGGCGCTGATCGGGGGCGTTCCGCGTCTTGATGACGAATTCGTCGTTGCCCGCGACCCGCAGCCGGGTGCGGTAGATGTCGCCCATGTAGATGAATTCCAGCACTTCGGCATGGATCAGGTGGGCATCGGGCGACAGCCGGTCCTTGTTGATCTCGACCCGCTCGGGCCGGATCGAGACCAGCGTGCGGTCGCCGGGTTTCGAGACGTTCACCGGCTTGGCGTCGATCACCTCGCCATCGTCCAGTTCGACCAGCGCGACGCCGTTGGTGATCTCTTTCACCGTGCCCATCAGGGTGTTGTTCTCGCCGATGAACTGCGCGACGAAACTGTTCTGCGGCTGTTCATAGAGTTCGTCGGGCGGGGCAAGTTGCTGGATCCGGCCATCGTTGAACACCGCGACCCGGTCCGACATGGTCAGCGCCTCGGTCTGGTCGTGGGTGACGTAGACCGTGGTGATCCCGAGATTGTGGGCCAGCCGCGTGATCTCGAACTGCATGTGCTCGCGCAGCTGCTTGTCGAGCGCGCCCAAGGGTTCGTCCATCAGCACCAGTTCGGGTTCGAAGACCAGCGCGCGGGCAAGCGCGATGCGCTGCTGCTGGCCGCCCGAAAGCTGCGCCGGGCGGCGCCCGCCAAAGGCGCCCATCTGCACCATGTCGAGCGCGCGGTTGACCTTTTCCTCGCGCTCGGACTTGCCGACCTTGCGCACCTCGAGCGGGAAGGCCAGGTTCTCGGCCACGGTCATGTGCGGGAACAGCGCGTAGTTCTGGAACACCATCCCGATCCCGCGCTTGTGCGGCGGGATGTTGTTGATCGGCTGGCCGTCCAGCAGGATGTCGCCATGGGTCGCCGTCTCGAACCCCGCCAGCATCATCAGGCAGGTCGTCTTGCCCGACCCCGACGGCCCCAGCATGGTCAGGAACTCGCCCCGGCCGATGGAGAGATTGAGATCCTTCACGACGAGCGTTTCGCCGTCATAGCTTTTCTGGACGCGGTCGAAGACCACGAACCCGTTGTCCGTTGCAGCGGTCAACCGTTATCCCCTGTTGTGACGCGCGGCGTTGTCCTGCGCTGTTCTTGCCGGAGCGAGCCTCCGTTGCGCAAAACGGTATCATGTGACCGGCGGAGTGCAACGAAGAACTTGGAAACAACGGCGCGGGCCGGATTTTCTCTTTGATCTCAAGCTGAAGAATGGATCAAAGCGCTGAAATCGGCGCCGTGTTCGGTGCGCACGCAAGGGAGCGACTGCGAGAACGGGCGGCAGTCACGCACGGGATGACCCGGGATTTCCAGGGAGAGACTGGTGCGGTCGAGAAGACTCGAACTTCCACGGGAGTTACCCCACAGCGACCTCAACGCTGCGCGTCTACCAATTCCGCCACGACCGCACGTGTCAGGTAGTGCGCGGTGTCTTACCGAGTCGGATCGCCGATGTGAAGGGGGATTTTCGCGCTTTTTCCGCCGGCGCGGGGGCGGGTCCGGGGCGGCGGCGGGGCCGCCCCGGGGGGGCCATGTCAGTTCTCGACCGAGAAGGTGGGCAGCGCGGCGGGCTGCGGCCGCGACGGGTCGGGTTGCAGCGCCGCGCCATCGGCCTTGCCGCCGACGCGGTAGGCGGCCTTGCGGATCAGCTCGGCGCGTTCCGGCTGGCCCGGGGCAAAGACGGTGGTGGCCCCGCGCGCGGCCGCGTCGAGCGCGGTTTCATACCAGTCCAGCGCCAGGTCGGCGCGCTTGGCGGTGCCGAAGCCCTGCGACAGGTGGTGGCCCATCAGCTCGGCATAGACATCCTCGCCCATCGCGACCAGGAGCAGGCCCGACCCGATCGCCACGTCCATGTTGTCGGTGCGGTAGCCGACCGAGAGACAGACCTTGGCGGTGCCGGCCAGCTGTGCGGGCGGCATGCCCGAGGCCATCACGAAGCCGCGCACGTCGTCCAGAACCTGGTCGCGCGGCTTGAAGGACAGCGCCGCGATCTGGTCCTTGAGCGCCGGGCCGAAGCCTGCGCATTGCTCGGCGATCTGCTCGGCGGAAAAGCCCGCGATGCGTGCGGTCAGTTCCTCGCCCTCGGCGATGGCATAGGTCCGCGCAAGGCAGAACTGTTCTTCCAGGGCGAAACCGGCATCCGTCATCGTGGCCGCGGTGGTGAAGCCGCCATTGGTGCTGGTCAGCAGGCTGACCTTGTTGCAATGCGAGGCAAGCGACTGCCCGGCGCCCTGGCCCAGGAAATTGGGCAGCGCAAGCGCGCCCCCCGCCGCCGCCCCGGCGGCGACCGCGGTGGTGCCCGCCGCGGCTGCGGGCGCGGAGGGCGTGACCACGGTGGTGGTGGCGGGCGCCTGGGGCGCGGCGGGCTGGGGATTGATCACGACGGTGGTGCCGGGCTGCATCGGCTGGACGGGCGCGACCATGCCGCCGGCCATCTGCTGCTGATAGGTCTTGAGCAGGCCGCGCGTGCCCATCGGGTTGGCCGCGATCATCTGCGTGGTCGCCGGCCCGCCCGAGATCGCGCGGTGGTACGAGGTCACCAGGAAATCGCGTTCATAGGGCGAAAGATTGCCGCTGACCGGGTAGCCCATGAACGCCTGGTATTGCGAGATCGCGTTGCGCGAGTTGCGGCCCAGAACGCCGTCGGGCGTGCCCGCGGGGAAGCCGAAATAGTTCAGCGAGGTCTGCACCTCGCGGTTCTGCGCGCGGGTCGCCGCCGAGGGGCCGGAATAGGTCTTGCGATAGACCTTCTTCTGGCGGTTCTTGTTCGCCTCGTTCATGATGGCGCCACCGATCAGGCCGCCGATGATGCCCCCCACGACGGCGTCGCCATCGGCAGCGGCGCGGGTGGCGGGTGTGATGGCCAGGCTGGTGGCCAGGCAGGCCATTGCAAAATTCTTCTTCATCATGACATGTCTCCAGAAATGGTCTTCGGCGCCAATTCCACACACGCGCGCCCGGATACCATCAGTGTCGGGGCGAGCCGCGAAACCTGTCAAGGCTGGAAAGGGCGACCATGGGGCCGGAATGGCGCGTTTTCGAGGGATTCTCGGACTATTCCGAGACCTGCGCCGAAATGGAGGCGCGCGCCGAGGCGATCGCGGCGGGCCGCGCGGGCGAGGCGATCTGGCTGGTCGAGCACCCGCCGCTGTATACCGCGGGCACCTCGGCGGACCCTGCCGACCTGACCGATCCCGACCGGTTCCCGGTGTTTCCGACGCTGCGCGGCGGGCAATACACCTATCACGGGCCGGGCCAGCGGGTGGTCTATGCGATGCTGGACGTGGGCGCGCGCGGGCGCGACGTGCGCCGATTCGTGGGCCAGCTGGAAGACTGGGTGATCGCGACGCTGGCGGAATTCAACGCCACCGGCGAACGCCGCGCGGGACGGGTCGGCGTGTGGGTGGTGCGCGCCGACCTGCCGCCGGGGCCGTCCGGCCAGCCGCGCGAGGACAAGATCGCGGCGATCGGCGTGCGGCTGCGCCGCTGGGTCAGCTTTCACGGGCTGGCGATCAATGTCGAACCGGACCTGAGCCATTACGACGGCATCGTGCCCTGCGGCATCCGCGAGCATGGCGTCACCAGCCTGGTCGACCTGGGCCTGCCGGTGACGATGGCCGATCTCGACGTGGCGCTGCGCCGGACGTTCGACCGGGTCTTCGGCTAGCGCCGCCCGCCCCGGCCCCGTGCGCCCGGATCAGTGCCGGGTCTTGCGCGCGGTGATGTCCTTCATGGAATGCGACCCCTCGATCAGCAGCGAACGCGGATCGTCGGGGTGGTTGTTTTCCTGCAGCTCCATCAGGTCCTTTTCGTATTCCTCGGCCTTCAGGCGGAAGAACCGCTGGGCGAGATCCTCGTACATCTCGCGCGCCAGCAAAAGGCCCATCACCACCGCCGTCGCGATGAAGAGGATGTGGGAATAGATGAAGGTGAAGGTGATCAGGTGAATCGCGATCAGGATCAGCGCCGCGCCGCGCAGGATCACCGCCGGCCAGTCCTCGGGTTTCACGCCCTTGAAGTATTTCATCATCGTCACGTTCCTGTCTCGACCGGGGCCCTTACGATAACGTTGTGACGGCCCGGGCGAAAGCCGCCGTTCCGCCCACCGTCATATCGCGCCGTTCCTTACCAATTCGCTTCCCCCTAAATGGCGCGGAGGTCACCGGGTGCAAGCCCCCGGAAGAGCGAACCGCGCCACCGAACCGGGGCAGGTTGCCGCAGCCGCCGCGCGCGCCCCTCAGGCCAGGCGGTCTTTCACCATCGGCCCGACCGAGCCGAAATCCATGCGCCCGGCATAGTCCGCCTTGAGCTGGCCCATCACCCGGCCCATGTCGCGGATCGTGGCGGCGCCGGTCTTCTGGATCGCCGCGCCGATGGCCTGGGCGACCTCGTCCTCGGTCAGCTGGCGCGGCAGGAATTCCTCGATCACCGCCATCTCGGCGCGCTCGCGCTCGGCCAGGTCGAGCCGACCGCCCTCTTCGTAGGCGCGCGCGCTTTCCTGGCGCTGCTTGACCATGCGGCCCAGGATCGCCAGCACCTCGGCATCGCCCACGCCCTCTTCGGCGCCTTCGCCGCGCAGCGCGATATCCTTGTCCTTGATCGCCGCGTTGATCAGCCGAAGCGTGCCCAGGCGCTCGGTCTCCTTGTTCTTCATCGCGGCCTTGAGTGCCGTCGAGATACGGGTTCTGAGGTCCATCGGGGTCGCCTTCCGTCGCTTGCGCGTCAAGTTGGCGAAGATAGTGCCGCCCGCGGGGCGAGGCAAGTCGGGGCGGATCACGCCAAGTCATTGAAAACAATTAGTTTCGCATTTTGACGCGGGCCTTGATTCTTTGCCCACCCGGCCCTAGTGTCCGCGCGATCCCGCGCCCCAGGAGTTTCCCATGCCCGCCGCTGCCAGCCCCCGCCCGACCGCCTGCCTGACGCTTGCCGACGGCACCGTGTTCTATGGCCAGGGCTTCGGCGCCACCGGCGAGACGGTGGCGGAACTGTGCTTCAACACCGCGATGACCGGCTACCAGGAAATCATGACCGACCCGTCCTATGCCGGGCAGGTGGTGACCTTTACCTTTCCGCATGTCGGTAATGTCGGCGTGAACCCCGAGGACGACGAGACCGCCGCCCCGGTCGCGGCCGGCATGGTCGTCAAGTGGGACCCGACGGAACCGTCGAACTGGCGCGCGGCCGAACCGCTGACCGGCTGGCTGGCCAAGCAGGGCCGCATCGGCATCGGCGGGGTCGATACGCGGCGGCTGACCCGGGCGATCCGCCAGCAGGGCGCGCCCCACGTGGCGCTGGCCCATGACCCCGAGGGCAAGTTCGACATCGAGAAGCTGGTCGCCAAGGCGCGCGGGTTCTGCGGGCTGGAGGGGCTGGACCTGGCCAAGGATGTCACCTGCGCGCAATCCTATCGCTGGGACGAGATGCGCTGGGCCTGGCCCGAGGGATACAAGCGGCGCGAGGGGCCGGGCCACAAGGTCGTGGCGATCGACTATGGCGCGAAACGCAACATCCTGCGCTGCCTGGCCTCGGCGGGCTGCGACGTGACGGTGCTGCCGGCGACGGCCACCGCCGAGGACGTTCTGGCGCTGGACCCGGCGGGCGTGTTCCTGTCGAACGGGCCGGGCGACCCGGCGGCGACGGGCGAATACGCGGTGCCGATGATCCGCGAGGTTCTGGAAAGGGACATCCCCCTTTTCGGCATCTGCCTGGGCCACCAGATGCTGGCGCTGGCGCTGGGTGCGAAGACCATCAAGATGAACCACGGCCACCATGGCGCGAACCATCCGGTCAAGGACCTGGAGACCGGCAAGGTCGAGATCACCTCGATGAACCACGGGTTCACCGTGGACAGCCAGACCCTGCCCGCGGGGGTCAAGGAAACCCATGTCTCGCTGTTCGACGGATCGAATTGCGGCATCCGCATGGCCGACCGCCCGGTGTTCAGCGTGCAATACCACCCCGAGGCCAGCCCGGGCCCGCAGGACAGCTATTACCTGTTCGAGCGCTTCGCCGCGGCGATGGCCGCGCGCGCCTGACCCCGGCACCGCGACCGGCCAACTCACGCCCTGCAACCGACTGTACGGATGCGTGATTTTGACGCAGGCCGGCACCTGTGATACCCTTGGGTATTGCTGGGGCAAGCTGGTTGCGTAGGGGTTGTCATGAGTGAACTGTATCCGCCCGATGCCCGGGCAGAGCGTCCCTATACACGGGCAGAACGCCTGTCGGACGCGGTGGTGCATGTCATGGGTCTGGCCGGGGTGGCGATCGGGGTGCCGATCCTGGTCACGCTGGCCGTGCTGTTCCGCGGCGATGGCGCGGCGATCCTGGGCATCACGGTCTACGGCGCGGCGCTGTTCGCGATGATCGGCTTTTCGGCACTGTATCACATGGTGCAGCACCCGGACTGGACACCGATTTTCCGCAGGCTGGACCATTCCGCCATCTACTGGAAGATCGCGGGCACCTATACGCCCTTCACCCTGTTGTCGGGCGGGCATGGCGCGGGGCTGCTGGCGGGGCTGTGGGCCGCGGCGATGGCGGGGACCGGGCTGCGCGTGCTGGCGCCGCACCGGTTCCGCGCGGTCAACCTGATGCTGTACCCGGCGATGGGCTGGGCGGGCGCGGTGGCGGGCTGGAGCCTGTTCGCCACGCTGCCGCCGATGGTTCTGGGCCTGATCGTCGCGGGCGGCGTCCTGTATACGGTGGGCATGGTGTTCTACCTGTGGGAGCGGCTGCCCTATCACAACACGATCTGGCATGTGTTCGTCCTGGTCGCCACGATGCTGTTCTTCGCGGCGGTGACCGCGCAGGTGATCCAGACCGCCTGAGCGCCCCGCCCTCGACACACGCCCCGGTTGCCCTGCTATAAGGAGGGTCGGAGGGACGGAAAGATGCGTGTCGTCATCGGGGTCTTGTCCATCGTCCTGGCGCTGGCCGCGATGTGGGTGCTGAGCCGGGACCTGTTGCCGCCCAAGGAGGTTCGGCTGGCCGCGGGCGCGCCGGGCGGCGGCTATTGGGCGATCGCCGAACGCTATCGCGACCGGCTGGCGCGCGACGGCATCCGGCTGGAGATCATCGAAAGCACTGGGTCGGTCGGAAACGCCGAGTTGCTGCGCGGGGGCGCGGCCGACGTGGCGCTGTTGCAGGGGGGCGTCGCGCCCCCCGGCGGGGTCGAGTCGCTGGGCGCGATGTTCCTGGAACCGATGTTCTTCTTCGCGCGCCGCGGGGCGGAATTGCCGGCGAACCCGGGCCGCTGGGCCGGGCTGCGGGTCGCGGCGGGGGGCGCGGGGTCGGGTACCGCGGCGGCGTTCGACGGGCTGGAACGCGCGGCGGGGCTGGCGCCCGGTGCGGTCACGCGGCTGGCCCTGGGGGGCGCGCAGGCCGCCGACGCGCTGCGGACGGGCGCGGCCGATATCGCGGTCTTCGTCGCGCCGCTGAGCGCGCCCTACCTGGCGCCGCTGTTCGTCGATCCCGGCGTGGTGCTGATGCGGCTGGACCACATGACGGCGCTGTCGCGGCGGATGATCCAGACCGAGGTCATCACCCTGCCCGCCGCGGGCATCGATTTCGACCCGGTGGTGCCGCCGGACGATCTGCGGATGCTGGCGATGGTGGCGCAGCTGGTGGCGCGCGACGACCTGCACCCGTCGCTGGTGGACCGGCTGGCCATGGCGGCGCGCGGCATCCATTCGGGCGCGGACGCGATCACCCCGGCGGGGCGGTTCCCCGCCGCCGAGCCCGGCCCGCTGCCGATGAACGCCTATGCCGCGACGCTGATCCGCGAGGGGCCCAGTTCGTTGCAGGACGTGCTGCCCTATTGGGTGGTGGCGCAGGTCAACCGGTTCGCCATCCTGCTGTTGCCGCTGGTGTTCATCGCGGTGCCGCTGATCCGGGCATTGCCGGGGCTGTATGCCTGGCAGATGCGGCGGCGCGTGTTCCGCTATTACCGCGCGATCCGGGAAATCGACATGGACGCCCGCGCCGCGGCCTCGCATGACCGGCTGGAGGCGCTGGTGCAGGCGCTGGACGGGATCGACGCCGAGCTGGCACGCCTGTCGCTGCCCCCGCCCTATCGCGACCGCGCCTATACCGCGCAGATCCACATCAACCTGGTGCGCCAGCGGATCGAGGCGCGGCTGGACCGGATGGCCCCCCGCGCCGCCGATTGAATTTTTCGGCGGAATCTGGCATGGTGCGCGGCAGTTCCCGCCGGTCCGCAAGGGCGCGTCAGTCGCCCGGGATGCCGGCAGGCCCCTGAACCCGAGGCAGACAGATGAAGAGACTTGCGCTTGCGGCGATCCTCGCCGCGCTTTGCACCCCCGCCATGGCGGGTCCGATCGAGCGGGCCTGCCTGGGGTCGGACCGGCCCGGCGTATCGCGCGGGCTGTGCGGCTGCATCCAGCATGCCGCGGACCTGACGCTGACCCAAGGCGACCAGAAACAGGCCGCCCGATTCTTCCGCGACCCGCACCAGGCGCAGGTCATCCGCCAGTCGGACCGGCGCAGCGACGCCGCCTTCTGGGAACGGTACAAGCGGTTCGGTGCCACCGCCGAGGCCTTTTGCGGCTAGGCCCGCGGGGGCGCGGCCGTTACCGGGCCAGCTGGCGCAGCAGCCCGCGCGAGGCATCCTCGATCAGGTCCAGCACCAGGTCGAACCCGCCCTCGTAATAGGGGTCGGGCACCTCGTCGCGCGGGCTGTCGGCATAGTCGAGAAACAGCCGCACCGGCGTTTCGGACCCCGGCGGGCGCATCCGTTCAAGATCGGCCAGGTTCGAGCGGTCCATCGCCAGGATAAGGTCGAAACCGGCGAAATCGGCGGGCCGCACCTGCCGGGCGCGCAGCGCGCCCAGGTCATAGCCCCGCGCCGCCGCCTCGCGCAGCGCGCGGCCATCGGGCGGGTCGCCCACGTGCCAGCCGCCGGTGCCCGCGCTGTCGACCGCGACCGGCACGCCCGCCTGCGCGGCCAGCGTTTCGAACACGCCATGCGCGGTGGGCGAGCGGCAGATATTGCCGAGACAGACGAACAGGATGCGGGTGGTCATGGGCGGTTCCTTTCGGCAAGCTCGGCCCGAGTGTTAGCCGAGGAGGCGGCGATGACCAAGATCGTGATTCTGACCGGCGCGGGCATTTCGGCCGAAAGCGGGCTGGGCACGTTCCGCGACGCGGGCGGCATCTGGACGAAATACGACCTGGGCGAGGTGGCCACGCCCGAGGGGTTCGCGCGCAATCCGGCGCTGGTCCACGAATTCTACAACGCCCGGCGCAAGAACGCGGCCGAGGCGATCCCGAACGCCGCGCACGCGGCGCTGGCGCGGCTGGAACGCGCGATGCCGGGCGAGGTTCTGATCGTCACCCAGAACATCGACGACCTGCATGAACGCGCGGGCAGCACCGCCGTCTGGCACATGCACGGGCAGATGACCCGCGCCCGCTGCGCGGCCTGCGGCGAGACCTGGGACGCGCCGATGGCGATGCGGCCGGACGACCCCTGCCCGGCCTGCGCCGCCCCCGCGACGCGGCCGGATATCGTGTGGTTCGGCGAGTTTCCCTATCACATGGAGGCGATCTGGGAGGCGCTGCGCGCGGCCGAGATTTTCGTGGCGATCGGCACCTCGGGCAGCGTCTATCCGGCGGCGGCCTTCGTGCAGGATGCGGGCCGCGCGGGCGCGCATACGCTGGAACTGAACCTGGAGCCGTCCGAGACGGTCGGCGATTTCGCCGAGGCGCGGCACGGCCCCGCCTCGGAGATCGTGCCGGCCTGGGTGGAGGAAATGCTGCGCTGCTAGGCGCGGCGCCCGGCCTGGCGGGGGCCGGGCCGGGCGCGGGGATCAGTTCCCCATCTTCTTCATCTGCATGCCGCCGCCCATCGGGTCGCGGGTCAGGTCGACGGGGATTTCGACGGTCATCTCGCCCGCCTTTTCGAAGGTCAGCGTCACGGTGACCGTATCGCCCTGTTCCAGCGGCCGGGTCAGGCCAAGGAACATGACATGGTCGCCGCCGCGTTTCAGGTCGCGGGTGCCGCCGGCGGGGATGGGGAAACCTTCCTCGACCTCGACCATCTTCATCACGCCGCCCTCGGCGGCGACATGGGTGTGCAGCTCGACCTTGGCGGCGACGTCCGAGGCGGCGGCGACAAGCCGGTCGTCCTGGGTACCGGTATTGACCAGCGTCATGAAGGCCGCGCCGGATTTCGACATCATGGTCGAGGCGCGCGCATACGGGTCCTGGACGGCGATATCACCGGCCAGCGCGGGAAGAGCGGGCAGAAGCGCAAGGGCGCCTGCGAAAAGCATGGATTTCGGGGACATCGGTCCCTCCTGTGTTCTGGTGTCGTCGGGTTTGGGTCTGTGCGGGTCAGGCCATGGCGCGCGGCGGCCCGCGCGAGCGGGGCGCGGCACCGGCGCGGCCCGCGGGCAGGCCCGCCACAGCCGGCGCGGCCATCGCCACAAGGCGCATCCCGCGCCCGGGCAGCGCCGGGGCCGGCGCGACCAGGGCGGCCAGCGCCGCCAGACCGTCGGGACAGGGATGCGCGGGGCCGACCGGGTTGCCGTCGGCGTCGATGTCGATCGCCTGCAGCCCCATCCCGGTGCAGATCACGACCGTGCCCGCCGGCGCGGCCTGGCCGCGCGCCATCGCAAGGCCGAGCGAGGCAAACCCGAGAGCCAGCGCGAGGCAAAGGGCAAGGGCGGGGCGCAGATGTCGCATCGCCCCCGTTCTAGGCCGCCGCACCGGACCGGGAAAGAAGAATCGCACCATGCCCGCCGGGGCGGCGCGGTGCCGGCCACGCGAAACGGCCCCGCGCGGGGGCGCGGGGCCGTTCTATCCGTAACCGGGACTTACCGGGATCGAAGGGTCAGGCGGCCGCCTGGGCCTTTTCGATGTCTTTCTTGATCTTCAGCGCCTTGTCCGACAGTTCGGCATCGCTGGCCTTGGCCAGGAAGGCGTCGAGACCGCCGCGGTGGTCGACGGTGCGCAGCGCCGAGGCCGAGACGCGCAGCTTGAACGACCGGCCCAGCGTGTCGGAGATCAGCGTCACGTCGTTCAGGTTCGGCAGGAACCGGCGCTTGGTCTTGTTGTTGGCGTGGCTGACATTGTTGCCAGTCATCGGGCCTTTTCCGGTCAGTTCGCAGACGCGCGACATGGGTGTGTTCCTCGTCTCGATAAAGCAACCGGCGCCGCCCGGGGCAGCGCCGCAAATTCCGTCCGGGTGCCATAAGGGCAATCCGGCAGGGCGTCAAGCGATTCATGCCCGGCGCGCGCCGGTCGGGGCGGTGGGTTGGCCCCCACCCTACGCGACCCCGCACGGTCCCTAGCCGCGCGCGTAGCGATCCACGAAGCGTTTCAGCACGATCTCGGGCACGCGCACGTCCTCGGCCCGGCACATCGCCACCAGATCCGCGGCGGTTTCGGGCGGGAAATAGCCGCGGTCCTTGTAGATGCGGATGCGCAGCTCGAACCCGTCGCTGTCGGCCTCGGGGTGGAACTGGGTGGCATAGACGTTTTCGCCGTAGCGGATCATCTGGAACGGGCACGGGTCCGACGCCAGAAGATGCGCACAGCCCCGGGGCAGGTCCTGCACCGCCTCCTTGTGGCCGACGAAGGCGCGGAAGCGGTCGGGCACATCGGCCAGAAGCGGGTCGGCGCGGCCCGCCGGGGTCAGCGTGCAGGTGGTCGCGCCCACGGGTTCGGAATAGCGCCGCTTGGACACCTCGGCGCCCAGGTGATGGGCGAGGATGCCGATGCCGTAACAGCAGCCCATGAAGGGGAAATCGCGCGCCGTGATCTCGGGCATGAGGCCCATGACGGCGGTTTCGATCGCCTTTTCGACGGGGGATTTCGCGTCCTCGGGGTCGGACACGCAGCCCGGCCCGCCGCCCACGATCACCCCGGAATAGGCGTCGAGCGTCAGGCCTTCGGGGATCGGGTCGCGGTCCAGACGGATGCGGTGGGCCTGGTCGGGGCGCAGCCCGCCCTTGCGCAAAATCGCGGCGAACTCGTCGTCGGAGGCCTCGGTCTCGGGGCGCAGTTGCAGCACGAGGAACGGCTTCACGGGGCCGCCCCCAGCAGGGCCAGCATCTCGGCCGAGGCGCGGGCGACGGTGATCTCGCCCGCGGCGACCGCGGCGCCCAGCCTGTCCATGCGGGCGCGCACCTGCGCGTCGGTGTCCAGCCGCGCAAGCAGCCCGCGGCGCACCTCTTCGGCGAACCAATAGCGTGCCTGGGCGGCGCGGCGCGCGTCGAAATGGCCGTTTTCACGCCGCCACTCGGCCAGCGCCTGCATGTCGGCCCAGGCCTGCGCCAGCCCGGCCTGTTCCAGCGCCGAGACGCAGATCGCCTTGGGGAAGCCGTCGGGATCCTGCGGGCGGCGGCGCAACAGTTGCAGCGCACCCGCGTAATCGGCCCGCGTGCGTTCGGCGGCCGGTTTCAGGTCGCCATCGGCCTTGTTCACCAGGATCAGGTCGGCCATTTCCATGATGCCGCGCTTGACGCCTTGCAATTCGTCGCCGCCGGCGGGCGCCATCAGCAGGATGAACAGGTCGGTCATCTCGGCGACCATGGTTTCGGACTGGCCCACGCCCACGGTTTCGATCAGCACGATGTCGAAACCGGCCGCCTCGCACAGGCTTACCGCCTCGCGGGTGCGGCGCGCCACGCCGCCCAGCGCCGACTGGCTGGGCGAGGGGCGGATGAAGGCGTTGGGATCGCGCGACAGGCGTTCCATCCGGGTCTTGTCGCCCAGGATCGACCCGCCCGAGCGCGCGGAACTGGGATCGACGGCCAGAACGGCGACCTTGTGCCCCTGCCCGGTCAGAAGCGTGCCGAATGCCTCGATGAAGGTCGACTTGCCGACGCCGGGCGTGCCCGACAGCCCCAGCCGCAGCGCGTGGCCCGGCGTCGCGGCCAGCGCATCCAGGAGCGCCTGCGCCTGTTCGCGGTGATCGGTGCGGCCGCTTTCGACCAGGGTGATCGCGCGGGCCAGCGCCCGGCGTTCGCCGGCGCGGAGGCGCTGTGCAAGCTCGTCGGTATCCATCGGCGGCTCCGATACGGGGGCGCGCCTGTCTTGCCGCGTGCGGGCGGGGCTGTCCAGCCCTCTGGCCGCCCCGCGCGGAATCGCCCATATAGCGGACCCATGGTTCCCTTGCCGATCGACGATGCCCTGCCCGACCTGATCGCGGCGCTGAGCCGCGCGGGGCGCGCCGTGCTGCAGGCGCCCCCCGGCGCGGGCAAGACCACGCGGGTGCCGCTGGCGCTGTTGCAGGCGGGGCTGGCGCCGGGCCGCATCGTGATGCTGGAGCCGCGCCGCCTGGCGGCGCGGGCGGCGGCCGAACGGATGGCCGAAACCCTGGGCGAAAAGGTCGGGCAGACGGTCGGCTATCGCATCCGGGGCGAGACAAGGGTGGGGCGTGCCACCCGGATCGAGGTGGTGACCGAGGGCATCCTGACCCGGATGATCCAGTCCGATCCGGGGCTGGACGGCATCGGCGCGGTGATCTTCGACGAGTTCCACGAACGCTCGCTGAACGCCGACCTGGGGCTGGCGCTCGCCTGGGAGGTGCGCGAGGCGCTGCGCGAGGACCTGGTGCTGCTGGTGATGTCGGCCACGCTGGACGCCGCGCCGGTGGCCGCGTTGATGGACGACGCGCCGGTGGTGACGTCCGAGGGCCGGGCCTTTCCGGTCGAGACGCGCTGGCTGGACCGGCCCCTGCCCAAGGGCGCACGGCTGGCCGAGGCCGCCGCCGACCTGGTGGGCCGGGCCGTGGCCGAGACCGAGGGCGGCGTGCTGGTCTTCCTGCCCGGCGAGGGCGAGATCCGCCGGTGCGCCGCCGCGCTGGCGGGGCGGCTGCCCGCGGGGTGCGATATCCGCCCGCTTTACGGCGCGCTGCCCTTCGCCGAGCAACGCGCCGCGATCCGCCCGGCGGAACAGGGGCGAAAGGTGGTGCTGGCCACGTCCATCGCCGAAACCTCGCTGACCATCGAGGATGTGCGCGTGGTGGTCGATGCCGGCCGGGCGCGGCGGGCGCGGTTCGACCCGAATTCCGGCATGGCGCGGCTGGTGACCGAACGGGTGACCCGGGCCGAGGCCGACCAGCGCCGGGGCCGCGCGGGGCGGGTGGCCCCGGGGGTCTGTTACCGGCTGTGGACCCGCGGCGAAGAGGGGGCGCTGGCCCCCTACCCGCCCGCCGAGATCGAGGCGGGCGACCTGACGGGCCTTGCGCTGGACCTGGCGCTGTGGGGGGCGGACGACCCGGCGGCGATGGCGTTCCTGACCGCGCCCAACCCCGGCGCCTTCGCCGAGGCGCGCGCGCTTCTGGCGGGGCTGGGCGCGCTGGACGGGCACGGGCGGATCACCGGTCACGGCCGCGCGCTGGCCGCGCTGCCGGTGCATCCGCGGCTGGGCCACCTGCTGCTGGCGGCGGGGACACAGGCGGCGCCGCTGGCCGCGCTGCTGGAAGAGCGGGACCCGCTGCGCGGGGCGGGAAGCGACGTGGGGCTGCGGCTGCGCGCGCTGGAGACCGCCGGGGCGGACCACCCGGTGCCCCCGGACCGCGCGGCGCTGAAGCGCATCCGCGCCGAGGCCGACCGGCTGGCCGCCCGCGCCCCCGCCCCGCCGCGCAGGATGTCGGTGGGCGAGATGGCGGCGCTGGCCTATCCCGACCGGGTGGGGCTGCGCCGCAAGGGCGACGCGCCGCGTTACGTGCTGTCGGGCGGCAAGGGCGCGGTGCTGGACGCGGCCGACGCGCTGGCGGGCCAGCGGCTGATCGTGGCGCTCGACCTCGACGGGGACACGCGCGAGGCCAAGGTGCGGCTGGCCGCCCCCCTGAGCGAGGCCGAGCTGCGCGCCGTGCACGGCGCGGCCATCGCCTGGCACCAGGCCTGCACCTGGTCGCGGCGGGAAAACCGCGTGCGGGCGCGCCGCGAGGAACGGTTCGGCGCGCTGGTGCTGGAGGATCGCGCCTGGACCGACGCCCCGCCCGAAGCCATGGCCCGCGCCGCGCTGGAGGGTGTGCGCGCGCTTGGCCTGCCGTGGAGCGACGCCGCGCGGCGGTTCCGGGCGCGGGTGGAGCTGCTGCGCGCCGAGGGGGCTGACCTGCCCGCGATGTCGGACGCGGCGCTGATGGAGACGCTGGAAGACTGGCTGTTGCCGCATGTCACCGGCGTGCGGACCGCCGAGGACCTGAAACGCCACGACCCGCTGCCCGCGCTGCGCGGGATGCTGTCCTGGGACCAGCAACAGGCGCTGGACCGGCTGGCCCCGGCACAGTTCGAAACGCCGCTGGGACGAAAGGTTCCCGTCGATTACGACGGCGAGACGCCGCAGATCGCGCTGCGCCTGCAGGAACTGTTCGGCGTGACGGACCACCCCACGGTCGGCCCCAAGCGGCTGCCGCTGCGCATCACGCTGCTGTCACCGGCCGGGCGCCCGGTGCAGGTCACGACCGACCTGCCGGGGTTCTGGGCCAATTCCTATGCCGATGTGCGCAAGGACATGCGCGGCCGCTACCCCAGGCATCCCTGGCCCGAGGACCCGACATCCGCCGACCCCACGCTGCGGGCGAAACGGCGAAGCTGAACGCCGGCAATCCAGTTGCGCGCCTGCGGCGCAAGCCTTTCCTCTCGGGCCCGGCCCTGCGGCCGGTCCCTCGGGCGGGCGCTCTATTCCCCGGGCGCCCCCGTGCTTTTCCCGGTGGAACGACGCCCGCCGGAGGCGCGCGCGGCCCACGGGGCCGCGCGCCACGCCCAACGCCGGGCAAGCGGGGCGAAGCCCCGTGCGGACCGGGGGCGGGAGCGCCCCCGCCCCGTCAAACGCCCAGGCAGTAGCGCATGATCGCCTTTTGTGCGTGCAGCCGGTTCTCGGCCTCGTCGAAGATCACCGAATGGGGCCCGTCCATCACCGCGCTGGTCGCCTCTTCGTCGCGATGGGCGGGCAGGCAGTGCATGAACAAGGCGTCGGGCTTGGCCGCCGCCATCAGCCGCTCGGTCACCTGGTAGGGGCGCAGCTGGTTGTGCCGCCGCTCGCGCGCGGATTGCGGGTCGTGCATGCTGACCCAGGTATCCGTCACCACGAGGTCCGCCGCCTCGACCGCCGTCATCGGATCGCGCTCGATCTCGACGCGCACGCCCTTTTCCCGCGCCTCTTCGACGAACACGCGTTCGGGGTCGAGCGTCGGCGGCCCGGTGAAGGTGAAGTCGAAGCCGAACTGCCCCGCGGCGTGGATGAAGGACGCGCAGACATTGTTGCCGTCGCCCGACCACACCACCTTGCGCCCCGCGATCGGCCCGCGGTGTTCCTCGAAGGTCAGGATGTCGGCCATGATCTGGCAGGGGTGGCTGCGGTTGGTCAGGCCGTTGATCACCGGCACGCTGGCATATTCCGCCATCTCGTGCAGCGTGGCCTCTTCGAAGGTGCGGATCATGATCAGGTCGACATAGCGCGACAGCACGCGGGCGGTATCGGCGATGGTCTCGCCATGGCCCAGCTGCATGTCGGCCCCCGACAGCACCATCGACTGCCCGCCCAGTTGCCGCACGCCCACGTCGAAGCTGATCCGGGTCCGGGTCGAGGGTTTCTCGAAGATCAGCGCCACCATGCGGCCCGCCAGCGGCTGGTCGTCATCGGGCGCGCCCCGGGGCCGGCCGGCGCGGGCGTCCTTCATCGCGCGGGCCTGGTCGATCATCGCCCGCAGCGCGGCGGGCTCGGTCGTGTTGATGTCCAGGAAATGGCTCATGTGTCGGCCTCCTTCGGGGTGACGGCCGACGCGGCCGCGTCCAGCCGGGCCACGGCCTCGGCGATGTCTTCCTCGGTGACGGTCAGCGGCGGCAAGAGCCTCACCACGTTGTCGGCGGCGGGCACCGTCAGCAGGTGTTGCGCATAGCCCGCCTGCACCAGATCGGCGGCCGGCACCCTGCATTTCAGGCCCAGCATCAGCCCCGCGCCGCGCACCTGTTCGAACACGTCGGGATGGGCCGCGACCAGCCCCTCCAGCCGCTGGCGCAGCAGGCCGGCCTTGCGGTTCACCGCGTCCAGGAAGGCGGGGTCGCCCACGATGTCCAGCACCGCCTTGCCGACCGCGCAGGCCAGCGGGTTGCCGCCATAGGTGGACCCGTGCGTGCCGGGTGTCATGCCGGCCGCGGCCGCCTCGGTCGCCAGCACCGCGCCCAGCGGGAAGCCACCGCCGATGCCCTTGGCCACCATCATGATGTCGGGCGCCACGCCGGCCCATTCATGGGCGAAGAGCCGGCCCGTGCGGCCCATGCCGCACTGCACCTCGTCGAAGATCAGCAGCGCGCCGGTTTCGTCGCAGAGATCGCGCAGGCCCTTGAGGCAGGCATCGGGCAGCGGGCGGATGCCGCCCTCGCCCTGTACGGGTTCGATCATCACCGCGGCCACGGTGTCGTCGATGGCCCCGGTCAGCTCGTCGCCATGGGCCGGGAACGGCAGGTGCACGAAACCGGGCAGAAGCGGGCCGAACCCCTTCACCATCTTCTCGGTGCCGGCGGCGGCGATCGCGGCCGAGGACCGGCCGTGGAAGCAACCGGCGAAGGTGACGATGTTCACGCGATCCGGCTGGCCTTTGTCGTACCAGTATTTCCGCGCCATCTTGACCGCCAGTTCGCAAGCCTCGGTGCCGGAATTGGTGAAGAACGCCGTATCGGCGAAGGTCGCCGCGACAAGCGCATCGGCCAGGGCCTGCTGTTCGGGGATGCGGTAGAGGTTCGACAGGTGCCACAGCTTGCCCGCCTGGTCGGTCAGGGCGGCCACCAGCGCGGGGTGGGCATGGCCCAGCGCGTTCACCGCGATCCCCGCGCCGAAATCCAGATATCGGGTGCCGTCCGTGGCGATCAGCCAGGTGCCTTCGCCCCGCTCGAATTCGAGGGGCGCGCGGTTATAGGTCGGCAGGATGGAGGGGATCATCGGGAAAATCCTCTGGGAACGAAGCCATAGGGGTGCCCCACGGCCGGGGTCGAGTCAACGAGGGTGAAGGGGGACGCGTTGGCGCACGCGGGGGCGGCCGTCTCAGGAACGGCTGCGGCGTCGGCGCAGGCTGGGAACGCGGCATGTCATGGGCCGCGGCTTTACCCGGCTTTGGCCGGGCTGTCCAGACGCAAGGCGGGCGTGGGGCGGCACGCGCCCGGGCCGGGCGCGTGCCGCCCGGATCAGAGCCAGGTGTGGAAGCTGGATTTCGCCATCGGTTCCCAGTGCGGCGCGGCGTCGGGGCCGTGGGGGGCGTAGATATCGGCGACCTTGGCGACCGCGGCGGCGGGGGTCATTTCCTCGCTGTCGCCGGTGCGCCGGCAGGTCAGTTCCACCACCCCGTTCTTCAGGCCGCGCGGGCCCACGGTGATCCGCCACGGCAACCCGATCAGGTCCATCGTGGCGAACTTGGCGCCCGCGCGTTCCTCGCGGTCGTCGTAAAGGGGTTCCAGCCCCTTGTCGGTCAGGGCCTTGTAGATCCCCGCGCAGGCCGCGTCGGCCTCGGCATCGCCCTGTTTCAGGTTGACGATGCCGCAATGGAAGGGAGTCACGCCCTCGGGCCAGATGATGCCCTTCTCGTCGTGGCTGGCCTCGATGATGGCGCCGACGAGGCGGGAAACCCCGATGCCGTGGCTGCCCATGTGCACCGGCACGCGCTCGCCCTTGTCGTTGGTGACGGTGGCGCCCATCGGTTCGGAATACTTGGTGCCGAAATAGAAGATCTGGCCGACCTCGATCCCGCGCGAGGATTTGCGCCGCGCCTCGGGGATTTCCGCGTACAGCGCGGGGTCATGGGTTTCGTCGGTGCGGGCATAGGGCGTGGTCCATTCCTTGACGATCCCCGCGCATTCGCCGCGGTCGTCATAGTTCACCTTCCGCTCGCCCAGGGTCAGGTCGAGGATCGCGCTGTCGTAGAACACCTCGGACTCGCCGGTATCGGCGAGAACCAGGAATTCGTGGGTGTCGTCGCCGCCGATGGGGCCGGAATCGGCGCGCATCGGGATCGCCTTCAGGCCCATGCGTTCATAGGTGCGCAGGTAGCTGACCATGTGGCGGTTATAGGCGTGGATGGCGCTGTCGTAGTCGATATCGAAATTGTAGCCGTCCTTCATGTAGAACTCGCGCCCCCGCATCACGCCGAACCGCGGGCGGATCTCGTCGCGGAACTTCCACTGGATGTGGTAGAGCGTCAGCGGCAGGTCCTTGTAGCTGCCGACATGGGACCGGAAGATGTCGGTGATCAGTTCCTCGTTCGTCGGCCCGTAAAGCATGTCGCGCCCGTGCCGGTCGGTGATGCGCAGCATCTCTTCGCCGTAATCGTCGTAGCGGCCGGATTCGCGCCAGAGGTCCGCCGATTGCAGCGTCGGCATCAGCATCGGGATATGGCCCGCGCGCATCTGTTCCTCGTGGACGATGGCCTCGATCTTCTTGAGCACCTTGAAGCCCATAGGCAGCCAGGAATAGATGCCCGCGCTGGCCTGCTTGATCATGCCGGCCCGCAGCATCAGGCGGTGGCTGGCGATCTGCGCCTCGGACGGGGTTTCCTTCAGGACCGGCAGGAAGTAGCGGGACAGGCGCATTTTCGACCTTTTCCTCGTGAATTCGCGTTGCCGACCCCTTATGTCATCGCGCACGACCAGACAAGCGCCGCGCTTGCATGCGGGGCCCGTCCGGGCGAAGAGGATAGAGGCGCGCAGCCAGGAGGAAAGATGGCCCTGCCGGTCCGGGAACAGCTGAAATACTGGGGCATCGCCGCGGCGGTGTTCCTAGGCCTGTTGTGGTTCCTGGGCGACATCATCATGCCGTTCATCGTGGGCATGGCGGTCGCCTATTTCCTGGACCCGGTGGCCGACCGGCTGGAACGGGCGGGGCTGTCGCGGGTGGGGGCCACGGTCACGATCACGGCGGGCGCGCTGGTGATCTTCGTGCTGGCCGCGCTGATCGTCGTGCCGACCCTGATCCAGCAGGCGATCAGCCTGGTCAATGCCGCGCCCGACATTGCGGGTCATTTCCACGCCTTCCTGACCGAGCGATTTCCATCGCTGACAGACAACGGGTCGGCGGTGTCGCGCACCCTGGCCGGGATCGGCGAAACCGTGCGGTCCAAGGGCGGCGAATTGCTGAACGGGGTGATCGCCTCGCTGGCCAGCGTGGTGAACGTGGTGGTTCTGGTGGTGCTGGTCCCGGTGATCACATTCTACCTGCTGATGGACTGGGACCGGATGGTGGCCGAGGTCGACAAGCTGTTGCCGCTGGACCATGCGCCGGTGATCCGCCGCCTGGCCGGCGAGATCGACCGCACGCTGGCCGGGTTCATCCGCGGCCAGGGCACGGTCTGCCTGATCCTCGGGATTTATTACGCCGTCGCGCTAAGCCTGTTGGGGCTGAATTACGGGCTGATCGTGGGATTCGTCGCGGGGCTGATCTCGTTCATCCCCTATGTCGGCGCGATCTTCGGGGGCGCGCTGGCGCTGGGGCTGGCGCTGTTCCAGTTCTGGGGCGAGTGGTGGTTCATCGCGGGCGCGGCGGCGATCTTCGTCGCCGGCCAGATGATCGAGGGCAACGTGCTGACGCCGAAACTGGTGGGGGGGTCGGTCGGGCTGCACCCGGTCTGGCTGATCTTCGCGCTGTCGGCCTTCGGGTCGGTCTTCGGCTTCGTCGGCATGATGGTCGCGGTGCCGGTGGCCGCATCGCTGGGGGTGATGGCGCGCTTTGCCATCGCGCAATACAAGGACAGCCGCCTGTACCGGGGCCTGACGGCGCTGCACCGCGACGACGCGGCGACGGGCGGGGATGACGACGAGGACGCCGCCTGACATGGCCCGACAGCTTGCCTTTGACCTGCCCGTGCGGCCCGCGCGGGGCCGCGCCGCCTTTTTCGTGGCGCCGGCGAACGACATCGCCGTGGCGCAGATCGACGGCTGGCGCGGCTGGCCCGAGGGCAAGCTGGCGCTGATCGGCCCCGAGGGGTCGGGCAAGACCCATCTGGCCCATGTCTGGGCGGAACTGAGCGGCGCGGCGGTGGTCTATGCCGCCGACCTGCCCGGGGCCGACCTGCCCGCGCTGGCCGAAACCGGCGCGGTCGCGGTCGAGAACGCCCAGTGCATCGGCGGCAACGGCCCGGCCGAAGCGGCGCTGTTCCACCTGCACAACCTGTTGCGGGCCGGGGGCGGCGCGTTGCTGATCACGGCACGCACGCCGCCGCGCGACTGGGGGCTGGCGCTGCCCGACCTGGCCAGCCGGATGCAGGCCACCGCCAGCGTTCACCTGAACCCGCCCGACGACGCGCTATTGGCGGCGGTGCTGGTCAAGCTGTTCGCCGACCGCCAGATCGCGGTGAAACCCGACCTGATCGGCTATCTGGTGGGACGGATCGAGCGGTCGTTCGGGGCCGCCGCGGAAACCGTCGCGGCGATCGACCGCGAGGCGCTGGCCACCGGGCGCAAGCCGGGTATCCCGCTTGCGCGCACGGTGCTGGACAAGACCGGGCCCGAGGGCCGATAAGTGTCACTCAGCCGTCACATCCCCCTTTCATAAGCCCCGCCATGACTCAGGCCGATTTCCTCAAAGCCCCCTTCCCCGCCCCCGTCGAGATCCCCGAACCCCAGCGGATCGGCCCAAAGCGGTTCTTCAACCGTGAACTGTCCTGGCTGGGGTTCAACTGGCGTGTCCTGGAAGAGGCCGACAACCCGCGCGTGCCGCTGCTGGAACGGGTGCGCTTCGTGTCGATCTCGGCCACCAACCTGGACGAATTCTATACGGTGCGCGTCGCGGGCCTGCGGGAACTGGCGCACAAGGGCAACACGACGCCCGCCGCCGACGGGCTGACGCCGGCCGAGCAACTGGTGCTGATCGACCGCGACGCGCGCAAGCTGTTGCAGGCGCAACAGGCCAGCTGGAACCGACTGAAACGGCTGATGGAGGAGGAGAACATCCACCTTCTGACCCGGTCGCGGCTGACCAAGGGCGACCGGGCGCATCTGCGCGACCATTTCCTGCACAAGGTGTTCCCGGTGCTGTCGCCGCTGGCCATCGACCCGGCGCACCCCTTCCCGTTCATCCCGAACGAAGGCTTCTGCCTGGCGCTTCAGCTGGAGCGCGAACGCGACAGCCAGCCCCTGCAGGCGCTGTTGCCGATCCCGCACCAGATCGACCGGTTCATCCGCCTGCCCGCCCGCGAGGGGCAGGCGCGGTTCCTGCCGCTGGAAGAGTTGTTGCTGATCCACCTGTCATCGCTGTTCCCGGGCTACCGGGCGTTGGGCAGCTGTACCTTCCGGGTGCTGCGCGATAGCGACCTGGAGGTCGAGGACGAGGCCGAGGACCTGGTGCGCGAGTTCGAGGTCGCGCTGAAACGGCGCCGCCGCGGTGAGGTGGTGCGCATGAAGATGTCGGCCGGCGCGCCCGAGGAATTGCGCAGCGTCATCATGCGCGAGCTGCACATCACCGAGGAAGAGGTGATCGAGGTGCGCGGGTTGATCGGGCTGGCGGACCTGTCGGAACTGGTGATCGACGACCGGCGCGACCTGCTGTGGGAAAGCTTCACGCCGCGCGTGCCCGAACGGGTGCAGGACCACGAGGGCGACATGTTCTCGGCGATCCGGCACAAGGACATGCTGTTGCACCACCCCTATGAAACCTTCGACATGGTGGTGCGGTTCCTGCAACAGGCCGCGCGCGATCCCGACGTGGTGGCGATCAAGCAGACACTGTACCGCACGTCCAAGAATTCGCCGATCGTCGAGGCGCTGTGCGAGGCGGCCGAGGACGGCAAGTCGGTGACCGCGCTGGTGGAACTGAAGGCGCGATTCGACGAGGCCGCCAACATCCGCCAGTCGCGGCGGCTGGAACGGTCGGGCGCGCACGTGGTCTATGGGTTCATCAACTACAAGACCCACGCCAAGATCAGCACCGTGGTCCGGCGCGAGGGTGACCAGCTGGTGACCTATACCCATTACGGCACCGGCAACTATCACCCGATCACCGCGCGCATCTATACCGACCTGTCGCTGTTCACCTGCGACCCGGCACTGGGGCGCGATGCGACCAAGGTGTTCAACTATATCGGCGGGTATGCCGAACCCGAGGGGCTGGAGAACCTGTCGATCTCGCCGCTATCGCTGAAATCGACGCTGCTGCAACGGATCGCGGAAGAGTCCGAGCATGCCCGCGCCGGCCGGCCCGCGCGGATCTGGGCCAAGATGAATTCGCTGATCGAACCCGACGTGATCGACGCGCTGTATGCCGCCTCGGCCGCTGGGGTGAAGATCGAGCTGGTGGTGCGCGGCATCTGCGGCATACGGCCCGGCATCAAGGGGCTGTCCGAGAACATCCGGGTCAAGTCGATCATCGGCCGATTCCTGGAACATTCGCGCATCGTCTGTTTCGGCAACGGGCACGGGCTGCCCTCGCCGCAGGCGCGGGTCTACATCTCGTCGGCGGACTGGATGGGGCGCAACCTGAACCGGCGGGTGGAAACGCTGGTGGAATGCACCAACCCGACCGTCAAGGCGCAGATCGTCGACCAGATCATGGCCGCGAATCTGGCCGACGAGGCGCAAAGCTGGGTGATGCAGCCCGACGGGCGGTTCCAGCGCGTCAAGGCCGCCCCCGACGCGTTCAACTGTCACAGGTTCTTCATGGAAACCCCGTCGCTTTCGGGCCGCGGCACGGCGGGCGCGGCGGATGTGGCCCGGCTGGCGCCTGCGACCGATTGACGGGAGCGGACGGCCTTGGCAGAGTCCGGGGGCGCCCAGGGCGAAAGGCAGCAGATGGACGGCAGCGGCGAAGACCGCCCCGATGCTTGGGATCCCTTCGGCCGCCCGTTGTTCGGCGGCCCCGAGGCGCGGGCATTGTCGCGCGTTGGCGTGGTCGATATCGGATCGAACTCGGTGCGGCTGGTGGTGTTCGACGGCGCGGCGCGCAGCCCGGCCTATTTCTTCAACGAGAAACTGATGTGCGGGCTGGGCGCGGGCCTGGGCGAAACCGGGCGGCTGTCGCCTGAGGGGCGGCGGCGTGCGCTGGGGGCGCTGAAACGCTTCGCCCTGCTGGGCCAGGCGATGGGCGCGGCCCCGCTGACCGTGGTCGCGACGGCGGCGATGCGCGATGCCGAGGACGGCCCCGAGTTCCGCGCCCAGATCGAGCGCGAGACCGGGCTGAAGCCCTGGGTGATCGACGGCACCGAGGAGGCGCGGCTGTCGGCGCAGGGTGTCCTGCTGGGCTGGCCCGGTGCCGAGGGGATCGTCTGCGATATCGGCGGCTCGTCGATGGAACTGGCCGAACTGAGGGGCGGCATGGTGGGGGCGCGGGCGACCTCGCCCCTGGGGCCGCTGAAGCTGCGCGATATCCAGGGCGGCAAGAAGGGGCTGACCGCCTATATCGCCCAGGAGATCGAGAAGCTGGCCGCCGGCCTGCCGCAGGCGCCGCGGCGGCTGTACCTGGTGGGCGGGTCGTGGCGGGCGATCGCGCGGCTTGACATGGAACGGCGGGGCTATCCGCTGACGGTGCTGCACGAATACCGGATGACGCGGAAATCGCTGAGCGCCACCATCGACTGGATCGAGGCGAATGACCCCGATGAGTTACGCGCGCGCACCGGCACCTCGGCCGACCGGATGAGCCTGGTGCCGCTGGCGTGCCAGGTGTTGAAGAAGCTGGTCGCGCATCTGAAACCGCGCGAGATCGCGGTCTCCAGCTATGGCATCCGCGAGGGGTTGTTGTACGAACAGATGCCCAGCGAACTGCGCGCCCGCGACCCGCTGACCGAGGCCTGCCGCTTTGCCGAGGCGACATCGGCGCGGATTCCGGGATTCGGCAAGCGGCTTTACAATTTCGTGCTGCCGCTGTTCGGCGCGATCGGCCCCGAGAAGAAACGCCTGGTCAAGGCCGCCTGCCTGTTGCACGACACCGCCTGGCGGGCGCATCCCGATTACCGGCACGAGGTCTGTTTCGACACCGCGACGCGGGCCAACCTGGGCGGGCTGGAACACTGGGAACGGGTGTTCCTGGGCGTGTCGCTGTTGCATCGCTACAAGAACAGCCGGGCGGGCAGCCGGTTCGAGCCGCTGTTCAACCTGCTGGAGCCTGCGCAACTGCGCGAGGCCGAAATGCTGGGCAAGGCGATGCGGTTCGGCGCGATGTTCTCGTCCGAGGCGCCCGACACGCTGGCCGAACTGCGCCATTTCCCCAAGAAGAAGCGGCTGGAACTGATCCTGGCCGCGCCGGCCGAACCGCTGTTCGGCGAGGTGGCCGAGGCGCGGTTCGCGTCGCTGGCCAAGGCGATGGGGGTCGAAACCACGGTCAAGCTGCGCAAGCATTGAGGCGCGCGGGGCCCGGTGGCGGGTTCAGATCTCGATCTCGGCGCCGGGTTCGGGGGCGGTTTCGAGCGGTGGCGCATCGGGTTTGCGGCGGATGATGATGTCGCCATTGGGCAGCCGTTCGGGCAGGTCGTAGGCGTCGAAATCGTCGACGATTTCGAGCAGCTTCTTCATGGCGGGCTGCATCGTCTCGGCCAGATCGCGCAGCGCCGGTTCCAACTCGTCGCCGAGCCCCCGGAAGAACAGCCGCATCCCCTCGCCCAGGAGGTCGATGCCCTCGCGCATGTCGCCATCGGGCGCGGGCGCGGGTGCGGGGTCCTGCGCGGCGGCGGGGCCGAGGGCCAGGGTGGCGGCGAGGATGAGGGCGGGCACACGCATCATGGCCGGCACTATAGGCGTATGGGCGTCATTTTTGAAGCGGTCGCAAACCGGCGGGTTTCGCCTTGGCTTCGCCAAGGCGACCGGGGGGGGGGGGGGGGGGGGGGGGGGGGGGGGGGGGGGGGGGGCCCCGGCCGGCCCCGAGGGGGCGGGGGGGGGCGGGGGGGGGGGGGCGGGGGGGCCG
>NZ_SLXP01000001.1:116473-628082 GCF_004343075.1 Rhodovulum marinum
GTTCGGCGTCGTGGGCGCGGCGTGGGCGGGCCCCCCCCCCCCCCCCGCCCCCCCCCCCCCCCCCCCCCCCGGGCGGCGCGGCGCCCCCCCCCCCCCCCCCCCCCCCCCCCCCCCCCCCCCCGGTCAGAGGTCGATATCGAGGCTGACCGGGAAATGGTCCGAGGCCGCGAGCAGCGCCTCGCGCAGTTCGGGCACGCGGTAGAGACCCGGGTCGTCGAACGGGTGCCAGATCCGCCAGTGCGGGTTCCGGGCGCAGAGATCGGGCGAGACCATCACGTAATCGAGCAGCGCCGAGAGAAAGCGCCCCTCTTCGGCCAGGTAGAACCGCGCCGAGGCCGGCTGGGCGGCCAGCCGGCCCTGCAACGCCTGGCGCGCGTGCGGGTCGTGCAGCCGCAGCCCCGGCGGGCCGTCCTGGCCCAGCACGATTTCCACCCCCGACCGGCCGAACAGCTTTTCGTATTCGTCAAGTCCGGGGCCGTCGTTGAAATCGCCCAGCACGATCAGCGGTTCGCCCGCCGCAAGGTGCGATTCCACCCGCTGGCGCAGCCAGATGCATTGCGCCAGTTGCTTGCGCCGGTTCTCGATCGACACGCGCATGACCTCGTCGGGGGTCTCGGCGCCGTGGGGGGCCTTGGATTTCGCATGCACGCCGATCAGGCGAAAGGAAAAGCCGGACGCGGTTTCCATCGCCAGTTCCAGGGGCGGCTTGGAAAAGCGGATCAATTCGGGGGCGGTGTCCACGTCGACATCCAGCCGGAACACCCCGTCAAAGCGCGGCGCGTCGGCCGACCCCTTCTTGCCGGTGGGATCGCCCCGGGGGTCGTGGCGCGCGGACAGCCGGTCGGGATCGTAGAGCAGCGCGATTTCCTGCTGGGTGTCGTTGGCGAAACCGGTGATCGCGCGGCGGGCGCGCAGGTCCATCACGCGGGCGAAGCCTTCCAGCGCGGGCACGGTCGCGCGGCGCCCGTTGTGGTCGGGCGCCTCGATGACCATGATCGCGTCGGCGTCGAGCGCGGTGAAGACGATGCCCAGCGCCTCGATCTGCTGGTGGCGAGTCACGTCCTGCCGGCCGGACCATCGGTCGTCGTCCAGCAGGGTGCCCGCGTCGTCGAAAAGGCTGTTGAACCACTCGACGTTATAGGTGGCGATCCTCATGGCGGGGTCACGCGGCGCGGTCCGCGACGATCTGTTCCCAGGCGGCGTTGACCGCGATCAGGCGTTTCTCGGCCAGCCGGATCGCCTCTTCGGGGACGCCGCGGGCCTGCATGCGGTCGGGATGGGTTTCGCGCACCTCGGCGCGCCAGACCTTGCGGATGCTGTCCAGATCGTCGCCGGGTTCGACGCCGAGAACGGCATAGGGATCGGGCGTGGCATCGGGCACGAACCGGGCGCGCAGCGTGCGGAACTGCCGTTCGGTCAGCCCGAAGATCGCGGCCACCCGGGCCAGGAAGGCGTCCTCGTCGGGGTGATAGTCGCCATCGGCCAGCGCGATGAAGAACAGCCCCTCCATCAGGTCGCACAGCGGGGTCTCGTCGCCGCGGAACATGCGCGCGATGCGCCGGGCGTATTCCTCGAACCCGGCGACGTCCTGGCGGGCGAGATCGAAGACGCGCGCGGCGTTGGCCTCTTCGGTGCGGGGGATGGTGAACACCTCGCGGAAGGCGGCGACCTCGTCGCGGGTGACGCGGCCGTCGGCCTTGGCCATCTTGGCACCCAGCGCGATCACCGCGATGGTAAAGGCCACGCTGCGTTCGGGCGGCGTGCGCAGCCGGTCGAAGACCTCGGCCAGGCTTTCCCCCTTGGCGAGGGCCGACACGGCGTCAGCGATGCGGGACCAGAGCGACATGGGCGCGAGATTAACGCGCCGCGGGCGCGGTGTCAGGTGCGGCGGAAAGCATCTTTTGCATCAGCACCAGGTCAAGCCAGCGCCCGGCCTTGAACCCGACCTGCGGCAGGCGCGCGCGTTCGGCATAGCCGATGGCGGCGTGAAAGGCGATGCCGGGCGGGTTGGCGGCACTGACCCCCGCGATCATGGACTGCGCCCCGGCGGCGGCGGCGTGGTCCTCGAGCGCGGCCATCAGCGCCCGGCCCAGCCCGCGGCCGCCCGCACCCGGCGCCAGAAGGATCGTGTGTTCCATCGTGTGCGCATAGCCCACGCCCGCGCGGAACTGGCCATAGGTGGCGAAACCGGCCACCGCGCCGTTTTCGTCGGCCACCAGGAAACCATGCCCGGCGGCGGTCCGGGCCTGGATCAGGGCGGCGATTTCGGCGGGCGGTTTCAGGGCGGAATTGAAGGTGACGAACCCCTCGCGGATGAACGGGTTCCAGACCGCGGCGATGGCGGCGGCATCGTCCGGCGTGGCGGGGCGCAGCGTCATTCCAGCACCCGCCGCCCGGACGGCGTGTCGATCAGCGCGCGCATGGCCGGCGCGGGGCCAGAGTGCACGGCGATCAGCGGGTCGTCGATCAACCCGCGCAACGCCAGGCGCAGCGCCTCGGCCTGGGGGTGGACCAGTTCCAGCCCGGCCAGCCGGCAGCCGGTTTCGGGCAACAGCGCCGCGGGATGGGCGGTGCCCTGCCACGCGATCAGCGCGGGGAACAGCCCGTCGAAGGGCAACCGCCCGTCCTCGGGCACCGCCATGCGCCAGCGCAGATCGCCCCGGGCCAGGTCCATCGGCACGCCCGTGCCGTCCGGCGCGCGGGCCAGCGCCGCGTCCAGGTCGTCGCAGCGCGCGATCCAGTTGGTCAGCCGCGGCGGCCCGGCAAAGCGGTCGAGGTCGAACCAGCGCGGGCGGCCGGGCGGCGGCGCGGCGGGGTCGATGGCGATCACCTCGAGATAGAGCCCCGGGCCAAGGCGCAAGAGCCGGTTATGGGTGCCCATCGCGGGATGCCGGCCACCGGCCGAAAGCCGCACTTCCAGCCGGTCCTCGACGGCGGCAACGCCCGCCTCGAGGCTTTCGGCGGCGATGGCCAGGTGATCGAGGGTCAACATCGGCGCGACCTTTTTTTCGTCGGGGCGCGAACGGGGTGCCCGGCCCGGGGACATGACAGACCGCAGCCGAGCGGTATTTTCAACGCGGCATCGGCGCCCGGGCGGGCATTCCCGCCCGTGACGCTGCGTCACGGGCGGGCCGGTTCAGCCGCGCGCTTCGCGGATCAGGCGCAGGATGTCGCTGGCCGCCTCGGGGATGTTGGTGCCCGGCCCGAAGATCGCCTTGACGCCCGCATCCTTGAGGAACGCGTAGTCCTGCTGCGGGATGACGCCGCCGCAGATCACGATGATGTCCTCGGCGCCCTGCTCTTTCAGCGCCTCGATCAGCTTGGGCGCCAGCGTCTTGTGGCCCGCCGCCTGGGACGACACGCCGATCACGTGCACGTCGTTGTCGATGGCGTCCTGCGCGGCCTCTTCGGGGGTCTGGAACAGCGGGCCCACATCGACGTCGAAGCCGATATCGGCGAAAGCCGTGGCGATCACCTTGGCGCCGCGGTCATGCCCGTCCTGGCCCATCTTGACCACCAGCATGCGGGGCCGGCGCCCCTCGTCCTCGGCGAAATCCTCGACCGCCTTCTGGATCGCGGCGAAGCCCTCGTCGCCCTCGTAGGCCGCGCCATAGACGCCCGACAGCGTCCTGACCTCGGCGCGGTGCCGGCCGAACACCTTTTCCATCGCCATGCTGATTTCTCCCACGGTTGCCCGCGCGCGGGCGGCCTCGACCGCGAGGCGCAGAAGGTTGCCCTGGCCGCTGGCAGCGGCCTGTTCCAACGCGGCCAGCGCCGCGTCGCAGGCGGCCTGGTCGCGGGTGGCGCGGATGCGGTCCAGCCGGGCGATCTGCGCCTCGCGCACCTTGACGTTGTCGACGTCGAGAATGTCGATCTCGTCCTCTTTCTCGAGCCGGAACTTGTTGACGCCGACGATCACCTCGTCGCCGCGGTCGACGGCGGCCTGCCACTTGGCGGCGGCCTCTTCGATGCGCAGCTTGGGCATGCCAGAGGCCACCGCCTTGGTCATGCCGCCCATCTCGTCGACTTCCTCGATCAGTTTCCACGCCGCGTCCGCCAGGTCTGCGGTCAGCTTTTCGACGTAGTAGGAGCCCGCCAGCGGGTCGACGACCTTGGTCACCTTGGTTTCGTTCTGCAGGATCAGCTGGGTGTTGCGCGCGATCCGGGCCGAGAATTCGGTGGGCAGCGCGATCGCCTCGTCGAAACTGTTGGTGTGCAGCGATTGCGTGCCGCCGAGAACCGCGCTCATCGCCTCATACGCCGTGCGCACGATGTTGTTGTAGGGGTCCTGTTCGGCAAGCGACACGCCCGAGGTCTGGCAATGGGTGCGCAGCATCAGGGATTTGGGGTTCTTCGGATTGAATTCCGACATGATGCGGTGCCAGAGGAACCGCGCGGCGCGCAGCTTGGCGATTTCCATGAAGAAATTGGTGCCGATCGCAAAAAAGAACGACAGCCGCCCGGCAAAGGCGTCGACGTCAAGGCCCCGGGCCAGCGCGGTCTTCACGTATTCCTTGCCGTCGGCCAGCGTGAAGGCCAGTTCCTGCACCAGGTTCGCGCCGGCCTCTTGCATGTGGTAGCCGGAAATCGAGATCGAGTTGAACCGCGGCATGTCGGTCGAGGTGTATTCGATGATGTCGGCCACGATCCGCATCGAGGGTTCGGGCGGGTAGATATAGGTGTTCCGCACCATGAACTCTTTCAGGATGTCGTTCTGGATGGTACCCGACAACAGCTTGCGGTCGACGCCCTGTTCCTCGCCGGTGACGATGAAATTCGCCAAGACCGGGATCACCGCGCCGTTCATCGTCATCGAGACCGACACCTGGTCCAGCGGGATGCCGTCGAACAGGATCTTCATGTCCTCGACGCTGTCGATGGCCACGCCCGCCTTGCCCACGTCGCCCACGACACGGGGGTGATCGCTGTCATAGCCGCGGTGCGTGGCCAGGTCGAAGGCGACGGACACGCCCTGTTGGCCCGCCGCCAGCGCCTTGCGGTAGAAGGCGTTCGATTCCTCGGCGGTGGAAAAGCCCGCATATTGCCGGATGGTCCAGGGGCGGCCGGCATACATCGTGGCCTTGGGGCCGCGGGTGAACGGCGCCTCGCCGGGGACCGAGCCCATATGCGGCAGGCCGTCCACGTCAGCCTCGGTGTAAAGCGGCTTGACGGCGATGCCCTCGGGCGTCTGCCAGGTCAGGTCATCGAGGCTGCGCCCCCTCAGTTCCTTTTCGGCCATCGCGGCCCAGCGTGCGGTCTTGTCCGTCATCGGATCGTCCCTTCTCGTGTCGCCCGCGCGGCGTTTCGCGCGGGTTCAAGCTTCGCTTTCCGCCCGAGCGCGCCTATATGAGATGCGTCAGGAGGGTTCATGGCTAAACGTCTTGCGTTTCTCGTGTTTGCGGCGGTGGCCGCGCTGTCGGGCCCGGCCCGGTCGGCCGAAGAAGCCTCACCGGTGGCGCGCTGGGAGGCGGACCATTCGGTGATCCTGAACGGCGCCGAAGTCACGCTGTCGGATTTCCACTGGATCGCGCGCCCGCTGGTGGTTTTCGCCGACAGCCCGGCCGACCCGCGGTTCCAGCAGCAGATGGATTTGCTGACCGCGCGGCTGAACGAGCTGGCCGAGCGCGACGTGGTGGTGATCGTCGACACCGACCCCGACGCGAAGAGCGAACCGAGGATCACGTTGCGCCCGCGCGGTTTCATGCTGGCGCTGATGGCCAAGGACGGCAACGTGCTGTTCCGCAAGCCCCTGCCCTGGGACGTGCGCGAGATCGGCCGGTCGATCGACAAGCTGCCGCTGCGGCAGCAGGAAATCCGTGACCGGCGGGCGTTGACGCAATAGCGGGTCATCGCGGCGCCCCGTCGAATACGAAGCGCGCGCCCTGGGGCAGGCTGGGGGCAAAGGCGGCCAGTTGCGCGCGCAGGGGTTCGGCCGCGCCGGGCCGGGTGGCGTAGAAGGCCACCATCGGGCCCGCCGCAAAGCCCCGCTTGCCCTCCATCCACAATTCGCCCAGGCGCACCCAGTCGGGGCCCACGGCGGGGGCCAGCCAATGGTCGTAGATCATCGCCAGGTCGGCCCCGTGGCGGGCGGCCAGCGTATCGGCCCAGGCCGGCGGCCCGCCCGCGCGGCGCGCCTCGAGCGCCGCGCGCGAGGCCAGCCCCCACAGGTCGAGCACGTGGTTCGGGTTGCGCCAAGCGACCCGGCCGATATCGTTGACCGCGACCGGCGCCGCGACGTGGTCGCGCGCGAACCGGGCCATCTGCGCCTGTTGCAGGTGGATCGCGCGGGGCGAGGCGGTGCCGTCCGTCGCAAGCGCGGGGCCGTAAAAGGCCAGCGGCACGGCCAGAAGCGCCAGCGGCAGGACCGGGGCCAGGCGCATGGGGCGGGCGTGCCCCGCAACCGTCGCCCGGCCCAGCGCATAAACCGCCGCGGCCACGGTGAAGACCACCGCGTAATGTTCATAGCGGTGGCCCCAGCCCATCCGGCCGAACAGCAGATGCGCAAAGGCCACCAGCGCGCCCGCCAGCACCACCGGCCCGAGGGCACGCCGGAGCGGCGGCGGCGCCATGGCCGACACCGCCAAGAGCACCAGCGCGGCGCCTGCGATCAACGCGCCCGCCGGGTAGGCCAGCTTGACGATCAGGCGGGCCAGCACCCAGTCCAGCCCGCCACTGCCGGGCACGACGGTGCTGGCCAGCTTGGCCATGACCGAATTCGGCAGCGGGCCGATGCCATGCGCCGACAGAAAGCCCGAGAAGGCCAGAACCGGCAATCCCGCGCCCAGCCCCAGCGCCAGCGCCGCGCGCACCCGCCCGGCCAGCAAGAGCGGCAGGCAGGCGGCCAGGGACACCGCCAGCCCCTCCAGCCGGACCAGCGGCCCCAGCACGATGCCCAGGGCCAGCAGCGGGCCGATCCGGCCATCCTCGGCAAAGCGGACCAGTCCCAGCAGAACCGCGAGCGACAGCGCGGCATGGAGCGCATGCTCCATCCCCAGGAAGGCCACGCCCGCCATGTTCAGCGCCACCGGGCCAAGCGCGGCCAGCGCAAGGCCCAGCCGCGGCATGGCCCCGAACCCGGCACGGGCCAGCAGCACGCCCCAGGCCCAGGCCGCCGCCGCCAGCGCGGCAAGGTTCAGCACCAGCGGCACTAGCCGGATCGCGCCGGTGCCCGTGAAGGGGGCCAGCAGGAACGGGTAAAGCGGCGAGGACGAGGCCGAGGCGTATTCGCCCGGGTTTACCCCGTAGCCGCCCGCCGCGATGCTGTCGGCCATGGCGAGGTGGATATAGACGTCGTCCAGCGGGTATTCGAAGACGCCGCCCGCGCGGAAGATCGCGATCCCGTTCAGGATCGCGAACCACAGCACCGCGCCCGCCCCCGCCGCCGCCCCGAACGGGACGGCAGAACGGGCGGCCGCGGCACCGGCAAGGGCGGCGTCACCGGTCATTCGAATTCCATGATCACGTCGTCGACGGCCAGGCTGTCACCCGGGCCGGCGTTGATCTTGGTGACGATGCCCTTGCGTTCGGCGCGCAGGATGTTTTCCATCTTCATCGCCTCGACGGTGCACAGCGCCTGGCCCTCCTGCACCTCCTGGCCTTCCTCGACGTCGATCTTCACGATCAGGCCGGGCATCGGGCAGAGCAGCAGTTTCGAGGTATCGGGCGGCAGTTTCTCGGGCATCAGCGCGGCCAGTTCCGCCTGGCGGGGCGTGTAGACCGCCACGCGCATGTCGGCCCCACGCGTGCGGATGCGGAAGCCGTTGGGCGATTTGCCGACCTTGAGCACCAGGGGGTCGCCGTCGATCTCGATCCGCGCAAGGCTTTGGCCCGGGGTCCAGTCGGAGGTCACACGGTGGGTGTCACCCTCGGCGAAGCGGATGGTCGAGCCCTGGCGGTCGGCGTCGATGGTCAGTTCGAACCGCTCGCCCTGGGCGACCACCACCCAGTCGGTGCCCACGGTGCGTTCGTGGTTGTCCATCGTCCCCGAGATCCGCGCGCGCCGGATTTCCGCCACCCGGAACATCGCAGCGGCCGCGGCGGCCACCCGGCGCAACTCGTCGCGCGGCAGGGTCACGCCCTCGAAGCCCTCGGGGTATTCCTCGGCGATGAAGGCGGTGGTGATCTCGCCCGAGCAGAACCGCGGGTGATCCATCACCGCCGACAGGAAGGGCAGGTTGTGGCCGATCCCCTCGACCTCGAACGCATCCAGCGCGGTGCGCATTTCCTCGATCGCGCCCGCGCGGGTGGGCGCCCAGGTGCACAGCTTGGCGATCATCGGGTCGTAATACATGCTGATCTCGCCGCCCTCGTAGACGCCGGTATCGTTGCGCACGACAGCCGCCTCATGCGCCGATTCGGCGGGCGGGCGATAGCGGGTCAGCCGCCCGATGGAGGGCAGGAAGTTGCGGTACGGGTCTTCGGCGTAAAGCCGGCTTTCCATCGCCCAGCCGTTCAGTTTCACGTCGTCCTGGGTGATCGACAGTTTTTCGCCGGCGGCCACGCGGATCATCTGTTCGACAAGGTCGATGCCGGTGATCAGTTCCGTCACCGGGTGTTCCACCTGAAGGCGGGTGTTCATTTCCAGGAAGTAGAAATTCTTTTGCCCGTCGACGATGAATTCCACCGTCCCGGCGGACGCATAGCCCACGGCACGCGCCAGCGCGCAGGCCTGTTCGCCCATCGCCTTGCGCGTCGCCTCGTCGAGGAAGGGGCTGGGCGCCTCTTCGATGACCTTCTGGTTGCGGCGCTGGATCGAGCATTCGCGTTCGCCCAGGTAGATGCAGTTGCCGTGGCTGTCGGCCAGCACCTGGATCTCGATATGGCGGGGTTGGGTGACGAATTTCTCGATGAAGATGCGGTCGTCGCCGAAGCTGTTCGCGGCCTCGTTCTTGGACGACTGGAAGCCCTCGCGCGCCTCTTCGTCATTCCAGGCGATGCGCATGCCCTTGCCGCCGCCGCCCGCGGACGCCTTGATCATCACCGGGTAGCCGATCTCCCCGGAAATCTTCACCGCCTCGTCGGCATCCTCGATCAGGCCCATATAGCCCGGCACGGTCGAAACCCCGGCCTCTTGCGCCAGCTTTTTCGAGGTGATCTTGTCGCCCATCGCCTCGATCGCGGTGGCGGGCGGGCCGATGAAGGCGACCTCGGCCTTTTCAAGGGCCTCGGCGAACAGCTTGTTCTCGGACAGGAAGCCGTAGCCCGGGTGCACCGCCTGCGCGCCGCTTTCGCGGATCGCGGCCATCACCTTGTCGATCACGATATAGGACTGGTTCGCCGGGGGCGGGCCGATATGGATCGCCTCGTCGGCCATCTGGACGTGCAGCGCATGGCGGTCGGCGTCGGAATAGACCGCCACCGTCTTGATGCCCATCTTGCGGGCGGTCTTGATGACCCGGCAGGCGATCTCCCCCCGGTTCGCGATCAGGATCTTGTCGAACATCTACGTCCCTTCCAGCCTTCGGCCGGGGTTTGCCGCCCCGGCGCACGAAAAAACGAAGGGCCACCGGGGCGAGATGCCCCGATGACCCTGTCACACGGTGTCACGGCAGGCCGCGCGGCCCGCCGGTTCAGATCAGTTGCAAACGCCCGCGTCGTCGCACAGCGCGCCGGCCGCCGCACCGACGGCCGCGCCGGCCACCACGTTGGTGTCCAGAACGTCGGCCACGACGGCGCCGCCGACCGCACCGGCCAGCGCCCGGTCCCGGTCGCTGGACATGTTGCACGCCGACAGCGCGCCGATCGCGGCCAGCGCCGCGAGCACCTTGAGATTGCGCATCCTACTCCGCCTCCTTGGAGATTATCCTTGCGGGGCGAGTTTACTGCGAAGCCGGGCCGCGGGAAACGGAAAACGCGGGCCGCGCGGGTTCCCGCGCACGCCGCGCGGCGCAGGGCCCGCCCCAAGGGGGTAGGCCTGACCCTAATGGGGTCAGGCCTGGGGGTTGGGGAAGGGTAACGGTAGTACACGACGCGAAGGCGTAGGGGTGTCGCCTTGCCGCGTCGAAAGTCAGGATTCCCCACTTGCCCGCAAAAGAAAAGCCCACAACGGAAAGGCGAGTGGATTTGGGCCGATTCCCGCCGATCGCGGAATTCCCTGCGCAGATTCATGCCGACCCCTCGCCCTCGAAGGCCTGGGGGAAGGCGGCGCGGGCGCGGGCCACGTCGATCCGCAGCAACGCCTCATAGCTTTCGGGGTCGAACGGGTCCTCGGCGGGCACGACCTCGCGCCCGAACAGCCAGGACAGGCGGCCCGCGTCGAGATTGCCCCTCTCGAACGGGGCGTCACCGAAATGCGCCCAGAGCGCGGCCATGAAGGCGGCGTCGGCCCGGCGGTCGGCCGGGCGGCGGTCGGCATAGCGTTCGCGCGCGACCAAGCGGGTGGCGCCCTTCTTGTCGTTCGCACGGCGGATCGTGAACTGGAAATCGGTGCCCGGAAGGCGGCCGGGAAAGCCCCTGTGCTTCAGCATCGCGCATCCCCCCGGGACAGGGCCTGCGCGGCGGGTGTCGGGGCGGGCCGGGCCCGCCCCGCGCCCGGATCAGTACTTGTTGTAGGTCGGCTCGGCCGCGACGGGCGCGGGCTCGACATAGACGACTTCTTCTTGCTGCGCGCAGGCCGCGACGAAGGCCACGAGGGACAGCGCCATGACGGCCTTGATGCTTTTGGACATCCGAAACTCCCTTGTCTTACTGGGGCCGGGAAATCCCACGCCCCGATCACGAAACAGGTCACGTTTCCGCGACCTTCCGCGATCATAGACCAATCGCGGGGCAATGCACATGGCACGCGCCGGGATACGGCGGGATGTGACTCAAAAAACGCAGCGTTCCGCCACGCTGAAACGCGGCGCATGACAGGGGCGCGCATGGTCAGAATCCCTCCCAGATACAGCGGCCATCCTCGGGGCGGTAGGCCTCGAAGAACTGTGTCGCCTGCGGGTCTGGATCGCCGAAGGTGACGGGCCGGTCCATCAGCGTGACGACAATCTGCGAGACCTGCGGGCCGATCCCGGGCAGGCGCGGCAGGGCGAAGGTTTCGCACAGGTATTCCATGTCGCCCGCGGCGATCTCGAAGGGCATGGTGCCGGCATCACGGGCGATCTGCGGCGCGATGAAGCGGAACCGCACGGTCAGCCCCGCGGGCCCCGGTTCGCCGGTGATGGTGTCGTGATGGGTCACCGGCTGACCCGAGGGCACGTCAAGCGGCACCTGCGCGGCGGCCGGGGCGGCGCAAAGCGCCAGGGCGTATGCCAGGTGGCGGCTCACGCACCGGGCCTCCGGGCGAGGCAGTCGATTTCCACCAGCGCCCCCACGGCCAGCGCGGTCACCCCGATGGTGGTGCGCGCCGGGCGCCGGTCCGCGGGGAAGTAGCTGGCGTAGGTTTCGTTGAACGCTGCATAGTCACGCTCGAACGCGGTCAGGTAACAGCGGCACTGGACCACGTGCGACAGGTCGAGCCCCACGCCCTTGAGCACGAGTTCCAGGTTGTCCATGACCCGGGCCGTCTGCGCCTCGATCCCCTGGGGCAGGGGCGCGTCGGGCGCGTTTGGGTCGGTGGGCATCTGGCCGGTCAGCATGACCCAGCCGTCCGCCTCCACCGCGTGGGAGAACGGCGCGACAGGGCGCGGGCCGCCTGGGATCATGTGGAACTCGGGCATCGGTTCTTCCGTCAGGGGGCCGGCGCGGGAGGCACGCCGGCCCGGCCGGGTTCAGAGCGGGATGTTGTCGTGTTTCTTCCAGGGCATCTGGCGTTTCTTGTTGCGCAGCGCGGCGAAGGCGCGGCTGACCCGGCGGCGGGTGCTGCGCGGCTGGATCACCTCGTCGATGAAGCCGCGTTCGGCCGCCACGAAGGGGTTGGCGAAGCGGTCCTCGTAATCGGCGGTGCGCTGCGCGATCTTGTCGGCGTCGCCCAGTTCCGAACGATAGAGGATTTCCGTCGCCCCCTTGGCCCCCATCACCGCGATTTCCGAGGTCGGCCAGGCATAGTTGATATCACCGCGCAGGTGCTTGGAGCTCATCACCACATAGGCGCCGCCATAGGCCTTGCGGGTGATGACCGTGACCTTGGGCACCGTCGCCTCGCCATAGGCGAACAGCAGTTTCGCCCCGTGCTTGATGACGCCGTCATATTCCTGCTTGGTCCCGGGCAGGAAGCCGGGCACGTCCACGAAGGTCAGGATCGGGATGTCGAAGCAGTCGCAGAACCGCACGAAGCGGGCGGCCTTGCGCGCCGAGTCGATGTCCAGGACGCCCGCCAGCACCATCGGCTGGTTCGCCACCACGCCCACGGTGCGCCCCTCAAGGCGGATGAAACCGGTGATGATGTTCTTGGCGAATTCTTCCTGGATCTCGTAGAAATCGCCCTCGTCCGCGACCTTGAGGATCAGTTCCTTCATGTCGTAGGGCTGGTTCGGGTTGTCGGGGATCAGCGTGTCCAGGCTGGTCTCCACCCGCTCGGGGTCGTCGAAGAACGGGCGCACGGGCGGCGTCTGGCGGTTGTTCAGCGGCAGGAAATCGACCAGCCGGCGCACCTCGTACAGCGCCTCGACATCGTTTTCGAAGGCGCCATCGGCGACCGAGCTTTTCTTGGTGTGGGTCGACGCGCCGCCCAGTTCCTCGGCGGTGACGTGTTCGTTGGTCACGGTCTTCACCACGTCGGGCCCGGTCACGAACATGTAGGACGAGTCGCGCACCATGAAGATGAAATCGGTCATCGCCGGGCTGTAGACTGCCCCGCCCGCGCACGGCCCCATGATGACGCTGATCTGCGGCACCACGCCCGAGGCCTCGATGTTGCGCTGGAACACCTCGCCATACCCCGCGAGGCTGTCGACGCCCTCCTGGATGCGCGCGCCGCCCGAATCGTTGATGCCGATCACGGGTGCGCCGTTCTGCATCGCCATATCCATGATCTTGCAGATCTTCTGGGCATGCGTCGCCGAGACCGACCCGCCCAGCACGGTGAAGTCCTGGGAGAACACGTAGACCTGTCGGCCGTTGATCGTGCCCCAGCCGGTGATCACGCCATCGCCGTAGGGGCGGTTCTCTTCCATCCCGAAATCGGTGCAGCGATGGGCCATGAACATGTCGAACTCTTCGAACGAGCCCTCGTCCAGCAGCAGGTCGATGCGTTCGCGGGCGGTCAGCTTGCCCTTGCTGTGCTGGCTGGCGACCCGTTTTTCCCCGCCGCCCTGGCGGGCGATGTCGCGGCGGCGTTCAAGCTCGTTCAGGATGTCTTTCATCGGCGCTGGCCCCTTGCGGAAATTTGCGGCAACCTATCGGGGGCGGCACGCGGTTCAAAGCGCAATTCGGTAAATTTGCAAACTATTGGCAGAATTCGTGCTGCAAAATGCAAATCCGCAAAGGAGGCGCATGCGCAGCGACCTCGCGATCCAGACGGTCATGGTCCATGCCGAGAGCGAGGTGGCCATGTCATCACCGGCGGCGAGGCCGATCGAGGAGGCAACTTCGCGATCGGCACACGCGTTCCGAAGCGCGATCCGGCCAATCCGTTGCCGCGCGGCTATCGCATGGCCGACACCTGGCCAGCCTGCCCGGAAAAATTTGACCGGATGGACAAAAGCGGCGATGGGGCGTAACCGGGAACCATGACTCAGCCACCGATTGTCCGGTTCCTCGACCGCAGCACGCCGCCGCATATCGTGACCCTCGTGCTTCTGGCCGGAATCTCGGCGCTGTCGATGAACATCTTCCTGCCGTCGCTGCCCAACATGACGGCGCATTTCGACACCGAATACCGGCTGATGCAGCTTTCGGTGGCGCTGTACCTGGCGGTGAACGCGGTGCTGCAACTGGCGATCGGGCCGATTTCCGACCGGTACGGGCGGCGGCCGGTGCTGCTGGTGTCGATCGCGCTGTTCATGCTGGCGACGCTGGGCTGCATCTTCGCGCCCAGCGCGGGGGTGTTCCTGGCCTTTCGCATGGCGCAGGCGGTGATCGTGACCGGCATGGTGCTGAGCCGGGCGGTGGTGCGCGACATGGTGCCGGACGCGCAGGCGGCCTCGATGATCGGTTATGTCACCATGGGCATGGCGCTGGTGCCGATGCTCGGCCCGGCGGTGGGCGGGGTGCTGGACCAGGTGTTCGGCTGGCAGGCCAGTTTCGCGATGCTGTTCCTGTGCGGCGCGCTGGTGCTGGCGCTGACCTGGGCCGACTTGGGCGAAACCGCCGCGCCCCGCGAGGTCAGCCTGGTCGGGCAGTTCCGCGAATATCCCGAACTGTTCCGCTCGCGCCGGTTCTGGGGCTATGCGCTGGCGGCCAGCTTCGCCTCGGGGGCGTTCTTCGCCTACCTGGGCGGCGCACCCTTCGTCGGGTCCGAGGTGCTGGGCCTGCCGCCCGCCGCGCTGGGGCTGTATTTCGGGCTGGTGGCGCTGGGCTACATGGGCGGCAACTACCTGTCGGGGCGGTTCTCGGTGCGGGTGGGCATCAACGGCATGATCCTGCGCGGCACGCTGGTGGCCTGCCTGGGTCCGGCGTTGTCGATGCTGCTGTTCGGGCTGGGCATCGGGCATCCGCTGGCCTTCTTCGGAGCGATGGTCCTGGTGGGGCTGGGCAACGGGATGACCCTGCCGAACGCGACCGCGGGGATGTTGTCGGTGCGCCCGCACCTGGCGGGCACGGCCAGCGGTCTGGGCGGGGCGATCATGATCGGGGGCGGTGCGGGGCTGTCGGCGCTGGCCGGTGCCCTGCTGGTGCCCGGCACCGGCCCCTGGCCGCTGTTGGCGATCATGCTGGCGACCTCGGTGCTGGCGGTGCTGTCGGTCCAATATGTCCAGCGCATCGACCGGCTGGAGGGGCCGCTGGCCACCCGCCCGCCGCGCCCCCCGCACGGCTGACGCGCCCGCTTGCGCGCCAGCTTTGCAAAGACTACTCCATTCATGCGCAAATCCGCAAACCAGGGGACCTGCCGCCGATGGCCAACCGCAAGCTGTATGCCGGGGTGAAACTGCGCGAGACGCGCACGCGCCTGGGGCTGACGCAAAAGGAATTCGCCGCGCGGCTGGGTATATCGCTGCCCTATCTGAACCAGATGGAGAACAACAACCGCCCCGTCTCCTCGACGGTGCTGCTGGCGCTGGCCTCGGAATTCGGGTTCGACGTCACGGAACTGTCCTCGGGCGACGCGGAGCGGCTGGTCAGCGACATGCGCGAGGCGCTGGCCGACCCGGTGTTCGGGGAACTGGCCCCGCCGCTGGCCGACCTGCGGCTGGCCGCCTCGAACGCGCCGGCGCTGGCGCGCGCGTTCCTGGAACTGCACCGCGCCTATCGCCAAAGCCATGAGCGCCTTGCCTCGCTGGACGAGGCGTTGGGGCGCGAGGATGCGGGTTTGCAGCCGTCACCCTGGGAAGAGGTGCGGGATTTCTTTCACTATTGCGACAATTACATCGATGCGGTCGACCGCGCCGCCGAACGGTTCGCCCGCGCGTGCACCGGCCCCGAGGAGTCCGAACGCCGCGCCGCCGAGGCCCTGGAAGCCGCCGGCATAACGCTGAAAACCGGGGATATTCCCGGCGTCCGCCTGTATGACGAGCCGCGCCGCGCGCTGACCCTTTCGGCGCGGCTGAATGGCGCGACACGGCGGTTTCAGCTGCTGCATCAGCTTGCACTTCTGGCACAATCGCCCCTACTGGAGGCGACGCTGGACCTGGCCCGGTTCCAGACCCAGGAGGCCCGCGACATAGCGCGGATCGGGATGGCGAACTATTTCGCCGGGGCGGCCCTTCTGCCCTATACCCGCTTCCTCGATGCCGCACAGGAGACGCGGCACGACCTGGAATTGCTGGCCGACCGGTTCGGCGCCTCGATCGAACAGGTCGCGCACCGGCTGTCCACCCTGCAACGCCCCGGGGCCAAGGGGCTGCCGTTCTATTTCGTGCGGGTCGACCAGGCGGGCACGATCACGAAACGCCATTCGGCAACGCGCCTGCAATTCGCCCGCTTCGGCGGGGCCTGCCCGCTGTGGAACGTGCACCGCGCCTTCGAGACGCCGGGCCGGTTCCTGCGCCAGTTGGCCGAAACGCCCGACGGGGTGCGCTATTTCTCGCTGGCCTGCGACGTGACCAAGCCGGGGGGCGCCTGGGGCGCGCCGGTGCGCCGCTTTGCGATCGGGCTGGGCTGCGAGATCCGGCATGCCGACCGGCTGGTTTATGCCGACGACCTGGACCTGACGAATTCCGCCGCGTTTGAGCCGATCGGCATTTCCTGCCGCATCTGCGAGCGCCGCCATTGCCACCAGCGCGCGGTGCCGCCATTGGAACGCCGGCTGAGCGTGGACCCGAACCGGCGCGGCGTGCTGCCCTACGAGGTCGCGGAATAGTTTTGACGAGTCCCCTGCCCGGCCCGTAAATGAAATGGGAACGAACAGGGAGGAATTCGATGGAACTCACGGGCAGCCGCGTCATCGCGGCCGACCGGGCGGCGGTGTGGGAGCGCCTGACCGACCCGGACACGCTGAAGGCCTGCATCCCGGGCTGCGAGGAACTGGAGGGCAGCATCGCGGACGGGTTCGAGGCCACGGTAAAACAGAAGGTCGGCCCGGTGAAGGCGACCTTTCGCGGCGCGGTCACCGTGTCGGACCTGGTGCCGGAGCAAAGCTATACCATCTCGGGCGAGGGCAAGGGCGGCGTCGCCGGGTTCGCCAAGGGGCGCGCGGATGTGCGCCTGGAAGACACCGAGGAGGGCGGCACGGAACTGATTTACGATGTGCATGCCGAGGTGGGCGGCAAGCTGGCGCAGCTTGGATCACGGCTGATCCACGGCACGGCACGCCGGCTGGCCGACCAGTTCTTCGACAATTTCGCCACCGCGGTCGAGGGCCCCGCCGAAGAAAAGGAAGGCGAGGCCGCCGAAGGCTAAGGGCGCCGGACGCCGGCCCGGATCAGGCCACGGCGTCGTGCAGGATGCGGGCGATCTCGTCCTTGAGATGGACCCGCTTCTTGCGCATCTCGGTCAGGTGCAGGTCGTCGGTCGGCTCGATATCGGTTTCGGCCCGGTGCACGGCGCCGTTGATTTCGTGATACTCGTCGAACAGGCGCGCGAAATGGGCGTCCTTTTCCTTGAGGTCGTGAATCAGCTTTGCCTGTCCCGGAAAGTCCTCGGCCAGCTCGTGCGGCGTGTTGGTCATTCCGCCCTCCTTTCTCCCATGGGTTCGGCCGAGCCTAGGGGCCGCGTGGAACGGGTGTCCTTGACCCCGATCAAAGCCGTGCAGGTCGGACAAAGGAAACCGTGCGGGGGCGCGGGCGGCACCATGCGCGGCGCATCGGGCCGCCCCCGCGGCACGCCCGTCTACAGCTTGGTCGCCTCGGGCGGGGGCGTCATGGCACGGCGTTTCAGCATGGCCTCGCGCCAGGTGATGAACACCACCGCGCCCACGATCATCGCCCCGCCCAGGATCACCCAGCCATCCACCGCCTCGCCGAAGACGAGCCAGCCCAGAAGCGTCGCCCAGACCAGTTGCAAGAAGGTGACGGGCTGGGTCACCGTCAGGGGGGCGGCGCGGAACGCCATGGTCATCGAGTAATGCCCCGCGGTCGCGAAGAACGCGACGCCGAACAGCCAGGCCAGTTGCGTCAATGTCGGCGTCACCCAGACCGCCAGCGCGAAGGGCGCCAACGCGATGGTGACCGAAATCGACAGCATGGCCACCACCACCGCGGCCGAGTCGCGCTCGCTCAGCCGCTTGGCCATCAGGTAGGAGCCGCCGAAGAACAGCGCGGTGAACAGCATGGCGACATGGCCGTCCGACACCTCGCGGAAGCCCGGACGCAGGATCACCAGCACGCCGATGAAGGCCACCGCGATGGCCAGGATGCGCCGCGCGGCCAGTTTCTCGCCAAAGACCAGCGCCGCGCCGATCGTCACGTAGATCGGGTTGAGATAGTTCATCGCCGTCACCTCGGCGATCGGGATGCGGGTCATCGCGTAGAACCAGCAGATCACGCCCAGCGCATGCGCCAGCCCCCGCCAGCCATACAGCGCCAGCGTGGCCCGGTCGATCCGCACCCGCCGCAACAGGCCCAGCATCGGCAACAGGAACACCAGCCCCAACACATAGCGCAGGAACGCGGCCTGGGGCGCGGGCACGCCGGTGCCGACAAGTTTCACAAGCGCCGTCACCGCCACGAAATTCGCGCCGGTCACGAGCATCCAGAGGATCCCCGCGAGGGGCCGTTGACCCCGGGATGCATCCGCCTTGTCCACCATGGGCGAACTTGACCCCATGCCCGGCGCGGGTGCAAGGGGCACGCTGCCCGGGCCGGGCGGGTGCCGCACCCATCCCGGTTAGCGCGGCGCGGGCTGTATCAACGGGCTGTTAACGATCTGTTTGCCATAATGCGGGAAACGGCCCTGCGCGGCCTGTCACCACGAGACCCGCCATGAAATTACACAGGCTTCCGCTGTCCGACCCGGGCGAGGACGAGGAACTGCTACACGGCACGACCCGGTTCGTCTGGGTGCGGCAGGCCCCTGCGATCCGCCAGGGGCTGGCGCTGTTCACCCTGATTTTCGGGCTGATCCCGACGGTCGGTTACCTGTTCGATATCCCCGTCCTCTACCAGTCGATCCCGGGGGGGGCGGGCACCTCGAAGCTGACCCTGATCTGCATGATCCTGATCGCCACGGTCATCCTGATCCAGCGGCCGATCGCGCGCGCAAGGTGGATCGAGAAATTCCTGCTGCTCGTGACCGGCGCGCTGGCCCTGGAATCGCTGGGAGAGCACGTGATCTGGCCCGAGCATGTCGAACATGTGACCATGGGGCAGAACACCGCAATCTCGGTGCTTGCGCTGGTCAGCGCGCTCTTGATCCGGCGGCGCAGCCAGGCCTGGCCCGCACTGCTGCTGGGCGGGGCCGCGTGGATGATCTGTTTCTCGGCTTTCCTGGGCTATGCGATGGGGCTGGGACAGCTGCACGGCGCGCTGTCGCCGGTCACCCTGGTGATGATGACGCCCCTGGTCGTGGCCAGCCAGATCGGCCAGGCGCGCCGGGCACCCCTGCGCGCGCTGTTCCGCGACGACCGCCTCAGCCGGATGCTGCGCCTCGAGATGGCGCTGGCCGTCGTCGTGCCCACCACCCTGGGGATCGTGCTGTTCCGACTGGCGCCGGGCGGGCCCACCGCGGCCGACGCGATCTATATCCAGCTGATCCTGGTGTTCTGCTGCGTGGGCGTGCTGGTGACGGGGCGCACGCGCGACCGGCTGGACCGCGAACGCCGGATCCTGTCGCGCGAGTTGGAGCGCGCGTCCTATATCGACCCGCTGACCGGGCTGGCCAACCGCCGCGGCACGATGATGATGGCCAACCATGTGGTCAATGCCGCGCGGCGTGGCGGCAACCCGGTTTCGGTGGTGATCTGCGATCTCGACCATTTCAAGACGGTCAACGACCGGCTGGGCCATGGCGCGGGCGACCGGGTGCTGCAGGCGGCCGCCACGCTGTTGTCGGGGCGGCTGCGGATGTCGGACATCTCGGGGCGCTGGGGCGGCGAGGAATTCCTGTTCGTGCTGCCCGACACGCCGCTTGCGGGCGCCGAGGCGCTGGCCGAGATCCTGCGCCACACGCTGTGGCAGAACCTGCGCATCAGCCCCGCGGGCGGAATCGGACGGGGGCCGGGCGGCAAGCCGCTGACCGCCTCGTTCGGCTGCGCGCCGCTGGACGTGTCGCGCGAGGACGGGTTCGAACGCGCGCTGGAGGCGGCCGACCGGGCGCTGTACGCGGCCAAGCGGAACGGGCGCAACCGGGTGGCCAGCGCCCCCACGGCCGCGCCCCTGCCGCTGTCGATGTCGCTGTCGGCGCTGGGCTGACGGGGACGGCAGCGGTTAGAGCTGCGCAAGCACCTCGTCGCTGGCCTCGAAATTGGTGGTGACGCGCTGCACGTCGTCGTCATCCTCCAGCGCATCGACCAGTTTCATCAGCTTTTGCATGCCTTCGAGGTCAAGCTCGGTCGTGGTGGCGGGCTGCCAGATCAGCTTGGTCGACTCGCTTTCGCCAAGCGCGGCTTCCAGCGCGTTCGCGACCTCGTTCAGATCGGTATCGGCGCACAGGATCACATGCCCCTCTTCCGAGCTTTCCACGTCCTCGGCGCCGGCCTCGATCGCGGCCATCATCACCGTGTCGGCATCGCCCACATCGGCGCCATAACGGATTTCGCCCTTCCGCTCGAACATGAAGGCGACCGAGCCGGTTTCGCCCAGGTTGCCGCCGTTCTTGGTGAAGGTCGAGCGCACGTTGGACGCGGTGCGGTTGCGGTTGTCGGTCATCGCCTCGACGATCACCGCCACGCCGTTCGGCCCGTAGCCCTCGTAGCGGATTTCCTCGTAATTGTCGCCCTCGCCGCCCGACGCCTTCTTGATCGCGCGCTCGATATTGTCCTTGGGCATCGAGTTCGACTTGGCCTCCTTGATGGCGAGGCGCAGGCGCGGGTTCTTGTCGGGGTCGGGATCGCCCATCTTTGCGGCGACGGTGATTTCCTTGCTGAACTTGGAGAACAGCTTGGCGCGCACCGAGTCCTGGCGGTTCTTGCGGTGCTGGATGTTCGCCCATTTGGAATGGCCTGCCATGGAACCCCTCTGAGACGGCTGAATTCGACGCCCCGCTCTATAGGCCAGCGCGGCCCGCGCCTGCAAGAGCGGGACGCGCCGTTGCAATGCGGGGCGCGATGGGGTTCGCTGGACCCCGACCCGGAGGCCCGAGACCCGTGACGCAAGACCAGATCATCCTGTTCGCGCTGTTCGGCGCGGTCTTCGCCGCCCTGCTGTGGGGGCGCTGGCGCTATGACCTGGTGGCGTTCTCGGCGCTTCTGATCGGCGTCGTGCTGGGGGTGGTGCCGGTCGAGCAGGCCTTCGCGGGCTTCGGCCACCCGGCGACGATCATCGTGGCGCTGGTGCTGGTGGTCTCGGCCGGGTTGGTGCGTTCGGGCGCGGTCTACCTGATCACGCGCACCCTGGTCGACAGCACGCGGGGGCTGGGCGCCCATATCGCGGTGATGGGCGGCGTGGGGGGTGTCCTGTCGGCCTTCATGAACAACGTGGCGGCGCTCGCGCTGTTGATGCCGGTCGACATCCAGACCGCGCGCAAGGCGGGCCGGCCGCCGGGCCTCAGCCTGATGCCGCTGTCCTTTGCCACGATCCTGGGCGGGATGGTCACGCTGATCGGCACGCCGCCGAACATCATCATCGCCGCGATCCGCGAAGACGCGCTGGGGGCGCCCTTCGCGATGTTCGACTTCGCCCCCGTGGGCGGCGTGGCGGCCATCGCCGGGCTGGTCTTCGTCGCCCTGGTGGGCTGGCGGCTGATCCCGCAAAGCGAGGCGCTGTCGGCGGCGACCGACCCGATGGCCGCCTTCGCGCCCTATATCGCCGAACTGACGGTGCCCGCGGGGTCGAAGCTGATTGGCCGCCGGCTGCGCGAGCTGGAGCCCGAGGCCGAGAAGAACGACGTCGCGATCCTGGGGCTGGTGCGGGGCGGCGCGCGGCGCTACGGCACCCAGCGGACCACGACGCTGGAGCCGGGCGACGCCATCGTGCTGGAGGCCGCGCCCGAGGCGCTGGACGAGTTCCGCGCGGCACTCTCGCTGGATTTCGCGGATGCCGCGCGCGAGGAAAAGCTGCGCGCCGCCGGCGAGGGGCTGTCGCTGGTCGAGGTGGTGGTGCCCGACCAGGCGCGCATCGCGAACCGCTCGGCGCAGGCGGTGGGGCTGGGTTGGCGCCAGCGCACGGTGCTGTTGGGCATCTCGCGCCAGGGCCGGCCGATCCGCGAACAGATCCGCAAGACGCAGGTGCGGCCGGGCGACATCCTGTTGCTGCTGGTGCCGCAGGACGCGGTGGCCGACGTGGTCGACTGGCTGGGCTGCCTGACGCTGGCCGACCGGGGACTTGCGGTGACGGACACGCGCAAGACCTGGGCGGCGATCGGGATGTTCGCGGCGGCGGTGGCGGCGGCGAGTTTCGGATTGGTCTACCTGCCGGTCGCGCTGGGACTGGTGGTGGCGGGATACCTTTTCGCGCGCATCCTGCCGCTGTCCGAGGTCTACAACTTCGTGGAATGGCCCGTGGTCGTTCTGCTGGGGTCGATGATCCCGCTGGGGCTCGCGCTGGAAGAGGCGGGGGGCACGCGGCTGATCGCAGAGGCGCTGGTGGGGCTGACCGGCGATCTGCCGGCCTGGGCGATCCTGACGGTGCTGATGGTGGTGACGATGACGCTGTCGGACGTGCTGAACAACACCGCGACCACGGTGGTCGCCGCGCCCGTGGGCATCCAGATGGCCCAGAGCCTGGGCGTCAGCCCCGACCCGTTCCTGATGGCGGTGGCGGTCGCGGCGTCCTGTGCGTTCCTGACGCCGATCGGGCACAAGAACAACACGCTGATCCTGGGGCCCGGGGGGTATCGGTTCGGCGATTACTGGCGGATGGGGCTGCCCCTGGAGATCCTGGTGGTGGCGGTGTCGGTGCCGGCGATCCTGGTGGTCTGGCCGTTCTGAGCGGGTCGCCTTGTCCGGTTTCGCCTTGGCTATCGCCAAGGCGACCAGCTGGGGGCTTTGCCCCCAGACCCCCAGAGTATTTGACCCAAGAAAAAGACAGGGCGCGGGCGGGTGGCCGGATCAGCGCCCCGCGATCACCGCCGCCGCGGCCTCGAGCGCGCCCTTGCCGTGGGGCAGGTCCAGCGCGGCCAGCCCCGCCTCGATCGCGCCGAGCGCCCCCAGCACCATGTGGGCGTTGACGTGCCCCATGTGCGCGATGCGGAAATAGCCGTGCCAGGCCGGGTCGCCCGGGGGCGCCATGCCGAGGCCGATGCCCAGCGTCACACCGGCGGTTTCGGCCAGCCATTCGCGCAGCGCGGTGCCGTGGGGGGCATCGATCCTGACCGAGGTGACCGCGTGGCTGCGATGCGCGGCCTCGGCCACGTTCAGTTCCAGCGAGCCGCCCTGCCCCCAGGCGTCGAACGCCGCCCAGACCGCGCGGGCCAGCCGCTCATGGCGCGCCCAGGCGGCCTCGATGCCTTCCTCGTGGACCAGCATGTCGAGCGCCGCGCGCAGCCCGTAAAGGTGGTGGGTGGGCGCCGTGCCCCAGAAATACTGGTAGAATTCCTCGGGGTCGGCGCGCATCCGCCAGTCCCAGTAGGCGGTGGCCAGGTCGGCGCGGGCGCGGGCGGCCTCGGCGCGGTCGTTGAAGAAGACGAAGCCCAGACCGGGGGGCACCATCAGGCCCTTCTGGCAGGCCGAGATCATCACGTCGGCGCCCCAGGCGTCCATCTCGAAGCGGTCGCAGGCCAGCGAGGCGATGCAGTCGACCAGCAGGAGCGCCGGATGGCCCGATGCGTCCAGCGCGGCGCGCACCGCCGCGACGTCGTTCTTGACGCTGGTCGCGGTGTCGACGTGGACCAGGGTCACCGCCCGGATTTCATGGGCGCGGTCCTCGGCCAGGCGGTCGGCGACGCGGTTCGGATCGACCGGCGCACGCTTGCCGAAATCGATGACCTCGACCTCGACGCCCATCGCCTGCGCGGTTTCGGCCCAGCCATGGCCGAACCGGCCCGTCGCCAGCGCCAGCACCTTGTCGCCGCGCGACAGCGTGTTGGCGATCGCCGCCTCCCAGGCGCCGTGGCCGTTCGAGATGTACATCGCCACCTTGTGCCGGGTGCGCGCCACCGCCCGGAGATCGGGCAACAGGCCGGCCAGCAGGTCGACCATGGCGCCGCCGTGGATTTCCGGGGCGGGGCGGTGCATCGCCTGCAGCACCCGGTCGGGGATGACCGACGGTCCGGGGATCGCGAGGTAGGGGCGGCCGTGGCTGAGGGGCATGTCGGGGTCTCCGCTTGGCGATGGCCCCCTGTTAGGACCGCCCGGCCGGGGCGTCAATCGCTTGTCAGGGGCGGGGTTTCGGGCTATCCCGCCACTCCGTGCCGCCAGGCGCCGGGGAGACGATGTTCGATCAGCTCAAGACCCGCCTCGAGGCCTTTGACCGCCGGATGCGCACCGCCTTCGTCGGCGGGCTTGCCACGCCCGACGGGCGGCGCGCGGCGTTCTGGCATTTCCAGATCATGGATCACGCCATGCTGCGCCGGGTCTGGACCAACCTGCACCGGATCGCGCCGGGCGCCTGGCGGTCGAACCAGCCCGACCCGCGCCGCCTGCGCCGGTTCCGCGACATGGGCATCCGCAGCGTCCTGTCGCTGCGCGGCGCCGGGCCGTCCAGCCACCACCTGTTCGAGAAGGAGGCCTGCCTCGATCTGGGCCTGACGCTGGTGACGCGGCGGCTGCATGCGCGCAAGCTGGCATCGCGCGACACCCTGCTGGAGCTGCTGGACCTGTTCGAGACGATCGAGAAACCCTTCGTGATGCATTGCAAGTCGGGCTCGGACCGGTCGGGGCTGGCCGCGGCGCTGTATCTGCTGCATGTCGAGAACCGCCCGGTCGAGGAGGCACGGCGCATGCTGCACTGGAGATTCATCCATTTCCGAAATTCCCGCGCCGGCGTGCTGGACGAGATGCTGGACGCCTATGCGGAGGATGCGGCCCGTGCGCCGATCCCGATCCGCGACTGGATCGCGACGCGCTATGACCCGGCCGCGATCGAGGCCCGGTTCCGCGCCCGGCGCGGCGGGGACGGCTGAAGGATGCGGACACCGACCGAGAGCCGACCGGTGGTGCGCTGGCTGTGGCGCGGATACCTGCGCCATCACATCGCGGCGATCGGCGTGGCCATCGCCCTGATGAGCGTCGAGGGGGGCGCGCTGGGGGCGCTGTCCTACATGTTCAAGCCGCTGTTCGACGACATCTTCATCGCCGGCAACCGCGAGGCGATCCCGCTGGTGGCGGGCGGGGTTCTGGTGCTGTTCATCGCGCGGGCGCTGGCGGGGTTCGGCCAGCGGCTGTTGATGGCCCGGGTCGGGCTGCGCGTTTCGGCGGCGCTGCAACGCGACCTTGTCGGGCACATGCTGACCCTGGACAGCGTGTGGTTCCAGACGACGCCGCCCGGCAACCTGATCGAACGGGTGCGCGGCGATACCTCGGCGGCGGCGAATATCTGGAACTCGGTCTTCACCGCGGCGGGGCGCGATTTGATCTCGCTGATCTCGCTGTTCGCGGTGGCGATCTCGATCGACTGGCGCTGGACGCTGATCGCGCTGGCGGGCGTGCCGTTGCTGCTGGGGCCGCTGGCGGGGCTGCAACGGCTGATCCGGCGCACCTCGCGCGCAGCTAGGGAATCGGCGGCGGCGATCTCGAACCGGCTGGACGAGACGTTCCACGGCGTCACCACGATCAAGCTGAACCGGCTGGAGGCGCGCGAGGATGCCCGCTTCGGCGAGACGATGGACGGCTATGTCCACGCCCAGATCCGGTCCGAGGCGGGACAGGCGGGGATGCCAGCGATGATCGACATCGTGGGCGGGCTGGGCTTTGCCGGCGTGCTGGTCTTCGGGGGGTTGCAGATCATCGAGGGCGACAAGACGGTGGGCGAGTTCATGGCGTTCTTCACCGCCATCGCCCTGGTGTTCGAACCGCTGCGCCGGCTGGGCAAGGTCACCGGCGCCTGGCAGGCGGCGCTGGCCAGCCTGGAACGGCTGCACGCGGTGTTCGACTCGCGCCCGACGATCCTGTCGCCCGCCCGGCCCCGGTCGCTGCCCGCGCCGGGCGGAGACTGCGACATCGCGCTTGAGGACGTGCACCTGGCCTATGGCGACGCACCCGCGCTGAACGGGCTGACGCTGACGGCGAAGGCGGGGCAGATGACGGCGCTGGTCGGGCCGTCGGGGGCAGGCAAGTCCACCGTGTTCAACCTGTTGACGCGGCTTGTCGAACCGCAATCGGGGCGCGTGCTGGTGGGCGGCGTGCCGGTGAACGAACTGCCCCTGACCGAGTTACGCGACCTGTTTTCGGTCGTGACGCAAGAGGCACCGCTGTTCGACGAACCCTTGCGCGACAATATCTGCCTGGGCCGCGAGGTGTCCGAGGCGCGCCTGGCCGAGGTGATCCGGGCCGCCCATATCGCCGATTTCCTGCCCGCCCTGCCCGCCGGCCTGGACAGCCCCGCGGGCCCGCGCGGGTCGAACCTGTCCGGCGGCCAGCGCCAGCGGGTGGCGATCGCGCGGGCGCTGTTGCGGGACGCGCCCATCCTGTTGATGGACGAGGCCACCTCGGCGCTGGACGCGCAGTCGGAAAAGGCCGTGCAAGAGGCGTTGACCCGGCTGGCCGAGAACCGGACCACGCTGGTCATCGCGCACCGGCTGGCCACCGTGCGGAACGCCGACCGGATCGTGGTGATGGACAAGGGCCGCGTCGTCGAAGAGGGCACCCATGACGCGCTTCTGGCGAAGAACGGGCTTTATGCCGGGCTTTACCGGCTGCAATTCGCCACCGAGGTCTGATACCCCATATCGGGGAGGACGGACCATGAAAGGAGACGCGCGATGCAGGGCGAGGCCGCCAGCGACAGGACCGTTCTGAAGATCACCGGCGAGGACCGGGTCCATTTCCTGCAAGGGCTGGTCACCAATGACGTGAGGCGGCTGGACGGGCGGCTGGTCTATGCCGCGCTGCTGACGCCGCAGGGCAAGTACCTGGCCGATTTCTTCCTGGCCGGCGCGCCGGACGCCATCCTGATCGACGTCAAGACCGACCTTGCCGAGGCGCTGATCCGGCGGCTGTCGATGTACCGGCTGCGCGCCAGGGTGGCGATCGAACCGGCGGGGCTGCACGTGCTGCGGGGGTTGGGCGATCCGCCCGCGGGCGCCCTGCCCGACCCGCGCGACCCGGCGCTGGGCTGGCGGGCCCTTGTCGCGGCGCCCGGCCCCGAGGGCGCGACCGACTGGGACGCGATCCGGGTGGCCCACTGCATCCCCGAAACCGGCATCGAGCTGATCCCCGACGACACCTATATCCTGGAAGCCGGGTTCGAGCGGCTGAGCGGCGTCGATTTCCACAAGGGCTGTTATGTCGGGCAAGAGGTCACCGCCCGGATGAAACACAAGACCGAGCTGAAGAAGGGCCTGGTGACGGTGCGGATCGACGGCGCGGCACCGGTCGGCACGCCGGTCATGGCCGGGGACAAGCCCGCGGGCACGCTGTTCACGCAATCGGGCGGGCAGGCCATCGCCTTTCTGCGGTTTGACCGGGCGGACGGGCCGATGACGGCGGGCGGCGCGACCCTTACCCTGGACCATGGCTGACCGCGCGGCGGTCGAGGCCGCGCTGGGCGTGCCCATCGCCGCGCTCGACCCGCTGCATGGCGGCTCGCTGTCCGAGGTGGCGCGGGCAACGCTGGCCGACGGGCGGACGGTCGTCGTCAAGACCGGCCCGCTGGTCGACCGCGAGGCGCGCATGCTGGAGGCCATGGCCGCGGCGGGCGCGCCCTGTCCGCGGGTGATCGCGGTTGCCCCCGGCCTGATGGTCATCGAACACCTGGACGAAACCCGCGCCGGCCCCGCGGGCTGGGCCGCGCTGGGCAGGGCGCTGGCCCGGCTGCACGGCGCGCGCGGCGCATCCTATGGCTGGGACGAGGATTATGCCTTCGGGCCGGCCACGCTGCCGAATGCGGCGTGCGAGGATTGGCCCGCCTTCTGGGCCGAACGGCGGCTGATGGCCTGGCCCGAGGCGTTGCCCGCCGACATCGCCCGAAGGGTGGAGGCGCTGGCCGCGCGCCTGCCCGGCCTGCTGCCCCGCCACCCGGTTCCGGCGCTGCTGCATGGCGACCTGTGGGGCGGCAACGTGCTGTTCACCGCGGGCGGCGCGGCGCTGATCGACCCGGCCTGCTATCACGGCCATGCCGAGGTGGACCTTGCGATGCTGCACCTGTTCGGCCAGCCGGGGCCGGAGTTCGACGAGACCTACGGCCCCGCCGATCCGGGCTGGCCGGCCCGGCGCGACGCCTATCAGCTTTGGCCCGCGCTGGTGCACCTGCGGCTGTTCGGAGGCGGCTATCGCGGCATGGTCGAACGCTGCCTGAGTGCGCAGGGGGCCTGAACGCGAAAGGGCGGCCCACCCGGACCGCCCCGCCACCCGTCGCTGCCCCGCGCTCAGGCGCGTTCGGCGTATTCCATGGTTTCCGTGTTCACCACGATATCCTCATCCGGGCCGACAAACGGCGGCACCATCACCCGCACCCCGTTGTCCAGCACCGCGGGCTTGAAGCTGTTGGCCGCGGTCTGGCCCTTGACCACCGGTTCGGTCTCGACGATCCGGCAGGTCACCTTTTGCGGCAGGGTCGCGTTCAGCGCCTCGGATTCGTAATACTCGATCACCACCGTCATCCCGTCCTGCAGGAAGGGGCGGCGGTCGCCCAGGATGTCGGCATCCAGTTCGATCTGTTCGTAGGTCTCCATGTCCATGAAGACCAGCTTGCCGTCGGTTTCATACAGGAACTGCTGGTCCTTCTGTTCCAGCCGCACCCGCTCGACCTTGTCGGCGCTGCGGAAGCGTTCGTTCAGCTTGGACCCGTTGCGCAGGTTCCGCAGTTCGACCTGGGCGAAGGCGCCGCCTTTGCCGGGCTTGACGTGATCCACCTTGATTGCGGACCACAGCCCGCCGTTATGTTCCAGCACGTTGCCGGGACGGATCTCGTTTCCGTTGATCTTGGGCATGGTCGTAACCGTTAATGGGTGGTTGAACGCGATTTGCGCGCACCTATATCTTGTCGATGTGGGGCTGGCAAGACGACTAGATCGGGTAAGGTTACCGTTTGCCCTATGCGCTTGGTGCATGGCTGGCATTCGAAAACTGCAATACCGAATCGGAACAAAACCGTCATATTCGGCGCCACTCCCGAAACGCAAGAGCAAGAATAAAAGGACGACGAGATGGCCGATTTCGTTGATGGCACGGCATTCAACCACGAACAGGGCAACCGTGCCCGCAAACTGTTCGCGGCGGTGGTGCTGGCTGCGCTCGACGACGCGATCGCGGATGACAAGAAATACGGCAACGGGCCCGAGCAGATCGCACGCTGGGCGCGGTCGCGCGACGGGCGCGAGGTGCTGTCTTGTGCCGGGATCGACCCGAACGAACGCGTGGTGCAGGGGCTGATGGAATTCGTCTCGCGCGGCGTGCGCACCTCGGTCGCGCTGTCCCGCGAGGAAAGCGAACGCCGCCAGGTCCAGGCCCAGGCGGACGCCGAAGCGGCCTGAGCCGAACCTGTCCGGCATGACGAAGCGCGCCCCGAGGGGCGCGTTTTTCGTTTCCGGGCGGGGCTGTCGGGGGGGGGGGGGCGTGCGCCTACTCCAGGTCGCGCATCGCCAGGGCGCGGTTGATCTCGCGGCGGACCAGCTTGCGCACGTTCAGGGTGATCCGCTCGCCCAGCCGGCCCTGCAATTCCTCGCGGACGATCTCGGCCACCAACTCGCGCAGCATTTCCTCGTCGAACACAAGCTGGTCGGCCTCGTGGTCGGGCGCGTCCGCCTTGGCCTGCGGCCCGGCCTCGGCGACCGGCGGCATGGGCGACGGCGCCGCGTCGTCGGGCTTTGCAGCCCCTTCGGACGGGGGCGCGGGGGAGGATGCGGGCGGCGGCGCGGCCCAGCCGGTCACCGCGGCCAGCGACTCGGCGCCATCGGGTTCCCAGTCATCGTCGCAACCGGCCACGGCCGCTTCCAGCTCGGCGATGCGCTGTTCCAGTGTTCCCGCCTCGTCGGGCGCGGTGGCGGATGCGGGCGGCGTGCCCCCTGCCCCGTCCGGCGCCATGTCGCGGGCCCGCACAGTACCGTGCCCCGCCGCATCGCCGGGTGCGGGCCGGGCGGCGGGCGCGGGAACCCGCAACGCAGGGGTCAGAAGCAAGCGGTCGGGTCGGGTGGGTCCGGGCGCAGGCCGGGTTTCGGCGGCCTCGTCGCTGACAAGGCGCCGGATCGAGGACAACACCTGGTCGACCTCCCGGGGAGATGCGCTATCCGACATGGCCGTGCGTTCCTAACCTGGGCAAAGCCTAGCCGCATGCGGGCCGCGAGACAACAATTCCGGCAGGCTCAGTTGCGGCCGATGCTTTCCAGAACCTTGTCCAGCTTCTTGCCCTGCAGGCTTTTGGCCGGTGCGTTCGACACCGCGTTGTAATAGCCGCGCGGATCATAGGTCGGAATGCCCAGCCCCAGGTGATCGACCGTCAGCAACCCCATCGAGGCAAGCAGCCGGTAGATCGCGACATACTGGTTGGTCTCGGCATCGACACGGGCGGTGCGCGCATCCAGCAATTCCTGTTCGGCGTCCAGCACGTCCAGCGTCGTGCGCGCCCCCAGGCGGGCCTCTTCGCGGGTGCCCTCGAAGGCCAGTTGCGCGGCGCGGATCTGCTGGTCGGTGGCCGCCAGCTGGGCGCGGGCGACGGCCAGGCTGGACCAGGCGTTGCCCACCTCTTCCTCGACCAGGCGGACGGTCTGCAACAGCCCGGCGCGGGATTGCTGGACCCCGGCGCGGGCCTGGCGTTCGACGGCATACAGCGCCCCGCCCTGGTAGATGGTCTGGTTCAGCGACAGCCCGACCGTGCCGTATTCGCCGCCGTCATCCTCGGCCACCACGCCGGCCCGCGCCGTGATGCTGGGCCGCATCCGCGCCTTGGCGCGCGCCAGGTTCAGGTCGGCCACGGTGACGTTGTGCTGGGCCTCGATGATGTCGGGATGGCCCTTGACCGCAATCGCACGCGCCGCGTCGGTGCTTTGCGGCAGGGCGGGCAGGCGCGGAATACCGCTCAGCGCGCCCGGATAGCGGCCGATGGCGCGCTTGTAGGCCTCGCGTGCGACGGCAAGGTTGCCCTGCGCGGCCACCAGGTTCGACCGCGAGGCGGCCAGCCGCGACTGCGCCAGCGACACGTCGGTGCGCGTCACCTCGCCGACCTCGAACCGGTCCTCGGCGGCGCGCAATTGCTGGGTGATGAGGCGCACGTTGTTCTCGGCCAGAGACACGCTCTGGATCGCAGCGAAGACATCCATATAGGCCTGCACCGCGCCCAGCAGCACGTTCTGTTCCACGCCCAGCAGCGCCGCCCGGGTGGCCAGCACCGTTTCCTTGGCTGCATCGATCGCCAGCCGGTTGTTGCCCCCGTCATACAGCGTCAGCGACGCGGTCAGTTCGGCCGACGCAGAACTGGAATAGCCACCCGCAAAGGCGCTGCGGCTGTTGCCGTCGGAATAGCTGGCGTCGATCGCGAACTGGATGACCGGGCGCAGCGCGGCCACGGCCTGGGCCACGTCCTCGTCGGCGGCACGCAGGACCGCGCGGTTCTGCTCCAGCAGGTGCGAATTCTTGTAGGCGGCGATCAGCGCGTCGGTCAGCGTCTCGGCCCGGGCCGACGCGGTGCCGGCGATCAGCGCCGCGGAGGCCGCGGCACCGGCGAGGAATTTCAGGAAACTGCTCATTGTTCTGCCTTGCCTCTTTCTTGGCCGCGGCGGGCGCGCGGCTCTTTTGTATGGTCCCCGCGCCCCTAGAACTGGAATTCCGGCGCCCGGGCAAAGCCCGGCAACACCGGCGCCCCGGCATTGAACAGGAAGCGCCAGCTCAGCGTGCCCTCGACCTTCCAGCCGATCCGAACGACACCCAGCGTGCCCTCCATGAACAGCGCCACGATCCGCCCGCCTTCCTTGAGCTGGTCCGCGATCGCCTGCGGGATCTGTTCCACCGCGCCCTCGACGACGATGGCGTCATAGGGCCCGTGCTGCGCCGCCCCCTCGGCAAGCGGGGCCTGTTCGACGGCCACGTTGTCCGCCCCCTGCTCGCCCAGAAGTGTCTGCGCCTCGCGGGCCATGGCGGCATCTTCCTCGACGGCGACCACCGCATCGGCCATCCGCGCCATCACCGCGGCCGAGTAGCCAAGCCCGCAGCCGAGATCCAGCACCAGGTCGCCGGGGCCCAGGTCGATCGCCTCGAGCATCTTGGCAAAGGTCCGCGGCTCCAGCACCGTACGCGCCGGCGCCAGCGTCAGGTTCTCGCCGACATAGGCGGCGCTGCGCAGCGCGGCGGGCACGAATTCCTCGCGCGGGACGGCCAGAAGCGCCTCGATGATGGGCAGTTTCGTGACGTCCGAGGGCCGGACCTGGGTATCGACCATGGCCTCGCGAAGGGCGTCGTAATCGGGCATGCGGCTGAACTCTCCGGTTCGAAATTAACCTGAAACGGTGATGCCACATAACCCTGCCTGCGGCAATGGTCCGGCGCGCGGTGCCCGGCCGAGTATGGCAGGTGGGGAACATCTCTTGCGGGGACCGTTGCCTTGCGCTATGACGCGGCTCGGCCAGGCGAGTTGGCGGAGTGGTTACGCAGCGGATTGCAAATCCGTGTACACCGGTTCGATTCCGGTACTCGCCTCCAAATCCTCTCGATGTGTTGGGGGACGCGGCGTTCTTCGCCGGGCGATGGCCGCCACGGGGCGTGTCGCAACCGCGTTCCGGGCGCGTTTCGCGCGTGGCGCGGTGGCATGCGCTTCGCCCCGATCGCCCGCCGGTTCATCACCGCATTCGCACCCGCGCGAGGGTCGCGCCGGATCGCCCGACGCGCCGGGGCGATCCGGGGCATTTTGGCACATCGAAATGCGGCGCGCGCGTCTCCAATTGGAAGGACATCGAAGGAGAACGCCATGCAGCCCCAGGTCAAGACCTGCCCCTTTTCCAAACCGAACGGCGGCGTGCTCGGGCCGGGGCCGATCCATCTGCGGCGGCCGGTGCTGAATACCGAGATCCTCAAACCGGTGCTGCGCCAGGCCGGGCTGACAGCCATGCCCGCCGATCCGCATGTCACGCTCGCCTCGATGCCCGACGCGCGCGATCACCAGGCGCGCGCGCTTCGGCTTTCCCCCCACCGCCTTGCGGTTTCCCCGTCCAGGCCGCGCCTTGTCCGGCTGAGCGACGGGAAAGCGCTTGCGCTTGAATTCGAGGCGCCGGACCTGACGGCGCGCTGGCGCGAATTGCGCGCATCCGATCCCGACTGGGGACCGGACGCCTTCACCCCGCGTATCGTTCTGGGTCCGGCCCCCGAAACCCTGCCCCCGATCTGCTTTTTCGCCGGGCCGGTGCTGTTCGGCCCGGAAACGGTCGCACCCCCCGGCCAGGCCTGAACGGCCGGTCACCCGGCCCCTGCACGCCCCATGGCAGACGGGGGAAATGCCGCGCGGCTGTCGCTTATGGCCTTTTGCGGCACGGGTATCGGACGCGATGCCGCCCCGCCCGCGGCACGTGCATGCCCGCCGATACCCGTCGCCATGACAGCGCCCCACGGCGCCCGCGCGCCGCAGGCGCGCCACGCCCAACGCCGGACAAGCGGGGCGCACAGCCCCGCGCCGGCCGGGGGCGGGAGCCCCCCCCTTCCACCCCGCAAGTAACGGCGGATCAGGCGTTGAACAGGAAATGCATCACGTCGCCGTCGCGCACGATGTACCCCTTGCCCTCGGCGCGCATCTTGCCGGCATCCTTGGCCGCCTGCTCGCCGCCCAGGCCCACGTAATCGTCATAGGCGATGGTCTCGGCGCGGATGAACCCGCGTTCGAAATCGCCGTGGATCACGCCCGCGGCCTTGGGCGCGGGCGTGCCCTGCGGGATTGTCCAGGCCCGCGCCTCCTTCGGGCCGACCGTGAAATAGGTCTGCAATCCCAAAAGCTTGTAGCCCGCCTTGATCAACCGATCCAGGCCCGCCTCCTCCAGCCCCAGTTCCGACAGGAACATCTCGGCCTCGTCCGCGTCCAGCTGGCTGATCTCTTCCTCGATCCTGGCCGAGATGACCACGCTCGCCGCGCCCTGTTCCTCGGCCATCTTCGCCACCGCCGCGGAATGGGCGTTGCCCTCGGCCGCCTCGTCCTCGGCCACGTTGCAGACGTAAAGCACGGGCTTTGCGGTCAGCAGTTGCAGCATCTCCCAGGCCTTGGCGTCATCCTCGGTCACCTCGACGCTGCGGGCGGGCCGGCCGGCCTCCAGCGCGGCGAGCACCTCCTTCAGCAGACGCTCCTGCTGGACCGCCTCCTTGTCGCCGCCGCGCACCTTGCGGACGATGTTCTGCAGCCGCCGCTCGATCGAGTCCATGTCGGCCAGCATCAGTTCGGTCTCGATCACCTCGGCATCCGCCACCGGGTCGACGCGCCCCTCGACATGGGTCACGTCGCCATCCTCGAAACAGCGCAGCACATGCGCGATGGCGTCGCATTCGCGGATGTTGGCCAGGAACTGGTTGCCCAGCCCCTCGCCCTTGGACGCGCCCTTCACCAGTCCCGCGATATCGACAAAGGTCATCCGGGTGGGAATGATCGCCTTCGATCCGGCGATCTCGGCCAGCTTGTCCAGCCGCGCATCGGGCACCGCCACCTCGCCCACGTTGGGCTCGATCGTGCAGAAGGGGAAATTCGCCGCCTGCGCCGCCGCGGTGCGGGTCAGCGCGTTGAACAGGGTGGATTTGCCCACGTTGGGCAGGCCCACGATCCCGGTCTTGAAGCCCATTTTCGTCACTCTCCTGAGGTCCGCGCGCATGTAGGGGGGCGGGCCCGGCGCCGTCAAGCGCGCCGCCGCGCAAATTTCCCGCACCCCGTCCCGGCCGGCCGGTCGAAACCGCCCATTGATTTTCCCGCCCGCCTGCCGCAAACCCCTGTGGACGAGGAGCAAGGGGGAGCCGTCCATGACCCGCATCGACGCCAAGTTCGCCGCGCTGAGGGCGGAAAACCGCAAGGCCTTCGTGGCCTATGTCATGGCGGGCGATCCCGACTATGACACCTCGCTGGACCTGGTGAAGGGGCTGCCGGGCGCCGGGGTGGACATCATCGAACTGGGCATGCCCTTCACCGACCCGATGGCCGACGGCCCCACGATCCAGCTGGCCGGCCAGCGCGCGCTGGAGGCCGGCCAGACCCTGCAAAAGACGCTGGACATGGCGCGCGCCTTCCGCGAGGGCGACGATACCACGCCGATCGTGATGATGGGCTATTACAACCCGATCTACAATCGGGGCGTCGACCGGTTCCTTGCGGATGCGCGCGAGGCCGGGATAGACGGGCTGATCGTCGTCGACCTGCCCCCCGAGGAAGACGACGAATTGTGCATCCCGGCACAAAAGGTGGGGCTGAACTTCATCCGGCTCGCCACGCCCACCACCGACGACAAGCGCCTGCCCAAGGTGCTGCAGAATACCAGTGGCTTCGTCTATTACGTCTCGATCACCGGGATCACCGGCGCGGCCGCGGCCGAGGCGTCGGACGTCGGCCCCGAGGTCGCCCGGATCAAGGCCAAGACCGACCTGCCGGTGATCGTGGGCTTCGGCATCCGCACCCCCGAAACCGCCGAGGCCATCGCCGGCGTGGCCGATGGCGCGGTCGTGGGCTCGGCCATCGTCAAGCTGGTCGAGGAGGGCCGCCCGGTGCCCGAGATCCTGGATTACGTCGCCGGGCTCGCCGCGGGCGCCCACCGCGCCTAGGGCGCCTTGAACACCCCGACCACGGCAACCGAGGCCGGATCCTCGCCGGGGCGTGGTTCATCCCGTGCGCCGGGCACGTCCCGGACGACCTGATAGCGGTAGACCGCGTCAGGGAACGTGTCGCGCGTCAGCCGCTCGATCATGACCGCATCCCCTTGCGTTCGGGCCGTGACGGACCAGCCCCCGCCATGCAGGTCGTTGACATACATGACGTGGAACCGGCTCGGGCTGACCCGGATGCCGAAGCCGAGGTCATAGAACTCCAACGCCTCCGCGCGGCTCACCCACGCCGCCCGCCACGCGTGATCGATCCACGGATAGCCGTAATAGCCGTGCCCCGGCATGTCCTCGGCCGCCTCCCGCACCAGGGCGATTTCCTCGGCATAGACGCTTTCGATCCGCGCAAGCTCATCTTCTTTCAGGGGCGGGATGTATTGCGCGTACCACAGCGCGCCATAAAGGAGTGCCGCCGTCGCCACGTTCGTCACCAGAAAGCCCAGCGCCCGATACCACCGCAACGCAAGGCCGAAGATCAACGCCAGCAGGGCAAGTTCCACGAGCCAATCGAACAGCGCGACGAACACCAGCGCCACGCCCGCCTCCACCAACAGCCCGCCGCTCGACAACCCGAGGACCGCGGGGGCAAGGACCGGGTAGAGGAACATCCCGAGGAACGGGTAGGCCACCGCGCCGATCCCGGCGGTCACGAGGTTCACCACCAGCGACAGCCTCGCCGCCCGCCCCCAGTCGACGGCAAACAGCCAATGGATCGCCGCGGCCTCGATGCCGACGGCCGCCACGATCACCCACCAGTATTCGATCCGGGTCCACCCGATGAACGGCGCCATCGGCATGTCCGCCTGGGCAGCAACGGCCCAGACCGTCAGGCCAACGCCACCCGTAACCGCTTTTCCGAACCGACGCATGCGCCCCCCCCCGACCGTGACTTTCGCCGGTTCGGGCCTCCGCGCATTGAGCAGAATCAACCGCGGCTCAGGCCTTCATCCGGTAGCCGGTCTTCAGCCAGTACCAGCACAGCGCCATCACCGCGCCCGTGCTGGCCGAACACACCGCCAGCCCCAGCCAGGGCGAGCTGTCGGACTGGCCGATGATGCCGTAGCGCACCCCGTCGATCAGGTAGAAGACCGGGTTGAAATGGGTGATTGTCTGCATCGCCTGGGGCAGCCGCTCGATGGAATAGAACGTCCCCGACAGGAAACTCAGCGGCGTGACGATGAAATTGGTGATCGCCGCCATCTGGTCGAACTTGTTGGCGAAAACCGCCGCGACGATCCCCAGCCCCGACAGGAACGCAGACCCCAGCAGCACGAAGACCAGCGCCCAGGCCGGGTGCGCCACCCCCGTGCCAAGCACCAGGATCATCAGCGCCCCGATGGTCAGCGCCACCAGCAGGCCGCGCGCCACGCCCCCCGCAGTATAGCCGATCAGCAGCTCGGCCGCCGACAGCGGCGGCATCAGCGTGTCGACGATATTGCCCTGCACCTTGGAAATCACGATCGACGACGAGGTATTGGCGAACGCGTTCTGGATCACCGTCATCATCAGGATGCCCGGCGCCAGGAACTCGATGAAGGGCACGCCCATCACCTCGCCGCGCGCCGGGCCGATGGCCAGCGAAAAGACCCCCAGGAACAGCGCCGCGGTGACGAGGGGGGCGGCCAGCGTCTGGGTCCAGACCGCCATGAAGCGCTGGATCTCGCGCGCGCTCAGCGTGTAAAGCCCCAGCCAGTTGACCCGGCCGAACCGGCGCACCCCCATGCCCGTGGTGTTCTTCGACCCGTACATGCCCGTCGCGTCCATTTCGGCTGCCTCCTGTCTTCGGCTTGCGCTTGTATCCCCGAACCGCCCCGGATTAGAATAGGGCCTTGAGCGAATTCTCCAATCCGGCCGGCCGGCGGGGCCTTGTGCCCCTGACCCACCGCCGCGACATACCCAAGGAACCGCCATGTCCTGGACCGAAGAACGCGTCGAGACGCTGAAACGCATGTGGGGCGAAGGCCAGTCGGCCAGCCAGATCGCCAAGGAACTGGGCGGCGTCACCCGCAACGCGGTGATCGGCAAGGTGCACCGGCTGGGCCTGTCCAACCGCGCCGGTGGCGGGGCGACGGCCAAGCCCGCGCCGGCCAAGGAAAAACCGGCCAAGCCGGAACCCGCCGTGGCCGCCAAGCCCGAGGCCCCCGCCCCCGACCGCAAACCGGCCGAGCCGCGCCCCACCCCGGCCAACACCGCCGCGCAGCCCAGCGCCCCCGCCCCGGTGCCCGCCGCGCGCAAACCGATCGTGCCCGCCGGCCAGCCGCTGCCGCCGCAGCCCTCGGCCAACGAGATCAGCCCCGAGACCCTGGCCTCGGTGCGCGAGGTCGAGAAGACCGCCAAGAAGCTGACCCTGATGGAACTGACCGAGCGGACCTGCAAATGGCCGATCGGCGATCCCGCGACGGACGATTTCTGGTTCTGCGGGCTGCCGGTGCAACAGGGCAAACCCTATTGCGAGGCGCATGTCTCGGTCGCCTTCCAGCCGATGAGCGCGCGCCGCGACCGCAAACGCTAGCGCTAGCGCCCGCGCGCCGGCACGGGCCGCGCGCGGTATGGCGCGGCCCGCTCAGGCCGCGCCGGGCACCGCGCGCACCGCGCGCAGCCAGAACCGCGCCGACATCAGCACCGCCGCCACCGCCAGCCCCGCCGCCAGGCCCAGCCAGACCCCTGTGCCACCCCAACCCAGGACGAAGCCCAGCCCATAGGCCACCGGCAACCCGACCAGCCAATAGCTGGCCGCGGCCAGCACCATCGGCACGCGGGTGTCCTGTACCCCGCGCAAAAGGCCCAGCGCCACCACCTGCACCGCGTCGACCAGCTGGAACAGCGCCGCCGCCGCCAGCAACGCGGCCCCCGCCGCGATCACCGCGCCGCGCGCCGGATCGCCCGCGCCCAGGAACAGCCCGATCAGCGGCCCCGGCACCGCCACGAACACCGCCGCGACCGCCGCCGCCAGACCGGCGGTCAGACCCAGCACCGTCACCGCCCCGCGCCGGAGCCCCAGCCCGTCGCCCTGGCCCAGCGCCCGGCCCGCGCGGATCGTGGCCGCGTTCGACAGGCCCAGATAGACCATGGACACCGCCGAAGCGATCTGCAGCGCGATCCCGTGCGCGGCCAGCGGCACGGTGCCCAGCCATCCCATCATCACCGACGAGGCCGCGAACAGCCCCACCTCGGACAGGTTGGTCACCCCGATCGGCCAGCCCAGCCGCACCACCTGTGCCAGCGCCTCGGCATCGGGGCGCCAGAACCGGGCGAACAGCGCATGCGCCGGAAAGGCACGCCGCGCCACCGCGACCAGCGCCGCCATCGAGGCCAGCTGCACCACCAGCGAGGACAACGCCGCGCCGCGAATGCCCAGCTCGGGCAGGCCCCAGGCGCCGAAGATCAGCAGGTAGTTGCCCAGAGCGTTCAGCCCCACCGCCCCCAGCGTCACCCACAGCACCGCCCGGGTCCGTTCCAGCGCCGCGAGATAGCTTTTCAGCACCATCACCACCAGCGCCGGCACCATCCCCAGCCCGAGAATCGCCAGGTAGTCCTGCGCCAGCGCCGCGATTGCGGGCGCCTGCCCCAGCGCCAGGAACAGCGGTTCGGCAAACAGGAACAGCGGCAGCGTCGCCAGCCCGAACGCCGCCGACACCCAAAGGCCCATTCGCGTGACCCGGCGCACCTGTGTCTCGTCGCCCGCGCCGGCGGCCGCGGCCACCAGCGGCATCACCCCCCAGGCGAACCCCGCCCCCAGCAGGAACAGCACGAAGAACAGCGACCCGCCCAGAACCTCGGCGGCCAGGTCCGCCACGCCATAGCGGCCCAGCATCACCGCATCGGTCAACCCGATGGCGAATTGCGCCAGGTGGCTGCCGACCAGCGGCAGCCCCAGCACCAAGGTGGCACGGGCGTGATCGGCATATCCGGGTGGCCGGGTCATGGCCCCCGATAGGCCAGCGCGCGGCCGCGGGCAAGCCCGCCGCACGGACCACGCGCCGGAACGCCAGGCCGCCCGCATGGCCCGAACGCATGTCGCGACTGCATGCCGGGAATGCGCTTTGAAACACCGGCTGGCAAGAAACCGTTAAGGCCGCGGAACTACGGTCGACACGCCACGGGAAGGGGCACGACTGGTCCGCCCCGGGCATTCCCCCAAGCCCGACCGCGAGGTGCCTTGATGACGTCCTTCGACTTCTTCCATCTGCACGGGCCGGGGCGCCCGAACGTCCGGTTGCCGCGCGACTACCTGCGCCGGTCCGGCTGGGTGCCCCGCATCGGCGACATCTTCCCCGATTTCGCCGCCCCCACCACGCAGGGCCCGCTGGATTTTCATGCCTGGGCCGAAGGCAGCTGGACGGTGCTGTTCGGCCAGCCCGGCGCCTTTACGCCGGTCTGCACCACCGAACTGGCCGGGTTTGCCCGCGCCGAGGCCGATTTCACCGCCCTGGGCGCCAAGCTGATCGGGCTGGTGCCCGACGAGATGGACGACGTGACCGGCTGGATCGCCGACATTTCCCAGGTGCTGGGGGACGAGGTCCGGTTCCCGATGATCGCCGATGCCGACGGCACGCTGGCCCGCAGCTTCGCGATGCTGTGCCCCGGCGACAGCGGGGCCACGCCGATCCGCAAGACCGTCCTGATCGACCCCGCGCTGCGCATCCGGATGATCCTGGATTACCCCGCGCGGGTGGGCCGCAGCACCGTCGAGATGCTGCGCCTGCTGGACGCGTTCCGCGCCCAGGACAGCCTGGACGTGGCGACCCCCTGCGACTGGACGCCCGGCGGCGATTACCTGGTGCCCTCGGGTATGGATCGGGACGAGGCGACCGCCCTTTTCGGCGACGACTGGATCGAGCTGCGGCCCTATCTGCGGGTGGTCAACGCCACGGTCCTGGACCCGGCCCGGCGCCCGCCCTGCGCCCTGCGTCCGCCCGCGCCGGGGGACGGGGACGGGGACTGACGCCCGCGGCGATCCCCTGCCCGTCGCGCCGCGGCCCCCGCCCAAGGGGGGCTCTGCCCCCCGTCCTTCGGACTCCCCCCGGGATATTTCGCGCCAGAAGAAGACAGCCGCGCCTTTGCTGGCCCGTGGCCCGTGCGGGTGGGTGTCACCGGGCGGCCGGGTCGCCGCCATGGGCCGGGGGCTGGGAATCGGCGACGCGGGTGCGCTGCGGCGTTTCATCCCGGACCGGGCGCGGCGCGCCCGGATGACGACGCCCGGCCCCCCGGCACGGGCCGGGGCCCTGCGCGACAAAGGCCTCGGGCGCGGTTCCGTTGCGGGCAAGCGGTCGTTCCGGATCATTCAGACCCCTCCTGCCCGCAGGGCATGGCCCCGGGGCAGGAGGGAGGCAAGTCACGCGAGCGGAGGCTCAATCCTCGCGCGGCTTGCGCAGGTCGGGATGCAGCGATGTGCCGAGAATGTGGTCGGCCTTGTGGATCACGTGTTCGGCCCGGCCCACGATCAGCGGATCGGGCGGGCGGGCGATCTTGGCATCCTTTCCGGGATAGTCGATCGAGTTCAGGAAATGCCGCATGCAGTTCAGCCGCGCGCGTTTCTTGTCGTTCGACTTGATGATCGTCCAGGGCGCGTCGGCGGTGTCGGTGTAGAAGAACATCGCCTCCTTGGCCTCGGTGTAGTCGTCCCACTTATTCAGGCTGGCCTTGTCGATGGGCGACAGTTTCCAGCGTTTCAGCGGGTCGGTTTCACGCGCCTTGAACCGGCGGCGCTGTTCGTCCCGGGTGACCGAGAACCAGTACTTGTACAGCCGGATGCCCGAGCGGACCAGCATCCGTTCCAGTTCCGGCGTCTGGCGCATGAATTCCAGGTAATCGTTGGGCGTGCAGAACCCCATCACCCTCTCCACGCCCGCGCGGTTGTACCAGGACCGGTCGTAGAACACCATTTCGCCGGCGGTCGGCAATTCCCGGACATAGCGCTGAAAGAACCACTGGCCCTTTTCTTCCCAGGTCGGCTTGTTCAGCGCGACGACACGGGCCGAGCGCGGGTTGAGGTGTTCGGTGAACCGCTTGATCGTACCGCCCTTGCCGGCGGCATCGCGCCCCTCGAACAGGATCACGAATTTCTGCTCGGTCTCCTGCGCCCAAAGCTGCACCTTGAGCAGTTCGGCCTGAAGCCTGGCCTTCTGCGCCTCGTAGCTGCGGCGCGACATCTTTTCCTTGTAGGGGTATTCGCCGGATTCGAAGGCATGGGCGATGATGTCGGGCGAGGCATGCGGCACATGCGTCGCCCCGCTGGGCTTGCGCCGGCCGCGCGGGGCCGACTTGGGGGCGGGGGCTTCGGATGCAACTGTATCGGCGATGGGCGCGGCATCGTCCATGCGGGACTCCTTGTCTCTCCTGGAAGGAGTCTAAACTGACGTCGCGGCACGCGCCTTGAGCAAGGTCAAGAACCTGTCACAAACCTTATCAACACCTTGCGGGCCATTGCCCCCGCCCCCCTAAACCTGCGATACTGCCCCAAAGGCCGACAACCAGGACACGAGCAGCCATGCCCGCCGACGATCTGCTTTCCGGCGCCGCCGGACCCGATGCCTACGACGCCTCCTCGATCGAGGTGCTGGAGGGGCTGGAACCCGTGCGCAAGCGCCCCGGCATGTATATCGGCGGCACCGACGACCGCGCGCTGCACCACCTGGTGGCCGAGGTTCTGGACAACTCGATGGACGAGGCGGTGGCGGGCCACGCCACCCGCATCGAGGTCGAACTGCACGACGATTACTCGGTCACGATCCGCGACAACGGCCGCGGCATCCCGGTCGATCCCCACCCCAAGTTCCCCGACAAGTCCGCGCTGGAGGTGATCCTGTGCACGCTGCACGCGGGTGGCAAGTTCTCGGGCAAGGCCTACCAGACCTCGGGGGGCCTCCATGGCGTGGGCGTCTCGGTCGTCAACGCGCTGTCGGACCGCCTGCGGGTCGAGGTGGCGCGGGGCCGCGAGCTTTTCGCACAGGACTTCTCGCGCGGCATCCCGCAGGGGCCGCTGCAATCCCTGGGCCCCACGCCCAACCGCCGCGGCACCACCGTTACCTTCCACGCCGACGAAACCATATTCGGCAGCCACCGGTTCAAGCCCGCCCGCCTGTTCAAGATGGCCCGCTCCAAGGCCTATCTTTTCTCGGGCGTGGAAATCCGCTGGAAATCCGTCCTGCCCGACGGCGACACCCCGCAAGAGGCCACGTTCCACTTCCCCGGCGGCCTCTCGGACTACCTGACCGAAACGCTGGGTACGGCGGCCACCTATGCCGACCGCCCCTTCGCCGGCCGGGTCGAGTTCCAGCAGAAGTTCGGCCAGCCCGGATCGGTCGAATGGGCGATCAACTGGACGCCGTCGCGCGACGGGTTCATCCATTCCTATTGCAACACCGTCCCCACCCCCGAGGGCGGCACGCACGAGGCCGGGTTCTGGGCCGCGATCCTCAAGGGCATCCGCGCCTATGGGGAACTCGCCAACAACCGCAAGGCGCAGAACATCACCCGCGACGACCTGCTGACGGGCGGCTGCGCGATGGTGTCCACCTTCATCCGCGAACCCGAATTCGTCGGCCAGACCAAGGACCGCCTCGCCACGACCGAGGCCGCCCGCATGGTCGAGGGCGCGGTGCGCGACCATTTCGACAACTGGCTGGCGTCGGACACGAAATCCGCGGGCGCGATCCTCGATTTCCTCGTGCTGCGGTCCGAGGAACGCCTCCGCCGCCGCGCCGAGAAGGAAACCGCCCGGAAATCGGCCACGAAAAAGTTGCGCCTGCCGGGCAAACTCGTGGATTGCTCCGCCACCAACCGCGCGGGGACCGAACTTTTCATCGTCGAGGGCGACTCGGCGGGCGGCTCGGCCAAGATGGCCCGCGACCGCAAGACCCAGGCGCTCCTGCCGCTGCGCGGCAAGATCCTCAACGTGCTGGGGGCGGCCTCCTCGAAACTGGGCAGCAATGCCGAGATCAGCGATTTGACGCAGGCGCTGGGCACCGGGATCGGCACGCGGTTCAACATCGACGATCTGCGCTATGACAAGGTCATCATCATGACCGACGCCGACGTGGACGGGGCGCATATCGCCAGCCTGCTGATGACCTTCTTCTTCACCCAGATGCGCCCGCTCATCGACCACGGGCACCTGTACCTGGCCTGCCCGCCGCTGTTCCGGCTGACGCAGGGGGCGAAGCGGGTCTATGCGCTGGACGAGGCGGAAAAGGCGATGTGGCTGGAGAAAGGGCTGGGCGGCAAGGGCAAGATCGACGTCTCGCGGTTCAAGGGCCTGGGCGAGATGGACGCCAAGGACCTGAAGGAAACCACCATGGACCCGGCCAGCCGCAAGCTGATCCGCGTGTCGATCGACGAGGACGAACCCGGCGAAACCGCCGACCTGGTGGAGCGCCTGATGGGCAAGAAACCGGAATTGCGGTTCCAGTATATCCAGGAGAATGCTAGGTTTGTCGAAGAGGTGGATGTTTAAAAAGTTTGGAGGCCTAGGTGTCACTAACAAATGCTTATGTCCAGAATATCGGAAAAATTTCAAGCTTTTTGCGTCAGGTTCAAGATGCCCAAGCACCAGAACTGTTCACCCAACAGCTTCTACGAGACTGGGGCTTTAGCTCAACGAACGACCGAGCATTCATTCCACTTCTCGAAGCGTTGGGTTTCCTAGGGTCAGGATGCATTGATTTTCAGTGCGCTGCGTGATTCACGGCTCGGAAAACGGAGCGGTGACATGAGCGACCTGTACTGGCTGACCAACGAGCAGATGGCCAAGCTTTCCCCTTTCTTCCCCAAGTCCCACGGCAAGCCTCGGGTCGACGACAGACGGGTCTTGAGCGGGATTATCTTCATCAATCGCAATGGCTTGCGCTGGCGCGACGCGCCTGAAGCCTACGGACCGCACAAGACGCTGTACAGCCGGTGGAAGCGTTGGAGCGAGAAAGGCATCTTCGCTAGGATGATGGCTGGGTTAGCGGCCGAACACGGCGAGCAGAAGACGGTAATGATCGATGCGACCTATCTGAAGGCGCACCGCACGGCGACCAGCATGGCCGCGAAAAAGGGGGGCGTGGCCGCCTGATCGGTCGCACCAAAGGCGGCATGAACACCAAGTTGCACGCCATCTGCGACAGCAAAGGACGGCCGCTGAACCTGTTTGTCACTGCAGGACCGGTGAGCGACTACATCGGCGCGCGGGCACTGCTCGGCACCCTGCCAAAGGTCGACTGGTTGCTAGGGGATCGCGGCTATGACGCCGACTGGTTCAGAGACGCGTTGAAAGACAAAGGGATACGCGCCTGCATCCCCGGCAGAAAGCAACGCAAGACCCCCGTCAAATACGACAAGCGTCGCTACAAACGGCGCAACCGCATCGAGATCATGTTCGGTCGTCTGAAGGACTGGCGGCGCGTAGCGACACGATATGATCGCTGTCCCAAGGTGTTCCTCTCCGCCATCGCCCTCGCAGCGGTCGTCATCTACTGGTTATGAATCCTGACCCTAAGGATGTTCTTCCCTCTCAACATTGGATCAAGCAGAGGATGGACGAAATTGAAAAGTCAAGGAATTTTATTGCTCATAACAGAATGCTGCTTCCCAGCGAATTTCAGCGGCTCTACATGTATGTCGCGGACTGGAACCGAGTAATCGGACTTTAATGCTCCCCCTACCCTCCCCCCATCCCCGCCCTACCTCCTGAGGGACACCGACCCGACGGAGCCCCCATGCTGCGCCCGCTTGCCCTTGCGCTGACCCTCGCCACCCCGGCCTTGGCCGAGGACGTGGAGCTGGAACTCGTGCTCCTGGCCGACGCCTCGGGCTCCATCGACATGGCGGAAATCAGGTTCCAGCGGCAGGGCTATGCCGAGGCCATCACCGACCCCGCCGTGCTGGCCGCCATCGCGAACACCGCCTATGGCAAGATCGCGGTCACCTATGTCGAATGGGCCAGCGCGGGCGAAGAGGATGTCGTCGTCCCCTGGACGATCATCGCCGGGCCAGAGGACGCCGCCGGTTTCGCCGCCGCCCTGATCCCCCCGCCCCGCATGGCCTTTGGCCGCAACGCCATCGGCTCGGCGCTCCTGAAGGGCAAGGAGCTGATCGAGACCAACGACATCGAGGGCTGGCGCAAGGTGATCGACTTTTCTGGCGACAGCGCGAACAACTGGAACGGCCCCTCCATCGCGGACGCGCGCGCGCAGGTTCTGGCCGCGGGCATCACGATCAACGGGCTGCCGATCCTGTGCCGGGTCTGCAACGGGCCGGCGCAGTCGAACCTGGACCAGCTTTACCGCGAGCGGATCATCGGCGGCCTGGGCGCCTTTGTCGTCACCGCCGAAAGCGACGCGCAGTTCGCCGAGGCCGTCAAGCGCAAGCTGATCCTGGAGATTTCCGGCCTGACGCCCGAGACCGAGATCGCCCGCGCCGACTAGGTCTGCGGCACCCCGCCCCTTGCCAGCGCCCCCCGCCCGCGAAAGACTGGGCGCGGGAGGACAGGGCGATGTGCTGGAGTGCCGGGGTATCCGTGACCATGGTCGGGCTGGGCGCCGCGGCCACCGTGATCGCCGCCCGCCGGGGCGAGCCCACCGCGATCTGGGCGACGCTGGGCTATTTCACCTTGATGGAGGCGCTGCAGGCCGCGGGATACGCCGTGGTGGACGATTGCACCAACCCGGCGAACCGGACGGTGACGCTGCTGTCCTACCTGCATATCGCGTTCCAGCCGCTGTTCATAAACGCCTTTGCCATGGCGCTGGTGGCCCGGGCGATCCCGCACCGCACCCGCCGCGCGGTGTTCGCGATCTGCACGGCCTCGGCGGCGGTGATGGTGTTCCAGCTGGTGCCGCTGCAGGCGCTGGGCCGGTGTATCCCCGGCGAGGTGCTGTGCGGCACCGCGCTGTGCACGATCTCCGGCGAATGGCATATCGGCTGGGAGGTGCCGCTGAACGGGCTGTTCTCGCCGCTGTCCGGCTGGCTGGGATTCTCGGCGAATTTCCCCACCTACCTGTTCGCGGCCTTCGTGGTGCCGCTGGCCTATGGCGCGTGGCGCTTCGTGGTGTTCCACGCGATTTTCGGGCCGTTCCTGGCCACGCTGCTGACCGACAACCCCAACGAGATGCCGGCGGTCTGGTGCCTTTTGTCCATCGGGCTGGTACTGGTGGCGATGACGCCGGTCATCCGCCAGCGCGTCGCGCCCGCCTAGCGCTGGACGCTGTCCAGCCAGTCGGCGATGGCGGCGATCTCGGCCGAGGTGCGGATTTCGGCACCGTCCGGGGCGGTCAGCGCCACCCCCTCGCCGCGCAACGAGAACCCGTAGACCGGCATCGGCCCGCCATGGCCCGCCAGTTCCGTGCGCCCGTCGATCGCGGCGACGACACGGGCCAGCGGGAAGACCCCACCATTGCGCGCCGCCATCAACGTCAGGTCGGGCATCGCCAGCGTCAGGATCGAGGCCATCGGCCCGTCGCCGCGCGCCTCAAGCCCGTGGCAGGTCGCACAGGTCTGCCGGAACAGGGCCACGCCCGAAGGCGGCTGGCCAAGGGCGGGCGCGGCGGCCAGGCACAGGGCAAGGGCGGCGGTGGGGATACGCATCGGGGCCTCCGGGTCGAACGGGTCCAGCCTAGCGCCCCGTGGCCCGCCCGCACCTTGACCCCGATCAATCGCAAAGCCGCTTGACGCGCGCGAAGCCGGGGCAGACACTTCGCCCATGACGCGAGACCTCAGCGATCTGGTGCACCTTCTCGATGCCGCCGAGGTGCTGCGCGACATCCAGGCGCGGCGCCCCGCCGTTGCCCTGTTCCAAAGCGATACGCTGCTGTCCGCCTCGGACCGCGAGGCGGTGTTCCGCGGCCGCTATGACGGGGCGCCCGCGGTGCTGACGCTGTTTTACGGCGACGGCCATGCGGACCGGGCGCGGGTGCAGAAACGCGATCTCGAACGGCTGGTGGCGGCCCTGGCCGACGCGCCCTACAGGGTGGCGCCGCTGGTCGCCGCCTGGCCGGGCGAAGGCATCACCGTCACCGCCGATGTGGCCGGCGAACGCCTGGACGGCGCGCTGGCCGCCGCCCCGCCCGGGGCGCGCGATGCCCTGCTGGCCGAGGCGGGGGCGTGGCTGGCCCATGTGGTGGCCCAGGCCCACCGCCAGGTGGCCTTCGGCGGGCGCCACTGGGTGCGGCGGGCAACTCAGGCGCTGGCCGATGTGGAGGGGCGCGCCGACCGGCCGCTGGCGCGGCGACTGGCCACCCGGCTCGAGGCACTGCTGCCCACCGTCGCGGGCAAACCCGTGACCCAGGCCCATTGCCACGGCGATTTCCGCCCCGAGATGCTGGTCCACGCCGACGGGGCGCTGTTCGGGCTGGGCTGTCGTACCGCGCGCTGGCAGCCGGTGGTCCGCGATGTCGCCCGGTTCCTGGTGGCGCTGCACCTCGCCTGCCCGCGGCCCGGCGGGCAGCTGCGCTTTGGCGTGGATGCCGCGCATATCGAGGCGCTGCTGACCCGGCTGACGATCCTCGACCGGCGCGAACGCGCATTGCTGCTGCCGTTCTTCATCGGGGTGGAACTGGCCGACACGCTGGCCCGCGGCGACCTGACCCCGCAAGAGGCCGACGCGCTGGGCGCCGCGGTGGGCCATTTCCTGGACGGGGACGGCACCCCCCTGCTTTAGCCGCGGGGGACCTCAGACCAGCCGCCCCGCCTCCAGGTGCAAGACGCGGTCCATCCGCGCGGCCAGCTCCAGGTTATGGGTGGCGATCAGCGCGGCCAGCCCGGTGCCGCGCACCAGCTCCATCAGCGCATCGAACACCCGGTCGGACGTCGCCGGGTCCAGGTTCCCCGTGGGCTCGTCGGCCAGCAACAGGCGCGGCGCATTGGCCAGCGCCCGGCAAACCGCAACCCGCTGCTGCTCGCCCCCCGACAGGGCCGCGGGCCGGTGATCGGCCCGCGCGCCGATGCCCATCCGGTCCAGCAGGTCCAGCGCGCGCGCCTCGGCCTTGGCCCGCCCCGCGCCCGCCGCCAGCTGCGGCAGCACGATGTTCTCGGTCGCGGTGAACTCGGGCAGCAGGTGGTGAAACTGGTAGACAAAGCCGATATCGGCCCGCCGCGCGGCGGTGCGCTTGCGGTCGGACGCCGCGCCCATCTCGGCCCCCGCGATCCGCACCTGGCCCGCATCCGGCGTGTCGAGCAGACCCGCGATATGCAACAGCGTCGATTTACCAGCCCCCGACGGCGCGACCAGCGCCACCACCTCGCCCGCCGCCACGGCCAACGAGGCGCCGCGCAGCACCCGCACCTCGCCCGGCTTGCCCCGGTTATAGCTTTTCTCGACAGCGTCCAGCGCCAGCACCGGCTCACTCATAGCGCAGCGCCTCCACCGGGTTCATCCGCGCCGCGCGTCGCGCCGGGAAGATCGTCACCACGAAGGACAGCCCCAGCGACAGCACCACCGCCGAGGCGACGTCGCGCGCCTGCAACTTCGCCGGCAATTCGTAGATGCCCCGGATCGACGGGTCCCACACCCCGCCCCCCGACAGGTAATTCACCGCCGAGAAGATCGGGTCGATATAAATCGCGAACAGACAGCCAAGGATCGCCCCAAAGAAGGTCCCGATCAGGCCCGTGAACGCCCCGCAGATGAAGAACACGCGCAAGACCGCCCCCTCGGTCAGCCCCATGGTGCGCAGGATGCCGATATCGCGGCCCTTGTTCTTGACCAGCATGATCAGGCCCGAAACGATGTTCATCGCCGCGATCAGGACGAGGATCGACAGGATGATGAACATCACGTTGTCCTCGATATCGAGCGCGCGCAGGAACGCACCCGAAGCATCGCGCCACGACCACACCAGCGCCCGCTCGCCCGCCGCGCGGATCAGTTCCAGGGTCATCTCGTCCACCCGCTCGGGATCGGCGACCATCACCTCCATCTCGTCGGCCGCGCCCTCGCGGTTGAAATAGGCCTGCGCCTCGGCAAAGGGCATGTAGACGCGGGTGCGGTCGATGTCATAGCGCCCGGCGGTGAAGACATAGACCACCTCATAGGCATTCACGCGGGGGCTGGTGCCAAAGGGCGTCTTGACCCCCTCGGGCGAGATCAGCCGGATCCGGTCGCCCACACCCACCCGCAATTCCCGCGCCACGCCCGACCCGATCGCGATCCCCTCGGGAAACCGCGCGATATCGCCCAGCGCCGTCTCGGGGTCGGCGACGCGCGGGATCGTGGCCAGGTCCCCGGGCGCGATGCCGAACACCTCGACCCCCGCATTGCCCGCGCGCGAGGCGGCCATCACCTGCCCCTTGACCAGCGGCGCCACGCGGGTCACGCCGGGCACCTGGCGCAGGCGCTCCGCCATCGCCTCGTAATCGCGGATCTCGCGCGTGGTGACGCCCTGTTCGTCCACGTAGGTCGAGGAATAGACCGTGACATGGGCGTTCGCGCCCAGAATCGTGTCGACGAATTCCGCCCGGAACCCCGCTCGGACCGACAGCGTCGCGATCAGCGCGAACACCGCCAGCGTGATGCCGACCAGGCTGATCCAGGTCATCACGCTGACGCCGCCCTCGGCGCGCCGCGCGCGCAGGTAACGCCAGGCGATCATCCATTCGAAGGGCGCGAAGGGGGCAGTGCCGTTGGCCAAGGGCGGGTCCTGTCGTTTCCGTTGCGCGGCGGACCTTGGGGGCCCCTGCGGGCCGCGTCAAGCGACAAGGCCGTGGGCGGCGCGAAGCTTCGGGTTTCGCCCCGGCTTCGCCGGGCCGACCGGCTGGGGGGCTTTGCCCCCCAGACCCCCCAGAGTATTTGAACCAAGAAAAAGAGGCCTGTGCCTTCTTCTGGCCGCAAGTATCCCGGGGGGAGTCCGAAGGACGGGGGGCAGCGCCCCCCTTGGCCCGCCGGGTCGGCCCGTCAGACCGGGTTGGGCAACGCCTTGCCGGCAAGGTGGGCGCGGATGTTGTCCACCGCCATCATGCCCATCGATTCCCGCACCTCCAGCGTCGCCGTGCCCAGATGCGGCAAAAGCGCCACGTTCTCCATCGCCAGCAGCGCCTCGGGCACCTCGGGTTCGAACTCGTAGACGTCGAGCCCCGCACCGGCGATCCGGCCCGCCTGCAGCGCCGCGATCAGCGCCGTCTCGTCCACCACGTCGCCGCGCGAGATGTTCACGAAATGCGCCGAGGGCTTCATCGCGTCGAAAAGCTCGGCCCCCATCATGTGGCGGGTCGCAGCGCCGCCCGGCACGCAGGACACCACCACGTCGCAGGCCGCGCCGAGCGCGGCGAGGCTGTCGACGGCACGGGCCGGGAAGCCCAGATCCTTGGGCGAGCGCGTGAAATAGACCACGTCCATGCCGAAGCCGAAATGACAGCGCCGCGCCAGCGCCTGGCCGATATTGCCCATGCCCACGATGCCCACGGTCTTGCCGGTGACAAGAAGGCCGAGCATCTGCGTCGGGTGCCAGCCGGTCCACTGGCCAGCGCGGACCATCCGCTCGCCCTCTCCGCCGCGCCGGCAGGTCATCAGGATCAGCAGCATGCCGATATCGGCGGTGGCATCCGTCACCGCGCCCGGCGTGTTCGTCACCGCCACGCCCAGGGCGCGGGCGGCGTCGACGTCGATATGGTTGTAACCCATCCCGAAATTCGCCAAGAGCTTCGCCCGCGGCTGGCCCACATCGGCGAAGACCTCGGCCGAGAACCGGTCGCCCAGCGTGGGCAGCACGATGTCGAACTCGGCCAGCGCGCGGCGCAGCTCGTCGCCCGACAGCGGAATGTTGCTCTCGCGCATTTCCACCTCGCCCAGCGCGCGCACCGCAGGGTCGACCTTGCCCGGCATCGGGCGTGTCACCAGGATCTTCGCCATCAATACATCCTCCCCCCGATCGGCACATCCTTGTCCGGCGTGATGAGAACTACTTCGCCATCGGCATCGGGCAAGCCCAGCACCAGCACTTCGGACAGGAACTTGCCGATCTGGCGGGGCGGAAAGTTGACCACGGCCAGCACGCGCTTGCCGGGCAGGTCCTCGGGCGCGTAATGCGCGGTGATCTGGGCCGAGCTTTTCTTCTCGCCGATCTCGGGGCCGAAATCGACCCACAGCTTGATCGCCGGCTTGCGCGCCTCGGGGTAGGGTTCGGCGCGCATGATCTCGCCCACCCGGATATCCACCTTGAGAAAGTCGTCGAAGCTGATTTCGCTCACGATCCCAATTCCTTGCTGCGCTGCGTGGCGGCCGCGACCGCGCGGTTCACAAGCGGCGGAAAACCGGTTTCCGGGTCCATGAGAACCTCCAGCGCGGCCGCCGTGGTGCCGCCCGGCGAGGTGACGTTGACGCGCAACTGGCCCGGATCGTCGGCCGACTCCTCGGCCAGTTGCCCGGCGCCGCCCACCGTCGCCTTGGCCAGTTTCATCGCCATGTCCGCCGGCAGCCCCTGCGCCACGCCCGCCGCCGCCAGCGCCTCGATCAGGTGGAACACATAGGCCGGGCCCGACCCCGAGACGGCGGTCACCGCGTCCATCTGGTCCTCGGTCTCCAGCCGCACGGTCTGGCCCACCGCCGACAACAGCGTCTCGGCCAGCCGCAGCCCGTCCTCGCCCACCTTGTCATTGCCGATCAGCGCCGTGATGCCCCGCCCCACCGCCGCGGGCGTGTTCGGGATCGACCGGATCACCGGGGCCGCCTCGCCCAGGTGGCGTGCGAAATAGGCCAGCGTCTTGCCCGCCGCGACCGACAGGAACAACGTGCGTCCGTCGGCCAGCCCCGCCACCTGCGGCAGGGCGTCGTCCATGATCTGCGGCTTGACCGCCAGCAGAACGATGGCGGGGCTTTCGGGCAGCGGCTCGTTGAGGTGCAGCCCCTCGCCCGCCCGCGCGCGCAGCCAGTCCGACGCGCCCGGGTCGATCGCCCAGACAGACCCCGCCGGCAGCCCGCCCTTCAGCCAACCCTCCAGCAGCGCCGAGCCCATCTTGCCGCAGCCCAGAAGCACCAGCCCCCGTGCCGCAAGGTCATTCATGTCCATCAAGTGCCCCCGTTTTCCTCGGGGGCCGAGGTTAGGCGCGGCCGTAGGCCTCTGCAATGGCGACTTGCAGCGCGTCCTGCGGGCTGCGGTCGCCCCAGCAGACCAGCTGGAAGGCCGGGTAGAACCGTTCCGAGGCCGCGACCGCGGTGCGGATCAGCCGCTCGATCTGTTCGGCCGCGACCGGCTGGCCGCCCGACAGCATCAGCCCGTGCCGCCAGACCATCAGCCGCTGGTCGTGCCAATAGGTAAAGGCCCCGGCCCAGCACATGTCGTTGGTCGCATTCAGCGTCTCGTAAAGCGTGGGCAGCTTGTCCTCGGGCGGCTCCATCTCGAAGGTGCAGATCAGCCGCAGCATCTCGTCATGGCCCGACCAGGCCAGCGTGATCGAATAGGTCCGCCACTGCCCGGTCACCGCCATCGCGATCTGGTCGTCGGTGACGCGGTCGAACTCCCAGTCGCGGTGTTCGGCAAGCGTCTCGACGACGTCGATGGGGTGAAGGTCTTCGCCCGTCAGGAAATCTTCGGAAAGCGACATGCCCGGCCTCTTCGGTTGTAGCCTTGCGTGGGTGGCAGCCCACAAGGCTTAGGTGCCTGCTCTAGGGCGTGGGCGGATTTTCGCCTGTCCCTACCAAATATGGTGGGCGCAAAGGCGGGGCCTGTAAAGAAGTATTTTTGTGACGATCCGTGGACAACCCGCAATATCTTGTGGAAAAGCCCATCTCTTGGGCAAACCCGACAGAACGGAAGAGAGGCGCCTTTTCCGTCCCCGCCCCCGAAAGGCTGCGACAGCGGCCAGTCCCCCCGCCCCAGAACACGGCCCGCCACAAACATCGCACGCCTTTCCCCGCCGCACCTCCCAAATCGCCGCCGCAAACCGGATGCACCCCAACCCGCCCACCGCCGCCCGCCAAACCGCCGGGGCGCAGCCCCGGCGCCGGTCGCCTCGCGCAAGCGAGGCGAAACCAGCACCCGCCACAGCGCCCGACGAAAAAGGGGCGCGCCACGGCACGCCCCCTCATACCCCCCATGACCCGGCGCCAGCTTACCACCCGGCGCGTCCGAAACCCGGGCAAACCCTGTCCCAGCGACGCGCACATCCCAACCCGCCGCCGCAAACCGGGTGCACCCGCCGCCCACCGTCCCCCAGCAAACCGCCGGGGCGCAGCCCCAGCGCCGGTCGCCTCGCGCAAGCGAGGCGAAACCAGCACCCGCCACAGCGCCCAACGAAAAAGGGGCGCGCCGCGGCACGCCCCTCGGAATCCCGCCTAAGCGGCGCCTACTTGCCTTCCAGCGCGTCCAGCCGCGCCTTCAGCGCCTCGTTCTCTTCGCGCGCCTTCTGGGCCATCGCGCGCACCGCGTCGAATTCCTCGCGCGTGACGAAATCGCGATCGGCCAGCCAGCGGTCGATCATGCTCTTCATCGCCGTCTCGGCCTCGTCCTTGGCCCCCTGGGCCACGCCCATGGCATTGGTCATCAGCTTGGACATGTCGTCCAGAAGTTTGTTCCGGGTCTGCATCGGCGCCCCCTGGCATTTGCATTCGCCCCTTATATGACGTGGCGGGCGGGCAACCTCAAGGTTGACTTCGCCCGCCCGCCGTCCAACAGAGTCACCCCATGCACGCCGTTCTGCCCTTCCCCGATATCGGCCCCGAGATCGTCTCGATCTCGCTTTTCGGCGTGGAGTTCGCGCTGCGCTGGTATGCGCTGGCCTATATCGCGGGCATCCTGATCGGCTGGCGGCTGGTGGTCGCGCTGATCCGCCGCCCCGCGCTCTGGCCCGCGCGCGGCGCCCCGATGACCGCCGAGCAGGTGGACGAGCTGCTGACCTGGATCATCCTCGGGATAATCCTGGGCGGGCGGCTGGGATTCGTGTTGCTGTATCAGCCGGGCTATTACCTGGCGCATCCGCTGGAAATCCCGATGCTGTGGCAGGGGGGGATGGCGTTCCATGGCGGGCTGCTGGGCGTCGTGGCCGCGATCACGCTGTTCGCGCGCAAGCATGGCGTGCCGCTCCTCTCGGCGGCCGACGCGCTGGCCATCGCCACGCCGCCGGGGCTGTTCTTCGGGCGGGTGGCGAATTTCATCAATGCCGAGCTGTGGGGCCGCCCCTCGGACCTGCCCTGGGCGGTGGTCTTTCCCGGCGCACGGGCACAGGACTGCCCGGGCTGGGAAATGCTGCCCTGCGCGCGCCACCCCTCGCAGCTGTACGAGGCGGGGCTGGAAGGGCTGATCCTCGGGGCGGTGCTGCTGTGGCTCGCGCTTGCGCGCGGCGCGCTGAAACGGCCGGGCCGGGTGGCGGGGGTGTTCTTCATCGGCTACGGGCTTGCGCGGTTCACGGTGGAATTCTTCCGCCAGGCCGATCCGCAGTTCATCACGCCCGACAACCCGATGGGCCACGTCCTGCAAGCGGGCGGGGTCGGCCTCAGCATGGGGCAGCTTCTGTCGCTGCCGATGATGGCGCTGGGGCTTGGGTTCCTGTGGCTGGCACGGCGGCGGGCATGACCCCGCTGGCCGCCCTCCTGGCCCGGCGGATCGCGGCCACCGGCCCGATCAGCCTGGCCGAGTTCATGGCCGACTGCCTGATGCACCCCAAGCACGGCTATTACAGCACGCGCGACCCGTTCGGCGCGGCGGGCGATTTCACCACCGCCCCCGAGATCAGCCAGATGTTCGGCGAACTGATCGGGCTGTGGCTGGCGCAAACCTGGTTGGACCGCGGCGCCCCCGCGCCGTTCACGCTGGCCGAACTGGGCCCCGGGCGGGGCACGCTGATGGCAGACGCGCTGCGCGCCACCCGCGCCGTACCGGGGTTTCACGCGGCCGCGCGGGTGCACCTGGTGGAAACCTCGCCCAGCCTGCGCGCGCGCCAGCGCGACAGCCTCGCCGGCCATGACGTGACCTGGATCGACCACGCCGACGCCCTGCCCGACGCGCCGCTGTTCCTGGTGGCCAACGAATTCTTCGACGCCCTGCCGGTCCGCCAGTTCCAGCGCGACCCGGCCGGCTGGCGCGAACGCCAGGTGGGGCTGGCCCAGGGCGCGCTGGCGCTTGGGCTGTCGGCCCCCGCGCCGCTGGCCGACCTCGCACACCGGCTGGACGACACCCGCCCCGGCGACATCGTCGAAACCTGCGCCCCCGCCGCCCCCATCGTCGCCGCCATCGCCGCGCGCATCGCCGCCCATGGCGGGGCGGCGCTGATCGTGGATTACGGCGGCTGGCGGTCGCGCGGCGACACGTTGCAGGCGGTGCGCGCGCACCGGCCCGAACCGGTGCTGGCCCATCCCGGCCAGGCCGACCTGACCGCCCATGTCGATTTCGAGGCGCTGGCCCGCACCGCCACGCAGGCCGGGGCCGCCGCCAGCCGACTCACCCCGCAAGGCGTGGTCCTGGAACGGCTGGGCATCACCGCCCGGGCGCAGGCCCTGGCGAAAAATCTGTCCGGCGCGGCGCTGAAGGCCCATGTCGCCGCACATCGCCGCTTGACCCACCCGCAGGAAATGGGAACCCTCTTCCAGACACTCGCGCTGACAGAACGGGGCGGGCCGCCGCCCCCGGGATTCGATCCATGACGCTGGAGATACTGACCTCCGACGCCCTGTCCCCCCTGCGCCACGGGTTCTTCACCCGGCGCGGCGGGGCATCCTCGGGGGTATTCCACGGGCTGAACTGCGGCGGCGGGTCCACCGACCTGTCCGAGGTCGTGTCGATCAACCGTGGCCGCGTCGCGGGCGCCCTCGGCGTATCGGCCGACCACCTGGTGACGGTGAACCAGGTCCATTCCGCCGACGCGGTGACGCTGGACGCGCCGCCCGCCGACCGCCCGCGCGCCGACGCGCTGGTGACCGCGACACCGGGGCTGGCGCTGGCGGTGCTGACTGCCGATTGCCAGCCGGTGCTGTTCGCCGATGCCCGGGCGGGCGTGGTCGGCGCGGCGCATGCGGGCTGGCGCGGTGCGCTGGACGGCGTGCTCGAGGCGACGCTCGACGCGATGGAGGCGCTGGGGGCATCCCGCGCCGACACCGTCGCGGTGATCGGCCCCACGATCAGCCAGCGCGCCTACGAGGTGGGCCCGGAATTCCTGGACACCTTCATCGCCGCGGATCCCGGCAACGCCCGGTTCTTCGCCAGCGGGTCGGGCGACCGGGTGATGTTCGACCTGCCCGCCTTCGGGCTGGCACGGCTGCGCGCGGCCGGCATCGGCCAGGCGATCTGGACGCGCCATTGCACCTATTCCGACCCCGAGCGGTTCTTTTCCTACCGCCGGTCCGTCCACGTGGGCGAGGCCGATTACGGGCGGCTGATCTCGGCGATCCGGCTGTAGCGGCGCGCCCCACCCCCAGGCGCAATTGCCCCAATCATGGCCCGCGCAGGCCCAACCCCTGCCCGATTGTCCACGCAGCATGAACAACCGAACACCCCGGCCGGGCAGCGGTCCGCCCCGCGGACCGGGGGTGTCCCCGACAGGCGGGCGATGCGCAAAGGAATGCCGGAATGACACGGAAAAGCCGCTGGATGACCTGGATCATCGCCGAAAGCGCCCGGCCACAAGCGCCGCTGCCCTGGGCGCGCGGGGCCCGCACCCGCCCGGCCCGGCGGGTCGCCACCGGCTGACCGCCGCCGGCCCGGCGTCAGCCCGCGCCGTCGGTCACGCTTAGCCCCAGCAGCCGCCAGACCTGCATGCCCCCGCGGTAATAGTGGATGCGTTCGGCCGGGTAGCCCGCCGAGATCATGCGCCGGATCGCCGTGGGCGACTGGCCGCACCACGGCCCGTTGCAGAACAGCGCGACCGGCCGCGCGGCCGCGCAATCCCAGCCGTCGAAATCGATCTCGCAGCCGAGTTCCCCCAGCCGGTCGGTCATCTCCGTGTAGGGCATGTTCACCGCCCCGGGGATCGAGCCCTGTTCGAACCAGGGCACGGTGCGGCTGTCGACCACGACCACCTCGGGATCGGCCAGCATGTCCAGCAGTTCCAGTTCACCGATGGTGGCGACCCCGGGGGCTGCGGTCATCGGCTGGATGCAGAACTCGGGGCAGGGCCGCGAGGTGCGCGCCCATTCGCCGGTCAGCTCATGGGCCGGGTCCTGGATGCGCGAGATGTCCGCCGTGCCGCTGCGGGTGGGCACGGTGACGGTGGTCACGTCGGGGCGGATGCCGACGGGCGGGGTGTCCTCGGCCAGCGCCGGCAGGGCGAGGGCCGCGAGGATGATCGCGAGGGCTGGTTTCATTCTGTCTGTCCTCCCTGTGCCGTCCCAGCAAAGCCCGGCGCGCGGCGCGGCGCAAGTCTGGGCGAATCCGTCCCGCCACGCCATGCTGCCCGCGAAAGGAGCCGCCATGCCCGCCAAAGACCCCTTCCGCCCCGCCGATGACGCGGCCCGCGCCCTGGCCCGCCGCCTGATCGACACGGCCCGTTTCGGCGCGCTGGCCGTCCTCCGCGAGGGCGCGCCCTTCGTCACCCGGGTGGCACTGGCCCCGGGGGCGGACGGGGTGCCGGTGACGCTGATCTCGGACCTGGCGCCGCATACCGCGGCGCTGCGGGCCGCGCCCCTGTGTTCGCTGCTGGTGGGCGAACCGGGGCCCAGGGGCGACCCGCTGACCCATCCCCGCCTGACGATCCAGGCCGAGGCCGCGTTCGTGGCGCACGACGCCCCGGACCGCGCGGCGCTGCGCGCGCAGTACCTGATGGCGCAGCCCAAGGCACAGCTTTACGTGGATTTCGGCGATTTCCATTTCGTCCGGCTGGTGCCGCGCGCGGGCCATCTGAACGGGGGGTTCGGCAAGGCGTATGTTCTGAAGCCCGCGGACCTGGGCGCGGGTTGACCCGGCGCAAGGGGGGGCGCTGCCCCCCGTCCTGCGGACTCCCCCCGGGATATTTCGGGCCAGAAGAAGGGCAAGGCCGGTGTCAGGCCATCGGCGGCGGGGCGGGCAGCGGACGCACGCCGTCGATGCGCCAGCCCTCGGGCGTGCGGATCATGCGGTATTCGAGCCGGTGGACCCGGCCCGCGCGGTCGGTGATTTCGACCCGTTGGCGGCGGGTGTCGCCCGCCCCCTCGAGGCCGAGATAGCGCAACGCGCCCGGGCGCCAGACCATCGGATAGCCGTTGCGCACCATCTGGCCGAACCGTTCGGGCGTCTGGAACAGGCCCTGGATGCCGGGCGAGGCGAAGCCGAAGGCGGTGGCGAGATCGCCGGCCAGGAACGCCTCGACCTGGTCCGAGATCACGCCCTGGACCGCCTCGGCCACCGGGTCGGCGCGCAGCGGCGCGGCGAGGGCCAGTGCCAGGGTCAGGCCGGCCAGGATGTCGCGCATGGGGTCTGCCTCCTTGGATCGGACGGGAGTGTTAACCAAATGTCATACGAACGGGATACCGATACGGTTTGAAATTCGCGCGGGGGCGGGGCCATGGCCTATCGGGTGAAACCTTCGGACAGGTCGGTCCAGGCGGCGCTGCGGCGCATCGCCGTCGAAGAGGTTGCGGCCGCGCTGGCCGAGATCGACGACGCCGCGATGGGCCTGCATGACAAGGTGCACCAGCTGCGCAAGCGCACCAAGCGGTTGCGCGGGCTGATCCGGATGGTGCGCCCGGTCTTTCCCGCCTACGCCGCCGAGAACGCGGCCCTGCGCGATGCCCAGCGGCGGCTGTCGGCGCTGCGCGACAGCGAGGGCATGGTCGAGACCCTGGACAAGCTGGTGGCCGCGACCGGGGCGCCGGGCCTGGGACCGGTCCGCGACCGGCTGGTCGCCGCGCGCGATGCCGCCGCGGCCGAGGCCGATGTCGTGGCGGACCTGGCCCCGTTTCGCGCCGACATGGCGGCACTGGCGGTGCGGGCGCGGGGCTGGCGGCTGACGGCAGGCGGGTTCGGGGCGCTGCGCCCGGGGATCGAGGCGGTGGTCGCCCGCGCCCGGCGCGACCGCGGCCGGGCCGCGCGCAAGCCCGGCACGGCGGTGATCCATGACTGGCGCAAGGTGGTGAAATACCACTGGTATCACACCCGGCTGTTGCAGCCCCTGGACCCCGCGCCGCTGGACAGGCGGGCCCGCCAGTTGCGCGACCTGTCCGAGATGCTGGGCGACCATCACGACCTGGCGGTGTTGGAGGCCTGGGCCGCGGCGGTCCCGGATCTGCCCGGGCCGGCCGGGCTGCGGGCCGAGCTGCGCGAGCGGATCGCCGCGCGGCAGGCCACGCTTGAGGCCGAGGCGCAGGCCCTGGCGGCCCGGCTGTTCGCCAGCCCGCCCAAGGACCTGTCGCGCCGCTGGAAGCGTCGGTGGAAAGCGTGGCGTGCGGGGTGAGCCCCGCGTGCCTCAGGTGGCGGGCATGGCCGGGCGCACCGCCGTCGCGGGGCCGCGGCGGCGGACCCGGCGCGGCACGATCCCGCCGTGCGCCGGCCCCGGCGCGGCACTGGCCCTGGCCTCGCCGATCAGGAAATCGCGCGCCAGTTTCGCCCGGGTAAAGCGGTCGATCTCGGCCGCGTCACGGTCGGGATGGCAGGTCCGCGCGATATGGTGCCAGGCCTGTTCTATTTCCCGGTCGGTCGCGTAATAGCCCAGCCCCAGATCCGCCAGCGCCTCGGCCCGCGCCCGCACCTTTTCGATCGGCGTCATCGCCCCCCCCCACACTACCCGGCGATCAACGTGCCCGGGCGCGGCGGAAAGGTCCAATTTTCGCGGTGATTGTCGCGGCCCGCGCGACGGTGCGCGCGGCGCGGGCCGAATGTGGCGCGAATGTGGCGCGTGCGGGGCGTTTCCGGGGCGGCGGTGATTCGCCGTCCCGCTCAGCCCCGCGCCAGCGCGCCCTCGATCAGCTTGACCGTTTCATCCACGCCGTAAAGCGCGATGAAGCCGCCGAAACGCGGGCCCTGGCTAGCGCCCAGCAGCACCTCGTACAGCGCCTTGAACCAGTCGCGCAGCGGCTCGAACCCGTGATCCTTGCCGACCGCGAAGACCAGGCTTTGCAATTCCTCGGCGTCCTGGCCGCCCTGCCATGCCTTGAGGCGGGCCACCAGGTCCTCGATCGCGGCGCGTTCCTTGGCGTCGGGGGCGCGGAATTCCCGCGTCGGCGCCACGAAATCGCGGAAATACCGCACGGCGAACTCGGCGGCCTCATCGAGATGCGGATGGGTTTCGGGCGATGCCTCGGGGGCGTAACGCTGGATGAAGCCCCAGAGCCCGGTCTTGTCCTCGGCCCCCGCCACGGACGCCAGGTTCAAGAGCATGGCGAAGGGCACCACCATGTCCGATTGCGGCGGGTTGCCGCCGTGGATGTGCCAGACGGGATTGGCCAGTTGCTGTTCCGGCGTCTGGTCGGGGAAGGCGCGCAGTTGCTGGTGGTATTCGTCCACCGCCTTGGGGATCACGTCCCACCACAGCCGCTTGGCGGTCTTGGGTTTCTGGAACATGAAGTAGGACAGGCTTTCGGTGGCGGCATAGGTCAGCCATTCGTCGATGGTCAGCCCGTTGCCCTTCGACTTGGAAATCTTCTCGCCGTTCTCGTCGAGGAACAGTTCATAGGTGAAATGCTCGGGCTTCCGGCCACCCAGGATCTCGCAGATGCGGTCGTAGATCGGGGTGTTGGTGGAATGGTCCTTGCCATACATCTCGAAATCGACGTCCAGCGCGGCCCAGCGGGCGCCGAAATCGGGTTTCCACTGCAGTTTGACGTTGCCGCCCGTCACCGGCAGGGTCCATTCGCGGCCCTCTTCGTCGTCGAAGGTGACGGTGTGGTTCACCGCGTCGACGTTCTTCATCGGCACGTAGAGGACGCGGCCCGTCTCGGGGTGGATCGGCAGGAAGATCGAATAGGTCTGCTGGCGTTCCTCGCGCAGCGATTTCAGCATCACCGCCATCAGGTCGTCATAGCGTTCGGCGGCGCGGCACAGCACCGCGTCGAACTGGCCCGACTTGTAGAACTCGGTGGCCGAGTAGAATTCGTATTCGAACCCGAACGTGTCCAGGAACCGGCGCAGCATCGCGTTGTTGTGATGGCCGAAGCTTTCGTATTCGCCGAACGGGTCCGGCACGCTGGTCAGCGGGCGTTGCAGGTGCTCGGCCAGCATCTCCTGGTTGGGCACGTTGCCCGGCACCTTGCGCATGCCGTCCATGTCGTCGGAAAAACAGATCAGCCGGGTGGGGATATCGCTGATCGTTTCGAAGGCATGGCGGATCATCGTGGTGCGCAGCACCTCGCCGAAGGTGCCGATATGGGGCAGGCCCGACGGGCCATAGCCCGTTTCGAACAGCACGTACCCCTTTTCCGGCGGCGCCTTCTCATAGCGTTTGAGCAGGCGGCGGGCCTCTTCGAAGGGCCAGGCCTTGGAGCTCATCGCGGCAGCGCGCAGATCGGTCATTTCGAACACTCTTTCGACGGGCCGGACCCCATGCCCGGCAAGCCCCTTGTCCTATTGCCCGCATCTGCCCACGTCAATATTCTGCACCGCAACATTGCCCGGAGGATCCCCGAAGATGCGCCCAGACATGCCGATGACAGCCCAGGACGCCCTTGTCGCGATCATGGTGGCGGTCTCCGCCTCGGACGAGAACATCCGAACCGCCGAGCTTGTGTCCATCGAACGGATGGTCAATCACCTGCCGGTCTTCGCCGATTACGACGTCGACCGCATCCCGGTGGTGGCGCAAACCGTGCTGGAACTGTTCGAGGAATACGAGGGGCTGGACGCCCTGTTCGGCCTTGTGCGCGATGCCCTGCCCGAAAAGCTGTTCGAAACCGCCTATGTGCTGGCCTGTGACGTGGCCGCGGCCGATGGCCGGCTGGGCGAGGAGGAACTGCGCCTGCTCGAGGAAATCCGCTACGAGCTGAACATCGACCGGCTGGCCGGCGCCGCGATCGAGCGTGCGGCCCGGGCCCGGCACATGGTGGTCTGATGCGGGCGGTGGGTCCGCCGGACCGGTTCTGGCCCTTCGCCGACTCCTTCGTGGCGGGCACGCGGCTGGTCATCGACCGCCCGCGCGGCAGCGCCCATCCCCGCTTTCCCCAGATCGCCTATCCGCTGGATTACGGCTATCTGGACGGCACGCGCGCGATCGACGGCGACGGGGTGGACGTGTGGTGCGGCTCGGGCGACCGGGCGCGGGTGACGGGCGTGGTCGCCTCGCTCGACCTGACCAAGCGCGACGGCGAGCTGAAGCTGTTGCTGGGCTGCACCCCCGACGAGATGGAGACCATCCGCGCCTTTCACAACCAGGCCGACTGGGTGGCGGGCGCGCTGGTGCTGCGGCCGGAGGGAGTCTAGCCCCGCCCACGGCCGGGCGGGGTCGGCGTCTCTCCATCACACAGAGGGATCATGCGGAAAACCGGTCGCGGCGCTCTTGCCAAACCAACCGCACGTGCTGGGTCCCGAAAGCCTTGTCGCCGGGCTTGGCCATAGCCAAGCCCTGCGCCAAGCGCCGGTTCCTGTCTCGACCGCCCGCTCAGGCTTTGACGGCCTTGCGGCGCCCAAGCAGCGCCATCCCCCCAAGTCCGGTCAGAAGCAGCGGAAGACCGGCCGGAAGCGGGATCACCGCGCCGCCGCCGATGTAGTCGCCCGAGACCGATACGCTGTTCAGCTGGAATTCCTCGCCCGTCGATTGCTTGGCGAACAGGATCGAAAGGCCATTGGTCCGGTCGAACGGGTTGGTCGTCGTGTATGTCCGGTTTTCACCCAGGATGTTCAGGGTGATGCTGGTCGATGACGCGCCCAGCGTCCAGTCGATTGTAAAGGCGAATGCCTCGCCGACGCCGACCGCCGACGCGACACCGCCGTCCTGCGTGATCGGGCTTTCCGTTTGCGTCACACCGTTCGACAGGGCGTTTTCATTGCGGAAAATCCGGGATCCGTCGACCAACGGAAAGACCGAGACATTGTTGACACCGTCCCAAAGGCCCACCGTGAAATCGAAATCCGAACTGCTTCGCGTCGCGTTCGCCGACAGCGAAACGGTGGTCGTCGGATCGGCCGCGCCGATCGTTCCGGCCGATATCAAGTCCCACCGCAGCAGCACGGGGTTTTCGATCGGCCCCGTTCCGAAATTGATCGACGTTCCCACCGTCGTGGGCGATCCGTTCGGCGTGGACACCCCCGCGTTGGACAAAAGTCCGACGCCGGTCGCGGAAATCGTTCCGGCGGACAATGACGTCGCACTGGCAGCAAGCGCCAGCCCGAACGCCGGTAAAGCTTTCGAGAAATACATTGATCCATTCCCTTTCACACCCGCCAAAATCGTAGCGAGGATGACATTTCAAGTCAATGAAAACGGCATGTCGGCCCGGCCGCCGCACCGGCTGCCCCGGCGTGCGACCCGGTCCTGCGGGCCGCCTCAGGCGTAAAGCGCCACCCAGCGCTCCAGCAGGCCCATCTGCAACCGCCGCGCCCTGGTGACCCAGCTTTTGCCGCCCTCGGGGCGTTCCAGCTCCTGCGGACCAAGGGCCGCGCGCCGCTCGGGATCGGCGGCGAAGATCGCGAAGGCCAGCTCGCGCCCCGTGGGAAAGGTGACATAGCCCGCCAGCCCCGAAACGAAGTTCAGCGTGCCGGTCTTGGCGCGGATCTCCACCGGGTGGTCATAGATCGGCCGCCCCCGCCCGTCGCGCAGGTGGACCGGTTTCATCAGCCCCTTCAGCCCCGCCCCCGGCGCCACCTCGACCAGCATCCGCACCATTTCCACCGCCGACATCCGCGAGGCGTCCCCCAGCCCCGAATGATCGACGAACCGCGCCTTGCGCGCGCCCATCCGGGACGCCAGCCAGTCGCCCATCGCCTGTCCCGACTCGGTCAGCGACAGGGGCTGGTCGCCGCGCGCCAGCGTCGCGCTCAGCCCCACCGCCTCGGCGGTCATGTTGGTGGAATATTTCAGCATGTCGCGCAGGATGTCGCTCAACGGTTCACTCCGGTGCTCGGCCAGCACCCGGCCCGCGACCGGCGCCGCCGCCTCTTCGGGGCGGGGCAGCGCGATGCCCTCGGCGCGGGCCAGCGTGTGAAACACCTCGGCGCAATACAGCGCGGGCCGGCGCACCGGCAGCCAGCGCGCGCCCCCCTGCCCCAGCGCGCCCTGGGCCACCGTCCACTCGTCCACGCCGCCCTTGGACGAATAGGTGTAAACCGGCGCAGGGCGGTCCACGACCTGCATCCGCGCCACGCTGACCGGGGGGGCGTAACGGCGCGCGCGGGCGTCCATCGTCACGTCGTACCCGCCGCCCGCCCGCTTCCACTCGAAATGCACGCGGTTGAAATTCAGGTTCAGCCCCGAGATCGCCGGGTTGTACCCCACATGCGCGGGCTGCCCCGGGTCGATCGCCGGCAGCCGCGGCAGCGCACCTGCATCGTACAGGAACCGCCCCCGCACCTCGCGCAGCCCGGCCGCGCGCAGGCGCGCCGCCAGGTCGCCCAGCATGTCGGTGTCCAGCGTCGGGTCGCCGCCGCCCGCCAGCACCAGGTCGCCCTCCAGCCGCCCATCCGTCACCGGCCCGGTCGCCAGCACCCGCGTGGCGAACCGGTGATCGGCCCCCAGCACGTCCAGCGCGTAAAGCGCCGTGACCGATTTCGCGACCGAGGCCGGCGGCAGCCCCAGCACGGGGTTCATCACCTCCAGCACCTCGCCCGTGGCGGCATCGGCCACCGCGAAGGCCAGCTTCCCGCCCAGGTTGGCGCGGGCGACCAGCGCCTCGGCCTCGGCGGCCTGGCGCAACGCTTCGGGGCGCGCCACCGGCCGCAGGCTGCGCGCCAACGGCGCGGACAGCGCCGGGCCGCCCACCCCGGCCATCAGCGCGGCAAGCACCCAGCGGCGCGAAAATCTGTCGGCGGAACGCGTCATGGCGCGGAGTGAAGCAAATCGCCCCGCCCCGGGCAAGCCCGCAGATCGGGCGCGGTCAGGGCGTGCGGTGCCACTGGCCGCTGGCCCGGATCTCGGACGACGAGATGTCGATCATCGGCACCCGCAGATAGCACCAGGCGGGCGTCGGGTGCCCGGCCAAACAGCGGGCGCGCTCGGCCGGCAGGCGATAGCGGGCATAGGCGACCGCGGCCTTCGACTGGCGCGCCGCGATCCCCTGGCCGGGGCGGGCCAGAACGCCCACCGGCACCGTGTCGAGGATCCAGCGCCAGCGGTCCCAGCGGTGGAACGTCGTCAGGTTGTCCGCCCCCATCAGCCAGACGAAGCGCACGCCCGGATACAGCCCGATCAGGCGCTCCAGGGTCTCGGCGGTATAGCGGGTGCCGATCCGCGCCTCGATATCGGTGATCGTGACGCGGGGGTGATGCATGACGCGCCTGGCCGCCTCGATCCGCCGGGCCATCGGCGCGGGGCCCTCGGCCTTCAGCGGGTTGCCGGGAGAGACCAGCCACCACACGCGGTCCAGCCCGAACCGTTTGAGCGCCGCCCGCGTGATATGCGCATGCCCCTCGTGGGCGGGGTCGAACGACCCGCCCAACAGGCCGACCCTCTGGCCCACGCTCGCTTTCGGAAACCCCGCCCGCATGAGGGTGGAGTAGCCTGTAGGCGAGCGGGTGGGAAGGGGAAAGATCAATGTTGACGCCACCCAATTAGGGTGCACACTAACCTGGCACAATTCACATCGTGATGCCCACTTAATCAGTCACTATATTCGATAGAACTGCAGATCGCAGCGCCTTTTTGTGCTGCAAGAGAGAGAGAGATGAGAGGCCCGGATTGATCACTCAACTTCAGGATTACACCGCAAGCCTTAAGGAATACGCCGAAAATCTTGCTCCAAAAATGGCAACTTCAGTAGATTTTTTGAATGAGAACCAAGACCTTCTAACTTTGTCGCTTTTCTTCGTGACGATCATCGCCGGCTGGCTTAGCGGGGCCTTCAAAGCGCTGAGACAAAAACCGAGGCTGGCTATAAGAACAATCGACGGCCCCACCTTCTCTTGCACCTTTCCCACCGGGCGAAAACATAACAACCACGACACGCATCGTACTGGGGTGGCACTATACCTAAACATTACAAATATTGGCTCGGCGCCTACAGGAATCTCTGCAATAGAGGTTGGCTACCATTGGAACCTTCGCCCCATCTCATTGCTCTGGCTCAAATATCGTATTGGCTGGTTCTGGCTAAAAGATCAAACCGCTGCACTTGCAGACTTTCAATGTAGTATTGGCGAATCCGTCAAGATATTCCCATTCCTTACACAGCGCAGCAGCCTATCAATGTCAGACACGAGAACGTATCTCCTGATCGGCGAAGCAACAAACGGTGTTGTATATTTCGAACAGTCGGAAAGCTGGGGAGGTTGCTTCCCCAAACCCCAAGGCTCGCACACAAAGATTAGGCTTCGAATTATTGATGCCTTCGGCCGCAGGCATGATTCAAAACATCTCATTCCAACTGTCACACTCGAAGATGCAAAGAAATTCAATCCAAGATTCGGAGAAACGCATACAGAACTTAATCGTGAGCTCCCTCCGTCTACAGAGGAAGAGATTGAAGCTTGATGATTTTTTTGAAATCTGAGAAGCCCGGCTTTTCAGAATACGATTCAATTGTAGGATACCTCCACTACAAGCGGCGTGACTGGTCGCCGCTCCTTTGTTCGTAGTGTCACCCCCTGCATTGCCCTCCCCCCCCAGACTCGCTATGTCACGCCCCAACCCAGACACCCAACGCACAAGGGCGGTTCGCGCATGGCTTCCTACCAGTATGTCTACCACATGGACGGCGTCTCCAAGACCTATCCGGGCGGCAAGAAATGCTTTGAAAACATTCGGTTGAACTTCCTTCCCGGCGTCAAGATCGGCGTCGTCGGCGTCAACGGCGCGGGGAAATCCACGCTGCTGCGCATCATGGCCGGCTGGGACAAGGATTTCACCGGCGAGGCCTGGGCCGCCAAGGGCGCGCGCGTCGGCTACCTGCCGCAGGAACCCCAGATCGACGAAACCCTCACCGTGCGCGAGAACGTCATGCTGGGCGTGGCCGAGAAGAAGGCCAAGCTCGACCGGTTCAACGAACTGGCGATGAACTACTCCGACGAGACCGCGGACGAGATGGCCGCCCTGCAGGACGAGATCGACAGCCAGAACCTTTGGGACCTGGATTCCCAGATCGACGTCGCGATGGAGGCCCTGCGCTGCCCCCCCGACGACGCCCCCGTCGCGACCCTTTCGGGCGGGGAACGCCGCCGCGTCGCGCTGTGCAAGCTGCTGCTCGAAGCGCCCGACATGCTGCTGCTGGACGAACCCACCAACCACCTGGACGCCGAAACCGTCGCCTGGCTGCAACAGCACCTGATCGACTACAAGGGCACCATCCTGATCGTCACCCACGACCGCTATTTCCTGGATGACATCACCGGCTGGATCCTCGAACTCGACCGCGGCCGCGGCATCCCCTACGAGGGCAACTATTCCGCCTGGCTGGAGCAGAAATCGAAACGCCTCGCCCAAGAGGCGCGCGAGGACAAGGCCAAGCAGAAGCAACTCGAACGCGAACTCGACTGGATCCGCGCGGGTCAAAAGGCCCGCCAGGCGAAATCCAAGGCCCGTATCCAGGCCTATGAGGAACTGGCCAGCCAGTCGGAACGCGAGAAACTCTCGCGCGCCCAGATCATCATCCCCAACGGCCCCCGCCTGGGCGGCCGCGTGATCGAGGTGACCGGCCTGAAAAAGGGCTATGGCGACCGCCTGCTGATCGAGGACCTGTCCTTCGCCCTGCCGCCGGGCGGCATCGTCGGCGTGATCGGCCCCAACGGCGCGGGCAAGTCCACGCTGTTCCGCATGCTCACCGGCCAGGAACAGCCCGACGAGGGCACCATCGAATTCGGCGACACGGTGAAACTGTCCTATGTCGACCAGTCCCGCGACGCGCTCGACCCCAACAAGACCGTGTGGGAGGAGATCACCGACGCGCTGGATATCGTGGTCCTCGGCGATGCCGAGGTGAACTCCCGCGCCTATTGCTCGGCCTTCAACTTCAAGGGCGGCGACCAGCAGAAAAAGGTGGGGCTTTTGTCCGGGGGCGAACGCAACCGCGTCCACATGGCCAAGCTGTTGAAATCCGGCGGCAACGTGCTGTTGTTGGACGAGCCCACCAACGATCTCGACGTCGAAACCCTGCAGGCGATGGAAGCCGCGCTGGAGGATTTCGCCGGCTGCGCCGTCATCATCTCCCACGACCGCTTCTTCCTCGACCGCCTCTGCACCCATATCCTGGCCTTCGAGGGCGAGGCCCATGTCGAATGGTTCGAGGGCAATTTCGAGGCCTACGAGGAAGACAAAATTCGGAGGCTCGGCCCGGACTCGGTGGAGCCGAAGCGGGTGAAGTACAAGAAGTTCGCGAGGTAATTCCTAGGACGTCCCCGGATCGCCTACGCTTGCAGGCGTCCCCGGAACAGCTATGCACAGGGGATCGCGCCCACCCTGGGGTGAGAGGGGACCGTTGCGCCAGTGGCGCGGCGTAAGCCCCTCGAACGGTCCGGCGCGATCCAAGCCTGACGCCCCGGGGAGACAGTGCTGTAAGGAGAATGCTATCTGAAGCAAGCCGTCAGCTAAGTGAAGCAAGAGTTGTCGAATTTGGGTCAGCAAAGAATTCAAGAGGAAAGATGCGAGAAGTTCTTCTATTTGGAAATGGCTTAGGTCGATCCCTTAATAATGAGTATTTCGAACTTGAGCGAGGACTCCGTGATGCTTGGGACGACGATGAAGTGCTTTCAGAAGCTGATCGCGATTTAATTAGAAGATGCTTAAACAACGAAGAGCTTATTGAAGGTGAGGAGGAGATCTGGCCTCGCGGGGAGAACGAACTAGATCCGCTACAAAAGGTTCTCGCCGCATGTGACTTGGTTCGTCAGTTCGAGCGCGAAGATCAGGAAGGGTGGCTAACGGCTCGCGGTCAGGCATTTCCTGACGCGATCCGAAGCTTTATCCACAGAGCCGCTTGCTACTATCATAGATTTAATGGATCGCTTCCCCAAAACTTTGTCAATCCTCTCGTAGATTTTATTCTTGAATCAAGATCTCATGTTGCGACTCTTAATTATGATGACCTCTTATATCGCTCACTAGGGTCAGGATGCATTGATTTTCAGTGCGCTGCGTGATTCACGGCTCGGAAAACGGAGCGGTGACATGAGCGACCTGTACTGGCTGACCAACGAGCAGATGGCCAAGCTTTCCCCTTTCTTCCCCAAGTCCCACGGCAAGCCTCGGGTCGACGACAGACGGGTCTTGAGCGGGATTATCTTCATCAATCGCAATGGCTTGCGCTGGCGCGACGCGCCTGAAGCCTACGGACCGCACAAGACGCTGTACAGCCGGTGGAAGCGTTGGAGCGAGAAAGGCATCTTCGCTAGGATGATGGCTGGGTTAGCGGCCGAACACGGCGAGCAGAAGACGGTAATGATCGATGCGACCTATCTGAAGGCGCACCGCACGGCGACCAGCATGGCCGCGAAAAAGGGGGGCGTGGCCGCCTGATCGGTCGCACCAAAGGCGGCATGAACACCAAGTTGCACGCCATCTGCGACAGCAAAGGACGGCCGCTGAACCTGTTTGTCACTGCAGGACCGGTGAGCGACTACATCGGCGCGCGGGCACTGCTCGGCACCCTGCCAAAGGTCGACTGGTTGCTAGGGGATCGCGGCTATGACGCCGACTGGTTCAGAGACGCGTTGAAAGACAAAGGGATACGCGCCTGCATCCCCGGCAGAAAGCAACGCAAGACCCCCGTCAAATACGACAAGCGTCGCTACAAACGGCGCAACCGCATCGAGATCATGTTCGGTCGTCTGAAGGACTGGCGGCGCGTAGCGACACGATATGATCGCTGTCCCAAGGTGTTCCTCTCCGCCATCGCCCTCGCAGCGGTCGTCATCTACTGGTTATGAATCCTGACCCTAATTGGAACACCTGCCTTTCATGGCTATACTTGCTTGATCGACGGCTTTAGCGGACCTTTCTGCCCGGATAATCTGGCTCGGCGGCACCCAGAAAGACAGTCATTCTACCTCCACCTGCACGGGTCGCCATTGTACGTCACTGGTGACGCGGGCGAAGTTCGCAAAAGCGCACTCGCTGAAATCGGTGACATTCAAGGACATCAAAGTGTACATCTTGTATTAACAGCTGTTCACCACAAGCCAACTGTTATTGCATCGTCACCAGTTTTGCGAACCTATTGGGAATGCTTAGATAGAGCACTGGAAGAGTCGCAAGGGGTTACAATTGTCGGTTACGGCGGTGTCGACACCCACCTGAATCAACTGATCTATAACCACCGCGAAAACCTGAGAATTCGAGTAGTAGAAAGGATTACTGGCGAAACGCCTGAGGACTCAGAGAGACGTTGGCGCTCTGTTTTTGGAAACTATCAACTTGAAGTATTGCAGCTTGCAAACGTACTAGATTTTCGGAACTGGTAGCAAACGCTCGGCGCCCCCCTCACACCGGCTCCCCGCTCGGCCCCTTGTCCTCCAGCCCCTCGATCACCTTGGCCAGCCGCAGCTGCGCATAGGCCTTCAGCACGTCGTTGATCAGCGCCTGGTACCCCTTGCCGTTGGCGCGGTAGAACTTGGCCACCGGCTCCTCCAGCAGCAGGGTCACCCGCACCTTTTTCGGGTTCTTCGGATAGATTTCCGGCAGGATGTGCCAGGCCTCGGGGACGTGCAGCGCCTCCATCTCGCGGCCATAGACGAACATGTGCAGCCGCATGATCGCCTCTTGCGCGCTGGCCAGGTCGCGCAGCTCGCGCTTGCCCAGGTGGCGGTCGGCGCGCGGGCGCATCGGGTGGGGGTCCATGAAATCGTCATGGTCGAACATGGCGTCGGTGCCGGGATCGGTGTCGCGCTTTGTCATGGGGGTTCCTTTCGCCGGGCCACCATGCGCCCGCCGGGTTAACGCCCTCGGGCCGCACCGTTCGGGGTCTTACGGGAGTCATATGGAATTCATATGCGATTCATATGGAATTCATATCGGCCCCGCGCCGCCCCGGGCCGCGTTCATTTTTCTTGCAACGACTCGGGCGATGCCCCATATGGGACACGCGACGTTACGACTTTCGACCACTGTCTTCCTTCACGGCTGCAGTACCTCGATCGACCCATGACTGCGCCGACCCGTTGCATAATGCGAGCGGGACCAAAGACTTAGGAGACAGACGGATGGCCACTGGCACCGTGAAATGGTTCAACGAAACCAAAGGCTACGGCTTCATCGCCCCCGATGGCGGCAAGAAGGACGTGTTCGTTCACATCACCGCGCTGGAACGCGCCGGCCTGCGCACGCTGGCCGACAACCAGAAGGTGACCTTCGACATCGAAGCCGGCCGCGACGGCCGCGAAAGCGCGACGAACATCGCGCTGGCGTAATCGCCAACACCTTGAATTCACTGCCAAAGGGCGCCCATCGCGGCGCCCTTTTCGCGTTTGCCCCGCCCCGCCCCGGCGTTGACCGGTCCCCGGCTTCGGTGTACCCCGGACCCAAGGCAACCGAGGGAACCGAAGGGTCCGCCACAAGGCCGCGCAACGACGGCCGGGACCGCCAGACGCCATGTCGAAATCAGGGAGGATGTCCATGAAGATCAAGGGTTTGACCGCTGCGATCGCGATCGCCGTCTCCGCGCTTGGCGCGGGCGCGGCCTGGGCGCAGGACTACACGTTCAAGCTCCACCATTTCCTGTCGGCCAATTCGCCCACCCACACCGAAACGCTGGTCCCCTGGGCCCGCGCGGTCGAGGAGAACTCGGGCGGCAAGGTCAGGATCGAGATCTTCCCCTCGATGACCCTGGGCGGCCGCCCGCCCGAGCTGATCAACCAGGTGCGCGACGGCGTGGTGGACCTGATCTGGACGGTGAACGGCTATACCCCCGGCCTGTTCCCGCGGACCGAGGTGATGGAACTGCCCTTCGTCTATGTCAACGATCCGGGTGCGGCGAACCTTGCGCTGTACGAGATGTTCGAAACCGACCTGAGGGACGATTACCCGGGCGTCGAGGTGATGTTCCTGCATGTCCATTCCGGCCAGGCGATCCAGATGCGCGATGCCGAGATCCGCAGCCCGGCCGGTTTCCGGGGCAAGAAGATCCGCATTCCCACCCGCACCGGCGCCTGGGTGCTCGAGGCGCTGGGCGCGGTGCCGGTGGCGATGCCCGTGCCCGAACTGCCGCAGGCCTTGCAAAAGGGCGTGGTCGACGGCGCGCTGATCCCGTTCGAGATCATTCCGCCGCTGAAAATCCAGGACCAGACCGATTACCAGATCGAGCTGGCCGACAAGACGCGGCTGGGCACGACGACCTTTCAGCTGTCGATGAACAAGGCGAAATGGGACAGCCTGCCCGCCGAGATCCAGAAGGCATTCCGCGATGCTTCGGGGCCGGACTGGCTGGCCGAACTGGGCCGGGTCTGGCGCGGAACCGAGGAATTCGGGATCAAGATGGCCGTGGACTCGGGCAACGCCCATGTCACGCTGTCCCCCGAAGAAACCGAAGCCTTCCGCGCGGCCACGCAACCCGTGATCGACCGCTGGATCGCGGAGATGGACTCCAAGGGGATCGACGGCACCGCCCTGGTCGAGAAGGCCCGCGCGCTGATCGCCAAGCACGGGTCCATGTGATGGCCGAAGGCGCCCTGGCCGGCCGGCGCGGGTTCGCCGCCCTCGTGGCGGCGCTTGCCACCGGCTGGGCGCTTTTGGGGGGCGCGGTGCTGATCGCGGTGATCGCGATGAACGTGGCCTCGGTGATCGGCGGCGTGGTCTGGAAATCCTTTCCGGGCGATTTCGAGATGACGCAGGTGGGCGTGGCGGTCGCGGCCTTCGCCTTTCTGCCCTGGTGCCAGATCACGCGCGCCAATGTCAGCGCGGATATCTTCACCATGGGCGCCTCGCCCGCCTGGGTGGCGCGCTTGCGGCTGGCGGCCTCGGTGGTGGCGCTGGTTTTCGCGGGGCTGCTGCTGTGGCGGATGTCGGCGGGCATGGCCGACCAGCGGCAATACGGCTATACCACCACCATCCTGCAATTCCCGGTCTGGATCGCGTTCTTGCCGGTTCTGGTCTCGCTGGCGCTTCTGGCGCTGGCCAGCCTGGTGACGCTGATCGAGGACGCGCGCGGCGCGGCCCGCGGCGGGGCCGATGGCTGAGGCGCTGTCGCTGGGCCTGGGCGGGTTGGCGGCGCTGATCGTGCTGATCGCGCTGCGGATGCCCATCGCTTATGCGATGATCCTGGTGGGCGGGCTGGGCATCGCGGCGCTGAACGGGCCGGCGCTGATGCTGAACCAGCTCAAGACATTGGCCTGGGGGCAGTTCTCGATCTACGACCTGTCGGTCGTGCCGATGTTCGTGCTGATGGGCGCGTTCGCGTCCCGCGCGGGGCTAAGCCAGGCGCTGTTCCGGGCGGGGAACGCCTGGCTCGGCTGGATGCGGGGCGGCACGGCGATGGCGGCGATCGCGGCCTGTGCGGGGTTCGGGGCGGTCTGCGGATCGTCTCTGGCGACCGCGTCGACGATGGGCAAGGTCGCGCTACCGGAACTCAAGCGCTACAACTACTCGGGCGCGCTGGCCACCGGCACGCTGGCCGCGGGGGGCGTGCTGGGCATCCTGATCCCGCCCTCGGTGGTGCTGATCATCTATGCGATCATCGTCGAGGCGAACATCGTGACCATGTTCATGGCCGCGATGCTGCCCGGCACGCTGGCCGTGGTGCTGTTCCTGCTGACCATCGCGGCCTATGTCGCGATCCGTCCCAACGCCGGGCCAGCCGCCGGCGCGCTGGACGGGGCCGAGTTTCGCGCGGCGACCATCGGCGTGCTGCCGGTGCTGGTGATCTTCGCCATCGTGCTGGGGGGCATCTACGTGGGGCTCTACAACCCCACGCCGGGGGCGGCGGTGGGGGTGGCGCTGGTCTGGCTGTATGGCACGCTGCGCGGGCGGCTGCGGCTGGCCGAGATGCGCGCGGCGCTGCTGGAAACCGCCTCGACCACCGGCATGATCTACCTGATCCTGCTGGGCGCGGAACTGATGAAGATCTTCATGTCGCGGGCCGGGCTGCCGCAGGCCACGGCCGAGTGGATCGTCGCCTCTGGCATGGAACCGATGGCGGTGATGGTGCTGCTGTTGCTGGCGCTGATCCTGTTGGGCTGTTTGATGGACAGCCTGTCGATGATCCTGCTGGTCATCCCGTTCTTCTGGCCGGTGCTGGTCGAGCTGAACGGCGGGATTTACCAGGGGGCCGAGGGCGCCGGTTTCGGGATGAGCACCGAGGATCTGAAGATCTGGTTCGGGATTCTCGCGCTGATCGTGGTTGAACTGGGGCTGATCACGCCGCCGGTGGGGATGAATGTCTTCGTCATCTCGTCGCTGGCGAGGGACACGCCGATGATCGAGACGTTCAAGGGCGTGGCCCCGTTCTTCGGGGCGGAACTGGTGCGGGTGGGGCTGTTGCTGGCCTTTCCGGCGCTCACCCTGTGGGTGCCGCGCGTGTTGGGCGGCTGAGCCGGGGGGCGCGGCAGACCGAAAACCGGCCCCGCGGCAGGCCGCGGGACCGGGTCCGACCCGAGGGACCTTTCGGATCAGAAATCCTGCCAGCCGTGGGCGCCCCCGGCACCGGCCGCACGAGCGCGCGGGGCATGGTCGGGCCGCGACGGCCGGTCCGGCGCGCCGATCACCTGCAGCGCCGGACGCGGCGCAAGCGCCGGGGCCGTGCCGTGATCGAGGCGGAACCGGCCGACCTGTCGGCGCAGGCTTTCGGCCTCGCGCTTCAGCGTCACGCTGGCCGCCGTCGCCTCTTCGACCATGGCCGCGTTCTGCTGGGTCACCTGGTCAAGCTGGGTCACGCCGACGTTGATCTCGCCCAGGCCCACCGACTGTTCGCGCGCGCCAGACGCGATGTCGCTGACATGTTCGGAAATGGTACTGACACGCTTGACGATGTCGTGCAGTGCCGTGCCCGCGCGGTTCACCAGTTCGACGCCGGATTCCACGTGGCCCGCACTTTCAAGGATCAGCCGCTTGATCTCCTTGGCGGCATCGGACGAACTTTGCGCCAGCGAGCGGACCTCGGAGGCCACAACCGCAAAGCCGCGCCCGGCATCGCCCGCGCGCGCGGCCTCGACACCCGCGTTCAGCGCCAACAGGTTGGTCTGGAACGCGATGTCGTCGATCACGCCGATGATCTGGGCGATCGCCTGGGACGACTGCTTGATCTGCGACATGGCATCGACCGCCTCGGCCACAACGCGGCCACTGGTTTCGGCATCGGCCTGGGCGTTGCGCACGATGGTTTCGACCTCGGCCGCGCCCTCGGCGGCGGCGCGCACCGAACCGGTCAACTCGTCCAGCGCCGCCGCCGTCTCCTCCAGCGTCGCGGCCTGGTTCTCGGTGCGTTGCGACAGGTCGTCGGAGGCCGAGGCGATCTCGTCGGCGCGGGTGCCGATTTCGGCCGCATTGTCGACCACGGCGCCCATCAATTCCTTGAGGTTCGCGACCGTGGCGTTGAAATCGGCGCGCAGCTGTTCGTAATCGCCCGGGAACGGCGTCTCCAGCGTGCGGGTCAGGTCGCCATCGGCCAGCGTCTGCATCGCGGCGGACAGGTCGCGGACCACCTGGTCCTGCTGCACGCGGTCCTGTTCGCGCTGGACGGCCAGGGCGTCACTTGCCGCCAGCCGGTCGCGGAATTCGACCAGCGTGCGGCCCAGCAGGCCGATTTCATCGGCGCGGGCGGCAACCGCGATCTCGGTGTCATAGCGGCCTTCGGAGACATCTTTCATCGCTGCAACGAAACCGGCCAGCGGACGGGTGATCCCGCGGGCGCTGAACAGGCTGATCGCCACCGCGGTCAGCAGGCCCACGGACACGAAGCCGATGGTGGCATTTCGGAATGCCGCGAGGTTGGCAAGATACTCGGTCTTGTCCAGTTCGGCGACCAGAACCCAGTCGGCCCAGTCGAGGTCGATCTTGCGGGTGTCGGCCAGGCTTTCCTGGCCGCCCACGCCCTCGACCCCGTAGAAGAACCCGGTCTCGCCGGTCTTCAGCGCGGTGATGAAGGGCACATCGGGCAGCGTGTCGAGCGCGCCGAACCGGTCGTCGAACCGCGAGGCGGTGCGCGCGGTGCCATCGCCGGCGACGATATACATGTCCCCCAGCGCACCCAGCGCCGACGTCTGCGTGACCAGACCCGCTAGCGCCGCAGTCGGCACCTGGATCGCGATCACGCCCACGCGCCGGCCCGACGCATCGTCGACGGGGCTGGCCATGAAACCCGCGGGCACATCGGCGCTGGGCGCGTAGGGCGCGAAATCGGCCGAGGCCACGCTGCCCGGGGCGGCGTCCACGGCCTTGCGGAACACCTGGCCCAGCCCGGTTTTCGCATAGGGCCCGGTGACGAAATTCTCTCCGAAATCAGCCTCTTTCACCACGGTATACAGCAGGTCGCCGCGGGTGTTGAACAGGAAGATGTCGTAATAGCCGAACGCGTCCAGCGTGCGGAGAAACTGCCGGTGCAGCGCCGCATGCGCCGCCGAATAGGCCGAGCCGTCGCCCGCATCCGCCAGGTCCTGGCGCTGACCCAAGGGGTGGGGGTTGCCGGTGACATAGGCCGCCTGTGCCGCGGCAAGGGTGCCGCCATCGGCGCGGATCGCGGCGCCGAACGCGGTGATCGCGTCGACGACCAGCGGGGTCGCCGCGTTTGACGCGAGGTGGTGCGCCGTCGTCTCGAACCAGTCAGCCACGCGCGCGGCCTGGTCTTTGGCCAACCCGTTCAGCGTGGCCCGGGTGGAGTCGTACTGCATCTGATAGGCGCGCTGGTACAGGAAGGCGCCCATCGAGATGGAAAGGCCCGCCACGATCAGCACCATCACCAGAGGAAGGCGGCGGCTGATCGGCATCGTGGTCAGTTTTCTAAACATCGTTACATATCCTCATGGCACACGAAAAAACCGCCACCGGCAGGCGCGGATTTCACGGTCCACGCGGGCCAGTTGGCGGTTTCTTCGGTGTCGCAGCGAGGCGATCTCGGCTGCGGGAAAATACCTTGGAACTGTTATAAATAAAGGATCATGTGTCCGATTTCGGGCATAGGCCGGGAATCTTGATGGCAGGCGCGCAGGCGCCCCTGCCGGGGCGGTCAGCCCGCCGGTTCAGGGCGCCTTGCTCAGCGCGCAGGCCAGGTCGAACAGGCGGCGGCGTTGGCTTTCAGGGATGGCGTGGAAAAAGCGGATCAGGTCCAGCGCCTCCTTGTCATCCAGAAGATCGACCGCCGGGGTCCCCGGCTTGCGCGGCGCCGCATGGCCATTGGCCTTGGACAGCCCGTCGAAGAAAAAGCTGACCGGAACGTCCAGCGCCCGCGCGATATCCCAAAGCCGCGACGCGCTGACCCGGTTCGCGCCGACCTCGTATTTCTGGATTTGCTGGAACTTGATCCCGACCGCCTCGGCCAGTTGCTGCTGGGTCATCCCGGTCATCCAGCGGCGATGTCGAATGCGTTTTCCGACGTGGATATCAACGGCATGTGGCATGAAATTTCCTTTTGCAGACTCGCTAACACACAGATGCCGGGCGGGTCTTGCGACCCCGCCCGGGGGTCGACCTGTCAGACCCGGGCGGCAATTCCCCGGGTCGACCGGCCGCTTCGTCAGGCGGCGACCGCCGCCGGCGGACGGTTCTCCAATGACAGGTCGTGTCGCACCCCGCAACCGAACGCGATGAACCGACCGTCCTTGTTGCCCGTGATCGCGCCCAGCGCGCGGGGCTGATACCCCATCGACCGCGCCATGCGCATGAACGAGGTCGGCCCGAGGAACAGGCACTCCTCGGCGTTCTGCCCGGCCAGGTAGGCATTGGCCGCGGTCAGAACGTCGGCGGCGATGCCCGGGGTCATCGCGGCCAGCCGCGTCAGTTCCCAGACCTTCGCCGAGACCGGCGGTTCATCCGCGCAGACCTCGCGCGGGAGGCCCGGCAGAAGGCCCAGCCAGGCATCGCGGATCATGTAGGAATAGACGTATTTTCCCCTGCCATATCGCCAGTCCGTGCGCAGCAGGCGGGCACCGCCGACGACCTCGGTGCCGCGATGGGCCACGATATAGACCGCGCCCAGGTAATCATACTGTTCGAACTCCAGGTCCTGAACGTGGTAAAGATCCCATTTCAGCCGGTCGATGAACACCGACTTTCGCAACGCCAGGAACCGCGTCACCAGGTTCCACCGCCTATGGTCGAAGGGAAGCCGAAGCGCGGCAAGCTCGATGGGCTGGTCTTCCGACATCAGTGCACATTGCTCCTCATACGCCGGCGCGGCGGATGGTCGGCATCCGCAGCGCCCAGAAACCATTTCGTGCCCTGCGGCAACACGATCCAAACCCCGGCCGCGTCCTTTTCCAGGGTGACGACGCCATCATTGGCGAAGCAGTCCAGATTCTGCGCGATGGTCTCCACCATGTCGCGCGAAAGTCGGAATCGCTGGGGGGGCGAAAAGATCGTAGACATGGCCACACGCTGTCGCGGCACTTGGCCGCCTTCAATCCAAAGATAGGCGAAACTATACTTTCGACTTATACTTTAGTATAAATTGATGGGATAGATGCCTCATTCTTCCGAAAACAAGAGCGGCGTGCCCGCGCTGGATGTCGTTCTGCCGACCTTGCGGCTTCTGGGACCGTCGGGATTCATCTTCGCCTACAACATCACCTTTCGCGGCCCGGAATATTACCATTCGGAATATCCGAAGGCCTGGCAGATGGAATACGAATCCCGCGGCTACACCTATGTCGACCCGGTGCTGATCTGGAACATCCTGAACACCGGCAACAAGCGCTGGTCCGAGGTCCGCCTGCCCGACCTGCGCGGCGTGCTGACACGTGCCCGCGCCTACGGTCTCGTCTACGGCGCCTCGTTCTCGCGCACCACCAAGGGCAAGAAGACGATCCTGACGCTGGCGCGGGCCGACCGCGAGTTCAACGACGAGGAAATCCTGTTCCTGGCGGCCACGGTCGACGAACTGAACGCGGGCTTTTCCAAGAGCTACCGAATCGAGCTGACCGTGGCCGAGCTGCAGACGTTGCGATGCCTGCGCGACGGGATGACCTATGCCGAGGCGGCCGCGATGCTGAACGTGTCGGTTCCGACGATCAAGGCCCGGCTGGAAAAGGTGCGCGGCAAGCTGGGCGCCAAGACCGCCACGCAGGCGGTCGCGATGGCGGTTCAACGCAAGTTGCTGTAAACGCCGCGCGGTTGCGGCAGACAGGCGTCGGACAAGGCCCTACACTCGATCTTGATTGGACCCGCGCGGTGACGTCTTCTTGAAAGGATCCGTGCCAAACCCGCGGTTCACCGGATACAGAGAGTTGCCATGCTGACCAGACGCCATTTCATCCTGACCACCGCCGCGCTGTTTTCCCCCGCGCTTGTGGCCCCCGCCGCCGAAGCCGCGGACAGGGACCAGTGGGCGGAATGGGACGCCGAGGTAACGCCGCCCGGTTTCGACCCGGCAACCTCGAACCCCTGGGGGCTGCACCCGCGGTTTCTGCCGGTCCGGGTCGAGGCGCGCGACGGGCTGGCGCCGGGCGACATCCATGTCGATGCGATCGCGCGCTATCTCTACCATATCCAGCCCGACGGCACGGCGATGCGCTATGGCGTCGCGATCGGGCGCGGGGGTCTGTATGCCCCGGGACGGTTCACCATCCGGCGCAAGGCGAAATGGCCCCGCTGGACCCCGACCGCCAACATGATCGAACGCGAACCCGAAACCTATGCCCAGTTCGCCGGGGGCATGCCGCCGGGTCCGAGGAACGCGCTGGGCTCGCGCGCGCTGTATCTCTATGTCGGCGACCGCGACACCTATCTGCGCATCCACGGCACGCCGTTCCCGCGCTCGATCGGCACGCGGTCCAGTTCGGGCTGTGTGCGCATGGTGATGGCCCATATCAACGGGCTGTACGACGAGGTGAACACCGGGGCGACGGCGCATCTGTACCCGGCCGAGGAAAGCCTCAGCGCGCGCAGCTGACGCCGGCGGCGCGGGGGCCTTAGCCGCTGACCGGCGGCCGGGGCTGTGCGCGGGTGCAGATCGGCCGGCCCTCGGTGGTGCGAAGCGGCAGCAGGGTGGTTTCGACGGGCCCCACGTGGCGGTACCAATAGCACCCGTCCTCGGGCAGCAGGCGCACATGGCGCAGGTCCTGATAGGGGGCCGCTGCCGCGGCGACGGCCTCGGGCAGCTCCTCGATGAAACCGTCATTGGCCCGGCCCGCATCGACCGAGGCGTTGCAGGCACCGAGGGTCAGGGCGACCGCCGGCAGGAAGTGGGTAATCCGAAGGTGCATGATCGCTCCGCCAGGCAGGATTTCTAGCAACAGTCGTTCCTTTCCGTGTTTGCACCTTGTGGCCGGGCTTGCAAGTCCGGGCCACGCCCGGCCCGGGCCCGTCCCGCGCCAAGGGGCGCGCGCGCGGCCGGGCCTAACAGGGCAAGACCGCCCTTTCGGGGCGCAGCGCCGGTCAGAACAGTTCGATGGCCGTGCCGGCCATGGCGGCACCGGCGGGCTGTGCGTCGACCCGCCCGGGCGGTCCCGCCACGGCGAGCGCGCCGGGCGCCGGGCGCGACGCGTTGGCCGCGGCAAGCTCGCTCAGGGTGCTGACGAGACGGGCATTCTCGGTCGCGGCGCCGACCGTTCCCTCGACCGAGTCCAGCAGGTCGGCCACGCGGGTGGCCTGGTCGTTGGCCAGATCGCGCAACGCGCCCAGCGCCACCAGCGTGTCATGCGACATCCCGCAGATGGCACCGACCTGCTTTTGCGTTTCCTCCACGACATCGGCGCCGTCCTTGGCCGCATCCAGCGAGTCCTTGGCCATGCCGCCGATCGTCATGGCAAGCCCCTTGGTGGTGTTGGCCAGGCGCCGCACCTCTTCGGCGACAACGGAAAAGCCCAACCCCGCCTCGCCCGCCCGCGCGGCCTGGATGCCCGCGTTCAGCGCCAGGATGTTGGTCTGCATCGCGATCGATTCGATATCGCCGACGACACCGGTGATCCGCCCCGACGCGGCCTCGATGCGGTGCATCGCCTGGGTCAGGTTCTGCATGTCGCTGGCGATCTCGCGGCTAACGCTGTCGGTACGCTCGGCCAGTTCGGCCGATTCGCCGGCCAGCGTGCCGCTTTTGTCGGCCAGTTCGGCAACGGTGGCCAGGCTGAAGGTCACCGCCTGCACCTGGTCGATCTGCGCGTTGGAACGGCGCTTGAGATCCTGCAGGGAATCGCTGAGATATTCCGCCCCTTCATGGGTCGCCGCGACCTCGCCGGACATGGCGCCCATGCGCCGGGCCAACCCCGCCAGCGCACCGTTTACGGCAAGCCCCTCGGCGCCGGTCGCGCCGCCCAGCGGCGCGACCGCGTCCTCGTCAAGCGCGCGGCACAGCCGGTCGAGCAGTTCGCGCAGCTGGTCGCGCTGGGCCTCGGCCTGGGCAAGTTGCGCGCGCAGCGCCGCCACCTCGGGCGCCACTGCCGCGCCGCCCCCCACGGGCGCAGAGGCGCGGGCCATGCCGGATCGGTCGCCACGGCTCGACCGGGCGATCAGGGCCCGACGCATCGCAGTCATAGACAGAGGGACCATTCATGCCCATGAACAAGATCGCCCGCCCGAACGGATACGACACCGACGCCGCCGCGTTGCACGCGGTCAAGGGCGGCGCGGCCGCGCCCGAGGCGAAAAAACCGCTGAGCGGTGGCGGCGCCCGGTCGAGCCGGCGCAAGACCGAGGCCAACCGCCAGCACGCGCGCACCGTCGCGCGCCAGCAGCAGGCCGCCGAACGGCTGGCCGCCGCCGCCTCGCAGATGAGCGCGAACGTCACCGAATCCTCGGCCGCGGCCGAGGAACTGGCCGCCGCGATGCGCCAGATCGGCGAGGGCGCCGAACAGGCCGCGACCGCGGCCGAGGAATCGATGGCGGCGATGCGCTCGATCGACAACAGCGTGACCGCCCAGGCCGCGGCCGCCGCCCGCAGCCAGACCCGCGGGCTGCAATTGCAGGACCTCTTGCGCCAGACCGGCCAGGAAATCCGCACCGTTCTGGACAATGTCGGCACCGCCGCCGACCGCCAGGCGCAATCGGTGCGCATGATGGCCGAGCTGGACCAGCAGGCCACCAACATCATCGATTCGGTCAACCAGGTGATCCGCATCGCCGACCAGACCAACCTGCTGGCGCTGAACGCCGCGATCGAGGCCGCCCGCGCCGGCCGCCACGGCAAGGGATTCGCCGTTGTCGCCGACACCGTGCGCAAGCTGGCCGAAGCCTCTGAAACCAACGCCAGCAGCATCAAGGACCTGGTCGGACAGATCCGCGACGGCATCAAGGAAATCTCGGACAGCGTCAGCACCTCGTCCGAGAACGCCAAGGCCGAGGTCGAGAAAAGCGGCACGGTGATCGAGAACCTGGGCGAGATCGGCCGCCAGATCGAGTCCATCGTCGAGGCCAACCGCAGCATCGACCGCGCCGCGTCGGAAATGTCGGCCGCGACCACCCAGGCGCTGAAGGCCAGCGAGGAAATCGCCGCCGCCGCCGAGGAACAGAGCGCTGCCGCGAACGAGACGATCAGCGCCGTCGAAACCCAGAGCGCCGCGCTTCAGGCCGCGGACGAGGCGTCGAGCGATCTTGTCGACCTGGCCGACGACCTGCGCAACAGCGCCGATATCTCGAAAAGCAGCGAAGAGCTTGCCGCCGCGGCCGAGGAACTGTCCGCGACCGTCGAGGAAATGGCCGCGAGTTCCGAACAGATCATGACCGCGATCAACCAGATCGAACAGGTCGCCATGTCCCAGGCCTCGGCCTCGGAGGAAAGCGTGGCGGGGATTTCCCAGATCGAACGCAGCGCGCGCGACACCGAGGATCGGCTGGCCGGCGTCCTGGAACAGGCCGGGTCGATTTCGGAATTGCTGGACACCAACAAGGTCGCCGTCGAAGACATCATCGCCGGCATCTCGGTTGCCAACCGGCAGGGCAAGGCCAATGCCCAGGAAATCCAGAATCTCGATATCGTCAGCCGCAAGATCGACAAGATCGTGGACGCCATCGCCAACGTGGCGATCCAGACCTCGATGCTGGCGGTGAACGGCGCGGTCGAGGCGGCGCGCGCGGGCGAATACGGCAAGGGGTTCGCGGTGGTGTCCTCGGACATCCAGAACCTGGCCGACGACGCCGCCGAGAATGCCGAGACGATCAAGGATCTGGTCAAGGCGATCCAGGACCAGATCGGCATCGTGCGCACCGACATGCTGGAAATCGCGGACGCCTCGGCGGCCGATGTCGAACAGGCACAGGCCACCACCTCGGCGCTGGTCGAGGTCGAAACCGCGATCACCGAGGTCGTCTCGGACGCCGAAAGCATTCGCGCGGGCGCACAGGGCATCATGGCCGCTGTCACCCAGGCCAAGGTCGGCGCCGAACAGATCGCCACCGCCGCCGAACAGGCCAGCACCGCCGCCCGCCAGGCCGCGACCGCCTCGGGGCAGCAGAAGGTCGGCATCGCCGAGCTTGCCTCGGCCATCGAAAGCATCGCCTCGACCGCCGACGAACTGCAATCGGCCGTCTGAGACCGAGCCCGGAGAACAGCAATGGCCAAGAAAAACGCCAAGCCCGGGGCCGCGCGCCCCGGGGCAGAGGCCCAGGCGACCGAGCCCCGGCAGTTCGTGACCTTTCACATGGGCAAGGAATGCTTTGCCCTGCCCATGGAGTCGGTGCGCGAGATCATCCGCGTGCCCCGCGCGATCCGCGTGCCGCTGACCCCCGAGGGGTTCGAGGGGCTGGCCAACCTGCGCGGTGCGATCCTGCCGGTGATGGACCTGCGCCGCATGGTCGGCCTGCCCGCCCGCGCGATCGACGATGCCAGCCGGACCATCGTGGTCGAGTGCGGCGGCCCGGTGGGCCTGATCGTCGACCGCGTCTCGCAGGTGGTCAGCTTCGCCGCCGACCGGATCGAAACCCTCGACGAGACGGCGACGCTGTCGGCCTCGGGGCTGGACGGGCTGCTGGACGGCGTCATCAAGGACAGCGCGGGCGCGGGCCTGATCCAGATCCTGGATGCCACCCATGCCATCCGGCAAAGCAGCGTGGCGGCCACCGACCGGGACCCCGATGCGCCGGCCACCGCCTCCGCGCCGACCGGAGTCGCGGAGGACGAAGCCGGGAATGACAGCCTTGTCCAGTTCGTCAACCTGACCGTCGACGACCAGGAATACGCCTTCGAGATCTCCGAGGTGGACGAGATCGTGCGCCCGCCCGAGGCGATCTTCAAGGTGCCGCAATCGGCCGGCCACGTGCTGGGCATGATCGACCTGCGCGAGCGGCTGTTGCCGATCGTCTGCCTGCGCCGGTTGTTCGGACTGCCCGCGACCGAGATTTCGGAAAGCAGCCGTATCCTGGTGCTGCATGTCGCACGCGAGGACGAACCGGACGCGCGGGTGGGCCTGGTCGTGGACCAGGTGCGCGAGGTGATCACCGCCTCGGCCGAGGAACAGGTCAACGTCTCGGGACTGATCTCGCGCGACGGGCAGGCCCGGATCGGCACCATGTGCCGGCTGGACGGCGGCAAGCGCCTGGTGGGCGTCCTGTCCGGGCGCACCCTGTTCCAGGACCCCGCGATCCGCGCCGCCCTGAACGAGGCCGCGGACGTCACCGACACCCAGCAGGAGCGGACCGAGATGGCCGAGGCGACACCCCGCGACACCGACGACGGCGAGGAAACCCAGCTGGTGGTCTACCAGCTGGACGGGCAGGATTTCGGGGTCGAGATCGACGCCGTGCGCGAGATCATCCGCGTTCCGGCCGACCTGCGCCGGGTGCCGCAGGCGCCGCATTACGTGGCGGGCATCATCACCCTGCGCGGCGCGGTCCTGCCGGTGGTGACGATGCGCACGCGGTTCGGCCTGGCCGAGGCCGCGCGCGAGGATCGCCAGCGGATCATGGTGCTGAGCCGGGACGGGATCGCAACCGGCTTCATCGTCGATTCCGTCACCGAGGTGCTGCGCCTGCCGCGCAACGCGATCGAACCCGCGCCCGACCTGTCCGACGAACAGCGCAACCTGATCGGCACGGTGGCCAACCTGAACGGTGGCGAGCGGATCATCCAGATCCTCGATGCCGCCGCGCTTTTGTCGGCCGGCACGGTGGACATGGCGGCCCACGACGAAGACCTGGCCGTTCCGGCCTGATCCGGCCCGGGCCGGCGCAGCAACAAGGGGGGCGCCCATGCGCGTTCTGATCGTCGACGATTCCGCCCTGATGCGGCGCTGGCTCAAGGAATGCCTGTCCTCCGAGCCGGACATGGACTGCGCGGTCGCGCGCGACGGCCAGGACGCGCTGGCCAAGATTGCCGGTTTCGATCCCGACGTGGTGACGCTGGACATCAACATGCCGGTGATGGACGGGCTGAGCTGCCTGGCCCGGATCATGGAAGACACCCCCCGGCCGGTGGTCATGGTGTCCTCCCTGACCGAGGCCGGGGCGCTGGCCACCTTCGAGGCGCTGGAACTGGGCGCGGTGGATTTCATCGCGAAACCGGGCGGCACGGTATCCCAGAACCTGCGCACCATCTTTCCCGACCTGGTGGCCAAGGTGCGTGCCGCCGCAGGCGCACGCCGCCGGGTCCGAAAGCCGGCCCTGGCACTGGCCGGGGCGGGGGCCGACCGCGCGCCGATCCGCCCCCGCGCCGCGGCCCCCCGCCCGGCCCCCCGCCCGGTGCGCCGCGCCGATGCGGCAAGCTGCGACCTGGTGTTGATCGGCGCCTCGACCGGCGGGCCCAGCGCGGTCGAAGAGGTGCTGCTGCGCCTTGGCCCCGACTTCCCGGTGCCGATCGTGCTGGCCCAGCACATGCCGAAACGCTTTACCAAGGTCTTCGCCGAACGCCTCAGCCGGCAGGGCAGCCTGCCGGTGATCGAGGTGTCGCGGACGACCGAACTGATGCCCGGCACCGCCTACATGGCGCAGGGCGATGCCGATGTGCAGATCTCGCGCCGCGGCGCGCAGCTGGTCGCCGGTCCCGTGCCCGCCGATGGCCGCTTTGCCTGGACACCCTCGGTCGACCGCATGGTGGCCAGCGCGCTGGACGTGGTGCCCGCCGACCGGCTGGTGGCGGTGCTGCTGACCGGGATGGGCGACGACGGCGCGGCCAGCATGTCGCAGGTGCGCGCCGGCGGCGGGCGTACCATCGCGCAATCCGAGGAAACCTGTGCCGTCTTCGGCATGCCGCGCGCGCTGATCGAGGCGGGCGGGGCCAATCGCGTGGTCGATATCGACCGCATCGCCGCCACCCTGATCCGCTTTGTCGGCGGCTGACCGGAGACCTGCCCATGCCCCTTCTGTCGAAATCCGACCGCCCCGCGCGTACCCGTTCCAAACGGCGCCCCCTCTCGCTGGACGCCCCCGATCCGGCCGACCGCCGCCGCGCCGTGCTGGACCGGGCGCAGGATACCGGTGCGGTGGCCGAGCTTGGCCCGCGCCTGCAGGCGGAAACCGATCCCGGCGTGCGCAGCGCGCTGTTCACGGTGCTGACCGAAATCGGCACCCCCGAGGCGCTGGATGCCCTGCTGCCCTGCCTGCAAAGCGAGGATGCCGACCTGCGCAACGCCGCCATCGAGGCCGCCCAGACCATGCCGGCGGCCATGGCGACGCGCATGGACTCCCTTCTGGCCGAGGACAACGCGGACCTGCGCATTTTCGCGCTGGATATCCTGCAGGACCTGCCCCATCCCGATGCCCCCGACTGGATCGCCGGGCTGTTGGCCCGCGAAACCGAGGCCAACGTGGTGGGCACGGCGATCGACCGGCTGGCCGAATGCGGCCGGCCCGACATGGTGCCCGCGATCCGCGCCGCCGCCGACCGCTTTGCCGGGGTCAGCTATATCCGGTTCGCCTGCGATTTCGCCTGTGCGCAGCTGGACGGTGCGGCCCCCGAAACCGAAGGGGACCGCCATGCGCGATGAAATCGACGCGGGCGGCACCGACGAGATCGGCCTGACCGAGGCGAACTATGCCGCCTTCGAGGAATTCTTCTATCGCAAGACCGGCATCTCCTTCGACGTGTCCAAGCGGTATTTCGTGCGCAAGCGCATCGCGCGGCGGATGCAGGCGACCGGCCATGACCGGTTCCGCAGCTATTTCTCGTTCATGCGGCTGGAGCCGTCGCAGGACGAGTTCCAGGCCCTCGTCAACGAAATGACCGTGAACGAGACCTATTTCTTCCGCGAGGAACACCAGTTCCGCTGTCTCGTCGACACGATCCTGCCCGAGATCGCATCGCGCCGGCCCAACGCGCCGCTGACGATCTGGTCGATGCCCTGCGCCACCGGCGAAGAGCCCTATTCCATCGCGCTTTACCTGCTGGAACACTGGAAGGGCCTGCCCGACCATGACGTGACGCTTCTGGCCTCGGATATCGATACCTCGGTGCTGAATGCGGCGCGCAACGGCTATTTCTCGGAACGGTCGCTGCACTACCTGCCCGCGGCGCTGCGGGTGCGCCATTTCCGGCCGGCGAAGAACGGCAAGCACCGGATCAACTACGACATCCGCGACGTGGTCGAGTTCGCCAAGGTGAACCTGCTGTCGCCGCCCGCGCGCTTTCGGCAGGGCGATATCGACGTCGTCTTTTGCCGCAACCTGTTGATCTATTTCGACCAGCAGGCGCAACGCCGCGCGGTCGAGAACATCGCCGAGGCGCTGCGGCCGGGCGGCTATGTGCTGCTGGGCCACTCGGAATCCATGAGCCGGATTTCCGACCTTTTCGCTGTCCGCCGCTTTGCCGAGGGCATCGTCTATCAGAAACCCCATGAGGACCGGTGACATGGCCGATACGCCCGACATCGCCCCGAAAATCCTGGTGATCGACGATGCGGTCACCGTGCGCCGTTATTTGCGCGACATCGCCGAAAAGGCCGGCTTCGCCGTGGCCGAGGCCGCGAACGGGATGGAGGGGCTGGAACGCGCCCTCTCGGACCGCTTCGCATTGTTCCTGGTCGATGTGAACATGCGCAAGATGGACGGCTACCGGTTCCTCGCCGAGGTCCGCCAGCGCCCCGAGATCGCCGACATTCCCGCGGTGATGATCTCGACCGAGGCCCGCCCCGAGGACCGGCAGAAAGCGTTCGAGGCGGGGGCGAATTTCTACCAGGTCAAACCGGTCGAACCCGAATGGTTGACCCGTTTCCTGACCCTGCTTGTGGGAGATGCGCGCGATGCCTGATACCGACGACGACCTGAAAGACGGCTTTCTGGCCGAGGCGCGCGACCTGGTGGAACGGGCCAGCGAGGCGTTGATCGCGCTGGAGCGGGCGCCCGACGACCCCGCGCTGGTGGCCGCGCTGTTCCGCGCGGTGCATACGCTCAAGGGCAATTCGGGGCTGTTCGACATCGCGCCGCTGACCCGCGTTGTGCATTCCGGCGAGGACCTGCTGGACCGGGTGCGCAACGGCGAGATCGCCCTGGTCCCCGAGATGGCCGATGCGCTTCTGGATGCGCTGGACCAGGTGTCGGCCTGGCTCGACCTGTTCGAGGAAACCGACGGCCTGCCGGCCGATGCGGGCCGCGCTGCCGCCGCGCTGGCCGATCGGCTGGCCGCCTTCCGGCCGCAGGGCGCCCCGGCGCCCGAGGCGGCGGCGCCCGCCGCCGAAGGCCTGCCCGGCGACTGGCTGGCCGACCTTCCCGCCGGTGAACGCGACGCCGCGGCGCGCCTGCTGGCCGCGGGCGAGGCGCTGGTGGCCGTCGACTATACCCCCGACGAGGATTGCTTTTTCCGCGGCGACGACCCGTTGCGCACGATGCTGTCGCTGCCGGGCCGGGCGTGGCTTTCGGTCAGCGCGACCGAGCCGTTGGAACCCGGCGTCACCTTCGATCCGTTCCACTGCACCCTGCGGTTCCGCGCCCTCAGCCGCGCGCCCCGGGCCGAACTGGACGAAACGCTGGCCTATGTCGCAAGCCAGACGCGCCTTTACGATATCCCCGCACAGGGGCAGGCCACGCCCGGGGGCGACGACATGATCCGCGCGGTCATCGCCGCCCAGGGCACGCTTTTGCAGGCGGCCGCGCCTGCCGGAACCTTTGCCGGCCGCGCGGCGTCGGCGGCCCGTGTCTTGGACGCGGTCCTGCCCAAGGCGGGGCTCGACGCGCTGGCAGGCCGGGTCGGCTCGGCCCGGGCCGAAGCCATCCGAACCGGCACGCCCGACGCGCTGTCCGCACTCGTGACCGAGGCCCTGACCGCGCTGGACCGTCAACCCGCCGCGCCCGCCATCCCCACCGCACCGGCCGCGCCGTCCGCCCCCGCCGCCACGCGCCCGGCCCAGACCCCGCCGCGGCCGAAAAGCGTCTTCAAGGTCGACCAGGCGCGCATCGACATGCTGATGAAGCTGGCGGGCGAGTTGATCGTGGCCAAGAACGCGCTTCCCTACCTCGCCGAGCGGGCCGAGACACTGTACGGCAGCCGCAAGATGGCGCGCGAGATCAAGGCGCAATACGAGGTCTTCAACCGCATCGTCGACGAGGTGCAGGGCGCGGTGATGCAGGTGCGCATGGTGCCGCTGTCCTCGGTGTTCGAACGCTTCAGCCGACTGGTGCGTGACCTGTCGCGCCAGCTGGACAAGCCGATCCGCTTCGAGATCGAGGGCGGCGAGACCGAGGCCGACAAGAACGTGGTGGAATCGCTCGCCGACCCGTTGGTGCACCTGATCCGCAACGCGATGGATCACGGCATCGAACCCGCCGCGGCGCGCGCCGCCGCCGGGAAACCGCCCGAGGGGCTGGTACGGCTGTCGGCGCGGCTGTCCGAGGACCAGGTGGTGATCGAGGTCGCCGATGACGGCAAGGGGATCGACCTGGACCGCGTGCGCGACAAGGCCGTCGAACGCGGCCTGCTGAGCGCCGAGGCCGCCGCCGCCCTGCCCGAGGCCGACGCGATGCGGCTGATCCTGCAACCGGGCTTTTCCACCGCCGCCGCGGTGTCCGACCTGTCGGGCCGGGGGGTCGGCATGGACGTCGTCGCCTCGATGGTCGAACGCGCGGGCGGCACGGTGTCGCTGGCCAGCCGGACGGGCGATGGCACCACGGTGTCGATCCGGCTGCCGCTGTCGATGGCGGTGCGCCGGGTGATGATGGTCGACCTGGACGACGCCTGTTACGGCGTGCCGCTGGAAAGCGTGCTGGAAACCATCCGGGTGCCCGCCGGGGATGTGCACCTGCACCTGGACCGCCCGCAGATCGTGCTGCGCGACCGGCTGGTACCCCTGTTCGACATGCGCAAGGCGCTGCGCCTTTCGCCGCTGGACCCGCCCGCGGGGGAATTGTCGGTGCTGGTCGTCACCACCGCGATGGGGCCGGCCGGCCTGATCGTCGACGATTTCCGCGCCGGCACCGAGGTCATCCCCCACCCGCTGGAGGGGCCGCTGGCCGGGATCCGCTGGATCTCGGGGGCGGCTTTGCTGGGCGATGGCAGCATCCTCTTGCTGCTGGATATCGAGGAGGTTCTGAAATGCCGATCCTGACCGAGGGCGACATCGCCCGCATCGACGGCGCCGCCAGCGTGGAAGAGGCCGAAACGCTGGTCGCCTTTCTCGAGGGGGCCGCGGGGCGCCGCGTCGACCTGGCCGCGGCCAGCCATCTGCACACCGCCGTGTTGCAAGTGCTGATGGCCTATCGCCCCCCGGCCACCGCCCTGCCCGGCGATCCCGACCTGAACGCCCTGCTCGCCCCGGTTCTTGCCGGGGACGACCCGACGATGACCGATGCCGCCTGAACGGCCCGAACGAAAGGAAAAAGATGATGAAAAACATACTTCTGGTCGATGACAGCCCGACCGTGCTGACCAGCATGCGCCAGACCATCACCCGCGGCGGCTATGCCGTCGAGGATTGCCGCAGCGGCGAGGACGCGATGAAGAAGCTGGGCTCGGGCTATCGCCCCGACCTGATCATCACCGATCTGAACATGGACGGCATGGACGGGATCGAGTTCATCACCCAGGCCCGCAAGACCGGCGGCTGCCGGTTCACGCCGATCCTGATCCTGACCACCGAAAGCGGGCAGGACCACCGCAACCGCGCCAAAAGCGCGGGCGCGACCGGCTGGCTGGTGAAACCGGTGGCCCCGCAACAGCTGTTCGACGTTCTGAACCGGGTTCTTCCGGCCTAAGCGGGGGCACCCATGGCGAAAACGATGGCAGCCGGCCGTGATCCGGCCCCGCCCGGGACAATCGCCCCGGACGACCCGATCGCGGCGACCTTTTCCGCGGCGATGGCGGAGTATTCGCGCGTGCTGTGCGGCCAGATCCGCGCCGCCTCCGAGGTCTCGCACGAGGCGGCCACCACCTGGGTCGAGGGTGCGGGCGCGCTGGTCGCCGCGGTCGATGCGCTGCGCGACCGGGCGCGGGCGGTCGCGGCGGGCGCCGGGGCCGAGAATGCGCCGGACGGCGCCGGGGCCGACCCGCGCGACGCCGCGCTTTTGACCGTGATCGACGCGTTCGCCGAACAGGCGCTGGCGCGGCTTCTGGCACTGATCGCCGAGGGCCAGCGCCATGACAAGGCCAGCCAGATGCTGGACGCGCTGGACGAGATGGCCGGCGGCCTGGCGCAGCTGGACCTGCCCGCGATCACGGCATCGCAGCACGGCGCCACCCTGCCGGTGCGGCTGATCGAACAGGCCGAACAGGGCTTCGTGATGGCGGAACAGCGCCGGGCGCTTGCCACCGCGCGGGGCAATCCGGCGGACACAGGCGGCGCCCCGGACCCGGTAGAACTGTTCTAGGCGGCGCGATTGACCGCGTCCCGGGGCGCCACGCCCGGACGTCCGGACCGGGGCGGCGTCACCGGCCTGCCGCGCCTGCCACGCTTAGCCGCCCGCTTGGGCCAGCGCCCGGCGCACCGCCGCCAGAAGGTCGTCCTTGGGCACAGGTTTCATAAGCCGGATATCCTCGGGCCTCAGCCCGTTGCCATGCACCGTCGCCTCGGCCGCGTAACCCGACATGAAGACCACCGGCAGATCGGGGCGCATCGCGCGCAACGCCTTGGCCAGGCCCGTGCCCTGAAGCGTGCCCGGCATCACGATATCGGTCACCACGAGATCGAAATCGGGATCCTGCTGAAACACCGCCAACGCGGCATCGCCCGACGTGACCGCCACGACCTGGTAACCGGCCTTTTCCAGGATCCCGACCAGCACTTCCTTGACCGCGACCCGGTCCTCGGCCAGCAGGATACGTGTCGTGCCGGCCACCCGGCCGGGTTCGTCCAGCCGAGGCGCGGACCGTTCGAACGGCACTTCGTCACTGGCCGGAAAGTAGAGCTTGAACGTGGTGCCCTGCCCGGGCTCGGTATAGACCTGAACGGTGCCGCCCGACTGCTTGACGAAGCCCTGCACCATCGACAAGCCCACCCCCGACCCCGCGCCCGGGGGCTTGGTCGTGTAGAACGGCTCGAACATGTGCTCCAGCGTCTCGCCGGAAATGCCGGTGCCGGTATCGGTCACGGCCAGCATCACGTACCGGCCGGGCAGGATCTCTGCGTCGCGGGAATCGACATAGGCCTCGTCGATCCGCACGTTGGCCGTTTCGATCGTCAGCTTGCCGTGCCCCTGCATCGCATCGCGCGCGTTCAGCACCAGGTTCAACAGCGCGCTTTCCAGCGATCCGGCATCGACCTTGACCGGCCAGAGCCCGGCCAACAGCGACGTCTCGATCTCGATCGAGTCTGGCAGCGCCCGGCGCATCCAGTTCTTGGCCTGCCGGGCGACGCTGTTGAGGTCCAGCGGCTCGGGCGTAAGCCGGGCCCGGCGGGCAAAGGCCAGCATGCTGCGGGTCAGTTCCGCCCCGCTGCGGCTGGCCTCCAGGCTGGCGTCGATCATCGCGCGGCGGTCGGGGTCGTCGATCTCTTCGCGCAGCAGCTGCAGGTTGCCCATGATCACCGCGAGGATGTTGTTGAAATCATGGGCCACCCCGCCGGTCAGCTGGCCAAGGCTTTCGTTCTTCTGTGCCCGGTGGGCCAGCTCGCTTTGATGGCGCGCCTCGGCGCGCGCGGCCACCTCGGCGGTGACGTCGACGAAAATGCCGTCGATCCGGTGCCCACCCCCTGGCATCGGTTCCGACTGGCCGTGAAAGTCCAGCCAGCTGAACGTGCCGTCATTGCCGTGCAGGGGCACGCGCGCGTAGATCGGTGATCCGGTTTCGACCCCCGCCGCCACGGCCGCCATGAACCGCGCGATGTCCTCGTCGCTTTCGTTGGCGTGCATCAGGTCCGGGTTGGCCAGCAACTCGTCCTGGGTTCGGCCCCAGAACGCCTTGCATTTCGGGCTGATGTACAACAGCCCCTGCATCCGGCCGTCGGCCCAGCGCGCCTGGATCACCACGCCGGGCAGGTTGCGCGCCAGCCCGGCCAGTCGCGCCTGGGTACTGGTCAGCCGTTGCCGGGCCGATGCGCTGCGGGCGGCGAACCAGTGCGCCACAAGGATCGGCACGACCAGCAACAGCCCCACGCCCGCAAGCTGCCAGCGGATCATGCGCATCTGCCGCGGCGGCGCCCCCCAGCCCTCGATGGGCCGCGCCATCAGGAAAAAGGTGCCCCCCACGGCCGCGGAACTGGCGACGACAGCCGGCACCTCGGACTCGGGGCCCCAATCGAACGGCACGACATCCGCGGCCACGTCCGTCGAGGATTTCACGAAAAGGTATTCCAGGTGCAGACCGCCCTCGGCCACGGCGGGCAAGCCCAGGTCGATCTGCACCACCATGTAAAGCGCCCCGGTCAGCACCACCTGGTCGCCCGTCGTATCCAGGATCGGAATCTGCAGATGCAGTTCGGACGCGTCGTTTCCGGCCGTGACATGCCGTCGCACAATGGGCAGAATGCGGCGCATGCCGCCCAGACCGGCGCTGTCGGCCTCGTCCGGCACCTCCAGCAGGTTGCGTCCCAGACGGTCGCGGTTTCCCTCCAGCGGATACACGAAGCGCGTCCGCATGCCCGGTGCCAGTTCGATACGCTGGATGCGGACCGGGCCGCCCTGCACCGTGCGCGCGACCTCTTCAAAACTCGCCTGGTCCGATACGTCCCGTTCGGCGATAGCCACCGCCAAGTCCTGCGCAACAAACATGAATCGCCGGGCTTCCTCGGTCCATTCCAGGTAGGCCTTGCTGACCGCGTCCAACACCGCATCGCGCCGGTGGCGTTCGATCTCGGTGGCGGCATAGCGGTCGACCAGAACCAGGGCCGCGATGACGACCGCAATGGCCATCAGTGATGAAAGGAACCGCATGACGTGTCCCGTTGCGACAGACGTGCAGATGCCCGGCGCTTCGGGGTCAAGCTTGGGCGGACAAACGCCATCCCGCAAACTTTTTTGCGGGATCGCCGCCGGATGCCGGGCCGTGCCCCGCAACATTTGCGTTCCACAGCATGACCGCGCGGCGTCTATCGCAGCGGTCGACCCGAATTCGCCCCTCAAGCGCCCGAACGCCGCCGAACCGTGCGCATCCCGATCCGACCCGCCCGCGCCAAGGCGCCATAGGCGCGGATGGTCCGCCATGTCGGAAACCGTCCTGGCAGGCCCCGCTTTGTCCCACAACCGATGGCGGTACAAACGGCGGGACAGCATGGCGAAACTGACGATGCAGAGCGCGGGGCGCCAAGGGAGTACGGAGACGGGAACGGCCGCCATCTCCGGGTGGGACCGACCGGCGCCCGGCCCTCAAGGCAGCTCGCGGGTTGGATCAGGACGTTGTCTTTCCAAGTCCCAAGACGAGGCACGGCGGCGGTCGGTCTTGGTTTTCAAGGTGCACGGATTCCGCGCGAGCTGTTCGAGGCACAGGCGATCGTGCTGGCCCAGCTTTCGGCGGGGGCCGATAGGGCGGTTCAGCAGGGCCATCCGCTCAGGGCGGTCTACCTGGTCGGGGGTACGCCCACGGCGCTGGCAACGCGCGATCTTGTCCGCCTGATCGAAGGGCTGCGCCGCCACCTGCCCCTTGCCCCCGATTGCGAGATCACGCTGGAGGGCCGGATCGTCAGTTTCGGCCTGGAAAAGGCGCGCGCGAAATTCGACGCCCATCCCGGCGCCGCGCTGGAAGATGTCGCGTCCCGCGGCGCGGGCAGCGTCGCCCACGTGCTGGCCTGCCTGCCCGAGGGCGAAGCGGTCTGCGTGCCCGGCACGGCATTCGAGGCAGTGATGGCCGAGATCGCCCGCTGGGGCGAGATTACCCTGGCCCCGGAGGTGCTGGCATGAGCCGGGCACAGGCGGGGCGGCATCTGTTCGTCTTCGGCGCGGGATAGTCGGCGGGCGGGCCAAAAAGACAAGGGAAAGGGAACTGGCCGATGCGATGTGACCACGACCGACACAGGGAATACCGGGCGGGCCCGCCGGGCCGGACGCGCCGACACAAGCGTCACGAACAGGAGGGAGACCATGGGAACGACTTCGACACCACGCGACGACAAGGGGCAAACGGCGGTCTGCCGCCAGGATCCCTGGCGACAGGTGCTGACGGACGGGGCGGCCGACGGCGGGCCGGGCCTTGTGCTGAAGCATTGGCTGGACCGGATCGAGCGCCGGGAGCGCGCCGGATGAACGACCGCTGCGAAAACGGCGCTGCGCCGGTCCACGACGCCCGTGTGCTGACGGGGAACGACAACACCGCCTGCATCGTGCTGGACGGTGTGAGCTACACCTTGCGGATCACGCGCACGGGCAAGCTGATCCTCACCAAGTGAGTGCGCCGCCCCGCCGGTCTGCCCGGTCAGGGTGGCGGGCCTCGCCCGGGTTTGCCCCCCAGTGTGACGGGAAAGCCCGGGCGAGGCCTGCGGCGGCCCCGCCCTCAGCGGGACTGGACGGGCAGCGTGAAGCTTTGCCGGGTGACGCCAAGCTGGGCCGGCGCGGCGGGAAAGCGGCCTGCGCGACGAACGGCCTCGAGGGCAAGCGCGTCGATCCGCGGGTTGCCCGAGGATTTGGCCATCGCGACCGACACCAGCCCGCCATCGGCCGACACGGTCAACCGCACCACGGCGGTGCCTGTCCCCGCGCCCCGCGGCACGGCCCGGGCAATCCGGGTGCGGATCTGCCCGCCCCATTCTGCCATCAGGCTGCGGGTTCGGGCGGGGGAAAGCGTGGCGCTTTGGGCCTTGTCCGCCTTTCCCCGCGCGCTGCCGCCTTCGCCCGCGGCGCGGCGGGCGACCTGCGCGGCCGAGGCGGGCGAGGACATGGGCGCCGGGTCCGCCTGGCGTTGCGGCGGCTCGACCCTTGGCACATTCGGTTTGCGGTCGGGACGCGGCGCGGGGCGGGGCGTGTCCGGCGCGGGCTGTTTCACCGCGGGCCGGGGTGGGCGCGGGGGTTGTTCCGGCCGGGGTGGCCTGTCCGCAAGGGCGGGTGCCGGGGCCAGTGCCGGGGCCCGTGGCGGTGCGGCCATCAGGTCCGGCATCGGGGCGGGCGGGGCGGTATCCGGCATGTCGGGGGCGGCAAGGGTCTGCGGCGTCTCGATCGCCGAAGCGGGCGGCCGGTCCCACTCTGCGACAGCACGCGCGACGGCGGCAGAGGCCGCCGACAGCGTCGCCAGATCGGCGCCGCCCCCGCCCGCCGAACTGGCCCCGGCTTCATGGTCCGCGGGCCAGGCCACAAGGTGCAGGGTCAGGGCCACGCCACCGAACACCAGCGTCTCGACAAGCCCGCGCATCGCCTCAGCGCCCCGTCGCCACGATCTCGACCGGCGCCACGCCAACGGCCGCCAACCGGGCGACGAGGCGCGCGATCTCGGCCCCCGGCGCGGCCTTGTCGGCCCGGACCAGCAGGCCGCCTTCGCGCGGCTCGGCGGCGAGCAGGTCCAGCGCCGCGTCGCCCCGCACCTGGCGATAGGCCAGCACGCCATCGGCGCCGACGTAAAGGATATCCTGCCCCTCGGCCGGGCGGTCCGACCCCGCCGCGGGCGCGGCGATGTCGAACGGTTCGGGCGGGGTCAGCTGGGCGCTGATCAGGAAGAACACCAGAAGCAGGAACACCACGTTGATCATCGGGACCACGCTTTCGCGTTGAGGGCCGGGGGGCGGAACGGACAGGCGCATGGCTCACTCCACAAGGATCAGGCGGTCGAACCCGGCCGCGGTCAGGGTTTCCATCACGTCGATCACCCGCTGCAACTCGGCCCCGTCACGGGCGCGCAGGACGACCGGGTCGCCGAGCGTTTCGGTCAGGGGGCGCACCGCGCCGGCAAGATCGCCGAGCGGCGTCTCGACCCCGTTCAGCGCCACCGTTCCGAGGCGGATATCGACCAGCCGGGGCGGGCCGGACCAGGCTTCGCCGGCGCCACCGCCTGCGCCGAGGGGGATCGTGACGTCCTGCCCGAAACGGGCGGCCAGCATGAAGAACACCAGCAGCAGGAACACCACGTCGATCATCGGCGTGAGGCTGGGTTTGCGCCGGGGCGCGGCGGGGGCAAGGCCAAGGCTCATTCCGCCGCCGCCCCGAGGGCCGCGCGGGACGGCCCGCCGCGGGTCAGGATGCGGGTCGCCGCATCCTCAATATCCAGGCGCACGATGTCGGTCACGCTTTCGAACCAGGTCAGCGCCACCGAGGCCGGGATCGCCACGGCCATGCCCGCGGCGGTGGTCAAAAGCGCCTCCCATATACCACCCGCAAGCGCGGCCGGATCGGCCCGCGCCCCGGTCGCCTGAAGCGTCTGGAACGCGGCGATCATGCCCAGAACCGTGCCCAGAAGGCCCAGAAGCGGCGCGATGGTGGCGATGAGTTCAAGCGCGCGCAGGCCCGAGCGCGCCCGGGCCAGTTCACCCGTGGCCACGCGGGCGACCTCTTCGCGGGCGGTCGCGGCGTCAAGCTCGGGGTCGAGCCGCGCGTCGATCGCGGCGGCGACGGCGCGGGCGCGCAACCCGCGCGCACCCTCCAGCGCCCGGCGTGCCCCCGGCACGTCGCCCGCCAGCCACAGCTCCACCGCGCTGGCCGCGCGGCGGCGCGACCAGGCGCCCGCGACGGCCAGCCGCCAGCCTTTCCACAGGATCAGCGCCAGCGTCGCCACCGACAGCGCGGCGATGGCCCAGATCGCCGGGCCGCCCTTGTCCAGGAACCCGGCGATCTCTTCGGTTCGGGTTGCGAAATCCATTCCGGTCTCCTTCATTCCGCGGCGATGCGACCGGCCGCATGGGGCAAGAGGTAGGTGCCGCCCCGGGGCGGGGTGTTGACCCGGATCGGGCAGCGATAGGCACGGCTGAGGGCGGCGTCGCACAGCACCTCGGCGGGGGTGCCCCGGGCCAGCGCGCAGCCCTCGGCCAGAAGCGTGACCCGGTCGGCGAACATCGCGGTCAGGTTCAGGTCGTGCATCACCGCGACCACGCCCCCGCCCCCGTCCGCATAGGCACGGGCGATCTGCATCACCTGCAACTGGTGGCCGATATCCAGGCTGGAAACGGGTTCGTCGAGGAACAGCCAGCGCGGCTGGCCATGGGCGACCGGGTGCCAGACCTGCGCCAGCGCGCGGGCGAGGTGCACGCGCTGTTGCTCGCCGCCCGACAACTCCTGGTAATAGCGCCCCTCGAACCCCGCCAGCCCGACGCGGGCCAGCGCCTTGGGGACCAGGTCGGCCTCGGCCGCCTCGATCCCGCCCATCAGGCCCAGCCGCACCACCTCGGCGGCGGTGAAGGGGAAGGCCAGCGGCGTGGCCTGCGGCAGCACCGCCCGAAGGCCCGCGAGCACCCAGGGGCGAAGGGTGGCAAGGTCCTGGCCGTTCAGCCGGACCCGCCCCCCATGGGAGAGATCGCCCGTGAGCGCCCGCAGAAGCGTCGTCTTGCCCGATCCGTTCGGGCCGACGATGGCGGTCAGTTCGCCCGGACGGGCCCGGAAATCGATCCCTTGCAGGATCGTGCGCCGTCCTAGGCGAACGTGGATCCGGGTGGCGTCCAGCATGGGCTACAGGTCCAGCACGCCGCGCTTGCGCAGCAGGATCCACAGGAAGAACGGCCCGCCCAGGACGGCCGTCACGATGCCGATGGGCAGTTCCGCGGGTGCGATGACGACCCGCGCGATGATATCGGCGAGGATCAGCAGCGTAGCCCCCAGAAGGGCCGCGTTGACCAGCAGCGCCCGGTGATCCGGCCCGGTGGCCAGCCGCAACAGGTGCGGCACCACGATGCCCACGAAGCCGATCCCGCCCGACACCGCGACCGCGGCCCCGGTGGCGCCCGCCACGGTCAGGATGGCCACGGTCTTCAGGCGCTGGACGGGGATGCCGATGTGAAACGCGGCGGTTTCCCCCAGCGCCAGCCCGTTCAGCCCCCGCGCCAGCATCGGCGCGGCGATCAGCGCAAGCAGCATCAGGGGTGCGGCGGCGGCGAGTTTCGCCCAGGTCGCGCCCGCCAGCGAGCCGAGCCCCCAGAAGGTCAGGTCGCGCAACTGGTCGTCGTCGGCCATGTAGACGAGAATGCCCGACAGCGCGCCGGCAAGCGCGCCAAGCGCGATCCCGCCCAGAAGCATCGTGGCGACCGAGGTGCGTCCGCGCCGGGTGGCGATGCCGTAAAGCACCAGCGTCGAGGCCCAGCCGCCGAGGAACGCGGCCACGGGCACGGCGTGAAACCCCAGCAGCCCCGCGGGCAGCAGCCCGCCCAGCACGATGGCCGAGATCGCGCCCAGCCCCGCGCCCGCGCTGACGCCCACCAGCCCCGGATCGGCCAGCGGGTTGCGGAACAGCCCCTGCATCACGGCGCCCGAGACGGCCAGCGAGGCGCCCACAAGCGCCCCCATCGCCAGACGCGGCAGGCGGATTTCGAACAGCACCACCCGGTCGACGAGGGCGACCTCGCGGCCTGCCAGCAGATCGGCGAAGACCCCCCAGGGCGAGGTGCCCGCGGCGCCTACCGCCAGGCTGAGGACCGCGACGGCGGCGAGGGCCATCGCAAGCGCCAGCGTGGTGCGGCGCGCAAGGGGGCGGCGGTCCCAGTCCGGTGCGGGGATGCCGGGGCTGATCGCGACCATGGCCTCAACTCCCCGCCTTGGCCAGCGCGTCGGACAGGTCGCGCACCGCCTGGGCCGTGCGCGGACCAAAGCCCAGCAGGTAAAGCCCGTCCATCCGGACCAAGGCCCGCGCCTCGGCGGCCGGAGTGGTGCGGATCGCGGGATGGGCCAGGACCTGGGCCGAGATGTCGTCGGCGCCCTCGCGCGCCATCATCAGGATGACTTCGGGCGCGGCGCGGGTTACGGCCTCGTCGGTCAGGGGCTTGTAGCCCTCGAATTCGGTCACGGCATTCTCGCCGCCCGCCAGCCGGATGATCCCGTCGGCGGCGGTGTCGCGACCGGCGGCAAGAATGCGCCCGCCCTGCACGGACATGACGAACATCACCCGGCGGGCCGGCCCCTCGGCGGCCTTGGCGGCGGCATCGAGCGCGGCACCCACATCCGCCGCCAGCGCCGCGCCCCTTTCGGGCACGTCCAACGCCCGGGCCACGGCGGCGATCTTGGCCAGAACGGCGGCGCGGTCATAGCCGTCGGGGATCTGGACGAAGGGGATGGCGGCCGCCTGCAACAGGGCGACGGTTTCGGGTGGCCCCGCGCCCTCCTCGGCGAGGATCAGGTCGGGATCGACGGACAGAACGCCCTCTGGCGAGAGGCGGCGGACATAGCCCACATCGGGCAAATCGCTGACGGTTTCGGGGTAGGTCGAGGTGGTGTCGCGGGCGACCAGCCGGTCGCCCTGGCCAAGTGCGACGACGATCTCGGTGATCGACCCACCGACCGAGACCACCCGGTCGGCCGCCTGGGCGGGAAGTGCTGCGAGGGCCAGCGCCGCGAAAAGCGGGCGGATCATGCGCTTACCTCCTGGGCAAGGCCGGGCAGGGCCGCGACCAGATCGTTCCATGCGGGGGTGTGGTCCACCTCGCCCACGCGGTGGCCGAAGGCTTGCAGGATCAACCCGCCCTTCGCGTCGAACGCCTCGACCGAGATCGCGGGGCCGCGTTTCGTGGGCTTGGTCACTGCCCAGACCTCGGCCACGTGATCGGCCCGAAGGTGCAGGTTGAACGCGGGGTCGAGGATGTTCAGCCACGGCCCGGTCGGCTTGACCGTCCGGATCGGGCCGCCGTGGATCTCGATGCAGCCCAGGTTGCCGACGAACAGCATGAAGGGCAGCGCATCCGTGGCCAGCGCATTGAGCAGGCCAGAGATGCAGCCGGGATCGAGCGGACGGACGTAAGGCGCGCCAGCGATCCGGTAGGCGCCAAGGCGGTTCATCCTGAGCTTGCGCACCATCTGCAGGAACTGGTGGGTGTCGGTCAGCCCGTCCCACTCGGCGCGCAGGCGGTCGGCCCGGGCCGGGTCGGATTTCGCGGGTTCGGTGGGCGTTCGGGCCGCAAGCGACAGGGTTTCGGACTGGTCCGCAAGGCGCAGCGTGGCGACCAGCTCGGCCCATGCATTTTCCGGCGCCTCGGCCCCGAGGAAGATCTTGTGAACCGCATCGCCCGCCGCGTCGAAGACCTGGAGCGACCGCCGCAGCGCCCCGCCCTTTTCCTCTTCGACGGCAAAGGCATGGACCCAGTGTTTCGGGAAGATCCGCAGGTCGATCGCGGGGGAAAGAACCATCGCCGCATGGGCGCCGGGGGTATAGTCGCCGTAGACCCCGGTCTTCTCGATCACCGCGCTGTCGTTCCGCGTCAGCGCCATGACCGCGCCGAACCCCGGCATCGCGGCCATCAGCGCGTCCGGATGCGCCGCGATGCGCGTAACGCCGCGCCCCGTTTCCGCGGCCAGCACCTCGGCCTCGGCGATGCCCAGACTGTCGGCCAGGTCGCGGCTGCGCATGGTGGATTTTTCCCGCCGGACGGCCCTGATCCGCTCCGGCAACAAGGTGACGCCCTCTCCCATAAGAGGCTCCTTTCGCATCGGTTGTGGTGAGGTGCGGCCTGGCTGTCCGGGGTTCCCCGGGCTGGCTGGATCGCGGGGCCGTTCGCGCGGCCATCAATGTTGACAGAAACTATCAGATTAATTAGCCGATGCAACAGCGCCGTTCACCCGAACGGCGATTCATCGAAGAAAATCACGCGCCAGCCCTTCGCCAGCCACGTGACAATCGTGTTCTGAAAAGGGGATAGGTATGAACGCGCGATCCACCACCATCTGCGTGCTGCTTTGCGGCACGGCCCTGACACTGACCCTGCCGGCCGCCGCACAGGACAGCTTCACCCTCGATCCGGTCTTCCTGGCCAAGAGCAAGCGCGAGGTGCTGACCGACACCGCCACCGCCGAAACCGTCGTCGACGAAGAGGAAATCGAGGACCGCCAGGCCGCCACGATCGCGGAACTGGTCGATTCGGTGCCCGGCGTGACGCTGATCAACGGCACCACGCCGCAAGGGTCGGGCATCAACATCCGCGGCTTCGGCGCGAATTCAACCTATGGATCCGACCAGAAGGTGGCGATCCAGGTGGACGGGGCGAACGTGGGGTCCGAGGAGCTTTACCGGATCGGCACACAGTTGTTCACCGACCCCGAACTTTACAAGGAAGTGACGGTGATCCGCGGCATGGCGGGCACCTTCGAATACGGCTCGGGCATCGTCGGCGGGCTGGTGCGGCTGGACAGCAAGGACGCGTCAGATTTCACCGGCGGCGAACCGGGGGTGAAGCTGCGCCAGACCCTGCAATACGGCAGCAATGGCAACGCCTGGGTGTCCTCGACGATCCTGGCGTGGCAACCGACCGAGCGGCTGGAATTCCTGGGCAACTACACGTATCGCAGCCAGGACGTGCAACAGGACGGGTCGGGCGACGACATCGGGACCGACGGATTCGACCTGCCCTCGTGGCTGGTGAAGGGCAAATACACCTTCGGCGCGGGGGATGCGCAGTCCGTCAGCCTGAGTTTCTCGGACACCAGTTCCGATGAAAAGGACGTGCCTTATGACACGTTCGGCACGTCCGCGGGGGCCTTCGGCAATGTCGATCGCAAGACCCGGTCACGCACCGCGATCCTGGAATACCGCCTCGACCCGGCGGACAATCCGCTGCTGAACCTGACCGCGACCCTGTCCTACGCGGACCAGGAAATCGACAGCGAGGGCGTCAGCGGGCAGACCGGGGGGCTGGCCGCCTTGGTGAACGCCGATCACCGCTATGAAACGACCAAGCTGACGGTGAAGAACCGGGCGCAATTCGATGCCGGTGCGTTCGGCCACGACCTGCGCACCGGGGTCGAGCTGATCCGCAAGGAACGGCGCGACGCGGCCTCGGCGCCCGGGGGCACGGACGAACGGCTTGCGCTGTTCGCTGTAGACGACATGACCGTGGGCGGGCTGACCCTGACACCCGCGCTGCGGTACGAAACCCAGCGGATCGGCGGCGCGGCCTATGATGATTACGAGAATGACGCGCTGATGGGCGGGATTTCGGCGCGCTACGCCTTCGGCAATGGCTGGGCGGTATTCGGCAGCGCGGCCTACACCGAGAACCTGCCGATCATCGACGATCTCGGCACCCCCGCCTACATGACCCAAAGCGAAAAGGCCCGCAGCTACGAGATCGGCTTGTCCTACGACCGGACGGGGGTGTTCCGCGACGGTGACGATTTCGCGGTCAAGGCCAATCTCTACCACACCGAGATCCGGGACATCACCTCGTACACGACATCGACCATGATCCCGATCACCGATGCCCGGCTGAAGGGCCTGGAACTGGAGGCCGCCTACAGCCTGTCCGATGGCTATTACGCCGACGTGAATGCGAATGTGGCGCGGGGCAAAAACCGCACGCCGGGCAACAAGGGCGACTGGGAGGGCACGCCAGCAGATCAACTGCGGTTGACGATGGGGCGGAAATGGGATGACCGCTTCGATCTGAGCTGGGAGGTGGTGCATGACGCCCGGATGGACCGCGCGTCCAACCCGACACCATCGAGCACCGTGCATAACCTGCGCGCGACATGGCGACCGGACAGGGGCATGTTCGAGGGGACGGAAATCCGGGTCGGGTTGGAGAACGCCTTCGACCTGGACTACACGCCCCATCTTGCCACCCGGCCCGCGCCGGGACGCACGGTCAAGCTGACACTGGCGCGCAGCTTCTGACAGGTTTTTCGCCCCAACCGGTATGTCCACCGAAGCATTGGGGCATGGAGCGATCTTTGCCCAATGCGTTTCGCACGTCTCTGCCCCATGCACCCTGCTTGGCGATACCAGTAAACCCCACGGTTCGCGGGCGGCCAGGTTGCGCGACGGTCACTCTTTCATGTGCCACCCGGATCACGACATCGCCCTTTTTTGTTCTGCGGGCCGCCCCGGACATAAGAACCGACCACCTGCAGATGCGATGCTTGCTTCTCTGACCGCAAAGCGAAACACCGCGTCAAGGATACAGGCCAACAGATCGACAATCTGCTCGACCGTATCATGACTGCGTACAGCCCGTCCGTGATCGGGCCCTATGAAAAGCGCATCACAGAGCAGGAGCGGGAGAAGATCAGGCTGAAGGAGAGATCGACAGGAGCGCGCCGGAATCAGGACGCCCGAGCGGATTTATCGAACCGCCAAAACCACCTTTACCTTCAGGGTGTAAGCGGAATCTTCAACCCAAAAGTGCGGGATGGTGGAGCCGCCCGGAGCGGGATCGAACCAGGTTCGATCCACGGAAAATGAAGATCCCGAGGCGACGCCCGACTAACCGAATATGAGTATGGTGGAGCCGAGGGGAATCGAACCCCTGACCTCGTCATTGCGAACGACGCGCTCTCCCAACTGAGCTACGGCCCCGATGGGCGCTCATGTGGCCCATGGCGCGGGGCTTGTCAAGCGGTCTCGCCGACATGTTGGCGCACGAAGGCCTGAATATCGGCCGCGGGCCGCGCGCCCGTCAGGCGGGCAACCTCGCGCCCCTTGTGGAACAGGATCAGCAGCGGGATGCCACGGATGTCATACCGCACCGTGGCGTCGGGGTTGGACTGGGTATCGACCTTGGCAAATCGCACCCGGGGTGCCATCGCCTGTGCGGCCTGCGCGAATTGCGGCGCCATCATCCGGCACGGCCCGCACCACGCGGCCCAGAAATCCACCAGCAGCGGCAGGTCGTCGCCCTTGATGCATTTCTGCAGGGTCGCGAAGTCGATCTCGGCCACCTTGCCTGCGGCCAGCCGCCCCCCGCAGGTGCCGCATTTCGGACCCGCATCCAGCTTGTCCGCCGGCACCCGGTTCACGGCGCCGCACTCGGTGCAGGTCAGTTTCAGTCCGGCAGCCATGGCGCGCCCTCCGCTTACATTCATCATATTGAATATATCACCTTGAACGCGGCCGTTTTCAAGGGCAAACTTGACTCATGGATGATGCAAATCCCGACGACATGACGCCCTGGGCCCGGCTGTCACCGGCCGGCCGGCTGCGCTTGCGCGAAACCCATGCCGCGGACCCGGCCTGCCTGGCGGGGACCTGTTCGCTCGAGGCCAAGACCCGCCACTTCACCGCCTGGCTGGCCGATCGCGGCGTGGCCTTTTCCGCCGACGACCTTCACCCGACCCGGCTGATCGCGGCGGCTGGACCGGCGCACCCGACCTGCTAGGCTGGGCCCGGACGTCCCCGGGAGACCGCGCCATGCTATCGAAACGGCTCTGGCAACTGATCCGCCTGTCGCGCAGGCTTTGGGTCAGGACGACGCTGATCGCGCTGCTCGGCGTGGTCGCCGCCCTGACCGCCGCTGCGCTCGACCCGATCATGCCCGTCGCGCTGGCCGACCGGATCGGCGAGGACGCGGTGATGCCGATCCTCAACGTGCTGGCCTCCTCGATGCTGGCGGTCACCACCTTCTCGCTGTCGGTCATGGTCTCGGCCCACCGCGCGGCCTCGGCCCAGGTGACGCCGCGCTCGCACCGGCTGTTGCTGGAGGACACGACGACCCAGACGGTGCTGGCCACCTTCCTCGGCGCCTTCGTCTTCGCGCTGGTGTCGATCATCCTGTTCCGGGCCGGGCTGCATGCGGGCTCGGCGCCGGTGGTGGTGTTCCTGTTCACGGTGCTGGTGGTGGCGCTGGTGGTGCTGGCCATCCTGCGCTGGATCGACCACCTGTCCCGGCTGGGCAGCATGGACGAAACCATCGGCCAGGTCGCGGCACGTGCCCGCACGACGCTGAAACGGACCCGCGCCGCACCCAGCCTGGGCGCGCGGCCCCTGCCCGGCCCGGCGGCCATTCCCGACGGCGCCGAGCCGGTCCCCGCCCCGCGCGGCGGCTATGTCCAGTTCGTCGACATGGCCGGCCTGTCGGCGGTGGCCAGGGATGTGGAGGCCGAGATCCATGTCACCGCCGCGCCCGGGGAATTCCTGGTCGAAGGCGCGCCGCTGGCCTGGGTCTACCCCGCCGGCCGCGCGCCCGCCGACGCGATCCGCCCCGCCTTCGAGATCGGCCCGGTCCGCAGCTTCGACCAGGATGCGCGCTTCGCCCTCGTGGTGCTGTCGGAAATCGCCTCGCGCGCGCTGTCGCCGGGGCTGAACGACCCGGGCACGGCCATCGACGTGATCGGGCGGCTGGAACGCCTGCTGGCCGAATGCGGCCCGGCCGATGACGAGGTGCGCTATCCGGCCCTCTTCGCCCCGACGATCCGCGCCGACGACCTGGTGGAGGACGCCTTCGGCGCCATCGCCCGCGACGGGGCCGGCATGGTCGAGGTGATGCGCCGCCTCATCAAGGCGCTGAATACGCTGCGCACCGGCGCCGATGCCGGGTTCGCCCAGGCCGCGGACCGGATGACGATGCGGGCGCTGGCCCATGCCGAACTGGCGCTGGCGCTCGACGAGGACAAGGCCGCGCTGAAAGCCCTCGCCCACGGCTAGCGCCCCCAGCCGCCAGTGCCGCTCGGACCGATGACGGCCCCGATCGCGCGCTTGAAACGCCCTTCCCCGGAAAAGAACCGGCCCGGCCTTCTTCTGGCCCGAAATATCCCGGGGGGAGTCCGAAGGACGGGGGGCAGAGCCCCCCTGCCCCGGATCCAGACCCGGCGCGCCCGGCGCCGGGGCGGACTATTCCGCCGCCTCGGCCAGGTCCTCGACCGGCGGGCAGGTGCACACCAGGTGGCGGTCGCCATAGACGTTGTCCACCCGGTTGACCGGCGGCCAGTACTTGTCGACCCGGAAGGCGCCCGGCGGGAAACAGGCCTGCTCGCGGGTATAGGGCCGGTCCCAGTCGTTCACCAGGTCCTCCACGGTGTGGGGCGCGCGCTTCAGCGGGTTGTTCTCGCGGTCGGCGCGGCCCTCCTCGATTTCGCGGATCTCGTCGCGGATCGCCAGCATCGCGGTGATGAACCGGTCCAGTTCGGCCTTGGTCTCGCTCTCGGTGGGTTCGATCATCAGGGTGCCCGCGACCGGCCAGCTCATCGTCGGCGCGTGGAACCCGCAATCGACCAGCCGCTTGGCGATATCGTCGACACTCACGCCCGCGCTGTCGGCGAAGGGGCGGGTGTCGATGATGCATTCATGCGCCACCCGGCCGCCCTTGCCCTTGAACAGCACGTCATAGGCGCCCTCCAGCCGTTTCGCGATGTAGTTCGCGTTCAGGATCGCGACCTTGGTGGCCTGGGTCAGCCCCGCGCCCCCCATCAGCAGGATATAGGCGAAACTGATCGGCAGGATCGAGGCCGAGCCGTGCATCGCACCGCTGACGGCCCCCTGCCCGCCCCGCAGCGGGTCGCCGGGCAGGTGCGGGGCCAGATGCGCCTTGACCCCGATCGGCCCCATGCCGGGACCGCCGCCCCCATGCGGGATGCAGAAGGTCTTGTGCAGGTTCAGGTGGCTGACATCGGCGCCGATCTCGCCGGGTTTCACCAGCCCCACCAGCGCGTTCAGGTTCGCGCCGTCCAGGTAGACCTGCCCGCCGAAGCGGTGGGTGATCTCGCAGACCTCGCGCACGGTTTCCTCGAAGACACCGTGGGTCGAGGGATAGGTGATCATGCAGGCGGCAAGATTGTCGCCCGCGGCCTCGGCCCTGGCGCAGAAATCGGCCAGGTCGATATCGCCGTTCGGGGCCGCCTTGACCGCCACGACCTTCATCCCCGCCATCTGCGCCGAGGCGGGGTTGGTGCCATGGGCCGAGGTCGGGATCAGGCAGACATTCCGGTGCCCCTGGCCGTTCGCCCGATGATACGCGGCGATGGTCAGAAGCCCCGCATATTCGCCCTGCGCGCCGGAATTGGGCTGCATCGACATCGCGTCATAGCCGGTGATCCGGCACAGCTTGTCGGCCAGGTCGGCCAGCATCTCGGTATAGCCCTTGACCTGGTCGGCGGGGGCCAGCGGGTGCACGTTCGCGAATTCGGGCCAGGTGATCGGCATCATCTCGACCGCGGCGTTCAGCTTCATCGTGCAGGACCCCAGCGGGATCATCGCGCGGTCCAGCGCAAGGTCGCGGTCGGCCAGACGGCGCATGTAGCGCATCATCTCGGTCTCGGCCCGGTTCATGTGAAAGACCGGGTGGGTCAGGTAGTCCGACTTGCGCACCATCCCGTCGGGAAAGCGATACTGCCCGTCGCCGCCGGTGTCCTTGCGGGCGATGCCGAAGGCGCGCCACAGCGCCTCGATGCTCGCGGGGCGGGTGGTTTCGTCCAGCGAGATCCCCAGCCGGGTCTTGCCCACCTTGCGGATGTTGATCCGCTCGGCCTGCGCGGCCTTGAAGATCACGCCCTGCATCGGGCCGACCTCGACGGTGAAGGTGTCGAAGAACTCGGCCGGCTCGACCGTGAACCCCGCCTCTTCGAGGCCCCGCGCGGTGCGCACGGCCTTGCGGTGGATGCGCTGGGCGATGGCCTTCAGGCCCTTGGGGCCGTGGAACACGGCATAGAACCCGGCGATCACCGCCAACAGCGCCTGCGCGGTGCAGACGTTCGACGTCGCCTTTTCCCGGCGAATATGCTGTTCGCGGGTTTGCAGGGCCAGCCGATAGGCCTTGTGCCCATGGGCGTCGACCGACACGCCCACGATGCGGCCGGGCATCGCGCGTTTATACGCCTCGCGACACGCCATGTAGGCCGCGTGCGGCCCACCATAACCCATCGGCACGCCGAACCGCTGGGTCGAACCCACGGCGATATCGGCGCCCATCGCGCCCGGCTCCTTGAGCACGACAAGCGCCATCGGGTCGGCCACCACGATGCCCAGCGCGCCGGTGTCATGCAGCGCCGCGATGGGGTCGGTGAAGTCGTGGATATGCCCGTAGGTGCCCGGATACTGGAAGATGCCCGCGAACACGCGGCCCGGGTCCAGGTCGGCAAAGGGGTCGCCCACGATCACCTCGATCCCCAGCGGTTCGGCGCGGGTACGGATCACCGCGATGTTCTGCGGGTGGCAGTGGTGATCGACGAAGATCGCACCCGCCTTCGATTTCGCGACGCGCTGCGCCATGGTCATCGCCTCGGCGCAGGCCGTCGCCTCGTCCAGCAGGGACGCGTTGGCGATTTCCAGCCCCGTGAGGTCGCTGACCATGGTCTGGTAGTTCAGCAACGCCTCTAGCCGGCCCTGGCTGATTTCCGGCTGGTAGGGGGTGTAGGCCGTGTACCAGGCGGGGTTTTCCAGGATGTTGCGCTGGATCGCGGGGGGCGTGACCGTGCCATAGAAGCCCTGCCCGATCATCGTGGTGAAGGGGCGGTTCTTCTTGGCGATCTGGCGCATGTACCACAGCATCTCGCGTTCCGATTTCGGCTTGCCGAAATCCAGCGGCGCGGCCTGGCGGATGCTGGCGGGCACCGTCTCGTCGATCAGCTCTTCCAGGGTCTTCAGCCCCAACACCTCCAGCATCTCGACCATTTCCTCGGGCGAGGGGCCGATATGGCGGCGGTTGGCAAAGTCGTAGGGCAGGTAGTTGCTGGGGGTGTAGGGCATCTTGATGTCCGGTCAGCCGATGAATGTCTTGTAGGCGGCCTCGTCCATGAACTCGTCCAGCGCGCTCATGTCCTCGATCTTCATCTTGAAGAACCAGGCCTCGCCCAGCGGGTCGTCGTTCACAAGGCCCGGGTTGTCGGGCAGCGCCTCGTTGACCTCGACGATCTCGCCATCCAGCGGGGCAAGGATGTCGGACGCGGCCTTGACGCTTTCGATCACCACCACCTCGTCATCCTTCGAGACGGTTTTCCCCTCGTCGGGCAGCTCGACAAAAACGATATCGCCCAGTTGTTCGGCGGCGTGCTGGGTGATGCCGACGACCACCAGGTCATCCTCGACGCGCAGCCATTCGTGTTCTTCGGTGTATTTCATGTGGGTGTCCCTCAACGCTTGTAACCGTGCGGTGCGAAAGGCAGGGCGGCCACCTCGACGGGCAGCCGTTTGCCCCGCACCTCGCCCCAAAGTGTGCGCCCTTCGCGGGCAAGATCAACGGGCACGTAGCCCATCGAAACCGGCGCCCCGACCGTGGGCCCGAACGCGCCCGAGGTGACGGCGCCCACGGGCGCCTCGGCATCCTCGGTGGCGAACAGGGCCGTGCCCTCGCGCATCGGCGCGCGGGTGCCGGGGCGCAGGCCCACGCGCAGGCGGTCGGGGCCGTTGTCCAGCTCGGCCAGGATGCGATCCGCCCCCGGGAAACCGCCGGCGCGATCCCCGCCCGAACGCCGCGCCTTCTGGATCGCCCAGCGCAGGTTCGCCTCGACGGGCGACGTGGTCGTGTCGATGTCGTGGCCGTAAAGGCACAGCCCCGCTTCCAGCCGCAGGCTGTCGCGCGCGCCCAGCCCGATGGGCTCGACCGCCGCGTGGGCGAGCAGCGCGCGGGCAAAGGCCACGGCCTGCCCCTCGGGCACCGAGACCTCGTACCCGTCCTCGCCGGTATAGCCCGAGCGCGACACCCAAAGCGGGCCGTAATCGCTGTCGATGGTGGCCGCATCCATGAAGCGCATGGCGGCCACGCCGGGGGCCAGCGCCTCCAGCACCGCCTCGGCGGCCGGTCCCTGCAGCGCCAGAAGGCAGCGGTCGGTGATCTCCTCGACCTCGCAGGTGTCCGACAGATGCGCCCGCAGATGCGCGAGATCGGCGGCCTTGCAGGCGGCGTTGACCACCAGGAACAGGTCGTCGCAGCGGTTCGTCACCATCAGGTCGTCCAGGATGCCCCCCGCCGCATCGGTGAACATGGCATAGCGCTGGCGGCCCGGTTTCAGCCCCAGCAGGTCGACCGGCACCAGCGCCTCCAGCGCGCGGGCGGCATCCGCCCCCTCGCCCGAGCGCGGGCGCAGCACCACCTGGCCCATGTGGCTGACATCGAACAGCCCCGCCTGCGCGCGGCAATGCAGGTGCTCCTTCATCACGCCAAGGGCGTATTGAACGGGCATGTCATAGCCCGCAAAGGGCACCATCTTCGCGCCCAGCTCCACGTGCAGATCGTATAGCGCGGTGCGCCGCAACTCCGTCATCCGGCCCTCTTTTCCTGCCGGGGCAGCCGCGCGGCCCGGCACCGTTTCCGGGCCTCCCCGATGGATGCCCGTCGCGATGCCCCCTCTGTCCCTTCGCCTGAGATCGCTATCCCTTCGGCGGGCGCGGGCCCCCGCGCCTCTCTCCAGAGTTCCTGACCGCCCGCGGTCCTGTGGCCTGAGAGTTTACCGGGGCGGTTGCTCCTTCGGCACCGGCCTTGGCGGCCGGATTCTCCCGTGGGCGGATGTCGGCCTTCGTAGATCATGGGTCGTTTCCCGGCAAGGGCTTGCAATCGCTTGGGGGGGTTGCAAATTGGGGAAATGCAGGATCCGTATTTCTTCGGCTACGGGTCGCTGGTGAACCGGGCGACCCATGATTACCCGCGCGCCACAAGGGCGCGGCTGACGGGGTGGCGGCGGGCGTGGACGCATACGACGCTGCGCGAGGTGGCGTTCCTGTCGGCGGTGCCCGCCCCCGGCGCGGTGATCGAGGGGCTGATCGCGGCGGTGCCGGGGCATGACTGGGCCGCGTTGGACGAACGCGAACGGGCCTATGACCGGCACCCGGTCAGCCACGCGGTGGACCACGAGGCGGGCCACCCGGTCGACGTGCAAGTCTATGCAATACATAAGGAAAAAGCCGCCGCGCCCAGCATCCGGCACCCCGTTCTGCTCAGCTATGTCGACGTGGTGGTGCAGGGCTATCTGCGCGAGTTCGGGGTGGAGGGGGCGCGGCGGTTCTTTGCCACGACCGACGGCTGGGAGGCGCCGATCCTGAACGACCGGGCGCGGCCGATCTATGGCCGTCACCAAGCGCTGACGGGGGACGAACGGGGGTTCGTCGACCACGAATTGCGGCTGCGGAACGCCCGCGTGATCGAGCGGGTCTGAGGCTAGATGCGGGGCCGCGGAGCCCGGATTCCGGCATATGAATTCCATATGAATCGCATATGAATCCCATATGACTTTTTTCGGACTCTCTTGAGGGGTTTTGGGTGGGTGACAGAGGCGGTAAGACCGTGACCACGGTTGGTTATAGGTCTGCTCTGGCTGGCTTGCGGTATGACCGGGAGGCCCGGCGCGGCGACTGGCCCGTAGAGACGGGCGGCAAGCGGACTTTTGCTGCGTTGTAGCCAGCAACTCAAAATTTTTTCAGGGCAGATATTCAAGTTTCCTGTTTTGAAAAAGGTAATTACCTGAGACTGCGCTCCACTAACCTCCTGAGCGCCTCAACCCATATGAATGCTACGGTCTGGGTTGTGTTTCGTCATCAGAAACACAAGATGTTTGAGAGTAGATTCCGTTTCTGGGGGCAGCCTTGGCCGACAACAAGCGACAACATTTCGTTCCCAAGCATGTCCTTCGACACTTTTCAGCAGATGCGTCCGCCAAACGGATCAACCTTTTTCATATACCGTCAAAGAAAATGATCAGAGGCGCTTCCCTGCGTGAGCAGTGTTGTCAAGACTATTTCTATGGCGACAATCTTGAGGTTGAAAAAAATCTATCTTTAATCGAGGGCGCGCAAGCCAGCCTTCTAAGGCAACTCACTCAATCCAAGAGGATTTCAGCGATCAAGAGACATGAAATACCTCTCTTCCTTGCTATGCAATATGGCAGAACACTACGCTCGGCTGAAGATCAGAGCGACAGATTTGAGGCCATGGCGAAACTATACCTCTCAGGCTCCCTTGATGAAGACGCTTTGCGAAGCGTGCGAATACGGGTCAAAAACAGCCCCACGATAGCAACTGTCAATGCGATTAAAGCAAGTCCGCTATTGTATGACTTGAAGCAAATCATAATTGAAAACAAAACCAGCACACCATTTGTAATTTCTGACCATCCAGTGATCGTAACAAACTGGTTTTGCCGTCGCAGATTTCCAAGCAACCATGGCACGGGGCTTGCCACCGCTGGGTTGCAAATCCTCATGCCAATTTCACCAAATTTTTCCCTAATGCTCTTGGATTCAGGCACTTACAGGGTCGCAGATAGAAGCGGCTACTTGATTTTAACAAAAAGAAAAGACGTTCTCAGACTAAATGCATTGCAATGGCTTAACGCCGATAAAGTCATTTACATCCCGCAAGACCTTGATGAGACGCAAGTCAAATCCTTAACCATGACAACTGGACGTAAAGATCGCCGATTTGAGATCACAAGAGCTGACAAACTCGCCGATGGCAGTGGGTTTGTCGTGACGAACAAGGATGAATATTCCACCCCTACAAAGGGAGTGAAATCCGAATTGGCGGTGATTGGTGGCACCAAACCAGAAAAGGATATTCGATTTTCTGGGCTTGAATTGAAATCTCGCCCGCAATTCCACAATGATGGCTCAGTACTCTCTCCGCTTCGGGACCCTTATTGGCTTCAGATCGTTGAGGATTTCATACGTAATGACACAGGCATCCAACGACCTCACAGTAACTTTGCGGTATTTGTCGCGTCGCATCCGCTAGGACCCTATATCGGGAAGAGGTTGAGGCCGTATCGGAATTCGTTCTAGACGACAAAGCAGAATTCTGAAAGATCAAACCAATCGGCGATTTTTATCGCGACCCAGTCATCGAGTTGGTCTGTAATGCTTGAAGCTATACGAACGTCGGCGATGCGAGCTGCAACTGCCGCATCGCCATCAGCGGTCGGACGGGGACTCTGGGCCGTTATTCTCCCACACCCTTTCACTGCGTCTGCTCGATACTCCGCCTGCATGGTAGGGCAAGAAAGCTTTTCCGGCCTCTGGCAGCCACCCCCTACCGCCCCCTGATCCGCCGCAAATCAGAACGCAGCCCCGATTGCCGGGCGTGGAAGCCCTCGGCGTCGCCGAAATCGGTGAAGTTGCCGTAGAAGGCGTGGGGGTCGGCGATGCGGCGGGAGTGTTTGATGGGGCACCAGTATTGCTCGGTCCGGGCCGCCACCTCTCGGGCCAACGCGATCACCCCGTTGGCATAGCCGCAATAGACGCAGTTCAGTTTCTGCAAGCCGTTCAGGTAGGCCAGCTGGTGGCGGTCGATGAAGACGTAGTCGCCGCGGCGGACCTTTTCGATGCCGTAGACCGGGAAGCAGACCGCCTGGTAGATCGCCATGAACAGGTCGAGCAGCGCAAGCGGCAGGATCAGCGCGTAGATCGCGGGCGCCGTCAGGATGAACAGCGGCCGCGGGCTGGCGAGGAAGGCCAAGAGGCTGACCTTGAGCGCGCGGTGGCGGGCCAGCACCTCGTCCTCGAACCGGGCGCGGCCCGACACGATGCGATAGCGGAACTCGGCGCGCTTTTCCTCCAGTTCCTCCTGGAGGCTGTCCTGAAGCTCGCGGATGCGGGCGAGCAGGGTTTCGACGGGTTGGGGCATGGCGGCGCTCCTGTCGGGCGGGCGTCCAGTTGACCACGGGACGCCCGCCTGCGCCAAGCCCCAAGCGTCAGCCGATGGAGACCAGCTCGATCGCGAAGGTCAGGTCCTGGCCCGCGAGCGGGTGGTTGGCATCGAGCACCACCTCGTCGTCCGTGACCTCGGCCACGGTGACGGGCATGACCTGGCCCTGGGGGGTTTGCAGTTGCAGCCGGGTGCCAATTTCCAGCGGGATCTCGGCCGGGACCTGGGCGCGGGGGATGGCCTGGCGCGCCTCGGGGTTGGCCTCGCCATAGGCCTCGGCGCAGGGGATCTCGACGGTTTTCTTGTCGCCGGCGGCCATGCCGGGCAGGGCGGAATCGAGGCCGGGGATGATCTCGCCCGAGCCGACGGTGAATTCCAGCGGGTCGCGGCCTTGGGAACTGTCGAAGGTGGTGCCGTCGGCCAGCGTGCCGGTGTAATGGATGCGAACCTTGTCGCCCGCTTTGACCTGGGTCATGGGTGTCTCTTTCGATTGTCGTGGGAATGGGTTTGCAGAGGCCGCGCGCGGCGCAGGTGCTCTGGGCGTGGGGCCAACGTAAAGTCCGGGGCCGCGATGTAAACCCCCGGGGGCGTCAGGTTTCGGGCTGGATCAGGCCCAGCGCCGCGCCGGTGGGGTCGGTGACGATGGCGATGCGGCCCAGCCCCTCGATCGGGAGGGGGCCGCGCAGGGTCTGGCCGCCGCGGGCGGTGCTTTTGGCCAGCGCGCGGTCGATGTCGTTGACGGCGAAATAGCTGAACCAGTGCGGCGGCAGGCCGGCAAGGTCGGGCAGCGCGGAAAGGGCGACGATGCCGATGATCGGGCGGTCGCCGCGGCGGCCGACGTGATAGGCGACGCCCTGCATGTCGAACGCCTCGAAGTTCCAGCCGCAGAGGTCGCGGTAATAGGCGAGTGCCTTGGGCACGTCGCCGGTTCTGAGTTCGGTCCACCAGACCTGTCCGTGATGCTGCGCCATGGGGGCTCCTTTCGGCTGGGGCGAAGATAGCCGATTTCGCGGCCGCCGCCATGCGCGGGGCACCTTTCCCCCCCGGCCGCCCTGTGCCAGTGTCGGCCCGAGGAGGCCCGGCATGGCGATCACCACCTGCATCTTCGACGCCTATGGCACGCTGTTCGACGTGAGTGCCGCCGCGCGCGAGGCGGCCGCCGAGCCGGGCTGCGACCGGCTGGCCGACCTGTGGCCGCGACTGGCCGAGGATTGGCGGCGCAAGCAGCTGGAATACAGCTGGCTGAGGGCGATCACCGGGGCGCATGCGGATTTCTGGCAGGTGACGGCCGATGGCCTGGACTGGGCGATGGAGGCGCACGGGCTGGCGGGCGACGAAGGGCTGCGGGCGCGATTGCTGGCGCTGTATCGGGAATTGTCGGCCTACCCGGAGGTGCCGGGCGTGCTGTCGGCGCTGAAGCAGGCGGGAAAGGGCACGGCGATCCTGTCGAACGGGGCGCCGGGGATGCTGGCCGACGCGGTGGGCTCGGCCGGGATCGGGGCGCTGCTGGATGACGTGCTGTCGGTGGAAAGCGTCGGCATCTTCAAGCCCGCGCCGCAGGTCTACGACCTGGTGGGGGCGCGGTTCGGCTGTGGCCCGGACGAGGTTCTGTTCGTGTCGTCGAACGGCTGGGACGCGGCGGCGGCGGCGGGCTACGGCTTCGTCACCGCCTGGGTGAACCGGGCGGGCCTGCCGGTGGACCGGATGCCCTGGCGGCCCGCGCATGTGCTGAACGACCTGGCCGGCATCCCGGCGCTGGCGGAGGGGGCATGATGGAGCATTTCAGGGCGCAAGACGGCGCGCGCATCGCCTATCGCGTCACGGGCGAGGGGCCGCCGCTGCTGTGCCTGGCGGGGCTGACGCGGAACGCCAGCGATTTCGACTACCTAGGCCCGCACCTGCCCGGCATCCGCATGATCTGCATGGATTATCGCGGGCGCGGGGCGTCGGAGTGGACCGGCGCCGACACCTATACCCTGCCGCAAGAGGCGCAGGACGCGGTGGGCCTGCTGGATCACCTCGGGCTGGGGGCGGTGCCGATCCTGGGCACCTCGCGCGGGGGGCTGATCGGGATGGTGCTGGCCGCCACCGTGCCCGACCGCGTGGCGGGGCTGTGCCTGAACGATGTCGGCCCGGAAATCGCCCGGCCGGGGCTGGAGCGGATTTTCGATTACGTGGGGCGGAACCCCGCGGTGAAAACGCACGACGAGGCGGCGGCGGCGCTGGCGCGCAGCATGGCGGGGTTCGAGGGCGTGCCGGAGGCGCGCTGGCTGGAGGAGGCGCGGCACCATTTCGTGGCGACGCCCGAGGGGCTGAAGATCAATTACGACCCGGCGCTGCGCGAGGCGTTCCTGGCCGCCTTCGAGGGTGCGGCGCCGGATTTGTGGCCGCTGTTCGACGCGCTGGCGGGCAAACCCGTGGCGCTGATCCGGGGGGCGAATTCTGACCTGTTGTCGCGGACCGCCGCCGACGAGATGCGCCGCCGCCGCCCCGACCTGATCTTTGCCGAGGTGCCGGGGCGCGCGCATATCCCGTTCCTGGACGAACCCGAAAGCCTGGCCGCGATCCGCGCCTTCCTGGGGGCGGTGGCATGACGATCGAAAGGATCGAGGCGGCGGCGGCGCGGCTGGCGGGCCATGTGCGCGAAACGCCCCTGTTGTCGTCCCCCGCGCTGGACCGGATCGCGGGGCGGCGGGTGCTGGTCAAGGCCGAATGCCTGCAACATACCGGCAGCTTCAAGGCGCGCGGCGGCTGGGCGGCGATTTCCGCGCTGGACCCGGACGTGCGGGCGCGCGGCGTGATCGCCTATTCGTCGGGCAACCACGCGCAGGGGGTGGCGCGGGCGGCGGCCGCGCATGGCTGCCCGGCGGTCATCATCATGCCGTCGGATGCCCCCGCGACGAAGATCGCGGGCACCCGCGCGCTGGGCGCCGAGGTGGTTCTGTATGACCGCGCGAGCGGCGACCGCGACGCCCTGGGGGCCGAGATCGCCGGAGCGCGGGGGCTGACGCTGGTCAAACCCTTCGACGATGCAGAGGTGATCGCCGGACAAGGCACGGTGGGTCTGGAGATCGGGGCGCAGGCGGGCGTGACCGAGGCCGACGTCCTGATCCCCTGCGGCGGGGGCGGGCTGACGGCGGGGGTGGCGCTGGCGCTGGAGGCGCGGGCGCCGGGGCTGCGGGTGCGACCGGTGGAACCCGAGGGGTTCGACGACACCGCGCGCTCGCTGGCCTCGGGGCGGATCCAGGCGAACGCGGCGCGGGCGGGGTCGCTTTGCGATGCGATCCTGACGCCCAGCCCGGGCGAGATGACCTTTCCGATCATGGCGCGTCTGTGCGGGCCGGGGCTGGTCGTGAGCGAGGAAGAGGCGTTGCGCGCCATGGACGCGGCGTTCCAGCATCTGAAGATCGTGCTGGAACCGGGCGGCGCGGTGGCGCTGGCCGCGGCGCTGTATCGCCCGGACGCGCTGGCGGGGGACGCCGTGATCGCGGTGGCCTCGGGCGGGAACGTGACGCGCGAAACCTTTTGCATGGCGCTGGACCGGGCCGGAGAGACCGCGTGACGACTTTCAGAATCGCAACATTCAACGCCCAGAACCTGATCGGGCCGGATCAGCCCTATCAGCGGTTTGAATCCTATACGCCAGAGGATTACGCGGCGAAACGCGACTGGATGGCCGGGCAACTGACCCGCATGGATTCCGACATCGTCGCGTTCCAGGAGATCATCGACCCCGAACCCCTGCGCGAGGTGATCGCGGCGGCGGATGCACAGGCCCCCGACCGCCCGCCCTATGCCGAGGCGGACCTGGCCTTTGCCCCCAACATGGCCGATTCCGGGCCGGGCGCGCGGCGGCCGGGGCTGGCGGTGCTGTCGCGGTTCGGATTCGACGGGGCGCCGCAATCGATCCAACTGCTGGACCCGCCGCTGGAGATCCCGTTTCATCACCTGGGCGGCGGCGATGCGGGGCACTATCAGTTGAACCGGCTGACCCGGCCGATCCTGAAGGTGCGCATCCCCGTGGGCGGCCACGTCCTGACGGTGTTCAACGTGCACCTGAAATCGCGGATGGGCGAGTTCGTGCGGCCCAAGGGCGCGCGGTTCTCGCCCGAGATCGACCTGTCGGCCTATGACGCGGCCGGGCGCGCGATGGGGGTGCTGCGCGCCTCGGTCCGGCGGATGGCCGAGGCCTGGGTGCTGCGCAAGCTGGTCGCGGACGAGCTGGAGGCCGGCAACTCGGTGGCGGTGCTGGGCGATCTGAACGCGACGCCGCAATCGGCCACGCAACAGATCATTTCGGGCGAACGGCCCTTTGCCGATTACACCTGGCTGCGCCGCCACGACGCCAAGGCCGCCGAGGACATGTATACGCAGGCGGAGGACGCCGCGATCCGCGAAAGCATCGAGCGGGTGCGGCTGCATTCGGCCGAGGCGCTGTTCATCCGCAAGGCGCTGCGCGACATGGTCTATACCAACGCCTTCGGCGGCGTGTTCGACTCGTTCGACGCGATCCTGCTGTCGCGGCATTTCCACCCCGACTGGCCCGCCCGGATCGGCGAGATGACCCACCTGGGCGTCTATAACGACCATATCGCCGACGGCACGCACCCCGAGGCGCCGGACAACGTGCGCGCCTCGGACCACGGGCAGCTGGTGGCGCATCTGCGGCTGGTCTGATTGACGCCCCGTGCGGGCCGGTCCATTGTCGCGCCCGGGGAGGATAGCATGCGCACGCAGGTCTGCATCATCGGCGGCGGCCCCTCGGGGCTGCTGCTGGCGCAGCTTTTGCACCGGGACGGGATCGACAGCGTCATCCTGGAACGGCGCGAACGCGCGCATGTGCTGGGCCGAATCCGGGCGGGCGTGCTGGAACAGGGCAGCGTGGACCTGCTGCGCCGGGCGAGCCTGGGCGAGCGGATGGAGCGCGAGGGGTTCCACCACAGCGGCACCTATCTGGCCGCCGCGAACCGCGGGTTCCGCATCGATTTCGAGGCGCGGGTGGGCAAATCGGTGATGGTCTATGGCCAGACCGAGGTGACCCGCGACCTGTACGCGGCGCGGGACGCGGCGGGCGGCATCGTGATCGACCGGGCCGAGCGGGTGACGCCCTGGGGGCTCGACTCGAACGCGCCCTCGGTCACCTATGTCCGGGACGGGCGCGAACACCGGGTCGCGTGCGATTTCGTCATCGGCTGCGACGGGTTCCACGGGGTCAGCCGGACCTGCATCCCCAAGGACGTGCTGCGCGAGTTCGAGCGGGTCTATCCGTTCGGCTGGCTGGGCGTGCTGTCGGAAACGCCGCCGGTGTCGCACGAGCTGATCTATGCCAACCACCCGCGCGGCTTTGCGCTGTGTTCGATGCGGAACGACAACCTCAGCCGCTATTACGTCCAGGTGCAGCTGAGCGACCGGGCCGAGGGCTGGACCGACGCCGCCTTCTGGGACGAATTGAAACGCCGCATCCCCGAGGACGCGGCCGACCGGCTGATCACCGGGCCGTCGATCGAGAAATCCATCGCGCCCTTGCGCTCCTACGTGGCCGAGCCGATGCGCTGGGGGCGGCTGTTCCTGGTGGGCGACGCCGCGCATATCGTGCCGCCCACCGGGGCCAAGGGGCTGAACCTGGCGTTTTCCGACGTGCATTACCTGCATGCGGGGCTGGCCGCGCATTACAGGGATGGCGACGACGACGGGATCGACCGCTATTCCCACCGGGCGCTGGCGCGGGTGTGGAAATGCGAACGGTTCTCGTGGTCGATGACGACGATGCTGCACCGGTTTCCCGACCAGTCGCCGTTCGACCAGCGGATGCAGGAAAGCGAACTGGCCTGGCTGGAAACCTCGGTTGCGGCGCAGACGGCGCTGGCCGAGAATTACGTGGGGCTGCCCTACTAGGGAGGAACGCATGAAGATCGCCGATCTGGGCGACGTGGCGCTGCATTACCGCGAGGATGGCGACCCGGACGGGGCGCCGGTGGTGTTCTCGAACTCGCTGGGGACCGACCTGCGGCTGTGGGACGAGGTGGTGGCGTTGCTGCCGCCGGGCATGCGCGCGATCCGCTATGACAAGCGGGGGCATGGGCTGTCCTCTTGCCCGGCCGGCCCTTATTCGATGGGGGCGCTGGTGCGCGATGCCGAACGCCTGCTCGACTTTCTGGGTGTGACCGATTGCGTGTTCGTGGGGCTTTCCATCGGCGGGATGATCGCGCAGGGGCTGGCGGTCAAGCGGCTGGACCTGGTGCGCGCGATGGTGATTTCCAACACCGCCGCCAAGATCGGCACGCCCGAGATGTGGGACCAGCGGATGGAGGCGGTGCGCGCGGGCGGGATCGCGGCGCTGGCCGACGCCACGATGGAACGCTGGTTCTCGCGCCCGTTCCGCGAAAGCCCCGAATGCGCGCTGTGGCGCAACATGCTGATCCGCCAGCCGGTCGAGGGCTACCTGGGCTGTTGCGCGGCGATTTCGGGGACGGATTTCTATACGCCGACCTCGGGTCTGACCCTGCCGACGCTGGCGATTGCCGGGAGCGAGGACGGCTCGACCCCGCCTGACCTGGTGCGCGAGACGGCGGCCTTGGTCAAGGGGTCGCGGTTCCACCTTATCCGCGGCGCGGGGCACCTGCCCTGCGTCGAGAAGCCCGGCGAATATGCCGAGGTGCTGGGCAGTTTCCTGAAGGAGATCGGCCATGTCTGAGCTGTTCGACACCGGCGACGCCACCCGCCGCCGCACCCTGGGCGACGCGCATGTGAACCGGTCGCGCGCGGGCGACCCGGTGCTGGATGCGCCCTTCGTGGAACTGATCACCGAGGCCGCCTGGGGCCGCGTCTGGTCGCGCGACACGATCCCGCCGCGGGAACGGTCGATGCTGACCGTGGCGCTGTTGGCGGGGCTGGGCAACCACGAGGAATTGCGGCTGCACCTGCGGGCCTGCGCCAATACCGGGGCCACCAAGGAGGATATCCTGGAGGTGATGCTGCATGTCGCGATCTATGCCGGCGTGCCACGGGCCAATTCCGCGATCCGCATCGCGCGCGAGGTCTTTGCCGAGCTGGAGGCGGGCGATGGATAGCGGCCCGTTTTACCCGCGCGACCGGGGCTGGCACCCGCCGGCCTATACGCCGGGCTACAAGACATCGATGACGCGCGCGCCGTCGCGGCCGCTGGTGGCGCTGGGCTCGACCCTGTCCGAGGAGACGGGCCCGGTCTTCGGGCGCGACATGCTGGGGCCGCGGGACAACGACCTGGTGCTGAACTTTACCGGGGAACCCGCGCTGGGCGAGCGGATCATCGTGCATGGGCGGGTGCTGGACGAGAACGCGCGGGCGGTGCCCGGCGTGCTGATCGAGATCTGGCAGGCGAACGCGGGCGGGCGCTACCGGCACCGCAATGACGGTTACCTCGCGCCGCTCGACCCGAATTTCGGGGGCTGTGGGCGGACCGTGACGGGGGCGGACGGGACTTATGAATTTCGAACAATCCGGCCGGGCGCCTACCCTTGGCCCAACGGCGTGAACGACTGGCGCCCGATGCATATCCATTTCTCGGTCTTCGGGTCGGGATTCGGGCAGCGTCTGATCACCCAGATGTATTTCGAGGGCGACCCGCTGATCGCGCGCTGTCCCATCGCGAACACCTTGGCGCCGGAGGCGCGCGAGGCGCTGGTGGCGCCGCTCGACATGCACCGGGCGATCCCGATGGACGCGCTGGCCTGGCGGTTCGACATCGTGCTGCGGGGGCGGCGCCAGACGTTTTTCGAGAACCGGGCGGAGGGGTTGTGATGTCGGGGCGCGACTATCTTCGTGAAACGCCGTCGCAGACCGCGGGGCCGTATGTCCATATCGGGCTGACGCCCAACCTGTTGGGAACGCGGGTTTATCCCGGTGACCTGGGCACCTCGCCGATCCGCGAGGGGGCGCGGGGCGAGCGGATCACGATCACCGGCACCGTGCGGGATGGCGCGGGGATGGTGCTGCGCGACGTGCTGCTGGAAAGCTGGCAGGCGGATGCGGACGGCATCTATCCCGGGGGCGATCCGCGCGGGCCGGCGGACCCGAACGTGACCGGCTGGGCGCGGATTGCGGCGGATTTCGAGACCGGCGAATGGCGGCTGGAGACGATCAAGCCGGGGCGCGCGCCCTGCCCCGATGGCCGCCCGATGGCGCCCCATGTCGCGCTGTGGATCGTGGCGCGCGGCATCAACACCGGCCTGCAGACGCGGGTCTATTTCGAGGACGAGTCAGAGGCCAACGCCGCCTGCCCGGTGCTTGCACGAATCGAACATAAGGAGCGGGTCCAGACGCTTCTGGCGCGGCGCGTCGGGGCGGGCGACTACCGCTTCGACATCGTATTGCAGGGCGCGGGCGAAACCGTGTTCTTCGACCTGTGATGGCGCGGTTCCTGCTGATCCACGGGTCGAACCACGGCGCCTGGTGCTGGCGCGACGTGCTGCCACGCCTGCACACCGCGGGACATCAGGCCGAGGCCATCGACCTGCCCGGCGCGGGGGACGACCCGACGCCGCCCGAAACCGTCACGCTGGACGATTACCGCGACGCGGTGCTGGCGCGGCTGGATCAGCCGACGATCCTGGTGGGCCATTCGCTGGGCGGGATCACGATCACCGCGGCCGGGGCCGCCGCGCCCGACAGGATTGCCGCCCTAGTCTTCGTCGCGGCCTGGGCGCCGCGCGCGGGCGAAGCGGCCCGCGATTTGCGCGCGCGTTACGGCTGCAGGACGCTGATGGCGGCGATACGGCGAAGCGACGACCGCAAGACCAGCAGCTTTGCCGACGAGGCGCTGGGCCCGGCCTTTTACCACGACTGCCCGCCCGAAACGGTGGACCTGGCCCGCGCCCACCTGACGCCGCAGCCCATGGCCCCGGGCGCCGCGCCCGCCGCCGCCCTGCCCGCCCAGATCCCGCGCCATTACGTGCTGTGCAGCGAAGACCGGATCATCCCGGCCGCCGCGCAGGCGGACATGACGCGCGACTGGCCGCCCGACCATGTGCACCCGATGGCCTGCGGGCACTCGCCCTTCTTCGCCGACCCCGGTAAGCTGGCCGAAATCCTGATCCAGATCGCCGAGACGACATGACCAAACCCTGCATCATCTGCGTCGCCATCACCGGGTCGGTCCCCCGCAAGGAGGACAACCCCGCCGTGCCCATTTCCATTGCGGAACAGGTGGAAAGCGTGCATGAAAGCTTTGAGGCGGGGGCGTCGATCGCGCATTGCCACGTGCGGAACGAGGACCAGACGCCGACCTCGGACCCGGAGCGGTTCGCCCGGCTGATGGAGGGCATCAGGAAACACTGCCCGGGCATGATCGTGCAGCTGTCGACCGGCGGCAGGTCGGGGGCCGGCAAGGAACGCGGCGGCATGCTGGCGCTGCGGCCCGACATGGCCTCGCTGTCGGTGGGGTCGAACAATTTTCCGACCCGGGTCTACGAGAATCCGCCCGACCTGGTGGACTGGCTGGCCTCGGAAATGCAGAAATACGATGTGAAGCCCGAGATCGAGGCGTTCGATTTGTCCCACATCTTCCAGGCCGTGAAGATGAGCGAGGACGGGCGGCTGAAGAAGCCGCTTTATGTTCAATTCGTGATGGGCGTGAAGAACGCGATGCCGGCGGACAAGCCCAGTTTCGATTTCTACGTCGAGACGATCAAACGGATCGCGCCCGACGCTGAATGGTGTGGTGCGGGGATCGGGCGCCACCAGATCGAGGTGAACGAATGGTCCATCGCGGCCGGTGGGCATACCCGGACGGGACTGGAGGACAACGTGCGCTGGGACCGCGCGCGGCTGGCGCCGTCGAACGCCGCACTGGTGCGCCGGGCCGCGGAAATGTGCGAAAAGTACAACCGCCCCGTCGCCACCTGGGCCGAGGCGCGCGACATTCTGGGGCTGGGGGCCGCCTGATGGCCGTCAGCCCGTTCGACAGCGCGCTGTATCGCGGGCTGTTCCATGACGACGAGTTGGGCCGGCTGTTCACCGACAGCGCCGAGGTCCGCGCGATGCTGCTGGTCGAGGGGGCGCTTGCCAAGGTGCAGGGGCAGTTGGGCCTGATCCCCGAGATGTCGGGCGCGTTCATCCACCGCGCGGCGATGGAATTGCAGCTGGACCCGGGCGGGATGGCCGCGGAAACCGGGCGGAACGCGGTGCCGGTGCCCGCGCTGGTGGCCGCCTTCCGCAAGGCGCTGGAGGCGCCCGAGCACGCGCAATACATCCATTGGGGTGCGACCAGCCAGGACATCGTCGACACCGCGCTGGTGCTGCGGCTGCGCCAGGCGCTGACGATCATCGAGGCGCGGCTGCGGGCCGTGATCCGCGCGCTGGGGGCGCAGGCCGAAACCCATGCGGACCTGCCGATGGCGGCGCGCACGCTGGCGCAGGTGGCCACGCCGACCAGTTTCGGGGCGGTGGTGGCGGGCTGGGGCGGACCGCTGATCCGGCACCTGGACCGGCTGGCGGCGCTGAAGCCGCGGCTGCTGCGCGTCAGCCTTTTCGGTGCGGCGGGCACGCTGGCGGCGATGGGGCCGCAGGGGCCCGAGGTGCGCGAGGGGCTGGCCGAGGCGCTGGGCCTGGGGGACGCGGACGACCCTTGGCATTCGGCGCGCGACGGGATCGCCGAATTGTCGGGCTGGCTGACGGGCGTGGCCGGGTCGCTGGCCAAGATGGGCGAGGACCTGGTGCTGATGGCGCAAGCCGAGGTGGGCGAGGTGCGGCTGGGCGATGGTGGCGGATCGTCCACCCTGCCGCACAAGCAGAACCCGGTGGACCCCCTGCTGCTGACGGCGCTGGCCCGCCACCTGGTGGGGCTGGACGCCAATATCCAGGGCGCGGCGGTGCATCGCCAACAGCGGGACGCGGCGGCCTGGATGGTGGAATGGCTGGCGCTGCCGGAAATCGTGATGGGCGCGGGGCGCGCGCTGGCGGTGGCCGGGGCGCTGGTGCCGCGGATCGCGCCGCAGCCGGGCGCCATGGCGCGCAATATCGACGGCGGGCTGGGGCTGGCCTATGCCGAGGCGCTGAGTTTCGCGCTTACGGGCCCCCTGCCCCGGCCCGAGGCGCAGGAAACGGCCAAGGCGCTGTGCCGCGAGGCGATGGAGACGGGCACGCCGCTGGCCGAACTGGCGGCGCGGGACTGGCCCGATCTTGACCGGTCGCTGTTCACCCCCGCCGCGCAGATGGGCGAGGCGCCCGCCCACGCGCGCCGCTTTGCCGCCGCGGCGAATGGGGTTTGAACGTGGCGCGCGGCGGGGCTAAGCCTTTGACACCCCTGCCGCCGGACGCGCCATGACCGAATCCAGCAATCGCCTGCCGATCACCTTTGTCCTGATCACCCTGGTGCTGGACGCCATCGGGATCGGGCTGATCCTGCCGGTGATGCCGGATCTCATCCGCGATATCGAGGGCGTGGACGTGTCGCAGGCCGCCGTGTGGGGCGGCATCCTGATGACCAGTTTCGCGGTGATGCAGTTCCTGTGCGGGCCGCTGATCGGCAACCTGTCGGACCGGTTCGGGCGGCGGCCCGTCCTGCTGATCTCGCTCGCTACGATGGCGCTGGATTACGTGGTGATGGCGCTGGCGGGGTCGATCTGGCTGTTGCTGGCGGCGCGGATCGTGGGGGGTGTCACCGCCTCGACCCAGGCCACGGCCAGCGCGTTTTTGGCCGATATTTCGCCGCCCGAGAAGAAGGCCGCGCGGTTCGGCATGGTGGGCGCGTCCTTCGGGATCGGCTTCGTGATCGGGCCGCTGATCGGCGGGTTCCTGGGGGAGTTGGGGCCGCGCGCACCGTTCTGGGCGGCCGCGGCGCTGGCCACGGCGAACCTGGTCTTCGGCTGGCTGGTGCTGCCCGAAACGGTGACCGACCGCATCCGCCGCCCGTTCCAGTGGCGCCGCGCCAACCCCCTGGGCGCGTTCCGCGAGATGGGGCGGCTGCCGGGCGTCAGGCCCCTGTTTTTGCTGTTCTTCCTGTATGAATTCGCGATGTTCATCTATCCCGCGATCTGGGCCTATTTCACGCAGTATCGCTTTGGCTGGTCGGCGGGGACCATCGGGATTTCGCTGGCGATGTTCGGGATCGGGGTGGCCGCGGTGCAGGGCGGGCTGATCCGGGTGATCCTGCGGGTGCTGGGGGAGCGGAACACCGTTTGGTACGGGCTGATCTACAATTTCTTCGCCTTCCTCGCGATCGGCTTCATCGACAATTCGATGGCGATCCTGCTGCTGACGCCGATGATCGCGCTGGGCGCGGTGGTCACCCCCGCCGTTCTGGGGATCATGTCCAAGGCCGCGGGCGACGACCAGCAGGGCGAGTTGCAGGGGGCGATCAGTTCGACGCGGTCGGTCGCGATGATCCTGTCGCCCTTGGTGATGACGCAGATCTTCGCGTGGTTCAGCGGGGCGGGGGCGGCGGTGGACATGCCGGGCGCGCCCTTTGCGCTGGCCGCCGCCATGATGATCGTCTGCGGGTTTGCCTTTGTCGCGCGGCGTCCTGCCGGCGCGCCCGCCTGAGCCCCGAGGGAGGAGCCCATGAGACCGATCCGTGCCGCCGTTTGCCGCGACTTCGGCGCGCCCCTGAGCGTGGAAGAGCTGCGCCTGCGCCCGCCGGGGCCGGGCGAGGTCGAGGTCACGCTATCGGCCGTGGCGATCTGCCATTCCGACATCTCGATGGCGGACGGGGCATGGAACCCGTCGCTGCCGGCGGTCTACGGGCACGAGGCCGCGGGCCGGGTCGCGGCGGTGGGCGACGGGGTGACGGGGGTGGCGCCGGGCGACACGGTGCTGGTCACGCTGATCCGGGCCTGCGGCACCTGCCCGACCTGCGCGGGCGGGCATCCGTCGATCTGCCGGACGAAACCGAATGACGGCGACACGCCGATCTTCACCGCCGACGGCCAGCCGGTGCACCAGGGGCTGGACACCGGCGCCTTTGCCGAGGCGGTGGTGGTCCATCACAGCCAGGTGGCGAAGATCCCGGCCGATATGGCGATGGACGCGGCCTGCCTGATGTCCTGCGGGGTGATCACCGGGCTGGGCGCGGCGGTGAACACGGCGCGGGTGCGGCCCGGTGAAACGGTGGTGGTGATCGGCGCGGGCGGCGTGGGGCTGAACGCGATCCAGGGGGCGCGGCTGGCGGGTGCGGCCCGCGTGATCGCGGTGGACATGCGCGCCGACAAGCTGGAGGCCGCGCGGGAATTCGGCGCGACCGACGGGGTGCTGGCCACCGGCGAAAAACCGTGGCGCGAGGCGCGAAGGATCGCGGGCAAGGCCGCCGACGCGGTGCTGGTCGCGGTGGGGGCGACGGCGGCCTATGACAGCGCGCCGCGTTACCTGGCGCCGGGCGGGCGGCTGGTGATGGTGGGGATGCCGCATTCGGGGCAGACGGCGCGGTATGAACCCGTGGCGGTGGCGCTGCTGGGGCAGGAACTGCGCGGCTCGATGATGGGCGACACGGTGCTGGCGCGGGATATCCCGTGGATCGTGGACCTGTATTCCCAGGGCCGGATCAAGCTGGACGAGCTGATCTCGGGGCGTTGGCGGCTGGAGCAGATCAACGAGGCCATCGCCGACACCCGCACCGGGGCCGCGCGGCGCAACGTGATCCTGTTCTAGGACGCCGCCGGAAGGGTCAGCGTCGCGGTCAGGCCGGGGGCGCCGTTCACCAGGGTCAGCCCGCCATCCAGCGCCTCGGCGATGTCGCGGGCGATGGCAAGGCCAAGACCCGACCCGGCGGTATCGGCGCGCGCGCCGCGGGCCATCATCGCCTGGATCCGGTCCGGCGGGATGCCGGGGCCGTCATCGGAAATGGCAATGGCGATGCGGTCGCCCTGTCGGCGGGCGGTGATCGTGACGCGCGCGGTCGCGTGGCGGGCAGCGTTCTCGATCAGGGCGCCCAGCGCCTCGGCTAGGTCGTCGGGATCGGCGGCGGCGGCAAGGCCATCGGGCGTGTCGGAAACCCAGTCGAGGCGCGCGCCTGCCTCGGTACGGCGGATGACGCGGACCAGCCCGGCGATCACCCGGGCCACGTCGGCGCGCGCCTCGCGGCCGCGCATCGCCAGCCGGGTGCGGGCCAGTTCCCGGTCGACATGGGCGCGCATGGCGCCCGCGATGTCCTCGATTGCGGCGGCGGCAGGTGCGTTGCCGCCCGCGCGCAGCCGCCCGGCCTCGCCCATCAGCGCCTGGAGCGGGGTTTTCAGCCCGTGCGCCAGATCGCCCGCCCGGGTGCGGGCGCGGGCGATTTCGGCCTCGCGCGCGGCCAGGAGGTCGTCGACCTCGGCGGCAAGCGGCTGCACCTCGCGGGGGAAATCGCTGCCGATGCGCAGCGCCCGGCCCGTTCGGATATCGCCCACCCGCGCCCGGATCGCGCCCAGCGGGCGCAGGCCGACCGCGATCTGCGCCCAGCCCGCCAGGATCAGCGCCAGCGCCAGAAGCGCGGAATAGGGGGCGAGGTCGCGCAGGAAATCGGCACGTGCGGCGGCCAGGTCGGTGCGGTCCATCGCGACGGTGGCGCGCAGGCTGCCCCCGCCCAGCCGGTCGGGCAGGGTCACGCGGCGTTCGACGGCCAGAAGCGGCTGGCCCGCGGGGCCGGGCAGGTCGTGGACATGCTCGGCCCCGTCGTCCAGCGCGTCGGGGGGCAGCGGAATTTCATAATCCCACAGCGAACGCGCGCGCAGCACGCCGCCCCCGGCCCGGATCTGCCAGTAAAGCCCGCCATAGGGCCGGTCAAAGCGCGGGTCGGCGGGGGCGGCGGCAAGGGTCAGCGCGCCGTCCGCGTCGCGTTCCAGCCCGGCCAGCACCTGGTCGAGCTGCACCGAAAGTTCCGCGACCGCGCGCCGTTCCACGTGGGCGCCGAAGAGCGCCGCCAGCCCCAACGAGGACAGCATGATCGCCAGCGTCACCGCGACGGCCCCGGCCAGCGCAAGGCGCAGCCGCAGCGACAGACGCCTCATGCGCCGGGGTCCCCGGCCTGCAGGAAATAGCCGAAGCCGCGCCGCGTGCCGATGACGCCGGCCCCCAGCTTGCGCCGCAGCCGGGCGATCACCGCCTCGAGCGCGTTGGCCTCGCGCGCATCGTCGTCACCGTAAAGATGTTCCAGCAATTCGGTGGGCGGCACGGTGCGGTCGCGGTTCAGCACCAGATAGGCCAGCAGGCGGTATTCCAGCGCGGTCACCGGCACCGGCACGCCGCGCAGGGAAACGCTCATCCGGTTGGTGTCGAGCGCGAGATCGCCCGCGCGCTGGACCGCGCTGCCGCGCCCGGCCGCGCGGCGCACCAGCGCACGGGCGCGGGCCACCAGTTCCTCCATCCGGAAGGGTTTGGGCAGGTAGTCGTCGGCGCCCGCGTCGATGCCCTCGACCCGCTCGGTCCAGGTGCCGCGCGCGGTCAGCACCAGGACGGGGATGTCGCGCCCGTTCGCGCGCCAGCGTTTCAGCACGCTTAGCCCGTCCAGCCCCGGCAGGCCCAGGTCCAGCACGACAAGGTCGTACTCCTCGGTATCGCCCAGGAACCACGCCTGTTCGCCATCGGCGCAGGTTTCCACGCGGAAGCCCGCCGCCCCCAGCGCGGCGGCCAAGTCGGCGGCGATGCGCGGGTCATCCTCGACGGCCAGCGCGCGCATCAATCGTCCTCCTCGGTTTCCAGAACACGGCCGGTGGCGGCGTCGACGACGATTTCCAGGATGCGGCCGCGGGCGGTGATCAGTTCGACCTCGTAGACCATCCGGCCATCCTCGCGTTCCAGTTCGACCTCGAGCAGGCGGCCGCCGAACCGGTCTTGCAGGCCCGGCAGGATCGTGTGCAGCGGCAGGATCTCGCCGCGCGCCAGCGCGTCGCGCGCGCGGTCATGGTCGCGGTCGTCGTCGCGGTCGGCCCCGGCGGGGACGGCGAGGCCCAGCAAGAGGGCCAGAACGGCGGGGGCAAGCGGCAAGCGGGGTGTCATGGCGATGACCTATCCTGCCCCGCCTGACAGGACGCTGACAAGCGGGGTCAGGCCGGTGTCAGGCGGGGGCGTCTAGACAGGCCCCATCGCGGCGGGCGTCGTGCCACGCCGCAGGACCTGAACAGGAGAGACACAGATGAAACATCCCCTTGCCGTCACCGCCGCCCTTGCCACCGTGCTGACCCTTGCCGCGCCGGGGCCTGTCGCGGCCTCGCCCGACGGGCCGCGCGCGGGCGCCCCGGCCGCCCAGTGGATGCCGCTGACCGACCTGATCGCGACGCTGGAGGGGCGCGGCTATACCGTGCTGGAAGCCGAGCGCGAGGATGGCCGCTATTGGGAGGTCCGCATGCAGGACGCCAGCGGCATGGTGGTCGAGGCCTATCTGGACCCGGCCACCGGCGCGCCCCTCGCCACGCGCGACCGGGAGGACGATTGATGGCCATGGCCGCGCAAGAGGGCGCCATGGTCCGGGTCTGGGACCCGGTCGTGCGCATCGGGCACTGGGTTCTGGTGGCGGGATTCGCCACCGCCTACCTGACCGAGGGCGAGCCGGAATGGCTGCACACATGGGCGGGTTATGCGATCGCCGCCACGGTGGCGCTGCGCGTGGTCTGGGGGCTGGTGGGGCCGCGCCGGGCACGGTTCGCCGATTTCGTCACCGGGCCGGGGCGGGTGTTCGCCTATCTGCGTGACCTGATCGCGGGCCGGGCGGAACGCCATGTCGGCCACAGCCCGGCGGGCGGCGCGATGACCGTCGCGCTGTTGGCGATGCTGGCGCTGACCGCGGTCAGCGGCATGGCCACGCTGGCCGCCGAAGAGGGCGAAGGCCCGCTGGCCGGGATCGTCGCCCAGAGCGGGGACGGCGACCGCCCGGCCGTCTACGCGGCGCGCGAGCATGACGAGGAAGAGGAGCACGGCGAGGACAGCCTGTGGAAGGAAATCCACGAGACCGCCGCCAACCTGTCGCTGGTCCTGGTCGTGCTGCACCTGGGCGGCGTGGTTCTGGCCAGCACCGTGCACCGCGAGAACCTGGCCCGCAGCATGATCACCGGCGACAAGCGCGCCTGATCCCGCCGCCCCCGGCCCCGGCGGCCTGCCCCCACCGGGGCGGGCCGCGCCACCCGTTGACCGCCGTCAATTCCGCGACTCGCCCCGAATGCGAGAATTGGCGGCGTCCCTGCCACCCAGGATTGTCACCCCGGGGGCAAAGGGGGCGCGGCGCGCATCCGCAGCCTTTCGACGAGGAGAATATCCCATGGCCGACACGATCAGATACGCGGTTCAGGTCACCCTGCCCGCGACCCTGCCCGAAGGCGTCAAGCCGCAGCTTCACGTGTTCGACGCGACGGGGAAATTCCTGGCCTCGGCGGCGGTGCCGGAAAACGGCAAGGTGCGGATCGAACTGCCCAAGGCGCTGATCGGCACGGCGATCCGCCTGCTGGTCGCGCCGGCGGGCGAGCAGGCGCCGAAGCTGCGCGAGTTGCGCCGGGCGAAGGCGGTGGAACGCACCGTGCCCTTCGACCCCGAGACCAAGGTGGTGGTCGACATTCCCGACCTGATCGCCCCGGATTGGGTGCTGTGCGCCTGCACGATCCGCGGCCGCGTGGTCAAGGCCGTGGCCCAGCCCACCGGCGTGTCGGTCGATTACCCGGTCTGCAACGCGCGGGTGCATATCTGCGAGGTCGACAAGTTCCCCAGGATCATCCTGCGCCTGCCCGATCACATCATCGAACGCATCCGCGAGGAATTGCTGGTCGAACCGCCCTTCCCGCCCGATCCCATCGGCCCGGTGATCCGCAAGCGCCTCCCCGAGCTGGCCGAACCGCCCGGACCGGGGCCCGACCCGATCCGGCGCGTTCCGGTTGCGCGCCAGCCGATCGGTCGTGCACCGGGGGCGGTCTTGCCGGTTCCGGTGCCGGGACCGCGCCCGCGGGCCGACGGAACGCGGGCGGCCGGGGTGTCGGAGGCCCGGGCCCCGACCGCCGACCTGAAGGCGGCGGCGCCCATGGCGATGACCGGGCTTGCGCGCGCGGGCAGCCCGGCGGAAATGCGCAAGGCGCTGATCTCGCTGGCGGAAATCTATCCCTGGTGGTGCTGGTTCACCTGGCTGGACCCGTTCTGGCGCTGGGAGGTGGACTGCCTGTGGGAGGCCGTGACCGACGAGACCGGCGCGTTCTCTAAAACGGTGATCTATCCCTGCGACGACCGGCCCGACATCTACCTTTGGGTCGAACAGTTCATCGCCGGGTCGTGGAAGACGATCCATGCCCGCGGGCCGCGCTGTGACACGCATTGGAATTACGCGTGCGGGACCGAGATCACGATCCACGTCACCCATCCCGACGCGATCACCTGCGCGCCGCCGCCCGAGGTCGTGGTGCCCGAGAACATCGAGACCTGGGTGCTGCCGATGGCGGTGGGGCACCTGGAAATCGCGGGCCAGGGCAGCCACGCGGGCGAGCTGGGCTGGCTGAAACCCGACGGCACGGCCAGCTATGCGGGCGGGCCGGTCAATATCGACCCGGTCACCGATGCGCCGATGGGCGGCTACCTGCGGTTCAAGATGCTGCATTCGCTGGACCTGCCGAAACCGGGGATGACCCGCTATGTCTGGTCCTGGCGGCCCAAGCCCGAACCCGACCCGCGGGTGCATGGCGAGTTCTACGACCCCGGCCTGCCCGCCGGCCACCCGGCGAACGCCCATGCCTGGGTGCGGATGGACGACCCCGTGGTGCGCCATTACCAGGTGCCCGGGCCGGGCGGTTTCCCGAAATTCCCGGTGGTGGCCCTGGGTCCGGATGCGGACGAGCTGTTCGCCTTCCGCGAGGCCACGCCGCCCGCGGGCGTCTGGCCGGTTTCGGGGTTCTGGGAGGATCAGTGGTCGGCCAAGCTGGACAGCACGGCGATGGATCCGGGGCTTTACCAGGTTCGGGTGACCGTGCATGACGAGGCCGGCAATATCGTCGCGCCCTCGACCGGGACGTTCGAATTCGTGGTCACCGACACGCGCGTCGGCGCCGAGACTTATGAAACCCGCGGCGTGCTGCCCGGCAGCGGCACCCCGGCCGATCCCGGCGAGGTGATCGACAACGGGTTCGTGTTCGACCTGCGGATCGACAACGCCCCCTGCGAGGCGGTGCTGTTCGCGCCGCAGGCCGGGGGCGGGGCGGTGGCCGACCCCTGCGGGTTCCTGCGCTATGGCGATCCGTCGACCGATGTCACGCTGTCCTTCACCGCGCGGCAGGAGCATGGCAATGGCTGGTTCCTGCTGGAACTGGTGCGCGGGCTGAGCGGGGTGGCGCAGGTCGAGGTGATGGACGGCGCGCGGGTCGATGCGACGAGCGTTCCGGTCGACACCAATGGCGGGCCTGACTGGACCAACGCGTTCTATTCGGGCGATGGCGACGGGCATTTCACCGGCACCTTCCCGGCCGAGCGGTTCCTGGAAACCTGCGACAACGGCGCCTTCGCGGTGCGGCTTTACGTGCGTGCCAAGGCGCATGACGGGCTGGACCGGCTGCGCGAATACGACCGCGCGGCGCTGATGGGCTTTGCCCTGGCCGAGGAACTGCCCGAGGATTGAGGCACATGGGCGCGCCCCGCCGGGGACCGGCGGGGCGCGCTAGCGCAGCACCTGAACCAGCAGCAGCGACAGGGACGGCAGGGCGGCGACGACGCCCAGGCCCAGCAGGCTGGCCAGCAGGAACGGGAACGCGCCGCGCGCGATGCGCTCGATCGACAGGCGGGTCACGTTGGCCGCCACGTAAAGGTTGATGCCCACCGGCGGCGTGAACAGCCCGATGGCAAGGTTGACCATCACCACCACGCCGAACCACACCGGGTCCCAGCCCATTTCGCGCATCACCGGCAGGAAGATCGGCAGCGAAATGAACATCACCGTGATCGCGTCCATGAACATGCCCGCGACCAGCAGCACCAGCATGATGACCAGCAGGATCACCCATTGGTTCTCGCTGAGGCCCAGAAGCGCCTGCGAATAGGTGCCGACCAGGTCCTCGACCGTGACCACCCAGCCGAACAGCCCGGCATAGGCCACCACCAGCATCACCACCGCCGACGACGCCGCCGCATCGGCCAGCGCCTCGTAGAGGCCGCGCAGCGTCAGCGTGCGATAGGCGAAGGCCCCCACCCCCAGCGCATAGACCGTGGCGACCAGCGCGGCCTCGGTGGGCGTGAAGATGCCCGAATAGATGCCGCCAAGGATCACCAGCGGCGTGAGCAGGCCCCAGAACGCCTGTCGAAAGGCCAGCCAAAGGCGCCGGCCATAGGGCAGGCCGGCATGGGGCGGCGGGCTGAGCGCGTCGAGCGTCGGACTGCCATGCGCGGCCCCGCCGCGCCGGGCGAAGGGCAGCGTGGCCAGCATGGTCAGCCCCATGAACAGCCCCGGCAGGATCGCCGCGATGAACAGCTGCGAGATCGAGGTTTCGGCGATCACGCCATAGATCACCAGCCCGATCGAGGGCGGGATGACGATCGACAGCGCCGCGCCGGTGCAGACCAGCCCCGCGGCATAGGCGCGGTCATAGCCGTCTTCCTCCATGCCCTTGACGATCGTCGGGCCGATGGCCGCGACCGAGGCCGGGCCCGACCCGCTGACCGCGCCCCAGAACAGGCACACGACGGTGCCCACCACGCCCATGCCGCCGGGGGTCGATCCGATCAGCACGCGGAAGAACCGGATCATCCGTTCCGCGATGCCCAGCGTGCCCATCAGCGTGCCGGCGAGGATGAAGAACGGGATCGCCAGCAGCGAGAACTTGGTGACGCCCGCGGAAATCAGGTCGCCGGCCAGATCGAGGCCAAAGCCGATCTGCCACATGGCATAGATCGCCGACAGGCCCAGCGAGAACGCCACCGGCACCCGGCAGGCCAGCAGCAGGAAGAACAGGATCACCATCTCGGTGCCCGCGCCAAGGCCGGGGATCAGGTCAGACATGGGGCAAATCGCCGGACGGGCCGCCCGGGGTGCGCAAGGTGACCCAGGCGTGTTGCAGGTAGCGGACCAGGATCAGCGCAAAGCCGAAGGGCACCGCCGCCTGGTAATACCACGCCGGCAGCCCCAGCGCGTAGGACCGGATGCCGCTGGACAGCTGGTTGGTGAGCGTGACCCAGGAAAACCACGCCGACAGCGCCAGCAGCAGCACCGACAGCGCCGTGGCCAGCACGAAAAGCGGCGTGCGCAGGGGGCGCGGCAACAGGTCGTGGACCAGCGTCACCGCCAGATGCTCGCCCCGCCGCGCGGCGATGGCCGCGCCGAAGACGGTCAGCAGCAGGAACCCGTTGGTCAAGAGTTCCTCGGTGGCGGCCAGCGAATAGTTGGTGCCATAGCGCACCACCACGTTGGCGAACCCGATCGCCGTCATGCCCAGGAACAGCACGGCGCAGACGATCTTTTCCGCCTCGTCCAGAAGGAAACGCATGGGGAGAGCCTCGCTGTGGCGCGCAGGAAACAGGCCCGCGCGGGGGGCGCGGGCCTGTTCGATGCCGGGCGTTACTGCGCCGCGGCGATGGCGGACTGGAACGCCGACACGATCTCGGGGCCGACCTTGGCCGCCCATTCGTCGAAGGCGGGCTTGGTCGCGTCGCGGAAGGCCTGCAGTTCCTCGGGGGTGGGTTCGTAGACCTCCATCCCCTTCTCGGTCAGGAAGGCGATGCCGTTCGCGGTGCCCTCGCGCGTGATCTGGCGCTGGTAGGCCATGGCCTCTTGGGCGGCGGTGCGCAGTTTTTCCTGCGTTTCCGCGTCATAGCTGTCCCACTTGGCCTTGGAGATGCCGAGGAAGATCGGGTCGTAGGAATAGTGCCAGGTCGTGATGTATTTCTGCATCTCGTAGACCTGCTGCGGGATGATGACCGCGCCGATCGGGTTTTCCTGCCCGTCGACCACGCCCTGTTGCAGCGCGGTCAGGGTTTCCGACCATTGCATCTGCTGCGGGTTGGCGCCCAGCGCGTTCATCACGTCGATATACATCGGCCCCGCGACGCGCATGTTCAGGCCCTTCATGTCCTCGGGCGAGGTGATCGGGCGGACGTTGTTGGTGACCTCGCGGAACCCGTTCTCGCCCCAGGCCAAGACGACGATGCCCTTGTCCAGAAGGATGTCGGCCATCATCTGGCCGGGTTCGCCCTGGGTGGTCGCGTCGACCTGGTCATAGGACGCATAGAGATAGGGCAGCGAGAACACCGCCATCTCGGGCACCAGCGGCGTCACGTTGATCGCCGAGGTCAGCACCAGGTCCAGCGCGCCGCGGCCGATCATCTCGGCCTGTTTCATCTGGTCGCCGCCGGCCAGCTGGGCGTTGGGGAACACGCGCACGTCGATCTCGCCGCCGGTGGCCGCGGAAATCAGTTCGTTGAACTTCTCGGCGCCCTGGTGCCAGGTGGTCGTGTCGCCGACATTGTGCGACAGCCGCAGGGTTTCGGCCGCCGCGGCGCCGACCGTCATCGCGGCGGCGACCATCGCGGCAAGAGCGTGCCGCCCCAGTGTTACAGCTTTCATCCGTTTCCTCCGTTTTCCGCGCGCCCGGTCCGGGCGCTCCTTGTATCGAAGCTTGGTGGCCCGCGCGCGCCATCAAGACCAGAACCAAGGCCCGCCCACAAGACGCGATCCACGGCTGCGGCGACGACGGCAGGCCGAAATGGGGGTTTCGGCAGACCCGCCCGAAGACCCCGCCTTGGCGCAATCCACATCAGTGCCCAAAGCGAAAGAACTGGCGACCCCGGAAGGACTCGAACCCTCAACCTGGCGATTAGAAGTCGCCTGCTCTATCCAGTTGAGCTACGGGGCCGCATGGCGTTCTTTTGCCTGCGCCCCTGCGCCAGCGCAAGTGCAAATCCGGCCAAAGCCGCCTTTGTTCGACCACAAAACGACAATAAATCAATAACTTGAATGGAACCACCCGCGCGCGGGAACAAAGAGGCGCCGGGAAAGCCCGTCGACGGGGGCCGACGTTCGGTGGATCGCGGAACGGATCCGGCCGGCCCCGTCCCGACACGCCCCCGTTTCCCCACCTGCGCCATGCCCGCGAACGAACGCGGCAGGGCGCGGCAACGGACCCCGGTCGGAAAAAGGGTCAGTGGGTCCACTGGCCGCGGCGGTTGACGGCGAAATTCTCGGCATAGCCCATGGGCCGGACGTTCGGCTTGCGCGTCTTGGGCCGGATCACCACCGCGTCGATGCCGTGGCGGCGGGCGTAATCCTCGGCCGCCTCGCGGCTGTCGAATTTCAGACGGACCTGCGCCTGGGTGTCGGCGGAACTGGTCCAGCCCATCAGCGGGTCGATCTCGCGCGGGCTTGCGGGGGCGAATTCCAGAACCCACTGGTGGGTCTTGGCCTGCCCCGACTGGGTGGCGGTCTTGGACGGCTGGTAGATGCGGGCACGCATGGGCGTTCGGTCCTCCCCCCTGTTGGATCCGGGTCAGTTATGGGGGTTGGGGCGGCCCTTCGCAAGGGGCGGCATACCGCAGGATACATTCGGCCGCGCCCCGCCTGCCCCTTGAACGCCGCGCCCCGGGGGACAAGTCTGGGGCACCCCCGAAGGAATCGCCGCCATGCCCTATTCGACAGAACCTGCCGCGCTGAACGCCCCCGCCGCCCCGGTGCGCCCGCGCGAAAAGCTGGAGGGCGGCAAACGGTTCGTCATGCACTCCGAGTTCCAGCCCGCGGGCGACCAGCCCACCGCCATCGCGGAACTGGCCGCCGGCATCACGGCCGGAGAGCGCGAACAGGTGCTGCTGGGCGCGACCGGCACGGGCAAGACCTTTACCATGGCCAAGGTGATCGAGGAAACCCAGCGCCCCGCCATCATCCTGGCGCCCAACAAGACGCTGGCCGCCCAATTATACGGGGAATTCAAGGGGTTCTTCCCCGAGAACGCGGTGGAATACTTCGTCAGCTATTACGACTACTACCAGCCCGAGGCCTATGTGCCGCGCTCGGACACCTACATAGAAAAGGAATCCCAGATCAACGAACAGATCGACCGGATGCGCCACTCGGCCACCCGCGCGCTGTTGGAACGGGACGACGTGATCATCGTGGCGTCGGTGTCGTGCATCTATGGCATCGGGTCGGTGGAAACCTATGGCGCGATGACCCAGGACCTGACCGTGGGGCAGGAATACGACCAGCGCAAGGTGATCGCGGACCTGGTGGCCCAGCAATACCGGCGCAACGACCAGGCGTTCCAGCGCGGGTCGTTCCGGGTGCGCGGCGACGTTCTGGAACTGTGGCCCGCGCACCTGGAGGACCGGGCCTGGCGGATGTCGTTCTTTGGCGAGGAACTTGAATCCATTACGGAATTCGACCCGCTGACGGGCCAGAAGACCGACAGCTTCGAGCGCATCCGCGTCTACGCCAATTCGCATTACGTGACGCCGAAACCCACCATGCAACAGGCGGTTCAGGGCATCCGCAAGGAACTGCGCCAGCGGCTGGACCAGCTGGTGCAAGAGGGGAAATTGCTGGAGGCGCAGCGGCTGGAACAGCGCACGAATTTCGACCTGGAAATGCTGGAGGCCACCGGCGTCTGCAACGGGATCGAGAACTATTCGCGTTACCTGACGGGGCGCGCGCCGGGCGAGCCGCCCCCCACCCTGTTCGAGTTCATCCCCGACAATGCCATTGTTTTCGCGGATGAATCCCACGTCACCGTGCCGCAGATCGGGGGGATGTACCGGGGCGACTATCGTCGGAAATTCACCCTGGCCGAACATGGCTTCCGCCTGCCGTCCTGTACCGACAACCGGCCGCTGAAGTTCGAGGAATGGGACGCGATGCGGCCGCAATCGGTGTTCGTTTCCGCCACCCCCGGCCCTTGGGAGTTGGAGCAGACGGGGGGGGTGTTCACCGAACAGGTGATCCGGCCCACGGGCCTCCTGGACCCGCCCGTCGAAATCCGCCCCGTGGAAATGCAGGTGGACGACCTGCTGGACGAGGTGCGCAAGGTCACGGCGCGGGGGTATCGGACGTTGTGCACCACGCTGACGAAACGCATGGCCGAGGACCTGACCGAGTACCTGCACGAACAGGGCATCAAGGTCCGCTACATGCATTCCGACATCGACACCATCGAACGCATTGAAATCCTTCGGGATTTGCGGCTGGGGGCGTTCGACGTGCTGATCGGCATCAACCTTTTGCGCGAAGGTCTGGACATTCCCGAATGCGGGTTGGTGGCGATCCTGGACGCGGATAAAGAGGGGTTCCTGCGCTCGGAAACCTCGCTGATCCAGACCATCGGGCGGGCGGCACGGAACGCGGATGGGCGGGTGATCATGTATGCCGACCGGGTGACCGGGTCGATGGAACGCGCCCTGCGCGAGACCGAGCGACGGCGGGAAAAACAGATTGCATACAATGACTTGCACGGGATCACGCCCGAGACGGTGAAGAAGAACGTCGAGGATATCCTGGCGGGCCTCTACCAGGGCGACGTGGACATGAACCGCGTGACGGCCAAGATCGACAAGCCGATGCACGGCGCCAACCTGGAGGCGCATCTGGACGGGTTGCGGGCCGAGATGCGCAAGGCCGCCGAGAACCTGGAATTCGAGGACGCCGCCAGATTGCGCGATGAAATCAAGAGGTTGGAGGCGGTGGACCTGGCGATTTCCGACGACCCGCTGGCCCGGCAATCGGCGGTCGACGAGGCGGTGGAGGCCTCGGTCGGGGCCAAGGGGCGGTCGACGGCGGGGCGCGCGGGGCAGCGCGGGGGCAAGCGGCGGCGGCGCTAGGATTGGGCGGCGCGACTCAGGGTTAACGCCGCCGGAGTCCGCGGTTTGGGGCATATGAATTCCATATGACTCCCATATGAATTCCATATGAGCCTTGGCCGGGCGTGGCGGCGTTAACGGGGCGCGCGGGCGGCAACGGGCAAAGAAGGCGGTTGGGCGTCCGTCGGGACCGGAAAGAAGCGCGTAGGGACGGGTCGCGGAGCTGGATCCGAACGGTGGTGGAATACCCGGACGCCGGGGAGGCCTTGGAGGCGTCGATCGGCGTGAAAGGGGCGGTTGACGGCGGGCCGCGCGGGGCAGCGCGGGGGGAAGCGGGGGAGAGGGAAGCGATAAGACTAATTGTGAGGCTTGAAAACCTTCTGCAACCTACGCCAGAGGAGTGTACCTGCGGAAGCCAAAACTGCGACGAGTGCAATTGTCGAAACGGTAGGAATGACCAAGCTCGTTTCTTCGCAGAAGTATCCAAAAAGCTTGCATTCTGAGTCATGCCTAAAGGCAAAAGGCAATGTAATCGCCAGAAATAGGCAGTAAGCAACGCTAACAATAAGAATCTCTAGAACAAAGTCTTTCTGACCAGAAGAACGCGAAAACATACTAAAGTTGGTCAATGCCAAACCTGCGAGCGGCGCGGCAAGGACGAGGACCTGTCGAGTGCTCGCTTCGCCCGTGACTTTGGCAAGTTCGCTGCTGTCTAGGACAAAAATAGCGCCAAGCGCCATGACACAAGCGACAACGAACAAAGTGACAATCCGGACAAGGACACTTGTCCTATTCTCCGCGTCTTGCACTCTTTTCTTTCTCCGCAAGCAAGAACAAATACTGTCGAGCGATCAAGAGCAGAAGCGTAAGCAGGACGAGCCACCAAAGATTGAAAATCGTATTCTTCGCTTCGGTTGCTATCCCGCCAATGTCCACTTTGGAGGTCACAAACCACGTTCCAATTATTATCCACGGCCATGGTTTGGTGAACACTTGGACGAGTGCCTGCCCCCCCAGAGCTGCGAGAATTGGAAGTGCCATATACACTCACTCCATCAAACTGCAAAACCAGTATGCCATGCCCGACGAGGCTAGGGTAGGTAGCAATTCGTCCCATCGGCAAGCTTGAAATCGTACCAACCACCTTAGCCACCACTGCCCCGCATCGGTAGGTTTCACCCACCCTGCGCCGCCTTGTCCGCTTCGCGTCCCATTCGGGACGCCAATCACGGACCCGCGCCCCGGGTCGGCCGCCATGCAAGTGGGGGCAAGGTGGGGCGTGCAGGGGAGGCGGGGGCGTGAACGCCAGGCGCGCAGATTCGCGCCAGGGTTGTTTTTTTGCTTACCTAAAATATGCATTCGTGATACATATTAGCTATTGGAAACAAGGAGACAGCCATGAAACGTCCGACGCATTTGGAAAAGGACTACCTCAAGGACCTTATGGAAAAGGCGCGTGTCGAGGAGATCGAGGGGTGGCGCGATACCATTGTGAAAAAACTGGAATACCTGGACCTGGTCCAGCCCGACGGGCCGCACCTGCCCGAGCCGATCCCGCAGGGTTACGATGACCCGCTTTTCTATGACGACCCGCTTTTCCGGCGCATCATCGCCAAGGATCCGAAACTGACCGACTGGGCCGAACGCCTGTCGGTGGCGCGCCAGAAAAAGGCGGCGAAAGCCCTGCTGGCGGTTCTGGACACCGCGTTGAAAGCAAAACAGCGCGACCTCGCCCCGCACCGCTGAGCACGCAGCGTAGGGTGGGTGCCAACCCACCGCCTCGCTCCCGTCGCACCGCGCGGGGCGGTGGGGTTCACCCACCCTGCGCCGCCCAGCCCCCCTTGACGCCAATCAATGACCGCCGCGCAGGATCGGCCATCCTGCACATAGGAGTCACGGGGCCGGGCCGCGCGGGCGGCGTCCCCTGGCGATCTGGGGAAGGGCGGGCCGCGGGGCGCTGCCCGGGGAGGTTGCGATGCTTGCACGGTTCATGTCCGCCATTCTTGCCACCCTGCTGCTGGCCACGCCGGTCAGGGCGCAGTTCGATGAACGGGTGCTGTTCCAGCAGGGCGCGTGGCATGTCTCTTACGTGCGCAACACCGTGACCGGGCAGGACTGGTGCGAGGCGGCGACGGTCAACGCCAACGGCACGTCCTTCGACATCACGCTGTTCGGCGACGGGGCGGCGGCGATGTTCATCATCGATGCCGACTGGGATTTCGGCGGGCACATGTATTTCCCGCTTTACGTCGATATCGACCGGTCGCGCTGGACGGTGGACGCGACGGCGGGGCGCAACGCGATCTCGTTCTATTTCGGGGAATACGAGGCGACGCGGCGCTTTCTGCGGGAATTGCAGGCGGGCAACGCGGTGGCGGTCTACGAGGAAGGCGGCTCGGGGCGGTCTTTCGCGCGGTTCTCGCTGAGCGGGTCGCGCAACGCCATCGACGCGGTTTTCGAGTGCTGGTCGATCATCACCTATTGACGGGCGCAGGGCGGGCGCCACCCCACCATTGGCCGGGCGGTGGGTTTCACCCGCCCTGCCCCCGGGCCGCGCCGGGCGGTTGACGCCGCCCGCGCCCGGCGCGAGGCTGGCGCCCGCATGACCCACGCGATCCTGATCCTGGGCGCGGCGATGGCGGCCGATGGCCGGCCGGGTCCCGCGCTGATCCGCCGCGCGCGCCACGGCGCGGCGCTGTGGGCCGACATGCCCGGCGCGCTGGTCGTGGCCTCGGGCGGGGGCGGCGAGGCGGCGGCGATCGCGGCGATCTGCGTGGATGCCGGCGTGCCCGAGGCGCGGATCGTGCAGGAGACCCGGTCGCGCAACACCGCCGAGAACATCGCCTTTTCGGCGCCCCTGCTGGCCGCGCGCGGGATCGGGCGGGTCACGCTGGTGACCGATTACTACCACCTGCCCCGCGCGCGCCTGCTGGCGCGGCGGGCCGGGCTGCGGGTGGTGCCCGCCGCGCCCCGCCACGGGATCGGGCGGCCGCACCGGCACGCCTGGCTGGTGCTGCGCGAGGCGGCGGCGCTGTTGCTGGCGCTTAGCGGAAGACGTCGACCGTGACGTGATCCCCCAGCCCGTTCCGGCCCCAGACCTGCACCACGACCGTGGCGCCGCCCGCGACGATCGCCTGGGCCGCGACCGGATCGATCCGCCCGCGCATCAGCATCTGTTCCATCGCCGCGCGGTTGCCCATGTCGGCGAAGAAACTGTCGCCCTGGTCGCCCACGTCGCGCAGCCCGTAGCGGTGGAAATTGGCCCGGTCCTGGCGCAGGATCTGCCAGGGTTCGACCAGCCGGATACCACGGGAATTGTACAGGTCCTGCGCACCGATCACGGCGACGTATTGTTCCAGCAATTGTTGGGCGGGGGCGAGGGCCGGCGCGCAGATCAGGGCGGCGGTCAGCAGGGCGGGGCGGAAACGGGATCGCATGGGCGTCACCTTTGAGGCGCGGGCGGGACCGGGCCTAGTTGAAGCTGCCGAAGACCTCGTACATCACGGGTTCGAAGCTTTTGCACAGTTCGGCGATGCGGCGGTTGCGGGTGCGCATCTCGTCCGAGCGCAGCATCGCCTGGAAATCCTCGCGCCGCTTCCATTGCGAATAGTTGGCGATGCGGGTCTGGGCGTCGTTCACGTGCAGCCCCGCGCCGATGAAGCCGGGCTGTTTCGAGATGAAGTTGGTATAGGCGTCGTGCAGCTCGTCCAGCAGGTCCTGGCAGGTGCCGGGGGTGACATCGAAGGTGGTGATGACCGTCTGCAGGTCGGCGTCCTGGGAAATCGTGGGCATGGGAAGTTTCCGTTCTTCTGGGGGGAACTCGTCAGCGGATCACGTGGACCGAGCAGGGCGCGTGGCGCACCACCCGGGCGGCGGTCGAGCCGAGGAAATAATCCTTCAGGCCCGGGCGGTGGGAATGCATCACGATGCAGTCCACGTCGTGGCGTTCGGCGTAATCGACGATGGTCATGCCGGCATGGCCGGTGATCACGCGGATCTCGATATCGGGGGCGTCTTCCAGTTCGCCCTTGAGGTCGTCATGGATCGCGGCCCGCGTCCTGGCCTCCTGGTCCGCGGGCAGGTATTGCGACACGTAGGGCGGGATCGCCTCGGCGACGGTCAGCACGGTGATCTTGCCGTCGGTGTTCCGCAGTCGCCGCGCAAGCGCCAGCACATCGTCGAGATGGGGGCCGTGATCGACGGCGACGGGAACCAGGATATTGCTGTACATCGGTTTTACCCTCCCTTGGCCGGTCCAGAATGGCAAAGCCGGGCGGGCGCGACCTTGACGCAAATCATGTGCGCACGACGGACAGCACCTCGGCGGCGAGCGCGTCGATCTCGGCCGCGGCGGGGCCCTTGCGGGCGGCTTCCTGCACGCCGCGGCCCTGGCCCAGCGTTTCGGCATAGGCGACGCGGTTGGCAAGCCGGGCCGCGGCCAGCATCGCGGTCAGGCCCGCGGCGGTTTCGGAAATCTCGGCGGCGAGGCGTGTGCCCGCCTTGATCCGGTTCAGCACGACCATGGTCGCCTTGTCCTCGCGCCGGGCGAGATCGAGCACGCCCTCGGTGGCCCAGAGATCCACGTGCGAGACCGAGACCGGCACCAGCACCAGGTCGGCGGCGCGCAGCGCGGGGCGCAGGTCGCTGTCGGCCTTGGGGGGCGTGTCGACCAGCACCACGTCGTTGTCGCGGGCGAGTTTGGAACACTCGTATTCCACGCCCCAGGCCGAGGCGGTCGAGAAATCCATGTCCGGGTCGGCGCCTTCGATCCGGGTCATGAACCAGCGGCCCAGGCTGCCCTGCGGGTCGGTATCGACCAGCCCCACGTTCAGCCCGCTGCGCGCGAAGGCCACGGCCAGGTTGACCGCGAGCGTGGTCTTGCCGCTGCCGCCCTTTTGCTGGGCTATGGTGATGATCTTGCCGGCCATGTCCGCCCCCCAACACCCATTTTGCTGCGGCGCAGCATATGCGCCGATGCAGCCCTTGCCCAGCCCCTATTCGGCGCGCTGCGCACCGATTTCAGGGCGAAAGCCGCCGCAAGCGGCCGTTTCCGCCGGGCTGTGGCCAGAGGACCGCGCAGGCGCGGGAATTGCAAGCGGCGGCTTTCGGTCAACGAATGGTTAACCATTCTGGCGCGAAGCTGGTGGCGAAGGGGGATTTTCGCGATGCGCCGCACCGCCCTGCTGGCCCTGCCGATCTGGCTGATCGCCGCGCCGATGGCGCAGGCGGGCGCGTGGCTGCGCGAGGATGGCGCCCTGATGCTGGCGTTTTCGCACGAGATGACCCGGCCCGGCGGCGGCGGGGACGCGGCGGGATATACGTCTGTCTATGCCGAATACGGGCTGACCGAGAAACTGACGATCGGGCTGGACGCGGGCAAGGGCGAGGCGGCGGACGACTGGAAGGCGGTGGCCTTCGTGCGGATGGGGCGCGAATTCGGCTGGCTGCCGGGGCGCGTGGCGGCCGAATTCGGCCTGGGCGCGGCGGGGTCGTCCGAAACCGGGGTCGAGGCGGTGGTTCAGCCCGGGATCAGCTGGGGCCACAGTTTCGAAACCGAACGCGGCTGGGCCTGGGTGAATGTCGACGCCAAGGCGGTGATCCAGCTGGCCGCCGCGACCGAAACCGGCAGCATCCAGACGGTGGCGGGCCTGCCGATGGCGCTGCGCGATGGTTACAAGCTGGACATGACGCTGGGGCTGAACCTGAACCCGCGCACCCAGGTCAGCGTCGAGATGCGGTTCGAGGCCCCGGCCGAGGGCGACAATTCGCTGCGGCTGGTGCCGGGCGTGGCGCGCCGGCTGGGCGAGAGGAGCTGGGTCACGCTGGGCGGCATCGTGGGGCTGGGCGACGCGGGATCGGTGGGGGTCGTGCTGGGCAGCCGGGTCGAATTCTGACCGCGCCATCGCCGATTCGGAACCACATCGCGCCTTTTCGTGGCATTTTCCCCGGGGCCCGGACAATCGCGGTCCCGCCCCCCGCATTGCCCGGCCCTGCCGGGAAAATGGATCGCTAAATTTTGACAGACCCCTCCGGCTGGGGCAGACAGGGGGCCGTATCTGCATTTCGGTGGGGGCCTGTGCAGATGTGACCAGACCGGAAGGACTGATCGCATGGGAACCCACGACCGATACCCGCAGCCCACCCCCGTGGCGCCGCAGCCCACCCACCCGTCGCGCCTGGCCGGGCATGACGCCGGCGCCGTGATGCGCCGCTACGAGGTGAACGGCCTGTGCCCGGACGGCTATCCGCAGCATTTCATCCGCGCCCTGCCCGCCGAGCCGCATATCGACGAGGCCTTCGCCGCCTTTGCCCATGGCACGCTGATCGCGACGCCGGGCGGGCCGGTCGCGGTCGAGGACCTGGCGCCGGGCATGACGCTGGCGACCGCGGATGCGGGGCCGCAGCGGCTGATGTGGGTGGGGTCGACCGTGCTGATGCCGATGGCCGGCGCGCTGCGCAGCGACCTGCCGGTGCTTACGCGGGTGACCGCCGACAGCCTGGGGCTGGGCCGACCGATGCCCGACCTGATCCTGGGGCCGCGCGCGCGGATGCTGTTCCGTCACCCCGGCTGCCACGAGATCCTGGGCACGGGGCAGGCCTTTGCGCCGGCCTCGGCCTTTGTCGATGGCGTGGCGCTGATCGGGTTGCGGGTGACGCGCCCGACGCGGGTGTTCCACCTGGCGCTTGAGGCGCAGCACGTCCTGCTGGCCAACGGGGTCGAGGTGGAAAGCTATCACCCCGGGGACAATGCCGCCGACCTGATGGACCATGCCGGGCGGGTGAAATTCCTGGCGCTGTTCCCGCATCTCGGCGGGTTCGACGGGTTCGGGCCGATGGCCCTGCCCCGGTTGACGGCGTTCGAGATGGACCGGATGCGCGCCGCCTGATCGGCGGCGCGGCCGCGGCTTACGCCTTGCGGCCCAGCCGCTCTTCCAGCACGTCGAAGGGCACGCCGGGGTCGTCCTTGGCGCAGCGGATCACCAGCGAGGTCTTGACCGAGGCCACGTTCTCGGCGGCGGTCAGTTCCTCGGTCAGGAAGCTTTGGAAGGTGGACAGGTCGGGCGCCACGCATTTCAGGATGAAATCGACCTCGCCGTTCAGCATGTGGCATTCGCGGACCAGCGGCCAGGCGCGGCAGCGGTTCTCGAATTTCGTCAGGTCGGCCTCGGCCTGGCTTTGCAGGCCGACCATGGCGAAGACCTGCACCTCGAACCCCAGTTCGCGGATATCCACGTCGGCGTGATAGCCGCGGATGAAACCCGATTCCTCCAGGGTGCGGACGCGGCGCAGGCAGGGCGGGGCCGAGATCCCGACGCGGCGGGCGAGTTCGACATTCGTCATCCGCCCATCGGCCTGCAATTCGGCCAGAATCTTGCGGTCGATCGCGTCGAGTTTGGTCCCGGGCATGCTGCTCCCTCTCGGATTTTTGCGGATCATATGTTCCGGGCGCAGCCTGCGCAATAATGTTTCGCATCCGCGCAAGATCTTAACGGCCTTGCGCCGGATGCAAGCCTGCGGCCGACCGGCACGCCGGGGGTTCCAAGACGGTGGAACGATGGCTATATCGGGCGCCGACGATGGACGCAAACCGAAGGCAGGAGACGGGCCCATGGGCGAGACGCGGCACAGCAAGGTTCTGATCATCGGCTCGGGCCCGGCGGGCTATACCGCCGCCGTCTATGCCAGCCGCGCCATGCTGGAACCGCTGCTGATCCAGGGCATCCAGCCCGGCGGGCAGCTGACCATCACCACCGAGGTCGAGAACTGGCCCGGCGAGGTGGAAATCCAGGGCCCCGAACTGATGCAGAAGATGGAGGCCCATGCCAAGGCAATGGGGGCCGAGATCGTGGGCGACATCATCACCTCGCTGGACCTGTCGCGCCGCCCCTTCACGGCGGTGGGCGACAGCGGCACGACCTATACCTGCGACGCGCTGATCCTGGCGACGGGGGCACAGGCGAAATGGCTGGGCCTGCCGTCGGAGGAGAAGTTCAAGGGCTTTGGCGTGTCGGCCTGCGCCACCTGCGACGGGTTCTTCTACCGCGGGCAAGAGGTGGCGGTGATCGGCGGCGGCAACGCGGCGGTCGAAGAGGCGCTGTTCCTGACGAATTTCGCGTCCAAGGTGACGCTGGTCCACCGCCGCGACGAACTGCGCGCGGAAAAGGTGCTGCAGCACCGGTTGTTCAACAATCCCAAGGTGGAAATCCTGTGGGATCACAGCCTGGACGAGGTGGTCGGCACCGAGGACCCGATGGGCGTCACCGGCATTCGGGTGCGCCATGTCCATACCGGCGCGGTGACCGAGATCCCGTGCAAGGGCGTGTTCGTGGCGATCGGCCATTCGCCCGCCTCGGAACTGGTGGTGGACCAGCTGGAAACCCATATGGGCGGCTATGTCGTGACGAAACCGGATTCCACGGCGACCTCGATCCCGGGTGTCTTTGCCGCGGGCGACCTGACCGACCATGTCTACCGCCAGGCGGTGACCTCGGCGGGCATGGGCTGCATGGCGGCGCTGGAGGCCGAGCGGTTCCTTGCGGAGGCCGGGATCGACGCGGGCAAGGACATGTCCCTGCCGCTGGGCCATGGCGCCGAGGTGCCGCAGGCCGGCTAAGCGGGGAATAGCGGCCCGCGGGACGGGCCGGGCCGGGGACGACCTGCCGCGCATTGGTGCATTTGCGACAATTCCGGCCCTTATTCGCGGGGCCGGCCGGCTTGTGCTTGAATCTCGCCACGGTTGCACGTTATGGCGCGCGCGATGCCGGAGCGGTCCGGCCAGCCCCCGTGCTTTTCGCGAAAGTCATCAGGTCTGCCCCATGTCCCTTTCCAACCTCACCCCGATTCCCGAACTCTACGTCTCGCCCGAAAGCGCGCAGAAACTGAAGGCCGAGGCCGGCGATCTGCCCAGCTGGGACCTGACGCCGCGCCAGATCTGCGACCTGGAACTGTTGATGAACGGCGGGTTCAACCCGCTCAAGGGCTTCCTGACCGAAGAGGATTACGACAGCGTCGTCGAAACCATGCGGCTGGCCGACGGCACGCTGTGGCCGATGCCGATCACGCTGGACGTGTCCGAAGACTTCGCCGCCGGGCTGGAGCTGGGCCAGGACATCGCGCTGCGCGACCAGGAAGGGGTGATCCTGGCGATCCTGTCGGTCACCGACCGCTGGACGCCGAACAAGGCGCGCGAGGCGGAAAAGGTGTTCGGCGCCGACGACCTGGCGCACCCGGCGGTGAACTACCTGCACCATACCGCGGGCAAGGTCTACCTGGGCGGTCCCGTCACCGGCATCCAGCAGCCGGTGCATTACGATTTCCGCGCCCGCCGCGACACGCCCAACGAGCTGCGCGCCTATTTCCGCAAGCTGGGCTGGCGCCGGATCGTCGCGTTCCAGACCCGCAACCCGCTGCACCGCGCGCACCAGGAACTGACCTTCCGCGCCGCGCGCGAGGCGCAGGCCAACCTGCTGATCCACCCGGTCGTCGGCATGACGAAACCGGGCGATGTCGACCATTTCACCCGCGTGCGCTGCTACGAGGCGGTGCTGGACAAGTACCCCCAGGCCACCACCACGATGAGCCTGCTGAACCTGGCCATGCGCATGGCCGGCCCGCGCGAGGCGGTCTGGCACGGCCTGATCCGCAAGAACCACGGCTGCACCCATTTCATCGTCGGGCGCGACCATGCGGGCCCCGGCAAGAATTCGGCGGGCGAGGATTTCTACGGCCCCTATGACGCGCAAGAGCTGTTCCGCGAATACGAATCCGAGATCGGCCTGGAAATGGTCGACTTCAAGCACATGGTCTACGTCCAGGAACGCGCGCAATACGAACCCGCCGACGAGATCGAAGAGGGCCTGACGGTGCTGAACATCTCGGGCACCGAACTGCGCCGCCGCCTGGCCGAGGGGCTGGAAATCCCCGACTGGTTCTCCTTCCCCGAGGTGGTGAACGAGCTGCGGAAGACCCGCCCGCCGCGTTCGCAACAGGGGTTCACGGTGTTCTTCACCGGGCTGTCGGGGTCGGGCAAGTCGACCATCGCCAACGCGCTGATGGTCAAGCTGATGGAGATGGGCGGGCGCCCGGTCACGCTTCTGGATGGCGACGTGGTCAGGAAACACCTGTCCTCGGAACTGGGCTTTTCCAAGGAACACCGCGACATCAACATCCGCCGCATCGGCTATGTCGCCAGCGAGATCACCAAGAACGGCGGCATCGCGATCTGCGCCCCGATCGCGCCCTATACCGCGACCCGGCGCGCGGTGCGCGAGATGATCGAATCCTACGGCGCCTTCTGCGAGGTGCATGTCGCCACGCCCCTGGAAGAATGCGAACGGCGCGACCGCAAGGGCCTCTACAGGCTGGCACGCGAGGGCAAGATCAAGGAATTCACCGGGATCTCCGACCCCTACGAGGCCCCCGACGCGCCCGAACTCCGCGTCGACACCACCGGGATCGACGTGGACAACTGCGCCCACCAGGTGATCCTCAAGCTCGAACAGATGGGGCTGATCGCGGGCAACTGACCCGCCCCCCGTCCCGGGCAAAGCCGCACCCTTCTTCTGGCCGGAAATATCCCCGCCGGAGGCCCGCGCCCGGCACCGCCGGGCGCGCCACGCCCAACGCCGGGCAAGCGGGGCAAAGCCCCGCGCGGCCCGGGGGCGGGAGCGCCCCCGCCCGGCTCAGTGCACGTTGACCGGGGCCAGGTCGTTCTGGCGGGCCAGCACGAAGGCCAGCTTGCGGTCGCGCACCAGCGCCAGCCGTTCGCCGCTGGCGTCGTGCACCGCATACAGCTCGTCCAGCCCCTGCGCCTCGCGCTGCACCTCCTCGGGCAGGTCGGCCACCTTGACCGGCCGCACATAGACGATGCGCTCGCCGCCCTCGGGCAGGAATTCGTATTTCGTGTCCATGACTGCTCCCTTCCTTGCGATTACGCCCGCTCGATCCGGATCGTCTGCACCACGCTTTCGGGCACCGCGCGCTGCAAATCCACGTGCAACAGGCCGTTTTCCATCGTGGCGCCCGACACCTCGACGCCATCGGCCAGCACGAAGCTGCGCTGGAACTGGCGCGCGGCGATGCCGCGGTGCAGGAACACCCGGTCGGCGCCGTCCTCGGCCTGGCGGCCGCGGATCACCAGCTGCCGGTCCTCGACGGTGATCGCGAGATCCTCCTCGCGAAACCCCGCCACCGCCAGCGTGATGCGATAGCCGGTTTCCGAGGTCTGCTCGATGTTGAAGGGCGGATAGCCCTCGTTGCCGGACTTGGCGGTCCGCTCCACGAGGCGTTCGAGCTGCTCGAACCCCAACAGGAAGGGATGCGAGCCGAGGGTCAGTTTCGACATATGGGCAAGTCCTTGAACAAGCGACCTGGAAGACAGGGGCCCCGCCTCCGCGGCGGCCCCGGGCAAATATGGGGCCGGCCCGGACCCGCCGCAAGACCGGCTTCCCGACCTGCTGCAAAAGCAGTATCTTAACCTTTCAGGGAAATGCCGCGACTCACCCCGGGGAGGCCGATGAACATCGCCAGCGAGATGAACTCCGAAGAAGTGTTGCGCGTGAAGCTCGAGGTGCTGCGCCGCGAGCATCGCGATCTGGACGATGCGATCCGGGCGCTGCAGGACCGCGGCACCGGCGATTCCCTTACGCTGATGCGCCTGAAAAAGCAGAAACTCGCGCTCAAGGACCAGATCGCCCTGATCGAGGATCAGCTGACCCCCGACATCATTGCGTAAGCCCGCCGCGTGGCTATAGTGCGCCCTCGCAATTCGAGAGGGCGCAATGGCGGACGTGAAAGTGGGCATCATCATGGGCAGCCAGTCGGACTGGCCCACCATGAAGGAAGCGGCCGATATCCTGGACGCGCTGCAGGTGCCCTACGAGGCGCGCATCGTGTCCGCCCATCGCACCCCTGACCGGCTGTGGGAGTATGGCAAGAGTGCCGTCGGCCGCGGCCTGCAGGTCATCATCGCGGGGGCGGGCGGGGCCGCGCATCTGCCCGGCATGATGGCGTCGAAGACGCGCGTGCCGGTGATCGGCGTGCCGGTCCAGACCCGCGCGCTGTCCGGCGTCGACAGCCTGTATTCCATCGTGCAGATGCCGCGCGGTTTCCCGGTCGCCACCATGGCCATCGGGGCGGCGGGCGCGGCCAATGCCGGGCTGATGGCGGCGCAGATCCTCGCGCTGAACGATCCGGGCCTTGCCGAACGTCTCGACCGCTGGCGCGCCGATCTGTCCGCCTCGATCCCCGAGGAGCCCCGCGATGACTGAGCCGCTCGCCCCCGGCGCCACCATCGGCATCCTGGGCGGCGGCCAGCTGGGCCGGATGCTGTCGGTCGCGGCCGCGCGCCTGGGCTTCACCACCCATATCTACGAACCGGGCGCCGAACCGCCCGCGGGCCAGGTCGCCCACCGGGTGACGACCGCACCTTACGAGGACGTGCAGGCGCTGGCCGGTTTCGCGGCAGCGGTCGATGTGGTCACCTATGAATTCGAGAACATCCCCACCGCCGCGCTGGACGCGATCGAGGCGGTCGTGCCGATCCGCCCCAACCGCCGCACGCTGGCCGTCAGCCAGGACCGCCTGACCGAAAAGGCCTTCATCTCCGAGCTGGGCCTGAAGACCGCCCCCTTCGCCGCCGTCGATGACGCGGTCGACCTGGCCGAAGCGATGGAGGAGATCGGCCTGCCCGCCATCCTCAAGACCCGCCGCTTCGGCTATGACGGCAAGGGCCAGGCGCGGATCGACCGCCCCGAGGACGCCCCCGCCGCGCTGGCGGCGATGGCGGGCGCCCCGGCGATCTACGAGGGGTTCGTGGCGTTCAGCCAGGAAATCTCGGTGATCGCCGCGCGCGGGGTGTCGGGCGAGGTCGCCTGCTACGATCCCGGCGCGAATGTCCACCGCGACGGCATCCTGCGCACCACCACCGTGCCCGCGCCGTTGTCGACCGCGCAACGCACCGATGCCGTTCTGCTGGCCGGGCGCATCCTGAACGCGCTGGATTACGTGGGCGTGATGGGGGTGGAACTGTTCGTCACGCCCGGCGGCCTGTTGGTGAACGAGATCGCGCCCCGCGTGCACAATTCCGGCCACTGGACCCAGAACGGCTGTGTCATCGACCAGTTCGAACAGCATATCCGCGCCGTCGCGGGCTGGCCGCTGGGCGACGGGACGCGCCATTCCGATGTCGAGATGCAGAACCTGATCGGCGCGGACATGGACAAGGTGCCCGCGCTGGCCCGCGACCCGGCGGTGGCGCTGCACCTCTATGGCAAGGCCGAAACGCGGGCCGGGCGCAAGATGGGGCACGCGAACCGCCGCCTCGGCCCCGCCTCAGCGTAACAGCCGGCCCAGCGCGTCGGTCCACCCCAGGCCGGGCCGGAACGCCCCCGTGCGCAGGAAGGCCAGCGTCTGCGCGATCACGCGCGGATCGTTCATCATGAAGGTATGCGTGACCGGCAGCGTCAGATGCGCCGCCATCCCCGCCACCCGGGTCGAGGCGACCGAGACCTTGCCGTCGTCCGGCCCCGGGATCAGCGCGGAATAGACCGGATTCAGGCTGCGGCTGCCGGCGATCACGCCCAGCGGGAAATCGACCGGGCCCAGGGAATTGGGCACGCTGCGCGGCCCGGTGCCCAGTTGCAGCCCCGCCGGGCCGTTGATCCATTCGAAGGGGCGCAGATCGCCCAGCGCATCGACCAGTTCGGACCCGGAATTGGGCGGGGCCAGCATCACCACGCGGCCCAGGTTGGCGGGGCGGTGTCCGGCCAGCCACAGCCGCAACAGGATGCCGCCCATCGAATGGGTCACCACATGCACCCGCGCCACCGGCCCGCAACCGGCAAAGGCGCGCGGCACCACGTCCGCCAGGTCCTCGATCGGCGCCTCGGTCGACGGGTAGCCCGCGTTCACCACGCGAAAGCCGTGATGGGCCAGCGCCTGTTCCATCAGCAGCAGCGAACCGGGACCGCGCGCCAACCCGTGCAACAGCACGACGCAATCGGCCCGGGCGGGCGCGGCAAGGACGACCAGCAGGACAAGGCCAAGGCGCAGCATGGGGCGAGCCTAGGCGCTGGCGGTCCCGGAGGCGAGGGGGCGCTTGCGCACGCGGCGCGCCAAGGGCAGTCTCGCCGCATGACCACGCCCCCGCCCCGCCTCGCCGTCCGCGCCCTGATCCTGCACGAGAACCGCCTGCTGCTGGTGAACGCCTGGCCGGACGGGATCAGCGACCTGTGGTGCGCGCCGGGCGGCGGGGTGGACCCCGGCACCTCGCTGCCCGAGAACCTGGCCCGCGAAGTGCACGAGGAAACCGGGCTGACCGTCGATGTCGGCGCGCCCTGCCTGGTGAACGAGTTCCACGACCCCGGCCGGCCCTTTCACCAGGTGGACATCTACTTCCGCTGCACGATCCGGCAGGGCCGTCTGGACGCGGCCTGGCGCGACCCCGAAGGCGTCGTCACCGAGCGGCGGTTCTTCGCCCGCGACGAGATGGCGGCGATCCGGTTCAAACCCGACAGCCTGCCCGACGCCGCCTGGGGCATGGGCCTGCTCTACGACCCGCTGGAACCGCTGGTGCGCTGACGCAACGGGCAAGGCCCGGTTTCGAAGGCCGGGTCAAGGGGGGGGGCGCTGCCCCCCGTCCTTCGGACTCCCCCCGGGATATTTGCGGCCAGAAGAAGACCAGAGGCCTCTTTTTCTTGGTCGAAATACTCCGGGGGTCTGGGGGCAGAGCCCCCAGCCGGTCGCCCCGGCGTCAGCCGGGGCGAAACCCGATCGCCGCACCGGCACCGATCACGCCCCGAACGCATCCGCATAGAGAAGCCGCGCCACGGGCGGGGCGCCCGTGGGGTCGGACTCGTAAAGTGCTGTGTATTCCGGCGGATAAGGCGAAATCAGCCGCCCCGCGCGGCCCACCGAGAAGCCGAAGCGCCCGTAATAGCCGGGCTCGCCCAGCACCACGACCGGCGCCGCGGCCACCTCGAGCGCAGCGTGGATCAGCCGGCCGCCCAACCCCAGCCCCTGCGAGGCGGGCGCGACGGCCACGGGGGCCAATGCCAGCCAGCCCGCGGGTTCGATCATGTGGACCAGCGCCAGGTAGGCGCGGATCTCCTCGGCCCCGGTCGCGATGACCATCTCGCGGGCCATCGCGCCCTCGGCGCGCAGCGCCTCGACCAGGCGCGCCTCGTCCGGGCGGCCGAAGGCCTGTTCCAGCAGCCGGGCGATGGGGCCGTAATCCGAGGCGGTGGCGGGGCGGATCGTCATGGGCCAAGCCTAGCAGCCCGCGCCGCGACCCGCCGCACCCGGATTGCCGCAGGCGGCCCCTGCCCGGCCCGGCCTTACGCCTCGTCGAGCTGTTCGCCCCAGAACAGGCAGACCTCCTCGCCGGCGGGCATCAGGAACTTGCGCACGATCACCACCGAGGCCGCCGCGGCGATGGGCGGCGGCACCGCCATGCCCAGGAGCAGCGCGGTCACCGCGCCGATGGTCGCCGCCTCGCCGACATTCAGCGCGTCCATCAGCTTCTTGCGGTCGGCATCCTCGCCCTGGCCGCCGCAGACCAGGTCGTAGAGCGCGCGCGACCAGCGCGCCACGATACGTTTGCCGATGTCTTTCAGGTCGTCCACCAGGCCCATGTGGCTGCTGTCGTAGTCCGGGTCCAGCGCGGGCTGGGTCGCCAGCGACGGGTCGCGCGCGAGCGCCTTTTCCTGCTTGCCCAGCATCACGTAAAGCGCCTCGTCGTCCTTCTCGGCGGCGAAGGTTTCGGCGGCCGCGATGGTCTTTTCCTCGAGTGCCGTGTCGGTGGTCATGTGGTCCCCTCCTCCTTGGGTATGTGCGCCTGGGCCGGGCGGGGCGCGGCGATACGCGCGTCGCCGCGCCCGTACAGCGTGTAGAGCAGCGCCAGCGGGTTGTTGGCGCCGTGGAATTCGCGTCGCACGGCCAGCATCGCCGCGCCCAGCGCCTCGCCCGCCAGCAGGCGGCGCAAGAGCGCGCCCGCGAAGGCATCGGCGAAGAGCGCGGTCACCGGGCATTCGGTGCCGATCACCGCGACTGCCTGGCGGTCGAGGAACACCCCGGTCAGCCCCGAGGACACCGCGGGCAAAAGGTCGGCGGACTGGCAGGTGTTCAGGAAGACCAGCGGCCGTTTCGCGTGGCGGAAGAAATCGGCGCCGCGCAGGTCGTCCTCGCTGATCTCGGCATCGCCGGTGAAGAGGCGCGCGCCCGCCCCCGCCGCGTCCAGCCGGGTCAGGAACAGGCTCCAGGGCTTTTTCTGGTCGGCCTCAAGCGCCTCGGCAAGGCCGCGGATCTCGGCCACCACGTCGGCGCCGATCGGGGCCAGGCGCGAGGCGGCGATGCCGTGGCAGAAGAAATAGACGATCTCGGGCGGGTCGTCGCGTTCCAGCCCGTCGAGCACGTCATCGCGCCCCGCGGCGGGCAGGATCGTGGCCCCCGCCCCCGTTCCGGCCACCTGTTCCAGCGTCGCGGCATGATCGACGATCCCGGCGAACCCCTTGTCCAGCGTCGCCATGATCCGCACCGGGCCGTCCGGGGCGGGCGGCGGGCGGCGGCCCTGCGGGCGCACCAGTTCGATCCGGTAGCGCAGCCCCCACAGCCCGTCGGGGTCGGGGTCCTGCCGGCGCGGGGTCGGCTCGGCCAGGATCGCCCAGGGAAAGGCGAAGCTTTCGGCATTGGGTTCGAAGGTGACGCGCAGCGCGGCATCGTCGGGCAGCGGCGCGGCGCGCAGCATGTCGCCCAGCGTCTCGGCCGCGCCGGCATCGGCGCCGCGGCGGTCGCCGAACAGCACCCGCCAGGCGTCCTCGCCCAGCTTGCGCAGTTCCAGGCATTCCAGCCGGAAACTGGGCCCCGACAGCGCCTTGCGGCGGCTCATCTTGCCGATCACCAGTTCGGTCCAGTGGCGCCGGACACGGGCCAGCAATGCCTCGAGATCGGCGGTCAGAAGCGTGCGGCCCAGCGGCGCGGCCAGCCGTGTCTGGCCGTCGCGCCGCACGATGGCCTCGACCCCGAAGCCCAGGGGTTCGGGCCGGATATGCAGCGCCAGCGCGTCGCGATCGGCGCCCGCGGCCGGTTCGATGGGCGGCAGCACGCCCTCGGCCCGGTGCACTTGCCAACGCCCGGCCTGGAAGCGCAGTTCGACAAGGTCGAGCAGGCGCAGGTCGGCGGTGTAAAGCCGGATCGACAGCGACAGGGTGTCGGGCAGGATGGCCGGGCTGCGGAAGCGGAAGAAGGCGGGCGTGCTGTCCCTGTCGAAGGGCCAGGTCAGCGGCAAGAGGCTGTCCTCGAAGGCCAGCAGCCCGGCCGCGGGGCCCGACACGGCCACGTAGACGGTGACATCCTCGCGGTCCACGCGCGGGTTCTGGATCGGCTGGGTGCCGCCGCCCGGAACGCCGATGCGATGCGCCCGGATCGCGATTTCCAGCGTGTGGTCGCGCGCAGGCGCCAGCGGGTCGGCCGCGGCCAGGCGGTCGGCCGCATCGACCGCGTCGCCGGGGTAGTAATGGCCGCGCAGCAGCGACAAGTCGGTTTCGCGCTGGGCCTCGGCGGGCGGGGTGTCGGCGGGCGCCTCGGGGGCGGCGGGCGCCTCGGGGGCGGGGGCGACCGCGGCGGGGAACGGGCCGGAGTCCGTGGGTTCGGCGCTTTCTTCCCGGGGGGCGCCGTCCGCGGCGGGTTCGCTTTCCTCCCAGGGGCCGCTTTCCCCGGCGGCTTCGCTTTCCTCCCATGGCAGGCTTTCCTCGCCGCCGCCGCCGTCTGCGCCCGCATCCCAGCCGCCGCCGGACGCGTCGGGGGCGCTTTCCTCCATGGGCATGGACTCGGGCGCGCCGTCCTCCCGGGCGCCGCCCTCTTCCTCGGTCGTGCTCTTGCGCGGGGTGAGGACGTCGTCCTCGGCCCCGAAGGGCACGGGCATCATGAAATCGATATTGTCGAGATCGACCGGCGGTGCGGACGTTTTCCGCGGCGGGGCGGCGCCGGCGCCGCCGATCCCCGGCGGTTCGCGCCGGCGGAGTTCGCGTTGCAGCCCGGCCAAGCCCTCGCCGGCCATCGCCTCGCGGTCGTACCGCACCCGGCCCTCAGCCAGCGCGGTCTCGATCGCGGTGCCCACCGCGGCCGGGTCGCGGGGGGCGTCGTCGCCGATGCCGAAGGCCCAGAGCGGCAGGTCGTCGGGCAGCGGGCGGGGGTCGTCCACGCCCAGATCGACCAGCCGGCCCGCGACGTCGCGCAGGCGGGCCGACAGGCGGGCGGCGGCCATCTCGTAGGCATGGGCCGAGGTCCCGAAGAGCCAGGGCAGCGGGTCGCGCCCGACGGTGAGCGCGGCCCATGTCACCGCCAGGTCGGGCGGCGCGTCATGGGCAAGCTCGTAGACGAGTTCCGTGAGATCGGCGCCATCGGGCGCGGCGCCCCGGAACCACACCGCGAGCGTCGCGCATTCGGGAAGCGTCTCGAACAGCGCGGCAAAGGGCGTGTCCCGCGGCGCCGCCCCCAGGACGACACTGGCATGGGCCTCTGCCGGTGGGCTGTCCCGATACACCGCGATATCCGTCGACGTGCCAGTCGGAAACCGGGTGGCAAGCCCGCGGTCGAGCGGCGGAAAGTTGTCCCAGTCGATCACGCTGGCCGCGCCCTCGCCATCCGCGATGCCCGGCGGCCAGGTCGGCGAACGATAACACCATTGCTGGTCGGGGCGCATGACCGTCGCCGCCCCGATCAGCTCGGGCGGCAGCGTGCGCCAGGGCGGTGGCTGGCCGAAGTCGCGCAGCGGGGACAGGAGCGTGTCCAGCACCCAGGGCAGCAGCGCGATTTCGTCCTCCTGCCACGCCGCGTCGCGGGGCAGCAGCAACAGCCGGGTCGGGCCGAAGCGCGGGCCGGGCGCGCCGGGGGCACCGCGATCGGCCATCGCGTGGCGCCAAAGCGCGGCGAGCTCGCCGGGCGGCGGAAGGCCGGCGGCAAGCGCGGCATCGGCCGGGATTTGCCAGTTCGTGCCCAGCAGATCGGATTGCCCGCCCAGGTCGTCCAGCGCGGCGGCCGGGTCATGCCCGCCATCCAGCGCGCCCAGCCAGGCCAGGCAGCCCAGCGCGGCAAGCGCCTGCGACCGGTCGTCGGGCGTCGCGGCGTCGGAAAGCCAGTCCTGCAATGGATGCGTCATGCGGCGCGCCCCGGACGGTGAAAGGCTTGCCCCGGCATGGCGCCGGGACGGGCTTGGCGAACGCGCCCCGGTGGGCGGACTGGTCACGACGGGGTCAGGCTAGCGCAGATCGACGCAGGCGCAAAGCGTGCTTGGCCACCGTGCCGGGGCGGCCCCTCGCGCCCGCATCGGCGGGCCGCCCCGGAACAGGCCGTTTTCCGGCACGAAAAAACACGCTTTGCGCCCCGGTTCCGCCCGACTCCCATGGCTCTGTGCCGGGGAAACCGATCGTTAACCTTAATGCGCTGCGCCGCCGGCCCATCCCGGGCGGGCGCAGCGACGGAGACGGACCAGATGCCCAGACCGTTCAAAACCCCCGCGTTCCCGGCCGCACGCGGCCCGCAAACCGCCCCCGGACAGAAGCCCGGCCCCGACATGCTGCCCGGCGGCACAGACATGCACGGGCCGCGCCCCGCCCCCGGCCAGGTACAGGCGCCGGGCCCGGCCAAGCGCGGCCCGGACCACGACCCGACGCCGCTTGTGCCGGGCAGCCGGGACGACGACCGGATCGCGGGCAGCGCAGGCGACGACGTGATCCTTGGCCGCGCGGGCGATGACCGGCTGGACGGCAACCGGGGCAACGACCTGGTCCGCGGCGGCCGGGGCAATGACGCGATCGACGGCGGACAGGGCGCGGACGTGCTGCGGGGCGGCAAGGGCGACGACATCCTGTGGGGCGACGAGGGCGACGACCGGATCCATGGCGGCCGGGGGGACGACATCGCCCATGGCGGCACGGGCGACGACGTGATCCGGGGCGGGCGCGGCAACGACGTTCTGAACGGCGATGACGGCGACGACCGTCTGTATGGCGGGCGCGACGACGACCACCTGACCGGCGGCGAGGGGCAGGACTGCCTGATGGGCGACAGCGGCGACGACCTGTTGCAGGGCGACAGCGGGGCGGACCTGCTGATCGGCGGGGCCGGCAACGACAGGCTGGACGGCGGCGAGGATGACGACCGGTTGCTGGGCGGCGACGGCGATGACACGCTGTCGGGCGGCAAGGGCGATGACCGGCTGGATGGCGGGGCGGGCGACGACGTGCTGAACGGGGATACCGGCATGGATATCCTGCAGGGCGGCGACGGGGACGACCTGCTCAAGGGCGGGGACGACGACGACCGTCTGGACGGCGGGGCGGGACGGGACGTTCTGTCGGGCGGCAAGGGCGACGATGTGCTGAACGGCGGCGACGGCGATGACACGCTGGAGGGCAACAGCGGGGATGACGTGTTGATCGGCGGCGCGGGCGACGACGTTCTGGCCGGGACCGCGGGCGACGACCGGCTGATCGCCGGGACCGGCACCGACCTGTTGTCGGGCGGCAGCGGGGCGGATGTGTTCGTCTTCGATTTCGCGGACGCCGATGGCGCGCTGAACCGGATCACCGATTTCGCGGCCGGCGACCAGTTGGTGCTGAGCGGGTTCGGGATCGGCCCCGGGGCGGATGCCGCGCTGGCGCTGGCGGATTGTTTCGGCATCACCGCCGAGGGGGATGGCTATATCGACATCGACGGTCTGTGCGTCCTGATCGAAAACAAGGGCGGGCTGGAGGCCCCGGCGATGGCCGAACTGGTGTTCGACTGGACCGCGTTCGCCTGACCGGCGGCGCCAACCGCCCCGCCACCCGGGCGGCCCCGAGCGGGCCGCCCGTTCCGCGTGTTTCGGCGTGATCGGGCAGCGGGCGGAAACAAACGCGGCGTTTGCGCGGCACTGGGGCGAATGTGGAACAAAAGCCCCGCCTTCGCCGCATTGTTAACCAATTCTTAAGCCACGGTCCTCGGTGACGCACAGAATGGCGACACCGGACATGAACATCCGACACGAAAGACCGGACCCGGCCCTGGCCTTCCTCGTGCAGGCCCCGCTGCTGCTGCATACCAGCGCGGACCAGAGCCACGCCGTGCGCGGCTGGTCCCCCGAGGGGTTCGAACCGCCCGAGGACTGGCCCGCCGAAACGCCCCCCTGCGCGACGCTGTCGATCCCGTTCCAGGGGGTTTTCGTCTCGTTCGAGGTCGCGCTGGCACAGGACGGGCCCGGCGGGTTCGTCCGTTTTCAGGGGCTGTCGGGCCGCGAGACGCAGGTGCTGGACCTGTTCCACGGCGCGATCCTGCGCGGCGAAATGGCCCCGGTCGACGGGATACTCAAGGCGCTGGACAAGCCCGTCGACCTGGTGCCGATGACCCGCACCGAGCACGATGCCGCGCGCCCGCCCGCCCGCGCGATCCCCCGGGCGCTGCGGGCGGGCGCGGTGGCCGCCCTTTACGGCGCGGCGGCCGTGTTCCTTTGGGGCGCGCTCTGGTCGCCCGCGTGGGAACGGATGAACAGCATCCCGCTTCAGGCCGGCCGGATCGAGGCGATGGAGCCGCCGCGCGCGGCCCCCGCCGCGGCAGGGGCCGCCCGCACGGGGCCCGCCCTGGTCGCCTCGGGCTGGATCGACGGGGCGCATGCCACCGATATCTACCTGGGCATGGCGGCGCGGCTGCGGGTGAACGTGGACGGCGCGCTGGTCGTTCTGCCGGCCCGTGTCACCGCCATCCGCGCCGAGGCCGCAGCCGAAGGCCCGGCGCGGCCCGGCTATACGATCCGGGTGGCGGCCGATGCCGCCGCGGTCGCGGATGGCCCCGCGCTGGCCCTGCGGCTGCGGCCGGGCGGCGCGGCCGCGATCGCGGTTTCCACCCCGATCCTGCCCGATCTCCGCAAGGCGGCGGGCGGGCTTTGTGGCCGGGTCCTGGGCCGCACCTGCGGGGCCGCTGGCGGCCTGGACCGCGTGCCCGCCGCCCTGCCGGTCGTGCCGGAACCGCCCGGCCCCCATCCCCGCGACCCGGGCCGGGCCCGGGCCGTGGCCCCGGACACCGCCCCCGCGGCGGATCTTTTGGTGGCCTACGACCCCTTGGACCTGGCCATCGGCCCCTTGCCCGATGGCGACTGATCCCGCCACCCGGCCCGACGACGGCTTTCACGACGAGATCGCGCGGCGCCTGGCCCGGCTGGAAGGCCCCGCCCCGCGCGGCAGGACCAAGTGGACGCCGCGGGCCCTGGCCACGGGCGCCCTGCTGGTCCTGGGCCTTGCGGGGCTGGTCGTGCTTGTCCCGAACCGGCTGTTCGACCCCGAGCTGCGCCGCGTCACCGTGGTGATCGGCGGGCTGGCGGCCTGGCGCTTTGGCTGGTGGTTCACCCACGCCCTGCGCGCCGAGATCCGCCGGGTGCGGGTCTGGCCGCGGCTGCGCGCGCAACGCGAGGCGGCCTGGGCCGGGGGCTGGCGGCCGCCGCACCTGCATGTGCAGATGACCACCTTTCGGGAAAAGCCCGCGATCACCCGCCACGTCATCGCGGCGCTGTTGTCCGAGATCCGGCGGCTGGGCGTGCCGGCCACGATCTATGTCGGCACCGGCACGCCGTTCGACGAACGCGTGATCACCGCCATCGCCGAGGAGATCGGCGGCGATCTGGACGCCGACCTGGTGTTCATCCGCCAGAACCAGCCGGGCAAGCGGATGGCGATCGGCCTGGTGATGCGGGCGATCATCCGCCGCCGGCCCGACCCCGAGGACGTGATCCTGTTCATGGATGGCGACACCGTCCTGGGCGCGGGCAGCCTGGAGAAATCCATCGCGATGTTCGGCGCCGATCCGGGGCTGGACGCGCTGACCACGGACGAGGAGGTGGTCTGTTTCGGCCCGCGCTGGATGGGCAAGTGGCTGGAGATGCGCTTTGCCCAGCGGCGGCTGGCGATGCAAAGCCACGCGTTGTCGAACCGGGTGCTGACGCTGACCGGGCGGATGTCGGTGTTCCGCGCGCGGGGCATCGTGAACGCGGGCTTCGTGCGCACCATCGAGGCCGATCACCTGGACCACTGGCTGTGGGGCCGCTTCCGGTTCCTGTCGGGCGACGACAAGTCGACCTGGTATTACCTGCTGTCGCGGGGGGCGCGGATGACCTATGTGCCCGATGCGCGGGTCTACACGGTCGAGGTGGTCGAGGGCACAGGGGCCGCGCGCATGGTGCAGAACCTGCTGCGCTGGTCGGGCAACATGCTGCGCAACGGGGCGCGGGCCATCGCGCTGGGGCCGCGGCGGATGCCGCTCTTCATCTGGTGGTGCCTGGTGGATCAGCGCATCGCGATGTGGACGATGCTGGTCAGCCCCGCGATCGGGATCGCGGCGGCCTTCGTCGAACCGCTGTACCTGCTGTCGCTGATGTTGTGGGTGATGCTTTCGCGGGTGGTGCTGTCGCTGTGGCTGTTCCGATTCGCGCGGCGGGTCGACTGGAGCTGGCCGTTCATCCTGTACCTGAACCAGGTCATCAATGCCGCGGTGAAGGTGCGGCTGGTCTATTTCCTGAACCGCCAGAGCTGGGCCAATCGCGGCAACCAGAGGGCCGGGCGGGGCCGCGGGCCGGGCGACCGGCTGCGCGGCGCCGTCGCCTGGGGGCAGCTCGCGATCTCGGTCAGCCTGCTGTTCTGGGCGGTGGGCTGGATGACCGGCCTGCCGATCGCGGGACGCCTGTAGGCCCGGGGCACATGGTCACGCGCCCGCGCGGCGCAAACGGGCCGCCCCGATCCCGGCCGGACCGGCAACCGTTTCGCCCGGCTTGCGCCGGCGCGCCACGCAAGGGGGCCGGGGGCGTCAGCCCCCGGCCCCCGGTCGCCTTGGCGAAGCCAAGGCGAAACCCGAAGGGCCCCGCCCGCGGCGGCCGGAATCGCGCCCGCCCGGCCCCGCAGCCCCGCAGTCCTGCAATGGCCCAAATTTGACTTAAATTTTTGCCGATTTTGGCCCGCTTTGGTGCCGAAAAGGAAACGGTCATTAACCTTAACAAGCCGAACGGATCGTCAGAATGACCGAATTCCCAGGAGCGTTCGAACCGGCCTCCGCCGCCCTTGTCCCCGTCCTGCACGAGGCCCGCCCCGCGATCAGCGTGATCGGGCTTGGCTATGTCGGCGCCGTGTCCTGCGGCTGCCTGACCGATCTGGGCCACCGGGTGATCGGGGTCGACCTGGACGCGGCCAAGGCCGCCTCGGTCGCCGCGGGCCGGGCGCCGATGCACGAGGCCGGGCTGGACGATCTGCTGGGCACGGCGCTGGACAAGGGCATCCTTTCGACATCGACCGAGGTCGAGGCCGCCGTGCTGGCGACCGATGTGACCTTCGTCTCGGTCGGCACGCCCAGCCGCGCGGACGGCCGTTGCGACCTGACCAACGTCGTCGCGGTGGCCGAGAGCATCGGCGCGGCGCTTGCGCGCAAGGCGGGCTACCACGCGGTGGTGATGCGCTGTTCGATCCCGCCGGGCACCACGATGGGGGCCTTCGCCCAGCGGCTGGAGGCGGTGTCGGGCAAGCGGGCGGGCCGCGATTTCGGCATCGCCTTCTGCCCCGAATTCATGCGCGAGGGCGAGGCCGTCGCCGATTTCCGCACGCCGCCCAAGACCGTGATCGGCGCCACCGACGACCGCGTCGCGGGCATCGTCGCGGGGATCTTCGCCCCCGTTGACAGCAGGCCCCTGCATTGTTCGATCGAGATCGCCGAGATGGTGAAATACGTCGATAACGTCTGGCACGCTACCAAGGTCTGTTTCGGCAACGAGGTCGGCCGGCTGGCCGCGGCGCATGGCGTGGATGGCGGCGACGTGATGGGTATCTTCTGCGAGGACCGCAAGCTGAACATCTCGCCCGCCTACCTGCGGCCCGGTTTCGCCTATGGCGGGTCCTGCCTGCCCAAGGAGGTGCGCGCGGTCTGCGGGCTGGCGCGCGCCGCCGGGCTGGACCTGCCGCTGATCGGGCATGTCGCCGCCTCGAACGAGGCGCATATCGACGCGGTGGTGGAGCGGGTCCGCGCCACCGGCGCGCGCCGGGTCGGCGTTCTGGGCCTGACCTTCAAGCCCGGCACGGACGACCTGCGCGAAAGCCCGGCACTTGCGCTGATCGCGCGGCTGCGCGCGGCGGGGGTCGAGGTGGTCTGCCACGACCCGGTTCTCAGCCCGCGCCTGTTCCGCCCCGCCACGCCCGCCGAGGCCGCGGCGAAACGGGCGGCCTATCCGGCGCTGGACGGGCTGGACCTGCGCGGGAGCGTCTCGGGCGTTCTGGATGGCTGCGACGCGGTGGTGCTGACGCAGAACGCGCCCGAGTACCGCGCCGCGCTGGCGGGCTGCGCGCCCCGGGTGATCGACGTCACCGGCGCGTGATCCGCGCCCCCGCCCGCGGCAGAACGCCCGGGCGGGGGCCACCGAAATCGCTGTCGCGGCCGGCGCGAATGCGGGCTAAGCAGGCGGTATGGACAGTGCCACCGACCTGGAGATCTTTCTTGCCGCCCCGCCGGGGCTGGAGGACACGCTTGCCGAGGAGGCGCGCGCCCTGGGGTTTCGCGAGGCCTCGGCCTGCCCCGGCGGCGTGACGGTCAGGGGCGATTGGCCCGAGGTCTGGCGCGCGAACCTGTGGCTGCGGGGGGCCGGCCGCGTGCTGGTGCGCATCGGCGGGTTCCGCGCGCTGCACCTGGCGCAACTGGACAAGCGGGCGCGCAGGTTTCCCTGGGGCGCGGTGCTGCGCCCCGACCGCGCGGTGCGGGTCGAGGCGAGTTGCCGGGCCTCGCGCATCTACCACGCGGGTGCCGCCGCCCAGCGCGTCGGCCGCGCCATCGCCGAGGAACTGGGCGCCCCCGTCGTCACCGAGGCGGACACGGATGCGATCCGCGTGCTGGTGCGGATCGAGGACGATCTTTGCACGATCAGCCTGGACAGTTCCGGCGAACCGTTGCACCGGCGCGGCCACAAGCAGGCGGTGGGCAAGGCGCCGATGCGCGACACGCTGGCCGCGCTGTTCCTGCGCCAATGTGGCTATACCGGGGCGGAACCGGTGGTCGACCCGATGTGCGGCTCGGGCACCTTCGTGATCGAGGCCGCCGGGATCGCCGCGGGGCTGGCCCCCGGCCGCGCCCGGCGATTCGCCTTCGAGGCGTTCGCGGGGTTCGATCCCGCGGCCTGGGCGGCGCTGCGCGACCGGCCCGCAGGCCCCCTGCCCGCGCTGCGGTTTCACGGGTTCGACCGTGACCAGGGCGCCATCGCGGCCAGCCGGGCGAATGCCGACCGGGCGGGCGTGGCCGAAATCACCGGTTTTGCCTGCCAGCCCATCGCCGCGTTGCAACGGCCCGAGGGGCCGCCCGGCCTGGTGATCGTCAACCCGCCCTATGGCGGGCGAATCGGCAACCGCAACGCGCTTTACCCGCTATACGGCACGCTGGGAGAGGTGCTGAAGGCGCGGTTTTCCGGCTGGCGGGTGGGGCTGATCACCACCGAGGCCGGGCTGGCGCGGGCCACCGGCCTGCCCTTTGCCCCGCCCGGGCCGCCGGTGCCCCATGGCGGGCTGAAGGTGCGGCTGTTCCGCACCGGGCCGCTGGCGTGACCGTGCCCGCGGGCGGGCACGGTCCGGTGCCTCACTCGGCGCTGGCCACGGTGATACCGACGAAGGCGGCCATCATGCGTTCATAGGCCCGGCCGACCAGGGTCGGACGAAGGTTGTTGTCGACCAGGTTGATCTTGGGCGTCCGCCCCTTCCACGGATAGGGGTTGGCCGCGAACCAGGCATAGCGTTCGACGAAGGGCAGACGTTCCATCATCTTCATCGCGGCCTCGGCGAAGGCGGCGTTGCGCTCGTAGCTGGCGGCGCCCGGCCGGTTCCAGTCGATATAGGCGAACTCGGTCACCCAGATCGGACGGCGGTATTCGCGATTGACCTGCGTCAGCCAGCGGCGGAATTCCTCCACGTCGCCATTCGTCGTGTAATAATGGACGGCCATGAAATCGACGCGCAGGCCGCGGCGTTCGACCTCGGCCATGAACCGGCCCTGCCAGGAGTTGCGGCCCAGCGTCTGGTCCCGCGTCGTCGCCGGGCTGCCCAGGCGCAGGCCGCGGGCCTGCAGCTTGGGCCACAGCGCGATCGCCTGTTCGACGGACAGGCCCGCCTGGTGATCGCCGCCATGCCCGTCGGGTTCGTTGAAGCCGAGCAGCGTGGTCACCCGCCGGTCCGACTGGATCGGCTTGTTCACGTCCTTGGCCCCGTGAATCATCGGCACGAACTCGACATCGCGCCGCTGTTTCTGGCGCGACCAGATCTGGTCCGCCCGCCAATTGTAGTACCAGCCGAGCCCCGGCGTTCCCTCGATCCAGCGGATCATCGTGTAGCGCGGGTTTTCCCACGCGCCCACGCCGGCCTTTTGGGCCAGAACAGGAGTCGACAACAAAAATACCCCCACCACGATAAGGAGAAGATTCCTGACCATGATAGACCTCGCACACCGCCTGCGAGGCTAGGGGGGTCATGGGGTAAGAATGTGTCAGGTTTCGTGAATCAATGTGGAACGTAAATGAAACGTGAACCGCGGGCCGTCAGGCGTCGCAGGCGGCGGTGACGATGATCTCGACGCGCAGTTCGGGCCGGGCCAGGCGCGCCTCGCCGCAGGCGCGGGCGGGGGCGTGGCCCTCGGGCACCCAGGCGTCCCAGACCGCGTTCATCTCGTCGAAATCGGCCATGTCGGCCAGCCAGACGATGGCCTGAAGGATGCGATCCGGCGACGATCCCGCCTGTTCCAAGAGCGCCTCGACCCGCGACAGGCAATCGCGGGTCTGCTCGGCCACGGTATCGCCCGCGCCCACCTGCCCGCACAGGTAGACGACGCCGTTATGCTTGACGATCTTGCTCATCCGCTGGCCGGTTTCCATCCGCTCGATCATGCGCTTTTCTCCTGTTGTTCGGGGACATCCATCGCCGCCAACTCGCCCAGGGTCACGGGTTTGAGCGGCGGGCGGATGCGGTAATAGCCTGTTTCCTGTGGGCTTTTTCCGTTGGACTCGGCCAGGATCGACGTGACCGTCAGCCCGCAATAGCGCCCCTGGCAGGGGCCCATGCCCGCGCGGCCAAAGGCCTTGGCCTGGTTCGGGCCGGTGCAGCCCAGGCGGGCATAGCGGCGGATGTCGCCCGCGGTGACCTCTTCGCAGCGGCAGACGATGGTGGCGTCGGCGGGGGCGCGGCTTTGGGGGCTGGGGGGATAGGCGGCGTCCAGAAAGGGGCGCGCGGCGCGTTCGCGGGCGAGCGCGGCGAAAAGCGGCACGGCAAGGCGGTCGCGCTCGGCCTGTTCCCAGCGGCCCAGCGCGGCGGCGGCGTGAAGCCCCACCAGCCGCCCGGCCAGTTCCGCGGCCAGCGCGCCGCCGATCCCCGCCCCGTCCCCGGCCACGTAGATGCCGGGCAGCGCGGTTTCGCCCCAGCGGTCATGGTCGGGCACGAAACAGTGCTGGCCCGCGTCCCAGCGATGGGGCAGGCCCAGCGACCGGGTGGCCTGGGTGTTGGGCACGACGCCTTCGTGCAGCAGGACAGTGTCGCAGTCGATGCGCTGGCGGCTGCGGGTGGTGAAGCTGAGGGCCTGGGCGCGGCCCTCGCCCTCGACGGCCAGATCGCGGGCGCCGGTGTGCCGCGGCACGCCCGCGCGTTTCAGTTCGGCGATCCAGCCCAGCCCCTTGGCCATCGCGCGCCAGCCCTTCAGCGCGCCGCCCAGATGCGGCAGGGCGGCCATGAAATCGCCGCGGGTCTGGGTTTCGACAAGGGCCAGCGGCGGCGTGCCCGCGCGCACCATCTGCGCGCCGATCAGGTAGACCAGCGGGCCGCAGCCCGCGATCACCGCGCGGCGCGGCACGACGCCCGACTGTTTCAGCAGGATCTGCGCGGCCCCCGCCGTCATCACGCCGGGCAGGGTCCAGCCGGGGATCGGGACGGGGCGTTCCAGCGCGCCGGTGGCGATCAGCAGGCGGTGGCCGCGGATCTGCGCGGCCTGTCCGTCGACGGAATAGGCGACGGTGCGGTCGGGGTCGAGTTTCCAAACGGTGGCGCCGGGGATAGGACGGATGCGCGGGGTGGTGATGGCGTCGGCCAGCCGCCGCCCGGCCGTGTATTCGGGGCCGAGGATCGCGGCGCGCGCCTTGGGCACCTCGGTCACGTCGCGGTAGATCTGGCCGCCCGGCCGGGCCTGTTCGTCGAGCAGCGCGACCGAGAGGCCGGCGGAGGCGGCCTCGGCGGCGGCGGCCATGCCGGCGGGGCCGGCGCCCAGGATCAGCAGGTCGACCTCATCCATCCTTCTGGTCCTTCCCCGGGGCGCGCTCGACCACCAGCCCGTCGGTGACGCGCGTCATGCAGGCCTGGCGGGTCACCCCGTCGATCTGCACGAGGCAGTCGTAGCAGGCCCCCATCATGCAGAAGGGCGCCCGGGGCGCACCCGAGACGGGCGTGGCGCGGAAGATGCGCACCCCCGCGGCCAGCAGCGCGGCGGCAAGGTTCGCGCCTTCGGGCAGCGCGTAATCGGTGCCGTCGAAGCGCACGGTGACGCGGGGGGCGTCGGGTTCCAGCTCAAGAAACGGCGAAGCGTCGTTCACTGAACACCTCCAGGTCGGGCGCGTCGGCGGCGCCGTCCAGCCACAGGGGCAATTCGCGCGCGTGGTTCGCGGCAAGGGTGATGCCGCTGTGACAGGTCACGAGATAGGCGCCCGGCATGGTCGGGCTTTGCTGGTAGATCGGCAGCCCGTCGGGCGACATGATGCGCAGCGCGCCCCAGCTGCGGACGAGTTGCGCGCGGGCGAGATCGGGATAGACCTTGACCGCGCGGGCGGCGATCTGGGCGGCGGTGTCGAGCGTGACGGAATCGTCGAGGCCCACCTCTTCCTTGCTGTCGCCGATCTGCACGCCGCCCTCGTCCACCTGCCGGATGATGCCCGAGGGGCGGTTCATCAGCTTGGGCAGCTTCTCGGTGATCAGAACCTGGCCGCGCTGGGGCCTGATGGGCGCGGCAAAGCCGAGTTTCGGCCCCAGCTCCATCGCGCCGAGACCCGCCGACAGCACCACCCTGGCCGCACGGTGGGTCGTGCCATCGGCGCAGGTGACGGCGAAACCGGGGACGATATCGGTGACGGTCTGCCCGGTCAGGACGCGGCCGCCCATGCGCCGCACGTCATCGGCCAAGGCCTGCAACAGTTTCAGCGGGTTCACGTGGCCGTCCTGCGCGTGCAGGATCGCGCCCGCGACCCGGGGGCCGATATTGGGTTCCTCGCGCTTCAGGGCGTTGTGGCCCAGAACCTCGAACGGGTAATCGCCGCCGAGTTGGTCCTTCAGCGCCTCGTATTGGCGGACCTTGGCCTCGAGCTCCGCCTCGTCGAGGTGGAAGTCGTAGCCGCCCTGCTGTTGCAAGCCCAGATCGCGGCCCGTGGCGTCGGCCAGTTCGGCGGCGAAGTCGCGCCAGAGCCCGGCGGATCGCTGCGACCAGCGGGCATAGGCGGGTTCGTTCAGGCCCTTGGACTGCACCCAGACCAGGCCGAAATTGCCGCGGCTTGCGCGGAAACTGCCGTCCGAGCCATCCAGCACCAGCACCCGGTGCCCGCGTTTGAGCAGGCCCCAGGCCAGTGACAGGCCGACGACACCGCCGCCTATGATCGCATAATCCGCGTCCATCGGTTCCTTGTCCGGGAATTGGGCCGGAACGGCGGGGGAAACCGCCCCGGCCCGCCGTGAGTGGGCCTATTCGGCCGAGGCGACCTTGTCGAGGATCGCCTGCCCCCATTCCTCGCCGACGTCCTTGAGGACCTCGGGCCAGACCTCGGCGCGGACCTTCGCGGCCATCGCGGCGAGTTGCTCGTCGGTCAGGGGGGCGATGGTGGCGCCGAGATCGGCGAGTTTCTGTTCATTCTTGGCCTGGTCCGCTTCGGCGACGGTCCAGCGGGTGGCCTCGAATTCCTCGGCCGCGGCCATCAGCGCGGCCTTGTCGTCGTCATCGAGACCGGCGAGCGACTCGTTCGAGGCGATCATGTACCAGACCTCGAAATGGGTGTTCGCGGGGATGTAGGTCTTGGTCACGTCGCGGAACGAGGCGTAGTAGCCTTCGGCACCCGACCCGATCACGCCGTCGACGACGCCGGTCTGAACGGCGGTGAACGCCTCGGAGAAGGGGATCGGCGAGGGGATGTAGCCCAGCGCCTGCGCGGTCAACTGAAAGCTCTTGATGCCGGGGACGCGCACCTTGATGCCGTTGGGATCGGTGCTGCCGGGGTTGGGGTTGTCCACGTTCAGCGAGATGCCCCCGAAATAGACCGGGTAGGCGGCCAGCATGGTGATGTCCTGCTTGGCGTAAAGCTCGGCCATGGTGTCGCGCACCACGCCGCCGGGGCCGTAGACCGCGCGGGCCTGGTCCCAGTTGCCGGCGAGATAGGGGAAGGAACTGATCTGCATCTGCCGGTCGGCGCCGGTGGCCGCCGGTTGCGTCGCCATGTCGATGGCACCCACGGAAATGCGTTCCTGCACGGTGGTGTAATCGCCCAGCGCCGAGGCGGGGAAGATCTCGATGGTGACGTCGCCCCCGGTGGCCTGGGCCACGGTGTCGGCGAAGGCGCGCAGTTCGACGTCGATGGTGGCGTCCTGCGGGCGGACATGGCTCATTTTCAGGTTGGCGGCCTCGGCCATGGGGGCCAGCGCCAGAAGGGCGGCGGTCGCGGTGGTCAGCAGCGTGTGTTTCATTCTTGTTTCCTCCGTGTTGGGACAGGTCGGGTCAGTAGCCGAAGAGCCGCGGCAGATAGAGCGAGAGATCGGGCCAGAGCGAGGTCAGGAACACGACCGGGACATAGCCCGTCACGATCAGCACCATGGCGGGCGGGATGACCTTTGTGACCTTCACCTTGCCGATCCGCGCGCCGAGATAGAGGATCGAGGCATAGGGCGGCGTGACACCCCCCATCGCGGTGTTGACCCCCATGATCGCGGCGAACTGCACCGGCGACACGCCGATGGCGTTCATCAGGGGCAAGAGGAGCGGCGCGATCAGGATGATGGCGGTCACGTCGTTGACGACCATGCCCACGAGGAACAGCAGGATGTTGATCAGGATCAGCAGGATCACCTTGTTGTCGGTGATCTCGAAGATCGACCCCACCAGCTTTTGCGGGATGCTTTCCATCACGAACATCTGGCTGAGGATCATCGAGAACAGGATCATCAGCATGATCGCGCCGACGGCGGTGGCGGCCTCTTTCCCGGCGGAGAGGAAGTTTTCCCACTTCAGCCCCTTGTAGATCAGGAAGCCCACGGGCACCGCGTAGATGACGGCGACCGCCGCGGCCTCGGTCGGGGTCATGATGCCGCCGTAGATGCCGCCAAGGATGATGACGGGCATGAGAAGCGCAGGCGTGGCGTTGAAGCCGCGTTTCGCGACCTCGGACGCCAGGTCGCCCAGGGCCGGTTTCTCGTCGAGGACCAGGTCGAACTTGCGGCTCATCCACAGGTTCATCAGCGAGAAGTTGACCATGATCAGCAGGCCCGGCCCCAGCGTGGCCAGGAAACAGGCGAGGATCGAGGTGTCGGTGACCCAGCCATAGACGATCATCGTGACGGACGGCGGGATCAGCAGGCCCAGGATCGAGGAATTGGCGATCAGCGCGGTGGCGTATTCGCGGGGATAGCCGCGTTTTTCCATCTCGGGGATCAAAAGCGGGCCGATGGCGGCGATGCCGGTGAGGCCAGACCCGGAAATCGCCCCGATGATGGCGCAGCTGACGGCGGCGACGACGCCAAGCCCGCCCCGCACATGCCCGATGAAGGCGTTGACGAAGCGTAACAGGGACGCGGCGATCCCGCTTTCGGACATGATGGTGCCCGCGAGCACGAACAGGGGGATGGCCAGCAGCACCGGGTTGCCCAGTTGCTGAAACCCCCAGAGCATGTTGCCCTTCATGATCGTGTCGCCGAGGTAATACATCACCATCAGCGCGCCCCCGAAACAGTAGGGCAAGGGCACGCCGAGGGTCAGGAACAGCACCAGAACGGCAATGGCGATCAGCGCGACCTCGATCATGCCGCGTCCTCCGCGCCGCCCAGGCTGCGGATGTGACGCCAGAGGTGCATCGCCGTGTAGGCCATCATCAGGGCAAGGCCCACGACCAAAGCCACGTCGGAATAGAAGGTGGGGATGTAAAGCGTCGGGCTTTCCTTCCAGACGCGCCAGGAATAGCGGGTGAAATCCCACGCCCAGTAGAGCAGCCAGAAGCCGACGATCAGGCTGATGATCTCGCCCAGGATCGCGAGGACGATGTGTTGCAGCCGCGTGGACAGGAAGATTTCCAGCACGTTCGCGCGGATATGGCTGTTCTCGCGCGAGGCGTTCACCGCGCCCAGGATGTAAAGCCAGAGCGTGGGGTAGAGCATCGTCTCCTCGAGCCCCATCACCGGGATTTCCAGCACGTAACGGGTGATGACCTGCACGAACTGGCCCAGCGCCACGATGCAGATCAGTGCCGTCAGCAGGTATTTCGCAAACCTGTCCAATGCCCCCTCGCGGCGGTTCCCCGGTCGCGGACAGCTTGACGGGCGGCCGGACATAAAAGCAAATTGGAAATACCAGTGAAGTCATAAACCGGGCTTATGGGCCATGATGAACCTGTCGATCCGCCAGTTGACCACCTTTCGCGAGGTGATGCGCGCGGGCTCGATCAGCCAGGCGGCGCGGGCGCTGGGGCGCACGCAACCCGCCGTCAGCGCAATGATCGCGGCCCTTGAACGCGAGCTGGGCTTTGCGCTGTTCCTGCGGGCCCAGGGCAAGCTGACGCCGACCCCCGAGGCGCGGTTCTTCCTGGAGGAAACCGAGGAGATCCTTGGCCGGCTGGACCAGGCCCGGCAGACGCTGGCGGGGATTTCCAAGCTGGAATCCGGGCATCTGCGCGTGGCCTGTCACCCGGCGGCCTCGGGGGTGTTCCTGCCGGGCGCGCTGACCGGGTTCCTGGCCGGCCGGCCCGATGTGCGGGTGTCGCTGATGATGCGCACCTCGCGGGTGGTGGAGGACCTGATCGCCTCGCAGCAGTTCGACCTTGGCTTCGCCGAGGCGCCCGCGCCGCGCGCCTCGATCCGGCAGACCGATTTCGACCTGGACTGCATCTGCGTGCTGGCCGCGGGCCATCCGCTGGCGGATCGCGCCGCGATCGCGCCCGCCGACCTGGACGGGGCGGACCTGGCGATGCTGTTCTCGGAACACCCGATCACCGCCCGCACCCGCGCCGTGTTCGAGGCGGCGGGCTGCAGGTTCCGGCATCGGTTCGAATTGCAGACCTTTCTGCCCGGTCTGCGGTTGGTCGCGGCGGGGCTGTGCGCGATGATCTGCGACCCGGTCACCGCCCATGGGCACCTGGCGCAGGCAGGCCCGGGGGCGGGGCTGGTGATGCGCCCCTTTCGCCCGCGGGTCGGCACGCGGCTGGCGATCCTGGAACCGGCGCACCGCCCGCAATCGCGCCTGGCCGCCGCGTTTCGCGACCACCTGGCCGCCGAGGTTACATCGATGCGCGACGGGCTGGCCGCGCGGCTGGCCCCCTGAGGCGGCGCGGGCGACGCGGACTTGGACGATGCCGGATGCCTGTGGCACCGAGGCACGGCCTAGCGCCGGTAGAGGCGCCCCATGATGAGCGGCGTCAGGTACATCGGCACCTGGTAGCAGCCGATGAAGATCAGCAGCGGCGTCGTCACCTCGGGCGGCAACGCCACGAGGAACAGTGCGATGTTGCGGTTGCCCGCGGCGATGGACAGGCCGGTGCGCTGATCGCGGAACCGGGTGTGGTTCAACAGGCGCGCCGCGACGAGTTGCGCGCCCAGGTTCGCCGCGCAGGCCAGCGCCAGCCAGCCCGCGAATTCGGCGGGCCGGGCGATCAGCGTGGGCCCGGCCTGGGACATCAGGCCGACCACCACGACGGCCATGGCCAGCGCCGACAGCCCGTCGAGCGCGGCGATGGTGGGCGGCTGGGGCGCGCGCAGGACCAGGTGGCGCAGGGTAAAGGCCGCGCCCGCGGCCAGCAGGATCACCGCCATCAACCGCGCCGCCGCCGCCAGCACCGCGCCCGCCCCGCCCAACCCCTGAGCCACGAAGAACACCGGCAGCACCGTCACCGGCAGGAGTGCCGTCGCGACGATGAGGACCCGCAGCACCGGCGCCGGGTCGCCGCCCGACAGCACCGTCAGGTTCGGCGCGCCCGAGATCGGCGAGGCCGCGAACAGCAGGATCAGCGCGGTCGCCGCCGCCGTGCCGCCCAGCCCCACCGCCCAGAGGCCGCCGGCCACCGCCAGCGGCAGGGCCAGTTGATAGATCAGCACCAGCCCCACCACCGCGGGCAATTCACGCACCGCGCCCAGCGCCTGGCGCGGGCCGATCCGAAGGGCGGCCACGAACATCAGCCCCGCCACCAGTTCGGGCAGCCACGGGCGCATCGCCTGGGCCAGGGCCGGAAACAGGAACCCCGTCAACAGCCCGGCCACCAGCAACAGCCGCCCGTGCCGCGCCGCCGCGCCCAGAACACGGACGATCACCACAGCCCCCGAAGGATCAGAACCGCCGCGGCCAGCCCGCTGACCGCCAGCAGCGCCGCGCGATAGCGCGCGTCGAACCGCCCCCGCAATCGCCCCGCGACCAGAACGCCCGCCACCATGCCCGGCGCCATCACCGCGGCCAGCGCCAGGTCATGCGCGCCGACCCAGCCCGCCGCCCACAACCCGACAAGCGAGACCAGGCAGCCGATCGCGAAGAAGGCCGACAGGGTGGGCCGCGCCTCGGCCCCCGGGCGATGCTGGTAGACGATGGCCATGGGCGGCGCCCCGACCGAGGTGATCGTGCCCATCACCCCCGACAGCGCCGCCATGCCGACCAGCCGCGGCCGGGTGAACCGCAGGCCCGGTCCCAGCGCGGACAGCGCGACCGCCAGCCCGATCATCACGCCGAAGACCAGTGCGAAGGCGTCCGGGTCGGTCAGCGTGGCCAGGATGACGGTCGCCACCATGACCCCGGCCACCCGTCCGCCGGTGCCGGTCCAGACCTCGGACCAGGCGATGGCGTCGCGTTCGCGGAACGCGGCCAGCGTCGCCGTGGCAAAGCCCACGATCAGCGAGGGCACGGGGACAAGATCGGGGTCGAGCAGCGCCAGAAGCGGTGCGGCCACCAGCCCGAAGCCCAGCCCCAGCCCGGTCTGCACCACGGCGGCCGCGACGACGATCAGCAGCACCGGCACCACCAGCCAGGGCGCGGAGGCCAGGTGCAGGCCGGTGTCCACCATCGCCGGGCCCTAGCCCCCCGGCCGCTGGCGGATGTTGTCGGGCAGCCAGGTGGCGAGTTCGGGGAAGGCGATCAGCACGAAGACCATCACCACCATGATCAGGAACATCGGGATCGCGGCGCGCGCGATGAAGTTCATCTCGTGCCCGGTCATGCCCTGAAGGACGAACAGGTTGAACCCGATGGGCGGGGTGATCTGCGCCATTTCCACCACGACGACGATGAAGATGCCGAACCAGATGATGTCGATGCCCGCCTGCCGGATCATCGGTTCCACGACGGCCATGGTCAGCACCACCGACGAGATGCCGTCGAGGAAGCAGCCCAGCACGATGTAGAAGACGAGGAGCGCCATCAGCAGTTCGAACCGCGACAGCTCCCAGCTGGCGATCAGGTCGGCCAGGCCGCGCGGCAGCCCGGTGAACCCCATCGACAGCGACAGGAAGGCGGCCCCCGCAAGGATCAGCGCGATCATCGCGCTCGTGCGCACCGCGCCCATCAGGCTTTCGGTGAAGGTGCCCCAGGTCAATGATCCTTGGGTCGCGGCCAGCACCAGCGCGCCGATCACGCCGAAGGCCGCGGCCTCGGTTGCGGTGGCATAGCCCATGTACATCGAGCCGATCACGACGAGGATCAGGCAGATCACGGGGATCAGGAAACGCGAGTTCTTGACCCTCTCCAGCAGGGTCATCGGCGGTTCGGGCGTGGGGTCGAACCCCTTGGACAGTTTCGAGACGGCCGCCACATAGGCCATGAACATCGCCGCCAGCACCAGCCCGGGAAGGACGCCGGCCATGAACAGCTTGGTGATCGACTCGTTGATCGTCACGCCATAGACGATCAGCGTCAGCGAGGGCGGGATCATCAGCCCAAGTGTCGCCGCACCGGCCAGCGTGCCGATGACCATCGTCTCGGGGTAGTTGCGGCGCCTGAGTTCCGGGATCGACATCTTGCCGACCGTGGTCAGGGTGGCCGCGGACGACCCCGACACCGCGGCAAAGACCGTGCAGCCGACGATATTGGTATGCACCAGCCCGCCGGGCAGCCGCGCCATCCAGGGGGACAGGCCCTTGAACATGTCCTCGGACAACCGGGTGCGGTAAAGGATTTCGCCCATCCAGATGAAGAGCGGCAGGGCGGTCAGCGTCCACGAAGACGACGACGACCATATCTTGGTGATCATCGCGTCGCCCGCGGGGCGCGAGGTGAAGATCTCCATCCCCACATAGGCCACGCCCATCAGCGCAAGGCCGACCCAGACGCCCGAGCCCAGGAGCAGGAACAGGACGAACAGGAAGATCGCGATCGGGGCGAGTTGTTCCATGGCCCTACTCCGCGTGGCTCTGGTCGACGAGGTCGCGGCGGATGCCGTGATCGCCGGTGAAGATCAGCCGCACCAGGTGATCCCAGAAACAGATCGCCAGCAGGACGGTTCCGGCGGCCATGGACAGCTGGGGTATCCAGACCGGCGTCTTGTCCAGGCCCTGGCTGATCTCGTTCAGCTTCCACGACCAGTAGGTGCCCTTGATCGCGTAGCGGGCGAAAAAGGTGGCAGTGATCGCGCCGATGCCGAAGCACCACAGCTCGCCCCATCTTCGGTGGCGGCCAAGGACGCTGAGAAACAGGGATACCCGGATATGCGCCCCGTGGTTCAGCGCATAGGCAAAGGCGAAGAACGACGCCGCCGCCATGCAGTAGCCCGCGTAATCGGTGGCGCCGGGAAAGGTCTGGCTGGTCCAGCGCGCCAGCATCTGAAGCACGATGATGACGAGGATCGCGACCAGGAACAGGGCCGCGATGACGCCGCCCAGTTTGTAAAGGAAATCAAGGATGCGCCTGAGCGCATGCGCTGCCGCCATCGGCCGTCCCCCTGCGCAAGGCGCGGGGGCGGGCCGGGATGCGCCCCGGCCCGCCCGCATGCGTTACATGCTGCTCTTGTATTCCTCGACGATGGCCTGGCCGGTCTCGCCCGCCTGGTCCAGCCATTCCTGGGTCATCGTCTCGCCGATCGCCTTCAGCCCCTCGACCAGGTCGTCGCCGGCGCGGGTGACGGTCATGCCGCCCTCTTTCAGCCCGTCCATCGTGAACTGGGTATAGTCCTTGGAGCGTTGCAGCCCCTCGGCCGCGGCCTTGGCGGCGCAGTCGTTCATCACCGCCTTGGTGGCGTCATCGAGGCCGTTCCACGCATCCATGTTCACGAAAACGGCGTTGCGCGGCAGCCAGGCGTCGACCTCGTAGAAATGGCTGAGATGTTCCCACACCTTGCGGTCATAGCCCGTGGCGCCCGACGAGATGAAGCTTTCGGCGACGCCGGTGGCCAGCGCCTGGCTGAGTTCGGCGGCCTCGACCTGCACCGGGATCATGCCGGTCAGTTCCGCCATGCGCGCGGTGGCGGTGGAGTAGGAGCGGAACTTGACGCCCTTGAGATCGTCGAGCGTGTTCACCTCCTTGTTCATGTAGAGGCCCTGCGGCGGCCACGGCACGGAATAAAGGTAATGCAGGTTGTCCTCGGCCAGCGCCTCGGAGACGGCGGGTTGGGCGATGGACCACAGTTTCTCGTGTTCGTCGAAGGACGAGACAAGGAACGGGATCGAGTCGACGCCGTAAAGCGGGTTCTCGTTCTGGTGCGCCGAGAGCAGGCGCTCGCCGATATTGGCCTGGCCGGTCTGCACCGCGCGCTTGATCTCGTTGCCGCCGAAGAGCGAACCCGAGGGGTGGGTGACGATTTCCAGCGCGCCGCCCGTTCCCTCGGTCACGCATTGGGCGAAATTCGCGCCGACCTCGGAATGGAAGTTGGTCGCCGCATAGGCCATGGGCATGTCCCATTTCTCGGCCGAGGCGGCGGTGCCCAGCGTGGCCAGCGCGGTCGCGGCCAGAAGCGTTGCGGGGGTTTTCATGTCTGTCTCCCTGTGTGGTGGGTTTTCGTTCTTGGTTGCGGTCATTGAAACCGCGTCGGGGCATAGGGCGCAAGGTCAATGTTGGGCCGCGTGCCGCCGACCAGTTGCGCCAAGAGCCGCCCGGTCTTCGGCCCGCCGGTCAGCCCGACATGGTCGTGGCCGAAGCCGACAAAGGCGCCGTCCACCCCCGGCACGGGGCCGATCACCGGGGTGGAATCGGCGATGCAGGGGCGGTGGCCCATCCATTCCACGGTGCGGTCCCATGTCAGGCCGGGGATGACCTTGCGCACATGGCGTTCCAGCAGGCGGAAGGGCGCGCGCGAGGGGGGCGCGTCCAGCCCGCCGAATTCGACGATGCCCGCAAGGCGCAGGCGCCCGTCCATCGGGGTGGCGAGGAACTTGCCGGCGGCGATCATCGTGGGGGCGCGGGGCATGACGGACGGGGTCCACAGTTCCAGGTGATAGCCGCGCTCGGTTTCCAGCGGGATTTTCAGCCCCAGCTTGCGCGCGAGCGGCCCCGACCACGCGCCGGTCGCGATCACCACCGCGTCGCAGGGGATCGTCTCGCCCGCCACGCGCAGGCCGGTCACGCGCCCGCCCGCGCGCGCGATATCCGTCGCCTCGCCGATCACGATCCGCGCGCCCTGCCGTTCGGCATGGGCGGCCAGCGCCGCGACATAGGCGCCCGGATCGGTGATGTGGCCGTGGCCCGGCAGGCGCACCGCGCATTTGCCCGGCGCGAAACAGGGGTCGATGGCGGCGCCCTCCAAAACCTGCCACTCGATCCCCAGCGACTTGCGGATGCCCCAGCCGAAGCCGTCGGCCTGGTAGTCGCGCCGGCTGTCATAGAGGAACACGTAATCCGACGGCACGATCCAGCGTTCCGCCCCGGTGCCCGCCGCCAGCGCCTGGTGATCGGCCAGGCTGTCGCCGATGATCGGGTAGAGCGCGCGGGCGCGGGCGCGGGCGGCGGGCGCGTTGGCGTGCGAGAGATAGCGCATGAGCCACGGCGCCAGCCGCGGCAGGTAGCCCCATTTCAGGAACAGGGGCTTCATCGGGTCGAACAGCATGGCGGGGGCGTGGGCGAACAGGCCCGGCACCGTCACCGGCACCACGGAACTGGACGCCAGGAGCCCCGCATTGCCGTGGCTGGCCCCGGCGGCGGGGCCGGTCCGGTCCACCAGGATCACCCGGTGCCCGTCGCGCAGCAGCCACAGCGCGGTGGCCACCCCCACGATCCCCGCGCCGATCACCGCGACGGTCTTGCCCTTGTCCATGCCCTGCCCCCGTTGCCGCGCGCCGAGCTTGCGAAGCGCGCCCGCGCGTGTCAACGAGACGGCGACGCGCAACCGGGGCAAGGCGATGGACGAGACCCAGGCACCGATCGGCATCCTGATGCTGGACTCGCGCTTTCCCCGCATTCCGGGCGACATGGGCCACCCCGCGACCTGGCCGTTTCCGGTGGCGATCCGGGTCGTCCGCGGCGCCTCGCCCGCCCGCGTGGTGCGCGAGGGCGGCGACACGCTGGCCGCGTTCATCGCGGCGGCACGGGAATTGGTGGCCGAAGGCGCGGTCGGGATCACCACGACCTGCGGGTTCCTGTCGCCCTATCAGGACGCGCTGGCCGAGGCCGTGGGCGTGCCGGTCGCGACCTCGTCGCTGATGCAGGTGGAGATGGTCAACCGCCTGCTGCCAAAGGGGAAACGCGCGGGCATCCTGACCATCGCGGCCAGCAGCCTGGGCCCCGCGCACCTGGCCGCGGCGCGGGTGCCCGCGGGCACCCCCATCGGCACCACCGAGGGCGGGCGGGAATTCACCCGCGTGATCCTGAACGACCTGCCCGAGATGGATATCGACGCCGCGCGCGCCGACAACGTGGAAGCCGCCCGCGCGCTGGCCGCCGCGCACCCGGAGCTGGGCGCGATCGTGCTGGAATGCACCAACATGACGCCCCATGCCGCCGACATTCGGGCAGCGACCGGCCTGCCCGTCTATTCGATCTACGATTTCGTCTGTTGGTTCCGGGCGGGCCTGTCGCCCGCGCGCCACCTGCCCGCTTCCTGAGCATCCGCGGCAAGCCTGCCTGACGAAAAGGCAATCTTCCCTTCCGCGCGGCCCCGTGCCACTCTGCCGCCGTTCCAAACGACCGGCGAATGGCCCTTGATCGGGCACAGCAGAGTCCGGGAAAATCAGGGGGTAATCCACATGGCTGCCAGGAAAACCGACACGCTCGACATCGCGCGCCGCAGGCTGTTGCTGGGCTCGGCGGGGGCCGCCGCCGCGGCGGGGCTGGGCCTTGGGCCCGGGCGCCTGTTCGCGCAGGAGCAGATTTCCGTCGCGGGCATCTATACCGTGCCGGTCGAACAGCAATGGGTCAGCCGCATCCACATCGCCGCCGAGGCCGCGCGCGAGGCGGGGCAGATCACCTATACCTTCAGCGAGAACACCTCGAACACCGATTACCCGCGCGTGATGCGCGAATATGCCGAAAGCGGCGTGAAGCTGATCATCGGCGAGATCTTCGGGGTCGAACAGGAAGCGCGCGAGGTGGTGCTGGACTATCCCGAAACCGCGTTCCTGCTGGGCTCGTCCTTCATGCCCGACCCGGCCTATCCGAACCTTGCCGTGTTCGACAACTATATCCAGGACGCGAGCTATCTTTCGGGGATCATCGCGGGCGCGATGACCCAGACGGGCAATATCGGCATGGTCGGCGGGTTCCCGATCCCCGAGGTCAACCGGCTGATGCATGCCTTCATGGCCGGCGTGCGCGAGACGCGGCCCGACGCGACCTTCCAGGTCAGCTTCATCGGGTCGTGGTTCGACCCGCCCAAGGCCAAGGAGACCGCATTCGCCATGATCGAGAACGGCGCCGACCTGTTGTACGCGGAACGGTTCGGCGTGTCGGACGCGGCGCAGGAACGGGGTGTGCTGGCGATCGGCAACGTGATCGACACGCAGGCCGACTATCCCGACACGGTGGTCGCCTCGGCGATCTGGCATTTCGAACCGACGCTTCAGGCGGCGCTGGCCCGGGTGGCGGACGGCAGCTTCGAGGCCGACAATTACGGCGTCTATTCCTTCATGAAGGAAGGCGGCTGTTCGCTGGCGCCCCTGGGCACCTTTGCGGGCAAGGTACCGCAAGCGGCGCTGGACCTGGTGGCCGAGAAAGAGGCCGCGATCAAGGCGGGCAGCTTCACCGTCGAGATCAACGACGAAGAACCCAAATCCTCCTGATGGGGGCGCGCGAGGTCGTCCTGCGCCTTGAGGGGATCACCAAGAGGTTCGGGAAACTTACCGCGAACGACGATATCGGCTTCGCCCTGCACAGGGGCGAAGTCCTTGCCCTGCTTGGGGAAAACGGCGCGGGCAAGACGACGCTGATGAACATCCTGTTCGGCCATTACACCGCCGATTCCGGCACGGTCGAGGTGTTCGGCCAGCCCCTGCCGCCTGGGGCACCCGGCGCGGCGCTGGCCGCGGGGGTGGGCATGGTGCACCAGCATTTCACCCTGGCCGGCAACATGACGGTGCTGGAGAACATCCTTTTGGGCACGCGGCCCCTATTCGGGATGGGCCTCGGGCGGGGTGCGGCGCGGGCGCGGGTGGAACAGCTGTCGCGCGATTTCGGGCTGGCGGTCCACCCCGATGCCAAGGTCAAGACGCTGTCGGTGGGCGAGCGTCAGCGGGTGGAGATCCTCAAGGCGCTGTATCGCGACGCGCGCATCCTGATCCTGGACGAACCGACCGCGGTGCTGACGCCACAGGAAAGCGACGCGCTGTTCGAGACGCTGAAAAAGGCGGTGGCGCAGGGGCTGTCGATCATCTTCATCTCGCACAAGCTGCACGAGGTGACGGCGGTCAGCGACCGGGTGATCGTGCTGCGCCACGGGCGCGTGGTGGGCGAGGTCGCGACGGACCAGACCGACCGCCACCGGATCGCCGAGATGATGGTCGGCGCCGAGGTCGCCCTGCCCCACCCGCCGCTGGGCCGGGCGGGCACGGCGCTGATGGAGCTGCGTGACGTGTCCACCCCGCCCGAGGGCAACCGGACGGGGCTGCGCCGCGTGACCCTGTCGCTGAAGGCCGGGCAGATCACCGGGCTGGCGGGGGTGTCGGGCAACGGGCAGGGGGCGCTGGCCGACCTTGTTTCCGGCCTGATCGCGCCGGACAGCGGGGAATTGCGCGTGGCGGGGCAAACCGTCGCCCGATGGTCCCCGCGGGCGGCGCTGGCCGCGGGGGTCGGCCGGATCCCCGAGGACCGGCACGCCACCGGGTCGATCGCCGATTTCACCCTGACCGAGAACGCGGTGCTGGAAGGCTATGCGCGCCCGCCGTTCAGCCGCGCGGGCTGGATGGACTGGACCCGCGCCCGCGCCCATGCCGAGGACATCATTGAAAAATACGACGTGCGCTGCCCGGGGCCCGAGGCGCGCATTCGCCTGCTGTCGGGGGGCAACATGCAGAAACTGATCCTGGGCCGCGCGCTGGAGGCGGGGCCAAAGATCATCCTGGCCAACCAGCCCGTGCGGGGCCTGGATATCGGCGCACTGACCTATGTGCAGGAGTGCCTGATCGCGGCGCGGGATGCGGGCGCGGCGGTGTTGCTGATTTCCGAGGATCTCGACGAGATCCGCGCGCTGTCGGACGTGATCCACGTGATGAGCGAGGGCCGCCTGTCGCCGGAATTCCCGCGGGGGTCGAAAACGCCCGCGGAGCTGGGGCAATGGATGGCCGGACAGGGGTTCGCCGATGCGGCTTGAACCCGTTGCCGCCCCGGGGCTGGCCCGGACGCTGGGCCTGCCGGCGCTGGCCATCGCGGCGACGGTGGTCGTGGCCTCGGCGCTGGCGATGCTGGCGGGGGCGAACCCGTTCGCCACGCTGGGGCTGATCGTCAAGGGCGCGGCGGGGTCGAAATTCGCGGCGCTGGAGACGCTGAACCGCGCGACGCCGCTGATCTTTACCGGGCTGGCGGTGGCCGTCGCCTTTCGCGCCAAGCTGTGGAACATCGGCGCCGAGGCGCAGCTTTACGCGGGCGCCCTGATGACGGTGCTGATCGGCACGCAGATGGGCCTGCCCGGGCCGGTCGCGATCCCCGCGATGGCGATTGCCGCGGTGCTGGCGGGCGCGCTGGTGCTGCTGGGGCCGGTGCTGCTCAAGGTCCGGCTCGGCGTGGACGAGGTGGTGACCACGCTTCTGTTCAATTTCATCATGCTGCTGTTCATCTCGATGCTGCTGGAAGGCCCGCTGAAGGACCCGATGGGCATGGGCTGGCCGAAATCCGAGGCGATCCCGCGGGACGCCCGCCTGCCCCGCATCGTCGACGGTCTGCGCCTGCATTGGGGCTTTGGCCTGGCGCTGATCTCGGCGGTGGTGGTCTGGGTGATCCAGGTGAAAACCACGCTGGGCTATGAAATCCGCGCGGTCGGGCAGAACCCGCAGGCCGCGCGGTTCGCGGGCATCCCGGTGGGGCGGGTGATGGTCAAGACCGCGCTTCTGTCGGGGGGGCTGGCCGCGCTTGCGGGCTTTTCCGAGGTGGCCGGGCTGAAGGGCAACCTGACGCTCGATCTGTCGCCCGGCTTTGGCTACACGGGCATCGTGGTGGCGATGCTGGCGCTGTTGCACCCCCTGGGCGTCGTCGTCTCGGCGCTGTTCGTGGCGGGCATCTTCGTGGGCGCCGATTCCATGAGCCGCGCGGCCGAGGTGCCCACCTATATCGCCGATATCTCGGTCGCCACGGCGCTGTTGTTCATGGTGCTGGCGATCCTGCTGACCCGGTTCCGCGTGGTGAGGGGCTGATGGAGATTTTCGATATCCTCGTCTCGGCCAGTTTCTGGGCCGCGGTGCTGCGCATCGCCTCGCCGCTGATCTTTGCCACGATGGGGGAGTTGATCTGCGAACGCGCGGGCGTGCTGAACCTTGGCATCGAGGGGATCATGGTCTTCGGCGCCTTCGCGGGCTGGATGGCGGTTTACGCGGGGCTGGGGCTGTGGCCCGGGGTGCTGGTGGCCTTTGCGAGCGGGGCGCTGTTCGGGCTGGCCCATGCCACGCTGACGGTGCCCTTCGGGCTGTCGCAGCATGTGGTGGGGCTGGGGGTGACGCTGCTGGCGACGTCTTCGGCCTATTACGCCTATCGCCTCGCCCTGCCGGAGGTGACAAGCCCGCCGCGGATCGAGCCGTTCCAGCCGCTGGATATCCCCGTGCTGTCGGATATCCCCTTTCTCGGCGAGGCGCTGTTTTCGCAGACCGCGCTGACCTATCTGGCCTTTGCGACGGTCCTGATCGTGGCGCTGGTGCTGTACCGGACGCCGCTGGGGTTGGCGCTGCGGGCGGCGGGGGAAAACCCCTCGGCGGTCGAGGCGCAGGGGCTGTCGGTCACGGCGATCCGCATGGGGGCGGTGATGGTCGGCTCGGGGATGATGGCGGTGGGGGGCGCCTTCCTGACCATGTCGGCGTTTTCGTCCTTTTTCTTCGAGATGGTCAACGGGCGGGGCTGGATCTGCATCGCGCTGGTGGTGTTCGGGGCGTGGATGCCGGGCAAGGCGCTGTTGGGGGCGCTGTTGTTCGCGGGGTTCGACGCGCTGCAGATCCGCATGCAGCAGACGCCGCTGGGCGCGGACATCCCCTACCAGGTATTCCTGATGGTGCCTTACGTCCTGTCGATCCTGGCGCTGGTCGCGATGTCGCGCCGGGCCGAGGTGCCGGCGGCCCTGATGGTGCCCTATAACCGCGGAGAGCGTTGAGATGGCCGAGTTCGATATCCTCGTGACGGGCGGCACATTGCCCGACGGGCGGGTGGCCGATATCGGGACGCGGGGCGACCGGATCGCCGCGGTGGGCGACCTGGCCGGGTCGACGGCGGGGCGCCTGATCGACGCCACGGGCGATCTGGTCAGCCCGCCCTTCGTCGACCCGCATTTCCACCTGGACGCGACGCTGTCCTATGGCACGCCGCGGATCAACGCCTCGGGCACGCTCTTGGAGGGCATCGCGCTGTGGGGCGAGTTGAAGGCGCAGGCCACGGTGGACGAGATGGTGGACCGCGCGCTGGCCTATTGCGACTGGGCGGTGAGCATGGGCCTTCTGGCGATCCGCAGCCATGTCGATACCTGCGATGACAGCCTGAAGGGGGTTCAGGCGCTGCTGGAGGTGCGCGAGCGGGTCAAACCCTATCTCGACCTGCAACTGGTGGCCTTCCCGCAGGACGGGTTCTTTCGCGACCCGACGGCGCGGGACAACACGCTGCGCGCGCTGGACATGGGCGTGGACGTGGTGGGCGGCATCCCGCATTTCGAACGCACGATGGAGGCGGGGCGCGACTCCGTCCGGGCGCTGTGCGAGATCGCGGCGGAGCGCGGCCTGCTGGTCGACATGCATTGCGACGAGACCGACGACCCGCTGTCGCGTCATGTCGAGACGCTGGCCCATGAAACCCGGCGGCTGGGGCTTCAGGGGCGGGTGGCGGGCAGCCACCTGACCTCGATGCATTCGATGGACAATTACTATGTCTCGAAACTGCTGCCGCTGATGGCCGAGGCGGAACTGGCGGCGATCCCGAACCCGCTGATCAACATCGTGTTGCAGGGGAGGCACGATACCTATCCGAAGCGGCGCGGCCTGACACGCGTGAAGGAGATGCAGGCCCATGGCATCCGCGTCGGCTGGGGGCAGGATTGCGTGCGCGACCCGTGGTACAGCCTTGGCACCGCCGACATGCTGGACGTGGCGTTCATGGGGCTGCATGTCGCGCAGATGACCGCGCCCGACGAGATGCGGCGCTGTTTCGACATGGTGACGGTGGAGAACGCCAAGATCCTGCACCTGGACGATTACGGCCTGCACGAGGGCGCGATGGCGTCTCTGGTGGTGCTGGACGCGGGCGACCCGGTGGAGGCGATCCGGCTGCGCCCCGACCGGCTGGCGGTGATCGCCAGGGGCCGGGTGGTGGCCGAGACGGCGCGGAACGACAGCCGCCTGACGCTGGAGGGGCGGCCCGCGCGGGTGCGGCGGCGGCACCGGGCGGGGGCCCCGGAAGGAACGGGCCGCGGTTGACCTTGCGGGTTTCGCCTTGGCTGCGCCAAGGCGACCGGCTGGGGGGCGTTGCCCCCCAGACCCCCCGGATATTTTCGGCCAGAAGAAGGGGCGGCGGGAAGAAGGGGCGGCGGGCCGTTGACCCGGCCTGTGCGAAGGGCGGCACGCCGCCTAGAGGATCGGGGCCATCAGGCGGGCCACGCGCGCCCCGTTCCGGCGCAGCGGGCCGCGCGTGTCGGCCAGCCGCGTCGTGTAGGCGTAGCCTTGCGCGAAATCCGCCTCGAGCATCGCCGCCACGGCGCGGGCGAAATCGGCGTCGAAGACCAGCGCGGTGGCCTCGAAATTCAGCCGGCAGGAGCGGTTGTCGAGATTCACCGTGCCGATCGAGGCGAAGGCCTCGTCCACCACCAGGGCCTTCTGGTGCATGAACCCGTCGGTATAGCGGAATATCTGCACGCCCGCGTTCAGCATCTCGTCGAAATAGGCGAAGGCGGCGAGCCAGACCCAGAGGTGGTCGCGCCTGTCGGCCATCAGGATGCGCACGTCCACGCCGCGCAGCGCGGCCAGCGACAGCGCGGTCAGGATGTCGGTATCGGGGACGAAATAGGGCGAGGCGATCCAGATGCGGTCCTGCGCGGCGTGGATCGCGTTGCAGAAATAGAGGCTGCCGGTTTCCAGCACGTCCGCCGGCCCCGGCGCCACGATCAGCGCGTCCAGGTTGCCCGGCGCGGGGTCGGGGTCCCAGGCGAGGTTCAGCCGTTCCGCGGTGGCCCAGAACCAGTCCTCGACGAAGATCAGTTGCAACTGCGCCACCACCGGCCCCAAGAGCCGCAGATGGGTATCGCGCCAGCGCCCGATGCGCGCGTCGCGCCCCATGTATTCGTCGCCCACGTTGTGGCCCCCCAGGAAACCCGCGGTGCCGTCGACGATGACGATCTTGCGGTGGTTGCGGAAATTCACCTGGAAGCGGCTGTGCGGCTTGCGCAGCGAGTGGAAATCGGCGACGACCACGCCCGCCGCGCGCAGCTCGGACAGGTAGGCCTCGGGCAGCTTGTGGCTGCCGATGGCGTCGTAGAGCAGGCGCACGGTGCAGCCCGCCTGCGCGCGTTCGATCAGGCGGCGTTGCAGGGCACGGCCGGTGTCGTCGTCGCGCAGGATGTAGGTCTGCACCAGGACGTAGGACTCGGCCCGTTCGATCGCCTCGAAGATGGCGGCGAAGGTCCGGGGGCCGTCCAGCAGCAGGCGCGCGGTGTTGCCCGAGACCGCCGGCATCCCCGCGATCCGCTCGAACCCCGAAAGCGAGCGGCGCAGGCGCGGCGGCAGGCCCGCCCCCTCGGCGCGCCGGGCCGGGTCGAAATCGGGCAGCGTGGCGATCGAACTGCGCGCCGAACGCCGGGCGGTGACATAGCCCGGCAGGCGCGAGTGGCCGAGGAACAGGAAGATCGGCAGCGCGACATAGGGGGCGGCGACCAGGAACACCACCCAGCCGACCGCGCCCTGCGGTGTGCGCGCATTGCGGATCGCCCGGAACACCGCCCAGACCGTCGCGGCCTGAAACGCCAGCAGCAGCGCGGGAAGCACGACCTGAAGCATGCCCCGATGCTGTGCCCTGCCCGGCCGAAAGGCAAGCGCGGGATCAGGCGGCGGGGGCCATGTCCGCCCAGATCGGCAGGTGGTCGGAGGCGGCGCGGGCGCGCGGCGTCTCGTGCACCCCCGCCGCGCCCAGCGCCAGCCCGTGGCCATGGGCGATGCGGTCGAGCCCGGCGCGCGGGCGGCTGGCATGGAAGGTCTTGCCCGGCGCCACCACGCGGAAGCGGTCGGCCAGCGGCTCGAAGCCGCGGGTTTCGGACCATTCGTTGAAGTCGCCCAGGATCACGGTGCGCGCGCTTTCGGTTTCGCAGAACCGCGCGCGGATCGTGTGCAACTGGCGCAACCGCCAGCGCCGCATCAGGGCCAGGTGAACGCCCACCACGGTGATCGCGCCCGGCCCCTCGCCCAGGCGCACCAGCACCGCGCCGCGGGGTTCCAGACCGGGCAGGGCCAGCCGTTCGGCGGCGGTGACCGCCAGCCCCCGGCGCACCAGCACCGCGTTGCCGTGCCAGCCCAGGCTGACCGCGTTGGGCGCCAGGTCGGCCACGGTGAAATCGGTTTCGCGCGCGATCATCTCGCGCGGCAGCGCGGCAGGCCGCGCACCCAGGCGCTTGTCGGCCTCTTGCAGGACGACCGCGTCGGCGCCGATCTCGTTTATGACGTCCAGCGTGCGGCCCGCGTCGCGTTTCCAGTCCAGCCCGACCGCCTTGCGGATGTTGTAGCTGGCCAGCCGGACGGGGCGCCCCGGGACAAGGGGGGCGGCACTTGCGGGCGGGCGGGTGGACACGGGCGTCGGACCTCCGGTCGGAAACGGGCGCCGCACGGCGCGGTTTCGGGGCAGATAGGAACGCAAGGCGCGCGGAACAACCGCCAGAGGGTCCCCGCGCATCTGCGGGCAGGCCGCAGGGCGCGGGGAAAATGCGTCGGATTTTCGAAGAACTCGTCCCGCCAGTGCCCGGTCCGCGTTGCCAAAACCGCACCCTTCGGGCGATTCCGGGGTCTTTGACCGCAGCCGAACCCCGCAATCCCGGCGCCGTGCCGCGTTTTCGCCGCAATCGGCGCCGTGGGGGCCATTTTTTGGTCCAGCTTATCGGGAACAGTCGGACCTGTATCCGTGGATGTCAGGTGCGTCCGGCCTCCCCGCCGGGCCACCGCTCAATCGCGCAACCAGATCGCCAAGATGAACGCAGCGCCCGACATAAAGAATCACCTGCCGGCCGACGGCCCCGTGGAGGAGTTGCAGCCCGGCACCGAGCTTTTGCATGGCCAGTACCGGATCGAACGGTTCCTGAATGCCGGCGGATTCGGCCTGACCTACCTGGCCCGGGACAGCCTGGACCGGACCGTGGTCATCAAGGAATGCTTTCCCGAATCGCTTTGCCTGCGCACCGGGCAGGACGTGCATGCCCGTTCACGCAGCTACAGCCAGGAATTCCACTCGATCGTCCAGCTTTTCATCGACGAGGCGCACCGGCTGGCACGGCTGAGCCATCCCGGCATCGTGGGCGTCCACCAGGTGTTTTCCGACAACACCACCGCCTACATGGCGCTGGACTATATCCAGGGCAAGACGCTGCTCGAGATCATCGAGGACCCGCGCGAGACACCGTCGCCCGCCGCGATCCGCGACATGCTGGTCAAGGTGCTGGACGCGGTGGCCTTCATCCATGATCAAAGCCTGCTGCATCGCGACATCTCGCCCGACAACATCATCATCGGGCTGGACGGCAACCCGGTGCTGATCGATTTCGGCGCGGCGCGCGAACGGGCCACCCGCAACAGCCGCGTCCTGTCGCGGCTGCAGGTGGTCAAGGACGGCTATTCGCCCCAGGAATTCTATGTCGCCGGAATCAAGCAGGGGCCGCCCAGCGACCTGTATGCGCTGGCGGCGACCTTCCATCACCTGATCACCGGCGCGGCGCCGCCCAACAGCCAGCAGCGCATGGCCGCGCTGGCCGCGAACGAACCAGACCCCTGTCAGCCGCTTCAGGGACGGGTCCCGGGCTATGACCCCGCGTTCCTGGCGGCAATCGACACGGCGCTGAACGTCGTGCCGCGGGAACGGCCGCAATCGGCCCATGACTGGCTGGCGATGATCGAAACCGGCCCGCGCGAGGCCGCGATGGGCGAGGTGCTGCCGATCGACGACGACACGCGGATGTCGATCGCGCGCCTGGTCGAGGAGACCAACCGCGCCGTGATGGAGGCGCGCCAGCGCTCCAAGCAGGAGGCCCGCGCCCGGCCGCCCGAGCCCCCGAAACCGCCCGAGCGCAAGCCCGCCTTTGCCTGGCGCTCGCTTTATGACGACGACGAGGACGACCTTTCGGCGGCGGAGCCCCCCCCACCCGCCGAGGCCGCCCCGCAACCCTCCCCCCCGGACGAGGAAACGATTTGCCCGCGCCGGCCGCGCCTGCGCCAGCGCCGGCCGCGGCCCGGCCGGGGCGGGCTGTTCGCCGGGCTCGCCCGGCGTTTCATCGCGCGCACGTAACGAAATCCACCGCCCCCCCGCAGCAGGGTCCAGCACGGAAGACAGAGGCATGAAGTTCCTGAGACGCAAGACCGGTGACAAGCCCGCCGGCGACGCATTCAACGACTATGTCGAACCGTTTCCGCCGTCGCGCAGGGCCGCCGCCGCGCCCATGCCCGCCGCGGACCCCGCCCACGCGCCCGCGGACCCGGGCGACCGGGTGGAAGAGTTCGACATGGCCTTCGAAGACGGCTTCGACGACGCCCCGGAGATGGAGGACGACATGGACCACGGCCACGACCGGACCTTCTGGGCAACGCGGGGCACCGCGTTTCCGTCCGACGCGGAGACCGCCGAGGCGGCCGCGCGCCCGGTCCTGTTCCCCGGCGAGGCGGCACCCGCCGCGCGGCCGCAGCGCCTCGGCGCCGCCGAGGCCGCAGACCGCCGCACGGCGCTGCTCAACGGCTATCGCCCCGACGCGGACCCCGCTGCGCCCCCTGCCGCGCCCTCTGCCGCGCCGGCCATGGCCGCCGCGCCCGACCCCGAACCCGCCGATCTTTCGGCCTTCGAGGCGCCGCCGCCCGCGGCCGGCCGGTCTGGCGCCCGCGCGGGCCGCGCCAAGACCCGTCTTCTGGGGTTCGGCCAGCCGGCCGACGCGGCGGCCGATCCCTTTGCCCGCGACGAGCCCGCGATGCCGGCCGAACCGTCCCGCCCCGATTTCCCGGTCGGCTGGCTGGTGGTGGTCGAGGGCCCCGGGCGTGGTGCGCATTTCACCCTGTTCAACGGGGTGTCCCAGATCGGCCGCGGCGCGGACCAGACCGTGCGGCTGGATTTCGGCGACACGTCCATTTCGCGCTCGGGCCATGCGCTGCTGGCCTTTGACGACGAGCAGGGCAAGTTCTTCCTCGGCTCGGGCGGCAAGGTGAACATCGTGCGGCTGAACGGCCAGCCCCTGCTGAGCACCGAAGAGCTTTCGAACGACGACAGGATCCGCATCGGCGAAACGACCCTGCACTTCGTCGCCTTCTGCGGCCCCGATTTCACCTGGTCGGCGGATCGGCCCGATGCCGACGGGCGCTGATCTGCGCCTGGACGCCGCGACCGGCATCGGCCAGGGCCGGCGCGAGCACCAGGAGGACGCGATCATCGCCGATTTCACCATCGGCGGCGAGATCGGCCTTGCGGTGCTGGGCGACGGCATGGGCGGGCATGCCGCCGGCGACGTGGCCAGCCGCATCGTCGTCACCGAGGTGTTCAGCGAGCTGAAGCTGCAAAGCGACGATCCCGACCGGTTCGCGCGCCATGCACCCGGCATCCTGCGCGCCGCCGCGCGCGAGGCGAATGGCTGCATCGCCGACCATGTCCGCAGCCATGCCGAAACCGGCGGGATGGGCACCACGCTGGTGGCGCTGGCCGTGGCGCGCGACCGGCTGTTCTGGGTCTCGGTCGGGGATTCGCCGCTGTTCCTGTTCCGCGACGGCCAGCTGCACCAGATCAACGAGGATCATTCGCTTGCCCCGCAGATCGACGGGATGGTGCGGATGGGGCTGTTATCGGCCGAAGAGGCGCGCACCCATCCCGACCGCAACTGCCTGACCTCGGCGCTGACCGGGGCCGAGATCGGCCAGATCGACTGTCCCGACCGGCCGGTCGACCTGGCGGTGGGCGACATCATCGTCGCCGCCAGCGACGGGCTGACCTTCATCGCGCGCGACCGGATCCGCGCGATCCTGTCCGAATATCGCCGCCGCACCAGCGCCGAGATCGCCAACGCGCTGTTTTCCGAACTGGAGGCGCTGGGCGATCCCGAACAGGACAATGTCTGTTTCACCGTGATCCGCGTGGTGGCCCGCGGCTGGACCCCCGGCGTCCAGCCGCGCCGCCCGGCCCAGCCCGCCCCGGCGGACCGCCCGCGCCCGCGCCCGGACCTGGCCGCCGCGAGGCAGCGCGCCGGGGCGCGGCGCTGGGCGATCCCCCTGCCGATCCGGGCCCTGTTCAACCTTGGGAAACGAGCACAATGAACGCAATCCTGGAACGGGACACGCTTGCGCAGCTTCACCGGGTGCTGGGCGCCGCCCACCTGCCCGACAAGGCCCGCGCCGATGGCCAACGCCTGCTCGAACGGCTGCGGGCGCCGGTGCGTCTGGTCGTGGCCGGCCCCGCCGGCAGCGGCAAGACGCACCTGGCGGGCCTGTTGGCCGGCTGCCCGCCGCGCCCTGCCGCCCCGGGGCCGTCCGGCGATGCGCCCGAAACCCCGTCGCTGGTGTTCCGCAACCTCGTCGTGATCGAATACGCCCTGCCCGCACCCGGCAGCGGAATCTGCGGCGCGGTCGGCCTCGAGGTGACCTCGCCCGATATCATCCTGTGGTGCACCCAGGGCTTTACCCATGACGAGGCGCAGGTCTGGGCGCGGGTGCCCGACAACCTGAAGGACCACGCGTTCCTCGTGCTGACCAAGGCCGACGAGTTGCTGCGGCTGGGCGTGCTGCAGGACCGGCTGGACGATCTTTGCGAGGTGGTCGAGACCGAGTTCCACAGCCTTCTCCCCATCGCGACGCGCCAGGCCATGGCCGCGCGCGACGGCGCGCGCATCACCGACCCCGCGCTGCACGGGCGCAGCGGGGCGGGCGCGCTGTTCGAGGCGCTGGGCCGGATGATCGAACAGGGCCGAAGCGCCGACCTGGACGCGGCGCAGCTGTTCGTGCGGCGCTATGGCGGCGCGCTTGCCGCGGCGGGGTCGCCCCCGCCCGCGCCGGTCTTCGCCGACAGCGCCCCGGCCATGCCAGTCCCGCCCGCCGCCCCCGCGCCGATGGCCGCCGCCGCGCCCCCCGCGCCCCGGCCGGCCTGCCGCGACACCGAGATCTCGGCCAGGGCGCTGCGCCTGCTGGACGATCTGCGCGACGATTTCCCCGACGAGATCGGCCCCGACGACCCGGCCGAGATCTCGGCCCTGCTGGGGCTGTGCGCACGCACGGCCGAGGCGCTGGACGAGATGGTGACCGGGGCGCCCGGGGTTTCGGACGACCTGTCCGAGGACGTGATGGAAGCCAACGAGACCATGGTCTTGCTGACGCTGGAGGATGACGAGAACGCCGCCGCCGATGCCGTCACCCTGTTGTTGCAGCTGCGCCGCGGTTTCGAGACGCGGCTTGCCGCCTGACCGACCCCGCCGCCCAGGGAACGCCATGAGTCCGCCACGCTCAGGACATAGTCAGGGGAATAATTGTTTCGAAGGCCGCGACAAATCTGGCGGACGCGGCCGGCACCGGTCCGAAGCGGCCGGGTTCCACAGAACCAAAAGGGATGTCGCACCGTGACCTTGGACGATCGCGCAGCCACCGCCGTAGAGGCGGCCCGTCCCCGGACCGAGAACCCCGGGCTGATGAGCCTGGGCATGGATGGGTTCGCGGGATTCGTGAACCGGATGGACCAGATGCGCCGGGCGCTTGCCGACCTGACGGAACTGGGCGACGCGACCGTGGTCAAGGGGGCCGCGCGCCTGTCCGCGCAACTGGACCAGGTCGAACCCTCGATCACCTTCATCGGCCAGGTCAAGGCGGGCAAGACATCCCTGATCAACGCGATGGCGGGCTGGCCGGGGCTGTTGCCCGCGGACGTGAACCCCTGGACCTCGGTGGTCACCTCGATCCACCTTTCGCCGTCCTGGGCGACCGCGGCGGCGGGGGCCAATTTCCGCTTTTTCGACCCGCAGGAATGGGACCGGCTGGTCGAAAAGGGCGGCCGCATGGGGGAACTCGCCAGCCGCGCCGGCGCCGAGGAGGAGCTGGAAAAGGTGCGCCGCCAGGTCGAGCGGATGCGCGAGAAATCCAAGGGCCGGCTGGGCCGCCGGTTCGAGTTGCTGCTGGGCCAGGAACACCGCTACGGCACCTTCGACGAGGCCATGGTGGAACGCTATGTCTGCCTCGGCGACGATTTCGAGGATGACGAGGGCGAACCCTTCGACATGCGCGGGCGTTTCGCAGACATCACGAAATCCGCCGACCTGATGGTCGATCATGCCAACGTGCCGTTCAAGCTGTGCCTGCGCGACACGCCGGGCGTCAACGACACCTTCCTGATGCGCGAACAGATCACCATCGGCGCGATCCGCGACAGCCGGCTGTGCGTGCTGGTGCTGTCGGCGCACCAGGCGCTGTCGACGGTGGACATGGCGTTGATCCGGCTGATCTCGGCGGTCAAGGCGCGCGAGGTGGTGATCTTCGTCAACCGCATCGACGAGCTGTCCGACCCCGCGGCGCAGGTCGCCGAGATCCGCGAGTCGATCCGCGCCACGCTTCGGAAACACGAGGGCCCGGCCGAGGCGCCGATCCTGTTCGGCAGCGCGGTCTGGGGCCAGCATGCGTTGCAGGGCACGCTGGCGCAGATGTCCGAGGACAGCCGCGCCGCGCTGGACGCGCTGGCCCGGCATGACGGGCTGGACGGTGGCGCCGCGGCGGCGACGCCGGAAGATGTCTGGACGGCCTCGGGTATTCCCGCGCTTTACCGCGCGCTGGGCGAACGCGTCGCCGAGGGCATCGGCGGCGAGGCGATCGACCGGATCGCGCGCAGCGTCGGCAACCTGGCCCGCGGCGTGACGGCGGCGCAGCGGTCGATCGGGCTGGCGGTCGCGGACGGGCAGGCGGTGCATCTGGATATCCCGCGCCTGGCCCGCGAGCTGGACGCGATCGAGGCGCGCGCGACGCTGGCGCTGGAAACCGCCTATGACGCCCAGCGCCAGGCGTTCTGCGTGCGCCTGGACCGGTCGCATCACAATTTCCTGGACCGCGCCACCGCGGCGCTGATCGAGCACCTGGAAAAATACGGCGAGGGCACGGTCTGGTCCTATGAACCGACCGGGCTGCGCCTGCTGTTGCGCTCGGCCTGCCAGGTCTTCGGCAAGCGCATCCAGGACGATGCCAGGGCGATCCTGGAAACCGCCGCGGCCGAGGTGTCGGCCACCTATCGGGCCGCCTTCGGGCTGGACCAGACGCTGGCGATCGAGCCGCCCGAACCGCCGCGGCTGAACCCGCCGGTCGCCATCGCCCAGACCATCGCGCTGGACGTCAAGGGCACCTGGTGGCGGCGCTGGTGGCTGCGCCGCAAGGGCTATCGCAGCTTCGCCAGCGAGTTCTACAAGATGATCAGCGCCGAGACCGCGCCGATCCTGGACGAGCTGTCCCACGACCATGCCGAGGCGATCCGCACCGACCTGATGCGCACGCTGGCCACCTTCCTGGAGGAGCAGCGCGAGATCGTGACCGCGCTGGCCGAAAAGGCCGCGCCCACACCCGACGACCTGGGCGCCGCGCTGGGCTATCAGGCGCGCGCCGAACGGCTGCGCCAGATCGAGGGCGTGGTCGCCACGATGCGCCAACAAGCGGCCTGACCCAGGGTTACCGGAGGCTGAAGACGATGACCGAAGGCTATCACGACGACTTTCCCCGGTTCGACGAGGGTTTTGAGGCCCTGGACGAGGTGCCCGCCCCCGCGCCCGACCCCGCGCCCACCCCGGCCCCGGCCGCGAAAAAGCCCTGCATCGCGCTGATGGGCGAGTTCAGCGCGGGCAAATCCACGTTGTCGAACCTGCTGATCGGGCAAAGCCCCCTGCCGGTGAAGGTGACGGCCACGCAACTGCCGCCGGTGCGCATTTCCCACGGCACCGGCCAAGCCTGGCGCGAGGACCTGGACGGCACGGTGCATCCGCTGGACATCGACGCGCTGTGCGAGGTCACGCCCGCCGAAACGCGGCTGGTACAGCTGTTCGTCGAGGCCGACCTGCTGACGATGTGCGACCTGATCGACATGCCCGGCATTTCCGACCCGAACATGGATCCAAGCGTCTGGGAAGGCGTCATCGGGCAGGCCGACGGGGTGATCTGGTGCACCCACGCCACCCAGGCCTGGCGCCAGAGCGAGGCCGCGGTCTGGGAAGAACTGTCGGACCGGCTGGCGCAATCCAGCATCCTGCTGCTGACCCGCTGCGACAAGCTGGTGACCGAGGAGGACCGCGCGCGGGTTCTCAAGCGCGTCAAGCGCGAGGCCGAGGACCAGTTCGCGGCCGTCTTCCCGATTTCGTTGACCCAGGCGGTCGCGGGCCGCGACGACTGGGACCTGTGGACGGCCAGCGGTGCCGAGGCCTTCAGCCAGACCTTCATCGCGCTGTTGAACGGGCTGCGGGGCGCGCCCGGCGGCGAAGAACCGGTCCTGCCGCGCGCCTCTGACATCTCGCCCGCGCCGGCCGCCGCCCCGCCCGGCACCGGCGACATGGCCGAGGACGGCGTCCGCCCGCGCCGCGTCGCGGTGAACCCCAACCGCGGCCGGTCGGCCCGCCCGGGCGGGGATCGTGCAGCCGGGTTCGACGGGATCTGACGCCCCGCGCGGGCGCCGCCCCCGGGCGGGATTTGCGGGGCCAGAACGCGCAGGTGGACGTTTTGCCTGTGGAAGGCGCCGAAATATCGACTAGACTGCGCGCAAGATGGCGCTTTTTCAGCGAATGCAATCCCTGCGCAAATCGACGGCAGGCTGCCGGTCCCTGGCCTATGTGGACCTGTCGGCGCGGCTTGTGCTGTGCAGCGATTCCGACCTTCCGGCCCCGCCGCAGGAAGCGCTGGACGCGCTGTGCCTGCGCGCCGCCCGGCTTCTGGCCGGGCCGATCGCCGCGGCCGCGGGCGAGGCGCTGGCCCTCGACGACCCGCCGGACGAGGCGATCGCGCTGCACAATGGCCGGATCGAACTGTTCCTGCGCGCCCCCGGCGCACCGGACGAGGCGCTGTGTTGCGTGCTGGATGCGGCGGCCGATCCCGAACCCGCCCTGGCCGTGCTGCGCGCCGGGATCGGTGCGATCCTGCCCGACGACACGGCCGAGGCCGCTGTCGCAACCGAACGGGGCCAGTGACGTGAGCGGTCTGGACAGGCTCAACAGCAAGCTGGCCAAGCTGAAGGGCGCGGATGACGACGCCGAACAGATCGTCACCGGCGCCACCGACGGCATCATCGCCGTGCTGCTGTCCGAAATCGAGGAAACGATCCTGCCGCGCGAAATGGTGCTGACCGACGAGGATGGCGCACGCTTCGTCTTGCTGGTCGCGGGGCGGCGGCTGTTGCACGTGGGCGAAACGGCCGCCCCCGGCCCCGACGAAGACGACGACGGCGACCCGTCCGAGCGGATCATCGCCGCCTTCAACGGCCCGTTCCGCGCCTTTCTCGATCGCGCGCGCGAACTCGGCATCGATGCGCACCGGCCGCATGACCGGATCGACCCGACCCGGATCGGCTGTTCGGTCGAAACGCTGGCCCAGGCGGTGGCGGGCGGCCCGACCGCCGCGCCCGCGGCCGACCCGGTCACCGAGGCGCTGGCGCTGGCCGCGGCGGGCCTGCGCCTGGCCGGCGGCGAGATCGTGGCGCGCAGCGGCGATGCGGCGCTCCTCGACCGGCTGGAAGGGTTCTCGGCGGCGGCCACCGGGCTGTCCCGCGTCACCGGCGAGGATGCGGCCAGCCCGGTCGGCACGATTATCGGCACCCCCGACCCCCGGGGCCTGCTGCTTGCACGGGTCGCGTTCCGCGGCGAGGCCGCGCTGGTGCTGGCCCCCGCCACGGCGCGCCCGGCCCTGTTGGCGCTGTGCCGCCGGCCAAGCCCCGCGGCGGCGCCCGCCTGACCGGTTTCCCGACGATGTTCGCCCCGCGGCCCCGGTGCCGCTTGACACCCCGCCACCCGGGGACTAGGCGAACGGGGTCTTGGTTCATCCGCACCGCCCCCGGGCGGCACGGGTGATGAAAAGGGAACACGGTGCGGCCCCCGGGCCAATGCCGTGGCTGCCCCCGCAACTGTCAGCGGAGAGCGCGGCTGCACACGCCACTGGGCCCATGCCCGGGAAGGCCAGCCAAGCGATGACCCGCGAGCCAGGAGACCTGCCAGGACGATCACCCAGTCCGGCCGCGGGGCGTGGCGCGGGCGGCGGACATCTCCGCAGTGGTGATGCCTCACCGTCTGCGGAAAGCACGCCTTTCCAAAGACTTGCAACCACGACCGGCCGACCGTGCGAGGCGGCGGCCTGAAAACGGATATGGGACAGACATGAGTCGGAAAACAATCGCGCTGGGGCTGGGCTGGGTGGCGCTTGCCCCGCTGGCCGCACAGGCACAAGACAGCTTCCTTCTGGACGAGATCGTGGCCTCGGCGACCCTGGTGCCGCTGGAGGTCAACCGCACCGGCGCCACGGTCGAAACGCTGAACGCCGACGAGATCGCCGCGGGCGGGCGCAGCGTCGGGCAGACGCTGTCGCTTTTGCCCGGCGTCTCGATCAGCGCGAATGGCGGGCTGGGCGGCTCGGCCACCTTGCGCCTGCGCGGTCTCGGCGGAAGCTATATCGGCGTGCGCATCGACGGGATCGACATGGCCGACCCCTCCAGCACGCAGACCTCTTTCAACTTCGGCACGCTGGCCACCGGCCTGCCCGACCGCATCGAGGTGCTGAAGGGCGCGCAATCGGCGCTGTACGGCTCGAACGCCATCGCGGGGGTCGTCGATATCACCACCTGGCGGCCCGATGCGCAGGGCTTCTCGGGGCAGGCCAGCGTCGAGGCCGGCAGCCATGGCAGCGGGTCGGCGACGGTCAGCCTGGGCCAGCGCGGCGAACGCGGCGAGGTCGCGCTGACCTTTTCGCGGATCACGACCGACGGCGAGTCGGCGCGCAACACCGACACCGAGGATGACGGGTTCGACCAGACCCAGCTTTCGGTCTTCGCGGCCTATGACGTGACCGAAACCCTCCGGCTGGGGGTCTCGGCGCTGTATTCCGACGGCACCTCGGAATTCGACCGCTCGACCGTCGATCCCAGCGGCGAGATCGACCAGACCCGCCGCGCCCTGCGCACCTTTGCCCAGTTCACGACCGGCCCGGTCGACCACGAACTGGCGCTGTCCTATTCCGAAACCGAGCGGTTCGACGAGGGCGGCTTTACCGAGCGGTTCCTCGGCGAACGCACCAAGCTGGAGTATCTCGGCGAAACCGACCTGACCGCGGATCTGGGGCTGGCCTTCGGCGCCGACTGGACCGAGGAAAAGGCCACGCTTGACGGCACGACCTACGACGCCGACAGCGCCGCGGCCTTCGGCGAATTGCAATACGCCGCGACCGCCGATCTCGACCTGGCGCTGTCGCTTCGCTACGACAGCTATTCCGATTTCGAGAACCAGCTGTCGGGGCGTGCGGCGATGGCCTGGCGGATCGAGGACGACCTGATCCTGCGTGCCGTCCTGGGCACCGGCTACCGGGCGCCCTCGCTTTACGAACGTTTCGGCCCCTATGGCAGCGCGACGCTTGAACCCGAAACCAGCCGCAGCGCCGAGATCGGCCTGGAAAAACGCTACGGCCCCGACAGCTTTGCCAAGGCAACGCTGTTCTATTCCGAGATCGACGACCTGATCGACTATGATTTCGCGCTGAGCGCCTATGCCCAGGCGCCCGGCACGACGACCACCAAGGGGGTCGAACTGTCCGGGCGCCATGCGCTGACCGACCGCGTCGCCGTGTTCGGCGCCTACACCTATACCGACGCGACCGGACCGGACGGCCGGCTGTTGCGGGTGCCGCGCCACGATCTCAGCCTGGGGCTCGAGGCGGGGCTGAGCGACCGGCTGAAGGCCGACCTGACCCTGCAGGCGGTGGCCGACCGGCGCGATACCAACACCTTCCCCAACCCGCCGTCGGGCATCGCCGACTACACCCTCGTGAATGCCGGGATGTCCTACGAGATGACCGACACCACCGAGGCCTACCTGCGCGTCGAGAACCTGTTCGACGAAAGCTACGAACCGGTGCGCGGCTATAACGGCGCGGGCCGCTCGGTCTTCGTGGGCCTGCGTGCGCGTTTCTAGGCTCATACCCCTGGCCGCTGCCCTGGCATTCGCCGGGGCAGCGGCGCTGGCCGAGGCCCCGCGGCGCGTGGTCTCGATCAACCTGTGCACCGACCAGCTGGCCATGCTGGTGGCGGCGCCGGGCCAGCTCGTCTCGGTCAGCGACCTTGCCGCCGATCCACGCTCCTCGGCCATGGCCGAGGCGGCGCGCGCCTTTCCTGCCAACCGGGGCGGCGCCGAGGAAATCCTCGCCCTGCGCCCCGATCTCGTCCTCGCCGGCCGGTTTTCCGACCCCGCCACGCTGTCGATGCTGCGCCGGCTGGGCATCCCGGTCGAACAGTTCGACCTGACCCGCAGCCTCGACGAAATCCCCGCGCAGATCCGCCAGGCCGGCCGGGCCCTCGATCGCGAGGCCCGGGCCGAGGCATTGGTCGCGGCCTTCCAGGCCCGCCGCGCCGAACTGGCGCAAAGCACGGGCGATCGCCCGGTGGCCGCGATCTTCCACCCCAACGGCTTTACCCAGGGGGCGGGCACGCTGTCCGACGATATCATGGCGCAGGCCGGCTTCGACAACCTCGCCGCCCGGCTGGGCCGCAGGGGCGGCGGGCGCCTCTCGCTCGAAGACCTGGTGATGGCCGACCCCGACCTTCTGGTCGTGTCGCGCCCCTACCCCGCCACCTCGCGCGCCGAGGAAATCCTGACCCATCCCGCGCTGCGCGCCACCCGGGCGGCCCGCGCCCCCGCCTTCACCGGCCCCGACTGGACCTGCGGCACGCCGCTCGTGCTCGATGCCGTCGCACGCCTGGCCCAGCGCCACCGCCCCCTTGCCGGGACCGACTGACGATGCGCACAGCCTGTCTTTTTCTTGGTCCAAATACTCACGGCACCGCCCCCGCCGCCCGGCCGACGGCCAGAAGGGGCGCGCGCCCGTGACCCGCGCGCTGATGATCCAGGGCACGGGGTCCAACGTGGGCAAGTCGATGCTGGTCGCGGGGCTCTGCCGTGCCGCGCGCGCGCGCGGGCTGTCGGTCGCGCCCTTCAAGCCGCAGAACATGTCGAACAACGCCGCCGTCACCGCCGACGGGGGCGAGATCGGCCGCGCCCAGGCGTTGCAGGCGCTGGCCGCGGGGCTTGACCCGGTCACCGACATGAACCCCGTTCTCATCAAGCCCGAAAGCGACACCGGCGCGCAGATCGTCGTGCAGGGCCGGGCGCGGGGGGCCTGGCGGGCCTCCGATTTCACCGGCGAGCGGGCGCAGTTGATGGCCCCGGTGCTGGAAAGTTTCCAGCGGCTGGCCCGCGGCGCCGACCTGGTGCTGGTCGAGGGCGCGGGCAGCCCCGCCGAGATCAACCTGCGCCGGGGCGACATCGCCAACATGGGCTTTGCGCGCGCCGCCGGCGTGCCCGTCGTGCTGGTCGGCGATATCGACCGGGGCGGCGTGATCGCCCAGATCGTCGGCACGCAGGCGGTGCTGGACGCGGAGGATGCCGCGACGATCCGCGGATTCGCGATCAACAAGTTCCGCGGCGACCCGCGGCTCTTCGACGACGGCTATGCCGCGATCGAACGGGCCACCGGCTGGCCCGGCTTCGGCGTGGTGCCGTGGTTCGACCTCGCCCACCGCCTGCCCGCCGAGGACGCGGTCGACCTGGGCGCGCCCTCGGGCGGGGGGGCGTTCCACATCGCCTGCCCGATGCTGTCGCGGATCGCCAATTTCGACGATCTCGACCCGCTGAAGCTGGAACCCGCGATCCGCCTGACCATGGTCCCGCCCGGCCAGCCACTGCCGGGCGATGCCGACCTGGTGATCCTGCCCGGCACCAAGTCGACCCGGGGCGACCTGGCCTTTCTGCGGGCGCAGGGCTGGGATGTCGACCTTTACGCCCATGTCCGGCGCGGGGGCCGGGTGCTGGGGGTGTGCGGCGGTTACCAGATGCTGGGCCGGCGCATCGCCGACCCGGAAGGGCTGGAAGGCCCGCCCGGCGAGACCGAGGGGCTGGGCCTGCTGGAGCTGGAAACCCGTATGGCCGCCGACAAGACCCTGACCCGCGTCAGCGCGACCCATGCCGCGACCGGCGCGCCGCTGCGGGGCTATGAAATCCATATCGGCCGCACCGAGGGCCCCGACCGCGCCCGCCCGTTTGCCCATGTCGCGGGCCGCCCCGAGGGTGCGGTTTCGCCCGATGGCCGCATCGCGGGCACCTACCTGCACGGGCTGTTCACCGGCGACGCGTTCCGCCGCGCGTTTCTGTCGGGCCTCGGGCTTGCCCCCGGCGCGCAATCCTATGGCGCGGCGGTCGAGGCGGCGCTGGACGGGCTGGCCGGGCACCTGGAAACCCACATGGATCTGGACGCGCTTTTCGCCGCCGCCGCGCCCCTCCCTTGACAGCGGGCGCGGAACGCCCCTGCATGGGACAACCAAGAAGGGGCCCGAGCGGTGAACCAGCGCCTCCTGATCGTCACGACCGCCCGTAACGAGGGGCCGTTCCTGCTGGAATGGCTGGCCCATCACATCGGCGCGGGCGCGACCGACATCCTGGTCTATTCCAACGACTGCGAGGACGGCACCGACGCGATGCTGGACGCGCTGGCGGCCGCAGGCATCCTGACCCATGTGGCGCACAGCGCGCCCGAGGGCGAAAGCATCCAGTGGCAAGCGCTGAAAGCCGCGTGGAAACACCCGCTGAGGAAGGCCGCCGACTGGGTGCTGGGCATCGACCTGGACGAGTTCGTGAACATCCACCTGCCCGGCCACGGCTTCGCCGACCTGATCGCCGCGCTGCCCGAGGGGACGGATGCCATCGCCCTGCAATGGCGGTTCTTCGGGGATAACGGCGTGTTTTCCCATGAGGACCGCCCCGTCACCGAACAGTTCACCGCCGCCATGCCGCCCGAGTGCGGCTATCCGGTCTCGGCGAGTTTCTTCAAGACGCTGTTCCGCGCCGCGGGGCCGTTCAACCGGCTGGGCGTCCACCGGCCCCGGCAGAAGCCGCCCGCCAAGGCGGGCGTGCCGCGCTGGGTCGACGGGTCGGGCGCGGCCCTGCCCGCGGCCATCGCGGGGACCGACACGCGGCTGTCGCTGATCGGGCACGAGGGCGCGCGGGCGCTGGCCGAGATCAACCATTACGCGGTGAAATCGGCCGAAAGCTTCATGGTCAAGCGCGCCCGCGGGTTGCCGAACCGGGCGGGCAAGGCGATCGACCTGGCCTATTGGGTGGAGCGCAATTTCAACAGCGTCGAGGACCGGAGCATCGCCGCGATGGCGCCCACGACGGCCGGGGCGCTGGCGCGGCTGCGCGCGGTTCCGGGCGTGGCCGAGTTGCACGCGGCGGCGGTCGACTGGCACCGGGCGGCGTTCCTGCGGATCGTGACGGACCCGGAAGAGCACGCGCTTTACACGCGGCTTTTGCTGGCGGGGGGCAGCCGCGCCCTGCCCGCCGCCGTGCGGCAGCAGGCGATCGCGTTGTATCACCGTGCCCGGATCGGGGCGGGGCAATGACGGGGCGGGGCACGCAGACACGGTCCGGTTTCGCCCCGGCTAACGCCGGGGCGACCGGCCGGGGGGCGCTGCCCCGCCGCCATTGCCGCTCGGACCGATGGCGCGCCAATGGCAGCCCCCCCGGAGTATTTGTCCCAAGAAAAAGAACGCGCGACCACCGGGCGCCGCTTGGCATGCGGGGGGCCTGAGACGATGGCTGCAAGTTCCCGCGACCCCGGCCGGTTCTTACGCCGGACAACCTGCACCAGACGGATCGGGGCGCGGCTTGTTCTGGACGCGGTCGCCGCGCAGGACGACGCCTGGATCGTCTTCGCCGCGGGCACGCCGCCCGAGGCGGTGGGGCCGGCCGGGGGGACGGCGATCCGCGAGGTGCGGTCCATCGGGGGCGGGCTGGTCGTTACCGTCAGCACGCCGGAAGTGGTCACCTTGACGGTGGACGGGTCCGAGGCCGAGATCGCGCCGCGCCGGGCCGAAACCGGCCTGTTCGCCGGGCTGAACGCGCTGGTCGCGTTGCGCAACGGCGAAAGCGCGGAACAGGCTGCCGAATGGCTGCGCCATCACGCCGGGGCGCACGGGGCGGAGGGTGCGCTGATCATCGACCGGGCGCCGGGGGGCGACGCGGCCTTCGCCACCGCGCTGGAGGCGCTGTGCCGCGACATCGGCGGGCTGCAACGCCTTGTTGTCGTCGACCTGGACGCGCCGCTGGGCCGCGCGGACCTGCCGCCCGAAAGCCACCCGTTCAACGCCTCGGAATCGCCGGGCAAGGACCGGATGGACCTGCCCTCGCCCGATCCCTGGACCGCGCCGCTGGGCGAATTGCAGCTTTACGAATGGCTGCGCCGGGCCTTTCTGGACGAGGCGCGGGCAGTGGCCAATCTGGACCTGTGCGACCTGCTGGCCCCGGCCGAGGGCGCGAACATGTTCGACCGGGCCGCGGCCGCGCCCTCGGGCGCGCTGCTGCTGTTGGGGCGGCATGTCTTTCCCTGGCGTCCGCGCGACCCGGATGCGCCCGCCTTTGCAGATCACCTGTGCGTGCAGTTCGACCGCCCCCGCGTGTCGCGCCGCTGGTGCGTGGCGCCGGCCAAGGCCGGCCCCGAGACGACCTGGCGGATGGTGCGGATCGCGGGGGCCGCGCCCCGGCACGAGGATGTCGCGCTGTTCTTCCGCTGCATGGGGCTGCGCCACCGGGGCCACCCGGTGTCGCGCATCGTGCCCAAGACCAGCCTGGTCGAGGAACCGCGGATGCTGGCGCTGGCCGAGCGGCTGGGCGGCAGGCCCCCGGTGCGGATGCCCGAGATCGCGCCGCCCCGGGTCGACCCCGCCGCCACCCGCACCGCCATCGTGACCACGATGAAGAACGAGGGGCCGTTCATCATCGACTGGCTGGCCTATCACCGGGCGATCGGGGTCGCGGATTTCCTCGTCTATACCAACGATTGCAGCGATGGCACCGATGCCCTGCTGGACCTGTTGCAGGACAGGGGGCTGGTGCAGCACCGCGACAACCCCTACCGGGCCTCGGGGCTGAAGCCCCAGCATGCCGCGTTGCAGGCCGCCGAGGACGAACCCCTGATCCAGGCCGCCGACTGGCTGATCTGCATGGATGTCGACGAATACATCAACGTCAAGGCGGGCGACGGCACGCTGAGGGCGCTGTTCGAGGCGGTGGGCGCGGCCAACATGATCTCGCTGACCTGGCGGCTGTTCGGCAATGCCGACATCCACGGTTTCGAGGATGCGCCCGTGATCGCCCAGTTCGACCGCTGCGCCCCCGAGATGACGCGCAAGCCGCACCAGGCCTGGGGGTTCAAGACGCTGTTCCGCAATGTCGGTCTGTTCAAGAAGCTGGGCGTGCACCGGCCCAAGGGGCTGAAACCGCAGCTTTGGGACCATATCGCCTGGGTCAACGGGTCGGGCCGGCCGCTGCCGCGCACGGATTACCGCAATGCGTGGCGGTCGACCGCGGAGACGGTGGGCTATGACCTGGTGCAGCTGAACCATTACGCGGTGCGCTCGGCCGAAAGCTTTCTTGTGAAGCGCGACCGGGGGCGGGTGAACCATGTCGACCGCGACCAGGGCCTTGCCTACTGGTTCCGCATGAACCACAACGCCGAGGAGGACCGTTCGATCCGGCGGATGATCCCGGCGATGGAGGCCGAGCGCGCGCGCCTGATGGCCGACCCGGACATCGCCGCGGCGCATGCCGCCTGCGTCGCCGCGCATCGCGCCAAGATCGCCGAGCTGAAGGCGCGGCCCGATTACGCCGCGTTCTACGGCGAATTGACCGGCTGGCGGATGGAGCGGCTGTCGCGGATGCTGGGCCATTTCGGGGCGAACGTGTTCCTTGCAGGCCCCGAATGCATCCCCGACGCGGTGGTGCGCGCCGAGCCTGACGAAGGGTTCTTCTTTACCGTCGATCCGCCGCGCGAGACCCGGCACTGAGCGGTGGCCGCGCTGGACCGGTCCGGCCCCCCGTGCTAGCGTTTTCGGCAACGAGCAGGTGAACGACAAAAGACAGCCCGGATGGCCCTGGCCCGCATTGGAACGCTTTGGATCGGTCCGGCGCTCAGCTGGATGGAACAGCTTTGCCTGGCCTCTTTCGTCGAGCACGGGCACGAGGTGACGGTCTTTGGCTATGACCCGATCGAGAACCTGCCCGCGGGCGTCCGGTTCGAACGGGCCGAGGCGATCCTGCCGGGCGAGCGGATCCTGCGCCACGCGAAAACCGGCAGCCCGGCCTATCACGCCGATATCTTCCGGCTGCGGATGATCCGCGACACCGGGATGGTCTGGGCCGATACCGATGCCTATTGCCTGCGGCCCTGGGACCAGCCCGAGACCGGCCATTTCCATGGCTGGATCTCGGATGCGCGGCCCCTGGTGAACAACGGCGTGCTGGGCCTGCCGCGCGACAGCGCGACGCTGGCGGCGATGCTGGCGTTCACCGCCGACCCCTACCCGGTGCCGCCCTGGCTGAGCGCCGAGAAGCGCGCGGAGCTGGAGGCCCGCAAGGCCGCCGGTGACCCGCTGCATGTCTCGCTCATGCCCTGGGGCGTGTTCGGGCCAGAGGCGCTGAGCCATTTCCTGCGCGAAACCGGCGAGATCGACCATGCCTTTCCGGGGCGCGTCCTGTATCCCGTGCCCTTCGCCCGCGCGGGCATCACCCTGCGCCCCAACCGCCGGGCCGAGGCCGAGGCGATGCTGACCCCGGACACGCTGTCGATCCATTTCTGGGGCCGGCGGTTCCGCAATATCGCGGGGCGGATGGGCGGCACCCCGCCCGAGGGCAGCCTGGTGGATCACCTGTTGAAACGCCACCGGATCGACCCGGCGCCCACCGCCCACCTGATGCCGCCGCCGCCAAAGGCGACGCTCGATCCCGGCCCCGCGCCCGATTTCTCGGTCTTTGAGGATGCGGACGTGGCCAACATGCTGTTGCAGCGGTCCGAAACCGCGGATGTGGGCGCGGAAATCCGCGCCTGGATGGCGGGCGACGACGCGCCGCTGATGGCCCATGCCCGCGCCCATCGCGACCGCGTGCTGGCCGACGTGTTCGAGGCCGCGCGCGCCGCCTGCGCGGGGGTCGTCGGCGCGCTGGACGCCGCCCCGCCGCAGCGTCTTGCCGATATCGGCTGCGGCTACGCCTTCGCCGACCTGATCCTGCACCGCCGCTATGGCTGTGACATCGTGCTGATCGATATCGAGGACAGCGACAGCCGCCATTTCGGCATGGCGGATACGGGCGCGGGCTATACCAGCCTGTCCCGCGCGCGGGCCTTCCTGGAAACGAACGGCGTGCCGTCCGACCGGATCACCACGCTGAACCCGCGCCGCGACGACCTGTCGGGGATCGCCACGCCCGACGCGGTCATCAGCCTGCTGTCCTGCGGCTATCACTACCCGGTCTCGACCTATGAAAGCCTGTTCCGCGACGTGCTGGCGGCGGGCGGGGCGGTGGTCCTGGACATCCGCAAGGGGTCGGGCGGCATCCCCGCGCTGAAGCGGATGGGCGCGACCGAGATTCTGGCCAAGGGGCCGAAACACGCCACCGTTCTGGTCGGCCAGGAGGACCGCCTTGTCCGACATGCTTGAAATCGCGGGCGTGCGCATCCCGAACGACCCGGCCATCGTGACGCCGAAGATCGCCGAGGCGATCCGCAAGGGCCGCTATGAAAAGGACGAGGTCCGCGCCACGCCCAAGTTCATCGAACCCGGCGACCGGGTGATCGAACTGGGCGCGGGGCTGGGCTTCATCTCCAGCTATATCGCCACGGCCCTTGGCGTGCGCGATATCCTGTGCGTCGAGGCCGACCCGACGCTCTGCGCCTTTATCGCCCGGGTGCATGCGGAAAACGGGATCGAGGGCGTCGAGGTCAAGAACGCCGTCGCGCTGAACGACACCGGCCAGCCGGGCACCCTGCCCTTTTACGTGCGCGACCCGTTCTGGTCCTCGTCGCTGGACGGCGACACGCCTTACGTGCGGGTGGTCGAGGTGCCCGCGCTGCCGCTCTCGGGGCTGATCCGCGCCTTTCGCGCCAACACGCTCATCGTCGATATCGAGGGGGGCGAGCGCGACCTGTTCCGCGACCTTGACCTGACCGGCATCGACAAGATCTTCCTGGAAATCCACACCCGCAAGATCCGCCGCATCGGGATCAAGCTGTGTTTCGACGCGCTGTCGGCGGCGGGCTTTGCCTATGACCAGCAGGCCAGTTGCGGCGGCTCGGTCCTGTTCCGCCGCATCCCCGCGGGGCAGTTGCGGCAGGCCGGGTTCACGTGACCGGCAGCGAGACCGAAACGGTGATCGCCGCGCTGCATCTGGACGAGGTGGGCCATTTCGCCGATATCAACGCCTCGGCTCCCGATCTCGCCGCCGCGTTGAACCGCCGCTATGGCTGCACGATCTCGGTCGTCGGGCTGGACCGGCAGGGGGCGCGGGCGGCCCTGCCCGCCCCGGACCTCGCGGCCTATCGCGCCCGCCTGCAAGCCCTGGGCGTTCCGCCCGACGATATCGACAGCGCGCCGCCGCCCCGCCGCTATGACGTGATCGCCACGCTTGACGGGTTCGGCGCGCGCCACCGGATTGCCGCCCTCGGCCCCTTCCTCGACCAGGCGCTGCACGCCGATAGCCGGCTTGTCCTCGACGTGAAGAAGGGGTCGGGCAGTTATCCGTTCCTGGCCCGCTACGGCAACTGCACCACGCTGAGCCCCGCCACCCGCGACGCCCCGGGCCGCGTCGTGATGGCCGTGGAACCGGCCGCCACCCCCGCCGCCGAATGGGCGGACATCGCCAGGGGCCTTGCCGGGCCGGGCGGGTTTTTCACCGATTGCGGGCAGCATTCCTTTCTGTTCATCCCGCGCGGCGACACGCTGGTGGTGACCTTCGACAATCTCGACATCGCGCTGACCAAGCGCGAAACCCGCCGCCCCTGGGGCTTTGGCTTCATCGAGAAGAACGGCTGGTCGATGCTGGGGGTGATGGCGGGCGGCTGGACCTGGTTCCGCGACGGCGCCGTTTCGGCCGAGTTCGACCGGCTGGCGGCAAGCGGGTTCTTCGCCCGGTTTTCCCGCGTGATCTTTTACGGCGCGTCGATGGGCGGCTATGGCGCGGCGGCCTTTTCCGCCGCCGCGCCGGGCGCCACGGTCTTTGCCATCAGCCCGCAATCGACGCTGGACCGGGCCGTGACGCCCTGGGAAACCCGCTATCGCAAGGCGTGGGAGCGCGACTTTTCCGGCCCCTATGGCGATGCGGCCCTTGCCAGCCGGACCGCCGCCGCCGTGCATATCCTTTACGATCCTTACGTGGCGCTGGACGCCGCCCATGCCGAGCGGTTCACGGGGCCCAACGTGCACAAGTGGCGCTGCCCGCTGATGGGGCACCGGCTGGGCTCGTCGCTGCAGCAGATGGGCATCCTGCAGGACATCGCCACCGCCGCGATCGAGGGGCGGCTGGAGGGCGCGATGCTGTATCGCCTGCTGCGACGGCGCCGGACCTTCCCGCGTTACCTGCGCGAACTGGCGAACCTTGCGCTGGAACGGGGCCATCCCGGCCTGGCGCTGCGGGTCTGCGATATCGCACTGGCCCAGGGCGACGACACGGCGTTTCACCGCCTCAGGGCGCATATCGAAGGGCGCCTTTCGCCCAAGGGTTGACCAGGCGCGATGGCCCCGGAATCGCCGCTTGCAGCGCTTGGGCGCCACGGCATAGCATGCCGCCGACCCAAGCGTGCCCGGGGTGCGCGAGGCAAGAACACAGGGGAGAGGAAGATGAACGCGAAATCCAAGCTGCTGGCCGCCGTCGCCGCGCTGGCCATGGCCGGGGTGGCCGGGGCCGAGCCGCTGAAGGTCGGGATGATCACCACGCTGTCGGGCGGCGGCGCAAGCCTGGGCATCGACACCCGCGACGGGTTCATGCTGGCGGTGAAACAGGCGGGCAATCCCGACCTGGAAGTCGTGATCGAGGACGACCAGCGCAAGCCCGACGTGGCGGTGCAACTGGCCGACAAGATGATCCAGTCGGACAAGGTGGACGTTCTGACCGGCATCGTGTGGTCGAACCTCGCCATGGCCGTGGTCCCCGCCGCCACCGCGCAGGGCAAGTTCTACCTGTCCACGAACGCCGCGCCGTCGCAACTGGCCGGCAAGGGCTGCAACCCGAACTATTTCTCGGTCAGCTACCAGAACGACAACCTGCACGAGGCCGCGGGCGCCTATGCCGCCAAGGCGGGCATCACCAGGGCGTTCATCATGGCGCCGAACTACCCCGCGGGGCAGGATTCGCTGGCGGGCTTCAAGCGGTTCTACGAGGGCGAGGTCGTGGGCGAGGTCTATACCCAGCTGGGCCAGACCGATTACGCCGGTGAAATCGCACAGATCCGCGCATCTGGCGCCGATGGGGTGTTCATCTTCCTGCCGGGCGGGATGGGGATTTCCTTCGTCAAGCAATACGCCGATTCCGGCGTCGGCCTGCCGCTGATCGGCCCGGCGTTCAGCTTTGAACAGACGATCATCCAGGCGATGGGCGACGCCGCGCTGGGCGTTCTGAACGGCGCGAACTGGTCGCCCGATCTGGACAACGCCGCCAACACCGCCTTCGTCGAGGGCTTCGCCGCGGAATACGGCCGGCTGCCCTCGGTCTATGCGTCCTATGGCTATGACACGGCGAACCTGCTCTTGTCGGCGATGGCCAAGGCCGACGTCAAGGATGCCGACGCCTTCCGCGCGGCGCTGCGCGCGGCCGATTTCGATTCCGTCCGCGGCGATTTCGCCTTCAGCCCCTCGCAGCACCCGGTGCAAGACCTTTACGTGCGCGAGGTGGTCCGTGATGGCGACATCCTGACCAACCGCATCGTGGGCACCGCGATCGAGGATCGCAGCCACGCCTACGAGGACGCGTGCAAGATGTAACCGGCGCGGGCGGGCGTTTCGCGCGCCCGCCCCTGCGAGGACCTGTCCCTTGTCCGTGATGCTCTTGATCGAGCAGGCCCTGAACGGCCTGCAATACGGCGTCATGCTGTTCCTGATGGCCGCCGGTCTGACGCTGGTCTTCGGGGTGATGGGACTGATCAACCTCGCGCATGGATCGCTGTTCATGGTGGGCGCCTTTGCCTGCGCCGCGGTCGCCGGGGCGACGGGCAGTTTCTGGCTGGGACTGGCCGCCAGCCTGGCGGCGGCGGCCGCCGCGGGGGCGCTGGTCGAACTGACCGTGATCCGGCGGCTTTACGCGCGCGACCACCTGGACCAGGTGCTGGCGACCTTCGCGCTGATCCTGGTGTTTTCCGAAGGCACGCGCTGGCTGTTCGGGTCGTTCCCGCTGTATCTGGACATTCCCGACGCGCTGGCGGGACCCGTCACCCTGCCCGGCGGCATCGACTATCCGCTGTATCGGCTGGTGCTGATCGGGATCGGGCTGGCCATCGCGGGGGCGCTGTTCTGGCTGATCGGGCGCACGCGGCTGGGTATCCGCATCCGCGCCGGAGAGGCCGACCGCGAGATGATCGCGGCGCTGGGCGTCGATATATCAAAGCTTTACACCATCGTTTTCGCCCTTGGCGCGGCGTTGGCGGGGCTGGCGGGCGCGCTGGTGGGCGCGCTGCAATCGGTGCAGGTGGGGATGGGCGAACCCGTGCTGATCCTGGCCTTCGTGGTGATCGTGATCGGCGGCATCGGGTCGATCAAGGGGGCCTTGGTGGGCGCGATCCTGGTCGGGCTGACCGACACGCTGGGCCGGTTCCTGCTGCCGATCCTGTTTTCCACCTTCATGGAAACCTCGGCCGCGACCTCGGTCGGGGCGGCGCTGGCCTCGATGCTGATCTACATCCTGATGGCCGGCGTGCTGGTGGTGCGCCCCGGCGGCCTGTACGGGCGGGCCTGAGATGGGGCGCGAGGGGGTTCTGAACTGGGTCGTCGCGCTGGCGCTGCTGGCGGTGCCGCTGGCGGCCCATGCGCTGGACGAGCCGTTCATCGTGACGCTGGCGACCAAGGTTGCGATCCTGGCGCTGGCGGGCGTGGGGCTGAACATCGCGCTGGGGCTGGGGGGCATGGTCTCGCTGGGGCACGCGGCGTTTTTCGGGATCGGCGGCTATGCGATGGCGGTGCTGGCCGCCCCGGTGCAGGCCTATGAGCCGCTGATGACCTGGCCCGTCGAGTTGCCGGGGACGAAATCCATGCCGGTGATCTGGCTGGCGGCGACGCTGGCGGGGGGGCTGGCGGCGCTGGCCATCGGGGCGCTGAGTTTGCGGACCAGCGGCGTCTATTTCATCATGATCACGCTCGCCTTCGGGCAGATGCTGTATTATTTCGCCATCTCCTGGCCCGCCTATGGCGGCGAGGACGGCATTTCCATCTATGTGCGCAACGGCTTTCCCGGCCTGAACACGCTGGACCCGATCCAGTTCTGCGCGCTGGCCTATGGCGTGCTGATGGCCGCTCTGCTGTTTTCGCGCATGCTCGCCCGCTCGTGCTTCGGCCTTGCCCTGTCGGGGGCACGGCAGAACCCGGCCCGAAGTGCGGCGCTGGGCATCCGGCCCTATTCGGTGAAACTGACCGCCTTCGTGATCTCGGGCGCGATCACCGGGCTGGCAGGGGCGCTGTTTGCCGATCTCAACCGTTTCGTCAGCCCCGCGATGCTGAGTTGGCAGACCTCGGGCGAAATCATGGTTTTCGTGATCCTGGGCGGCGTGGCGCGGCTGTTCGGGCCGGTCGCGGGGGCGGCGCTTTTTATCCTTCTCGAACATCTGTTGGGCGGCGTCAGCGACTACTGGAAGCTTTTCCTTGGCCTTGCGCTTCTGGGAATTGTCCTTTTCGCACGTGGGGGCCTGATCGGCACGCTGGCGGGCCGCGAGGTCGCCCATGACTGAGCCGGTGCTGGATGTTCGAAACCTGCAATTGTCCTTCGGCGCGCTGAAGGCCACGGATGGCGTTTCGCTGACCCTGCGCCCCGGCGAGATCCACGCGCTGATCGGGCCGAACGGGGCGGGGAAATCGACGCTGATCGGGCTGATCGCGGGCACGCTGACGCCCGATGCGGGGCAGGTCTTCCTGTCGGGGCGCGACGTGACGGGCACGGATGTAGTCGCCCGTGCCCGCGCCGGGCTGGCCCGCAGCTTTCAGGTGTCGGCGGTCGCGGGCGAGCTGACGGTGCTGCAGAACGTGGTCCTCGCGGTGCAGGGCGCGCGGGGGCAAAGCTTTCGCTTTTTCCGCCCGGCGCTGGGCCAGGCCGACCTTTGCGAGGCGGCCGAGGCGCATATCGCCCGCGTCGGCCTGTCGGACCGGCGCGCGGTGCAAGCGGGCGACCTGGCCCATGGCGAGCGGCGGCGGCTGGAACTGGCGATGGCGCTGGCGCTGTGCCCCCGCGCCTTTGTCCTGGACGAACCGATGGCGGGGATGGGCCCGGACGGCGCGCGCGAGATGACCGCCCTTCTGGACGATCTGCGCCACGAGGCGCCGATCCTGCTGGTGGAACATGACATGGACGCCGTGTTCGCGCTGGCCGACCGGGTCAGCGTGCTGGTCTCGGGCCGGGTGATCGCGTCCGGCACGGTGGCCGAGATCCGCGCCGACGCCGAGGTTCAGCGCGCCTACCTGGGCGAGGAAATGCTGGAATGACGCCGCTGTTGGAAATGCGCGGCGTCACCGCCTTTTACGGCCATTCGCAGGCGCTGTTCGGTGTCGATCTGGACATGGCCGAGGGCGAGGTCGTGGCGCTGATGGGCCGGAACGGGATGGGCAAGACCACCACCATTCGCGCGCTGACCCGGCTGATCCCGCATCGCGCGGGCGCCATCCGCTTTGCCGGCCAAACGCTGGACGGAATGCCCGCCCACCGTGCCGCGCGGCTGGGCCTGGGCCTGGTGCCCGAGGGACGGCGTGCCTTTCGCGGCCTGACCGTGACGGAAAACCTGATCGCCGCCGCCCGCCCCGGGGCGTGGGACCTGGCCCGCGTGCATGCGCTGTTCCCGCGGCTGGCCGAACGCGCCGGGCAGGATGCAGGCTCGCTTTCGGGGGGGGAACAGCAGATGCTGGTGATCGGGCGGGCGCTGATGACCAACCCGCGGCTGTTGATCCTGGACGAGGCGACCGAGGGGCTGGCGCCCTTGATCCGGGGCGAAATCTGGGACGCGATCCGCGCGCTGAAATCCGAAACCGGGCTGTCGATCCTGGTGGTGGACAAGTCGCTGAAGGAACTGGCCCGCGTGGCCGACCGGGCGGTGATCCTGGAAAAGGGCCGCACCGCCTGGGCGGGGCCGATGGCCGACATGACCCAAGACCTGGCCGACCGTTACCTGGGCGTCTGACGCGAAAAAGGCCCGCGCGCGTCACCGCGCACGGGCCAGAAACGCGGGCGGGGACCACGGATGCCCCGCCCGGTCGAACCGGTTCAGCGCTTGGGCGTGCCGCCCTCTTCCAGCGCCGCGTCCTCGTGCAGCTCAAGCCACATCGCGTTCACCACCGCAAAGAGCGCGGCGAGCGGAAGGCCCAGCATCCAGGCGAAATACCACATCTTTCGGCTCCTTTCTCAGTAGACCGAGTCGCTGTTTTCCAGCACGTCGTCGGCGGTCACTTTGCCCCACAGCACCTTGTAGACCCAGGCGGTGTAGGCCAGGATCAGCGGCACGAAGATCACCGCCGAGACCAGCATCACGAACAGCGTCAGGTGCGAGGACGAGCTGTCCCAGACCGTCAGCGACGAGTTCGGGTCGATGCTGGAGGGCAGGATGAACGGGAACATCGTCAACCCCACGGTCGAGATGATGCCGGTGATCGACAGTTTCGACGCGATCATCGTCCAGCCCTCCTTGCGCGCGGTGAAGCCCAGCCAGGCCAGCGCGGCCCCGGCAAAGCCCAGCGCGGGCGCGATGACGATCCAGGGCCGTGCGGCATAAGCCGCCATCCACGACCCGCCCTTCTCGACCTCGCTCATCAGCGGGTTCGAGGGGCCATCGGTCGCGACCTCGCCCACGAAGGCATAGCCGTCGATCCCGGCGGCCAGCCACAGACCGGCCAGCGCGAAGGTCGCCATCGTGGCCAGCGCCGCCCAGCCGCCGAAGGTGCGGGCGCGGTCGGCGACCAGCCCCTCGGTCTTGAGCACCAGCCACGCCGCCCCGTGCATCACCAGCATCGACAGCGACACGATCCCGGCCAGCAGCGCATAGGGGTTCAGCAGCCCGAAGAACGATCCCTCGTACATCGGCATCAGGTCTTCGGTCAGGTAGAACGGCACGCCCTGCAGCACGTTGCCGACCGCCACGCCGAAGACCAGCGCGGGGACGAACCCGCCGATGAACAGCGCCCAGTCCCAGGCCGTGCGCCAGGTTTCGCTGTCCCGCTTGGAGCGGTACTTGAACCCCACCGGCCGCAGGATCAGCGCGGCGAGGATCAGGAACATCGCAAGGTAGAACCCCGAGAAGCTGACCGCGTAAAGCGGCGGCCAGGCGGCGAAGATCGCGCCGCCGCCCAGGATGAACCACACCTGGTTGCCTTCCCACACGGGACCCACCGTGTTGATCGCCACGCGCCGTTCCACGTCGGTCTTGGCGACGAAGGGCAAGAGCGCCCCCACCCCAAGGTCGAACCCGTCGGTCAGCGCGAACCCGATCAGCAGCACGCCCAGCAGCAGCCACCAGATCACCCGCAGGATTTCGAAATCCATGAGTTCATGAAGGATCATAGCGTTCACTCCGCCGGTTGTTGCGCAACGCCGCGGCCCGACAGGCGGTCTTCATGCCGCCGGTTCCAGGCATCGGTCTCGGGCACGTCCATGAACGGCCCCTTGCGGATGTATTTCAGCATCAGCCCCATCTCGATCACGAACAGCGTCGAGTAGAAGGCAACGAAGCCCGCCAGCGTCAGCGCGACCTGCGTCACGCTCAGGTTGCTGACCGACAGCGCGGTGGGCAGCACGCCGTCCACCGTCCAGGGCTGGCGGCCGAACTCGGCCACGAACCAGCCCATCTCGGCGGCGATCCAGGGCGTCGGGATGGCGGCGACCGCCAGCCACAGCGACCAGCGCGGGAACCGCATCCCGTAGAAGTTGGCCCGGATGAAGAAGAACACCATCACCGCGATGAAGGCAAAGCCCAGCCCCACCATGATGCGGAACGCCCAGAACAGTTGCGGCACACCCGGGACGGTGTCCTCGGCGGCCATGGCGATCTGTTCGTCCGTCGCGGTGCGCGGATCCTCGACATAGCGTTTCAGCAGGAAGGCAAAGCCCAGGTCGGCGCTGTGCTCCTCGAACCGGGCGACCATCTCGGGGGTGGCCTCGCCCTTGGCCGCGCGGATGTCCATCAGCGCGTCATAGGCGATCAGGCCGTCGCGGATGCGTTCCTCGGATTCGATGACCAGGTCATTGATCCCCGGCATCTCCTCGGTCAGCGACCGGGTGCCCAGAAGGCCCATCACGACCGGCACCTGGACCGCGAATTTCGTCTCGCGCGCTTCCATGTCGGGCACGCCGACCAGGTTGAAATGCGCGGGCGCCTCTTCGGTTTCCCACATGCCCTCGATCGCGGCCAGCTTCATCTTCTGGGTATGCGTGGCCGAATAGCCGGACTCGTCGCCCAGGATCACCACCGACAGCGACGCGGCCAGGCCGAAACTTGCCGCCACCGCGATGGACCGTTTCGCCAGCGCCTCGTGCCGGCCCTTCAGCAGGTACCAGGCCGACACGCCGAGGACGAAGACCGACGCGGTCACGTAGCCCGCCGACACCGTGTGCACGAACTTGGCCTGGGCGACGTGGTTGAACATCACGTCGAAGAACGACGTCATCTCCATCCGCATCGACAGCGGGTTGAATTCCGCGCCCACCGGGTTCTGCATCCAGCCGTTCGCGATCAGGATCCAAAGGGCCGAGAAGTTCGACCCGATCGCCACCAGCCAGGTGACGACCGCGTGGGCGACCTTCGACATCTTGTCCCAGCCAAAGAACATCAGCCCCACGAATGTCGCCTCGAGGAAGAAGGCCATAAGCCCCTCGATGGCCAGCGGCGCGCCGAAGATGTCGCCGACATAGTGGCTGTAATAGCTCCAGTTCATGCCGAACTGGAATTCCATGGTGATGCCGGTGGCCACCCCAAGGACGAAGTTGATTCCGAACAGCGTGGCCCAGAATTTGGTCATTTGCCGCCACACCGGGCGGTTGGTCATCACATAGACCGTCTCCATGATCGCGACGATGATCGAAAGACCAAGCGTCAGCGGCACGAAGAGGAAGTGATACATCGCTGTCATGGCGAACTGGAGCCGGGACAGCTCGACAATGTCGAGTTCCATTTTGGCGGGCCTCCTTTGGCCGTTACCCGTACGAATCCCAAAAATGCACGACCTGCGCATCTTTAGATTCGTTCTAGGTATACCTTTGTGTGCGGACCTTGACCTATATCAATATCCGATGCCGGAGATGCATCTTCAGGTCATGCGAATCAGGCGGTCCGCCCAGTCGCGTTCCGCCTTGCGGTGCGACGCGGTCAGGATCGTGGCGCGCGGCAGGATTTCGCGGATTCCGCCCAGAACGCGGATCGCCGTGGGCCGGTCCAGCCCCTCGGTCGGTTCGTCCAGCAGCACAAGGCGCGGTTTGCGCAACAGCGCGCGGGCCAGCGCCAGCCGCCGCTGTTCGCCGCCCGACAGCCCCGCGCCGTTTTCCGACAACGGCGCATGCAGCCCGCCGCGCCCCGCCACCGTGCTGGACAGCGCCACCGCCTCCAGCACCTCCAGCGCCTCGCGTTCGTCCAGGCCCGGGCGTGCCAGCGCCAGCATGTCGTAAAAGCTTTGGCCCAGCAGCATGCTGCGCTGGGGCAGATAGGTCATCTCGGCCCGAAGCTGGCTTTCGGACAGGTCGGACACCGGGCGGCCGGCGATGTGGATCTCGCCCCGGTCGGGCGCGATCAGCCCCGCGGCCAGCGCCAGCACGGTGCTTTTGCCCCGGCCCGACGCGCCGACCAGCGCCACGCTTTCGCCCGGTGCCACGCTCAGGCCGAAATCGGCGATCACCGGGCGTTCGGCCCCGGGGTGACGATAGCTGATCGCGGTCATCTCCAGCGCCGCGGCGGCCTCGTCCGGCGCGGGGGCGGCGGGCGCCGCCGGCACCGGCGCGGCGCCGTTCTCGGGCATCAGCCGGCGCACCCGGCGCGCGGCGTCCAGCATCCGGCCCAGGTCGGCCAGCCCCCGGCGCAGCGGCTGCACCGTCTCGGCCAGCGCCAGCGCGGCGAAAAAGCCCAGCGCCGCCTGCGCGGGGCCGATGGCGCCCCGCTCGACCAGCGCACCGCCCAGCCACAGCGCCACGCCGGCCGAAAACGTGGTGGTCAGCGCCAGCAGCAGGCCCGCCCGCCGCTCCAGCCGGTCGACCGCGTCCAGGTTCTCACGCAGGCGCGCCTCGGCGGCGCCCACCGCCCCGGTCTGGTCGGGCAGGCGGCCATAGACCACCAGATCGTCGCGCGCCCGCAGCAGATCGATCAGCCGGATACGGAAGGCCTGCAACGCCTTTTCCGACCTGCGCGAGGGGGCCAGCGCATGCCGCCCCGTCCAGATCAGCACCAGCCCCGTGCCCAGCGCGAAGCTCATCACGATCCAGGCCGCCAGCACCAGGTCGGTCAGCCACCACAGCATCAGGAAACTGCCCAGGTAGACCACCGCCGCCGACACCGCCGGGATGAACAGTCGCAGCGCGATGCCGTCCAGCGCGTCGACATCGGCGACCAGCCGGTTCATCGTCTCGGCGCCGCGCAGTTGCGACAGCCGCCGGAACGGCAGGTCCAGCACCCCGCGCAGCAGGCCCACGCGGATGTCGGTCAGGCTTTTCAGCGTGGCGTCATGGGTCAGGAGCCGCTCGCCATAGCGCGCCGCGGTCCGGCCCAGCGCCAGGAACCGCACCGCCGCCGAGGGCTGGAACACGTTGAAGGCAATGCCGATCCCCGCAAGCCCCGCCGCGCCCGCCGCGGTGATGAACCACCCCGACAGGCCCAGAAGCGCGACACCCATGGCCACCACCGCCACCGCCAGCGCCGTGCCCCGGATCAGCGAGGCGCGCTGCGCCCGCCAGATCAGCCGCAGGATATGCAGGATGTTGTTCATGCCGCCGCCTCTGCCTGCATCGCGATCTGGCGGTCCATCCGCGCCGCCAGCACCGGGTCATGGGTCGCCACGATCAGCGCCGCGCCGCCCGCCACCAGCCCCAGAAGACCCTCGGTCACCAGGCCCGCGGTTTCCTCGTCCAGGTCGGCCGTGGGTTCGTCGGCCAGCAGCAGGTCGGGATGGGCGTGCGCCGCGCGCGCCACGATCAGGCGCCGCGCCTCGCCGCCCGACACGCCCATGCCGAACTCGCCCAGCTGGGTGTTCAGCCCGCGCGGCAGGGTCGCCACCACCCGGTCGGCCGCCGCCAGTTCCAGCGCCGCGTCCAGCGGCAGCGAGTGCCCCGGCCGCACCGCCAGCGTCAGGTTCCTTTTCAGGCTGCCCGACACGAACCGCGGCTGCTGTGGCAGCCAGCCAAGGCGGGCCCGCCAGGCATCGGCGTTCTCGGGGGCCAGCACCGTCTCGCCCAGCCGTATCTCGCCCTCGGTCGGCACCGCCATCCCCGCGATCAGCCGCAGAAGCGAGGATTTGCCGATGCCGCTGGGCCCGGTGATCGCCAGCGTCTCGCCGGGGGCGAGGTCGAAATCGGGAAACCGGATCAGCCGCCCGCCCGGCGGTTGATAGGCCAGCCCCCGCACCATCAGGGTATCGGCCGTGTCGATCGGTTTCGCCGAGGCCCCCACCCCCAGGAACGAACTTTCGCCCTTGGCCTCGATCTCGGCCAGTTCGCGGGCTACCGCGCTGGCGTCCGCCTTGTCGTGCCAGGCCGAGGCCAGGTCGCGCAGCGGCTGGAAATAATCCGGCGCCAGCAGCAGCAGGAACACCCCTTCGGCCACCGTCAAGGGCGTGGCCCAGGCGCCGAAGGTGATCTCGCCCAGCAACGAAAAACCCACGAAGACCGCGACCATCGCCACCCCGATCGCCGCGAACAGCTCCAGCACGGTGGAGGACAGGAAGGCGATGCGCAGAACCTCCATCGTGCGGCGGCGCAGCCGGTCGGCGGCATCGCGGAACCCCGCCACCGTGCGCTCGGACGCGTCGAGCAGCCGGATATCGACCAGCGCCGTCAGCCGCTCCAGCAGCAGCACGTTCATGTTCGACAGCTCTTCCATCTGGCGTTCGCTGGCCTGCTTGGCGGCGATGCCGACCAGCGCCATGAAGACCGGGATCAACGGCCCCGCCACCAGCAGCACCAGCCCCACGGCCCAGGAGAACCAGAACGACACGGCCAGGATCACCAGCGGCACGATATAGGCGCGGCGCCGGGCGATATAATAGCGGGTCAGGAACGGCGTCATCGCCGCCATCTTCTCGGCGGCGAGCGTGGCGGTGCGGGCGGCAGGCGGGCGCGCGGCGTCATCGGTGGCGCGGCGCGATTCGCGCGTCACCAGCCTGGCCCGTTCCAGCGCCAGCACCGTGTCGGCCGCGCGGAACGCCATCGCGCCCGCCCGGTCGTCCAGCAGCGCGCGGCCCAGCCCGACGATCACGAAGATCAGCGCGTAGATCGCGACATGGCCGCCCACGCGTTCGGGTTCCAGCATGTGACCGATCGCCAGCGACACCGCGCCCGCCTGGACCAGCCACAACAGCGACGCCCCCGTGGCCAGCGCGCCCGCGCGTTCCAGCCTGCTCATCACCGGGGCGGTCATCTGGGCAAGCCGCTTGCCCGCGGGATCGTCCTTCTTCGCGCGTTTCCGGCTCAAACCCTGCCCCGCTCGTCGTTTCCCACCTGCCCCGCGCCGAAACGCAAAGGGCTTGCCTGATCTTTAACAGGCTCTATGCTCGGGAGAACCCGTATGTGAGATAAATCATTATCCGCGACGGTTGGCAAAGAGAACCGCCGATGAGGTTGACGACACGCACCAATATCGCGATGCGCGCGTTGATGTATTGTGCCGTCAACGGCGGGCGCACGGTGCGGAAATCCGATATCGCCAGCGCCTGCAACACCTCGGAAAACCACATGGCGCAGGTCATCAACACGCTGGCCCATCACGGGCTGGTGCAGACCACGCGCGGGCGCAATGGCGGGCTGACACTGAAACGCGCGCCCGAGGACATCACCGTGGGCGAGGTGTTCCGCCATCTCGAATCCGGCGTGCCCTTTGCCGAATGTTTCGATCCCCAGACGAACACCTGCCCGATCACCTGCTGCTGCCGCCTGAAAGGCGCGCTGCACAGCGCCATCGACGCCTTTTACAAGACGCTCGACGGCATCACCCTGGCCGACCTGGTCGCCGGCAACCAGGACCTGCAAAAGGCGCTCTTGCTGACCGAGCCCGGCTAGGCAACGCCGCGCCGCGCCGCTAGAACCGGGAAAACGCCCCAGCGAAAGCCCGTGCCCCGTGACCGACCCCGTTCCTTCGCCCGGCCAGGCCCCGCAGGACTTCCTGCGCCATCTGTTCGCGGTGGCCGTCGCCGCCGCCGACCCGATGCGCGCGGTGCCCGCCGCGCTGCCGCCGAAACCGGACGGCCGCGTTGTGGTGATCGGCGCGGGCAAGGCGTCGGCGCGGATGGCCGAGGCGGTGGAATCGGCCTGGGGCCCGTGCGAAGGGCTGGTCATCACGCGCTATGGCTATGCCCGGCCCACGCAGGGCATCGAGATCGTCGAGGCCGCCCACCCGGTGCCCGACGCCGCGGGCGTGGCCGCGACCGACCGGATGCTGGCGCTGCTGGACGGGCTGGGCGAGGACGATTTCGTGCTGGCGCTGATGTCGGGCGGGGGATCGGCGCTGTTGATCCGGCCCGCGGGCGACATCACGCTGGCCGAGAAACAGAAGGTCAACGCCGATCTCTTGGCCTCGGGCGCGCCGATCGGGCAGATGAACCGCCTGCGCAAGCATCTGAGCCGGGTCAAGGGCGGCCAGTTGGCCGCCGCGGCCTATCCCGCGCGGATGCTGGCGCTGATGATTTCCGATGTGCCGGGCGACGACCCGGCCGCCATCGCCTCGGGGCCCACGGTGGGCGATGCCAGCACGCCGAGTGAGGCCCGCGCGATCCTGGACCGCTGGCAGATCGTCCCGCCCGCCTCGGTCGCCGCGGTTCTGGCGGGGGACACCGGCGTTCTGCGCCCTGAAGACCCGCGGCTGGCGCGCGTCGAGAACCGGGTGATCGCCGCGCCGTCCCAGTCGCTTGAGGCCGCCGCCGAGATCGCCCGCGCCGCCGGCTGCCGGGTGGAACTGCTGGGCGACGCACTGGAGGGCGAGGCGCGCGACCTGGCCGCCGAACATGCCGCGCTGGCGCGGACCCGGCAGGCCGCCATGGCCCCGGGCGCGGCGCCGCTGGTGCTGCTGTCGGGGGGCGAGTGCACGGTCACGCGGCGGGGCGACGGCGTGGGCGGGCCGAACGCCGAATACGCCCTTGCCCTGGCCGCGGCGCTGAAGGGCGCGCCCGGCATCCACGCCATCGCCTGCGACACCGACGGGGTCGACGGCGCGGCCGAGGTCGCGGGCGCGGTGATCGGCCCCGGCACGCTGGCGCGCGCCCGCGCCGCCGGGCGCGACGCGGCCGCGGCGCTGGCCATCAACGACGCACACGGGTTCTTTGCCGCGCTGGGCGACCAGGTGGTGCCCGGCCCCACCCTGACCAACGTCAACGATTTCCGCGCAATCCTTGTCCAGCCGGCGGATTGACCCCGGCGCGGCACCGTCACTGCCCAAATCCTGTGCAACCGCGCCCGCAGCGGGGCCTTCCGCGCGCCATCGCCTTGCACCGGCGCGCGCGCCGCGCAACTCTCGCCCGAAACACCGGGCCCGAAACGAATGAGCGAACCCTCGCAGAACCTGCGCATGAAGCTGGCCGATCTGGTCGGCCGCGTCTATCCCGATCTCGACCGCGATCACCTGGTCGGACAGATCATCCAGGCGTTCTGGCCCGAGGGCACCCACCCCCGCCGCCGCGCGCGCACGCCATCGAACCGGCTGTGGTCGCCGCATGACGCCATGGTCATCACCTATGGCAACAGCATCGTGGACGGCCAGCACAAGCCGCTGGATCTGCTGAACGATTTCCTGAACCGCCACCTCAAGGGCACGGTCAGTTCGGTGCATATCCTGCCGTTCTTCCCGTTCACCTCGGATGACGGCTTTGCGGTCACGGATTACCGCGCGGTCAACGGCAACCTGGGCGACTGGGCCGATATCCGCCGCATCGCGGCCGAGTTCACGGTGATGTCCGATCTCGTGCTGAACCACGTCTCCAGCCAGTCGCCCTGGTTCAACGCCTACCTGCAGGGCCACGAACCCTATGACCGGTTCTTCTTCGAGGCCTCGCCCGATGACGACCTGTCGCCCGTGGTCCGCCCGCGCACCAGCCCGCTGTTGCGCGAGGTCGAGACCGCGCATGGCACCCGCCATGTCTGGTGCACCTTCAGCCACGACCAGGTGGACCTGGATTTCCGCAACCCCGAGGTTCTGCTGGAATTCCTGCGCATCATGCGGCTGCATGTCGAAAACGGCATCCGCATCGTGCGGCTGGATGCGGTGGCCTTCCTGTGGAAGGAACCCGGCACGCCGTCGATCCACATGCCCCAGACCCACGCCATCGTGCAGCTGATGCGCGTGCTGTGCGATTTCGCGGTCGAACCGATCATCCTGTTGACCGAAACCAACGTGCCCAATGTCGAGAACCTGTCCTATTTCGGCAACCGGAACGAGGCGCACGCGGTCTACAACTTCTCGCTGCCGCCCTTGATCCTGCACGCGCTGATGTCGGGGACGGCGCAACACCTGCACCGCTGGCAGACCACGATGCCGCCCGCGCAACTGGGCTGTGCCTACCTGAACTTCACCGCGTCGCATGACGGGATTGGGATGCGCCCGGTCGAGGGGCTTTTGCCCGAGGAGGAGATCGGCGAGATCATCGCCACCGTCCGCGCCTTTGGCGGCGAGGTCTCGATGCGCACGCTGAACGGCGGCGGCGAGGCGCCCTATGAACTGAACATCACCTGGTTCGACGCGATGAAGGGCACGTTCGAGGGCGAGGACGACCACCAGGTCGACCGGTTCCTGTGTTCGCAGACCATGGTGATGGCGCTGGAAGGGGTGCCGGCCTTCTATATCCACGCGCTGCTCGCCACGCCCAACGACCATGCGGGCGTGGAAAAGACCGGGGTCAAGCGCGCGATCAACCGCCACCGCTGGGATTACCCGCACCTTCTGGCGCTGCTGGACGATCCCGCCAGCCCGCAGGCGCAGGTGCTGCGCCAGATGAAGCGGCGCATCGCGATCCGCTGCCGCCAGCCCGCCTTTCACCCCAATGCCACGCAGTTCACCCTGCATCTGGACCACCGGCTGTTCGGCCTGTGGCGGCAAAGCCTGGACCGCGACCAGTCGATCTTTGCCCTGCACAATGTCAGTGCCGAGGACCTGTCGGTCTCGCCCATGTCGATCAACCTGATCGGCGGCGAGAACTGGGTCGACCTGCTGACCGGCGAGACGATCTCGCCCACCGGCACCGATATCCCCTTCGCCCCCTACCAGTGCCGCTGGATCACCAACCGGGGCTAGCGGCGGGCGGCGTCACTGCGCCGTTTTCAGATGCGCCAGATAGGCCACGATGGCCCGGATCTCGTCATCGGTGACGTCGATCTCGGGCATCCGCTCGATGCCGCCGGTGGCGTTGCGCACGCGGTAATAATCGCTGCCCCGGATATCGCCGCTGCGGCCATGGCTGGCGGTCGGGCCGTGGCAGGTGATGCAGTTCTCCTCGAACAGCGCCTTTCCGGCGATCACCGGCGGCGGGGTCTCGGCATGGGCGGCGGACACGGTCAGAACGGCCAGGCAGGCGGCAAGGCGGGGCAGGATAGGCGGCATGGCATGTCCCGGTCAGGCAGAGGGGGCGAAGATCGGCCCGGGTGATTTGGCACATCTTTCATACAGTTTTGTAACAGCCCGCCGCCGATCCGCGGGTCCATGCCTGCCGGGCGGCGCCGCGACCAACCGTCAAGAAACTGTCACGCGCCCCGACTAGGAACGTGCGCCATAGGAACACCCCTTTCCAACGAATCCTCCGGAGGAACGACATGCCCGCACTGATGGCAACCCGCCTGCGCCTCGCCCTTCCCCTCGCCGCGGCCCTTTTGGGCTCGACCGCGCTGACCGCCCATGCCGAAGGCCTGGTGACGATCGGCCAGACCACCGCCGTGGTTGCCGAGGCCAGCACCGCCGACGAGCCCGCCGAACTGGCCGATGGCAAGTCCGGCGACACCGCCTATCCCTTCCTCGGCAATCTCAAGGCGCTTGCCACCGTGGGCGAGGTCGACGCCGAAACCGGCAAGGCGCTGACCGGCTATCCCGATGGCCACGCCGCCTGGCTGGCCGACGAGGACACGGTGCGCATCGCCTACCAGTCGGAATCCTACGCCACCATGTCGAACGAGACCTATGGCTGGGAAATGACCTCGGGCGCGACCTTCACCGGGTCGCATGTCCACACCATCGATTATGACCGCGCGGGACTGGCCGATTTCCTGGGCAACGACGCGCCCGCCGCCAGCATCGTCAAGGGCTCGGGCCACCTGTTCAACCGCGTCTTCAACGTGTTCGGCAACGAGGTGCTGCCCCGCTCGGAAGGTGGCGTCTGGGGCAACCAGGCCCGCCCCGACGGCACGCTGGTCGAATTCACCGACGATTTCAAACTGTCGAACGGCGACTTCTTCTTCCAGTCGTTCTGCGGCGCCTGGTACGAACCGGCGAACAAGTACGGCGCGGGCATCGGCTTTGCCGACGACGTGTGGCTGAACGCCGAGGAATGGAACATCCAGGAGATGTTCGAAACCCAGGACGCCAGTGGCAACGTCACCCAGACCTGGAACACCGACGAGGGCATGGGCCTGGCCTCGATCGTGACCGACATCGCCACCGGCACCGCCTATACCGTGCCGGCGCTGGGCCAGACCGGCTATGAAAAGATCATGCCGATCAACCCCGCCCATCCCGATTACGTCGTGCTCGTGCTGGCCGGCTATAACCACGATCTCGAACCCGCGCCGCTGAAGATCTATGTCGGCAAGAAGGGCGTGGACGCCGCCGGCAACCCGGTGGGCGACGACGCGACCGAGCGTGACCGGTTCCTGGCGCGCAACGGCCTGCTGCACGGCAAGATCTACGGGCTGGCGGTCGCCAATACCGATTACGCCGCGCTTGGCATCGACACGATCGACCCCACCGCCAAGATGATGGACGCCTATATCACCAACCCCGATGCGGCCGACAGCTTTGCGGCGAAATTCGTGCCGACCTCGTACCAGTGGGGCGGCTGGGACGCGCCCGTGGCCGTCGGTGAAACCGAGATGACCCGCTGGCAGATGGCCGAGGAACAGCCCGAGGGCCACACCTATTTCGTGGGCGATTCCAAGACCGAACACCCCGCCGTCGACCCCGACATCACCCGCCAGCGCTGGGTGCAGAACCTGACGCAGGAAGGCGGCATCCTCTCGTTCGAGCTGACCGATTTCCTGGCCCAGGTCGAGGCCGCCGAGGGCGGCCTGCCCGCCATGGTCTCGGCCAGGGTCGACCGGGTGCTGGGCGCCCATGACGGCTCGCTGACGCTGGAAGTGGCCGACAAGGGCCTCAAGCATGGCGGGCAGGGCACCCACGCCACCTGGGAAGACGGCCGCGCCAAGACCGTCGCGCCCGACGGGCTTCAGTGGATCAAGGCGTCCGATGCCGACGTGCTGATCGTGGACGAGGATTCGGGCAACGAATTCGGCGAGCGCAAGTTCGCCCTGGTGATCGACCCCGAAACCATGCAACCGGTCGAGGACGGCAAGGGCTATTTCCTGGCCCAGGCCGGCGGCAAGGCCAACCCCCGCGCCGCGGCCGGCGCCTCGGTGATGGGCGGCGCCTTCTCCAAGGCCAACTCGGCCGAATTCTCGGGGACGTGGAACATCACCGCCCTGCTGGCCCGCAAGGAGGACGGCAGCTTCTACAGCGCCGCCGACCTGGCCGGCACCGGCCAGCAAGCGGTGAACGCCAGCCTGCCGCTGGATCGCCAGGTGCTGATCGGCGTCGTCCAGAACAAGGCCGAATCGGCCGGCCAGGTCAAGGAGGTGCAGGCCGACCAGGGCGGCCAGCTGTTCATCTTCAACCTCGACCTGCCGGAAGCGGCCTACCAGACCGCGATGAAGTGATCCCGGGCCAGGGATCGAACCCGCGGGGGCGCGCATCTTGCGCGCCCCTTTGCGTCGGGGCGGGGCGGAATTAACCGGGCGCTAAGGGCGCGCGTGCTCTGGTCCCGCCACGATCCGCAACGAGGTGAGTCGACATGAAACCGAGGCTTCAATCGATCAGGGTGCGTCTTTTCCTGGGCGCCGGCCTCCTGTTCCTGGCGCTGGCGGTCATCCAGGCCGCCGTCCTGCAACGCCAGTCGGCCGAAGCGATGCGCGCCGCGGCACAGCAGCGGCAGGCCACCTCCTTGCGGATCCTCATCGACCAGTTCGCCTCGGAATTCGACGGCATCGACCTTAAAACCGGGCCCGGGGGGCGCGTGGAACGGGCCAGCTGGGCGGCCCTGCCCGAACTGACCGATCACGCGATCATCGACCGGGTCGCCGCGCTTTCGGGCGAAACCGCGACGCTCTTCGCCTGGGATGCCGCGCGTGGCGATTTCGTGCGCGTGACCACCAACATCCGCAAACCCGATGGCTCCCGCGCCGTGGGAACGGTGCTGGGGCGGGACAATCCCGTTCACGCCGCGATGATCCGGGGCGAAACCTTTACCGGCGAGGCCACGATCCTGGGCAAGCCCTACCTGACGATTTACGAACCCATCATCGGACCGGCGGGCAAGGCGATCGGCATCTTCTATGTCGGTATCGACCGCAGCCAGATCGACGCCGCGATCGCCGCGGCCCGCTATACCAGCCTGGTGCTGTCGGGCCTGCTGATCGCGACCGCGCTGGGGGCGCTGGTGCTGATGCTGCGCGCCATGCTGCGCCCGCTTTCCGACCTGGGCGCATCCTTCGAACGGATGGCCGGCGGCGATCTGGACGCCCCCGTGCCCCATGCCGGCCGGCCGGACGAGATCGGCGCCATCGCCAGCCGGGCCGATAGCTTCCGGCAAGAACTGGCCGACGCGCGCCGCCGCGACGAGGACGCAACGCGCCAACGCGAACAAGACAATGCCCGTGTCGTCAGGACATTGTCAGCCGGCCTGAAACGCCTGGCCGAGGGCGACCTCACGCAAAAGCTCGATGAATGGCTGCCCGAAACCTACAAGGGGCTGCGCATGGATTTCAACGCCACGGTCGATTCGCTGAACATGCTGATCGGCTCTGTCATCGAGAACGCGCTTGAAATCCGCCGCAACGCCGACGCGATCACCGCCTCGTCCGAAGAGCTGTCGCACCGGACCGAGAACCAGGCCGCCACGCTGGAGGAAACCGCCGCCGCGATGGACGAGCTGACCAACAGCGTGAAATCCACCGCCGCCAGCGCCGCCGAGGTCGAGAGCGTCGTCCAGGGCGCCCACAAGGATGCCGAGCAAAGCAGCCGCGTGGTCCATGATGCCATAGGCGCGATGTCGGACATCAAGAAATCGTCGGACGAGATCAGCCAGATCATCGGCGTGATCGACGATATCGCCTTCCAGACCAACCTCTTGGCGCTGAACGCCGGTGTCGAGGCCGCGCGCGCGGGCGAGGCCGGGCGCGGCTTTGCCGTCGTCGCCTCCGAGGTGCGGGGCCTGGCCCAGCGCTCTTCCGAAGCGGCGAATGAAATCAAGACGCTGATCTCGGGCGCGTCGGAACGGGTGGATTCGGGGGTGTCGCTGGTCAACCGGGCCGGCGACGCGCTGACCGATATCCTTGGCCGGGTAAGCGAGATCACCGGGCTGGTCGGCGGCATCGCGACCAGCGCCCAGGAACAATCCGTCGGGCTGGGCGAGATCAATATCGGCGTCACCCAGCTTGACCAGGTGACGCAGCAGAACGCCGCGATGGTCGAAGAGATGGCCGCCGGGGCCGCCACGCTGAACGCGGAGTCGGCCTCGCTGGAACAGCTGGTCGCACGGTTCAGAACCCGGGACAGCGGCAACATGCCCTTCGCGGCCGGCGGCGCGACGGCCGCCTAGAGCCGCCGCGGGGGTCCGGGACCCCGGCCGCCCGCCGGGCCGGACCGGTTGCACGATGGGTTATCGCGGACCGGGCCCGCGCACCGCCGGCCGCCACGGGCCCCGGCGCGCTAGCCGTGATCGGCCGCGTCCGCCGCCACCGCCGACAGCATGTCCGACATCAGCGCCGGGTCGGCCGCGTGCACCCGGTTCCAGGTCGGGATGAACGGCGTCTCGGCGGGGTTGTCCAGGAACACCTGGCCCGCCTCGGTGATGTTGCGGGCGAACAGCTCGATGATGTTCTCCTCGGCATGCCGGTCCAGGTTCAGCCCGTTCATCCGCGCGTCGTTGTGATAGCATTCCAGCAGGTCCAGCGCCGAGCGGTAATAGGTGGCCTTGAGCGTGCGGAAGATTTCCTCGGAAAACACCGTGCCGTCGGCGGCCAGCTTGCGGAAGATCGACTTGCAGATGTCGATCGACATTCGCGACAGCCCCGCGCTTGCATCCTCTTCGGAGACCGGCTGATGCTTGTGGTCATAGGCATCCGCGATTTCCACCTGGCAGACCGATTGCGGCGCGAGGTTGCGCCACGCCTCGGACAGCACGCCGATTTCCAGCCCCCAGTCGGATGGGATGCGCAGGTCGGGCAAGGGCGCGGTGCGCATCGCGAATTCGCCCGACAGCGGGTAGCGGAACGACCGCAGGTAATCCAGGTAATCACGGTCGCCGATGGTCTTTTTCAGCGCGATCAGCACCGGGCTGACCAACAGCCGGCTGACCCGCCCGTTCAGCTTGCCCGCGCCGATGCGGGGGTAGAACCCCTTGGCCAGCTGGTAGGGAAAGGCGGGGTTGGCCACCGGATAGATCAGCCGGGCCAGCATGTCGCGCGAGTAGGTGAGGATATCGCAATCGTGCAGCGCCAGCACCGCGCTGTCCTTGCAGGCCATGATATAGCCCATGCAGAACCACACGTTGCGCCCCTTGCCCGGTTCGCCGGGGTCCAGGTTCAGCGCGTCCAGCCGGGCGTGGATGGCCTGCATCCGCGGGCTGTCCTGCCAGATCACCACGTGGTTCTGCGGCAGCCGGCCGAAGAATTCCAGCGCATGGGCGTATTGCCCCGCATCGGCCTGGTCCAGCCCGATCACGATGCGGTGCAGATAGGGCACCTCGGCCAGTTCATCCAGGATCGCGGGCAGCGCCTCGCCCTGCAGTTCCGAGAACAGCGAGGGCAGGATCAGGCTGATCTTGCGGGTCTGGGCGAAGGTCGTCAGCTCGTGCGCCAGCTGTTCGGACGAGGCCGACCGCAGGTTGTGGAGCGTCGCCACATTTCCGTTCTGGTGAAAGTCCGCCACGCGCCCGATCCCCCCGCCTCAGATGCCGCGATCCTTGATAACCCGTTCAACGGCCGCGTTCCAACCCTTCGGCCCGGGTGCGTCGATCCGCACGATCCGGCCCTCGGCCTCGCCCGCCAGGGGCGGCAGGGCGGGGCGGTGCGGGTTTGCGATGACAAAGCCCAGGTCGGCGCCCTCCAGCATCTCGATATCGTTGGGCGCATCGCCCAGCGCCACCGTGAACGGGGTGCCATAGCGCGCCGCGATCTCGGCCATGCGGCTGGCCTTGGTGCCGCCGAAGGACAGGGTCAGGAACCGCCCGCCCTCGCGCGCGCCGATCCCCTGCGCGGCCAGCGCGGCCAGGAACGCCTCTTTCTGGGCGGGCGAGCCGCGCCACAGGCCCGGTTCGGAAAACCGGCGCTGGGCGGCCAGCTCCGCCTCGGCGCGCGGCAGGCCGGTGCGCCGGGCGATCATCGCCAGGTCCCAGTCGCCGAACCCCTGGAACGCCGCCCGAAGCGAGGCCGGCAGCCGTTTCAGCACCGCGCGCAACTCGCAATAGCGGCCCGAATCCACGGGCGCGCCGGCGCCGGGGTTCAGCACGCCCGCCCCGTTCTCGACGATGGCCGGGCAATCGGCCAGGCCCAGTTCGGCGCGCAGCGGGGCGATCTCGGCCGCGGTCTTGGACGAGGCCAGCACCACGGGCACCCCCGCCGCGCGCAGATGCGCCAGCGCGGGCGCCGCGGCCTCGTGGGAGTAATCCTCGTGGTCCAGAAGGGTGCCGTCGAGATCGGTGAAGACAAGAAGGGGTGGTCTCGGCATCGGGGGGATCCGGGTCGTTCGCACTGTGAACACCCTAGACGCGAGAGGGCCCCGAAGGCCAGCCCATCCGCCCCTTGAAAGCCCGCGCGCGGGCTGGCTTACTGGATGCGAAGGGGGGCGATCATGGACCGTCCGATCTTTCGAACCGAGGGCGTGACCAAGGTCTACGACACCGGGGGCGCCAAGGTGCATGCGCTGGCGGGCGTCGACCTGGAACTTTTCGCCGGCGAACTGGCCGTGCTGCTGGGCCCCTCGGGCAGCGGGAAATCCACGCTTCTGAACATCCTGGGCGGGCTGGACCGGGTCAGTTCGGGCAAGGTCTGGTTCCGCGACCTCGACCTGACCGCGCTGCGCGACCGGGGGCTGACGCGATACCGGCGCGACCACGTGGGGTTCGTGTTCCAGTTCTACAACCTCGTGCCCAGCCTGAGCGCGCGCGAGAACGTGCAACTGGTAACCGACGTGGCGCGCGACCCGATGGACCCGGCCGAGGCGCTGGGGCTGGTGGGGCTGTCGCACCGGATCGACCATTTCCCGGCGGAAATGTCGGGCGGCGAACAGCAGCGCGTGGCCATCGCGCGGGCCATCGCCAAGAGGCCCGAGGTGTTGTTATGCGACGAACCCACCGGCGCGCTGGACAGCAAGACCGGCGTGCAGGTGCTGGAGGCGCTGAAGGACATCAACGACCGTTTCGGCACCACCACGGTCGTCATCACCCACAACGCCGCGATCCGCAAGATGGCGCACCGGGTCGTGCGATTCCATGACGGGCGGATCAGCGGGGTCGAGGTGAACGACACCCGCCTGGCCCCGCACGAGATCGCGTGGTGATCCGATGCAGGCGCTGGATATCAAGCTGTTGCGCGATTTCCGCCGGCTCTGGGCGCAGGCGCTGGCCATCGCGCTGGTGCTGGGCTGCGGGGTGGCGATCTTCCTGACGTCCTTCGGGATGTACAACGCGCTGGAGGACACCCGCGCGGCCTATTACGAACGCAACCGCTTTGCCGACGTGTTCTCGGAAACCCGCCGCGCGCCCGCGACCCTTGCCCCGGAAATCGCGGCCATCCCCGGCGTGGCCAATGTCGAAACGCGCACCGTGGGCAGCGTGGTCCTGGACATTCCGGGCCGCGTCCGCACCGGGGTGGGCCGCATCATCTCGCTGCCGAATGGCGGGCTGCCGCAGCTGAACATCCCGATCCTGCGCGCAGGCCGCCTGCCCGCGCCCGACGCCACGGACGAGGTCGCGGTGAACCAGCCCTTCGCCGAGGCGAACGGCTTCGTGCCGGGCGACACGCTGCGGGCCAACCTGAACGGGCAGAAACGCAGCCTGACGATTACCGGCACGGTCCTGTCGCCCGAGTTCATCTATACCATCGGGCCGGGCCAGATGATGCCCGACAACGAGGGCTTCGGCATCCTGTGGATGCCCGAACGCGCGGCGGCGGCCGCCTTCGACATGACCGGCGCGTTCAACTCGGTCGCCCTCAGCCTGACCCGCGCGGCGAACGCGGCCGAGGTGATCGACCGGCTGGACGACCTGCTTGCCCCCTATGGCGGGTTCGGCGCCTACGGGCGCGAGACGCAGCTGTCGAACAGCTTCATCGACGCCGAGATCGCGCAGTTGAAGAACCTCGCGCTGGTGCTGCCGCCGGTCTTTTTCGGCATCTCGGCCTTCCTGGTGAACATGGTGCTGGCGCGGATCATCACGCTGGAACGCGCCGAGATCGGCCTGTTGAAGGCCGTGGGCTATTCCAACCGCGAGGTCTGCGTGCATTACCTGATGCTTGCCGGCCTGGTGGCGCTGGTGGGCATCCTGATCGGCTTTGCCGCCGGAAGCTGGCTGTCGCACGCGCTGGCGGTGCTGTATGCCGATTTCTTCGATTTTCCCTACCTGATCTACCGCGTCTCCTACGACGTCTACGTGATCGCGGCGGTCATCGCGCTGGCCGCCGCCGGTCTGGGGGCGGCGCGCTCGGCGCTGGCCGCCGCGCGGCTGTCGCCCGCCGTCGCGATGCAGCCCCCCGCGCCGCCGCAATTCTCGCGCAGCCTGTTCGACCGGGCGCTGGCCGCGGCCCGCCTGTCGCAACCCGCGATGATGGTGTTCCGCTCGATCCTGCGCTGGCCGGTGCGCGCGGGGCTGACCACGCTGGGCCTTGCGCTGGCCGTCGCGGTGATGGTCGCGGCCACCTTCACCGACGACTCGCTGGACGTCATCATGGACCAGGCGTTCTTCCAGTCGAACCGGCAGGACACGATGTTGCTGTTTTCCGAGGACCGGCCGGTCTCGGCCATCGAAGAGGTCCGCCGCCTGCCCGGTGTCCTCGCCGTCGAGGGCCAGCTTTACCTGTCGGCCGAGCTGCGCCATGGCCACCTGTCCAAGCGGGTGGGCATCGAGGCGCGCCCGCCGGGCGCCGACCTGTCGCGCGCCATCGACACGCAGGGCCGCGTCGTCGCGCCCCCGCCCGGCACGATCCTGTTGTCCGCCCGGCTGGCCGCCGAACTGGGCGCGCGCCCCGGCGACAGCATCGAGGTGGAATTCCTGGGCAACCGGCGCGAGACGTTCCACCTGCCCGTTGCCGGGCTGGTGACGCAGTATTTCGGCCTGGGCGCCTACATGGATTTCGACACCGTCAACGCGCTGTTCCGGCAGGCCCCGCAGGTTTCGACCGCCAACATCCTGCTGGACGACGCGCAAGAAGACGCCCTGCACGCGCGGCTGAAGGACATGCCCGGCCTTGCCGGCACGATGATGCTGACCGAAAGCCGCCGGTCCTTCCAGGACACCATCGCCGAGAACGTGCTGATCATGAACGCGATCTACGCCACCATCGCGGTGCTGATCACGGTGGGCGTGGCCTATAACGGCGCGCGGGTGCAACTGTCGGAGCGTGCACGCGAACTGGCCAGCCTGCGCATCCTGGGCTTCACCCGCGCCGAGGTCTCGGGCATCCTGATGGGTGAAACGCTGGTGCTGGCGCTGGCCGCGCAACCCTTGGGCTGGCTTCTGGGCTGGGCCATCGCCTGGTCGATGACGGCGGGGTTCACCTCGGACCTGTATTCCATCCCGCTGGTGCTGAAACCCGCCACCTTCGCCCAGGCCAGCCTGGTGGTGCTGACGGCCACGGTTGCGGCGGTGCTGGTGGTGCGGCGGCGGCTGGACAACCTGGACCTGGTGGCCGTGATGAAGACACGGGAGTGAACGCATGACGCTGTCGGCACGCAACATCGTCCTGGCCGGGCTGGGCGCGGCGCTGGTCGCCGGGCTGGTCTACACCGCGTTCCGCACCGACCCGGTGCCCGTCGACCTGCACAGCGTCGCGCGCGGGCCGATGCAGGTCACCGTCAACGCCGACGGCAAGACCCGCATCCGCGACATCTACGAGGTCGCCGCGCCACTGACCGGCACCGCGCGCCGCTCGCCGGTCGAGGTGGGCGACCCGGTCACCCGGGGCGAAACCGTCGTCGCCATCGTAGAACCCACCGCGCCCAGCCTGCTGGACACCCGGTCGCGCATCCAGGCCGAGGCCGCCGTGCGCGAGGCCCAGGCCGCCCGCGCCCAGGCCGAAAGCGGGCTGAGGAAGGCCGAGGAAGACCTTGCCTATGCCCAAAGCCAGTTCGACCGCGCGCAGGCACTGGTCGATCGCGGCGTGGCCTCGTTCACCCGGCTGGAGGACGCCACCCAGCAACTGGCCATCGCGCGCGCCGCCCGCGACGCCGCCGCCTCGGGGCTGCAAATGACGCAAAGCGCGCTGGAGCGCGCCCGCGCCGCCCTGATCCCGCCCGAGGAGGACGCGGCAGGATCGTTCAACGGTGAATGCTGCGTGGCCATTCACGCGCCCATCGACGGCACCGTGCTGGAGGTCGACGTGATCTCGGAGCGGCCCGTGACCATCGGCACGCGGCTCTTGTCGATCGGGCGGCGCGACGACCTGGAAATCGTCGCCGACCTGCTATCGTCGGACGCGGTGCGGCTGACCCCAGGCGACCGCGCGATGGTGGAACGCTGGGGCGGCGACACGGTGATCGAGGCCCGCCTGCGCAAGATCGAGCCCGTGGCCCGCACCAAGGTTTCGGCCCTCGGGATCGAGGAACAGCGGGTGGATGCGCTGTTCGACATCCTCACCCCGCCCGCGGACCGCCCGGGCCTGGGCGAAGGTTTCGCCGTGTTCCTGCGCATCGTCGAATGGCAGGACGAGAACGCGCTGCAGGTGCCGCTTTCGGCGCTGTTCCGCCGCGACGGCGGCTGGGCGGTGTTCACCGTGGCCGACGGCACCGCCACCCTGACCCCGGTCCGGGTCGGCCGCCGCGGCGAGACCACCGCCCAGGTACTGGACGGTATCGCGCCGGGCCAGCGCGTCATCACCCACCCCTCGGACGAGGTCGGCGACGGCACCCCCGTGGTGGACCGCGCCACGCTGGAATGACCGGCCCGCGACGCCACGCCGCCCCGGGGGCGGGACGGGCTGTTACATTCCCGCGCTAGGCGCATGCACGGGGCGGCACGGCCCCAGGCGACACGAGGACCGACCATGACCGACTGGCCCCCCGGCGGGTCCGACCCGCTGCTGGATGCGCTGCAATCCGACCACCTGCCCGACACGGGCCATGCCGACATGGCCGGGCTTTTGCGCGACCGGCGGCTGGGGCGGGTGGCGCTGGTCTCCTCCTTCGGGGCGGAAAGCGCGGCGCTTCTGCATTTCGTCACGCGCATCCTGCCCGGCGTGCCGGTGCTGTTCCTCGATACCGGGCGGCATTTCCCCGAAACGCTGGCCTATCGCGACGCGCTGGCCGCGCGGCTGGGGCTGAACCTGGTGATCCTGCGGCCCGACCCCGCGCTGATCGGCGCCGAGGATGCCGATGGCCGGCTGCACGCGCGCGATCCGAACATGTGCTGCACCCTGCGCAAGACCTTTCCGCTGGCCGACGCGCTGGCGGGGTTCGACACCTGGATTTCCGGGCGCAAGCGGTACCAGGCGACAACCCGCGCCGCGCTGCCCGCGATCGAACGGGACGGCGCGCATCTCAAGGTGAACCCGCTGGCCTTCTGGTCCGAGGCCGATGTCGCCGCCTGTTTCGACCGCCACGCCCTGCCCCGGCACCCGCTGGTCGGCCGCGGCTATGCCTCGATCGGCTGTGCGCCCTGCACCCGCCCCGTCCGCCCCGACGAAGACCCCCGCGCGGGCCGCTGGGCCGACACGCCCGACAAGACCGAATGCGGCATCCACCTGGGCCCCGACGGCCGCTTTGCCCGTGCTCGCCCCCGGCCGGACAGCCCGCATTAGCGCGGGCACGCGCGACCGCCTGTCCTTCGTCTTTCCCGTGCAACGTCCCGTGCAATCGCCCGGCGGCGCAATTCAAATATGACTCTTTGACATAGGTCAGAGATTCTGCGTATACAGGCGCATACACATGCAGGAATTCGAATGTTTAAGGGAGAAATCGCATGACCGAGCCGGATCGAATCGCCCTCTCGCGGCGGGGTTTTCTCGGGATGGCCGCGGGCGGCATGGCCCTGGCGGGCGTGACCGCCGGCCCGGCGCGCGCCCAGCGGATTAAGACCCAGGCGAAAATCGTGATCCTGGGGGCCGGCGCCGCCGGCACCGCCATGGCGAACCGGCTGGTCGAACGGCTGGACGGGGCCAAGATCACCATCGTCGACGGGCGCAAACGGCATTTGTACCAGCCCGGCTTCACGCTGATCGCCTCGGGGCTGAAACCGGCGAACTACTCGGTTTCGTCCACCGCCGAATGGCTGCCCAACGGCGTCGAGTGGATCGAGGAGGCCGCCGCCGAGATCGACCCCGAGGCCAACCGGATCGTCACCACCGGTGGCAAGACGGTCGCCTATGATTTCCTGATCCTGGCCACCGGCCTGAAACTGGACTGGGACGCCATCGAAGGGTTCGACATGAACCTGGTGGGCACCAACGGCATCGGCGCGGTCTATGCCGGCCCGGAACAGGCGCATGCGACCTGGGGCGCGATGGACCGCTTTACCGACGAGGGCGGCAAGGCGGTGTTCTACCGCCCGGCGACGGAAATGAAATGCGCCGGCGCGCCGCTGAAATACACGTTCCTCACCGACGACTACGCCCGGCGCAAGGGCAGCCGCGGCCGGGTGGAAATCCACTATGCCGCCCATAACAAAAGCTTTTTCTCGGTGCCCATCGTCAACGAAAAGGTGCGCATGCTGTTCGACGACCGGGGCGTGAAACCCTGCTTCGACCATGTGCTCAAGGCGATCGACCCGGGGAAGAAGATCCTGACCTTCGCCACGCCCGAGGGCGAGCAGGAAATGGATTACGACTTCACCAACGTGATCCCGCCGATGGTGGCCCCCGACGTGCTGCGCAATTCGCCCCTGCCCTGGCAGGACGGCCCCTGGGTCAACGAGGGCTGGGCCGAGGTCGACAAGGAAACCCTGCGCCACGCGCGCTATTCCAACGTCTTCGCCGTGGGCGACTGCGCGGGCGTGCCCAAGGGCAAGACCGCGGCCTCGGTGAAATGGCAGGTGCCGGTGGCCGAGGATCACCTTGTCGCCGATATCGAGGGCAAGCTGAGCCCCGCGGCCTATAACGGCTATACCTCCTGCCCGATGATCACCCGGGTCGGCCGCGCCATGCTGGTCGAGTTCGACTACAAGAACAACCTGACCCCGTCCTTCCCCGGCGTGATCGCGCCGCTGGAAGAGCTGTGGATTTCCTGGCTGATGAAAGAGGTGGCGCTGAAGGCCACCTATAACGCGATGCTGCGCGGCAAGGCGTAAGGAGGATCAAGACATGAAGGAACTTACTCTCGAAACTTTGATCGCTGTTTTTCAAGAGATTTTCGGCGCTGCGCTGTTCTGGACCATGGTCGCGGTGGCCATAATCATTACTCTTGCATTCATCTTTGTTCTGATTCGCGACCGCAGCATCGAGGGGCGCTATCTCGCCCGTGCCGAGCTGTCGGCCCCGGTCGGGGCAATCGCCGCGATCCTTTTCGTGCAGTACATGACGAATTCTGGCTTCTCCGATATCGGGGGGCCGATCGACATCATAGTTCTGCTTGGAACCGGAGTCGCAGGGGCGGGCGGCCTGATCTTCCTGGCCTACGTGGTTCAGGCGTTCATGCGGCAGCCCGACAAGGACGGATATTGACCCAAGGAGCTTGGCTCAGATGAGCGCAACCGCAGAAAATCACTCCGGCGCAGGCGGCGATCACAGCCGCCTGGCCCATTACCCGATCACCTTCTTCGCCACCGTCATGGGGATGCTGGGGCTGACGCTTGCGCTGCATGCCGGCGAAAAGGCCTATGGCCTGACCTTCCACGCGTCGCATTACGTGCTGCTGGCCTCGGCCGCACTGCTGATCGCGGTATCGGTGGGCTATGGGCTGAAACTGCTGACCCATTTCAAGATGGCGGCCTGGGAATGGCACCACCCGGTGCGGCTGGCGTTCTTTCCGACGATCTCGATCTCGCTGATCCTGATGTCGATCGCCACGCTGGCCGAATACCCCGCCATCGCGGGCCCGCTGTGGATCGTGGGCACCGCGCTGCAGGGCGTGCTGTCGCTTCTGGTGATTTCCGACTGGATCGGGCATCGCGACTTCAAGCCGGGCCATATCAACGCGGCCTGGTTCATCCCGGCGGTGGGCAACATCCTGGTGCCGATCGCGGGGGCGCCGCTGGGCTATCCCGACATTTCCTGGCTGTTCTTCTCGGGCGGGCTGCTGTTCTGGGTGGTGCTGCTGACGCTGGTGATGAACCGGCTGATGTTCCACGACCCGCTGCCCGCGCGGCTGCAACCGACGCTGGTGATCCTGATCGCGCCGCCGGCGGTGGGCTTCATCTCGTGGATGCGGCTGAACGGCGAGCTGGACCATTTCGCGATGTTCATGATCAACGCGGCCTATGTCTTTGCGCTGATCGTGGCGACGCAGCTGCCGAAAATCCTGCGCCTGCCCTTCGCGCTGTCGTTCTGGGCGCTGTCCTTCCCGCTGGCCGCGCTGACCATCGCCACCTTCCTTTACGCGGGCGAAACCGGGTCGGCCTTTCACAAGGCGCTGGGCGGCGGGCTTCTGGGCCTTCTGGTGCTGATCATCGCCGTGCTGCTGGCCCGCACCACGGTCGCCATCGCCCGGCACGAGATCTGCCAGCCGGAATAACCGGCGCGGTCCGGCATCCCGCAAAGGGCGGCGCGCCCCGCGCCGCCCTTTTTCCATGCGCAGGCTACGGGTCGATCAGGATACTGCCCAGAACCTCGACCCCGTCGCCCGCGGGCCGGATCACCAGCACCTCGCCCGACCGCGTGCCCCGCCCGGTCAGCGCCGAGATGTTGACCTGGTGGGTGACCAGCATCAGCCGCCCCTCGCCCCCCTCGATCAGGGCGCGCGCGGCGCGGGTCTGGGCCGCGCGGGTCGAGAAATCGCGGAAGAAAGAATTCAACTCCGGTGCCTCGATCACCGGCCCCAGGTCCAGCAGTTCGGCGGTTTCGCGGGTGCGGCACCACTGGCTGGTCAGCACCCGGTCAAAGGCGATGCCGCGGGCGCGGAAGGCGTCGCCGATCGCGCGGGCCTGCGCCCGGCCGCGGTCATCCAGGTTGCGCTGGGTGGCACAATCGCCCAGTCGGAACGCCGCCGGGTCGCCGGTGCCCGGCGCCAGCGCGTGGCGCATGATGGCCAGCGCGCCGGGGGTTTCCAGCGCCGCCCAATCATTGGCCAGCGCAAGGCCGGGCCAAAGGCACAAAAGCAAGCCGATCCATCGCATGAACAACAGCTAGCCGCGCAGCCCGCCCCGTCCAGTCCCGGGCGGGCCTCAGCCCCGGCGCGGCACCAGCAGGCTGGCCGCGAACACCACCGTGGCCGCGACCACGATGCTGGGCCCGGCGGGCGTGTCGAACACCAGCGAGCCCCACAGCCCGCCCAGCGCCGCCAGCGCCCCGATCGCGGTCGCGCCCAGGGCCATCGCCTCGGGCGAGCGCGCCAACGGCCGCGCCGCCGCCGCCGGGATGATCAGCATCGCCACGATCAGCAGGGCGCCGACCACCTGCAACGCCACCGCCACCACCAGCGCCAGCGCCACGGTCAGCGCCAGCCGCTCGCGCCCCGGCTCCAGCCCCGAGGCCTTGGCCAAATCCTCGCTGACCGTCACGGTCAACAGCGCGCTCCAGCGCCATAACAGCAGGCCCAGCACCGCCAGCGCGCCGGCCCAGATCACCGCCAGTTCGCCGCGGCCCACCGCCAGGATATCGCCGAACAGATAGGCCGACAGGTCGACCCGCACCGCCGGCAGGAACGACACCGCCACCAGGCCAAAGGCCAGCGCCCCATGCGCCAGCACGCCCAGCGCCGTATCCATCGCCAGCCCGCGCCCGGTCAGCGTCGTCACCGTCAGCGCCATCGCCAGCGCCGCGGCCAGCGTGCCGCCGAACAGCGAAATCTGGAACCCCAGCGCCAGCGCCACCCCCAGGATCGCGGCATGGGCCGTCGCCTCGCCGAAATAGGCCATCCTGCGCCACACGACAAAGGCGCCCAGCGGCCCCGCCGCCACCGCCACCGCCAGCCCCGCCAGCGCCGCGCGCACCAGGAAATCATCCAGCATGGGCCGGATCCTTCTGCGTCGCCGTGCCGTGCGCAGGCGTGTGGTCATGGTCGTGATCGTGGTCGCAGGCGTCATGCGCGTGGTCATGCTTGTGCTGGTACAGCGCCATGGTGCCATGGGTGCCCAGACCGAACAGCGCCCGGTATTCCGGCGCCGCCGTGACCACATGCGGCTGGCCCTGGCAACAGACATGCCCGTTCAGGCAGATCACCCGGTCCGACGCGCTCATCACCACGTGCAGGTCGTGACTGACCATCAGGATCGCGACCCCGGTTTCGCGCCGCACATCCTCGATCAACTGGTAGAACGCCGCCGTCCCCGGCTGGTCCAGCCCCTGCGTCGCCTCGTCCAGGATCAGCAATTCCGGGTCGGCCAGCAACGCGCGCGCCAGCAGCACCCGCTGGAACTGCCCGCCCGACAGCGCCGTCATCTGCCGATCTTCCAGCCCCGGCACGCCGACCTTGTCCAGCATCGCCCGCATCTCGTCGCGGTCGCGCCGGTCGGGAAGCGACAGGAACCGCCGCACGCTCAGCGGCATCCGGTCGTCCACCGCCAGCCGCTGCGGCACATAGCCGATGCGCAGCCCGGCCCGCCGCGTGACCTGCCCCGCGCTTGGCCGCACCACGCCCAGCAGCGCGCGCACCAGCGTCGATTTCCCCGACCCGTTCGGCCCGACAACAGTGACGATCTCGCCCGGTTCGATCACCAGGTCGACATCGCGCAGCGCCGCCATCGCGCCATAGCTGACCCCCAGCCCCTGCGCCGCGATCAGCGTCATGCCCCCGCCTCCCGGCAGGCCGGGCACAGGCCCACCGCCTCGATGTTCATCCGCTCGATCTCGAATCCCAGCTCGTCCGCCGCCGCCCGCAACGCCCGCGCGACCGCCGCCCCCGGCGCCTCGGCCAGCGCATGGCAGGACGCGCAGATCAGGAAGGCGGGCACATGCGCCTCGCCCGGGTGCATGCAGGCGGCGAACGCGTTCAGCCGCCGGATGCGATGGGCCAGCCCGTGCTCGACCAGGAAATCCAGCGCCCGGTAGGCCACGGGGGGCTGGCGGCCGAACCCGTCCTCGGCCAGCCGCTCCAGCACGTCATAGGCGCCCAGCGCCTGGTGCGCCTCCAGCAGGATCTCCAGCGTGCGCCGGCGCACCGGCGTCAGCCGCAGCCCCTGCGCCTCGGCCACCGCCTCGGCACGCGCCAGCGCGCCCGCACGGCAGGCGGCGTGATCGTGATCGGCAAATCCCAGCGGGCCGTCGGGTTCCATGCGATCTCCCCTTGACTTGTTATCTTATAACATATCTCTTGTGTGCCGAACCGCAACCCTGAACCGACGGAGCCCGCCATGCGTTCGCTCACCGCCCTCGCCCTTGTCCTGGCCGCCGCCCCGGCGCTGGCCGCACCGCCCAAGGTAATGACCGACATCCCCGCCGTCCATGCGCTGGCCGCGGGCGTGATGGGCGATCTCGGCACGCCGGGCATCCTGCTCGACCAGGGGGCCGACGCGCATCACTTCCAGCTGCGCCCCTCGCAGGCCAAGGCCCTGTCCCAGGCGGACCTGCTGCTGTGGATCGGGCCGCGGATGACGCCCTGGCTGGAACGCGCCGTCGCGGGCGTCGGCCTGGCCGGCGAAAGCCTCATCCTGATCGAGGCGCCGGGCACCTTCCGGCGCGACTTCGGCGCGACGCCCGAAGAGGACGGGCACGCGCACGACCATGACCATGACCACGCACAGGCGGACGAACAGCACGCGGACGAAGAACAGGACCACGCCGCGGCCGACGATCACGGCCACGCCCATGCCAAAAGCGGGCTCGACCCCCATGCCTGGCTCGACCCGGAAAACGCCCGCGTCTGGACCCGCCTGATCGCCGCAAAACTGGCCGACCGCGACCCCGACAACGCGGCGGTCTATGCCACGAACGCCCAGGCGACCCTTGCCGCCATCGACGCGGCCGAGGCCCAGGTGCGCGCCACCCTCGCCCCGGTGGGCGATGCCCCGATCATGGTGTTCCACGACGCCTATGGCTATTTCGCCGATCATTTCGGCCTGCACGTCGCCGGCGCCATCGCGCTGGGCGACGCCGCCGACCCGGGCGCGGGCCGGCTCGACGCGCTGCGCGACGACCTGCGCCATGACGGCATCGCCTGCATCTTCCCCGAGGCCCAGCACGACCCCGCCTATATCGCCGCCATCGTCGAGGGCACGCCCAGCCGGGTCGGCGCCCCCCTCGATCCCTCGGGCAGCATGCTGGACTACGGCCCCGCGCTCTACCCCGCGCTGCTGACCGGGCTGGCGCATACGATCGCCGACTGCGTGACCGGGGCCGGGGGCTGAACACGCCCACCCCGCGCAACGCAAGGGGCCGGGGGCGTCAGCCCCCGGCCCCGGTCGCCTCGCGGCACGCGAGGCGAAACAGCTCGAACCCGCGCCAGGCTCAGAAATCCACCTCGACCGCCACACCCTTGGCCTGCGCCAGCTCCACCGCCTTCGCGGCCACCGCCAGGTCCTGAAGCCCCACGCCCGTCCCGTCGAACAGCGTGATCTCGTCCTCCGACCGGCGCCCCGGCGCCGTGCCCTCGATCACCGCGCCGATCTGGGTGATGTCGCCCTCGGCAATCAGACCCTGCGCCACCGCGTGCTGCGCCTCGCCGATGGTCACCGACTGCGCCACCTCGTCGGTGAACACCCGCGCGCGGGCCAGGATCGCGGGGTCCACCTCCTGCTTGCCCTTGGTGTCCGTCCCCATACAGGCCAGGTGCGTGCCGGGGCGGATATGGGCATCCATCACCTGCGCCTCGAAACTCGACGTGATGGTCACGATCACGTCCGCCTGCGCCCCCATCTCCTCGAGGCTCACCGCCTCGAAGGGCAGGCCCAGCTCCTCCGCCGTCTCGGCCAGCCGCGGCAACATCTCGGGGTGATAGTTCCAGCCCACCACCCGTTCGAAATCGCGCTGCGCCACCGCCGCGCGCATCTGGAACGCCGACTGGTGCCCGGCACCCACCATGCCCAGCACCTTCGCATCCTCCCGCGCCAGGTGCTTGATCGACACCGCCGACGCCGCCGCGGTGCGAAGCGCCGTCAACAGGTTGCCGCCCACCAGCGCATGCGCCCGCCCGGTATCGGCATCGAACAGCACCACGGTCGACTGGTGGTTGGTCAGCCCCTTCTCGGCATTCCCCGGCCAGTAGCCCCCCGATTTCAGCCCCAGCACCAGCCCCGCCCGGTCGAACCCCGACTTGAACCCGTACAGGGCATCCGCATGCCCGATCGCCTCGCGGATGACGGGGAAATTATAGGCATCCCCCCGCGCCATCGCGGCGAACACCGCCTCCACCGCGTCGAAACTGTCCTCGGCCGAGATCAGCCCGGCGATTTCCTTCTCGGGAACGATGATCATCCCTGCCCCTCCTTCGCGCTTCTGCGAAACTCATGGAAAGGGCGCCGGGACAGCGCCCCCGCGCCCTCGCTTCTTCTGGCTGCAAATATCCCCGCCGGAGGCGCGCGGCCCGCCAGGGCCGCGCCACCCCCAACCCCGGACAAGCGGACCGCAGGTCCGCGCGGGCCCGGGGGCGGGAGCGCCCCCTAATACGCCTTGCCGCGGGCCGAGACCGGCCAGACCACCTCGACCTTGCCGGCCCTGACGCCGACATACCAGTCGTGCACGTTGCAGGTCGGGTCGCAATGGCCCGGCACCAGCTTCAGCTTGTCGCCGACCTTCAAGACGCCCTTGGGATCGGAAATCACCCCGTGCTCGTCCGAGCATTTGACGTATTCCACGTCGTCACGGCCATAGATCACCGGCAGCCCGCTATCGACCGACTGCGCCTTCAGCCCCGCGTCGCAGATCGCCTTGTCCGCCTTGGCATGGCTCATCACGCTGGTCAGCAGGAACAGCGCGTTCTCCCACTCGCCCTGGTCGATCCGCTTGCCGTCCTTGTCCAGGATGCGCCCGTAATCCGCATCCATGAAGGCATAGGACCCGCACTGCAGCTCGTTATAGACGCCCGAATTGCCCTCGAAGTAATACGACCCGGTGCCGCCGCCGCCGACGATGTCGCAGTCCAGCCCCTCGGCCTTCAGCCCCTCGACGGCGTCGCGCACCATGGCGACCGCGATGTCGATCTTGGCCTTGCGGTCCTCGTACAGGTCCATGTGCTGCATCGCGCCCTGGTAGGCCTGGATGCCGGCGAATTTCAGGCCCGGGGCGGCGTCGATCGCCTTGGCGATCTTCACCACGTCCTCGGTCGTGGTCACGCCGCAGCGCCCGGCGCCGCAGTCGATTTCCACCAGGCACTCGATCTCGGTGCCGTGTTTCTGGGCGGCTGCCGACAGGTCGGCCACGTTCGCCACGTCATCGACGCAGCAGATCGTCCGCGCCCCCAGCTTGGGGATGCGCGCCAGCCGGTCGATCTTGGCCGGGTCGCGCACCTGGTTCGACACCAGCACGTCCTTGATCCCGCCGCGGGCAAAGACCTCGGCCTCGCTCACCTTCTGACAGCACACCCCGCAGGACCCGCCCAGGCGTTCCTGCAGCAACGCCACGTCCACCGACTTGTGCATCTTGCCATGCACCCGGTGGCGCATGCCGTGTTCCTTGCACCAGTCGCCCATCTTCTTGATGTTGCGCTCCAGCGCGTCGAGATCCAGCACCAGGCAGGGGGTCTGGATATCGGCCTCGTCCATGCCCGGAACGGCCGGGATGTCATAGCCCACTTCCAGCGCTTCGAAATCGGTCACGTCCTTCATCGCTGTTCTCCCTGTTCAGCTCTTGATCCAGGGCAGCTTGTCCAGATCGACATTGCCGCCCGTGATGATGACGCCCACGCGCTTGCCCGCGAAGACCTCCTTGTTCTTCAGGATGGTGGCCAGCGGCACCGCGCAGCTTGCCTCCATCACGATCTTCATCCGCTGCCAGGTCAGCTTCATCGCGTCGATGATCTCCTGCTCGCTGGCGGTCAGGATGTCGGTCACGTGGTTGGACACGAAATGCCAAGTGAGTTCCTTCAGCGGCACTTTCAACCCGTCGGCCACGGTGTCGGGCGCGTCGTCGGCGATGATGTGACCGGCCTTGAAGCTGCGATAGGCGTCGTCCGCCTGCTCGGGCTCGGCGGCATAGATCTTCACGCCCGGCGCGATGTTCGACAGCGTCAGGCAGGTGCCCGACACCATGCCGCCGCCGCCGATCGGCGCGATGACGGCGTCCAGCCCCGGCACCTGTTCATTCAGCTCGCGCGAACAGGTCCCCTGCCCCGCGATCACGCGCGGGTCGTTATAGGGGTGCACGAATTCCGCGCCGGTCGAGGCCTGCACCTCGGCGAAGACCGCCTCGCGGCTCGACGTGGACGGCTCGCACTCGGTGATGATCCCGCCATAGCCGCGCACGGCGTCCTTCTTGGCCTGCGGCGCGGTGCGCGGCATCACCACGTGGCAGGGGATGCCCCGCCGCCCGGCGGCATAGGACAGCGACAGCGCGTGGTTGCCCGACGAATGCGTCGCCACGCCCTTTTTCGCGGTCTCGTCGTCCAGGCCGAACACCGCGTTGCACGCGCCCCGCACCTTGAACGCGCCCGCCTTCTGGAAGTTCTCGCACTTGAAGTACAGCTCCGCCCCGGTCAGCTCGTTGAAATAGCTCGAGGTCAGCACCGGCGTGCGGTGGATATGGGGGGCGATGCGTTCATGCGCCGCCACCACGTCGTCATAGGTCGGGATATACATCTGCTTGTCGTCTTTCATCGCACCCTCACGCCGCCGCCTGCACCGGGGCGGCCTTGTTCGTCCGGTAATAGTCCTGTGCCGCGGCGACCCCGCTGCCCAGCGTGACCGGCACGCCCATGTCGGCCATCGCCATTTCCGCCGTCGCGATCCCCGACAGCGCCATCACGTCGGTCAACATGCCCAGGTGACCGATGCGGAACACCTTGCCCGCGACCTCGCCCAGCCCGGCGCCGAAGGCGACGTGATAGGCATCGGCGGCGTGACGGACCAGGGCGTTGCCATCCACCCCCTCGGGCAGAACGATCGCCGTCACCGTATCAGAGTAGAGCGCGGGCGAGACCGCGCAAGGCCGCAGCCCCCAGGCGGCCACGGCGGCGCGCACGCCCTCGGCGATCCGGTGGTGGCGGGCGAACACGTTGTCCAGCCCCTCGGCCAGCAGCATGTCGCAGGACGCGCCCAGCCCGTTGATCAGGCCGACCGCGGGGGTATAGGGCGTGCCCAGCTTCAGCATGTCGCGGAAATCGAAGAAACAGCGCGACAGTTTCGCGGTTTCCATCGCGGCCAGCGCCTTGGGGCTGACCCCAACGATGGCAAGGCCCACCGGCAGCATGAACCCCTTCTGCGAACCGGTCACCGCCAGGTCGACGCCCCATTCCGTCATGCGGAAGTCCATCGAGGCGATGGAACTGACGCCGTCGACCATCAACAGCGCCGGGTGGCCCGCGGCGTCCAGCGCCGCGCGCACCGCCGCCACGTCCGAAACGACACCCGTCGCGGTCTCGTTATGGGTGACCAGCACCGCCTTGATCTGGTGGCCCGTATCGGCGGCCAGGATCTCGGCAAAGCGGTCCACCGGGGCGCCTTCGCCCCAGGGGCATTCGACGACCTCGACATCCAGCCCGTGGCGCTGGCACAGGTCGATCCATTTCAGCGAGAACATGCCGTGGCGCGCGGCCAGCACCTTGTCGCCGGGGCTCAGCGTGTTGGTGACCGCGGCCTCCCAGCCGCCCGTGCCCGAGGCCGGGAACAGGATCACCTCGCCCGCGTCCATCTTCAGCACCTCGGCCACGCCGGTCTTGGCGCGCTCGAACAGCGGCGGGAACGCGGCCGAGCGGTGGTCCATCGTGGGGATGTCGCAGGCCCGGCGGATCGATTCCGGGATATTGGTCGGGCCGGGAATGAAGACGGGGTTCTGGCTGGACATGGGTTCATCCTTTTCGTGTCGCGCCACGGGGATACCGCGGCGGCAGGGTGCGGCGCAATTTTTTTGAAAAAATCCTGCGCTGGATGAAAAAACATGCAACCACCCTGAAATCGCGCCGTTTTTCGGCTTTCATTAAATGAAAAAACATTTCATTTTCCCGGAAATACCCTGCCGGAGCCGACTCGCATGACCCAGCCCCGCCCCCGTGGCCGCCCCCGCGCCTTTCACGACAAGACCGAACAGAACACGATACAGTCGCTCGACCGGGCGATGGCGCTGCTCAGGGCGCTGGCCAAGACCAACGGGCTGACGCTGACCGAACTGGCCGACCGGTCGGGGCAAAGTGCGGCCACCGTCTACCGCGTGCTGGTCACGCTGCAGGGCCACGAGATCGTCGAATTCGAAGAGGGCGCCCAGCGCTGGCACGTCGGCGCGGGGGCGTTCCGCATCGGCTCGGGGTTCCTGCGCCGCGCGAATGTCGCCGAACGCTCGCGCGGCGCGATGCAGGCGCTGATGCGCGCCACCGGCGAGACCGCCAACCTGGGCATCGAGAACCGCGACGAGGTGCTGTTCCTGACCCAGGTCGAAACACACGAGGCGATCCGCGCCTTCTTTCCCCCCGGCACCCGCAGCCCGATGCATGTCTCGGGCATCGGCAAGGCGCTGCTGGCCTATTACCCCGAGGCGCGCGTGGCGCGGATCGTCGCGGAAAGGGGGCTGCCGGGCTTCACCTCGCTGTCGATCACGTCCGAGGCCAGCCTTGCCCGCGACCTGGCCCGCACCCGCGAACGCGGCTTCGCCATCGACGACCAGGAACGCGCCGAGGGCATGCGCTGTGTCGCCGCGCCGGTGTTCAACGCCCATGGCGAACCGGTCGCGGGGCTGTCGGTGTCGGGGCCGGCCTTCCGCATGACCCTGTCCGAGGCGACGCGCATGGGGCAAGAGGTGCGCCGCGCCGCCGACAGCGTGACCGCGGCCATCGGGGGCAGCACGCCGGGCTAGCGCGCGCCCCAGCCCCCGCCGCCCGGCGTGCGCAGCTCGAACAGCGCGCCCGCGGGCAGCGCGATCTCGTCATTGCCCTTCAGCCGTTGCCGGCGGCCGTCGGGCCATTCCGCCCAGTTCTCGCCCACCGCGCCCGGCGCCCCGCCATCGACGCCGAAGGGCGGGATTTCCCGATGCGAACACAGCGTCGTCACCGTCACGTCGTCCAGGAACCGCAGCCGCCGGATCACCCCGTTGCCGCCATGCCAGCGCCCCGCGCCGCCGGACCCCGCCCGGATCGAGAATTCCTCCAGCCGCACGGGGAAGCGTTTTTCCAGCACTTCCGGGTCGGTCATCCGCGTATTGGTCATGTGGCTTTGCACCGCGTCGCAGCCGTGAAACCCCGGCCCCGCCCCGGTGCCGCCCGCGATCGTTTCATAGTTCTGGAAGCGGTCGTTGCCCCAGACGAAATTGTTCATCGTCGCCTGGCTGCCCGCGATCACCCCCAGCGCGCCGTACAACGCGTTGCACGCCGCCTGGCTGACCTCGGTATTGCCCGCGATCACGGCCGCCGGGTAGGCCGGGTTCAGCATGCAGCCTTCGGGCGCGATGATCTTCAGGGGCTTCAGGCAGCCCTCGTTCAGCGGGATATCGGCGCCCACCATGGTGCGGAAGACATACAGCACCACCGCCCGGCACACCGCGAAGGGCGCGTTGTAATTGCCCGCATGCTGGGCGCTCGTGCCGGTGAAGTCGATCACCGCCTCGCGCGCGTCGCGGTCCACCCGCACCGCCACCTCGATGACCGCACCATGGTCCATCGGGTAGGTGAAGCGGCCATCGGACAGCCGCCCGATCACCCGGCGCACGCTTTCCTCGGCGTTGTCCTGCACGTGGCCCGTATAGGCCACCACCACGTCGCGGCCGTATTGCTCGACCACCTTCAACAGCTCGCGCCGCCCGGTTTCGTTCGCGGCCACCTGTGCCTTGAGGTCGGCCATGTTGTGGGCGACGTTGCGGCAGGGATAGCGGCCCGAGCGCAGCACCGCCTCGGCCTCCTCCTCCAAAAGCCGCCCGCGGTCGACCAGGCGCACGTTGTCGATCAGCACGCCCTCTTCCTCGATATGGGTCGAGTCGGGCGGCGAAGACCCCGGCGTGCGCCCGCCGATATCGGCATGGTGCCCGCGCGAGCCCAGCCAGAACAGGATATCGTCGCCCACGAAGACCGGCGTCACCACCGTCACGTCGGGCAGGTGCGTGCCGCCATTGTAGGGCGAATTCAGCATGAACGCATCGCCCGGCCGGATCGCGCCCGCATTCTCGCGCATCACGGTCTTGATCGAGTCCGACATGGACCCGAGATGCACCGGCACATGGGGCGCGTTGGCCACGAGATCCCCGTTGGCATCGAAGATCGCGCAGGAAAAATCCAGCCGTTCCTTGATGTTGACCGACCACGAGGTGTTGGCCAGCGTCGCGCCCATCTGGTCGGCCACCGACATGAACAGGTTCGACATGACTTCCAGCAGGACCGGGTCCGCCTCGGTACCCAGCGCGCGGGGCCGGGCCTTGGCGGCGATGCGGGTGAGGATCAGGTTCCCGCGCGCGTCGACCTCGGCCGCCCAGCCCGGTTCGACCATGTTGGTGCCCGTGGGTTCGGTGATGATCGCGGGGCCGTCGATCCGCGCGCCCGCCCCCAAGGTCGCCCGGTCATACAGCGGCACCTCGACCGTTTCGCCCTCCAGGTAGACCGGCACGCGGGCCTTCACCTGCGCGCGGGCCTCGGGCGCCATCGCGGCGGGCGCCTCGCCGGTCTCGCCGATCGCCTCGACATCCAGCATGTCGAAGAACAGCGCCCGTTCCGGCGAGGTGAAGCCGAACCGCGCAAGGTGCGTCTCCTCGAACGCCGCCTGCATCTGCTCGGGCGTGCCGAACGGCACCTCAAGCGTCTGGTGCGAGCCCTCATAACGCAGATGCGCCCGCGCCACGCAGCGGATCGCCCCCGCGGGCACGCCCTGCCCCGCCACCTCGGCCACCGCCTTTTGGCGCAACCCGTCCAGCGCCGCCTCGGCCTGCGCGATATCTGCCAACGGCGCGTCCAGCTGGCATTCCTCCATCGCCCGGATCTCGGCCAGCCCCATGCCATAGGCCGACAACACGCCCGCGAACGGGTGCAAGAACACCCGCGTCATCCCCAGCGCGTCCGCCACCAGGCAGGCATGCTGCCCGCCCGCGCCGCCGAAACACTGCAGGGTATAGCCGGTCACGTCATGGCCCCGCTGCACGCTGATCTTCTTGATCGCGTTGGCCATGTTGTCGACGGCGATCTTGAGAAAGCCCTCGGCCACCTCTTCGGGGCTGCGCGGCGCCTCGCCGGTCTCGGCGGCGATCTCCGCGGCCAGCGCGGCGAACCCCGCGCGCACCGCTTCAACGTCCAGCGGCTGATCCCCGTTCGGCCCGAACACCGCCGGGAAATGGTCGGGGTTCAGCTTGCCCAGCATCACGTTGCAGTCCGTCACGGTCAGCGGCCCGCCGCGGCGATAGCACGCGGGCCCCGGATCGGCCCCCGCGCTTTCCGGCCCCACCTGGAACCGGCCCGACGCGAACTTGCAGATCGACCCGCCGCCCGCCGCCACCGTGTGGATATCCATCATCGGCGCGCGCATCCGCACGCCCGCCACCTCGGTCTCGAAGCTGCGCTCATAGGCGCCCGCGTAATGGCTGACATCGGTGGACGTGCCGCCCATGTCGAAGCCGATCAGCCGGTCGAACCCCGCCGCCTCGGCGGTCTTGACCATGCCAACGATGCCCCCCGCCGGCCCCGACAGGATCGCGTCCTTGCCCTGGAACAGGGCGGCATCGGTCAGCCCGCCATTCGACTGCATGAACAGCAACCGCTCGCAGCCCCCCGCGCCCACGTCCAGCGCGCCCGCAACCTGGTCGACATAGCGGCGCAGGATCGGCGACAGATAGGCATCGACCACCGTGGTATCGCCCCGCCCCACCAGCTTGATCAGGCGCGAGGCGCGGTGACTGACCGACACCTGGGTAAACCCCACCTCCGCCGCGATCTCGGCCAGCCGCTCCTCGTGCGTGCCGTTCAGATAGGCATGCATCAGCGCGATGGCGACCGCGCGAAGCCCGCGGTCATACGCCGCCTGCAACGCCGCGCGCGCCGCCTCCTCGTCCAGCGGCACCAGCACGGCACCCTCGGCGTCCAGCCGCTCGGCCACCTCGGCCACGTCCTCGTACAGCAGTTCGGGCCGCTTGATTTCCAGGTCGAACAGCCGCGGCCGGGTCTGGTAGCCGATCCTGAGCAGATCCTTGAACCCTTGCGTGATCAGCAGCAGAACCCGCTCGCCCTTGCGCTCCAGCAGGGCGTTGGTGGCGACCGTGGTGCCCATCTTGACCGCCCGGATCGCACCCGCGGGCAGCGGATCGCCCGCGCCCAGCCCCAGCACCTCGCGGATGCCCTGCACGGCGGCGTCGCGATAACGTTCGGGGTTCTCAGACAAAAGCTTGTGGGTCGACAGCGTGCCGTCAGGCGCCCGCGCGACGATATCGGTAAAGGTGCCGCCGCGGTCGATCCAGAATTCCCAAGCCCCCTCGGCCATCCGCCCCCTCCGTCTTGCAGGTCGGCGCACCATGTCCATTGCGCGCGGCCAAGGTCAAGACCGCGCCCCCATGGCTTGCGGACATTTTCCCGCGACCGCCACCCTTGAACCCAATCTTTCAGAACATTATTCCCATCACAGACCGAATGACAGGGAGCCAATCATGGCACGCAGCGACGACAAACCGGCACTCGACGCGCTCGACCGGCGCATCCTGGGCGAATTGCAGGCCGATGCGGGCCAATCGCTGGACGAGATCGCGAAAAAGGTCGGCTCGTCCAAGACACCCGTCTGGAACCGCATCCGCAAGATGCGCGAGGCGGGCGTGATCCGCCAGCAGACGGTGATCGTGGACCCCGCCGCGCTGAACCGGGGGACGTGTTTCTTCGTGCTGATCCGCACGTCCGAGCACGAGGCCGAGTGGCAGCGCCGGTTCCTCGATGCGCTGCGCCGCCGCCCCGAAGTGCTGGAGGCGCACCGCCTCGCGGGCGAGATCGACTATATCCTCAAGGTCCGCGTGGCCGATGCCGCGGCCTATGACACGTTCTACCAGGCGCTGATTTCGGACGTGCGCATCTTCAACGTCACGGCCCTGTTGTCGATGGAGGAGATCAAGGCCACCACCGTCCTGCCCGTGGACTAGGACAGCGGCACCGGGAAATCGCCCGTCCCCGGCCCCGCGCGAAACCGCGCCCGGCCATGGACGCGGGTGCAAGCGCGGCGCCCCGGCGGGGGCGCCGCGCCCGATCCCCTGCCGCCGGCGGCCTAGAGGTTCTGCGCCGACATCTCGCGCGCGATGTGATCGGCCTGCCGGATCGCCAGCGCCACGATGGTCAGCGTCGGGTTTTCCGCCGCTCCCGTGGTGAATTGCGACCCGTCCGAGACGAACAGGTTCGGCACGTCATGCGCCCGCCCCCACCGGTTCACCACCCCGTCGCGCGGGTTCTCGCTCATCCGGTTGGTGCCCAGGTTATGCGTGCTGGGATAGGGCGGCGTCGGGAAGGTGCGGGTCGCGCCCACCGCCTCGTAGACCGCCGTGCCCTGTTTATAGGCGTGGTTGCGCATGGCGATGTCGTTGGGGTGGTCGCTGAAATGGACGTTTGCGACCGGCAGCCCGTGCTGGTCCTTGACGTCGTGGTTCAGCGTCACCCGGTTGGTTTCCTGCGGCATGTCCTCTCCGACGATCCACATGCCCGCCATGTTCTCATAGGCATCGAGCGCACTGGTGAACTCGCGCCCCCAGGCGCCCGGGTCGAGGAAGGCCGCCATGAACGGGATGCCGAGGGCCAGCGTCTCCAGCTCGTAACCGCCGACGAACCCGCGGCTTGGATCGTGCCGCGCCTCGTCGCTGATGATCCCGGCCATGGTCGTGCCGCGCCACATCCTGACCGGTTTGTCGAAGGTGGCATAGACCGACCCCGTCATGTGCCGCATGTAGTTGCGCCCGACCTGCCCCGAGGAATTCGCCAGCCCGTCGGGGAACATCGCCGAGGCCGAGTTCAGAAGCAGACGCGGGCTTTCGAACGAGTTGCCCGCCACGCAGACCACCCGCGCCGCCTGCATCTGCAGGTTCCCGTCCGCGTCGAAATACTCGACGCCCGTCACCTTGCCGCTGTCGTCGTGCAGGATGCGCGCGGCATGACAGCGTTCGCGAACCTCCAGGTTCCCGGTCGCCTCGCCCCGCGGGATGTCGGTATAGGCCGAGGACCACTTCGCCCCCCATTTGCAGCCCTGGAAACAGAACCCCGTCTGGTGACAAAAGGTGCGCCCGTCATACTCGGCCGAGTTGATCGCCATCCGCCCGGTATGCACCTCGGTGTAGCCCAGCGCGCGGGCCCCGGCCTCGAACACCTTGTAATTGTTGTTGCCCGGCAGCCCCTCGCGCCCGCCGGTGCGGGTCACGCCCAGCTTGGCCTCGGCCTTCTCGTACCAGGGGTCCATCTCGGCGGCGTCGATCGGCCAGTCCAAGAGGTTCGCGCCCTGCACCGGGCCATAGGTCGTCGCGGCCTTCCATTCATGCTCCTGGAACCGCAGGGACGCGCCCGCCCAGTGCGTGGTGGTGCCCCCCACCGCCTTGACGATCCAGGCGGGCAGACCGGAAAAATCGCGGGCCACGCGCCAGTCGCCGCTGGTCGTGCGCGGGTCGGTCCAGGCCAGCTGGCCGAAGCTCTCCCACTCGTCGTTGACGTAATCCTCGGGCAGATACCGCCCGCCCGCCTCCAGGCTGACGACGCTCACGCCCTTTTGCGCCAGTTCGTTGGCCAGAACGCCCCCGCCCGCGCCGGTGCCGATGATGACGACCACGCTGTCGTCGGTCAGTTCAAATGGTGCAGCCATAGTTCCTCTCCTCCCTATGGCCTTACAGCCAGCTGATATCGTCGAAGCCGCGTTCCAGATAGCCGCCCTGGCTATAGCTCTCGCCCTCGTAGCCGAAGATCGGCCAGACCGCTTTCTGGTTGTAAAGGCCGGTCACCAGCCCGCCGCGGATCATCTGGAAGAAACCGCTTTCCTCCATCCCGCGCAGAATATCCACGCGGTCCCGCTCCCACCCGGTGCCGAGGTAGCTGGCAAACCCCTTGCCCTGCGCCGCGGCGTCCAGCGCGGCGATGCCGGCCTCGATCGCGGGGGCCATCTCGGGCGTGTCATAGCCCTTGACCGCGATCACGTAATTCTCGTCCGGGATTCGGTCGTGCGGATAGATATCGCGCGCCATCTGCACCAGCGTGGCGAACGCCTCGGGCTTGATATGCGTGGTTTCATAGGCCCAGGCCGCGTCGGGCGCGGCGACAAAGCCCGCCCCCACGACAAAGGACGCCCCCGCCGCGGTGGCCCGCGACAAAAGCTGGCGCCGGGTCATCCCCCGGACGTCTGCGGTGGGTGTCATTGATCTCTCCTCCCTTCAATGACGGGGCGGCCTCCCAACCGCCCGGAAATGCGTTACTTGAACCGTCCTCCGCGCTCCAACACCTCGATCTGGTAGCCGTCCGGGTCCGCGACGAAGAAGAACCGCGCCACGACCTCGCCCGCGGGGGCGAATTCCACCAGCTTGCGCGGCGCCAGCCCCTCGGCCTCGAAGCGGGCGTGTTCCGCGTCCAGGTCCTCGACCGACACGGCCAGGTGCCCATAGCCGTCGCCCAGGTCGTAAGGCTCCGTCCGGCCCTTGTTCACGGTCAGCTCGACCTCGAACTCGCTTTCGGGATTGCTCATGTAGACCAGCGTGAACTCGGGAAAGTCCAGCCGGTCCGCGACCGTCAACCCGAACGCCTTTTCGTAGAACGCCACCGAGCGCGCCTCGTCGAGCACGCGGATCATGCTGTGGATTGCCTTGGCCAAGCGGTCCTCCGTTCGTTCTGCCTGTGTCGAACGAAATCATAGACCGGCCCGGGCACGCCGCGGGTAGTAGCGTCTTACTACCGCGCCGAAACCGCCTATTCCGCGGCCACCGCCACCCCGCCCCGGCGCCCGGTCTCGATGAACACCAGGCACGCACAGCGCAGAAGCGAGGTGAAATTCCCCGGCTCGCCATGCAGTTCCAGCACTTCCGCATGCAGCTTCGAGATAAAGGCCGGCGTCGTCACGCCCTCGCTTTCGGCGATCTCGTCGAGGATCGCCCAAAAGCTGTTTTCCAGCCGGATACTTGTGGAATGGCCGTTCAGCCGCAGCCGCCGCGTGGTGGAGTCGTACCGCTGCGGGTCCTGGCCGGCGAAAATCTGGCACATGGTCCTTGTCCTCCCTGCCGGGCGGTTGCGCCGCCCCGTTCTTGTCGCAGGTCCCCAACTTAACCCCAGACGCGCGCCCGGACCAAGCGCCTTGGCCCCGCGAAAATCCGCCAAGGGGGGTTCTGCGCGGGCCCGCCTCGCCCTAGGCTTGTGCCAAACCACGCAACAAGAGGTTCCCCCATGCGCCCCTGGCCGCTTGCCCTGCCCCTCGTCCTCGGCCTCGCCCTGCCCGCCCCCGCGCAAGAGGCCGCCGACACCGTCGCCCCCGAACCCGCGACCGAGGCCGCGGCCTTTGCCGGGCTGTCGCCCGAGGCGCGCGCGGCGCTGGACGCCAAGGCCGCCGGAACACCCGTCACCGCAAATGACTGGATGATCGCCGCCGCCAACCCGCTGGCGGTCGAGGCCGGCGCCCGCATCCTGCGCGCGGGCGGCAGCGCGGCGGATGCCATGGTCGCCGTGCAGGCGGTCCTCGGCCTGGTAGAGCCGCAAAGCTCGGGCCTGGGGGGTGGCGCGTTCCTGGTGTGGTATGACGCGGAAACCGGCGCGGTCACAACGCTGGACGGGCGCGAAACCGCGCCGCTGGCCGCCACGCCGCGCCTCTTCCAGGACGAGACCGGCGAGCCGCTGAAATTCTTCGACGCCGTGGTGGGCGGCCGGTCCGTCGGCACGCCGGGCACGCCCATGCTGCTGGAACAGGCGCACCGCCGCTGGGGCCGCACGCCCTGGCCGACCCTCTTCGCCGACGCCACCCGGCTGGCCGAGGACGGGTTCACCGTCTCGCCCCGCCTGGCCGAGCTGGTGGCCGCCGACGCCGACCGCCTGGCGCGTTTCCCCGAAACGGCGGCCTATTTCCTGCCCGGCGGCGCGCCCCTCGCGGCGGGACAGACCCTGAAGAACCCCGCCTATGCCGACACCCTGCGCCAGATCGCGGCCCGGGGCGCCGACGCCTTCTATACCGGCGAGATCGCCGCCGACATCGTGCGCAGCGTGCAGGGCGCGCCGGGCAACCCCGGCGTCCTGTCCGCCCTCGACCTTTCGCTTTACCAGGTCAAGGAACGGCCCGCCGTCTGCGTGGACTACCGCGCGCACGACGTCTGCGGCATGGGACCGCCGTCCTCGGGCGCGCTGACCGTGGGCCAGATCCTCGGGATGCTGGGCCAGTACGACCTTGCCGCGCTTGGCCCGGACAACCCCGAAAGCTGGCGGTTGATCGGCGACGCCTCGCGCCTCGCCTTCGCCGACCGGGGCCGTTACATGGCCGATTCCGATTTCGTGCCGGTGCCGACCGTGGGGCTGGTGGACCCGGCCTACCTTGCCGCCCGCGCCGAACTTCTGGCGGGCGACGACGCCCTGCCCGAGGTCGCCCCGGGCACCCCGAAATGGGACCACGCGCGGGTTTGGGCCGATGACCGATCCATCGAGTTCCCCTCCACCTCGCATATTTCCATCGTCGATGCGGACGGCAACGCGCTGTCGATGACCACCACCATCGAGAATGGCTTCGGCTCGCGGCTGTTCGTGCGCGGTTTCCTGCTGAACAACGAACTGACCGATTTTTCCTTCCGCAGCCACGCGGACGGCATCCCCATCGCCAACCGGGTCGAACCGGGCAAACGCCCCCGCTCGTCCATGGCGCCGACCATCGTGCTCAAGGACGGCGCGCCCGCACTGGTGGTCGGCAGCCCCGGCGGCAGCCGCATCATCGGCTATGTCGCCAAGACCATCGTCGCCCATCTGGATTGGGGCCTGAACGTGCAACAGGCCGTCGCCCTGCCCCACTTGGTGAACCGCTTCGGCACCTATGACATCGAGGCCGGCACCGGGGCCGAGGCGCTGGCCGAGCCGCTCGCCGCGCTGGGCTATGAGGTCAATGCCCGCGACCTGACCTCGGGGCTGCATGCCATCGCGCTGGGCGACGGGCTGTCGGGCGGCGCCGACCCGCGCCGCGAGGGCATCGCGCTGGGCGATTAGGGCCGGCCCCGCGGCGCGGCGGTGTCGCGCAGGTCGGGCCAGGGCGCGGCCTGTGCATCCGTCAAGTCGCGGCCGATGAACCCGGAATGATCCTCCAGCGCCTCTTGCAACTCGTCAAGGTCGGCGCTGTGAAACATCGGGCCGGGCATCACCAGGTCCAGGGGGGAACGAAACGGCATCGGTTTGGTCTCCGTGTTGGGTGGGGTGAATGGTCGGGGTGCCGGGCGGCGTCTGGGGGACATGCCACCGCCCGGCGGGCCGGTCACGCGCGGCGCGCCGGCCGTCGGGCACGGTCGATCGTGCGCAGCGCCCCCTCGCAGGCGAAAATCGCGTCCTTCAGGCGCAGCCGGTCGCGTTTGAGCGCCTTCAGCCGGGCCAGATCGGGCATCGGGCGGCGCTGTTCGCCGGTCACCTGCGCATCCAGCGCCCGGTGACGCGCGCGCAGCGCCTCGATCCGCGCGCCCAGCGCGCCGGGGGCGTCGATTTCGGCCTTTTCGCTCATGGTCTGTGTCCTCCTGGTCCTCGGTTGCGCATCGGCGCGCGGCCCCTGCCGCCGCCATGAGGATCAGGTGGGGGCGCGCCACTCGATATCCCATCCAATCGCGCTAGGTTTTCCGATTGGAAAAACCTATCGAACACACCCCGATGCCGCCCGACCCCACGATCCGCCAGTTGCGCTATTTCGCCATGCTCGCCCAGACCGGCCATTACCGCCGCGCGGCCGAAAGGCTGGGCATCACCCAGCCCTCGCTCAGCCTGCAGATCGCCGGGCTGGAAGAAACGCTTGGGCTGCGGCTGGTCGAACGCGGCCGCGGCGGCGCGGTGTTGACGCCCGCGGGCCGCGAGGTGCTGGAACGTGCCGCGCGCATCCTCGACCAGGTGGCGGCGCTGGGCGACATCGCGGCGCGGCTGCGCACCGGCATGGCGGGCACGATCCGGCTGGGCGCGACCGCCACGCTGGGGCCCTATATCCTGCCCAATGTCGCCCGCCGCCTGCACGACCGCTTTCCCGACCTTCGCCTGTTCATCCACGAAGCCGCGCCGCGTCGCCTGTTCGACGACCTTCTGGCCGGGCGCCACGACCTGATCCTGACGCAACTGCCCGTCGCCTCGGACCGGCTGCGGGTCGAACGGCTGTTCCGCGAGCCGATGAACCTGGTGGTGGCGCGCAGCCATCCCTTTGCCGGGCGCGGGCGCGTCACGGATGCCGACCTTGCCGGGCAGACCGTTCTGACGCTGTCCAGCGCCTTTGCCCTGCACGCCCAGATCGAGGCGCTGTGCCACGAGCTGGGCGCCAACCTGCGGCAGGATTACGAAGGCACCAGCCTCGACGCCCTGCGCCAGATGGCGGCGATGGGGATGGGGCTGGCCTTCCTGCCCGCGCTTTACGTCCGGTCCGAAATCACCGGGCGCGGCGACGATGTCGCGGTGCTGCAGTTCCGGCAGGACCGGTTCACCCGCTCGATCGGGCTGGCCTGGCGCACGGGCTCCGGCGACGAGGCCAGCTATCGGCGCATGGCCGAGCTGGTGCGCGAGGTCGCGGCCGATGATTTCCGCGGCCTGGTGGTGCCCGAACGCTAGGCCGCGCGCTCCGGAAAATACTGAAAATTCTAGGCAACAGGGCGCTTTTCAGTCTGCGGGGCACCCCGTCGGCAGTTCCCGTTAACGCCGTGGTGAGGGGCGCGCGCGCATCCTGCCGCCAGGAACCGACTGGCCAAGGGGACCAAGAATGCGCGCCGACCGCGACGCACGCCATATTCCGTGGGGCACCGCCCCCGCGGCCCGCGACGGGCCGGGCACCACCCGCCGCGCCGCGCCCATCGGCGCGCGCCGTCCGCCGCACGGCAGGTGACCGGGCAGACCCGCGATGGCCACCTACAGCGTCACCACAGCCAACTGGAACGACCCGGCCTTCTGGTCCTCGATCAGCCAGGGCACGGCGGGCCATACGCTCGACTTCTCGGCGCTGCCCGCGTCCTATTCAGTGTTCGTCGACCCGGTCACCGGCACGATCACCCTGTCGGACGGCGCCACGACCTTCGTGGTCGGCGAGGCCGGCTATGGCGGCACCGCCGACGCCACCCTGGGCGGCACCACGCTTCTGTCCTATTTCACCGGGCTGACCGGCGGCGCGGGCAACGACACGCTGTGGGGAACGGCCGGCAACGACACGCTGTCGGGCCGGGCGGGCGACGACATCCTGCGCGGGGGCACCGGGAACGACCGGCTGCTGGGCGGCGACGGCGCCGACACGATCCTGCTCGAAAACAACTTCGACCGCGACACGATATATGGCGGTGAGGGCGGCACCGATTCCGACCTGGTCGACCTGACCTCGGTCACCGGCCCGGTCACGGTCGACTATTACGGCAACGAGCAGGGCATCGTCACCGACGGCCTCGACACCGCCACCTTCTACGAGATCGAGGGTTTCACCCTGACCGGCCAGGCGGATTTCCTGACCGCCGGGGCGGATTCGCTGGGGATTTGGGCCGATCTCGGCGCGGGCGACGATACCGCCTGGACGGGCCTCGGGGCCGACACGATCCATGGCGCGGACGGCGCGGACGAGATCTATGGCGACGCCGGCAATGACAGCATCGAGGGCGGCACCGGCAACGACAACCTGGGCGGCGACGCGGGCGACGACACCGTGCGCGGCGGGGCGGGCGACGACTATGTCGAGGGTGACATCGGCGCCGACCTGCTTTCGGGGGGCACCGGGAACGACTACATCACCGGCGGCGCGGATGCCGATACCATCCAGGTCGAGGACGGGTTCGGCACCGACACGATCCTGGGCGGCGAGACCGCCACCACCGGCAGCGACGACGACGCGATCGACCTGTCGGCCCTGACCGGCCCGGTCAGCGTCACCGCCACCGGGGTCGAGGCCGGCACCGTCACCGACGGCACCGACACCCTGACCTTTACCCAGGTCGAACGGCTGATCCTGACCGATTTCGCCGACACCGTCGTGGGCAATGCCGACACCGTCGGCATCGCGATCGACGCGGGCGCGGGCAACGACCGGATTTCCTCGGACGACGGCGCCGACAGCGTGCTGGGCGGCGACGGCAACGACACGATCACCACCAACGACAACGACGACACGCTGGATGGCGGCGCGGGCAATGACAGCCTGACCGCGGGCTTCGGCGATGACCTGCTGATCGGCGGCGACGGCAACGACTACCTGTCCGACGGTTATGGCGCGGACACCCTTTATGGCGGCGCGGGCGACGACACGCTGTGGGCGGGCCGCAGCGATTTCGACCTGATCTATGGCGATGACGGCGCCGACCTGATCAATGTCGTCTCCCAGATGGGGCAGGACACCATCTATGGCGGCGAGGGCGGCACCGACCTCGACACGCTGGATTTCTATTTCTTCGACTACGTGCCCCAGGCCGTCACCGTCACCTATTCCGGGGACGAGGCCGGCACCTTCACCGACGGCATCGCCACCGCCACCTTTTACGAGATCGAGCACCTGTCGCTGACCGACCAGGCCGACAGCGTGAACGGCAGCCTGTCCTCGGCGGCGATCTCGATCGACGGGCTGGACGGCTATGACACGCTGATCGGCGGGGCGGGCGACGATACCTTCCTGGGCGGGGCGGGGAATGACAGCCTGCTGGGCGGCGCCGGCGCCGACAGCATCGACGGCGGCGCGAACAACGACCGCATCTTCGGCGAGGACGGGGCCGACACGCTGGATGGCGGGATCGGCAGCGACACGATCTACGGCGGCGCCGACAACGACCTGATCTATGGCGGCGGCTATACCGGCAATGCCGACCAGCTGCACGGCGATGACGGCGACGACACGATCTATGGCGGCGACGGGGCGGGCTATGACCTGCTCTACGGCGATGCCGGCGACGACCTGCTGGACGGCCGGCAGGGCAACGACACGATCCAGGGCGGCACCGGCAGCGACACGATCCATGGCGGCGCGGGCGACGACAGCCTGCTGGGCGGCGAAGACGGCGATACCTTCGTCATCGAGGACGGGTTCGGGGCCGACATCATCGCCGGCGGCGAAACCGTGACGACGGGGGTCGATCTCGACGTGATCGACCTGTCGCTTCTGACCGGCGCCGTCACCGTGACCTATGCCGGCGACGCGCTGGGCGCGATCATGGACGGCAGCGACACGCTGACCTTCTCCGAGATCGAGCGGCTGATCCTGACCGGCCTCGACGATGTCGTGGAGGGCGCGGGCGACAGCGTCGGGTTCGAGATCGACGCCGGCGCCGGCGACGACAGCCTGCGCGGCGGGTCGGGCGACGACACGCTGATCGGCGGGGATGGCAACGACACGCTGATCGCCGGGACCAACACCGGCGCGGGCGACTCGCTGTCGGGCGGGGCCGGCGACGACGTGCTGACCGACAGCTACTGGAACGCCACGCTCGACGGCGGCGACGGGGCCGACCTGTTCAATGTCGGCTATGGCGTGGCCACCGTGAGCGGCGGCGAGGGCGGCACGGATTCCGACACGCTGTCCTTCGCGCTGGCCGACGACGCGGTGAACGTCACCGTATCGGGCGACGAACTGGGCAGCTACGGCGACATCGACGGCGACAGCGGCACCTTCTCGGGGATCGAGGTCTTCGAACTGACCAGCGAGAACGACACGCTCAATGCCAGCGGTGACAGTTCGGGCATCGAGGTGCTTGCGGGTGCGGGCAATGACACCGTCACCGGGGGCAGCGGCGCCGACCGGATCGACGGCGAGGCCGGAAACGACTCGCTGTCCGGCGGGGCGGGGGCCGATACCCTCGCGGGCGGGACCGGCGCGGACACCATCCTGGGCGGCGACGATGCCGACCGGATCGTCGTCGAGGACGGCTTCGGCAATGACAGCATCTGGGGCGGCGAGGGCGGCACCGATGCCGACACGCTGGACCTTTCGGCCGTCACCACCGACCTGGATTTCCGCGTCGGCGGCACCGAATGGGGCAATGTCACCGTCGGCACCGACACGCTCAAGTTCTGGGAGATCGAGGATTTCATCCTCGGGCAGGGCGACGACCAGCTGTCCTTCGGCACCAACAGCACCGTGGCGCTCTGGGCCGACGGGCAGGCGGGCAACGACACGCTGCTGGGGTCGAGCTACGACGACACCTTCATCGGCGGCGAGGGCGACGACCGCCTGTACGGCAATGGCGGGGCGGATTCGCTGGTCGGCGATGCCGGGCAGGACTCGGTCTATGCCGGGTCGGGCGACGACACGGTCTATGCCGGCGAGGGTTCGGACCTTGTCGATGGCGGCGACGGCGCGGACTATATCAACACCCGCATGCCGGTCGGCACCGGCCTGCCCGACATCGCCTATCCGGGGTCATACAGCGCCGACACCGACCCCTTGGGCGACCGCGACACGGTCTATGGCGGCATCGGCAACGACACGATCCTGACCGGCGACGACGCCGACCTGGTCTATGGCGGCGACGACAACGACTCGATCGAGGGCGGGTTCGACGCCGACACGCTGTTCGGCGACGAAGGCAACGACACGGTCATCGGCGGCGAGGGCAGCGACCTCGTGGAGGGTGGCGGTGGCGACGATTTCCTGGTCGGCGGCTACCTTCCCACCGATGCCTATTTCTTCGACATGCCCGATGCCGGCGACGCCGTCACCAACAACGACCGCGACACGATCCAGGGCGGCGCCGGCAACGACACGATCTATGGCTATGACGACGCGGATTCGCTGTCGGGCGATGACGGGCAGGACGTGCTGTTCGGCGGGGCCGATGACGACACGCTGACCGGCGGGCTGGGCGACGACGCGCTGACCGGCGGCGAGGGCGACGACCGCTTCGTCTATGTGGCGGGCGACGGCGCCGACACCATCGCCGATTTCAACGCGGGCGCCAGCGGCACCCTCGACGACGGCATCGGCACGAACAACGATTTCATCGACCTGTCGGCCTTTTACGACAACCTGCAACAGCTTTACGCCGACCAGGCCGATGACGGGGTGCTGAACCAGTCGAACACGCTGGATGCCAAGGGCCGCGCGGTCGACTATTCCGACAACGACCAGTTCGCCGGCGGCAGCCTGACCTTTACCGGCGCCACCGCCGACAACAGCTTTTACACCCAGGAAAACACCGCCGTGGTCTGCTTTGCGGCGGGGACGCTGATCCTGACCGAAACCGGCGAGGTGCCGGTCGAAACCCTGCGCCCCGGCGACCGGGTGGTCACCCGCGACGACGGGCCCCGGCCGCTGGTCTGGATCGCCACCCGGCGCATCGGCCCGGCCGAGCTGGCCCGGAACCCCCGGCTGCGCCCGGTGATCCTGTCGCCCGCGCTGACCGGCGGCGCGGCGCCCCTGACCGTCTCGGCCCAGCACGGGCTGGTGCTGGCACGCCGGGGCGGCGACGAGGTTCTGGTGCGCGCCACCCACCTTGCCCGGCTGCGCGGCGGGCAGGCCCGCATCGCCCGGGGCGCCCGGCAGGTCAGCTATTTCCACCTGATGTTCGAACGGCACCAGATCGTCTTTGCCAATGGCGCCCCGGCGGAAAGCTTCTATCCCGGGCCGCAGGCGGTGCGCGCGCTGACCCCGGCGGCGCGCCGCGCGCTGTTGCGCGTGCTGCCGGCCGCGGGCCCGGCCCCCCTCGCCGCGGCCCGCCCGCTGCCCGGCTATGGCCCGACCGCGCGCCCCTTTGCCCGGTTTCGCGAATTGCCCGCCAGCCTGCGCGCGCTGGCGGCGTGGTGACGCGCCGCGCCTAGCGCAGCAAATCGGCCAGCATCCGCGCCTTGGCGGGATAGATCCAGGCCGCATCGAACAGCCTTTCCGCCGCGCGCCGCGCCCCCTGGCCCAGCCGCGCCGCCCGCGCCCGGTCGTCCAGCAGCCGGCCGATCGCATCGGCCAGCGCCGCGGGGTCGCGGTGATCGACCATCTCGGCCGAAACGCCCGGCTCGACCGCCTCGCGCACGGGCGCGCAGTCCGACACCGCCAGGGGCGCGCCCACCGCCATCGCCTCGACCAGCGACCAGGACAGCACGAAGGGCACCGTCAGGTAGACATGCACATCCGTGCCGCGCAGCAGGCTGCGCCAGTCGCCCCGCCCCAGCGGCCCCGGCCAGTGCAGGCGGGTTTCGTCAAGCGCCAGCTCCTCCAGCATCCGCGCCTTCCAGCCCTTCCCGTCCGCGGGCCGCGGGCCATAGGCGACCCGGTCCTCGCCGCCGATCACCGCGTGCAGGTTGGGCCGGCGCGCCTGCAGGATCGCCAGCGCGCGCATGAACTCGGGAAAGCCGCGCGTGGGCTCCATGCCGCGGGTGGCATAGGTGACGATCTCGGCGCCCTCGGGCAGCGCCAGGCCGGGCAAGGCCATGCGCGCGCCGGGGGCGGGCGCGAAGAACCCGGTATCGACCCCGTCATGCATCACCGTGATCCGGTCGCGCATCCAGCCGGGGAACTGGTCGGCCTGGAACCGCGTCGGGCACAGCACCATGTCGGCCTCGGCCAGGTCCATCAGCGTGGGCGCGTTGCGCGCCAGCGCCAGCGCCCGGCGGTCGGGATCGTTGCCGCCCCGCACCGGGCCGATCGCGTCCACCGGCGGGTGGCGGTAATACCATTCGACATAGCTGACATAGCGCGTCTCGGGCCAGACCGCCTTGGCAAAGGTTCCCGCGCCCCAGCCCGAATGCGCCACCACGATATCGGGGGCCAGCCCCGCACCCCGGGCGGCCAGCGCCGCGTTGGCAAAGGCCTGCCCGTTGATCATCGCCGATTCCAGCGGCCGCGCGAAACGGTGCACCCCCTCGGTCGGGGCGCGGTGCGGCGTCATCCGCACCACCCGGCAGCCCGGCGGCGGCGTCACGCCGTCGCGTTCGGTCATGAACCACACGCGCCAGCCCTGCCGCGCCAGGTAGGCGCCAAAGCCCCCGAACTGCGCCGGGAAATTCAGGTGCGAGAACAGGATCTCCATGGCAGAGGCTTACGCCGCCATGGTGAACAAAGCCTTGCCGCGGGCCTGCCTCAGTCGGTCCTGGGCTTGTCCCCGGCGGCCAGGATCTCGGTCGGGGAAATCGGGTCGGTATGGCTGCGCGGCGTGGCCTCGTGCAGCGGCCCCTGCGCCAGCGCGTTCTCCAGCTCGGCGTTCAGCAGCTTGCTGAGGGCAACGTAGTCCTCGTTGCGGTCGATCGGCACGCCCGGTTTCCACACCGTCGCCAGGTCGCGCAGCGCGGCGCGGTCGAACTCGAAAAAGGTCTTCTCGGCATTTTCCGCCTCGAACGGCGTCAGCCCGGTCTTCTCGATGGCGAAGCGACCCGCCCTCAGCGCGCTGTCGAACAGCTCGCGCACCACGTCATTGGCGCCCGCGCGGTACAGCTCGAACACGTGCACCCGGTCGCGGGCGCGCGCGATGATATGCAGGTCGGGCCGGATGCGGCGGGCATAGGCCACCAGTTTCGTGTTCGCCTCGGGATCGCCCAGGCAGGCCACCAACACCTCGGCCGTCTCGATCCCGGCCGAGGCCAGCAATTCGGGCCGCGTCGGATCGCCGTAGGACGCCTTGAACCCCAGCCGGCGCAGCTTTTGCACCGCGGCCAGGTCGTGGTCCATCACCGTGGTCCGGGCGCCGGTCATCGTCACCATCCGGTTCACCGTCAGCCCGAACCGGCCCATCCCCGCGATGATGACCGGGTGACGTTCCTCGATCCGGTCATGTTCGGGCGTCTCGCCATGCACCCGCGACCAGCGCACCAGCAACTGGTGCAGGATGAACAAGGCCGGCGTGATCAGCATCGACAGCGCGATCACCAGGTTCGACATGTTCGCCACGCCCTCGGGCAGGATCCGCTGCGAGGCGGCAAAGGACGACAGCACGAAACCGAATTCGCCCGCCTGCGCCAGACCCAGCGTGAACAGCCAGCGGTTGTCGCGGTCCAGCTTGAAGGCGCGGGCCAGGCCATACAGGACCGCCACCTTGATCATCACCAGGCCCACCACGTAGACCGGCACCAGGATCGGCGCCTCGCGCACGATCGAGAAATCCATCCCCGCGCCCACGGTGATGAAGAACAGCCCCAGCAGCAGGCCCTTGAACGGCTCGATCGAACTTTCCAGCTCGTGCCGGAACTCGGAATTGGCCAGGACCACGCCCGCCAGGAAGGTGCCCAGCGCGGGCGACAGCCCCACCATCAGCATCAGCGACGCGATGCCCGCCACGATCACCAGCGCCATCGCGGTGTTCAGCTCGCGCAGCCGCGCCGCCTGCACATAGCGAAACAGCGGCCGCACCAGGTAGTGCCCGGCCAGAACCGTGCCCGCCACCGCGCCCAGCGTGACCAGCGTCACCCCCCAGGCCGGCAGCCCCGCGATCAGGTTCGCCGCGCCGTGATGGCCCTCCTCGGGCCCGTGCCCGCCGCCGCCCAGCGCCAGGAACGGCATCAGCGCCAGCATCGGGATCACCGCGATGTCCTGCATCAACAGCACCGAGAACGCGCTGCGCCCGCCCGGCGTCGTCATCAGCTTTTTCTCGGTCAGGGTCTGCAGCACGATGGCGGTGGACGACAGCGCGAAGATCATCCCCATCGCCAGCCCCGCGCGCCAGTCCTGCCCGAACGCCATCGCCGCCGCCGTCACCAGCGCCAGCGTGATCAGCACCTGCAGACCGCCCAGCCCCACCAGCTTGTCGCGCATCGCCCACAGGGCGCGGGGTTCCAGTTCCAGCCCGATCAGGAACAGCATCATCACCACGCCGATCTCGGCGACATGGCGCAGGCTGTCCATCTCTGCGCCCACCACGCCCAGCACCGGGCCCAGCACGATCCCGATCAACAGATAGCCCAGCACGGATCCCAGCCCCAGCCGCGAGGCGATGGGAACCGCCAGCACGATGGCGCCAAGATACAGCGTCGCCTGGATCAGAAAGCTTTCCATCGGTCCTTTCGCCGGTCCGGGGTCGGGGGGTCCTGGGCGCGGGTTTGATACGCCGTCACGGCCCGGACTCGCACCGGGGCCGCATCGCGCGCCACCCTAGCGATCTTCGCACCCGCAGCAAGACGGAACAAGCCAACAAATCGAAACGCCGCGGGCTCAGGCCGCGTTCAGCCCGGCGGGGGCCAGCGCCTCGGGGGCGATGCCGCGTTTCTCGGCGCTGGCGCGCACCGCCGCCTGCAACGCGGGGCTGCGGTCCAGCAGCCGGCGGAACCGCGCCTCGTCCAGCACCAGAAGCGTCGAGGGCACGATGGCGCGGATCTCGGCGCGGCGCGGCTTCTGCATCAGGATCGCCATCTGCCCGAACATCTCGCCCCGGCCCAGCCGCCAGGTCTGCCCCGCGCTTTCCAGTTCGACCGCGCCCGAGGCGATGAAACAGACGCTGCGCGGCAGGCTGTCCTTGCGCACCACCCGCTCGCCCGCATCGGCATAGCGGGTCACCAATGCCCGGGTCAGCCGCTTCAGCGCGGCCTCGTCCAGGTCGGCGAAGACCGGGAAACAGCGCACCAGTTCGGCCTTTTCCACCGCGAGGTCCAGCTTGGGCCGTTCCTCGCAGGCCGCCCGGCGGCGCGCGATGTCCTGCATCAGCACCGTGTGCAACTCTGCCCCGATCAGCCCGTCCTCGCGCATCGCGTCGTATTCGCGTTCCTCAAGACGCAGCGCGGTGCGCCGGATGAACCGCCGCTCCAGTTCCTCGGCATAGCCGGGGTATTGCAGCCGCAGCCCCTCCAGCGCGGTCTCGACCGCCTCGCAGCGCCGCGCCAGCAGCTCCTGCAACAGCTCGGCCACCCGGCGGCCATGGATGCGCCGGATGCGCCCGTCGATGAACCCGCCCAGGTCGCGCAGGATCAGCCGCTGCGACAGCAATATCTCGAACCGGTCCGCCGTCATCCGTGCCAAAGGCCGCGACAGGCGCACCCGGTTGTGCAGGAACACCGCCGCGCGGAACGTGCGGCCATAGCCCAGGCTGGCCTTGGCCGCGCGCTGGTACCCCAGCCGCCCGCCCGTGCGCGCGCCCTCGATCAGCCGGTCGACCTCGGACAGGATGGGTTCGGCCAGGCTTGCCGACATGGTGCGATCCTTGATGCGGGCCAGGATCGCGTCGCGTTCGGCGCCGGCCAGCGCGATCAGACCCAGCGCCACGCGGTCGCGGTCCAGGATCTCGGCGTTTTCCTCGGCCGCCTTCACCGCGCCGTCCAGCCGCTCGCCGAACCGTTTCGCCTCGGACCGGACGATGTCATGGGTCAGCTCGTAATTCTCGGTGGTCTTGGCCACGTCCTCGCGCACGGTCTGCAACGCCACCGCGATCACCTGGTTCGACAGCGCCTGGTCGATGGGCGACAGCCGGTCCAGCCCCAGCCGCGCGATCACCCAGCGCAGCGTCGTGCCCTGCACGATCAGCGTGAACAACGTGAACCCGGTCGCCAGGATCCCCACCAGCCGCTTGACCTCGACCGGCACCCGCACGCTTTCGGTCACCGCCAGCGCCAGCGCCAGCGTGACCGCGCCGCGCAGCCCGCCCCACAGGATCGCCACCCGGTAGGGCCGTTCGACCACCGGCGACAGGCGGATCAGCGACAGCATCGGCAACAGCCCGAACAGGATCACCACGCGGGCGGCGATGGCCGCCAGTGTCACCACCGCGATCAGCGCGAAATCCCCGATCCGCACCTCCTCCAGCAGCCGCGGGATCAACAGCGCGGCCAGGATGAAGATCAGGGCGCCGGCCCAATGCGCCAGCAAATCCCAGACCTCTCGCAGGTTGGCCCAGGCCGCCGGCGGCAGCCGCCCCGGCCCCGTCAGGTTCAGCGTCAGCCCCGCCGCCACCACCGCGATCACCCCCGAGGCGCCCACGCTCTGTTCCGCGCCGATATAGGCGAGATAGGGCAAGGCGACCGACACCGAGATCTGCGCCAGCTCATAGCGGCCGAACAGCGCCATCAGCCAGACCGCCAGCCGCGCCGCCAGCCAGCCCGTGACCGCGCCCCCCGCGATCAGCACCGGGAACCGCGCCAGCGCATCGCCCAGCGCCGGGTCGGGCACGCCCAGCATCACGAACCCCATGAACAGCCCGAACAGCGCGATGGCCGCCGCGTCGTTCAACAGGCTTTCGCCCTCGATGATCCGCGCCAGCCGCCGCGGCGCCGAGATCGACCGGAAGATGCCCACCACCGCCGAGGGGTCCGTGGTCGACACGATCGCCCCGATCAGCAGGCAGACGGCCAGCGGCAGCGCGCTGGCCCAGTTCAGCGCATAGCCCACCGACAGCGTCGCCACGACCACCGCCACCACCGCCAGCACCAGGATCGGCACCCAGTCGTCCAGCATCCGCCGCAGGTTCACCCCCAGCGTCACCTGGAACAGCAGCGTCGGCAGGAACACGTAAAGGAACACGTTCGACCGGATCGGCAACGCCAGGATCGCCTCGGCCACCGGGTTCAGCGCGTCGGTCAGTTCCGTGCGCAGGAAGAACAGCGCCCCCGCCCCGATCAGGATGCCCAGCGCCGCCAGGATCACGCTGTAGGGCAGGCGCAGCCGCGCGGCCAGCGGCTCGGCCGCGCCGATCAGCAGGAACAGGAAGGCCACGATGGTGGTCAAGACGACGATATCCATGCCCCAGACATACCGGATCGCGCGGGGGGGGCGCCACCGCCCGCGCACGCCCCCGCCGCCCCCCGATGCGCGGCAAACCGCCGGCGCCCGTTCCGCGGGCGAAATGGCGGAAATTGCATCCCCTTTGCCTCGCGCAACCTGCAGGCGTGCCCGCATGACGCAACGGCGCCGCCCCTTGCGCCTTGCCTCGCGCGTCCCGCTGCGGCAGCCTTTGCGTTCCGACATCGTTTCAGGAGCAGAGACAGAATGTTCACCGAATCGACACGGCGAATCCTGCTTGGCGCCACGATCCTGGCCGGGCTGGCGGGAACGGCGGGCGCCACCACCTACATGCGCGGCAATGACGGCAACCCCGAAACGCTGGACCAGCACAAGACCTCGACCGTGGCCGAGGCCAACATCCTGCGCGATCTTTACGAGGGGCTGGTGGTCTATGACCGCGCGGGCCACGTGATCCCCGGCGTCGCCACCGAATGGACGATCAGCGAGGATGGCACGGTCTATACCTTCACCCTGCGCGACGACGCGAAATGGTCGAACGGCGACCCGGTCACCGCCGGCGATTTCGTCTATTCCCTGCGCCGCATCATGACCCCCGAAACCGGCGCGAAATACGCCAACATCCTGTATCCCATCAAGAACGCCGAGGCCGTGAACAAGGGCGAGCTGCCGCCCGAGGAAATGGGCGTCGCGGCCCTGGACGACCGCACCCTGGAAATCACGCTGGCCGCGCCCACCCCCTATTTCCTGGAACTGCTGACCCACCAGACCGGCCTGCCGGTGCATCCCGCCTCGGTTCAGGCGCACGGGTCCGATTTCGTCCAGCCGGAAAACATGGTCTCGAACGGCGCCTACACGCTGAAATCGAACACCCTGAACGACCGCATCGTTCTGGCGAAGAACCCCGAATTCCACGACGCCGCCAATGTCGCCATCGACGAGGTGCATTTCCTGCCCTTCGAGGATCGCGCGACCTGCGTGCGCGGCTGGGAGGCGGGCGAGGTGCATTCCTGTTCCGACCTGCCCGCCGAGGATATCGAGCGCCTGCGCGCCGAACACGGCGACGCGGTCCATGTCGTGCCCTATCTCGGCACCTATTATTACGCGCTGAACCACGAGGACGAGTTCCTGTCCGACCCCGACGTGCGCCGCGCGCTGTCCATGGCGATCGACCGCGAATTCCTGGCCGAGGAAATCTTCCAGGGCACCATGGCGCCGGCCATCAGCTTCGTGCCGCCGGGGATCGGCAATTACGACGGCTCGCCCGAGGTGGATTATTTCTCGATGTCCATGCTCGACCGCGAGGACATGGCGGCCGAGATCCTGGCCGCGAAGGGCGTGACGCCGGAAACCCCGCACACGCTGGAACTGATGTACAACACGTCGGAAAACCACAAGAACGCGGCCACCGCCATCGCCGACATGTGGTCGAACCTTGGGGTGAACGTCGAATTCAACGTCCGCGATGCCTCGGCCCATTACGCGCATCTGCGCGACCGGGGCGATTTCGACGTGGCCCGGGCGGGCTGGATCGGGGATTATTCCGATCCGCAGAACTTCCTGTTCATGGTCGAGTCGGACAATGACGGGTTCAACTACGCCCGCTACGACAACCCCGACTACGACGCGCTGATGGATCGGGCCGCGGTGACCACCGACCTGGCCGAACGCGCGGCGCTCCTGAACCAGGCCGAGGCGATCTTCATGCGCGACCTGCCCTTCATCCCGCTGCTTTACTACACCTCGCGCTCGCTGGTCTCGCCCAACCTGTCGGGCTGGGAGGACAACATCCAGAACGTTCACCCGACCCGCTTCCTCAGCCTGTCGGAATAGGCTATAGGCCCGCGCGGCCCCGGACCTGCGCCGGGGCCGTGCCCGCAAAGAACACGTCCCGCGATGCTGATCTATGCCCTTCGGCGCCTTCTGGGCGCGATCCCGACGCTTTTCATCATCGTTACCGCCGCCTTCTTCATGATGCGGCTGGCCCCCGGCGGCCCGTTCGACCAGGAACGCACGCTGGAGGCCACGGTGATGGCCAATCTCAACGCGACCTTCGGCCTCGACAAGCCGCTCTGGCAGCAATACGCGATCTATCTCGGCAACCTGTTCCAGGGCGACATGGGGCCCAGCTTCATCTACCGCGACAAGCGCGTGCACGAGATCCTGGCCGAGGGCCTGCCGGTGTCCGTGCAGCTCGGCGCCTCGGCGCTCCTGCTGGCCTTCGTCCTCGGCACGGCGCTCGGCACCGTCGCCGCGCTCCGGCAGAACAGCCGGGTCGACTACGCGGTGATCGCGGTGGCGACCTTCGGCATCACCGTGCCGAATTTCGTGGTCGCCCCGGTGCTGTCGCTGGTCTTTGCGGTGATGCTGGGCTGGCTGCCGGCGCAGGGCTGGGGCGACTGGCGCCAGATGATCCTGCCGGTGATCGCGCTGGCCCTGCCGCAGGTCGCCGTCATCGCCCGCCTGATCCGCGGCGCGATGATCGAGGCGCTGCGCTCCGACCACGTGCGCACCGCCCGCGCCTATGGCCTGCCCGCGCGCATGGTGGTCGCGAAACACGCGCTGCGCGCCGCGATCCTGCCCGCGATCAGTTACCTTGGCCCGGCGGCGGCCGCCCTTCTGACCGGGTCCATCGTGGTGGAACAGGTGTTCAACCTGCCCGGCATCGGGCGCTATTTCGTGCAGGGTGCGCTGAACCGCGACTACACGCTGGTGATGGGCACGGTGGTGATCGTCGCGGTCTTCGTCGTGGTGTTCAACCTGCTCGTCGACCTTGCCTATGCCCTGTTGGATCCGAGGGTGCGCTATGACTGACACCGCCGCCCCCGGCCGCTCGCTCTGGGCCACCGCGCTGCTGCGGCTGCGGCGCAACCGCGCGGCGATGGCCTCGCTGGTGATCCTCGCGCTGATCGCGTGTCTCGCGATCTTCGGCCCCCGGCTCGCCCCCCACGGCTATGCCGAGGTCTATCCCGAATTCGTCAAGGTGGCCCCCAGCCTGCGCCCCTACCCGCAGGAAGACCAGGTCATCCCCGCCGCCGAACGCGCCCTGAAACGCGCCCGCGTCGAACTGGGCGAGATCACCATCGACAACGGCACCGTCCGCATCCCCCTGACCTCGCCCCGCGAGATCGACCCGCGCCTGGCCCGTTACCTCGACCGCTCCGACGTGTTCACCGAGGCGCGCATCGTGGACCTGTCCCCCGACGGCAAATCCGCCGTGGCCGAGGCCCGCGTGCAGCAACTGTATTTCCTGATGGGCACCGACGCGAACGGGCGCGACCTGCTTTCGCGCATCCTGATTTCCTTGCGCATCTCGCTGACCATCGGGCTTCTGGCGACGGCGGTGGCGCTGACCATCGGCGTCGTCTACGGCGCGACGGCGGGGTTCCTGGGCGGGCGCATCGACAACCTGATGATGCGGGTGGTCGATATCCTGTACTCTTTGCCCTTCGTGTTCTTCGTGATCCTGCTGGTGGTGTTCTTCGGGCGCAACGTGGTGCTGATGTTCATCGCGGTGGGCGCCGTCGAATGGCTGGACATGGCCCGCATCGTGCGCGGGCAGACCCTGTCGCTGAGGCGCCGCGAATTCGTCCAGGCGGCCGAGGCGATGGGGGTTTCCGGCGGCGCGATCATCCGCCGCCACATCATCCCCAACACGCTGGGCACCGTCATCATCTACATGACGTTGCTGATCCCCAAGGTGATCCTGCTGGAATCCTTCCTCTCCTTCCTCGGGCTCGGCGTGCAGGAACCGCTGACCTCGCTGGGCGTGCTGATCGCCGAGGGCGCCAAGAACATGCGCAACGCCCCCTACATGCTGATCTACCCCGCCGCCACCATGACCGTCCTGCTGTTCGCGCTGAACTTCCTGGGCGACGGGCTGCGCGACGCGCTCGACCCCAAGGACCGCTGAGATGACCGACCCCGTCCTTGAAATCGACAACCTGCGCGTCCGCTTCGACACCCCCGACGGCACGGTGGACGCGGTGCGCGGCGTCTCGCTGACCGTGGCACCCGGCGAAACCGTGGCTGTGGTGGGCGAAAGCGGCTCGGGCAAAAGCCAGGTGATGATGGCCGCGATGGGCCTCTTGGCCGCGAACGGAAAGGCCAGCGGATCGGTCCGCTATCGCGGCGAAGAGATCCTGAACCTCCCCCCCGACCGGCTGAACCGCATCCGCGGGCGCAAGATCACCATGATCTTCCAGGAACCGATGACCTCGCTCGACCCGCTTTACACGATCGAGGATCAGCTTGCCGAACCCTTGCGCGTTCATGGCGGCCTGTCGCCCCGCGCCGCGCGCGCCCGCGCGCTGGAGCTGCTGGACCTGGTGCAAATCCCCGACCCCGCCCGCCGCCTGCGCGCCTATCCGCACGAACTTTCGGGCGGGCAGCGCCAGCGGGTGATGATCGCCATGGCACTGGCCAACGACCCCGACCTGTTGATCGCGGACGAGCCCACAACCGCGCTCGACGTCACGATCCAGGCCGAGATCCTGCGCCTGCTGGCCGAGTTGCAGGCGCGCCTCGGCATGTCGATCCTGTTCATCACCCATGACCTGGGCATCGTCCGGGCCTTTGCCGACCGCGTCTACGTGATGCGCGCCGGGCTGGTCGAGGAACAGGGGCCGACGCGGCGCATCTTCGAGGCGCCCGAGAAACCCTATACCCGCATGCTGCTGGATGCCGAACCCGAGGGCGAAAAACCCCCCGTCGCCGCCGATGCGCCGGTGCTGTTGCAGGGCGCGGGGCTAAGGGTGACCTTCGGCAAACCGCCCGGCTTCCTGCGCCGCGACACCCGGTTCACCGCCGTCAAAGGCATCGACCTGACGCTGCGCCAGGGCCAGACCATCGGCGTGGTGGGCGAATCCGGGTCGGGGAAATCCACGCTGGGCCGGGCACTCTTGCAACTGCTGCCCGCCGAGGGGCGCGTGGTCTACCTGGGCCAGGAGATCGCCGGGCTTGACCGCGCCGCGATGCGCCCCCACCGCAAGGGGCTGCAAATGGTGTTCCAGGACCCCTATGGCAGCCTCAGCCCCCGCATGACCGTGACCGAGATCATCACCGAGGGCCTTCTGGTGCACGAACCGGGCCTGTCGCGCCGCGACCGGGCCGAACGGGCCGCGCAGGCGCTGACCGATGTCGGGCTGGACGCGTCGATGCGCAACCGCTTCCCGCACGAATTCTCGGGCGGCCAGCGCCAGCGCATCGCCATCGCCCGCGCCGTGGTCCTGCGGCCCCGGGTGATCGTTCTGGACGAACCCACCTCGGCGCTGGACCGGTCCGTGCAGAAACAGGTGATCGACCTCTTGCGCCGGCTGCAGGCGGAACACGCGCTGTCCTACATCTTCATCAGCCACGACTTGGCGGTGGTGCGCGCGATGGCGGATTATGTCATGGTGATGAAGGACGGCGCGGTGGTCGAACAGGGGCCCACCCGGGCGATCTTCGAGGCGCCCGGGGCCGAGTATACCCGCGCCCTGATGCGCGCGGCCTTCGACCTTGGCGACCTGCTGACCGGCTGACACCCGCCCCCTTGCAAACCGCGTGCGGAGTTGATCTGAGGGGGCGCGAAACGGGAATGACGGAGGCAGCGATGGCCTATCTGGACAGGGCGGGATTGCAGGTGGCCGACGTGCTGGCCGCGTTTGTCGAGGACCGGGCGCTGCCCGGCACCGGGATCGACGCGGGCGCCTTCTGGAACGGTTTCGCCGGGTTGGTGCGCGATTTCACCCCGCGCAACCGCGAGCTTCTGGAAATCCGCGAGGAATTGCAGGCCAGGATCGACGCCTGGCACCTCACCCACCGCGACGCCCCCCATGACCACGAGGCCTACAAGGCCTTCCTCGCCGAGATCGGCTATCTCCGCCCCGAGGGCGGCGATTTCCAGATCGACACCGCGAACGTGGACCCCGAAATCGCCACCGTCCCCGGCCCGCAACTGGTGGTGCCGATCACCAATGCGCGCTACGCGCTGAACGCCGCCAATGCCCGCTGGGGCAGCCTGTATGACGCGCTTTACGGCACCGACGCGATGGGCGGCCCGCCGCCCGCGGGCGGCTATGACCGCGGCCGCGGCGCCCGCGTCGTGGCCCGCGCGCGCGTCTTCCTGGACGAGGCGTTCCCGGTCCAGGGCACCAGCCACGCCGACGCCCGGCGCTATCACGTCAAGGGCGGCGCGCTTCTGGTCGACGACAACCCGCTGGAGGATCCGTCGAAATTCGCCGGTTTCCGCGGCCATCCCCGCGCCCCCGACGCGGTTCTGTTGCGCAACAACGGGCTGCACGTGGAACTGGTGTTCGACCGCACCCACCCGGTCGGCGCGCGCGACCAGGCGGGGCTGGCCGCCATCCGGCTGGAATCGGCGGTCTCGGCGATCATGGATTGCGAGGATTCGGTGGCCTGCGTCGACGCCCCCGACAAGGTCGCGGCCTATGCCAACTGGCTGGGCCTGATGAAGGGCGACCTGACCGCCGAGTTCCAGAAGGGCGGCGAACGGCTGACCCGCGCGCTGAACCCCGACCGCGACTATATCGCCCCCGACGGCACCCCCTTCACCGTCAAGGGCCGCGCGCTGATGCTGGTGCGCAACGTGGGCCACCTGATGACGACCCCTGCGATCCTGGACACCGACGGCCACGAGGTGTTCGAGGGGCTGATGGACGCCGCCATCACCACGCTGATCGCGCTGCACGACCTGAAAAAGACCGACGGCCCGCGCAATTCCCCCGCCGGGTCCATCTACGTCGTCAAACCCAAGATGCACGGCCCCGACGAGGTCGCCTTTGCCGACGACACCTTCACCCGGGTGGAGGAGATCCTCGGCCTGCCGCGCCATACCGTGAAACTGGGCATCATGGACGAGGAACGCCGCACCTCGGTCAACCTCAAGGAATGCATCCGGGCGGCGAAACACCGCGTCGCCTTCATCAATACCGGGTTCCTCGACCGGACGGGGGACGAGATCCACACCTCGATGGAGGCCGGCCCCTTCAGCCGCAAGGAGTTCATCAAGCGGAAATCCTGGATCACCGCCTATGAAAACCTGAATGTCGATATCGGGCTGGAATGCGGGCTGTCGGGCCGCGCGCAGATCGGCAAGGGCATGTGGGCGATGCCCGACCGGATGGCGGCGATGCTGTCGGCCAAGATCGACCACCCCAAGGCCGGGGCCACCTGCGCCTGGGTGCCCTCGCCCACCGCCGCCACCCTGCACGCGCTGCATTACCACGCGGTCGACGTGCTGGCGGTGCAGAAACAGCTGAAAAAGGGCGGGCGCCGCGCCCATGTCGACGGCCTTCTCGACATCCCGCTGGCCGCCTTCCGCAAATGGTCCACCGTCCAGATCCTCCGCGAGGTCGAGAACAACGCGCAAGGCATCCTTGGCTATGTCGTGCGCTGGATCGACGCCGGCGTGGGTTGTTCCAAGGTGCCCGACATCAACGATGTGGGCCTGATGGAAGACCGCGCCACCTGCCGCATCTCGGCCCAGCACATCGCCAACTGGCTGCACCATGGCGTGGTCAGCCCCGAGGACGTGATGGAGGTCATGCGCCGCATGGCCCAGGTGGTCGACCGCCAGAACGCCGCCGACCCGGCCTATGTGCCGATGGCGCCGGGCTATGACGGCATCGCCTTCCAGGCGGCCTGCGACCTGGTGTTCATGGGCCGCGACCTGCCCTCGGGCTATACCGAACCGGTGCTGCATGCCCGCCGGCTGGAACGCAAGGCGGAACTGGCCCGCCACTGACCCCGGTCAGCCCGCGTTGCCGAACGCCCTGTCGCGCAGCGCCGACACGGCGTTCGCATGCGCGTCGAACCCCTCGTATTCGGCGAAGCGCTTGGCCCTGGGCGCCAGCAGGTCATAGCCCTTGCGCGTCACGTAGCCCAACCCGATGGTCTTCAGGTAATCGTGCACCCCCAGCGGCGAACGCGTCAGCGCCGCCATGTTGGTCGGCAGCACCGCGTTCGGCCCCAGGGTGAAATTCCCGATGCAGATCGGCGTATGCGCGCCCAGCAGGATTTCCCCCGCGTTGCGGATCGCGCCCAGGTAATCATGCGGCACGTCCGCGTGAATCTGCAGGTGTTCCGGCGCGTAATCGTTCACGAACTCGCAGGCCGCGCCCATGTCCGGGGCCAGCACCACGCCGCCCCGCGGCCCGCACAGCACCGCCTGCGAATAACCCGTGCGTTCCTCGCCCATTTCGGCCCAGTAGCCGGGGATCGCGGCGATGGCCTCTTCGGCCACGGCGCGGCTGTCGGTCACCAGCCAGGCCGAACTGTCCGGCCCGTGCTCGGACTCGATCAACAGGTCCAGCGCGGCAACCCGCCCGTTCGCGGTGCCGTCCGCCAGGATGATCGACTCGCTCGGCCCCGCCGGCGTGCCGGGGTCCAGCCGGTCGGCCAGCAGGCGCTTGGCCGCGACCACCCAGGGGCTGCCCGGCCCCACGATCTTGGGCGCGCGCGGCACGGTTTCGGTGCCATAGGCCACCGCCGCCACCCCCTGCGCGCCACCGCATTTGTAAACCTCTTCCACCCCCGCGATGCGCGCCGCGACCAGGGTGGCCGCATCCACCTTGCCGTCGGGGCCCGGCGGCGTGACGATGAAGGGCCGGCCCACCCCCGCCACCACCGCCGGGATCGTCGTCATCATCACCACCGACGGGAACGACCCCTTGCCGCGCGGCACGTAGCAGGCGACGGAATCGATCGGCACCACCTTTTCGCCCGCGAAGACGCCCGGGTGCATTTCCTTCCACCACATCTCCTCGGGCATCTGCGCCTGATGGAACCGCCGCACGTTGTCCGAACAGAATTCCAGCACCTCGATCATGTCGCGGTCCACCGCGTCGAAGGCCGCGTCGAAATCGGCGCGGGTCGCCGCGATGGCATCCGCCGTCACCGGCGCGCGGTCGAACTCCTGCGCGAAACGGGCCAGCGCCGCGTCGCCCTCGTCCCGCACCGCCTCGATGATGGGGCGGGCCTTTTCCATCACCGGGCCAAGGTCGCCCTCGGTCCGTTTCAGCAGGCCCGCGCGGGCGTCGGCGTCCAGCGTGGAAAGGTCATGAAAGGTGATCTTGGGCGACATGGGCGACTCCGGGTCATTTCGAGCGCAGGAAGATGTCCAGCCCCACCAGCCGGTCCAGCAGGAACACGGCGATCAGGGCGATGGCGATATACAGGACCGACACCGCGGCCAGGTCGGGCGTGATGACCGACCGGATCGAGTTGTAGATCTGCACGGGCAGCGTGACGGTGCGGCTGTCGGTCAGGAACAGGCTGACGAGAAACTCGTTGAAGGCGAGGATGAACATCAACAGCCCGCCGGTGATGACGCCCGGCATCACCGCGGGCAGCGTGACGGTCAGAAAGGTCTGCAAGGGCGGCGCGCCGCAATTCATCGCCGCGTTCTCGATCTCGGGGTCGATGGCGTTCACGCTGGCACTGACCGACCAGATCATGAAGGGCAGGTTGATGATGCACAACGCCACGCCCACCGGCCACAACTGGCCAAGGATGCGGATTTCCCCGAAAAAGATCATCATCGAGATGCCCGAGACCACCAGCGGGATGGTGAACGGCAACAGCAGGTAGACCTGCACCGCATTGCGGAACCGGATGCGGTAGCGCACCGTGGCGATGGCCGCCAGCGTGCCCACCGGCAGGCTGACCGCCGTGCAGATCGCCGAGACATAGAAGGTGCGCGCCAGCGCCGCCTTGAAGCTGTCCAGCTGCCACAGCTCGCCATACCAGCGCAGCGAAAACCCCTCGGGCGGGAAACGGATGATCTCTCCGGCCGTGAAGGACGCGCCGATCACGATCAGCGTGGGCAGGCTGAGGGTGATGAGACTCACCCACACCAGCCCCCAGATCGCGATGCGCTTGGACAGGCTGCCCCTCATTTCGCGCCCCTCACGCCCAGCGTGCCGGTGCCGGCCACCAGGAACACCCCCGCCACGATCAGGCTGCCCAGCGTCACCAGCACCATCGACAGCGCCGCGCCAAGCCCGGGGTTCGAGATCTGGAAGAAACTGTCATAGATCGCCGACGCGATGAAATCCGACGTGCCGCCGCCCAGGATTTCCGGCATCGCGAAATCGGTCAGCGTCAGCGTGAACACCACCACCGACGCCCCGATCAGCCCCGGTTTCGCCATCGGGATCACCACGTGGCGAAAGGTCGAGGTCCAGCGCGCCCCCAGCGACTCCGAGGCCAGTTCCATGTCCTCGGGGATCGCGGCCAGCGCGGGCACCAGCAGAAGGATCGCAAAGGGCAGCATGTATTGCACCAGCCCGAAGATCACCGCCGGGTAGGTGAACAGCAGGTCCACCGTCGGCAACCCCATCCCCGCCAGCGCCGAGTTCACCAGCCCCTCGCGCCCCAGCACGATCAGCCAGCCATAGGCCCGTACCACCTGCCCGATGAAGAACGGCAAAAACAACGCCACCAACAGCGCCTTGCGCACCATGGCCGACGGCGTGCGCACGATCGCATAGGCATAGGGAAAGGCCAGCGCGACCGAGATCGCGGTGACCAGAACCGCCCCCAGCAACGTCCGCCCCAGCACCCGGGCGTAAACCGGGCGGTCCAGGATCGTCTGGTAATTCGTCAGGCTATAGGCCTCTTTCAGCCGGTAGGTGGACAGGTCCAGCTCGTGCAGGCTGTATTCCACCATGTAGCCCAGCCCGATCACCAGCACGCCGACCAGGAACAGCGCGGGCGCCAGCAACGCCCACGCCGTCAGCCGCCGCATCCGCGCGGGCCACAGAACCGCCGCGGCGGCCTCGAGCGCATCCAGCAGGCGCCAGGAAATCGGGTATTTCATGTGGGACATCGGTCAGGACAACGGGCGGGGCCGACACCGGCCCCGCCGCGAAGGGCGATCACCCCTGGAAGATCTCGCTGAACTTGGCGAACCAGACCGGCTGGTTTTCCACCAGCACCGGCGAGGGCACCGAGACGAGACGCTCGAAATCCGCAGGCGTCGTCGGGTAGGACGGATCGCCCACCAGGTCCGCGGGCGGCGCGATCCCCGGGAAAACGGGCGGCAGGCCCAACAGCGAACACCACTTCTCCTGCGCCTCGCGCGACAGGGCGAAATTGACGAATTCCTTGGCCCAGTGCTCCTCGTTCGCAGGCAGGCCCCTGGGCACCCACAACCCGTCGGTATCGACCTTGCAGCCCTCTTTCGGCACGGTCCATTCCACGTCGATCCCGCTTTGCCGCGCCGCCCGCGCGTTCACGGAAATCGTGCAGGCCAGGTCGATCTCGCCGTTCTGGAACCAGGTGGTGAAATCGGCATCCTCGCCCAGAAGCGGCGCGTTTTCCTTGAGCTTGCGGTAGAATTCATAGCCCGGCTCCATGTTGCCGGGGATGTCCTCGAAACTGCCCCCGCCCGCGATCACCGCGATCGGGTTGAACCCGATCCCGTCATCATACAGCGCCACCCGCCCCTTGAATTTCGGGTCCAGCATCACCGTCCAGCTGTCGGGCGCCCCGTCGGGAAACGCCTCGGGCCGGTAGGCGCAGACATAGACATAGGCATAGGTATTCACCAGCGGATAGCCCTCCAGCCCGGTGGGCTTGGCCAGCGGCAACAACCCCTCCAGGTTGGAAAGGTCGCTCAGGTCCACCGTCACGCCGCGCAGCGCGGAAATCGTGGCATTGGTGGTGGTGTCCCAGTTGACGTGGATGGGCGGGATGCGCCCCTGGTCGACCGCGGCCCAGATCTTGGGCTTGATCTCGTTATCCTCGGTGAAATCCAGCCGCACCGGGATGCCGGTCGCCGCGGTGAACGGGTCGGCCACGCCTTCCTTCAGCGCGTCGCCCCAGGCGCCCCCCCAGGCCCGCACGATGATCTCGGACGGCTTGTCCTGCGCCCGCAGGATGCCCGGCATGGCCAGCGCGCCGGCCCCCGCCGCGCCCAGTTTCAGGAATGTCCGCCGCCCGGCGAAATCGGTGGTCGTCATGTCGTAAGGCTCCCCGTTGGTTTGTGTTCCGTGGTCACGGCGGGGGCGGGTCCCGCCGGAAAGGCGATCAGGTCGCGCGCCGCCCATTCCAGCCGCACCGGCTGGGCCTCGTCATAGACCGAGTGGCTGACCGGATCGTGGTCGAACACGTTCAGAACCGCGCCCCCCAGCCCCGGCACCTCGACCGCATAGACCATCCGCTCGCCCTCGAAGATGCGCTGGCGCACGATGCCGTCCACCGCGTTCTCGAACCGGGGCGCGCCGTCCCGCGGGCCGATGGCGATCTGCTCGGCGCGGATCGCGCACTCGACCGCCGCACCGGCGCCCAGCGCCGCGCCGCCGCGGGCCTTCAGCGTGGCCTCGCCCGCCGTGACGGTCACCGCCTCGGGGGTCTCTGCGGTCACCCGGCCCGGGAACATCGAGGTCACCCCGATGAACCGCGCGACAAAGGGATTTTCCGGCCGCCGGTACAGCGACACCGGGTCGTCCGCCTGCTGGATCACGCCGCCCTCCATCACCACGATCCGGTCCGACATCACCAGCGCCTCGCGCTGGTCATGGGTCACGTTGATCGTGGTCACACCCAGTTCCTGCTGGATGCGGCGGAATTCCAGTTGCATGTCCTCGCGCAGCTTGCGGTCGAGCGCCGACAGGGGCTCGTCCAGCAGCAACAGGTCGGGGCCGAAGACCAGCGCGCGGGCGATGGCCACCCGCTGCTGCTGGCCGCCCGACAATTCATGCGGGCGGCGGTCCTTGAACTCGGCCAGCCGGACAAGGGCCAGGTAGTCGTCCACCAGCCCCGGGATGCGGGCGGGATCGAACCGGCGCATCTTCAGCGGATAGGCCACGTTCTCGGCCGCGGTCATGTGCGGGAACAGGGCCAGTTTCTGGAACACCATCCCGATCGACCGCTGCCAGGCCGGCACCCGGTCCATCCGCACGCCGCCGATGCGGATTTCGCCCGCGTCGGGCCGGTCGAACCCGGCGATCATCCGCAAAAGGGTCGTCTTGCCACAGCCCGAGGGGCCGACCACGGTCAGGAAATCGCCCCGGTCCACGTGCAGCGTGGCGTTCGACACCGCGGCCACTGTCCCGAACACCCGCGAGACCCCCGCGATTTCAACCATCCGGCTTCCGGACACCGTACCGACCTTTCCACCCGTCCCGCGCGCCGCCGAATGCTGGTCGGGCGGGGGCGGAGTGTCAAGCCGACCCGCCCCGCCAGGCGGGCGAAAAGTCCGATAAAAGTCATATGCGATTCATATGGAATTCATATGCGATTCATATCGCCGAAATGTAGCCGCCATCGACATACAGGATCTGCCCCGTGACATAGGCCGCGGCGTCGGATGCCAGGAACACCGCGGCCCCGATCAGGTCGTCCATCCGCCCGAACCGGCCCATCGGGATCTTGCCCAGCATGGCCTTTTGCCAGTCCTCGTTTTCATAGAAGACCTCGGTCAGGTCGGTGCGAAAATACCCTGGTCCCAAGGCGTTGACCCGGATTCCCGCCCCCGCCCACTCGGTCGCCAGCGCCCGCGTCATCCCCAGCATGCCGCTTTTCGACGCGGTATAGGCCGTCGCCGTCGGCACCCCCACCGCCGAGGTCAGCGAGCCCAGGTTGACGATGCTCCCCGGCTTTCCCGCGGCCAGAAGCGGCCGCGCAAACCCCTGCGCCACGAAAAACGCGCCCTTCAGGTTGGTGTCCAGGATCCTGTCCCACAACTCAGGCGTCACCGCGTCCGAGGGACAGACCTGTTCGATCCCGGCATTGTTCACCAGGATGTCGGGCGCCATTCCAAGCCGCTGGATTCGCTGGAAAAGCGCGTCAATCGCGGCGCTGTCCGACACGTCGGCGGCCAGCGGGATCGCGGTGTGCCCCTGCGCCGCGACCGCCTCGCAGACCGGGTCGAGGGCGGCCGCGTCGCGGGCCACGGCCAGGATATCGGCCCCATGCGCGGCCAGCCCCTCGGCCAGCGCCCGCCCGATGCCCCGGCTGGCCCCGGTGACCAGCGCCACCCGCCCCGTCAGATCGAAATTCGCCTTCGACACCACGCCACCCCCAATGCTTCAACCGCCCGCATCAGAGCCCGCCCGCGCGCGATCTGTCAAACCCCGCGCGGGTCGCGCGCATGCCCCCTTCAGCATCCCGCGCCGCTTGCCTAAAGTGGCGCCGACCCCGCCACAGCGGCAAGGACCGACAGCATGACCACCCCCCGATCGCCCAACCCTCGCCGCGTTCTGATGCTGGGCGCCACCGGCACGATCGGCAAGGCCACCACCCGCGCCCTTGCCGCCCGCGGGCACGAGGTGACCTGCCTCGTCCGCCCCGGCCGCAACCGCCCGAACGACCTGCCCCCCGGCGTGGACCTGCGCGCCTGTGACGTGACCGACCCCGCCGCGCTGGTCCGCGACGGGATCAGGGGCGCGCGGTTCGATGCGCTGGTCTCCTGCCTTGCCTCGCGCACCGGGTCGCCCCGGGACGCCTGGGCGATTGATCACAAGGCCCATTCCGACGCGCTGGCCGCGGCGCGCGAGGCGGGCGTTACCCATGTGGTCCTGCTTTCGGCGATCTGCGTGCAGAAACCGTTGCTGGAGTTCCAGAAGGCCAAGCTGGCCTTCGAAGAGGAACTGATCGGCTCGGGCCTGAGCTATTCCATCGTGCGGCCGACGGCGTTCTTCAAGTCGCTGTCGGGCCAGGTGGAGCGGGTGCGGCAGGGCAAGCCGTTCCTGCTGTTCGGAGATGGCGCCCTGACCGCCTGCAAGCCGATCAGCGACGATGATCTGGGCGCCTATATCGCCGATTGCCTGGACGACGAAAGCCGCCGGAACAAGGTCTTGCCGATCGGGGGCCCCGGCCCGGCCATCACCCCCCGCGAACAGGGCGAGGAACTGTTCCGCCTGATGGGGAGGGAACCGAAATTCCGGTCCGTGCCGGTGGGCATGATGGACGCGATCATCGCGGTTCTGGGCGCGCTGGGACGGGTATCGCCCAGAATGCGCGACAAGGCGGAATTCGCCCGGATCGGGCGGTATTACGCGACCGAGTCGATGCTGGTGCTGGACCCGGCGACCGGGCGCTATGACGCCGATGCCACGCCCGAAACCGGGACCGAAACCCTGTATGATTTCTATGCGCGGCTGGTGCGCGGCGACGAACGCGTGGACCTGGGCGAACACGCGATGTTCTGACGCCGGCGCTTCAGGCCGGGACGAACTGGACGATGCAGCCCGCGCCCTGGTGCGGCGGCACGGGGGGCAAGGATTGCCCGTTCATGTAGAACGGGGTGCCGGGGGCGAGGGTCAAACCGGGCAATGGACCGTCGGCGGGGCTGCATCACCCCGGATACGATTGCAACGAAGGGGTGATCGCCTGGGGCGGTTCCTCCTGGACGACGCTGGTGCGTCAGCGGCTGGCCCCGGCCCGATCGTCGTCAGGCACAGTCTTCGGCAAAGCTTTCGGCGCGGAAACGGTCCAGCGTCAGGCCGGGGGACCAGTGATCCTCGGGGAGCCCGGCCTTGCGTTTGAGCGCGCGCAGGAACTGGGCCGGATCGGGCAGTTGCTCCCAGACCTGTGGCAGGAAGGTGCCGCGGTTCCGGCCCGAGGTCAGGATCAGCCCGTCCTGGCCCGGCGTGATCCGGGCCAGCGCGTCGGCCTCGTCGGCGAAGTCGAGCGGCGCCGGGCGCGACAGAACCGCGATCTTGAGCCGCGCCCCGGCAAGGTCCTCGCGCGGCAGGGGCGGGAAACGCGGGTCGGACAGCGCCGCCTTCTGCGCGTTGGCGGCAACGTCCGAGAACAGCGGCCGTTGCGGGGCGAGCGAGCCCACGCAGCCCCGAAGCCGCCCGTCCTGCGTCAGGGTCACGAAACTGGCCGCCTCGGTGGCCAGCTGGGGCGCGAAGGTATCGGCGGCGATGGCCGGGTCCTTGCCCGTGCGCAGCCTAATCTCGATGGCCTGGCGCGCGGTGCGCAACAGCGTCGCCCGCGCCCCCTCGCCCAACATCGGCGCATTGAGGGGGAAGAACGCCCAGGCACCGTAGCCCACCACGCGGGCCATGTCGCCGCTGGCCGCGCCGCTGTTGCCCATCGCGAGCCTGAGCGGCTTGCTGGCCCGCCCGGCGCGGGAGATCAGCCAGCCCGCGATGGCCCGCGCCCCGCAGGCATGCGCGCCGTCCAGGCGGCCTGTCTCGGCGCGTTCGATCATCGCGGCGGTTTCGGCATCGCGCTTGCGCGCGGCCCGGTCGTCCAGGAAATGGCTGAGGTCCGAGGACAGCACGAAGAATGTGTCGCAATCGTCCAGCGCGTCGATGACGGCGGCGACCTCGGCCGCGCTGGCGTCGCCGATCACCAGCGGCACAACCGGCACGCCCGGCCAGAGATGGGCGAGGAAGGGCAGCTGGGTTTCGATGCCGTGTTCGTCGTCATGGGCGGCGTCGAGGGCGCGGGCCAGCCCGGCCTGTGCCAGAGTTTCGCAGGCCGCCCGGTCGATGGGCAGATCGCCCAGTGGCGTTGCGAACCCCGCCTGCGTGGGAAAGGCGATGCCACGGAAGGCGAGGCGGCGCGAGGGCGACAGGATCGCGATGCGGCCCGGCCGCGCGGGCGCAACCCCGTGCGACAGCCCCGCGAACCGCCCCGAGTAGCGATAGCCGGCATGGGCGGCGACGATGGCCCGGGGCATGGCGCCCGCCGTCGCGCCCTCGGCCCCCGACAGGTGGCGCGCGACCTCGCCCCGCAGCGCCTTTGCCCCGGCGGGGAAGAAGGTGCCGGCGAAACGCAGGGGGCGCAAGGCTTCGGCCATGGGCTTGCACGCTCCGATTGAACCTTGCCCTATCTAGTACCATCTTTTGCCGGTGCAACGCACACGCGGCGCGTCCCCCGCGAAGGAGAGCGAATGACGACCGCCCGCCACTGGAGCCCGAAACCCGGCACCGACCGCCTGGTCTGCGAACTGTGCCCGCGCCTGTGCGAGCTGGGGCCGGGCCAGCGTGGGCTGTGTTTCGTCCGCCGGCGCGCGGGCGACCGGATCGTGCTGGACACCTATGGCCGGTCGTCGGGGTTCTGTATCGATCCGATCGAAAAGAAGCCGCTGAACCACTTTTTGCCGGGCACACCGGTGCTGTCCTTCGGCACGGCGGGCTGCAACCTGGCCTGCAAGTTCTGCCAGAACCACGAGATATCGAAAAGCCGCGAGGTCGACGCGCTGGCCCACGCGGCCAGCCCCGAAATGATCGCGAATGCCGCGCGCAACGCGGGCGCGGCCTCGATCGCGTTCACCTACAACGATCCCGTCATCTTCCACGAATACGCCATCGATACGGCGCGGGCCGCGCGCGAACGGGGCGTGCGGTCGGTCGCGGTGACCGCCGGATATGTCATGCCGAAGCCGCGGGAAGAGTTCTTCGCGGTCATGGACGCCGCGAATATCGACCTCAAGGCGTTTTCCGAGACGTTCTATTTCAAGCTGACGGCCGCGCACCTGGCCCCGGTGCTGGAAACCATCGACTACGCGGTGAACGAAACGGCCTGCTGGGTCGAACTGACCACGCTGCTGATCCCCGGCCAGAACGACACGCCGGCCGAGATCGAGGCGATGTGCGGCTGGATCCTCGACCGGCTGGGGCCGGACGTGCCGCTGCATTTCACGGCCTTTCACCCCGATCACCGGATGCGGGACGTGCCCGCCACGCCGCCCGCGACCCTGCTGGCGGCACGGGCGCGCGCCAGGGCGATGGGCCTGAACCACGTCTATGTCGGCAACGTCCACGACAAGGCCGCGCAGTCGAGCTATTGCGCGGGCTGCGGGGCGCGGGTGATCGGGCGCGACTGGCACGAGTTGTCGGACTGGCGCCTGTCGGATACCGGCGCATGCCTGGGCTGCGGGGCAGGTTTTCCCGGCGTGATCGAGGGGCCGCCCGGAACCTGGGGACGCAAGCGCCGCCCGGTGCGGATCGTGGCCTGACCCGACCCGGAGAGGCGGCACCACAAGACCGTTGCCATCGCCCCCGTTTTCGACCATCCCGGCACAGAGGGCACGCCGCGCCCGTGCCCCGGCCGAACAGGAAGGAGGCGCCCCGATGTGGCTGAGTGATTTCCGGGTGGTCCTGCCCGACAGGGTTCTGCCGCGCGGGTCGGTCCTGCTTGCGGGCGGTCGGATCGCCGAGATCGCCGACCGGCCCGTACCGGGCGCCGCGCTGAGTGGCGACGGGCTGATCCTGATGCCGGGATTCGTCGACATGCATGGCGACATGATCGAGCGCGAGGTGGAACCCCGGCCCAACGTGCGCATGCCCATGGAACTGGGCCTGCGCGATCTGGACCGCCGCCTGAAGGTGGCGGGCGTGACGACGGCCTATGCCGCGGTCAGCTTCAACCCGAAATCGGCCTATGGGCACCTGCGCAGCCTCGAGCATTCCAAGGCGATGCTGCGCGCGCTGAAGAAGATGCGCCCGATGCTGAAGGTCGATCACCGGGTGCATGCGCGGCTGGAAATCAACAACCCCCAGGCGCTGGAGGTGGTGCGCGAGCTGATCGCCGAGGGCACCGCCGACCTTGTGTCGCTGACCGACCACACGCCGGGACAGGGCCAGTATCGCGACCTGGAACGGCTGGCGCGGAAGACCGCGGCCGAGAAGGGGCTGAGCCTGGAAGAGGGCGCACGCGCGGTGCAGGCCCGGATCGCCGAGAAACAGCGCCACGCAGGCGAGGTGGCCGCACAGCTGGCCGCGGTTTCGGCACTGTGTGCCGAGAACGGGATCGTGCTGGCCAGCCATGATGACGACACCGCCGAGAAGGTCGCGCTGATGGCGGACCTGGGCGCCACGATCAGCGAGTTCCCGGTGACGCTGGCGGCGGCACGGTCGGCGCGGGCGCGCGGTATGGTGACCGCGATGGGCGCGCCGAACGCGCTGCGCGGCGAAAGCTATTCGGGCAACCTGTCGGCGCGCGAGGCGCATGCCGCGGGGGTGCTGGACATCCTGGCGGCCGATTACCACCCCTCGGCGATCCTGCCCGCGATACTGGTGCTGGCGCAAGGCGATCCCGAGGGGCTGGCCGGGGCGGCCCGGCTGGCCAGCGCGAACCCGGCCCGCGTGCTGGGGCTGACGGACCGGGGCGAGATCGCAGCGGGACGACGGGCGGACCTGGTGATCGCCGACGACACGGATGTGGGACATGTGCGCGCGACCTTCCGCGAGGGGCGGAAGATTTTCTCGGACGGGTCATTGGCGTTGCGCCCGACCGAGACCCGGGTGGACCGCGTGCCCTCAACATGACGGAACCTGCTCTGCGCCGGATTTCGCCTTGGCTTTCGCCAAGGCGACCGGCTGGGGGCGCTGCCCCCAGACCCCCGGGGTACTTGGACCAAGAAGAAGGGCGTCAGCCGGTGCCCGGCCGGGTCAAGGCGGCGTAGTCGGCGGGTTGGCGGTGCTGCTTGAAATCGAAGATGTTGCGCCGGATTTCCGCGCAGCGGTCGAGATCGACGGTCGCGGTGATCACCTCGTCGGCCAGCGTCACGGTGCGGGCGACGATCTCGCCGGTAGGCGCGACGATAAGGCTGCCGCCGATCAGGTCGCAGCCTTCTTCGCGCCCGGCCTTGGCGGTGGCAACGGCCCAGAGCCCGTTCTGGTACGCGCCGGCCTGCACCGACAGGTCGTTGTGGAAATATTGCAGGTGGTCGTGTTCGGGCGCGGGGGGGTAGTGCAGCGGCGTGTTGTAGCCCAGCACCACCAGTTCCGCGCCGCCCAGCCCCAGCATCCGCCAGGTTTCGGGCCAGCGGCGGTCGTTGCAGATGCACATCGCCAGCCGCCCGCCCAGCGCATCGAACACCGGAAAGCCGAGGTCGCCCTTTTCGAAATAGCGTTTTTCAAGGTGCTGGAAGGGGCGCCAGGGTTCGTTCTCGCGGTGGCCGGGCAGGTGGATCTTGCGATACTTGCCGACGATGACGCCGGTTTCGTCGACGAGGATGGCGGTGTTGAAGAAGCGGCCCTCGGGAGTGAGTTCGGCATAGCCCAGGTGGAACCCGATGCCCAGCCGCGCGGCCTCGTCGAAGAGCGGGCGGGTTTCGGGGGACGGCATTTCGGTTTCGTACCATCGGGCCAGTTCGTCCCGGTCCTCGATGAACCAGCGGGGAAAGAACGAGGTCAGCGCGAGTTCGGGGAAGACGACGAGGCGGGCGCCGCGCGCGTGTGCCTCGCGCATCATCGCGACCATGCGGGCGACGGCCGAGGTGCGGGGCTCGTCGGCGGCGATGGGACCCATCTGGGCGGCGGCGACGATGAATTTGCGGCTCATGCGGGGCTCTCCGGTCGGGTGCGGCGGGTGCGGACTGTGGCGGCATCGGCGCCGACGAGGTCGGCATAAAGGCCGGGATCGGTGTCGCCCTCGGTGCCGAAGACGAGGATGCGGGCAGCGGGGGTCAGGCAGAGCGCCTCGCGCGCGTCCGCGTCGTTCATCGCGGCGAAGAGCGCGGCGAGCCCCGCCACGGCGGATTCGCCTGCGACAAGCGGGGGGTCGCCCGCGACCGGGTCGGCCAGCCGGCGCATCATCTCGACCGCGGCCGCGTCGGGCACCGCCATCACGGCGTCGCCATGGGTGGCGAGGATTTGCCAGGCCAGCGCCGAGACCTCGCCACAGGCCAGCCCCGCCATCAGCGTATCCAGATCGCCATGAACCGGCGTGGGCGTGCCCGCCCGGTAGCTATCGACCCAGCAGGCGGAGTCGTCCGGATCGGCCAGCACGATCACCGGGCGCCGCTCGCCCCAGCGGCGTTTCGCCTGGGCGGCAACGGCCGCCGCCATGCCGCCCACGCCGGTTTGCAGGAAGATGTGGGTGGGCGGTTCCGGCAATGCCTCGAACGCCTCGGCGGCCATCAGTTCATAGCCCTGCATCACGTCCTTGGGGATATCCATGTAACCCGGGTAGGACGTGTCCGAGACCACGAACCAGCCCTCGCGGCTGGCGGTGTCCTGCGCCTCGCGCACGCTGTCGTCGTAATTGCCGGCGCAGCGGCGGACCTGGGCGCCATAGGCCTCGATGGCAGCCTTGCGGCCCTCGGACACGGTGGCGTGGATGAAGATCACGCACCGGCAGCCGAAGGTCTGCGCGCCCCAGGCGACCGACCGGCCATGGTTGCCGTCGGTGGCGCAGCAGACGGTGATTCCGGCGACGATATCGGCATGGGCGCCAGAGACGATTTCCGCCATGGGCACCGGGTGGCCCTTGGCGGTTTCCACCTCGCGCAGCAACAGGCGGGCCACGGCATAGGCCCCGCCCAGCGCCTTGAAACTGCCAAGACCGAAGCGGGTGGATTCGTCCTTGTAGTGGATCGAGGCGACGCCCGCCGCCTGCGCCAGCCCCGGCAGCGCGACCAGTGGCGTGGGCGCATAGCCCGGCCAGGAGGAAATCGTCGCCCGCGCGGCACTGAAGGCCGCGTCGTTGAGGATGGCGTTCTGGTCGTCGGTCCAGGGGGCGCGGTGCGCGGCGGTGGGGTTCTTCACCAGCGTGAAGGGGCGCGCGACGTCCGGGCCGCGGCGTGAAATCTCGGCTGTCATGGCTGTCCTCGATCCTCGACCGGGGGCGGGGCGCCCCCGGCCGGTTTTGCTGTGGCGTCAGACCCGGTGCAAGCGGATCAGAACGCGCCCTTCTCTTCCTCGATCGAGGCAAGCAGCGCGTCCAGCATCTCGATGCCCTCGGCGCCGTACTGGTCCTCGATCAGGGCGCGGACGGCGGGCTGGGCGGCCTCGGCGAACTTGGCCTGTTCGGCGGGAGGCACCACGTTCACTTCCATCTTGGCGGCCAGCGCCGGAAGGCCGCGGTCGGACGCCTCGATCACCCGGCTCATGGCGCGGCCCGACTCGGTCGCGACCTCGGCGGCCCAGTTGACCAGCGTGCGATGTTCGTCCGACAGGCCGTTATAGAAATCTGCGTTCATCGACCAGATGTAGGGCGTGATGACGTGGTTGGTGATCGAGAGATATTTCTGCACCTCATCGAACTTGGCAAAGGCGATGATCGGCACCGGGTTCATCTGCCCGTCGGCGACGCCCGTTTGCAGCGCGGTATAGACCTCGGCCCAGGGCAGCGGCGTGGGCTGGCCGCCCAGCGAGGAAACGATCGCCTCGTGCGTCGGCAGGGTCATGGTGCGGATGCGCAGCCCCTCCATGTCGGCCACGCTTTCGATCGGCTTTTTCGAGTTGGTGAAGGCGAAGAACCCGCCCGAGTCGATCATCCCCAGAACCTTGAGGTCGGTCTTGGACTCGAGATCGGCGATGAACTTCTGTCCGAAGCTCGAGTCCTTGCTGATCACGCGGCTGGCCACCCCGATATTCGGAAAGGCAAAGGGAATGTCGAACACGCCCACCAGGTTGTAATGCTGCGCGATGCCACCGGCGGACGAGATCGTGCTTTCCACCAGCCCGGTGCGGACCTGTTCGATCACCTCGTTATCCTTGCCGAGCTGGCCGTTGGGAAACAGTTGCACCTCGATCTCGCCGTTCGAATTCGATTCCACGAGGCTTTTGAAAACCGCGGCCATGGTGCCGGAATGGCTTTGGAACGGGTCCTCGGGGTTCAGGTGCGCGAGCCGGATGGTAACGTCGGCGGCAAAGGCCTGGCCTGCCACCAGGGCTGCGGCGAGCGTGGCGCCGAAGGTCTTGAACATGGTCATGGGTGGTCTCCCTGTTGGTTGGATTTTGGGCTGGTCACAGTCCGAACAGCCGTGGCACGAAAAGCGTGAGGTCGGGCCAGAAGGCGATCAGCAACAGGATCGCCACCTCGGCCAGGATGAAGGGCCAAAGCTCGCGGGTGATCGCCTCGATCTTTTCGCCGGTGACCGAGGACAGCACGAAAAGGCACGCGCCAACGGGTGGCGTCATCAGCGAGATGTTCAGCGCGAGAATGATCATGATGCCCGCATGGACCGGGTCCATCCCGAGGCTGAGCGTCAGCGGCGCCAGCACGGGGGCGAGGATGATGAGCGTGGCGTTGATGTCCATCACCAGCCCGATCACCAAGAGCAGCAGCACGATCAGCCCGATGATGACCTGCGGGTTGTCGGAAATCGCCAAAAGCCCCGCGGCGATGGCCTGCGGCACGCGGTTGAAGGTCATCCACCAGCCCAGGATGGTAGCGGACGCGATGATCAGGAAGATCACCCCGGTGATCCGGGTGGTGCGCACCGCGATCTGGTAAAGGTCCTGCCAGGTCAGCGCGCGGTAGATCACGCCGCCCACGAACAGGGCATAGGCCACGGCGATGGCCGCCGCCTCGGTCGGCGTGGCGATGCCGAAGAGGATCGAGCCGAGGATGAACACCGGCAAAAGCGCGGCGAGGAACCCCTCGCGGAAGGCTTGCACCACGATGCGGAAACTCGGCCGCCCCTCGCCCTTGGGCAGGCCCTTGGCCCGTGCGGTCAGCGCGATGACGGCCATGCAGACCGCGCAGATCAGCAGCCCCGGCAGGATGCCCGCGGCGAACAGCCCGGCGATGGACACCCCCATGATCGAGCCGTAGATGATCGCCAGCGTCGAGGGCGGGATGGTCGGCCCGATGATCGACCCCGCGGCGGTGACCGCGCAGGCATAGGGGCGCGAATAGCCCGCCTTCTGCATCGCGGGCACCAGCGTGTTGCCGAAAGCCGCGGCATCGGCGGTGGCCGACCCGGTGATGCCCGCGAACATGACGCTGGCCACCATGTTGGAATGGGCCATGCCGCCGCGCATCCAGCCGACCAGCGCATCGGCCAGTTTCACCAGCCCCGCGGTGATGCCCGACCGGTTCATGATTTCGCCCGCGAGGATGAAGAAGGGCATCGCGAGGAAGGGGAACATGTCGAGCCCCGCGAACACCCGGTCCGGCGCCATTGCCATGAAACGCGGCCCCATGTCGAGGATGCCGACCATCCCTGCGACGCCGATGGAAATGCCCACCGGCATGCCCAGCGCCATCAGGCCGAAGAACGCGAGAGGGACGAGGTAGAAACCCATCAGCGCACCCTTGGATCCGGGGTGGCGGCGGCGATCCTGTCGAGCTCTTCGCGCGCGAAGAAGTCGTGCACGCCCATCAGCGCCAGTTGCACGCAGGCCACGGCGGCAGCCAGCGGCACGCCCGCGAAGGCATAGCCCTTGGGCATGCCGTAGATCATGCTGAACCGGGACATGCCCCTTTCGGCAAAGCCCAGCCCGTACCAGAACAAGGCGAAGAAGAAGGCGAAACCGACGACGTCGAAGGCCACCGCCAGCCAGCGCCGCGCCGAGGCGGGCAGCCGCTCGAACAGGAAGGCGACGCCGATATGCTCGCGATAGGCGATGCCCGACGAGACCGCCAGCAACGCCATCCAGATCATCAGGTAGCGTGCCAGTTCCTCGGTGAAGGTCAGCGGCAGCGGGATCGCGTAACGGACCAGCACCCCCAGCCAGACATCGAGGACGAGCAGCACCAGAAGCGCCACGCAAACCCGTTCGACAAGCCAGTTCACGCGCTTGCTCAGAATTTTGGCAGAGGATGCAATATCACCCATTCTGGGCGGTTCCCGGTCCCTGATGCGGTCTGGTTTCGGATCGTTCCCTTGCACCCGAGGCTGAAACTGCGTTTTCATAGAGTCAACGAAAACAGAAAAAATCTTTTCGCGCCGGAGGTCACTTGCCCAAATCCGAGGCAGATCGCCCATCGCTGACGCGCCGGATTCACGAAGCCTATCGCGCCCTTCCGGCCGGGGAACGCCGGGCCGCCGATATCGTGCTGGCGATGCCCGGGGAACTGGCGGTCTGGTCGGCCTCGGAACTGGCGGACAGGGCCGCGGTGTCGAACGCGACGATCTCGCGATTCGTGCGCCGGCTTGGGTATCGCTCCTTCGAGGAGGCCCGCCGCGAGGCGCGCACCATGCGCGCCGCGGGATCGCCGCTGTACCTCGCAGAAAGGGCCGGGGCGGATGGGCCAAGCGATGCCCTGACCGAGACGCTGGCCACGGAAACGGCGTTGTTGCAGGCCACGCTGGCACAGCTTGACGGCGACATGCTGGACCGGATCGCGATGCGGCTGGCCCGGGCGCGGCGGGTTCGGTTCGCGGGGTTCCGCAACAGCCACGTCGCCGCCGATTTCGGGCGCCGCGCCCTGGCGCAGATGCGCCCCGATGTCGAGATGCTGAACGCCCCCGGCCAGACCCTGGCCGAGGGGATCGCGGGCGTTTCGGCAGAGGATGCGGTGATCATCGTCGGCCTGCGCCGCCGCCCCGCGGGGTTCGGCCGCTTCGTGCGTGCGGTTGCCGCGACCGGGGCCGATATCGTGCTGCTGGCAGATCCGGGCATCCGCGAGGCCCCCGCCGAGGTGCGCTGGACGCTTGTCTGCCCGGTCGAGACCCAGCAGACCCTGGACAGCTATGTCGGCGCGATCGCGGTCTTGCGGCTGGTTGCGCTGGCCACCATGGGGCGGCTGGGACCGGCCGCGCGCGATCACCTGGAGCGGATCGAATCGATCCACGACGCGCTGGACGAACTGGACGGCTAGGCCCGTGTCTTTTGCATCGGGCGCCCAGCCGCTATGCTGCCCGCGATCCCGACGCCCGGAGCCCGCCGATGCGCCTTGCCGCCCCGTTGCTGTTCCTCGTCCTCGCACTTTTCGCCCCACCCGCCGCCGGGCAGGACCGGGCCGGCGTCGAACGACAGTTCAGCGCCTGGCTGGAACAGGCGGTCTGGCCACGCGCCCGGGCCGAGGGCGTGTCGCGGACCACCTTCGAGACGGCCTTTTCGGGTGTGCGGCTGAACTGGGACCTGCCCGACCTGGTGCCGCCGGGCGCGACGGCGCAAACGCCGAAACGGCAGCGCCAGGCCGAGTTCGGATCGCCCGCACGGTATTTCGCCCCGAACACGGTGGCGACCGCCACGCGCATCGGCCGCGAGATGGCCCGGCGCCATGCGGGCACGCTGGCCGCCGTGGAACGCGCAACCGGCGTGCCGGGGCGGATCGTGCTGGCAATCTGGGGCCGCGAAAGCGGGTATGGCCGCGTCGCGATCCCGCATGACGCGTTCGAAGTGCTGGGCACCAAGGGCTTCATGAGCACGCGCGCGGCCTATTTCACCGACGAGCTGATCGCCGCGCTGAAGATCGCGGAAACCGGCGCGGTGCCCGGTGGCGCGATGAAAAGCAGTTGGGCCGGCGCGCTGGGCCAGCCGCAATTCATGCCGTCGAGCTATCTGCGATACGCCGTGGATGGCGACGGCGACGGGCGGGCCGATATCTGGCGGTCCGAGGCCGACACCATCGCGTCGATCGCGACTTACCTGCAACGGCACGGCTGGGTGCCGGGGCGCGATTGGGGGTTCGAGGTGCGGGTGCCCGCGTCGGTGTCCTGCACGCTGGAAGGCCCCGACCAGGGCCGCCCGATCGAGGAGTGGGAGGCGATGGGGGTCGCCCGAGTCTCAGGCAAACCCTTCCCCGTGCACGAGCGCCGGGGCGAGGGGTTCCTGATGATGCCCGCGGGGCGGAACGGGCCGGCCTTTGTCGTGACGCCGAATTTCTATGTCCTGAAGGACTATAACATGAGCGACCTCTACGCGCTGTTCGTCGGCCATGTGGGCGACCGGATCGCCTATGGCATGGGCGATTTCGAGGGCGCGTGGGGCCCCGTGGGCGGGCTTTACCGGTCCGACATCGCGGCGATGCAGCGCGCGCTGGAAGGTATGGGCCATGACGTGGGCGGGGCGGACGGTCTGCCCGGGTTCAAGACGCGTCGGTCCATCGGGCGCTGGCAGGAATCGCTTGGGCGGCCTGCCACCTGTTTCCCCGAGGCAGGGATGAAGGCTGCGCTGGCGCGTTGAGGCATACCGCTTTTCCGGTTTCGCCCGGCCGCGTTCGGGGGCACCATCGGCGCGAGGACGGTCGACGATTTGGCCATCAGCGCAAGGGGTAAGGCGTGGCGAACGAACAGGGCATCCGCGTTGGCGTCGATATCGGCGGGACCTTCACCGATATCGTGCTGGACAATGGCGGGCGGCTGCATTCGGCCAAGGTGCTGACGACGCCCGACGCGCCGGAACAGGCGATCCTGGACGGCATCGCGCTGGTCACCGCCGAGGCGGGCGTGGCCCCCGGCGAGATTGGCCTGGTGATCCATGGCACGACCCTAGCCACCAACGCCCTGATCGAACGGCGGGGCGCGCGCACCGCGCTGGTCACCACCGAAGGTTTCCGCGACGTGATCGAGATGCGGACCGAAAGCCGGTTCGAGCAATACGACCTGAACCTTCAGTTGCCCACGCCGCTGGTCCCGCGCGAGGACCGGTTTCCCGTGGCGGGCCGGATCGGCGCCGAGGGGCAGGAGTTGCAGCCGCTGGACGAGGCCGCGCTGGCGGCGCTGGCCGAGCGGATCGCGAAGGGCGGCTTTGGCGCGGTCGCCGTCGGGTTCATCCATTCCTATGCCAACCCCGCGCACGAGGAGCGCGCGCGGGAAATCCTCGCCGCCCGACTGGACCTGCCCATTTCGATCTCGTCCGAGGTCGCGCCCCAGATGCGCGAATACGAGCGGTTCAACACGGTCTGCGCCAATGCCTATGTGCGGCCACTGATGGAAAGCTATCTGTCGCGGCTGCAGGCGCGGCTGGGCGCGATGGGCGTGGGCTGCCCGGTGGTGATGATCCACTCGGGTGGCGGGCTGATCCCGGTCGAGACGGCGGCGGCCTTTCCGGTGCGGCTGGTGGAATCGGGGCCCGCGGGCGGCGCGATCTTCGCCGCGGATATCGCCCGGCGGTTCGGGCTGGAGCGGGTCGTCTCTTATGACATGGGCGGGACGACGGCCAAGATCTGCCTGATCGACGCGTTCCAGCCGCGTACCGCGCGCAGCTTCGAGGTGGCGCGCACCTATCGGTTCCGCAAGGGTTCGGGGATGCCGATTTCCATTCCCGTGATCGAGATGATCGAGATCGGCGCGGGCGGCGGATCGCTGGCCTGGGTCGACGCGATGGCGCGTATCCAGGTGGGCCCGGAATCGGCGGGTTCGGAACCGGGGCCGGCCTGTTACGGGCGGGGCGGCGCGCGGCCTGCGATCACCGATGCGGATTTGCTGTTGGGCAAGCTGGATCCGGGGAATTTCGCGGGCGGCAAGATCGCGCTGTCGGTCGGGCGGGCCGAGGCGGCGGTTGCGGGTGAGGTGGGCACGGCCCTGGGGCTGGACACGCGCGCCGCGGCCTTCGGCATCACCGAGGTGGTGGACGAGACCATGGCCAACGCCGCGCGCGTGCACGCGGTCGAAAGCGGCAAGGACATCGCCGGCCAGGTGATGATCGCCTTTGGCGGCGCGGCGCCGCTCCATGCCGCGCGGATGTGTGAAAAGCTAGGCATCGACCGCTGCCTGGTGCCGCGCGGGGCGGGCGTGGGGTCGGCCATCGGGTTCCTGCGGGCGCCCTTCGGCTATGAGGCGGTGGCCTCGCAGGTGATGGGGCTGTCGGGGTTCGATGCCGATGCGGTGAATGCCCTGCTGGACGGGCTGAAGGCGCAGGCCGAAGGGTTCGTGCGCGCCGGGACCGAGGGCGCGATCACCCGCGAGGTGACCGCCTTCATGCGCTATGCGGGGCAAGGCTGGGAAATCCCGGTCACGCTGCCCGACCGCGCCTTTGCGCCCGCGGATGGCCAGGAGATCGCCGCGGCGTTCCGCGATCGCTATGCCGCGTTCTTCGGCCGCGCGGTGGACGGCCCCGAGATCGAGATCGTCAGCTGGTCGGTGCGGGCACAGGACATCCGCCCGCAGCCCGAAACCCATCCGTTGGACACCGGCGGCACGCCGGTCACGGCGAAGGCCTCGCGCGCGGTCTTCGACCCGGGCCGCGGCGCAAACTTGCCCACCGCGATCCACGATCGCGACGCCCTGCCGCCCGGCACGCGCGTGATCGGCCCCGCGATCATCGTCGAGACCGAAACCTCGACCGTCGTCAGTTCGGCCTTCGACGCGGTGATCCAGGCCGACGGCGCCATCCTTTTGCTTCGGAAGGGCTGAGCCATGGACCAGATCGACGAAATCCGCCTGCAGGTGATGTGGAACAGGCTGATCTCGGTGGTGGAGGAACAGGCCACCACGCTGGTCCGCACCGCGTTTTCCACCAGCGTGCGCGAGGCGGGCGACCTGTCGGCGGGGGTCTACGACGCAGAGGGGCGCATGCTGGCCCAGGCGGTGACCGGCACGCCCGGCCACGTCAACACGATGGCCGAGGCGGTGGGGAACTTTCTGGACGCGATCCCGCCCGGGGACATGGCCGAGGGCGATACCTACGTCACCAACGACCCTTGGCTGGGCACCGGGCACCTGCACGACATCACGATGGTCACGCCGGTGTTCCGCGCGGGCGCGCTGATCGGGTTCTTCGCCTGCACGGCGCATATCGTCGACATCGGCGGGCGGGGATTCGGGGCGGATGGCAAGTCGGTCTACGAAGAGGGGTTGCAGATCCCGATCATGCGGTTCGCCATGCGGGGGCAGGTGAATGCCGACCTGATCCGCCTGCTGCGCGCGAACGTGCGCGAGCCGAACCAGGTGGTCGGCGATTTCTACTCGCTGGCGGCCTGCAACGAGGTGGGGCTGCGCCGCCTGGGGGGCATGCTGGACGAAACCGGCCTGCCCGACCTTGGCGCCCTGGGCGATTTCATCCTGTCGCGGACCGGCCGGGCGATGCGCGAACGGATCGCCGCGCTGCCGCGGGGCAGCTGGACCAACGCGGTGACGAGCGACGGCTATGACGACCCGATCCGGCTGGCGGCGAAGGTGACGGTCGAGGGCGAGCGGGTGCTGGTGGATTTCGACGGGTCGTCGCCGGTCAGCCGCTGGGGGATCAATTCCCCGATGATCTACACCAAGGCCTATGCCGCCTACGCGGTGAAATGCGTGGTCGCCCCCGACATCCCGAACAACGCCGCCTCGCTGGCCGCGGTCGAGGTGACGTCCCCCCCAAACGTGGTGAACGCGCCGCGCCCCGCCCCCGTCTCGCTGCGCCACGTGATCGGCCATTTGGTGCCCGACCTGGTGCTGGGCGCCCTGGCCGGGGCGCTGCCGGGGCGCATTCCGGCCGAAGGCGCGGGGGCGCTTTGGAACATCCACATCTCGGCGCGGCCGGTGGCCGGGCAGGACGGGCGGCGGGCCGAGGTGCTGATGTTCAACTCGGGCGGGATGGGGGCGCGGCCGGGGCTTGACGGGCTGTCGGCGACGGCGTTCCCCTCGGGGGTGATGACCATGCCCATCGAGGCGACCGAGCAGACCGGGCCGATCGTCGTCTGGCGCAAGGAGTTGCGCGAAGGGTCGGGCGGCGACGGGGAATTCCGCGGCGGGCTGGGCCAGGTGATCGAGATCGCGCCGCTGGACGGCCACGAATTCGAGTTCTCGGCGATGTTCGACCGCGTCGGCAGCCCGCCAAGGGGCCGCGCGGGCGGGGCCGCGGGGGCGGCGGGCCGGGTTGCGCTGGACGATGGCACGGCGCTGCGCCCGAAGGGCTGGCAATTCGTGCCCGCGGGCCGCCGGCTGGTGCTGGAACTGCCCGGGGGCGGCGGTTACGGGCCGCCCGAACGGCGCGCCCCCGAGGCCCGGGCCGAGGATCGCCGCAAGGGCTATGTCAGCGGAGAGGAACCATGACCGGACCCTATGACACCATCCTGATCACCGGCGCCGCCGGGCGACTGGGCACCGAACTGCGCCAGGGCCTGGCCCCGCTGGCGAACAGGCTGCGCCTGACCGACCGGGTCGAGATTGCCGACCTGCGCCCCAACGAAGAGGCCGCGATCCTGGACCTGGTCGACGCGGAGGCCGTGATGGAGGTGACAAAGGGCATCGATGCCATCGTGCATTTCGGCGGCGCGCCGCTGGAAAAGCCCTGGGCCGAGATCCTCGATTCCACGATCCGGGGGTCCTACAACGTCTACGAGGGCGCGCGGAAGAATGGTGTCGGCCGGATGGTCTATGCCTCGTCGGTCCATGCCATCGGCTATCACCCGCTCGACGCGCAGATCGACACCGAGGCGCCGGTCAGGCCCGACAGCCTGTACGGGGTGTCGAAATGTTTCGTCGAGGCGCTGAGCCGGCTTTACTGGGACAAGTTCGGGATCGAGACGGCGTGCCTGCGCATCTTCTCGTCCTTCCCCGAACCCGCGGACCGGCGGATGCTGTGGTCCTGGCTGAGCCACGACGATTGCTGCCGTCTGGTGACGGCAGCCCTGACGGCGCCCTTCGTCGGGCACACGATCAGCTTCGGGCTGTCCGACAACCGGGTGAAACCGGTGGACAACACCAAGGCGGGCCACCTGGGGTATGTGCCGCAGGACAGCGCGGACCCCTATCGCGCGGGCGTCGAGGCGCGCACCGATCCGCCCGACCCCGACGCCCCCGCGACCCGGTTCCTGGGCGGCTGGTTCGTCGATCTCGGCCACCCCGACGACGCGGGGGCCGAATGAGGGACAGCCATGACGTGGTGATCGTCGGCGGCGCGGTGATCGGGTCGTCGGTGGCCTATCACCTGGCCGCGAACCCCGATTTCGACGGCACGATCCTGGTGGTCGAGCGCGACCCGACCTATGCGCGGGCCTCGACCGCGCTGTCGGCCTCGTCGATCCGGACGCAATTTTCGAACGCGATCAACGTGAAGATCAGCCAATACGCGGGCGAGGTGATCCGCGATTTCGCCGAGACCATGCGGGTGGGCGATGCGCGGCCCGACCTGAATTTTCAGCCCGGCGGTTACCTGTTTCTCGCGCGCACGCCGGAACAGGCGCAGACGCTTCGCGAGAACCACGCGGTGCAGCGGGCCTGCGGGGCGGATGTCGTGCTGTGGGACCGCGACACGTTGGCCGATGCCTTCCCGCATCTGCGGGTCGAGGATATCGCGCTGGCCTCTTACGGGCGGTCGGGCGAGGGGTGGTTCGACAACATGGGGCTGCTGCAGGGATTCCGCGCCAAGGCGCGCGAACTGGGCGCGGAGTACGTCACCGACGAGGTGGTGGGAATCGGATGCACGGGTGGCCGGGTTGCCTCGGTCACGTTGAAATCGGGCGTGACGGTGAGGGCTGGAACGGTGGTCAATGCCGCCGGTCCGCGCGCGGCGATGGTGGCGCGGATGACCGGGCTGGACATCCCCGTGGAACCCCGAAAGCGCACGCTGTTCGTGTTCGATTGCGCCCGCTCGCCCGAGGGCACGGCGCGGGTGAATGGCGGGCGGCTGCCACTGATGGTCGATGTCACGGGCGTGCATTGCCGCCCCGAGGGGCGCTATTTCCTGACCGGCGGGGTGCCCGTTGACGACGCGGCCGTCGACCGGGACGATTTCGAGCCCCGACACGCCGAATTCGAGGAAATCGTCTGGCCCGCCCTCGCCGCGCGGTCCGAGGCGTTCGAGGCGATCAAGGTGGTGAACATGTGGGCCGGGCAGTATGCCTATAACACGCTCGACCATAACATGATCGTCGGGGCCCATCCCGAGTTGCCGAATTTCATCTTCGCCAACGGATTCTCCGGCCATGGGCTGCAACAGGCGCCGGCCACCGGGCGGGCGGTATCCGAGTTGATCGCCCATGGCGGGTTCCGAACGCTCGATCTGTCCGACCTGGGTGTCGCGCGCATCCTTGGCAACCGGCCCTTCCTGGAACGGGCGGTGATCTGAGACCGCCATCTGCGGCCAAACGCGTTCACAAACCGATGAGAATCGCAAGAGTCGGCAATCTTGTGCGGGCCGCCCCCTTGTCCCTGCGCTTTTGAAAAACACGTTCATTTCTCGATAGTTTAACGCACAGGAGGCACCCATGGCCGACAAGACGACCGAACAGCTGATCGACGACCCGACTCCGTTCTCAAGCAAGTTCGGCTGGCCGCTGCTGAGCACCCGAAAGCCGAATATCGACCTCGACCGCGTCAGTTCCACGCCGTTTTCCAGCATGCTGAACCTGCCGTTGCTGTCGCAGGGGCGGACGACGTCGACGGAACTGAGGACCGACGATCCGACACCGTTTTCACGCCGGTTCAACTGGCCGATGCTGAGTGGGCGGGCCACGAATGTCGAGCTGAAAACCAACGACCCCACGCCGCTGTCGCGCGCACTGAACCTGCCGCTGCTGAGCGATCGGGCAACGGTCGCTGGCGGCGAGGTTTCGGGCGGCAGTTCGGGCGCACCGGACAATGCCTTTTCCAAGTTCATCCGGCAGATCATCACCGGCGAAGTACAGAAATAACGCGATCGCGCGGCGCGGCATGCGGTCCGCGCCGCGCGGGCACTTGAACCCGAAACGGCGATGTCCATATCCGACGGGTTCCCGGGTGGCGGCCGACCGCCCCCGGCCCTGGACAGGCGTTGCACCCTTGGACCCGTCGCGCCACTTTCTCATCGCCAGCATGCCGTCGGGCGCCTTGCCGTTGGATTGCCCTGACGCATGCCGGGCATCACGGTTTCCACGCCCCGTGCTGGCCATTCTTCTGGCCGTGGCTCTGCTGTTGCAGGGCGCTGCGGTAGCGGGCGGATCCTTTGCGGCGGTCACGGCCAGAATGGCCGTGGTTCTGGACCATTTGGTGCCGCCGCTTGCCGTCGGGCTTGAAAACCGCGTCACGGCCGCCGATCCATCGCTGCCCGAGACCGATACGATCCACTCAGCGTGCACGACCACCTCCCCGGCCCCGCCGGGCCGCCTGGCGGCGAACCGGAACATGCCTGCGCAAGCACCGGTCAGGTCGAACATGGAGACGGCGCACAGCGCGCGGGCGCCGCCGCGCCAGATGGGCTGAACCGTCGAACGGATCAACCCGGCCGCGCCCGCAGGCGCCGCCTTTCCAGGATCGAACATGACCACGACATTTCCGGCTCTTGCGAGCCTGCTGACCACTGCCGGGGCGCTGGCGCTTATGGTGAAGGGCGCAACGCGCTGGCGCGCGGCACGCCGGGCACCGCGCAGCCCCGCCACACCGCCGCCGATGCCCCGCGAGCCCGCACCACCGCCTTCCCGTGCCCCGCGGCGCACGGTCGCCCGGCCCGATGGCACCTGCGCCGGATGCGGCACGCCGATCCCGGGCACCGACAGCCATTGCGGCATCTGCGCGCGCAAGCAAACGGCCAGCCCCGATGCGGGCCGGACCGCACTGCTGCACTGGGCTTTCACGATCGTGGTGCTGACGATGATCTACGGCGCGGGTTACCTCTTGGCGCCGTGAGCCGGCCGGGGCAGGTCTCCCCTGCCCCGTGCCCATGCCGCCCCCGGTCGATCGCCGTCGCCGAACCCGATCTGAACCCTTAGCGCCTTTTGCAGCGGGAAACGCCCGATCGGGCCAGGTCCAAGCACCGCTCAAGGGGCGTCGCAATGGGCCGACCGAGTACGCCCCCGGAACGATGGGTGCCCCAAAGGATGATTGCACCGCCGACCAGCAGATCGAGGGTCGATCGCGGCGCGCATGGCCCGATAAAGACGAGGTCCAGGCCAACCCTTGGCAAGGAGGCCAGCCGGTTCTAGGCCTAGCTGCCCAGCGCGGCGAAACTGTCGGCATAGGCCTCGCGCAGGAGGTTCTTTTGCACCTTGCCCATGGTGTTCCGGGGCAAGGCGTCGACCACGATCAGCTTGCGGGGATGCTTGAACCGCGCAAGCGAGGCCCGCGCCGCCTCGGCGATGGCGTCGAGGTCGGGCGTTTCGCCGGGACGGGGCACGATCAGCCCCAGCACCGTCTCGCCGAAATCGGCATGCGGCACGCCGATTACCGCGCTTTCCAGCACGCCGGGCTGGGCATCCAGCACCAGCTCGATTTCCTTGGGATAAATGTTGTAGCCGCCCGAGATGATGAGATCCTTGTTGCGGCCGACGATCTGGACATAACCCCGGTCGTCGATCAGGCCCAGATCGCCGGTGATGAAGAACCCGTTTTCGCGCAGTTCCTCGCGGGTCTTTTCGGGCATGTTCCAATAGCCCTTGAACACGTTGGGGCCGCGCACCTCGATCTGTCCGACCTCGCCGGGCGGCAGGGTTCTGCCCGTCGCGGGATCGGTGATCTTCACCTCCACCCCGGGCAGCGGGAATCCTACGGTGCCCGCCCGCCGCTCGCCCTCGTAGGGGTTGGAGGTGTTCATGTTGGTTTCCGTCATGCCGTAGCGTTCGAGGATGCGGTGCCCGGTGCGCGCCTCGAATTCGCGGTGGGTATCGGCCAGCAGCGGGGCCGAGCCCGAGATGAAAAGGCGCATGTGCCGGGCCAGGTCGCGCGTAAAGCGTGGATCGCCCAGCAGCCGGGTATAGAAGGTCGGCACGCCCATCATCGCGGTCGCCTTGGGCATCCCGTCCAGGATCGCGTCGAGGTCGAATTTCGGCAGGAAGATCATCGCGCCGCCCGCGGCCAGCGTCACGTTCGTGGCCACGAACAGCCCGTGGGTGTGAAAGATCGGCAGCGCGTGCAACAGCACGTCGTCGGCCGTGAAGCGCCAGTATTCCACCAGGGTCTCGGCGTTCGACAACAGGTTCCGCTGGGTCAGCATGGCCCCCTTGGACCGCCCCGTCGTCCCCGAGGTGTAGAGCAGCGCGGCCAAGTCTTCCTCGGCCCGCTCCACGGTATCAAAGCTGTCGGGCATTTCGGACAGCCGCCCAATCAGCGTTCCCGTGTCGTCGGCGTTCAGCGTTTCCAGCCCCGCGCCCAGCCGCTCGCACAGCGGCGCAAGCCCGGCCGCACCGGCCCCGTCGCAGACCACCAGCGCCGCGCCGCTGTTCTCGATGAAATAGGCCAGTTCCTCGACCGTATAGCCGGTGTTGAGCGGCAGGAACACGATGCCGGCCTGCATGCAGGCGGCATAAAGCGCGAGCGCCTCGGGCGATTTCTCGACCTGCACGGCCAGCCGGTCGCCCGGGCGCAAGCCCCGGTCGCTCAGGACATGGGCCAGCCGCGCGGCCTGTTTCAGGAAGGCGTCGTGGGTGACCGTCCGGCCATCGGGCAGGTGCAGAAAGGGCGTCGTCTTGCCGGCATGGCGACCAAACAGGTGATCGAAGAGCGGGTTCGCCATGGTTCGGACTCCTATGCGAGGGCTTTCTCGGCCGCCGCGCTGAGCGACCGGATGTCGGACGACGCGGCGACGTCATGCGAAGCGGCGAAACGTTCGTGGTTCTGCGAGACCTTGTTCAGGTCATAGAGGTAGTTGACCATCACGCCGGCCGATTGCGCCTGCCCCTTCTCCGACGTGTCGGCACGGGCGTGGACCTGGTGGATCAGCGCCCCGTTGCCAAGGTGGAACCGTGCCACAGGGTCGAAGGGGAGACCGTCGCCGCGCTTGGCCGCGAACAGGTAATGGGCGGCCAGCGCGCGCATCGCCTCGTCGTCGTCGGCATCCCAGCTTCGTCCCTCGGCGGTCAGCCAGCGCACCAGGCCCGGGATCGGCGAGAGCGTGACGAAGGTCTTGAGACCCGGGAATTCCAGCGACAGGTCTGCGGCGACCTGCTTGATCAGCGAATTGCCGAAGGAAATGCCCGCAAGCCCGGCCTGGCAGTTGGTGATCGAGTAAAACACCGCCGTGTCGGCCTGTTCACCGGCGATCTGGTCGCGTTCTTCGGCCAGCAGGGTCTGAATCGAACCGGGCACACCCCGGGTCAGCGCGACCTGGACGAAGATCAGCGGCTCGTCGGGCATGGCGGGGTGAAAAAAGGCGAAACAGCGCCGGTCCTCCGGTTCGAGGCGGCGGCGCAGGTCGTCCCAGCTGTCGATGGCATGGACCGCCTCGTAGGCGATGATCTTTTCCAGGATATGCGCCGGGCTTTGCCAGTTGATCGGGCGCAGCACCAGGAAGCCGCGGTTGAACCAGCTGGCGAAGAGGTGGCGGAAATCGAGGTCCACCGCCTGCAACGCATCGTCCGTACGCCCCAGACGCAAAAGGTCGGCCCGCATCGCCACCAGCGCCGAGGTCGCGCCGGGCACCTGGTTCAGGCGGCGGAACAGTTCCTGCCGGGGCGGCTCGGCGGCGGCCATGAAGGCCCCGTAGGTGGTGCGGGTCTGGGCGGCCTCGTAGGCATCGAGGGCCGCGCGCACCGCCCGCGGAGAGATGTTCATTTCGTCGGCAAGGTGGCGGAAGAATTCGAGCTTTTCGTCATCCTGCATGGCCGCGTAGCGTTCCAGGATCGTACGCGCGACGGTCAGGCCGGTGATCTCGCCGGTGGCGCCGATCAGATCGGCGGCGAGGTCCGGCATGGGCCGGTTGTCGGCCCGCGCCCCGGCCCCCGCGCGGTAGGTCCGTTCGATCAGCGTGGACAGCATGTCGGCCAGCAGCGTCATAGCCCCGGCCCCATCACCGCATTCGGCAGCCATGTCGCAAGCCCCGGGAACAGGCAGAGCAACACGATGGCCAGCACCATGCAGGCCACGAAGGGCAGCGACCCGGTCAGGATCGTCCTGAGCGAAATATCGGGGGCGATGCCGTTGATGACGTAGAGGTTCAGCCCCACGGGCGGCGAGATCAGGCCGATTTCCATGTTGATCGTCAGCACGACGGCGAACCAGATCGGGTCGAACCCGGCGGTGGTGATGATCGGCAGCAGGATCGGCGCGGCCATCAAGATCACCGCAACGGGCGGCAGGAAGAACCCCGCGATCAGCAGGAAGACGTTGATCGCCCCCATCAGCACCCAGCGGTTCACATCCAGCGTGCCGATCCATTCCGCGATCGACTGGGTGATGAACAGCGAGGACAGCATGTAGCTGAACACCCCCGCCGCGGCGATGATGAACAGGATCATCACCGATTCCTTGGTGCTGTCGCGCAGCACCACCCAGATGTCGCGCGGGTTCCACAGCCGGTAGATCACCATCGCGATCAACAGGCACAGCAGCGCGCCGACCGCGGCGGTTTCCGACGGCGTGGCGACACCGCCATACATCGCGTAGAGCACACCGAGGATGATCGCGAGGAAGGGCAGGACGCGCGGGAGGATCTCGACCCTCTCGCGCCAGGAATAGCTGCCCGCGCTCAGCAACGCGGTATTGCCCGACCGCCAGGTCGAATACAGCGACCAGGCCATGAACAGCGCCACCAGCAACAGCCCCGGGATCACGCCCGCCAGGAACAGCCGGCCGATCGAGGTTTCGGTGGCGATCCCGTAGACGATCATCGTGACCGAGGGCGGGATCAGGATGCCCAGCGTGCCACCCGCCGCGATGGACCCGGCCGCCACCCCGTCGGGATAGCCGCGCTTGCGCATCTCGGGGATGCCCATCTTGCCGATGGCCGCGCAGGTCGCGGGGCTGGACCCGGACATCGCCGCGAACAGCGCGCAGGCGCCAAGGTTCGAGACGACCAGCCCGCCCGGCACCCGCGTCAGCCATCGTTCCAGCGCCTCGTAGAGGTCGGCACCCGCGCGGGTCGAGGCGATGGAGGCGCCCATGATGATGAACATCGGGATCGACAGAAGCGCGAAATTGTCGAGCTTGCCGAAGAATATCTCGGGCATCAGTTCCAGAGACCGCATCCCGTCGAAGACGATCAGGAAGCCGGCCGAGACGATCAGCAGGCCTACCGCCACCGACACGCCGGAAAACAGCACGAGGATCGTGGCCAGCGCGACGAGACCGCCGAGGAGAAGCGGGTCCATCAGGCGTCCTCCAGTCCGAAGGGGCGGTCAGCGCCGATCAGGATCGCCACCAGATCGGCCACCAGTTGCAAGAGCAAAAGCCCGAAGCCCAGCGGCAGCGCCAGGTAGGGTATCCACAGTTTCGGCCCCCACACGGTATCGGACCGCCAGCCGCGGTCCCAGGCGAAGTGCCAGAACTCGAACCCGTACCAGAACATCACGGCGACGATCAGGATCGAGACCGACAGGGTGACGACGGCAAGCCCCATGCGCGCGCGCCGCCCCAGCCAAAGCGGCACGAGGTCGACATTCACATGCCCCCTGAGCCGCTGCACGTAGGGCAGCCCGATCAGGGTGGCCGCGATCATCAGGTAGACGACCGCCTCGGTCTGCCAGACGGTGGACCCGTTCAGAACGAAGCGGACGAAGATCATCTGGCAGGTGATCGCGACAGCCGTCACGATCATCGCGGCCGAACACCATCCCGCAAGCGTCGAGACGGCGGCGACGGCACGCAGGAACAGGTTCTTGCCGGCATGCGCAACGGCGGCGCTTTGAACCGTCATCGTGGGCTCTCCAAGGATGTCCGTGCGAAACGGGGCGGCGCGGGGACGCCGCCCCCGGCGCGTCAGTCGACGGCGAGCGCGAGGTCCAGAAGGGCCTGCCCGTCAGGGGTTTCCGCAACGAAGGCCTTGTACGAGGTTTCCTTGGCCAGGTCGCGCCAGGCGTTGAACTCGGCCTCGGTCATGTCGGCGATCTCGACGCCGGCCTCTTCGAAGACGCGGCGCGATTCCGCGTCTTCTTTCTTGGCCTCTTCCAGGTAATAGGCCTGCGCCTTTTCGGCCGCGGCCATCAGCGCGGCCTGCTGCTCCTCGCTCAGCCCCTCGAAGGTCGACTTGTTCATGATCAGCGGCTGGTACATGAACCACAGCGCATATTCGCCCGCGGGGGTATAGCAGGCGACCTGTTCGTAGATGCGGTAGCTGACGAAGGACGAGGACGAGGTATTCGCCGCGTCCAGAACGCCCGTCTGCATCGCGTTGTAGATTTCCGACGACGCCATCGAGGCGATGGACGCCCCGGCGCCGGCCAGCATCTGTTCGAACGCCTTGCCGGCGGCACGCATCTGCTTGCCCGCGACATCCTCGGGCGCGGTGATGCAGTCGTCCTTGCCGGCGAAACCGCCCGCAAGATAGCCGTGGACCAGGACCATCACGTCGTCCTCGGCCATCTTGGCCTCGATCGCCTCCATGAAGGGGCTGTCGTTCATCCGCGCGGCGTGATCGTGGTTCTTCACCAGCCCCGGCATCAGGGTCAGGTTATAGGCCGGCTGCTGGCCGCCGGCATAGGACAGCGGCAGAACCGTCATGTCGAGCTGCCCGCGCGACAGGGGCGTGTATTGCTCGCGCGCCTTGAACAGCGACTGGGTGGGGAAGATCTTGATTTCCAGATCGACACCCGCCGCGGCCACCTCGTCGGCGACGATCTTGGCCACCTGGTGGCGCACGTCCTTGTCGGACCATTGATGGGACAGGCGCAGTTCCGTCGCCGCGGCGGACAACGTGCCGGCAAAAAGCGCCAGCGACGCGACGGTCGCAGTGAGTTTCAGGTTCATTTTTTTCCTCCCTTGGCAGCCCGATTCGACACCGGGCCGCTGTCTCTGTCGCATCGGCTGTTTATCGAGTCAATATTTTTGTATACAAGATGGATATTCTTGCGCGCAATTAACCGCCATGCTAGAGGCCGGACATGGAACGCAAACGCTCAGACCGGATCGCGGACAGCCTGGAGAGCCTGATCTTCGATGGCACCTTTTCCGATGGCGAGCGGCTGGACGAGGTGCAGCTGGCCAAGCGGTTTTCGGTGTCGCGCACCCCGATCCGCGAGGCGTTGCAACGCCTGGCGATGTCCGGGCTGGTCGAGCAGATCCCGCGGCGCGGCGTGTTCGTGCGCCAGCCCGGCCTGGTCGAACTGGTCGAAATGTTCGAAGTCATGGCCGAGCTCGAGGCGGTATGCGCACGCCTGGCGGCGGTGCGGATCACCGACGATGCGCTGGATGACCTGCGCGCGACGAACCAGCGCTGCCAGCAGGCCGTCGCGGCGCAGGACGCCGACGGCTATTACCGTGAAAACGAGCGGTTCCACGCGATCCTCTACCGGCAGTCCGGCAACGGGTTCCTCGAACAGGAATGCCTGCGGCTGCATCGCCGGCTTCAGCCCTTCCGGCGGCTGCAACTGCGCCTGCGCGGCCGGCTGAAACAATCCATGGCCGAGCACGAAGCCGTGGTCGCCGCCCTCGAAGCCGGCGATGGCGACACCGCGGCCGCCACGATCCGCCAGCACGTCGCCGTGCAGGGCGAGAAATTCCACTACCTGATGTCGAGCCTGAAACCGGCTGCGGAATAGCCGCGCGGCGGGTGAACGAGGCCTTTCCGACGGTGATCCCGGATACAGCAAGCACCGGTGCGATGACCGGATACGCCTGCGTTGCGACTGGACCCGATTTAGGGGCGGTCGGCTTTGCGCATCAGGCGTGATCAGGTCCGATCCGCGGGCCGCGCAGGGCCAGGGCGAGCGCGGATTTGCGGTTGACCCGGGCCGCGCGGGTTGATCTTGTCAGGTCATGTCAGGGGAGTCCCGCCAAGGGGACTGAGAGGCTGACGGCATGGCGACATGCGGTGAGGCGACCCTTCGAACCTGACCCAGTTGATACTGGCGTAGGAAGACGGGGGCGCGGCCGCAGCCGACGCCCCACCGGGCCCAACGGCCCTGTTTCCTGCCTCATGTCGCAACGGGTCTTTTTGAGTGCAAGCTTGAGGAGAACCCAAATGACGGACCACCCCCACGGCCTGACCCGCGGCGCGCTGCCCGCGTCGTCCAAGATTTACCTGCCCGGAACGCTTTTCCCCGACATCCGGGTGCCGATGCGCCGAATCGCGCTGGACCCCGCCGCGGGCGAACCGCCTCTGACGCTTTATGACTCCTCGGGGCCCTATACAGACCCTGATGCCGCGATCGACATCGCGCGCGGCTTGCCCGACCTGCGCGGCGCATGGATCGCGGCGCGCGGCGATACGGTGGCCTATGACGGGCGCCCGGTCGCACCCGCCGATAACGGCCATGCCGAGGGTGCGGCGCTGGTGCCGGAATTCTCGGTGCGCCACCGGCCACGCCGGGCCGCAGGGGCCGCGGTCACGCAGATGGCCTATGCAAGGCGGGGCATCGTGACGCCCGAGATGGAATTCGCAGCGATCCGGGAAAACCAGGGGCGCGCGGCGGCTGGCCTGCGCGACGGCGAGGATTTCGGCGCCTCGATCCCCGACCGCGTGACGCCCGAATTCGTCCGCAACGAGATCGCGGCGGGCCGCGCCATCCTGCCGGCCAATATCAACCACCCGGAACTGGAACCGATGGTGATCGGGCGCAACTTCCTGACCAAGGTGAACGCGAACATGGGCACCTCGGCGGTGACCTCGTCGATGCAGGAAGAGGTGGACAAGCTGGTCTGGGCGATCCGCTGGGGCGCGGACACGGTGATGGACCTGTCCACCGGGCGCAACATCCACAACACCCGCGACTGGATCCTGCGCAATGCGCCGGTGCCGGTGGGCACCGTGCCACTCTACCAGGCATTGGAAAAGGTGGGCGGCGTGCCCGAGAACCTGACATGGGAGCTGTTCCGCGACACCCTGATCGAGCAGGCCGAACAGGGAGTGGATTATTTCACCATCCATGCCGGGCTGCGGCTGCACCACATCCCGCTGACGGCGGATCGGGTGACCGGCATCGTCAGCCGGGGCGGGTCGATCATGGCCAAGTGGTGCCTGGCGCATCACCGCGAAAGTTTCCTGTATGAGAATTTTGCCGAGATCTGCGCCATTTGCGCCGCCTATGACATCAGCCTGTCGCTGGGCGACGGGCTGCGGCCCGGGTCGATCGCCGATGCCAACGACGCGGCGCAATTCGCGGAACTGGAAACGCTGGGGGAGTTGACCAAGATCGCCTGGGCCCATGACGTGCAGGTGATGATCGAGGGGCCGGGCCACGTGCCGATGCACAAGATCAAGGAAAACGTGGACAAGCAGCTGGCCCTGTGCGGCGAGGCGCCGTTCTACACGCTGGGCCCGCTGACCACCGACATCGCGCCCGGCTATGACCACATCACCAGCGCCATCGGTGCGGCGATGATCGGATGGTTCGGCACGGCGATGCTGTGCTATGTCACGCCCAAGGAACACCTGGGCCTGCCCGACCGCGACGACGTGAAAACCGGGGTCATCACCTACAAGATCGCCGCCCATGCCGCGGACCTGGCCAAGGGGCATCCCGGCGCCCGCGCCCGCGACGACGCGCTGTCGCGCGCCCGGTTCGAGTTCCGCTGGGAGGACCAGTTCAACCTGTCGCTCGACCCCGACACCGCGCGCGGGTTCCACGACGAGACCCTGCCGAAACAGGCGCACAAGGTGGCGCATTTCTGTTCGATGTGCGGGCCGAAATTCTGTTCGATGAAGATCAGCCAGGATATCCGCGATGCCGCGCGGAACCAGGGAATGGCCGAGATGGCCGGCAAGTTCCGCGAGGCCGGAGAGATCTATTTGCCGGTGGACGGGGACTGCGAAGACTAGCGCGGGCCGACCGGGGCGGGCCGCGCGGCGGCCCGCCCCGGCCATGGCGTGCAGGTCCTAACCCCGGGATTCAAGGGCAAGTGCGACCGCGCCCACGCCCTCGATCCGGCCCTTGATGACGGTGCCGGGGCTCAGCCATGGCAGCCCGTTCAGCGACCCGGTGATCACCACGTGACCCGGCCGCAGCCCACCGCAATGTTCCCCGACAAGCGCCTCGAGCACCTTGAAATTCTCGAACGCCCCGAAGCCGGGCACCTCGGCGGGGCCGTCCAAGAGCGTTCGGTTGCCCGCCGTCAACCGGGCCGTGACCCGCGACAGGTCGCGCCCCCGCCAATCCGGCAGGTCCGGCCCCACCACGAGCGCCCCGTTGATCTGGTTGTCGGCAAGCTTGAGCATGGGCGCGGCCTCACCGGCGAGGCGCGTGCGGACGATCTCGATCACCGGGACCAGCGAAAGACAATCGGCGAGCCGCGCGTCGCGGTCCGGCACGTCGGCCGGGGGCAGCGGGGCGAGAACCCGGAAGCCCAGTTCCAGTTCGATCCCGATCCGTTCCGACGCCGGAACGGCCAGGTGCGCGGGCGTGCCCAAGATATCGCGGGCTAGGATCGGGGCCATGATGCGCGGATGACCGGGCTTGCAGGCGACCTTGAAGCCGCCGACCGGACCAAGGGTCTGCGCGACGAGGGCCTGCACCGCATAGGCATCGCTGTCTGTCAGGTCACCGCCCGGCACGGCATCGGCCGGAACAGGGACACCGGTGCGGCGCGCCGTTATCAGCCGACTGGCGAGGTCTGCGAGATCCGCCCTCACCGGTGTGTCCCCCGCCAGCCGCAGGCGTCGGGGCGCGCGATGCCGGTCATGGCGCAGTGCGCCGCGCGGCACGCGGCGCGGGTGACGTGGCCCGATCCGGGGCATCGGCGCCAACGATCAGCGCGCCGCTGGCGCGCAGCCGATCGACCGTTTCGGGCGGGTAGCCCAGTTCGGCCAGGATTTCCGGCCCGTGCTGGCCCAGAAGCGGCGCGGGCCGGTCGATGCCGCCCGGCGTTTCGGAAAACTTTACCGGCAGGCCGATCGCCTTGACCCGCCCGGCCACGGGATGGTCCGTTTCGACGATCATCTCGCGGGCGATGGCCTGTGGATCGGCATGCATCTGGGGGATGGTCAGCACCGGACCGGCGGGCAGGCCCACCGCCTCCATCCGCGCAAGCCAGTCGTCGGTGTCCCGGGTTTCGAGGTATCCGCCCAGCACCTCGACCAACGCGGGCAGGTTCTCCATCCGGTCGTGGTTGTTGGCAAAGCGCGGATCGTCGTTCAACTCGGGGGCGCCGATCACGTCGAGCAGCCGCAGCCAGTTCGCCTGGTTCGCCGCGCCCACGTTGATCCAGCCGTCACGGGTGCGGAACGCCTGGTAGGGCGCGTTCAGCGGGTGGGCCGAGCCCAGCGGTTCGGGCGCCTCTCCGGTGGCGAAGGCAATCGCGCTTTGCCAATAGGTCAAAGTGATCCCCGCCTCGAACAGCGAGGTGTCGACCTTCTGCCCCTGCCCTGTTTCCCGCGCCCGGGCATAGGCCGCGATGCAGCCCATGGCGGCCAGGATCCCCGCGGTGATGTCGGTGATCGGGGCACCCGGTTTCACCGGCGGACGCCCCGGCCCCTCGCCGGTGATCGACATCAGCCCCGACATGCCCTGCGCGATCAGGTCGAAGCCCCCGCGATGGGCATAGGGCCCGGTGCGCCCGAACCCCGAGATCTCGCAATAGATCAGCCTTGGATTGATCTCGCGCAGGGTGTCATAGCCAAGGCCCAGCTTTTCCATCGTGCCTTTGCGGTAATTCTCGATCACCACGTCGGCCCCGGCCAGCAGGCGGCGCAATACCTCGACGGCGTCGGGGTCCTTGAGGTTCAGGGCGATGCCCCGCTTGTTGCGGTTCATCATCATGTAGGCGGCACTTTCGCCCTCGATGGCCGGGGGCAGAAATCTGCGGCTGTCGTCGCCATTGGGCTTTTCCACCTTGATCACGTCGGCGCCCATGTCGGCCAGCATCATCCCGCAGGCCGGACCGGCCATGATATGGGCGAGTTCCACGACCTTCAGCCCGGCAAGCGGTCCGGCGGTCATCGGCCGCTCCAGCGCGGTTTTTCCTTGGTCAGGAACGCCTCCATCCCGTGGCGGAAATCCTGGCTCATGTAGCACATGGTTATCAGGTCGGAATCCTCGACCGAAAGCGCCGCGCGGTTGCGGCGCATCGCCTCCTTGGTTGCGCGCAAGGTAAGGGGGGCCATCTGCGCCAGCGTTCCGGCCAGTTCGGCGGCGCGGGCCATCAGCGCGGGTTCGTCGGGCAGGATTTTGCTGACAAGGCCCACGGCGCGGGCCTCGTCGGCCTCGATCAGCCGGGCGGTGAAGATCATCTCGCGCACCCGCCCCGCGCCGAGGATTTCGGTCATGCGGGCCAGGTTCTCGGCCGCGAGGCAATTGCCCAGCGTCCGCGCGATGGGAAAGCCGAATTTCAGGCTGGCACTGGCGATGCGGATGTCGCAGGCCACGGCGATAGACGCCCCGCCCCCGGTGCAGGCGCCGTTGATCGCGGCGACGGTGGGCAGGGGGCAGGTTTCGACCGCGGTCAGCACGCGGGCGATCTCGGCCTCATATTCCAGCGCGTCCTGCGCGGTTTCGAACCCGCGGAACTGGGTCATGTCGGTTCCGGCGGCGAAGGCCTTGCCGCCCGCGCCCGAGATCACCACCGCCTTGAGCGAGCCATCCGTCGGCGCATTGGCGCAAAGTTCGGCCAGCGTCTCGTACATGCCGAAGGTCAGCGCATTGCGCGCCTGGGGCCGGTTGAAGGTGATCCAGAGGGTTTCGCCCCGAACCTCGTGCAGCAATTCATCGGTCATCTATAGAAATACTCCACCAGGAAAAGCGGCACCGAGGGCACGTAGGTGCACAGCATCAACACGGCCAGCAGCACCGCCACGAACCAGACATTGACCTTGGATACCTCCCAGATGTTCGCGCGCGCCACCGCGCAAGAGGTGATCAGCACCGAGGCGACGGGCGGCGTCTGTTGCCCGATGGCCAGGTTCAGCGTGACCACAAGGCCGAAATGCACCGGGTCGATGCCCGCAGCATTGATCAGCGGGATCACGATGGGCACGACCAGGATGATCGCGGCGGCCGAGTGCAGGAAGAACCCGATCACCAGGAAAAAGACATTCAGGATCAGCAGGATCAGCCATTGTTCCGAGGTGATCGACAGGATGCCCTCGGCGATCTGCTGGGGGATCTGGGCGCGGGTCAGGAACCCGCCCATCAGAACCGAGGCCGCCACCAGCAGCATCACCACCGCGGTCTGGATACCGCCGTCCAGCATCGCGGTGCGCAGGTGGCGCAGGTCGAGATTGCGATACCAGGCCGAGACCGCCAGCGCGGCCACCACCGCAAGCCCCGCCGCCTCGGTCGCGGTGACGAAGCCGCCGAAGATGCCCCCAAGTATGATCACCGGCAGGGCAAAGGCGGGCAGCGCCTCGACGAAGGTTTCCTTGAGGCGGGGGATGTTGAACGCCTCTTCTGTGGGCAGGTCGTAGCGCACCGCGAACCCGTAGGCGACCGCCATCAACCCCGCCGCCCCGATCAGGCCCGGCACGATCCCGGCGACGAAAAGCTGTTCGACCGAGGTATTGGCCGAGGCGGCGTAAAGGATCATCGGGATCGACGGCGGAATGATGATGGCAAGCGAGGCCGAGGACGAGGTGACGGCGGCCGCGAAGGGCGCGGAATAGCCACGCTTTTTCATCTGCGGGATCAGGATCGAGCCCATGGCGGCCACATCCGCCACCGCCGAGCCCGAGATCTCGGCGAAGAACAGCGAGACGCCGATATTGATCATCGCAAGCCCGCCCCGCACGAACCCGATCAACGCCGACACGAAGTTGATCAGCCTATCGGTGATCCCGCCCGCGTTCATGATCGCGCCCGCCAGCACGAACATCGGGATCGCGATCAGCGAGAACTTGGTCGCGCCGTTATACATGTCGAGCGCGATAGTCACGAGCGAGGACATGCCCTCGGTCAGCACAAGGCCCAGCACACCCGCCATGGCCAGCGCCACCGCGATGGGCACGTTGATGCACATCATCGCGAGAAGCGCCACGAAGATCAGCAGCATCAACATCAGCGGGGCTCCCCGGATCGGTGGGCCGCCTGGGCCTTTTGCAATTCGCGGTCCACCTCGACCTCGATCTCGGCATGTTCCAGCGACACGCCGCGCCGCGTCGCGCGCCAGTAATCGGGCAGGCTGAGCAACTGGCACAGAATGAACAGGCACGCCCCGATCGGGATCACCGACTGGGTGAACTGCACCGGCACCCAGGTCAGCGACACGAGGTAGGAACCCTGCAAAACCTCCAGCACCCGGAACCCCGCCCAGGCCATCAGCGCGAAGAAGGTCAGAACGACCAGTTCCGCCACGACCACCGCCGCCATGCGGGCACGCCCGGGCAGCATCAACAGCACCGTGTCGAACCCGATATGGCGGCGCTTCAGCGCGGCAAGGCCCGAACCGTAATAGGTGATCCAGGCCAGCATGATCGCGGCCACCTCGTCATACCAGGAAAAGCTTTCGCCGATCAGGCGCGCCAGAACCGCGACGATCACCACGACCGTCAGCAGCACCATCAGGAAGATCGTGAACCATTCCAGCACCACGGCCAGAAGGCCGGATGCGGTCCTCAGCGCACGCATGGGCGGGGCTTTCCTTTCGGCAAGAATGGAAACGGCGCGGAAACGGCCATTGCGACCTCGTGACGTTCGGGATGTTCGGATGCGGGAAGGGGCGCCCCAGCAGGGGCGCCCCGATGGAACGGGATCAGCTTGCCGAGCCGAGGCCCAGCACCTTTTCGATCATCTCGCCTCCGCCCTCGACCTCGGCTGCGAAGGCGTCGTAGATCGGCTTCGAGGCCTCGATGAAGGCATCCTTGTCGGCCTCGTTCACCTCGACGCCCGCATCCTTGATCACCTGCAACAGCTCCACCTCAAGCTCTGCGGCCTTTTCATAGGTGAAATCCTGCGTCTCGGCGGCGCATTCGCCAAGGGCCGCACGCACATCATCCGGCAGCTTGTCGAAATGGCTCTTGGAGGCGAGGATATAGGCCGGCGTGTAGACGTGCCCGGTGATCGAGAGGTATTTCTGCACCTCCTGGAACTTGGCCGAGGCGATCTGGGCATAGGGGTTTTCCTGCCCGTCGATCACGCCCGTCTGCAGCGCGGTGAACACGTCCGAAAAGGCCATCGGCGTGGGGTTCGCGCCGTATTGCTGGAACATCTTGACCCGCCACGCGCCGTTCGGCGTGCGCAGCTTTACGCCCTCGAGGTCGGCAGGCACGGTGATCGGACGGACATTGTTGGTGATGTGGCGGAACCCGTTCTCGGCCAGCCCGACGATGGTATAGCCGTTCGCGTTCGCGGCCGCTTCGAAGGTGTCCATCATCTCGGCCTGTACGCGGCGCATGTGGTCGCGGTCCTTGATGATATAGGGCATTTCGAAGATGCCGAAGATGTCGTCCACCGACGACATCACCGAAGACGGCAGCGCGAACTGCACCTGGCCCAGCTTCAGCTTCTGCAACAGCTCCTGGTCCTTGCCCAGCTGCGAGGCGCCGAAGGTCTGCACCTCGGCCGCATCGCCCAGCTTGCCGTTCGCGCATTCGGCGAAATGGTTCACCGTCGCCTCGAACAGCGAGCCCGGGTTGCCCACATGGCCGAAGCGCAGCGTTATGTCGGCGGCCACGGCCTGCCCGGCCATCAACGCCGTCGCCGCGAGGGTCGCAAGAAGTCCCGTCCTGGTCATGTTTCATCCTCCCATTGGATTTGGCGCCAGTTTCTTGTGTCGTCCTTGTTCACGCCGGGGCGCCCGTTCCCGGCGCCGGTTCCGTTCACTCCGCTTTCATTCCGCCGCCGCGCGGCCGGTATCTGACGCGCGGCCGAGTTGGTTCATCGCCACCTGCACCCCGCCTGCCTTGTGCGGCACGCCCGCGTCGCGCAGGCCCATTTCCACACCGGCCAGCGTCGCGCACAGCATCAGGTCGTTGAAATCCCCCAGATGCCCGATGCGGAACACCCGGTCGGTCACCTTGGACAGACCGTTGCCCAAGGACATGTCGTAATTCTTGAGCGTGACCGCCCGGAACGCGTCGGCGGAATGGCCCTCGGGCATCACCACCGCAGTCAGCACACCGGAATAGTGGTTCGGGTTCCGGCACAGCACCTCCAGCCCCCAGGCCCGCACCGCCGCCCGCGTCGCCGCGCCATGGCGGGCATGGCGCGCGAACACGTTCGAAAGCCCCTCTTCGCGCAGCATGGCGATGGCCTCGTTCAGGCCGTAAAGCATATTGGTCGCGGGCGTGTAGGGGAAATAACCCTTTTCGTTCGGGCCCAGCATGTGATCCCAGGCCCAGTAGGATTTCGGCAGCCGCGCCTGTTCGCTCGCCGCCAGTGCCTTGGCGCTGATCGCGTTGAAGGACAGGCCCGGCGGCAGCATCAGGCCCTTTTGCGAACCCGACACCGTGACATCCACGCCCCATTCATCGTGGCGGTAATCGAGCGAGCCGAGGCTGGAAATCGTGTCGACCATCAACAGCGCGGGATGCCCCGCCGCGTCGATCGCCCGCCGGATCGCGGCGATGGGGGATACCGATCCGGTCGAGGTCTCGTTATGGACGACGCAGACCGCCTTGATCGCGTGGGCCTTGTCCTCTTTCAGCCGCGCCTCGATGGCGTCGGGGTCGGCACCGCTGCGCCAGTCGCCCTCGATGAACAGCGGGTTCAGGCCAAGGCGCTCGGCCAACTGCTTCCACAGGGTTGCGAAATGCCCGGTTTCATACATCAGAACCGCGTCGCCGGGCGAGAGCGTGTTGACCAGGGCGGCCTCCCATGCGCCGGTGCCCGAGGACGGGTAGATCACTACGGGGCCTTCGGTGCCGAACACCCATGTCATGCCGTCGAGCGCGGCGCGCCCGACCTCGGCGAACCCCGGCCCGCGGTGATCGATGGTCGGAAAATCAATAGCCCGCAGGATGCGGTCGGGCACGTTGGACGGCCCCGGAATCTGAAGAAAATGGCGCCCTGACGGCATCGTGCCCCCTCCCTTGCACGGCCTCGACCACCGGGGGGGTTACCCGCGCGCCGCCTCCCAACGATGCGCGCCCCTCGGTTGACAGAAATTGAATTATGAATTCATTATTCATGTCAAGAAACAAATTCCGCAACGGTTCTGGGAGGGGCGCGTGCTGCGCGAAGGACTTGCGACGCGGCTGGCCCGCGAGTTTCGGGGGGAGGTGCTGTTCGACGCCTTTTCCCGAGGGCGCTACGCGACCGACGCGTCCCACTACCAGATGATGCCGGCGGGCGTGGCGCTGCCGAAATCGGCCGAGGATATCGCGGCGGCGCTGTCGGCGGCGCGCGAAGAGGGCGTGCCGGTCACGATGCGGGGCGGCGGCACCTCGCAATGCGGGCAGACGATCAACAAGGGGCTGATTCTCGATTGCTCGAAGTTCCTGAATGGTCTCCTGGAGCTGGACGTCGAGGGGCGCCGCGCGGTGGTTGAGCCGGGGATCGTTCTGGACGATTTGAACCGGCAACTGAAACCCCACGGGCTCTGGTTTCCCGTCGATGTCTCGACCGCCTCGCGCGCCACCGTCGGCGGCATGGTCGGCAACAATTCCTGCGGGGCGCGGTCGCTGCGCTATGGCACGACGCGGGACAACGTGATCTCGATCCGGGGGCTCCTGGCCGATGGCACCCCGTTCGAGTTCGGGCCCCATGCGGGTAACCGGGTGCCCGAGGCGCTGCTCGCCACGCTGACGGGGCTGGGCGCGCGCGAGGCGGGCGAAGTGCTGCGCCGCTTTCCCAAGGTGCAGCGCCGCGTGGGGGGATATAACCTGGATGCGCTGATCCCGTCCGACCGGCCCCTGAACCTGGCGCATCTGCTGGTGGGGTCCGAGGGGACGCTGGCGGTGTCCACCGCCATCGAGATCCGCCTGTCGCCCCTGCCGCGTGCGGACCGGGTGCAGGGGGTCTGTCATTTCCCGACCTTCCGGGCCGCGATGGAGGCCACGCAACACCTGGTCGCGCTGAACCCCACGCAGGTCGAGCTGGTGGACCGAACCATGCTGAACCTCGCGCGCGACATCCCGATCTTCGTGCCCACGCTGAAGGCGTTCGTCCGGGGCGATCCCGCCGCGCTGTTGTTCGTGGAATTCGCCGACAGCCCGGAGGAGAACGAGAAAAACCTCACCCGCCTCAACGATACCATGGCCGGGCTGGGCTATGGCTTCGGCAAGGGCGGCGACCGCGAAGGCGGCGTGGTCGAGGTGCGCGACGGCAAGCTGATCGGGGATATCGGCGAACTCAGGAAATCCGGCCTCAACATCATGATGTCGATGAAGGAAGCGGGAAAACCCGTCTCCTTCGTCGAGGATGCGGCAGTGCCGCTGGAGCATCTGGCCGATTATACCGACCGGCTGACCGAGGTGTTCCGCAAGCACGGCACCGAGGGCACCTGGTATGCCCATGCCTCGGTCGGGTGCCTGCATGTGCGGCCCGTTCTGAACCTGCGGCTGGAACAGGACGTGAATGCCATGCGCGCCATCGCCGAAGAGGCGTTCGACATGGTGCGCGCCTACAAGGGCTCGCATTCCGGGGAACATGGCGACGGGATCGTGCGCTCGGAGTTCCACGAAAAGATGTTCGGGGAGCGGATCGTGCGGGCCTTTGGCGAGGTCAAGGACGCGTTCGACCCCGGGCGTCACCTGAACCCCGGCAAGATCGTCGAGGCGCCGCGGATGGATGACCGCAGTCTGTTGCGCTATCCGCCGGAGTATCGGTTCGACGATGTGCAGGCGGGGTTCGACTGGTCGGCCTGGTCGGGGGCCTCGGGCGGGTTCCAGGGCGCGGTCGAGATGTGCAACAACAACGGTGCCTGCCGCAAGATGGCGGGCGGCGTGATGTGCCCCAGCTACCGCGTGACGCGGAACGAGCGGGACGTGACGCGGGGGCGGGCCAACACGCTGCGCCTGGCGATGTCGGGGCGGCTGGGGCGGGATGCGCTTTTCAGCGACGCGATGGCCGAGACGATGAAGCTTTGCGTCGGCTGCAAGGCCTGTCAGCGCGAATGCCCCACCGGCGTCGACATGGCGAAGATGAAGACCGAAGTTCTGTACCAGCGCGGGAAACGGATGGGATTTTCGCTGAAGGACCGGCTGGTGGCGCATCTGCCGCGCTATGCCCGGCTGGCCCCGGTGCTGGGGCCGCTGGTGTCGCTGCGAAACCGCGTGCCTTTGATCGCACGGGCATTTGAGCGGATCACAGGGATATCCGCCCGTCGCTCGCTGCCGGCGTTTCGCCGCGATGCTTTCCGCGAGACCGAGATCGGGCGGGCGAACTGCGGCGAAACGGGGCGCGACGTGGTGCTCTTCACCGACACGCTCAACCGCTGGCTGGATCCTTCGATCCCCCGCGCGGCCCTGCGGGTGCTGACCCGGACGGGTTATACCGTTCACGCCGCCACGCCCGAAAACACGCGGCCCCTTTGCTGCGGTCGCACCTACCTGTCGGCGGGGATGGTCGACGAAGCCCGCGCCGAGGCGCGGCGCACGCTCGCCGCGCTTATGCCCCATGTGCGGGCAGGACGTCCCGTGATCGGGCTGGAGCCGTCCTGCCTGCTGACACTGCGGGACGAGTTCAAGGCGCTGCTGCCCGGCGACGAGGCCGAGGCGCTGGCGGGCAATGCCCTGCTGTTCGAGGAATTCCTCGCCCGCGAGGCCGAGGCCGGGCAACTGAACCTGCCGCTGCGGCCCGGCGTGGCCCGCGCCCATGTCCATGGCCATTGCCACCAGAAGGCGGCCGGCGCGATGGGAGACATGGGCAAGGCGCTAGAGCTGATCCCGGGGCTGGACGCGGAGGTGATCGAGTCTTCGTGCTGCGGCATGGCGGGCGCTTTCGGCTATGATGCCGAAACGATAGAGGTGTCGCTTGCCATGGGCGAGCTGTCTCTCTTGCCCGCGGTGCGGCAGGCCGAAACGGATGCGCTGATCGTGGCCAACGGCACGTCCTGCCGGCACCAGATCGCCGACGGTACGGGACGCCGGGCGCTGCACATCGCCGAGGTGTTCGACCGGATGCTTTGTGAGGACGGCTGAGGGAGCGCGATGACCGAGTCCATTTCGAACGGCCGGCTGACAACGCCCGAGGCAGGCATGCTGGCCCGCCCCGCCCTTGCGGTGCAGGTCGCCGACGCGCTGCGTGAACTGATCCTCGAAGGCACGATACAGGGCGGAGAAAAGATCCGGGAAAAGGAACTGACCGAACGTTTCGGCGTGTCACGCACCCCCCTGCGCGAAGCGATGAAGATCCTCGCCGCCGAAGGCTTGGTCGAGCTGATCCCCAATCGCGGCGCGATCATCAGCCAGCCGTCGGCGGCCGAACTGGCCGACGCCTTTCCGGTGCTGGCCGCGTTGGAGGCGATGGCCGGCGAACAGGCGGCAGAGCGCGCGACCGAGGTGGAGATGGCCGAAATCAGCCGACTGACGGACCGGCTGCGCGCTTCGCTCGAAGCCAACGACCGGCCGGGCTATTTCGAGATCAACCAGGCGATCCACAACGCGATCCTTGCGGCCAGCCGCAACGAAACGCTGATCCGGACGCATGCCACGATTGCCCGCCTGGTCCACCGGGCGCGCTACCAGGCGAACCTGACCCGCAGCCGCTGGGAACAGGCGCTAAGCGAACACGAGAAGATCGCCGCGGCGCTGAACGCGCGCGACACCGACCAGGTGGGGCGGCTGCTCAAGGCACACATGATGGCGAAGCTGACCGCCATCTTGAAGGCGGGACAGGTTTCGCCACGCTGATCCCTTGCCGACGCGCATGCGGCCCGCAGGCTTGACACCGGCCGCCCTGGCCGGTTCCGTTCCCCGTCAAGCGGGGGGCGCCGGGGCCGGCCCGTGGGGAGGGGTCCATGCAGTTCGCCGTTCTAAGGGCCGCCGCGGGCGGGGATATCGACCGGACGATGACAGAGCTTGCCGACTGGCTGATCGCCGAAGGGCACATGCCGGTCGGCGTCGTGCGCGATGCCGCGCCGGGCACTGGGCGTCATCCTTGCGAGATGCGGCTGCGCGTGCTGCCCGATGGCCCGCGCATCGCCATCGACCAGCCGCTGGGACTGGGGTCGACCGGTTGCAGGCTGGACGCGGGCGCTTTGGAACAGGCCGTGGTCGAGGTCGAGCGCCGCCTGCCCGGGCGGGCCGACATTTTCCTGCTGAACAAGTTCGCCCGGCAAGAGGCCGAGGGGCACGGGTTCCGCGCCGCCATTGGCCATGCCTTGGATCGCGGGCTGCCGGTGCTTTTGGGGGTGGGGCGGTTCAGCGATGACGCGTTCGACGCTTTTGCCGGCGGGCTGGCCCAGACGCTGCCCTGCGACCGGGTAGTGCTGCGGGACTGGTGCCGTGCTGCCCTGAAGGTCACCACGCCCTGAGCCGCACCGCTCGCACCGCCTCGCCATTCCGTGAGCCGCTGCGTAAGTGACTTCGGCCGACACGCGCTATATCCTGCGTCATCGCCGCCCCGGCGCGGTGTGCTTTCGAAGGGACGCCCGATGCTAAGGCAACTGCTTCTTTCCGCGGTCCTTTTGGCAGGAACGATCGCGCTTTGGGTGGCCTTCGTGCCCTCGGCGATGCCGGTGCTCGACCGGCTGGGCGTACTGGGGTTGCTGGGGATCGAGGCGACCGCACCCGAAACCGCGGAAGGCGGCGGGGTTCGGCGCGGCGGCCCCGCGGCGGTCGTCGTGCAAGAGGTGAGCGAGGGCCGGATCAGCGACCGGGTCGCCGCGATCGGCGACGGGCAGGCGCTGAGAACGGTGAATGTGCGGGCCAAGGCCACGGGCGAGGTGATCGAGTTGCGGCTGGAGGACGGCCGGCCGGTCGAGGAAGGCAGCCTGATCCTGCGGCTGGAGGATGAGGCCGAGCGGATCGCGGTCGAACGCGCCCGCCTGGTGCTGGAGGATGCGCGTGACGAGGCCGAGCGGCTGGCCCGGCTGGAAAATACCGGCGCGGTGACCGAGGTCAGCCGGCGCGCGGCCGACCTGGCGCTGCGCAGCGCGGAACTGGCCCTGCGCGAGGCCGAGTTCGAACTGGACCGACGCAGCGTGCATGCGCCGATCTCGGGTTGGGCGGGGGTGATCGACCTGGCCAAGGGCGACAGCGTTTCGGCGCAGGACATGGTGGTGACGATCACCGACCGGTCGCAGATCCTGATAGATTTCCGCGTCCCCGAACGTGTCGCGACCCAGATCAGCCCCGGCATGCCGCTGGAGGCGCGGCCCCTGGCGATGCCCGAAACCGTTTTGCAGGGCACTGTTGACGCGCTGGACAACGTGGTGGACCCGGCCAGCCGCACCTTGCGCGTGCAGGGGCGCCTGGCCAACGAGGCCGACCTGCTGCGCGCGGGCATGGCCTTCGAGGTGGTGCTGCGCTTCCCGGGCGAGGCGCTGCCCGAGGTCGACCCGCTGGCGGTGCAATGGTCGGCCGAGGGGGCCTTTGTCTGGATCGTGCGCGAGGGCAAGGCGCAGCGCGTTCCGGTGACGATCCGCCAGCGCAACGCCGACAGCGTGCTGGTCGAGGCCGACCTTGCGCCCGGCGACCAGGTGGTGACCGAGGGCGTGCAATCACTGCGCCCCGGCGCCGAGGTCAAGATCGTCGCGCCGCAGGCCGCGCTGTTCCCGGCCCGCGCGGCCGCCCAGTTATAGGAGGCCGCCCATGCTGGAGGAAGCCACCCGCGCGGCCGAAGGCGGTGGCCCCGCCCTGTTCGTGCGCCGGCCGATCCTGGCGCTGGTCGTCAGCGCGCTGATCGTTCTGGCGGGGTTCGCGGCGCTGTTCGGCGTCGAGATCCGCGAATTGCCAAACGTGGACCGGCCCGTCGTCACCGTCACGACGGAATTCCCCGGCGCCTCGCCCGAAACCATCGACCAGGAGATCACCGGCCGCATCGAGGGCGCGGTGGGCCGGGTCGCGGGTGTGCGCTCGATCTCGTCGAACTCGCGCTTCGGGCGCAGCAGGGTGACGCTGGAATTCAGTGAAAGCGTCGATATCGACGTGGCCGCGACCGATACCCGCGACGCGGTGGCCCGGATCGAAGGGCAACTGCCCGACGGCGCCGAGGACCCCGAGATCGTCAAGGCCGATGCCGATGCGCAGCCGGTCCTGCGTGTCGCGGTCACCTCGCGCAGCCGCAGCGCACAGGATTTGACGCGGATCGTCGAGGAGCGGGTCGAGGACCGGCTGATCTCGGTCGAGGGGGTGGCCGACCTGCGGGTCTATGGCGACCGCGAGCCGATCTTTCGCGTCGATATCGACCAAGCGGCGCTGGCGAGCCGCGGATTGACCCTGGCGGACATGGCGCGCGCGCTGTCGGACGCGGGGTTCAACGCGGCCGCGGGCGATCTGGAGGGCGCGCGGCAGTCGATCAACGTGCGCACCACCGCCATGGTCGCCTCGCCCGAAGCGTTCGAGGACCTGCGGATCGCCCCGAATGTCGAGGTGCGCGACGTTGCCCGCGTGACGCTGGGACCCGCGCCGAACGAGACGGTCCTGCGGGCCAACGGCCAGACCGGCATCGGGCTGGGCGTGATCCGGCAGGCGGGGTCCAACACGCTGGACATCTCGCGCGATGTGCGCGCGGTGGTGGCCGAACTCGATCGCACATTGCCGGACGATATCAACATCTTCGTCACTTCCGACGACGCGGTTTTCGTCAATGGGGCCATCGTCGAGGTGCTGAAAACCCTGGGGCTGGCGACCGCGATCGTGGTGCTGGTGATCTTCGTGTTCCTGCGCGACCTGCGGGCGACGCTGATCCCGGGGCTGACCATGCCCGTGGCGCTGATCGGCACGCTGGCCGCGATCTACATCGTGGGCTTTTCGGTGAATATCCTGACGCTGCTGGCGCTGGTGCTGGCGACGGGCCTTGTGGTGGATGACGCCATCGTGGTGCTGGAAAACATCGTGCGTCGCCGGGGCGAGGGCATGGGGCCGCGCGCGGCAGCCGTTCTGGGCACGAAACAGGTTTTCTTTGCCGTCGTGACGACCACCGCGACCCTCGCCGCCGTCTTCGTTCCGCTGTCCTTCCTGCCGGGGCAGGCGGGCGGGCTGTTCCGTGAATTCGGCTTTACGCTTGCAATGGCGGTCGCGATCTCGTCGGTGGTGGCACTGACGCTTTGCCCCGTCCTGGCCAGCCGGATGCTTGGCGCCGATGCCGGCGCAGGTGGCCGCGGCCCGATTGCCTGGGCCGGGCGGGCGCTGGCCGGGGCCTATGCGCGCACGCTGCGCGGCGCGCTGGCGATGCCCGCCGTTGTGGTTCTGGCCGCGGCGCTTTTCGCGCTGACGGCGGTGTTGGTTGCGGGTGGTATCCGTCAGGAACTGACGCCCCGCGAGGACCGGGCCGTTGCACTGCTTCGGGTCAGCGCGCCGCAAGGTGTGTCCCTCGACTATACGCAAGCCAAGATGCGCGCGATCGAGGATGCGGTGGCGCCGCTGCGCGAGGCGGGCGAAATCACGTCGGTCTTCGCGATCGCGGGGTTCGGCGCGGATAACAGCGGCTTCATGGTGTTCCGGCTGGCCGATTGGGGCGACCGCGCCCGCAGCCAGGACGAGATCGTCGGCGAGATCAACGGCAAACTGAGGCAGATCGTGGGTGTCCGCGCCTTCGCCATCCAGCCCAATTCGCTGGGTATTCGCGGTGCGGGCCGCGGGTTGCGCTTTGCGATCACCGGGGACAGCTATGAACGCCTTGCAGAGATGTCCGAAGCCCTGGTCGCCCGGATGGAAGAAGACCCCGCCTTCGGCGACGTCGACCTCGAATACGAAACGACCCAGCCGCAGCTTTTCGTCGAGATCGACCGCACGCGCGCCTCGGACCTGGGCATCGACATCACAGGGCTGGGCGATGCGCTGAGGGCGGTGCTGAACGGGCGGACGGTGGGGTCGGTCTTCATCGGCGACCAGAGCTTTGACATCCAGATGCTGTCGAGTTCGAACCCAGTGAACGACCCGAGCGACCTGCAGAACATCTTCGTCCAGACAGCCCGGGGACAGATGGTGCCGATGTCCACCTTCGTGCGGCTGGAGGAACGTGCCGTCGCGCCCGAACTGGACCGCGAGGACCAGAGCCGATCGGTCGAGATCTCGGCCAGCCTGACACCCGAACTGGCACTGGGGGACGCGCTGGCCCGGGTCGAGCAACTGGCCGGAGGCATCCTGGAGGAACAGAACCGCATCGTGCCGCTGGGCGAAGCCGCGACGCTGAACCAGACGAATTCCGGGCTGGCCATCATCTTCGGCTTTGCCATCGCGGTGGTGTTCCTGGTGCTGGCCGCGCAGTTCGAGAGCTTCGTCTCGGCCATCGTAGTAATGGCGACCGTGCCGCTGGGGCTGGCCTGCGCGGTCTTCGCGCTGTTGTTCACCGGGCTCAGCCTGAACGTCTATTCGCAGATCGGGCTGGTGATGCTGATCGGGATCATGGCCAAGAACGGCATCCTGATCGTCGAATTCGCCAACCAGCTGCGCGACGGCGGGGCCGAGATTCGCGACGCGATCTTCGACGCCTCGACGATCCGCCTGCGGCCGGTGATGATGACCATGACCTCGACTGTGCTGGGCGGCGTGCCGCTGATCCTGTCCTCGGGCGCGGGTGCCGAGGCGCGCGAGGCTTTGGGCTGGGTCATCGTCGGCGGGCTGGGGCTTGCCACGCTGTCGACATTGTACCTGACCCCGGTGGCTTACCTGCTGCTCGCCCGGTTCTCCAAGCCGCGGGCAGAGGAAACCCGCCGGCTTGCACGCGAACTGGAAGAGGCGCTGGCCGGCTGAGGCACGGCCGGCACGGCGCATAAGCCGGCAAGCCCTCTTGGTGCGTTCTGGGGGGGGGACGCCGGGCGCGAGGCCGTCCGCATCTTGGGGCGAACGGCCCGCCCGCTGGGCGGGCCGCTTGCCGCCTAGTTCAGGTGATGGGGCGGATGGAGCCCGTAGACCGGCGTGTCGATCCCCTCCATCCGCGCCTTGAGCTGCAGCGACAGGTACTGCGAGTAATGGCGCGACTGGTGCAGGTTACCGCCGTGGAACCACAGCGCCTCCTGGCAGGTCGGCTTCCACATGTTGCGCTGTTCGCCCTCCCATGGGCCGGGGTCCTTCGTGGTGTTCGAGCCGAGCCCCCAGCACTTGCCCACCTTGTCGGCCACGTCCTGTCCGATCAGGTCGGCCGCCCAGCCGTTCATCGACCCATAGCCCGTGGCCCAGACGATCACGTCGGCCGTCAGTTTCGTGCCATCCTCGAGGATGACGCCGTCCTCGACCACCTCGGTGACCTGGCCATGGGCCAGCTTTATCTCGCCGTCGATGATCAGCTGGCTGGCGCCCACGTCGATGTAATAGCCCGAGCCACGGCGCAGATATTTCATGAACAGCCCCGAGCCGTCATCGCCCCAGTCGAGCCGGAACCCGGCCTTTTCCAGCCCATCGTAGAAGTCCTTGTCGATCTCCTTCATCTGCTCGTAGAGCGGGATCTGGAACTCGTGCAGGATGGCATAGGGGATCGAGGCGAAGATCATGTCGGCCTTCTGGGTCGTCATGCCGTTCTGCACCGCTTCCTCGGAATAAAGCGCGCCCAGGCCGATCTCCATCAGCGTGTCGGACCGTACGATATGCGTCGTCGAGCGCTGCACCATTGTGACATCCGCCCCCGCCTCCCAAAGCGCGGCCGAGATGTCGTGGGCGGAGTTGTTGGACCCCACGACCACGGCCTTCTTGCCCGCATAGGCGTCCGGGCCGGGATGCTTCGAGGAATGGTGCTGGTCGCCCCTGAATTTCTCCATTCCGGGGATTTGGGGCATGTTGGCCTTGCCCGACATGCCGGTGGCCAGCACCAACTGTTTGGGCTTCAGCACGACCTCTTCGCCGTCGCGGTCCACGACGACGGTCCATTCTTTCTTGGTCTCGTCGTATCTCGCGGACTTGCAGGTGGTGCGCGTCCAGTAGTTCAGCTCCATCACCTTGGTATACATCTCCAGCCAGTCGCCGATCTTGTCCTTGGGGCTGAAGACCGGCCAGTTCGGCGGGAACGGCAGGTAGGGCAAGTGGTCGTACCAGACCGGGTCGTGCAGGCAGAGCGACTTGTACCGGTTCCGCCAGCTGTCGCCGGGGCGGTCGTTCCTTTCCACGATGATCGTGGGCACGCCCAGCTGGCGCAGCCGCGCGCCCAGCGCGATGCCGCCCTGCCCGCCGCCGACGATCACCACGTAGGGCTGTTTCGTGTAGCCGAGGGTGCGCGCCTCCTCCTCGCGCTCCTCCGCCCAGGTCTTGCGGTTCTTCGCCGCCCCATGCCTGGCGCCCAAGGGACGTTCGAAGCCCAGCGGTTCCTCGAACCCCTTGAGTTCGGTCATCGAGGTGAGCAGCGTCCAGATCTTGCCGTCCTTGAGACGGACAAGACCGTAACCGCGCGCCACGTCCGTTTCGAACTCGATCCAGGCGGTGATCAGGCCGTCGGCCTCTTCAGGCGTTTCGCCGGCGGCGATGGTCCAGCCGGTCGGGCGGATGGCAGAGAGCTGCGCCCCCAGCATGTCGCGGATCTGGTCCTTGCCCTCTAGCGTGGCGATGTTCCAGGTAAAGGTGACAAGGTCGCGCCAGTAGCAGTCGTCCTGGAACTGCGCGACGGCGCGCTCGATATCGCCTTTCTCCAGCGCGTCGCCGAACTCGGACAGGACATGCGTCACCGTATCGACAGTGGTCGTGTCGAGCATGGGTCTCCTCCCTTGATGGTTCCCGCTGGAAAGCGTGCAACCAAGGGTGTGACCCTGCCAAGCGCGACCATGGTCGGACCCGGGGTTGGGCGGAACCCCGCGCGCCGGGATGTTCCGGCGAGAGGCGCCAGTGCCGGGCCAGGTTCAGGCGGTCTCGGCCAGCCCTCCGACCAGGCAAAGTTCGGCGGCGATCTCGTCCACGCCTTGCCCGTGACGTAACGCGGCAAAGATGAACTTGCCCTCGCCCCGCATCCGTTTCGCATCACGCTCCATCACCGACAGATCCGCGCCGACATGGGGGGCGAGGTCGGTCTTGTTGATGATCAGCAGATCGGATTTCGTGATCGCGGGGCCGCCCTTGCGGGGAATTTCCTCGCCCGCGGCGACGTCGATCACGTAAAGCGTCACGTCGGCCAGTTCGGGGCTGAACGTGGCCGACAGGTTGTCGCCGCCCGACTCGATCAGCACCACGTCGAGATCGGGAAACCTTTCGGTCAGCTCCGCGATGGCGGCGAGGTTGATCGAGGCATCCTCGCGGATCGCCGTATGCGGGCAGCCGCCGGTTTCCACACCCTTGATCCGCTCGGCGGGCAGCACCTGCATCCGCATCAGCGCCTCGGCATCCTCTTGCGTGTAGATGTCGTTGGTGACGACGGCGACCGAGAAGCGCGGGGACAGCGCGCGGGCGAGTGCCGCGGTCAGCGTGGTCTTGCCGGCGCCCACCGGGCCGCCGATGCCCACGCGGAGGGGGCCGTTGGGGGAAGTCATGTGCGGAAAAGCCTCGAATACTGGGTTTCGTGATGCATCGACGCGATGTCGGCGAGAAAGGCGGTGCTGGACAGATCGTCCGGCGTTTCGGCCGTCGCCGCCTCGGCCACGGTTTCGCAAAGCGGTGTCAGCGCGGTCAGGACCCGTTGCCCGTCGGTCTGGCCGATGGGGATCAGCCGGATCGCCGCCGAAACAAGGTTCGACGTGAAGGCGTGAAGGTACATCCGCGCCGTCAGGACCAACGGCAGGTCGTGCAGCCGCGCGGCCCGGCCCAACGCGACCGGATAGGTCAGCGCGGGCAGGTCAGCGGGCCAGACATCGGCGGTGACCTTGGCGAAGGCGGCACCCTGGGCGGTGGTTTCCAGAAGCCGTTCGGCCGAGGGCTGGAAGGCGCGGGCCAGCGCGTCGACACCGGCCAGCGCCTCGGCCCCCGGCGCATTGAACGCCGCCGCGAGGAAGATCGCGTCTGCCCGGCCCGCCCCATGCGCCAGAACATCGGCCAGCCAGTCCCGCAAGGCGGCGGCATCCGCCACCTCGCCCGCCGCAACCGCCCATTCCAGCCCGTGGCTGTAGCTGAACGCCCCAACCGGGTAGGCGGGCGACAGCCACTGGGCCAGCTTCAGAACCTGTGCATCAGTGGGCATGGTCGTGGTCATGGCCATGGTGATGGTGGCCGTGCCCGTGGTCGTGATCGTGCCCATGCTCGTGGTCGTGACCGTGCGAATGGCCATGCGTGCGCCCGTGCCCATAGGCCCCGCCCTCGGGCGTGAAGGGTTCGGTCACTTCGGCGACCGTCGCACCGATCTTTTCCAGCATGTCGCGCATGACGTGGTCGCGCTGGATCAACAGGCGCCGGGCGTCGATCTGACAGGGGGTGTGGCGGTTGCCGATATGCCAGGCGATCCGCGGCAGGTCGGGGCCGGAAACCTCGAGCAGCGGTTCGTCGGCGGCCTTGACCCTTATGGTCAGACCGTCCTCGAGGCACAGCACGTCCCCCTCGTTCAGCGAGGTTGTCTTGGGAAGGTCCAGAAGGAAGGCAAGACCGCCGTCGGTGACAAGACGTTTGCGCCGCAGGAACCGTTCGTCATAGGTCAGCGTCACGCAATCGTCGGCGCGCCCCGCGATGGCTGGGCGCAGTTCGCGGACCACGGGCAGCGTGCTCATGCGCGCCCCCCGGCCCCTGCGGGCCTCAGCAGAACAGGTCGCGGAAGACGTAGCCCGGGATGTCGTCCCGTGTCAGGCCCATGCGCGCCAGTTGCGCGTCGGAACAGGCATTCAGGGCCTGAATTTCGCGCATCCTCGATCGGCGCAGCGTGTAGGCGTTGACGCCCAGACCAAGCCCCGCAAAGAACAGGTCCAGTCGCTCGGACATGCCACCTGGCGCGGTCTTGAGCGTCATGTACGGCGTTCCCATCGGAAATCTCCTCGTGGTTCACAAGAAGTCTCCTCCCATGGGCGTTAAAATAGGGCTTATGCCGCACACGGCCCAATGACAGCTTCGTATCGCCCCTACCTTGTTGCTGCGGTGCAGCACATTTGTGCGCCTGTCCCATTTTCCCCTCAGAACATGAAGTATCGTTGCGCCATCGGCAGTACGTCAGCCGGCGCGCAGGTCAAGAGTTCGCCATCGGCGCGCACCTCGTAGGTTTCCGGGTTCACCTCGATCCGCGGCGTTGCGTCGTTCAGTACGAGGTCTTTCTTGCCGATGCCGCGGGTGTTCCTGACCGACAGCGTCTGCTTGGCCAGCCCCAGCTTGCCCCGGATGCCGCCCGCCTGTGCGGCCTCGGACACGAAGATCACGGCAGAATTCTCGACCGACCGGCCATAGGCGCCCCACATCGGGCGAGTATAAACAGGCTGGGGTGTCGGGATCGAGGCGTTCGGGTCGCCCATCTGTGCGCAGACGATGGTGCCGCCCATCAGCACCATTTCCGGTTTCACCCCGAAGAAGGCGGGGTTCCACAGCACGAGGTCGGCGCGCTTGCCCACCTCGATCGACCCGATCTCGTGGGAGATCCCGTGCGCAATCGCAGGGTTGATCGTGTATTTCGCAACGTAACGGCGCACCCGGAAATTGTCGTTCTCGCCGGTTTCCTCGGCCAGTCGCCCGCGCTGTTTCTTCATCTTGTCGGCGGTCTGCCAGGTGCGGATTATGACCTCTCCGACCCGGCCCATCGCCTGGCTGTCGGACGCGATGATGGAAAACGCGCCCATGTCGTGCAGGATGTCCTCGGCCGCGATCGTCTCGCGCCGGATCCGGCTTTCGGCAAAGGCCACGTCCTCGGGGATCGACTTGTCGAGGTGGTGACACACCATCAGCATGTCCAGGTGCTCTTCCAGCGTGTTCACCGTGAAGGGCCGCGTCGGGTTGGTCGACGAGGGCAACACATAGTCTTCGCCGCAGACCTTGATGATGTCGGGCGCGTGCCCGCCCCCTGCCCCTTCGGTATGGAAAGCGTGTATCGTCCGGCCCTTCATGGCGGCGATCGTGTGTTCCACGAACCCGCTTTCGTTCAGCGTGTCGGTGTGGATCATCACCTGCACGTCCATGTCGTCGGCGACGCTCAGGCAACAGTCGATGGCCGCGGGGGTCGTCCCCCAATCCTCGTGCAGTTTCAGCGCGCAGGCGCCACCCTCGATCTGCTCGAGCAGGGCACCGGGCAGCGAGGCGTTGCCCTTGCCCGCGAAAGCCAGATTCATCGGGAAGGCGTCGGCCGCCTGCAACATCCGCCCGATGTGCCAGGGCCCAGGCGTGCAGGTGGTGGCCAGCGTGCCGTGCGCGGGCCCCGTGCCGCCACCCAGCATCGTCGTCAGCCCGGAATGCAACGCATCCTCGATCTGCTGCGGGCAGATATAGTGGATATGGCTGTCGAAGCCCCCCGCGGTCAGTATTTTCCCCTCGCCCGCGATGGCCTCGGTCCCCGGCCCGACGATGATATCGACACCCGGCTGGGTGTCGGGGTTGCCCGCCTTGCCGATCCTGGCGATGCGCCCGTCCTTCAGTCCCACATCGGCCTTGTAGATGCCGCTGTGGTCCAAGATCAGCGCGTTGGTGATAACGGTGTCCACCGCGCCCTCGGCCCGCGTCGCCTGGGATTGCCCCATCCCGTCGCGGATCACCTTGCCGCCGCCGAATTTCACCTCTTCGCCGTAGGTGGTCAGGTCGCGTTCCACCTCGATGATCAGGTCCGTATCGGCGAGGCGGAGCCGATCCCCGGTGGTCGGGCCGAACATCGCGGCATAGTCGGCACGGGCGATTTCTCTGGGCATGGGCGGTTCCCTGTCAGTTCACGAGCGCGCGCAGGTCTTCGGTCCGGCGCTGGGTCAATCGGGTCAGGCAGTTGGAATAGACGAGGGGCGCGATGGAGCCCCCCTCGAACAGCGCGACCTCGGCGGCACAGGCCGCGTCGCGGAAGTCGATCCATTTGCGTTGCGCATCCAGCAGCCGGGCACCCACGCCGGCCGAGTCCATCTGCGGCTTGACGACCGACCAGACGGCGTTCAGCTCGGCATCGGCGATGCCATGGGCCGCCGCCGCACAGTCGTTCATTTCAAGCTGGGTCTGGCCCGGGCAGGCCGCAACGGCCGACACGGGTGCCCCGGCCAGAACGGCAAGCATCGCCGCCAGTCGCCGGCCGGGCAGACGGCTCATTTCTTCGGCTCCTGGGACCCGCTGCCCGGCAGCGGCGGCGGCGCCGAGGGTTTGCGCCGGGCACGGCTGCCGCTGCGCGGGGCGCTGGCCGATGGCTTGCGCCGAGGCGCGGGCGTTGACCGTTTGCGCACCCCGGCAGCCTTGGGCGCGGGGTCGGCTTCGGCCCTGGGCATCTCGGCTGGCTCGGGCACCGGTTTTGCAGCCACCACGACCTGCGGACGCGCCCGCGGCACCTCTGCCTCGGCGCCACCGGCCTCCAGATCCAGTTCGCCCGCCTCATCGCCCTTGCCGATCGCCGCATCGGCGGTCAGCGGGTCGATGCCACCGGCACGCAGCATCAACCCAAGCCAAGGGTTGGCGCGCAGCATGGCATCGGTGACGATCTGCACCATGCGGATCTGCTGGTCGACCATCCAGGATGCCATCCAGAACGGCGCGGCAGGGGAATAAAGCGGCGGGGGCGAGCTTGTCATCGGTCATCCTCCTTGGTCTGCGATTGGTCTAAAGATCGCCCATCACGTGACCGTTGAAGCCGAAGACACGGCGGGCGCCGGCGATGGGGATCAGCGCGACCTCACGTTTCTGCCCGGGTTCGAAGCGGACGGCGGTGCCCGCGGCGATGTCCAGGCGCATGCCATGCGCCGCGGCCCGGTCGAAATCGAGCGCCGGATTCGTCTCGGCGAAATGGTAGTGGCTGCCGACCTGCACCGGCCGGTCGCCGGTATTCGCCACCATCAAGGTGATGGCCGCGCGGTCCGCGTTCAAGGCCAGGCTGCCTGCAGCGGGGAAAAGCGCTCCGGGAATCATGGCGCGCGCCCTCACCCGGCCAGCATCAGCGTCGAACCGGCCGCGGCGACGGCGACACCCGCGCCCCGGGCCAGCAGCCCGCCGCCAACCCGCGCCAGGGCCAGTCCAGCCAAAACGCCCACGCCGTGCAGCAGCGCGGTCGCCAAGGCAAAGCCGCCCATGTAACCCAGCGCCGCCGCGCCGCCCATCTCGGCGCCGTGGGCGTGACCATGGAACAGCGCCAGCACGCCAACCACCGCAGCCCCCGCCGGCAGGGGCATGCGGATCGCAAGCGCCACCAGAAGGCCGAGAACCAGCACCGAGGCGACGATCATCGGCTCGACAAGCGGCAACGCCAGCCCCGCGAGTGCCAGCCCGAAGCCAAGCGTCATCGCCCCCACGAAGGCTACGGGTAGCGCCGAGAGTGCGCGCCCGCCCATCGTGACCGCCCAGAGGCCCACGGCCACCATGGCGAGGATGTGATCGGCGCCGAAGACCGGGTGGCTGAAGCCCGCGGCGAAAGAGCCGTGGGCGACCGGATCGAGATGGGCCAGCGCAGGGTTTGCAGCGATCAGCGCGGGGACGAAGGCAAGGGCAAGGCGTTTCATCGCTTGGGTCTCCTCGGGTGGTATTCAGCGGATCGGGTTATGCACGGTCACAAGCTTGGTGCCGTCGGGGAAAGTGGCCTCGACCTGCACCTCGTGGATCATCTCGGGCACGCCCTCCATGCACTGGTCGCGGGTGATCACCTGGGCGCCCGCCTCCATCATGTCGGCCACGCTGCGGCCATCGCGGGCGCCTTCGACCACCGCATCGGTGATCAGCGCGATGGCCTCGGGGTGGTTCAGCTTGACGCCGCGCGCCAGCCGCTTGCGGGCGACCTCGGCGGCCATCGCGACCAGAAGCTTGTCCTTTTCGCGGGGGGTCAGTTGCATGTCACGTCATCCATGATCTTGGCAGGGCGTTGTCGGTCAGGCATATCAAGGCCGGGACAAGCGCCCGGCGCAACGCGAAACTGTCGGGCGCAAGCAGGCGCATCACCAGCACGTCTTCGCGCAGAAGGCTGACACCGCCGGTCGGGGGCATCAAGGCGCGCAGGGGCTTCAGCTGGGACTCGGCTTCTGGCGCGACGAAAACCAGGCTGGCCATCGCGCCGGCCCCACCCGCCAGGGCAGGCCGGGCCAGGTGGGCGGCCAAGTCTCCGACCAGGCGCAGCGCATCCAGATAAAGCGGCACACCCGCGCGGCGTATCTCGATCCGGTCGTGGAACAGGGCGTCATGCAGGACCTCGCCCATCGCGGCGCGGCCGAAGACCACTGGCTCGACCAGCAAGAGCCGGGCATCGGCGGCCAGATCGGCCACCAAGGTCCGCTCCAGCGCCGACCCATCGTAAAGAATGGTTTCCTGCGGCAGCCAGTCGAGCCGCGCACCAGGCCCGACGGACAGACGGTTCGTCACCCTTCCGCGTTCGCCCGGCTGCGCCCGATAGGCGCGCTCGGCCGCCTGCGTCGTTACCGAAAGGTGACTTTCCGCCTGCGCCTCGATCCGGGTGTCGAACCGGTCGCCCCCGGTAATGCCACCGGCCGTGTTGATCAGAATCGCCTCGACCGCGCCCCCCCTTGCGCGCGGGAAAAGCGCCTTGAAGGCACCGCTTTGCCGCAGCCCGGACAGCGCGGTGCGCCCGCCCAGCGACTTGACCGCCAACGCGATTTGACCGACCGCCCGCGGCTGGGCCGGTCGCGCAATGACCGCGCCATGTTTGACCTGGCAGGTAATCTGAACACCCCCGAAGAAGCCCGACCACACTGCCCTGTTGTCCCGCAGACAAGTGGTATCTGCCCAGCTTTTCGGCGGGGTTTGGATGATTCAGAAAGATTTCAGCATGTTTTTTAACCAGAACTGCGGCCATACGCCAAAAAATTAGACAGCTATCCGGAATCGCCACGCCAGCATGACGCTGGCGATTGCCACCTTGCCGCGGCGCAGAAAGCCTGACGCTGCCCGCGGGGACGGCTTCGGTCGATCGACGGGGTGTGTGACGGCCCACGACTTGGGACTTCGGAGAGGCCGACACACGGGTGCAACGTAAAGTTGCGGGGCTGAGGGTAGGCACCGCGCCGTGTGCGCGCAACCTGCCCGTTCCTGTCCCGCGCGGAGGGAATTCATGAAGACTCTCAAGACCATTCTCGCGGGCGCAGTCGCCTTTGGCGCGCTTGCCCTGCCGGCCTGGGCGCAGGACACGATCAAGGTGGGCGTGCTGCATTCGCTCTCGGGGACGATGGCGATTTCCGAGACGACCCTGAAAGACACGATGCTGATGCTCATCGAAGAGCAGAACAAGAAGGGCGGCGTGCTGGGCAAGCAACTTGAGGCGGTTGTCGTAGACCCGGCCTCGGACTGGCCGCTGTTTGCCGAAAAGGCACGTGAGTTGCTGACCGTGCAGGACGTGGATGTGATGTTCGGCTGCTGGACGTCGGTCAGCCGGAAATCGGTCCTGCCGGTGATCGAGGAACTGAACGGGCTGCTGTTCTACCCGGTGCAATACGAGGGCGAGGAAAGCTCAAGGAACGTGTTCTACACCGGCGCCGCGCCGAACCAGCAGGCCATCCCGGCGACGGATTACTTCCTCGAGGAACTGGGCGTCGAGAAGTTCGCGCTGCTGGGCACCGACTATGTCTATCCGCGCACCACGAACAACATCCTGGAATCCTATCTGAAATCGAAGGGCATCGCGGAAGAGGACATCTTCGTGAACTATACACCCTTCGGCCATTCCGACTGGTCCAAGATCGTGTCGGACGTCGTGGCGCTGGGGGCGGACGGCAAGAAGGTGGGCGTGATTTCCACCATCAACGGCGACGCCAATATCGGCTTTTACAAGGAACTGGCCGCGCAGGGCGTTTCGGCCGATGACATTCCCGTCGTCGCCTTCTCGGTGGGCGAAGAAGAACTTTCGGGCCTCGACACCACCAACCTTGTCGGGCATCTGGCGGCCTGGAACTATTTCATGTCCGCCGACACGCCGGAAAACGCCGCGTTCATCGAGACCTGGCACGCCTTCATCGGCGATGACGCCCGCGTGACCAACGACCCGATGGAGGCCCATTACATCGGCTTCAACATGTGGGTGAACGCGGTCGAGCAGGCCGGGACGACCGATGTCGACGCCGTGCGCGAGGCGATGTGGGGCCAGGAATTCCCGAACCTGACGGGCGGCACGGCCGTGATGGGCACCAACCACCACCTGTCCAAGCCGGTGTTGATCGGCGAGATCCTCGAGGATGGCCAATTCGACATCATCTCGGAAACCGATCCGGTGCCGGGCGACGCCTGGACCGATTTCCTGCCCGAGTCGGCCGTGCTGACCTCGGACTGGAAGGACCTCGAGTGCGGGATGTACAACACCGAAACATCGAGCTGCGTCCAGATCAAGTCGAACTACTGAGCGACATGTGGGGGCGGGCGTGCCCGCCCCCTTTTCCCAGGACAGGCCCCAAACGATGCGCATCCTTCTTGCCGCACTCTCTTTTCTCGTGCTGTTCACCCTGCCCGCCGCGGCGCAGGACAGCCCGATCCAGAAGCTCCTCCAGCAACACCGCGACCTGATCGAGCAAAGCTCGCGCCGGACCATCGCCCCGGCGATCGACGCGCTGCGCGACAGCGGTTTGCCCGCAGCCCAGGTGGTGCTTGAGAAATGGCAGGGCAAGGAGTTGTGGCAGCGCAAGGCGGACGGGCTTTTCTTCTTTGCCGAGCGGATCGACGCACAGACCTACCGGCTTGTCGACATCGCGACCGGCAACGAGACGGCAACCGCGGCCAAGGACGAAATCGAGCAACTCAAGCCCAACAGCGGCATCCGCGGCATGATCGGGGCCGCCCTGGTGCAATTCCAGCTGACCGACCCCGACCCCGCACGGCGGGCCGACGCGCTGAACGCGATCTCGCGCGACGCCGAGCCTGCGCACCTGGCCGCGCTGCGCGCCAGCATCGGGGCAGAGACCGATCCGGACCTGAGGGCCCGAAAGGAGCGGTTGGAACGGCTGCTGACGATTTCCTACGACGAAGACCCGGCGGCCCGGATCGCCGCCATCCAGAGCTTTGCCGGCGATCTGGGCGTGGATGCCCGCGCCGCTTTGAACCCGCTGGTCGCGACCACACGGGCCGTCGTCTCGGGCAATCCGCCGGCGGCCGAGAACTTGGCCCGCGTGCTGGAACCCGGCAGCGAGGCCTTGCCGAAGGACGAGGCCTATGCGCTGCTGGTCGCGGCCGATCTTGCCCCGCCCCGGATCAACCGTGACGACATCCGCGCCGCGCTGGCTGCAAATATCCAGAATGGCCGGGTGGGCAGCGTGCCGGTGGCCCAGCTGGACACCGACGCCGCGCGCGAACGCGCCTATGCCGAGCTAGCCGAGGCCGGGATCGTGCCAGCCACCGCGACCGAAGCCCAGGTCGCCGAGGCGCTGGCCTCCCATACCTTCTATGAGCGCTACGCCGAAACCGATCCCGAGATCACCGCAGCGGCCGCCGCCGCCCTGGACGACATCGCGCTGAAGGTGGGGCTGAACCAGGCCGCCGACCTGACGCTGGACGCGCTGTCGCTGGCCTCGATCTACTTCCTCGCGGCGATCGGGCTGGCCGTTACCTTCGGGGTGATGGGGGTCATCAACATGGCCCATGGCGAGTTCATCATGATGGGGGCCTATACTGGCTATGTCGTCCAGCAACTCGTGCCCGACTATACGCTGTCGATCCTGATCGCGCTGCCGCTCGCCTTCGCGATCACCTTCGGCGCGGGCGTCGCGATGGAGCGGCTGGTGATCCGCTGGCTTTACAACCGGCCGCTGGAAACGCTGCTGGCGACCTTCGGCATTTCCATAGCCCTGCAGCAGCTGGCCAAGAACATCTTCGGCACGCAGGCGCGCCCGCTGACATCGCCCGACTGGCTGGACGGCGCGCTGGTGATCAACGACGTGGTCTCGATCAGCTATATCCGCATCGCGATCTTCGTGCTGGCGCTGATCTTCCTTGGCCTGTTCCTGTTCATCATGCGCAAGACGCGGCTGGGGCTGGAGGTGCGGGCGGTGACGCAGAACCCGCGCATGGCCGCCTCGATGGGTATCAACCCCGAACGGATCAACATGCTGGCCTTCGGGCTGGGCTCCGGCATCGCCGGCGTCGCCGGGGTCGCCATCGGCCTGTATGCCAAGGTCACCTCGGAACTGGGGCAGGACTACATCGTGCAAAGCTTCATGACCGTGGTCGTGGGCGGCGTCGGCAACATCTGGGGCACGCTTCTGGGCGCGACTCTCATCGGCTTCCTGCAAAAGGGGATCGAATGGCTGAACCCGTCCAACACGCTGGCCGCCCAGACCTACATGATCCTGTTCATCATTCTTTTCATCCAGTTCCGGCCGCGGGGCATCATCGCCCTGAGGGGCCGCGCGGCGGGGGATTGAGCCATGCGCAAGAGCTTTGTCGCCAGAAACCCCTCGGTGCTTATCTTCCTTGCCCTGCTGGGGGTCTTCACCCTGGCGGTGACGGTGTTAGGCGAGGGGTTGGGGGTCGGCCTGATCTCGACCAGCTTCGTCAAGACGCTGGGCAAGACGCTGTGCCTGTGCCTGGTCGCCATCGCGATGGACCTCGTCTGGGGCTATACCGGCATCCTGTCACTGGGCCATTTCGCGTTTTTCGGTTTGGGCGGCTACATGATCGGCATGTGGCTGATGTATGCCCGCACGGAACTGATCGTCGCGGAATCGCTGGCCCAGGCGGAAATCCCGCCCACGCCGGACGAAATACGCGATGCCATCGGCACGCAGATCTTCGGCGTCGTCGGCGGGTCGGACTTCCCGGCGGTGTGGACATTTGCCCATTCGCTGCCGATCCAGCTGGCGCTGGTGGTGCTGGTCCCCGGCCTGTTGGCCCTTGTCTTCGGCTGGCTTGCCTTCCGTTCGCGCGTGACGGGCGTCTATCTTTCGATCCTGACGCAGGCGATGACGCTGGCCCTTGCCCTGTACCTGTTCCAGAACGACAGCGGGCTGAGGGGCAACAACGGTCTGTCCGGCCTTCAGAACCTGCCCGGCGCCGCTGACGTGCCGCAATCCATGGTCTCGATCTGGTTCTTCTGGGCCTCTGCCGCGGCACTTGCCATCGGTTACGTCGTCGCGGCCTTCGTGGTCTCGGGCAAGTTCGGTAGCGTGATCCGCGGCATCCGCGACGACGAGGCACGGGTGCGGTTCCTGGGCTACTCCGTCGAGGGCTACAAGCTGTTCGTGTTCACCCTGACCGCCGTGATCGCGGGGATCGCGGGGGCGCTTTATTACCCGCAGGCGGGCATAATCAACCCCGCCGAGATCGCCCCCATCGCGTCGATCTACCTGGCCGTCTGGGTGGCGATCGGCGGGCGCGGGCGGCTTTACGGCGCGGTGATCGGGGCGGCTTTCGTTTCGCTTCTGTCCACATGGTTCACCGGCGGGCAGGTACCCGACCTGCCGCTGGGCATCTACACGGTGAAATGGGTCGACTGGTGGCTGGTGCTTCTGGGATTCAGCTTCGTCCTCGTCACGCTCTTCGCGCCCAAGGGCATCGGCGGGTTGTTCGACCTGTTGACCGGCCGGCACGGCCCCGACCGCCACGGCGCCGCCCTTGGGCCAGACCAGGGTTCGCTTCGCGAGAAGGAGGCCGAGCAATGACAACGCTTCTGGAAGTTTCGGGCGTCTCGGTCAGCTTCGACGGGTTCAAGGCCATCAACAACCTGTCCTTTGATATCGGCCCGGCAGAGTTGCGGGCGATCATCGGTCCGAATGGTGCGGGCAAGACCACCTTCATGGACATCGTCACCGGCAAGACCAAGCCCGATTCCGGCGAGGTGCTTTGGGGCGAGATGAGCCGGTCGCTTCTGAAGATGAACGAAAGCCAGATCGCGCGGGCCGGGATTGGCCGCAAGTTCCAGCGCCCGACCGTGTTCGAGGACCAGTCGGTGTTCGACAACCTGCTGATGGCCCTGAAAAAGGACCGCGCACCGTGGAAGGTTCTGTTCTACCGCGAAACCACGGCGGACAAGGCGCGCGTCGAGGAACTGGCCGAGGAAATCGGTCTGGCCGACCAGTTGCAACGCAAGTCGGGCGAGCTGAGCCACGGCCAGAAGCAATGGCTGGAAATCGGCATGCTGCTGGCGCAGGAGCCGCGGCTGCTGTTGGTGGACGAACCCGCCGCGGGCATGACGCTGGCCGAACGCGAGCACACCACCGACCTCTTGAAAGAGGCCGCCAAGACACGCGCCGTCGTTGTCGTCGAGCATGACATGGAATTCGTCCGGCGATTGGAGTGCCGGGTGACGGTGCTGCACGAAGGGTCCGTTCTGGCTGAGGGCAGCCTGGACCATGTCACGAAGAATCAACAGGTGATCGATGTCTATCTGGGGCGCTGAAAGATGCTGAAGACCGAAGGTTTGACGCTGCATTACGGCGGCTCGCAGATCCTCCACGGGATCGACCTGCAGGCGCGAGCGGGCGAGGTGACCTGCGTGATGGGCACCAATGGCGTTGGCAAGACGAGCCTGCTGAAGGCGATCTCGGGCACGCATGCGCGGTCGGCCGGCCGGTTGGAGCTTGACGGCGAGGACGTGCCGCGGGTGTCCGCCCAGGCGATGGCGCATCGCGGCGTGGGCTATGTGCCGCAGGGACGCATGATCTTCCCTCTGCTGACCGTACGCGAGAACCTGGAAACCGGCTTTGCCTGCCTGCCGAAATCAGAGCGTTTCGTACCCGACGAGATTTACGAACTTTTCCCGGTGCTCAAGGACATGGCCGGCCGCCGCGGTGGCGACCTGTCGGGCGGTCAGCAGCAGCAACTGGCCATCGCCCGGGCGATGATCACCAAGCCCAAGCTTTTGCTGCTGGACGAACCGACCGAAGGCATCCAGCCCAACATCATCCAGCAGATCGGCCGCGTGATCGAATACCTGCGCGACCAGGGGCGCATGGCCATCATCCTGGTCGAACAGTATTTCGACTTCGCCTACGGGCTTGCCGACCGGTTCTACGTCATGGAACGCGGCGCGGTGACGGTGCAGGGCACCAAGGCCGAACTTTCCCGCGATCGGCTGGTGGCGGCGGTGTCGGTCTGACGGGTCGCAGCCGCGAACTCTTCACCCGGATATGCCCGGGATTGGCGGAGCGCGTTCCATTCGGGTCCAGAATCCTTGAATTTCGATGCCAGAACAAGACGATGGCTGCGAGAACCTTGGCGGAGGAGTATATTCAGGGGCACCGCGCTTATCGGGTGGCGACGCGCCGCCGGGGTGAACCGCCCACCCCCCAGGTCGCCTGAACATCCTTCCCGTGATCTTTGACGCACCGGCCCTGACGGGCGTCCAGCGCGCACCGTCAGGCGTGATGGGTTTCGGGCAGCCCCTTCGGACCATGCGAAGTGGAGAGGTTAGTCGATGCTGATTGATTTCAATCAAACGATTGATTAACCTGTTCCCATGGGTACCGAGTCCGCTCCGCTTCAGACCCGCAACAGCCTCGTCGAGGCCGCGATTCACCTTTTCGGGCACCGCGGGTTCGGCCAGACGTCGACCCGCGAGCTGGCGGCACGGGCAGGCACCAACATCGCCTCCATCGCGTACCATTTCGGCGGCAAGGCCGGGCTGCACGCGGCCTCGGCCCGCGAAGTTGCCGCCCGGATCGGGGCCGTGCTCGGATCGCCGGAAAACATATCGCCCACCAACCCCACCGAAGCCGCGGCGCAACTCGAAGCGATGCTCCGCCGGTTCGTGGCGTTCCTCGTTGCCGCGCCCGAGGCCCCCGACATCGCCGCATTCATGCTGCGCGAACTGACCGACCCGGGCGAGGTCGCCGACCTGATCTATGCCGAGTTCCTGGAACCGCGCCACCGCATGCTGTGCCAGCTTTGGGGCGTAGCCACCGGCCGTTCGCCCGAAAGCGAAGAGGTCAAGCTGGCCGTCTTCGCGATGCTGGGCCAGGTGCTGTATTTCCGGATCGGGCAACCCTATGTCCTGCGCCGGATCGGCTGGGCGGGGATCGGCCCGGACGAGGCCGGCCGGATCGCCGACCTGCTGTCGGCCAATCTTCATGCGATGATCGAAAGGCACCGGACATGATCGGGTTTCTCTGCGCCCTGCCGCTTGCCGCCGCAATGTTTTCCGCCTGCGCTGCACCTCCGCCCTTCGCGACGGGCTATGTCGAAGGGGAATTCACGCTGGTCGCCCCCGTCGCCACCGCGCAGATCCGCGAGGTCCGCGTCGCCCGCGGCGACCGTGTCCCAGCGGGAACGGTACTGGTCGAGATGGAACGCCGCGATGCCGAAATCGCGCTGGCCGAGGCCGAGGCAGTGCTGGCGCAGGCACGCAGCCATCTGGCCGATTTGAGGGAAGGCAAGCGCCCCGAGGAAATCCGCGTGATCGAGGCGGCGCTCACCTCGGCTGTCGCCCAGGCAAACGAGGCCCGGCGCCAGCGCGAACGGATGACCAACCTCGCCGCCCGCGGCGTGGTGACCGACGCCCAGCGCGATGACGCGATCACCGCCGCCGAGGTCGCAGAGGCGCGGGTTGCCGAGATCGAGGCCGACCTTGCCGTTGCCCGCCTGCCCGCCCGGCCCGAGGCCATCGCCGAAGCCGAGGCCGCCGTAGACGGGGCGCGCGCGGCACGTGATCGGGCGGAATGGAACCTGGATCAACGCACACTGACGCTGGACGCGCCAGTGACCGTGTTCGACGTGATCCGAACACCGGGAGAAATCGCAGGCCCCTCGGCCCCCGTGCTGTCGGTGCTGGGCGAGGGGGCGGTGAAACTGCGCCTCTACATACCCGAGACGGCATTCTCGGCCGTCGGCATCGGCACACTGCTCGCGCTACGCTGCGACGGTTGCACCGATGGCCTGAAGGCCCGGGTCACCTATGTCGCGGACAAGGCGGAATTCACGCCCCCGGTCATCTACTCGCTCGAGAACCGGCAAAAGCTGGTCTACCTGGTCGAGGCACGCCCCCTCGACCAAGGCGACCTGAAACCCGGTCAGATCGTCGACGTCTTCCTTTCGGGCGCCCAGGAATGACCCTGCCGGCGATCTCGGTCACCGGCCTGACCAAGCGGTTCGGCGACAAGACGGTGGTTAACCGGGTGACGCTGTCGGTCGAGCGTGGCGAGATCGCCGGGTTCCTGGGACCGAACGGATCAGGAAAAACGACGACCATACGGATGATTTGCGGGCTTTTGGAACCCGATGGCGGCGAGGGGCGCGTTCTGGGCCATGACATCCGCAGCGAGCGCCGCGCGATTAATCGCAAGGTCGGCTACATGACCCAGCGTTTTTCATTCTACGAGGATCTGACGATCGAGGAAAACCTGCGCTTCGTCGCCGGGCTTTACGGGATGGTACCGGTGGGCCGCATCGTGCGCGACACGCTGGCGGATCTTGGTCTGACGGCACGGCGGGGCCAGTTGGCCGGCGACCTTTCAGGGGGATGGAAACAGCGGCTGGCACTGGCCGCCTGCATCATGCACCGGCCGGATCTCTTGTTGCTGGACGAGCCCACCGCCGGGGTCGACCCAAAGGCACGGCGCGAGTTCTGGGACGAGATCCACCGGCTGGCCGCGGACGGGATGACGGTGCTGGTCTCGACCCATTACATGGACGAGGCCGAGCGGTGTCACCGGATCAACTATATCTCGTTCGGGCATCTGGTGGCGCAGGGCACCGTCGAAGAGGTGGTGCGTGATGCCGGACTGACAACGCTGGTATTGACCGGCACGAACACGCCCCAGGCCGCCCGGCGACTTGCCGGCGCACCGGGGGTCGAGCAGATCGCACCCTTCGGCAATGCGCTGCACGTCGTGGGCCGCGACGCCGCGGCGTTGCGGGCTTCAGTGGAACGCGTGGCGCGGGAAACCGGCACCCGGGCCGCCCCCGCCGACACCAGCCTGGAAGACGTGTTCATCAAGCTGATGAATGACGGAACCGCGGCATGAGCGGCCGCTTTCTTTCCCTTGCACGGCTCTGGGCGCTTCTGACCAAGGAAACGATCCAGATGCGCCGCGACCGGCTGACCTTCGGGATGATGCTGGGCATCCCGCTGCTGCAGTTGATGCTGTTCGGCTTTGCGATCAACACCGACCCCAAGGAACTGCCCGCGGCGCTGGTGGCGCCTACGCAGGACCGGTTCACCCGGGCGATGGTGTCGGCGCTTGAGTTGACCGGCTATTACCGCTTCGTGGCGCCGGACGCGACGGCGGCGGAGGCCGAGGCGATGATCACCAGGGGCGACGTCGCCTTCGTGGTCACGGTGCCGTCCGATTTCGGCCGCCGGGTGGCACGCGGTGAGGCGCCCACGATCCTGATCGAGGCGGACGCGACCGACCCCTCGGTCGCTTCGGGCGCGGTGTCGACGCTGGGCACGGTCGCCGCCGAAGCGTTGCTGCGCGAGTCCGGGGGCGAAGCAGCGGCCGAGGACGAGGCGGCAAGGCGCCTTTCGGTCATCGTGCACCGCCGATACAACCCCGAGGGGATCACGCAATACAACATCGTGCCGGGCCTTCTGGGCGTGATCCTGCAGCTGACGATGGTGATGATGACAGCGATGGCGCTGACGCGGGAAACCGAACGCGGCACGATGGAGAACCTGTTGTCGATGCCCGCGACGCCACTGGAGATCATGCTGGGCAAGGTGGTGCCCTATCTCGCGGTGGGCGCGGTGCAGGTGGTCGTCGTGCTGGTCGCGGCCAGGACGCTTTTCTCGATCCCCTTCGTCGGCAGCCTGCCGCTGCTCCTGGTCGGGGTCCTGGTCTTCGTGCTGGCGCTGGTGATCCTGGGCTACCTGATCTCGACGGTGGCCCGGACCCAGATGCAGGCGATGCAGCTGACGTTCTTCTTCTTTTTGCCGTCGCTGATGCTCTCGGGGTTCATGTTCCCGTTCCGGGGCATGCCGGGCTGGGCGCAGACGCTGGGCGAGATTTTTCCGCTGACCCATTTCCTGCGGCTGATCCGGGCGGTGATGCTGAAGGGGGCGGATGCGGCCACGGTGGCGGGGCCGATGGCGGCACTGGGCCTCTTCGTACTTCTGCTGTCCGGTGCCGCGCTGCTCAGGTTCCGGCGCACCCTGGACTGAGGACGGGCGGGGGGGCCAGCCCCCGTGCTTCGGACTCCCCCTGGGATATTTACGGCCAGAAGAAGGCCCGCGGTCCTTTTTCTTGGTACAAATACCCCGGGTGTCCGGGGGCGGAGCCCCCGGCGGGTCGCCCCGGCGACAGCCGGCGCGAAACTCGAAACCCTTCAGGTCCGGAAGATGCGGTAGATCGCCGGGATCACCAGCACCGTCAGCGCGGTCGAGGACGCGAGCCCGAAGAGAAGCGACAGCGCCAGCCCCTGGAAGATCGGGTCGGCCAGGATCACCGCCGCCCCGATCATGGCCGCAAGCGCGGTCAACAGGATCGGCTTGAACCGGGTCGCGCCCGCCTCGACAAGCGTTTCCACCGTCACCGGCCCGCCGGAATGGCGGATGAAATCGACCAGCAGGATCGAGTTCCGCACGATGATGCCCGCCAGCGCGATGAACCCGATCATCGATGTCGCGGTGAAGGGCGCCGAGAACAGCCAATGCCCCAGCATGATGCCGAGGAATGTCAGCGGCACGGGGGTCAGCACCACCAGCGGCAGCTTGAACGAGCCGAACTGCGCCACCACGAGGATATAGATCCCCACCAGCGCCACGCCGAAGGCCGCGCCCATGTCGCGGAAGGTGACGTAGGTGACCTCCCACTCGCCATCCCAGAGCAGCACCGGGTCTTTCTCAGACAGGGGCTGGCCGTGCAGGCTGATCGTGGGCTTGGGCAGGTCGCCCCAGTCCATCTCGTCGATGCGGTTCTGGACGGCGAGCATCCCGTAGAGCGGGGCCTCGAATTCGCCCGCCAATTCGGCCGTGACCATCTCGGCATAGCGGCCGTTATGGCGGAAGATCGTGTAGGACGCCGCTTCCTCGGACAGGGTCACCACGTCGCCCAGTTCCACCACGCCGCGCCCGCCCGGCAGCGCGTTGGCGGGCACCGGGGTGGCGAGCGTGGTCTCGTCCATCACGCGATCGGAGCGGTCGCGGGCGACCACGATGGGGATCGGCACGCGGCCCTCGCCCCGGTGCGAATAGCCCACGGTCGAGGTGCCATTGAGCAGCCGCATGGTGTGCAGCGCGTCGGCCTCCTGCACGTTGAAGAAGGCAAGGTCCGAGGGGCTCAGTTCGGCCCGGATGCGCCGGGGCTGGGTGCCATAGCTGTCATCGACATCGACGATGAAGGGGATATCCTCGAACGCCTCGCGCACCTTGGCCGCGACCGCGCGGCGGGTGTCGCCGTCGGGGCCGTAGATCTCGGCCAGCAGCGTCGAGATCACCGGGGGACCCGGGGGCGGTTCGACCACCTTGAGCACCGTGCCCATCGGCACGTCGAGCTGGTGCAGCCGCTCGCGCAGGTCCAGCGCGATGGCGTGGCTGGGGCGGTCGCGGGCGTCCTTGCCGGTCAGGTTCAGCTGCACGTCACCGAGGTTCGGCGCCTCGCGCAGGAAGTAGTGGCGCACCAGCCCGTTGAAGTTGAAGGGCTGCGCGGTGCCCGCGTAGGTCTGGATCGAGATCACCTCGGGCAGGTCGAACGCGATCCGGGCCACGTCCTGCGCGACGGCGTCGGTGGCCTCGACCGACGCGCCCTCGGGCAGGTCGATGATGACCGAAAGCTCGGGCTTGTTGTCGAAGGGCAGGAGCTTGACCGTCACATCCTTGGTATAAAGCGCGCCCATCGAGCCGAAGGAGACGACGACCACGGCCAAGAGGAAGGTCAGGCTGATCCATTTGCGGGCCAGGATCGGGCGGACGACACCGGCGTAAAGCCGCCCCAGGCGGCCGCCGGGATGGCCGTGGCCGTCATGGTCGTGCAAGGGCGCGCGCCCTGCGATTTTCAGCATCAGCCAGGGCGTGATCATCACCGCCACGAAGAAGGAGAAGATCATCGCGGCGGAGGCATTCGCGGGGATCGGGCTCATGTACGGGCCCATGAGGCCGCTGACAAAGAGCATCGGCAGGAGCGCGACGACCACGGTCAGGGTGGCGACGATGGTGGGGTTGCCGACCTCGGCCACGGCCTCGATGGCCGCTTGCGTGCGGCTTTTGCCCTTTTCCTGCATGGCCCAGTGGCGGGCGATGTTCTCGATCACCACGATGGCGTCGTCCACGAGAATCCCGATGGAGAAGATCAGCGCGAACAGCGAGACGCGGTTGAGCGTATAGCCCATGACATAGGCAGCAAAGAGAGTGAGCAGGATCGTGACCGGGATCACGATGGCGACCACGATGGCCTCGCGCCAGCCGATGGCGAAGAGCACGAGCGCCACGATGGAAACGGTGGCGAGGCCAAGGTGGAACAGCAGTTCGTTGGCCTTTTCGCTGGCGGTTTCGCCGTAGTCGCGGGTGATCTCGACCGCGACGCTGTCGGGGATCAGGTCGCCTTCCATCTCGTGCAGGCGGTGGAGCACTTCCTCGGCCACCACCACGGCGTTCGCGCCCGCGCGTTTGGCCAGCGCCAGCGTAACGGCGGGGCGGCGGGTGACGGTGCCGTCCGCGTCGCGCGTCAGGCTGGCGACGTGGTGTTCGTCGAGGTCGTGGACGAAGCCGACCTGGGCCACGTCGCGGACATAGACGGTGCGCCCGTCGCGGGCGGTCAGTTCGAGGTTGCCGATCTCGGCGGGCGTGGCAAGCGTCTTGCCGAGTTCCAGCGCGACCTGCTGGCCGCCGTCGCGGACCATGCCAGCGGGGGCGGCGGAATTGGCGCCCTCGATCTTGGCGGCGAGCTGTTGCAGCGTGATGCCGTAAAGCGCCAGTTTCTCGGGGTCGGGGGCGACACGGAGCGCCTCTTCGGTCTTGCCGACCAGATAGGTGAGACCCACGTTCTCGATCTTGACGAGTTCGGTTTCGACCTCGCGCGCGATGCGGGTCAGGTCGGCGGCGGTGATCTCGGTCTGGCCGGGCGCGGGCGCGAAGGTCAGCGCGACGATGGCCACGTCGTTGATGCCGCGGCCCACGACCAGCGGTTCGGGAATGCCCACGGGGATGCGGTCGAGATTGGCGAGGATCTTGTCGCGGACGCGCAGGATCGCGGTGTCCTGGGACAGGCCAACCTCGAACCTGGCGGTGACCATGACCTGGTCGTCATTGGTCTGGGAATAGACGTGCTCGACCTGGTCGATGCCCTTGACGATGATTTCCAGCGGTTCGGTCACCAGTTTCACCGCGTCGACGGCGCGCAGCCCATCGGCCTGGACATGGATGTCCACCAGCGGCACGGAGATCTGGGGTTCCTCTTCGCGCGGCAGGCTGATGAGCGCGATCAGGCCCATGGCGAGCGCGGCCAGCAGCAGGAGCGGCGTCAGCGGCGAGGCGATGAAGCCGCGGGTCAGGTTGCCTGCGATGCCGAGTGGCGTCTTGTGGCCGCCTTCGGGCGTTTCGGGCGTGTCAGTCATTGCCGGTCACCACGGCATCGCCAGCCTTGAGGCCGGACAGGATTTCCAGCATTTCGCCGCCCTCCGTACGGACCGGCTCACCGGGCACGACGGCGCGGCGGACAGGGCCATCGGGACCCTGAACGGTCACGAAATCAAGACCGCTTTCGCGGATCAGCGCGTCGACGGGCACGAGAATCGCCTGGCGCGTGCCCACGGGCAGGCGAACGGGGATGCGGCGGCCGACGAAGCGGCCGTCCAGGCCGTCGACCTCGACATCGGCCAGAACGCGGCCGCCCTCGATCTGGGGATAGACCTTGGCCAGCCGACCGGTTTCGCCATCCATGCCGGACCCCGCGCCAAGGGTGATTTCATCCCCTTCGCGCAGCGCGGTGGCGTGGCGTTCGGGGATCGAGAGGCGCAGGAACACGCCGCCGCCGCCGATCTCGGCCACGGTTTCGCCGGGCGTGATGACGGAGCCGAGCGAGATCGGCACCGAGAGCACCACGCCGTTGTCGGGCGAGAGCACCGCGCCCTCGGTCACCTGCTGTTCCACGACCCGGCGTTCGGCACGGGTGGAGTCGATGTTTCCCTTGAGGACGTCGACCTGCGTGCGCAACTGGTCCAGCCGCTGCTGGGTGATCACGCCGCGTTCGCGCAGCGCCTCGCCCCGGTTCAGGTCGGTCGTGGCGGTGTCGAGCTGGGTTTCCAGCGAACTCAGTTGCGCATCGATGGCGCGCAGCTGGAAGGTCAGCTTGTCATCCTCGACCCGCGCGATTTCCTGGCCCGCCTCGACACGGTCGCCCTCGGTCACCTTCAACTCGACCAGCGTGCCGCCGATACGGGCGCGGGCGGGCACACGGTCACGCGTTTCGACCTGGCCATAAACCGCCTTCCATTCGGTGATTTCTGTCGGCTGAAGTGTAATCTCGGCGGCCATCGCGGGCAGCGCCGCCAGCATCGCGAGGATCGCAAGGATAGGTCTCGGCATCGGTTTCGTCCTCCCGTGGCGGCGACCGGATCGCGGCGCATCGCATCCACCTGTTGCGGACCCGGAATCGGCACAACCCGGGAACTACACATGCATATTTTTGAATGTATGCGCCAGTTGGACAGTATTTTCAAGGAAAAGCTTGATTGCCGAACGCATGAATCTGCAAAGTCTCGAAGTCAGCAGGTGACAGATTCCGCGTCAATCCGGGTCACCAGATGCCGGGACTGAACACCTGGGGCGCGATTTCAGGAAATTGGCCGCGCCTGTCGCAAGCGCAGGGGCGGGATCGCAGGGCCGGGGGCTGTTGCCGGCGGCGTTACTGGTCATCGGGCATGACATCGCATCCATCACTTTGCGTGTCGATTACATCGAAACCGCGTCAAGCTTTCTGTCCGAACTTCTTGTCCGGACTCACTCGGCACCCTATTCTGGGTGGACCGGGGGTGCCCCCGCGCTAGCGGTCCCGAACCGTTCCGATGGCCGAGTATTACAGAGTGGCATTTTCTTTTGGTCGGGGCGCGGAGACCCGGCGCGGAGTTACAGATTTCATCATGGTCCATCCCACAGCCGCAGTTTTCACAAGCAACGGTTCCGCCGGGTCAGAGGACGACCCGGACGGCCTGACCGAATTCGCGCTTGAAACGCTGTTGTCCAGCCCCGATGGATGGCGTCGATTCGCGCGTGAGGCAGCGGCGCGTTGGTCGGCTTCGCCGCCGCTTGCGATCGTCTTCGCCCTGGTGAATGCCTCGGCCCAGATCGAGGCGATCTTTTCCGCCGGCAGCCCCGCGCGCGACGCCGCCCAGCACGGGTTTCGCATCGCCGGGCTGATTTCGGCCGATCTTTACGCGATGGATACGCTGGGCCTGCCGCGCGCCCGGGCGGTCGATCTGACCGCCTATTGGCGGGCGCATGACGACTATTTCCTGACGCTCTGACAACAGGCGCCAGCGCTTGCCAAGCCACGCCGTGACGTGCGACCAATGGCCCACCCCGCGAAAGGTGGCCAGAGCGAACCCGTGCCCCGAACCCAGACTCAAGCGCCAGCCGAAACTCGTCAGGGTACCGCCGCCCTGCCCCAGCTCAGCCATGCGCGCAATCCCGGCATGCCCCTCGACCTGGGTTGGGTGCGCGCGCTGCGCGTGAACCGGTCCGCCGCCGAGCGGCGCACCTCCACCCTGCCCGGCCGCCGGTCCGTCAAGAACACGCACCAGGCCGCGTGGCTGCTGCGTGCGGTTTCGATGATCGACCTTACCACGCTGGCTGGCGACGACACGCCGGGACGGGTGCACCGCCTTTGCGCCAAGGCCCGCCAGCCGGTCCGCGCCGACCTGCTGGACGCGCTGGGGGTGGCGCGTCTGACCACCGGCGCGGTCTGCGTCTATCACGAGATGATCGCCCCCGCCCTCGCCGCCCTGCAAGGAACGGGCATTCCCGTGGCGGCAGTCTCGACCGGCTTCCCCGCCGGGCTGTCGCCCTTTGCCACGCGGCTGGCCGAGATCGAGGCCTCGGTCGCGGCGGGCGCACAGGAGATCGACATCGTGATTTCGCGCCGCCACGTGCTGACCGGCGACTGGGGGGCGCTTTACGACGAGGTGGCGGCGTTTCGCGCAGCCTGCGGCCCCGCGCACCTTAAGACGATCCTGGCCACGGGCGAACTGGGCACCTTGACCAATGTCGCCCGCGCCAGCCTTGTCTGCATGATGGCCGGCGCCGATTTCATCAAGACCTCGACCGGCAAGGAACCGGTGAATGCCACCCTGCCCGTGGGCCTGACCATGGTCCGCGCGATCCGCGCCTATCATGCCGCGACCGGCCACCGGGTGGGTTTCAAACCGGCGGGCGGCATTTCGGCGGCCAAGGATGCGCTGGTCTGGCTAGCATTGATCAAGGAAGAACTGGGCGACCGCTGGCTTGCCCCCGACCTGTTCCGCTTCGGCGCCTCGTCGCTCTTGGGCGACATAGAGCGCCAGATCGAACACCACGTCACGGGCGCCTATTCCGCCGCGTGGCGTCACCCGATGGGATAGCCGCTAAAGATACGCGGAGGAATTTTAGCAATGGCTGACAAAAGTGATTTGCAAGAATGGGTCTTCGAAGCAGTCCACGATCTCGGCGGGGAAGCAACGGTTGCAGAGGTCGCCAAGTACGTCTGGAACAAATACGAACCTGAACTGAAACGCTCAGGCGACCTGTTTTTCACGTGGCAATACGACATGCGATGGGCAGCCGATCGACTTAGAAAGGCAAAAAAGCTGACTCTGGCTGGACGGAAGTGGGCAATCAAGTGACCGTTTCCGATCTGATGGACAGCATGGAATACGGCCCCGCCACGGAAAGCGCGGCCGAAGCGCTGGCCTGGCTGGTGGACCGGGGCGACCGGTTCGGCCACTTCATCGCCGGGCAGTTCACAGAACCCGGCGACGGGTTCGAAGCGAAGAACCCCGCCACCGGCGAGGTGCTGGCGACGCTGACGCAAGCCACCCCCGCCGAGGTGGACGCCGCCGTCGACGCCGCCCGCAAGGCGCAACCGAAATGGACCGGGCTGTCGGGCCATGCCCGGGCGCGTGCCCTTTACGCCCTCGCCCGGCTGATCCAGAAGCATGCGCGCCTGATCGCGGTGCTGGAAACGCTGGACAACGGCAAGCCGATCCGGGAAAGCCGCGACATCGACGTACCGCTGGCCGCGCGGCATTTCTATTACCACGCGGGGCTGGCGCAGCTTCTGGACAAGGACCTGGCGGAGCACGTGCCCCTTGGTGTCTGTGGCCAGATCATCCCGTGGAATTTCCCGTTCCTGATGCTCGCCTGGAAGATCGCCCCGGCGCTGGCCGCGGGCAACACGGTGGTGTTGAAACCCGCCGAACAAACGTCGTTGACGGCGCTTTTGTTCGCCGAACTGACGAGCGAGGCCGGGCTGCCCGCGGGCGTGGTGAACATCGTGACCGGCGACGGGGCGGTGGGCGAAAGAATCGTCACGCATCCCGGTATCGACAAGATCGCCTTTACCGGCTCGACCGAGGTGGGGCGGAAAATCCGCACAGCGACCGCCGGCAGCGGCAAGGCGCTGTCGCTCGAGCTGGGCGGCAAGTCGCCTTACATCGTGTTCGAGGACGCCGACCTGGACTCGGCGGTCGAGGGGCTGGTCGACGCGATCTGGTTCAACCAGGGGCAGGTCTGCTGCGCCGGGTCACGGCTGATTGTGCAAGAGGGCATCGCGGACGCCTTCCATGATCGGCTGCGGGCGCGGATGGCGGCGCTGCGCCTTGGCGATCCGCTGGACAAGTGCATCGACATCGGCGCGATCGTGGACGAAACGCAATTGTCCCGGATCGAGGGGATGGTCGCGGCAGGCGCCGGCGAGGGCGCGCTTTTCCAACCCGACTGCCACATGCCCGGTCGGGGCTGTTTCTACCCACCGACGCTGATCACGGGCCTGTCCCCCGCATCGACCCTGATGCAAGAGGAAATTTTCGGCCCCGTCCTCGTATCGACCACATTTCGCACCCCCGCCGAGGCTGTGCAACTGGCCAACGACACAAGATATGGTCTGGCTGCCAGCGTCTGGAGCGAGACCATCGGCGTGGCACTAGACGTCGCCCCCAAGCTGACCGCCGGGGTGATCTGGGTGAACGGGTCCAACATGTTCGACGCGGCGGCCGGTTTCGGCGGCCTGCGCGAAAGCGGCTTTGGTCGCGAGGGCGGCTGGGAAGGGTTGATGGAATACCTCCGCCCAAAGGGTACGGCGAAACCGCTGAAACCGCTCGCACTGGCGGAAAGGGCGGACAAACCGGCGCCCGCCGACCCGCTGGACCGCACCGCAAAGCTTTATATCGGGGGCAAGCAGGCCCGGCCCGATAGCGGTTATTGCCGCACCGTTTACGGCGCGCGCGGGCGCATCGTCGGCCATGTCGGCCTTGGCAACCGCAAGGACATCCGCAACGCGGTCGAGGCCGCGCGCAAGGCCCAAGGAGCCTGGGCCGCGGCCAGCGCCCATAACCGCGCGCAAATCCTGTATTATATCGCCGAGAACCTGTCGACACGGGCCGGAGAGTTCGCCGATCGGCTGCACGCGATGACCGGCGGGCCAAAGGCCAAGGCCGCGGCCGAGGTCGAAGCCACCATCGACCGGCTGTTCACCTGGGCCGCCCGTGCCGACAAGGCCGCGGGCGAAATCAAGGCCGTGCCGATCCGGGGCACGGCGCTCGCCATGAACACGCCGGTGGGCGTCATCGGTGCGCTTTGCCCCGACGAGGTGCCGCTTCTGGGGCTTGTCTCGGTACTGGCGCCCGCCATCGCGATGGGAAACGCGGTCGTTTTGGTTCCCTCGGACCCCTTCCCGCTGATCGCGACCGATTTCTACCAGGTGCTTGACACATCGGACGTGCCCGGGGGCGTGGTGAACATCGTCACCGGGTCGCACACGACACTGGCCGCGACGCTGGCCGCGCATATGGACGTGGACGCGGTCTGGTCGTTCTCGTCATCAGACATCTCCGCAGAGATCGAACGCGCCGCCGCGGGCAACCTGAAGCGGACCTGGGTCAACCACGGCCGAGCCTGCGACTGGACCGGCGAAGACGGTGAAGGCCGCGCGTTCCTTCGCGCGGCCACCGAGGTCAAGACGGTCTGGATTCCCTGGGGCGCATGACCCTAGTGCCCGCCGCGCCCGAAGAGCCGCCGCCAGACACTTTCGGCGCGGTCGTCCACACTTTCGATGAACTCGCCTGCATCGTCGATAAGGGGTTCGATCCGGTCTTCCTTGAACCTGGCCAGCACGCGCCAGATCCACAGCACGACAAGGCCCAGGATCGAGAGCAGCACGATGTTGAACCAAGGAATGATCCGCTCGTCCGGCCCCTCGGCCGGGCGTACGCCGACTGCGTTCGGGTAGATCGAAAGATACTCGTTGCGCCAGCCATAATGCGTGACCACGACCCATTGCGGCGCATCCTTGGTCGAGACCAAGTCGCGCGCCTCGGCCTGCAGGTTCGAGGTATCGACCTTGAAATAGGGCGGCCAGCCCCAGCCGGTATCCTCGTTGCGATAGACGATGGGCTTGCCGTTCGGCCGGAACGCCTCGATGAAGTGTACATCACGACCAACGGTGCCCTCGGCGGTGCCCGGCGCCGGGTTCGCCCAGAAGATCGAATTATCGCCGAAGTCGATCCGGCGGATATCCGTGTTTGTGATCCGCACGATGTCATGCTGGGGCAGCGTGTAGTGGAAGAAGGAAAAGACCAGGGCGGCGATCACCGCAAGGAAGGTCCATTTGACGTAAACCATCGCAGCCTCACGTGTAGTTGACGATGTAGATGATCGTCGCGACGACGATCATCGGAATGACATAGACCCCGAGGATCAGCTTGCGCCTGAGCGAGCCATCATATTCCTCAAGCCCCTCGCGGATGAAGGCGTCGCGGTCGCCCTCGCGGATGTCCTCGTCCCATTCCCGTTCCAGCTTTTCCCGGCGGACCGCACGCGAATAGAATGACACGCAGACATAGACCACTGTCAGTACCACGATGCCAAGCAGAAGAAATCGCAGCAAGGCGATCATCGGAATCCCCTCGGGGGTGCAGAAACGGGCATACGGGTCATGGTGCCTCGGGTCAGCCGCCTTTCGTCAGATATAGGGAGATAGGGCGCGAATTGCACCCTGCTCCGACGCCGCGGCGCGATTGCTGTGGCGCTTTGCGCGCGCTAGTCTGCGCGCGATGGATGAAGGGACATGGCACAGGCTGGAGGCGGCGGTCGCCGCGCGGCGCGGCGCGTTGGTGGCGCTGACACAGGACCTGATCCGCATCCCCACGTTGAACCCGCCGGGGCGCAATTACCGGGACATCTGCGACTATCTCGCCGCGCGGCTGGCGGCAAACGGCTTCGGGGTGGAACTGATCCGCGCCCACGGAGCACCCGCCGACAGCGACACCTATCCCCGATGGAACCTCGTCGCCCGGCACGAGGGCACGGGCCCGGGCGAGTGTGTCCATTTCAACGGCCATCACGACGTGGTCGAGGTGGGCCACGGCTGGAGCGTCGATCCCTTTGGCGGAGAGGTGAAGGACGGCCGGGTTTACGGGCGCGGGGCCTGCGACATGAAGGGCGGGCTGGCGGCCGCCGTGATCGCGGCCGAAGCGTTTGTCGAAACCTGCCCCGACTATTGCGGCGCGGTCGAGATCAGTGCGACGGCGGACGAGGAATCGGGCGGATATGGGGGCGTGGCATATCTGGCGGAACGCGGCTGGTTCGATCCCGCACGCGTTCAGCATGTGATCATCCCGGAACCTTTGAACAAGCACCGCATCTGCCTCGGCCATCGCGGAGTCTGGTGGGCCGAGATCGAGACCAAGGGGCGGATCGCGCACGGGTCGATGCCGTTTCTCGGCGATTGCGCGGTACGGCACATGGGGGCGGTGCTGGCCGAGATGGAGGAAACGCTGTTCCCGCTGCTGGCGGGCAAGCGGACCGACATGCCGGTGGTCCCCGAGGGCGCACGGAACTCTACCCTGAACATCAACGCGATCCACGGCGGCGAACCCGAACAGGACCCGGATTACACCGGCCTACCCGTGCCCTGCGTGCCTGACCGCTGCCGCATCACCATCGACCGCCGTTTCCTGATCGAGGAGGACATCGCCGAGGTGAAGGCCGAGGTCCACACGATGCTGGAGCGGGTGAAGGCACGGCGCCCCGGGTTCGACTACGAAATCCACGAGCTGTTCGAAGTACTGCCCACGATGGCCGAGCGCGATGCGCCGGTGGTCACGGCCGTCGCCGCGGCGATCGAGCGGGTGCTGGGCCGCGTTCCCGATTTCGTGGTCTCACCGGGCACATACGACCAGAAGCATATCGACCGGATCGGCCGACTGAAGAACTGCATCGCCTACGGCCCCGGGGTTCTCGATTTGGCGCATCAGCCCGACGAATGGGTGGGAATCGATGACATGGTCGACTCGTCACGGGTGATGGCGCTGACATTGGGGGAATTGCTGTTGCGGTGAAGGCGCTTGCCCGCAAGGCCCGCGTTTCGGCCGATGAGATAAGGGCCGCGCCCAAGCCCTGGCAATTGCTCGGCTGACGCGCGGGCCGCATTGCGACTCGACGCGCCCGGAAGACGGCAATCCGGTTCAGGACATCGCCAGAGCGCCCTTCCCGGTTTGCGGGCCAGTGGGGACCCGGCTGTTCGCCAGTGCCGAGCGATGCGGCAAGCCGCAAACGCATTCGAACGCGGCCGCTTCTGGCAAGGGCATCTCGTCTACCGCCGGGGGCGCAGCCCCCGGCGCCGGTCGCCTTGCGCAAGCAAGGCGAAATTCAAATCGTACACAGGGCCACGTTGTCGATCAGCCGCACGCCGTCCAGATGCGCGGCCACCAAAAGGCGCGCGGGTTCGGTCGGCGCATCCAGCGGGGCCAGCGTCGTCGACGACCGCAGTTCGAGATACTCGACATCCGAATAGCCGCCCGCCAACACCGCGGCCCGTGCCGCCGCAAGCGCCCGTGCAACAGGCGTTCCGTCCGCGATCGCCCCCGCCGCCTCTGTCAGCGACGCGTACAGCGCCGGGGCCTTGGACCGCGCCACATCCGACAGCCGCACGTTTCGCGAAGAGAGCGCCAGGCCATCCGGCTCGCGCACGGTGGGGCAACCGACGATCTCCACCGGGATATCGAGGTCACTGACCAGGCGCCGCACCACCATCAACTGCTGGAAATCCTTCTCGCCGAAATAGGCGCGGTCAGCCTGCGTTTGCAGCAAGAGCTTGGTCACGACGGTCGCCACCCCGTCGAAATGGCCCGGCCGGTGCGCGCCGCACAGCCCCTCGCTGACGCCCGAGACCGAAACGGTCGTCGCGAAGCCATCCGGATAGACCTGGTCGGGATCGGGCACATAGATCGCATCGACCGCGAAGGGCGCAAGCTTGGCGGCATCGCTCTCCTCTGTCCGGGGGTAGTTCGCCAGATCGTCGGGATTATTGAATTGCTTGGGATTCACGAAAATCGTGACGATCACCCGGTCGGCGCCCGTCTTGGCGGCCTCGACAAGACTGAGATGCCCCACGTGAAGCGCGCCCATCGTGGGCACGACACCGATCCGTGCGCCTTCGGCCCGCCAGCGCGCGGTCAAATTGCGCAGATCGGCCAGTCGCCGAATGATCGGCGCGGTCATTTCGCATCTCCGAAGATATGTTCAGGCGCGGGAAAACGGCGGGAACGGACATCTTCGGCATAGGCCGCGATGGCGGCGCGCGCACTCTCGCCAAGCTCGGCATAGCGCTTCGCGAATTTCGGTTTGAACTCGGTGAAAAGGCCCAGCATGTCATCGACGACCAGCACCTGCCCGTCGCAGCCAGAAGAGGCCCCGATGCCGATGGTGGGGATCGGAACCTCTGCGGTGATCCGGTCCGCAAGGCTTGCGGGGACCTTTTCCAGGACCACGGAAAACGCACCCGCCTCGGCCACGGTATGGGCATCGGCCAGAACGCGGGCGGCGTCGTCGCCGCGTCCCTGCACCTTGTAGCCCCCCAGCGTATTGATTGCCTGTGGCGTCAGCCCGACATGGGCCATCACGGGGATCGAGCGAGCGGTCAGGAACCGGATCGTGTCGGCCATCGCGGTTCCGCCTTCCAGCTTGACCGCCCCCGCCCCGGTTTCGGCCATGATCCGCGCGGCATTGCGAAACGCCTGTTCGGGGCTTTCCTCGTAGCTGCCAAAAGGCATGTCGACCACCATCAGGGCCCGCTGCAACCCGCGCGCGACCGCCTGGCCGTGCAGGATCATCATCTCCATCGTCACGCCAAGTGTCGAGGGCAGTCCATGCAGCACCATGCCGACGCTGTCGCCGACCAGAACAAGGTCGCATTCCGCATCGACGAGACGCGCGACGGGCGTGGTATAGGCGGTCAGGCAGACCAGGGGCGTATCACCCTTTCGTGCCCTGAACGCACTGGGCGTGATCCGGCGGACCTGTCCGGTTGCGCTCATCCTCTCCTCACTCGGCTATTACCAGGTTGCGCGCTTATACAATGCTGCAACGCAGACTCCAGCCCGTTGCGGCCATGTTGCCACGCCTCGGCCCTTGCCTTGGGCTGCCCTGCGCCGTCAGATGGGGTCATGAGTTGCAAGGGAGAACGCAGAATGCGCCTCGTTCCGACCGCCGCCCTCTGCCTCGCGCTCGGCGCGGGCCAGACCCTCGCCGCCGAAGACACGATCACGCTGGGCATGGTGCTGGAACCGCCCAACCTGGACCCCACCGCCGGGGCCGCGGCCGCCATCGACGAGGTGGTTTACGCGAATATCTTCGAGGGGCTGACCCGGTTCGCCCCGGACGGGTCTGTCATTCCCGCCCTTGCCGAAAGCTGGGAGGCGAATGCCGAGGCCACCGAGTACACTTTCCACCTGCACGATGGCGTCACCTTCCATGACGGCACGACGATGGATGCCGAAGATGTCAGGTTCAGTCTCGATCGCGCGCGGGCCGAGGATTCGACCAATGCGCAAAAGGCGCTGTTCGCCGGGATAGCAGGCGTCGAGGTGGTGGACGCGCTGACCGTGCGCGTGACGCTGAAGGCGCCCGACGGCAACTTCCCGTTCAAGCTGGCCTGGGGAGACGCTGTGATCCTGGCGCCCGAAAGCGTCGAGAGCGCGGCAACGGCACCCGTGGGCACCGGCCCCTTCCGGTTCGACCGTTGGGTGCAGGGCGACCGGGTCGAGATCATCCGGAACGACGCCTATTGGGGCGATGCGCCGTCGCTGGCCCGCGCGACCTTCAAGTTCATATCGGACCCCAACGCGGCCTTCGCCGCGATGATGGCCGGCGATGTCGACGCTTTCCCGAACTTCCCTGCGCCCGAAACCCTGGCGCAGTTCCAGGCCGATCCGCGGTTCCGCGTGATCGTGGGATCGACCGAAGGCGAGACGATCCTTGCGATGAACAACCGCCAGCCGCCGCTGGACGATGTGCGGGTGCGCGCGGCGATTGCCCATGCGATCAACCGCCAGGACATCATCGACGGGGCGATGTTCGGCTATGGTACGCCCATCGGCACCCATTTCGCGCCGCACAATCCCGACTATGCCGATCTCACCGAACTGTCAGCCTACGATCCCGAGAGGTCGAAGGCGTTGCTGGCCGAGGCCGGGCAAACGGACCTCAGGCTGCGTCTTGCGTTGCCGCCCCCCGCTTACGCCCGGCGCAGCGGGGAAATCGTGGCCGCCCAACTGCGCGCGGTCGGGATCGAGACCGAGATCACCAACCTGGAATGGGCGCAGTGGCTGGAACAAGTGTTCAAGGGCCATGATTTCGACCTGAGCATCGTCAGCCATACGGAACCGGCGGACATCAACATCTATGCGAGGCCGGACTATTATTTCGGCTATGGCAAATCCAACTTCGTGGCGCTGATCGACCGACTGACAGGCACGACCGATCCAGCAGCCCGGTCGGCCCTTCTGCAGGAGGCGCAGGCAATGATCGCCGGGGATTATGTCAACGGGTTCCTGTTCCAGTTGGCCAAGACCGGCGTCGCGAATGCGAGGATCGAAGGGCTTTGGGAAAATGCGCCGACCCAGGCCAATGACCTGACCGCCGTGCGCTGGACCGAATGAACCGGCCGTGATCCAAAAGAGCGCCTGCGGCGCGCGCCAAGGCCAAGCCGACCCAACGCGCCGTGCGGGCCAGGGACACGAGCTCCCCCTATTCCCGTGCGCGCAGGACCCGCGCGGGTCGCGCCGCAAGTGGCCGCCAGGCGAAGGCAAGCCCGGCAAGCAGGGTGGCAAGGGCACCGCCCAGCACGATCGCCACGGCAGAGCCCGGTTCGAACTCGTAGCCCCCCATCATCACGAATTCCATGACGGCCCAGCCGGCCACTCCGCCCGCAACGATGGCCACCGCGCCGGCCGCAGCCCCCAGCATGGCCGAGCGCAGTGCGAAATAGGCCAGCACCTGCCCCCGGACAGCGCCCACGGTCTTCAGCACGGCTGACTCGAAGATGCGCGCCCGTTCGCCCGCCGCCGCCGCGCCGATCAGCACGATCACCCCCGTAACCAGCGTCGCAGATGCGCCGTAGCCGATCGCCGCAGCCAGCGAGCCCAGCACCTCGGCCACCCGGTCGATGGCATCCCGCACCCGGATCGCGGTGATGTTCGGATAGGCCGAGGCGAGGTCGCGCAGAATCGCCGCCTCTGCCTCGGGTTCGGCATAGATCGTGGCGATATGGGTGTGCGGCGCCCCCATCAGCGCCGCGGGGTTCATCGCCATCACGAAACCGATCCCGGCCGTCGAGAAATCCACCGCACGAAAGCTTGTGACCGTTGCGGTGATGTCGCGCCCCAGGATGTTCACCGTCACCTCGTCGCCGAGCTTCAGCCCGATTTCCTCTGCCTCCTCGTCGGCAAAGCTCATCTGCGGCGGTCCGTCATAGCCTTCGGGCCACCATTGACCGGCGTTGACGATCGTGCCCTCGGGCGGGGCGGCGGAATAGGTCACGCCGCGGTCGCCCCTTATGACCCAGTGATCGCCCGCGACCTCCTTGGCCGGGCGGCCGTTGATCCGGGTTATGACCCCGCGCAGCATGGGCGCGGTCTCGACCTTGCTAACGCCCGGGTCACCGGTCAGCCGCGTCAGCACCCCATCCAGCTGCTCGGGCTGAATATCGACCACGAAATAGGACGGCGCGCGCTCGGGCAATTCCTGCTGGATCGCGCTGCGCAGGTTGGCGTCGATCTGGCCGATTGCGGCAAGAATCGACAACCCCAACCCCAAGGACAAAACAACTGACGTGGTCTCGCCCGCCGGTCCCCCCACTGCGCCCAGCGCCAACCTGACGGACGTCCGACCGCGCAAAAACCGCGCGCGGGCCAACCGGCGCGCCAGACGCCGGAGCCCCACCGCGGCCAGTGCCAGCAGGCCCAGCGCGGCGACGATACCAAAGGCCGACCACAGCGCCAGTTTCGGCACACCCGAGAACCAGGCCGCCACCCCGATCAGCAGAGCAGCAAGTGCCCCGGTTGCGGCCACATAGATCGGGCGCGGCCAGACCCGCACCCGTCCCGACACGTCGCGGAACAGCGCCGCGGCGCGCACCTCTTCCGTCCGGGCGAGGGGCCAAAGCGTGAAGAGCAGCGCAGTGAGAATGCCGTAAAGCGCCGCCTCGGCCAGCGGCCCGGGATGGACCTGGACCTCGACCGGCACGGGCAGCTGCGCCTGGATGAAGGGTGCCGCCAAGATCGGCGCCAGTGCCCCAAGCACAAGGCCGACAGCGATCCCCAGGCCCGCCAGCGTGCCAATCTGGATCAGGTAGGCCAGCAGGATCGTCCGCCCTTCGGCCCCAAGCGTCTTGAGCGTGGCGATCACCTCGGTCTTGCCGTCCAGATAGGCGCGCACCGCCGCCGACACGCCCACGCCGCCGACCGCAAGCCCGGCCAACCCCACCAGCACCAGGAACGATCCCATCCGGTCGACAAAACGCGTCATCCCGGGCGCGCCGTTTCGCGCATCGCGCCAGCGCATGCCCCTGTCGGCAAAGCGGGCATCGGCGCGGGCCTCGAGCGCGGCCATATCGGCGCCCTCGGGCAATGCGAGGCGGTATTTCGTCTCGAACAGCGTGCCGGGCGCCAGCAATCCCGACCCTTCCAACGCCTCGGTACGGATCAACAATCTCGGACCAAGGCCAAACCCGTCCCCCGCCCCATCCGGTTCGCGCGTCAGGATCGCGCTCAACCTGTATTCGGCCGTACCCAGGCGAAAGTCATCACCGGGCGTCAAGCCCAACCGGTCGGCCAGAACCCGTTCCATCACAGCGCCATTGCCTGCAAGCGCCTCGTCCAATGGGATCGGCGGATCAAGTTCGACCCGGCCATACAGCGGATAGGCGCCGTCGACCCCCTTGACCTGGGTCAGCCCCCGTTCGGTGACGGCGCCGCGCTCGACCACCACCATGGACCGGAAATCGACGATCTCGGACACACGCGTTGCAGTCGCGTCCATCCACGCCCGTTCCTCGGGTTCGGCATAGCGATAGGTCAGCGACATCTCGGCATCCCCGCCGAGCAGCACCGCCCCCTCGCGCTTCAGCCCGCCCTCGATGCTTTCACGCACGGAGCCCACCGCGGCGATGGCCGCAACGCCAAGGGCAAGACAGGCCAGAAAGACATAGAACCCGCGCAATCCCCCGCGCAACTCCCGCCGGGCGATGCGAATAGCGACGGGCAGGCTCATTCCGCCGCCCTCCGCGCCTCTTCGCCCGCGATTCGACCATCGGCCAGGCGCACCACGCGATCACAGCGCGCCGCAAGATCGGCGGCGTGGGTCACCAGCACCAGCGTCGCGCCATGCCGGTCGCGCAGCCCGAACAACAGGTCCATGATCGCCGCGCCATTGGCCCCGTCGAGATTCCCGGTCGGTTCGTCGGCCAACAGGATATGAGGGCGCGGCGCGGCGGCCCGGGCCAACGCCACGCGCTGTTGTTCGCCACCCGACATCTGGTTGGGATAATGGTCCATGCGCGCGCCCAGCCCCACCGTGCGCAACTCCTCGGCCGCCCGGTCGAACGCATCGCGATGCCCGGCCAGTTCCAGCGGCGTCGCCACGTTTTCCAGCGCGGTCATCGTCGGGATCAGGTGGAAAGACTGGAAGACGACGCCCATATGATCCCTGCGGAACCGGGCAAGCTGGTCCTCGTTCATCGCGGTCAGGTCGTGGCCCAGCGCCGTCACCCGGCCCGAACTGGCCCGTTCGAGCCCGCCCATAAGCATGAGGAGAGACGATTTGCCCGACCCCGACGGCCCGATCAGCCCCAGCGTTTCGCCCGGCGTCACGTCAAGCGTGATCCCGTGCAGGATTTCCACCGGGCCGGCATTTCCGGCCAGGGTCAGGGTAACATCGGCGAGAGATAGGATCGGGTCTGCCATTGGGGGCCTTCTGCGAACGGGGCGTGGTTGTGCATATGGGGCATGTGGCCACGCGCTCAAGCTTTTCGCCGCGAAGGCGGTGGTGTTGGCCGGCCTCACGACAACGGCATCGGCCGAGGTGACGATCGCAGCGCTGGGCGACAGCCTGACCCAGGGCTACGGGCTGGCGCAGGGCGACGGGTTCGTCCCGCAACTTCAGGACTGGTTGCGCGATCACGGCGCCGAGGCGACGGTTCTGAACGCCGGTGTCTCGGGCGACACCACCGCGGGCGGGCTGTCGCGCGTGGCCTGGACGCTGACGCCCGATGTCGACGCGATGATCGTGGCGCTTGGCGGCAACGACCTGCTCAGGGGGATCGACCCGGCCGCGTCGCGGGCCAATCTCGAAGGCATCCTGAAGGCCGCCCGCGAGGCCGGAGTCGAGGTGCTGCTCGTTGGCCTCAGCGCACCGGGCAATTACGGCCCCGAGTACAAGGCCGCCTTCGACGCGATGTATCCCGACCTCGCACAGACCTATGGCACCCTCTATTTTGAAAGCTTCCTCAAGGGACTGACGGATCTGCCAGACCGCGGAACGGCGATGCGCGACTACATGCAGCAGGACGGCATCCACCCCTCGGCCGCCGGCGTGGCGCGAATCGTCGAGGCAATGGGACCCGCGGTTCTGGACCTCGTCGAACGCGCGAACGGGTCAGGCTCATAGACGCACCACCCTGCCCGGTTCGAACGCTCTTGCACCGATAGTCACCTTGCACCCGTCCGAGGGACCGGCCGAAGGGCCGGCCCCGAGAGGAAAGGCTTGCGCCGCAGGCGCGCAATCTGATCGGGGCTACCAGCGCAGCCCATGGCGGAGCGCATCATATATGCCGGCATGGATATTGCGCGACGCGATGGCGTCACCGATCCGGTAAAGCACGAAACGGCCATCAGGGTTCCTCGTCGGGAACGGGTCGCCCGAACCGATCAGCGCAGGGTAATCGATCGTGCCAAGATTGATGCTGACGCCCCTGAGCGCATGATACAGTTCATCGAGCGCGGCGGTACCGTGTTCCACCACCACCTGGTCGACCCTGCGTTCATCGGACCAGCCGCGCGCGTGATCGCTGCCCAGCGTCGCCACCAGTTCGTTGCCTTCGCGGCGAATCGCGACCAAGCGGGTATTGATCGTGACCCGCACGTTCGTTTCGGCAAAACTCGTGGCATAGGGCGCGTGGTTCATGCCACCCATCTCGGGGGCGAAGAACCGTTCGGGGCTGACCAGTTCCACTTCCGCGCCCGCGCGGCCCAGAACCTCGGCCGCGCTCATCCCCGGGTGTCCGCCGTTGTCGTCATAGACCAAAACCCGCGCCGCCGGTTTCACCGCGCCCGAAAGGACATCCCAGCTCGAAACGGTCAACTCCACTCCCTCCATCTCGGGGGGCTGCGGCAAGCCACCCGTGGCGATCACCACCACCTCGGGGTTCAGCGCCAGCACGTCTTCGGGCTCGGCCCAGGTGTTATAGCGGATCTCGACGCCCAGCCGCTCGAGTTCCGCCACGCGCCAGTCAACGATCCCCGCCATCTCGCGCCGCCGTGGATTCGCGGTCAACAGGTTGATCTGCCCGCCCGCACGATTCGCAGCTTCCAAGACGGTCACCCGGTGCCCCCGTTCGGCAGCCACGCGCGCAGCCTCCAGCCCCGCGGGCCCCGCCCCCACAATCACCGCGCGGCGGGGGTTTGCGGCACGCGGGATCTCGTGCGGCATCCAGCCCTCGCGGCCCGTAGCGGCGTTGTGGACGCACAGCGCCTCGCCCCCTTCGTAGATGCGGTCGAGGCAATAGGTGGCGCCGACGCAAGGCCTGATGCGGGTTTCCTGGCCGGCAGCGAGCTTGCGGCCGATATGCGGGTCGGCCATGTGGGCGCGGGTCATGCCCACCATGTCGAGCTTGCCAGCCGCCACCGCGTGGCGCGCGGTCGCCACATCGGAAATCTTGGCGGCATGGAACATCGCGATCCCGGTTTCCGCACGCACCTCGCCTGCGAAATCCAGGTGCGGGGCCGAGGGCATGCCCTGCACCGGGATGACGCCGGTCAGTTCGGCATCTGTCGTGATCCGGCCGCGGATAAGGTTCAGGAAATCCACCTTGCCGCTGCCCGCAAGGCGGCGACAGATCTCGACACCATCGGTCCGCGTGATCCCCTTGTCGAACTGCTCGTCGGCGACCAGCCGCAGTCCCACGATGAAATCGGGGCCAACGGTGCCCCGCACCGCGTCCAGGACCGCCCAGGTAAACCGCAGCCGGTTGTCGAGCGATCCGCCCCACTCATCCTCGCGCCGGTTCTGGTATGGCGACCAGAAGGCATCCATAAGGTGGCCATAAGCCTCGATCTCGATGCCATCCAGCCCCGCCGCCTGCATCCGTTGCGCCGCCGCCGCGTAATCGGCCACGATCCGCGCGATGTCCCAGTCCTCCATTTCCTTGGAAAAGGCACGGTGGGCGGGTTCGCGCATGGCCGATGGCGCAAGGACCGGCAGCCAGTCGCCCTTGTTCCACCCCGTGCGCCAACCCAGGTGGGTCAGTTGGATCATCACCGCCGTGCCGTGTTCGTGGCAGGCATCCGCCAGTTCGGCCATCCAGGGCACGATCTCGTCGCGATAGGCCAAGAGGTTCCCGAACGCCTCGGGACTGTCGGGCGATACGACGGCGGATCCCGCAGTCATCGTCAGCGCAATGCCCCCCTTGGCCTTCTCGACATGGTAAAGCCGATACCGCTCCTTCGGCATCCCGTCCTCGGAATAGGCGGGTTCGTGCGCGGTGGACATCAGCCGGTTGCGCAATGTCAGATGCTTCAGGCGATAGGGTGTCAGCAGCGGATCGGTGGACATGGGCGGGCTCCTTCCCGATCAAACTAAGGGAGCCGTGCCGGCACCTCTGGTCAAGGCGCGACCCGTACGGGGGGCAGGGGCGACACGGCGGTCGCCCTGGAAAGCCGACGAATGCAGATGGCGCTTTGCGCGGTCCTGCAGGACCAGTTGTCTGACCGTATTGCAGAGATGGAAGAGGTCATGCACGGGGTCGACGCCGACTCCGCCACGGCCCTCGAGGACAACCTTGCGACGGCACGACGCCTGATGGAGGTCGTAACCGAACGCAATGCGGAATCCGCGGGAACGCGGACCGACTTCAAGACCGCCCGCGAGGCGGCGTTGGCCCGGGTCAGGGCCGCGGAGGGCTAACCCACCGCGGCCCGAAAAGATCAGTCGTCGAGCCAGTCGAAGAAGCCTTCGCCCGCTTGCTCGCGCAGCTTCTTTCCAAGGGCCCAGCCCATCTCGGCGGCGTCCTCGATGGGGGCGCGGTCCTCGCCCTTGATGGATTCGGACCCGTCGGGCCGCAGGATCTCGCCGCGCAGCCAGATCTGGCCGCCCTCGTGCCGGGCCAGCCCGCCGATCGGGGTTTCGCACGACCCGTCCAGTGCCGCAAGGAAGGCACGTTCACAGGCCATTTGCTCACCCGTTGCCTTGTCGTGCAGGGCTTCCAGCATGTGGATGGCCTGGGAGTCGTCCACCCGATGCTCGATCCCGATGGCACCCTGGGCGACGGCCGGCAGCATTTCCTCGGGCTCGATGGTCGATTGCGCGACCTCCTGCATGCCCAGGCGGTTCAACCCGGCCATCGCCAGGAAGGTGGCCTCGGCCACGCCATCGTCGAGCTTTTTCAGCCGGGTCTGCACGTTACCGCGGAATTCCACCACCTTCAGGTCCGGGCGATAGTTCAACAGCTGCGCGCGTCGGCGCAGGGACGAGGTGCCAACGACCGCCCCCTCCGCCAGGTCCTTGATCCCCTTGGCCTTGGGCGAAATGAAGGCGTCGCGGAAATCCTCCCGCGGCAGGAAGGTGTCCAGCACCAGCCCCTCGGGCTGTTCGACGCCCATGTCCTTGGTGGAATGCACCGCGATGTCGATGCGCCCCTCCAGCATGGCATCCTCGATTTCCTTGGTGAACAGGCCCTTGCCGCCGATCTCCTTCAAGGCGCGGTCCAGCACCCGGTCGGCGATCGTGTTGATCACCACGATCTCGAACGCCTCTTCGGGCAGATCGAACGCGGCCATCAGACGGGCACGGGTTTCATGGGCCTGCGCCAGCGCCAGCGGAGACCCGCGGGTGCCGATCTTGAGGGGTGAAGCGGGGGAGGGAAGTGTGATAGCCATGCGCCAAACCTCTAATCGCGTCACGTCGTCCTGACAACTCGGCCCGTCTTGACATGCTGACGCAAGCAGGGGACGACAGGCCGCACCAATAAACGGGGAAGACGATGGCGGAAACCAAAAAACTTCTGAGGTCGCTGGCGGGGGAAACGCAGGCGGTGCCGCCGGTCTGGCTGATGCGCCAGGCGGGCCGTTACCTGCCCGAATATCGGGCCACCCGGGCCGAGGCAGGGGATTTCCTGTCGCTGTGCTACAATTCCGACCTGGCCGCCGAGGTGACGCTTCAACCGATCCGCCGTTACGGTTTCGACGCGGCGATCCTGTTCGCCGATATCCTGCTGCTGCCGCAGGCGCTGGGGGCCGAACTGTGGTTCGTTACCGGCGAGGGGCCGCGGCTTTCGACCATCACCGGCCCCGAGGGGCTTGCCCCGCTCAAGGGCAAGGACGACATCCACGACCACATGGCGCCGGTTTATGAAACCGTGCGGATCCTGTCGCGCGAACTTCCCTCCGAGACCACGTTGATCGGCTTTGCCGGCGCGCCCTGGACCGTCGCCACCTACATGATTGCCGGGCGCGGCACCCCCGACCAGGGCCCGGCACATGCGCTCAAGGCGGCGGATCGGGCGACGTTCGAGGCGCTGATCGACCTCTTGACGGAGTCCACCATCGAGTACCTGTCCAAACAGGTCGAGGCCGGCGCCGAGGTCGTGAAGATCTTCGACAGCTGGGCCGGGTCGCTGAAGGGCGACGATTTCGCCCGCTACGCCCTGGAGCCGACCAAGCGGATCATCGCGGAACTGAAATCACGCCATCCCGGCCTGCCCTGCATCGCCTTCCCGCGTGAGGCCGGCGAGCACTATATCGGTTTCGCCAAGGCGACCGGGGCCGATTGCGTCGCGCTGGACAACTCGGTCGACGCGGACTGGGCGGCGGCCAACGTGCAGGTCGACGGCTGTGTTCAGGGCAACATGGATCCGAAATTGATGGTCACCGGCGGTCAAGCCCTGATCGACGAGACCAAGCGGATCAAACAGGCCTTCTCGAAGGGACCGCATATCTTCAACCTGGGCCATGGCATCACGCCCGATGCCGATCCCGACAACGTGAACATCATGCTCGAAGCATTGCGGGGCTGACGCCACCGACACCGCCGCGGCACCCTTTGCCGGTGTGCCCGGCGGTCGCGGCGGGGTCAGAATGTAGCCCGCGCATGCACCCTGCACTCCAGCGCCCCAGCCGATTGACTGCGGTTTTCCTTGACGTAAGCGGCGCAGACGCCGAACCTGTTCCCACGGATGACATGATGCCGCGTAAAGAGCGCATCTCGTATCCGGTGCGGAAACAACAGAGAGGGGGTCCGCCATGAGCATCAGCACTCATCTGAATAAAATGCCTTCAGTGGCCTTGATCGGCGTTGCCTTTATTTGCGGCGCCGTGGGGACGGCGACCACGGCAAAAGCGCAGGAGAGCATTTCCGTGCCCTCGGGCCTGTGCAGCTGGAACTGGAGCAGTCCGGCCTCGGACGGTCTTTTGGCGCGGCTGGCAGCCCGGGACGACTTCAACCGGAACATGCGATATGTCACCGAGCAATGCCCCTCGGCCCTCTGCGGCATCAACTGGGCGAACCCCGGCGCGAAGGCCGTCATGGAGGAGTTGGGCGGGAAGCCCTACTTTGCGCGCCTTGTCAATTCTCTCGGTCAGGCCTGCCCTGAAGTGGCAGCGCTGCTGACTGAGGGCGCCACGGCAACGGTTCCGGGCGGGGGGGGAGTACCCGACGTCCCGCAGCCGAACGCACGGAACGAAAGGCCGCCGCAGCCGGAACCGGAACCGGAACCCGAGCCTGAGCCGGAGCCTGAGCCCGAACCGACCGACCCCGAGCTTCAGCCCAGCTAGGACTAAAGCGATTGGCAATTTCGGCCGGACCATGAGCGGCCGGTCTGCTGTTTAAGAGGTGTTCGCCAAAACGATGACGTGAACAGAGGGGCCGCCCACGCGGCCCCTTTTTCGTTTCGATCCACAGCCCGCCACGCGGGGGACCGGCGCCGTCTCTGGTTGCAGTCCCTGCAAGGCCCAAAGCCGCCACGATACCTCCCCAAAAAAACCACCTATTTACGGCATTGCGATATCCGACCCCCGCACGGGTCTGACATTGCAAGGCCAAGGGCATCTCGATCAACGCGTTGACGAGACCCGCGCCGCCGAGAGGCAGCGCGGGACAGGGCGGAGTCCGTCTCGGATTCCGCCGGGATGCCCTTTTGCCGGTTTCACACCGGACGCCAGCGACGTCTCCGCCCCGGGCAACCGCAAGGAGAAAAGGGCACGATCATGCAACACGAAAATCTGGCAGGCAGGCGGCGCCGAGGCCCCGCCGAAGAGGCACGGGGCCTGCGCCAAAGCCGTCGTACGAACGCCACCGGCGCAGTTCTGGCGTTGATGCTTGCCGCCCTGCCCGCGACCATGCACGCGGCGGAGCGCGGGGGCACCGCCCATCTCAGCAGCAAGTCCTTTGCGCCGGCGCCAAACGGCGCACAAGGGCTCTGCAGCCGCTACGCCTGGGCCTGTGCGCGCGGCCACTCGGCGGCACTCAACCCCGGCGAGGTGCGGCTGGCCGAGCAGATCAATCGGCGAATCAATGCCAGCGTCCGCCCGATCGAGGACATCAAGCAATACCAGCGCGAGGAATTCTGGACCTTGCCCACGGCGCGTGGCGGAGATTGCGAGGACATCGCGCTTTTGAAGAAAGCCGAACTGATCCGCCAAGGCCTGCCCCCGAGCCGGCTTTTGTTGGCCACGGTGCTGGATCGCAAGCGTAACAACCACGCGGTTCTGGTGCTGCGGACGGACAAGGGCGACTTCGTGCTCGACAACCTGACAGACCGAATGCTGCATTGGTCCCGGACGGGCTATTCCTTCCTCAAGGTCCAGGACCCGCGTGCCCCGCACCGCTGGACCGCGGTGCTGGCCGGCGGCATATTCAAGGGCTGAGCGCAGCGCGCGACCCCGGTCCGGTTCAGGGCCAACTGGCCAGGGGCGGCATGCTCATCAGCACCGCAGCCGGGTCGTGCCCCGTCTCAAGCCCGAATTTCGTGCCCCGGTCGTAGAGCAGGTTGTATTCCGCATACAATCCCCGATGGACCAGTTGCGCGGCGCGATCCTCGTCGGTCCAGGCCGTGTCGCGCCGCCGTTCCACCAACGGCACGAATGCGGGCAGGAACGCCCGTCCGACATCTTGGGTAAAGGCGAAATCGGCCTCCCAGTCACCGGTATTGTGATCGTCGAAGAAGATGCCGCCGACGCCCCGCGCCCGGCCCCGATGCGGGACAAAGAAATACTCGTCCGCCCAGGCCTTGAAGCGGGGGTAATGGCTTAGATCATGCCGGTCGCAATGCACTTTCAGCACGCCGTGGAACGCCTCGGTATCCGCATCGTAGGGACGGCAGGGGTTCAAATCGGTGCCCCCCCCGAACCACCAGCCATGCGGGGTCCAGAACATGCGCGTGTTCAGATGCACCGCCGGCGTATGCGGGTTCTGCATATGGGCCACAAGGCTGATACCACTGGCCCAAAAGCGCGGATCATCGGCCATGCCGGGCATGTCCTTGCGGGCCATCATCGCCGACTGGGCGCGCGGGTTCAGTTTACCGAACACGGTTGAAACATTGACGCCGACCTTCTCGAAGACACGCCCGCCGCGCATCACGCTCATCAGCCCGCCGCCGGCATCCGCCCCATCCTCGGATGTGCGCCGCGTCTCGCTTACTTCGAACCGGCCCGCCGGCGCGTCCCTGAAGGGGCCCGTCGCCTGGGCCTCCTCCAGCGCCTCGAAGGCGGCCACGATCTCGTCGCGCAGCGCCCGAAACCACGCCGCCGCGCGCATCTTCTGGTCGTCGAAAAGTTCTGTCATCGTCGCGTCTCCCCTGCTGCGGGTTGCCTAGCAGTTTTGCCCGCGCCGCGCTACCGCCCGGCGGCCTTGGGAATGCGTGTGGCCGGGCTTATGATCCGGGAAAGACGAAAGGAATCGCCCGATGCGCGCGCTCGCCCTGCTTTGCCTCGTGACGCTGACCGCCTGCGCCACGCCACGCCAGGCCTGCGAGCGCAACGCGCTGTATGATCTGCAGATGATCGACTTGCTGATCCGCGAAACCGAACAGACTATCGCCCGCGGCTATGCGCTGGAACGCGAACCGTACGGGCGCACCCGGCTGGAACTTTGCTACGCCAACAGCCTGGGCGACAACGAGGGGATCGGCGTGGTCTGGTGCAACCGTCCCGATATCGACTTCCGCGACCGCCCCGTCGCGGTGGACCTACGGGCGGAGCGCCAGAAACTGGCCGAACTACAGACAAAGCGGCGGGACGTCGCCCAACAGGCAGCCCGCGCCCTAGCGGGCTGCCGCGCCCGCTATCCCGACGCATAGCCGCCCCGGCGCGATGTCTCTTCTTCTTGGCGAAATGACCGGCCTCTGCCCAGCCAGAACAGATCGGCGTCAGTGCGCCGGTGCGTTCACAGGGTCCAGAAGCGTACGCCCGCCATCCACCGTCACGATCTGCCCGGTGATGAACTGCGCCCCGTCCGAAGCGAGAAACTGCACCGCCTCTGCCAGTTCCGAGGGTTTGGCGATCCGGCCCAGCGGCGTGTGGTCGCGAATATCGTCGCGGTATTCGGCATGGTCCTTCAGCACGCCCTGAAGGCTTGCCGAAAGCACCGAACCGAACGCCACCGCGTTCACCCGGATCCGGTGCGGGGCCAGCGCCACCGCCATCGAGCGGGTCAACTGGTCTAGGGCGGCGCAACTGACCGAATATCCCAGCAACTCGGGATGGGTGCGCCGCGCGGCAATGGACGACAGGTTCACGATCGCCCCGGCCGAGCCCTCTTCCAGCCCGTCCTCCTCTGCCTGGCGAATCATCCGCCGGGCGACGATCTGCGACAGGCGCAGGCCGGTCATCACGTTCTGCTGCAGCAGTTGTTCGACCGCGTCCTGATCCGGGTCAAGCGGGTCCGAGGCGACCATCTGCCGGCTGGCGTTCACCAGGATGTCGATCCGGTCGAAGGCGTCGATCGTCGCCGACAACAGGTTCGCCACGGTCAGCCGCTCGCGCAGATCGCCCGCGAAATAGCGCATCGTGCCCTCGGCCTCGGTGTCCTTGCCGCATTCGTCGACAAGCCGTTCCTCGTCGATATCGGCCAGCATCACCTTGGCGCCACGGTCCACGAAATGCCGCGCGATGGCCAGACCAACGCCGTTGGCCGCCCCTGTCACGATGGCGGTCTTGCCTGAAATGGAAAACGACATGCGGAAACTCTCCCGATTCGAGCGCCAAACCTAGGCGATTTCAACGCCCCCCGCGACCCGGCCGGCGCGGCCGCGTCGCGTGCAGCACCTTGAAGCCCGCATCGCCGCCGATCTCGTGTACCTCGGCGAACAACGCGGCAAGGTCGCGTTCATAGGGCAGATGACGGTTGGCAACGACGAAGGCCTGGCCATGGGGCGCCAAAAGGCGCGCCGCTGCGGCCAGAAAGGCCCGGCCCAATGCCGGGTCGGCGGCGCGCGAGGTGTGAAAAGGCGGGTTGGCCAGCACGATGTCGAACGCGGCCCCGGCCTTGAACGCGGTGGCATCGACCCAGTGGAACCGCGCCCGCGGATCGGGGACGTTGGCCTGCACACAGGTCAACGCGGCGTGATCGGCTTCGACCAGGTGCATCTCGGTGATTTCGGGATGGGCGGCCAGCGCCTCGCCCGCGAGATAGCCCCAGCCGGCCCCAAGATCGGCAACCCGCCCTTTCAGTTTCGCGGGCAACGCCGCCAGCAACAGGGCCGAGCCACGATCCACCCCGTCCGCCGAGAACACGCCCGGCGCCGTCCGGTAGCGCCCTTCGATCAGCCGCCCTTCGCCCGGGCGCCAGTCGGAAAACGCCGCCGTGTCACCGGCCAGGACGAAGCTCTTGCCATGCGCCTTGGCGAAGGGGGCAGTCACCTCGCCACCCATCGCCCGGCAAGCCTTCAGCAGACTGTCCACGCCGTCGGTCTTGGCCCCATCTATAATCACCGGGCCGCCCCCCGTACGGGCCAGCGCCTCGGCCACCCACGCCCGGGCCAGCGCCTTGGACCGCGGCACACAGATCACCGCCGCCGCGAAATCGCCTTCTGGTGCAATGGCCACCGCCCAACCGCGCGCGGCCCAGGCTGCGTGATCGGGGGCAAAGCCCTGAATGATCTGGACGCGGTCTTTCGGCAATGCCGAAAGGTCTGCCTCGGCGGACGGTCCGAAAACCGCGATCCGCCCAACCTCGGGCAAGGCCACGGCACCGCTTTCCAGCGCAAGGGTCAGGCGAGCGTCCGACATGGGCGGGCCGCGGCCCTTATTCCTTTTCCATGGTGCATTGCAGCGGGTGCTGGTGACGACGGGCGAAATCCATCACCTGCGCCACCTTGGTCTCGGCCACCTCGAAGCTGAACACCCCCACGACGGCCACCCCCTTCTTGTGGACGACCAGCATCAGTTCGAAGGCCTGGGCATGGCTCATCCCGAAGAACCGCTCGAGCACGTGCACGACGAACTCCATCGGCGTGTAGTCGTCGTTCAGCAGAAGAACCTTGTAAAGCGGCGGGCGCTGGGTCTTCGGCTTGGTCTTGGTGATGACCCCGGTTTCGCCCTCGGGGTCGTCACCCTTGTCGGCCATCAGTCGAGGGTCGGTGGTCACGGCTGCCCGTCTCCGGCGTTTCGGGTGGTGTTCGGCTTGAGCGTCTTTATATATGCGGCGCGGCCCGTCTGAAAAGGGCCGAGCATGGGAGGCATGGGCTCGCATGGCAACGGCGATCACCACTATCGGTTTCGACGCGGACGATACGCTTTGGCAGAACGAGCGTTTCTTTCGCATGACCCAAGAGCGATTCGCCCAGCTTCTGGCCGATTTTGCAGAACCCGACCACCTTATGGACCGCTTGCTTGCGGCCGAAATCCGCAACCTCGGTCACTATGGATTCGGCATCAAGGGCTTCGTCCTGTCGATGATCGAAACCGCCATCGAGGTGACCGAGGACCGTGTCCCGGCACGCGTGATCCGCGAATTGCTGGAAGCCGGGCAAGAGATGCTGCGCCACCCGATCGAGTTGATGCCCCATGCCCGCGACGCGGTCCAGGCGCTGGCCGACGAGTTCCGCATCCTGCTGATCACCAAGGGCGATCTGCTCGACCAGGAACGCAAACTGGCGCAATCGGGGCTGGGCGACCTGTTCGACGGGGTCGAGATCGTCTCGGACAAGACCGCGCCGCGCTACGAGGCGATCTTTGCCCGCCACGGAGAGGGCGCGGGCCGGTCGGTAATGGTTGGCAACTCGTTGCGGTCCGACGTGATCCCGGCCATCGAGGCCGGTGCCTGGGGCGTGTTCGTGCCCCATGACCTGACCTGGGAACTGGAACATGCCGAGCCCCCCCTGGGCCATGCACGGTTTGCCGAACTGCAACACCTCGGAGAATTGCCCGCGCTGATCAACACGCTTGGTTAGGTTGAAATAGCAGGAATAGTGGGGCTCGCCTACGCCGACGCCATATCTCGATCAACCTTTCCTTTACCCGTGGGTCTCCCCGAAATACGGGAGTTTTCCAGGCCTGACGCCTGTGCTACGGTTTTTCGTGCAGTGATCGCCCACCACAAAAAACCGGGCGACGAGAGGCAGTGAAAAGGCAAGCGACGTGCAACGTTTGGGGCAGTACGTCCGGCGCGTACTATTTCTATCCATGGTCGCAATCGCCATGGCGGTATTCACCGATGGTGCGCGGGCCGCACCTCAGGCTGCCATGGTGATCGACGCCCGTACGGGCGAGGTTCTGCATGCGCGGAATGCCGATACGCGTCTGCACCCGGCCTCGCTGACCAAGATGATGACGCTCTACATCGCCTTCGAGGCAATCGAGCATGGCGAGATCAGCCTCGACTCCTTGGTGACGATCTCGAAAAAGGCTGCTTCGGAACCGCCGTCGAAACTGGGGCTTCGCCCGGGGCAAAAGATCAAGCTTCGGTACCTGATCCGCGGCGCGGCGGTGAAATCGGCCAATGACGCCGCCACCGCCATCGGCGAGGCAATCGAAGGGTCCGAGGCCGCCTTTGCCCGGCGCATGAACCGCACCGCCAAGGCGCTTGGAATGTCGCGCACGACCTTCAGAAACGCCCATGGTCTGACCGAAGAGGGTCACCTGTCCACGGCGCGCGACATGACCACCCTGGGCCGGCATCTGTTCTACGACTACCCGGAGTATTACAACCTGTTCTCACGGCAGACGACGGATGCGGGCATCCGCACCGTGTCGAACACCAACCGCCGGTTCCTGTCCAGCTATCGTGGGGCGGACGGGATCAAGACGGGTTACACGCGCGCCGCCGGTTTCAACCTGGTGGCCTCGGCCGAACGCGGCGGCGAACGGATTATCGCCACAGTCTTCGGTGGCCGATCCTCGGCAGCCCGAAACGCCCAGGTGGCGGAACTTCTGGACCTTGGCTTTCAGCGCGCACCCAGCCGTGTTGCCGTGCGCAAGCCGGCGAAACCCGTCTACGTGGCCGGGGCAGATGGGCCCGATGCCGCCGGCCGGACAAGCCGTGCTTCGATGGCCCTTACGGCATCGCCGCGGCCACCGCGCCGGCCCATCCCCGAACCGCCGGAGACGCTGCTTGCCGCGGTGGCCGAAAGCGTCGAAACCGCATTGGAGGCCGCACACGCGGAATTGGCGACTGGCGCCATGGCAGACGCCGCACCGAAAGCAAATGTGCCCACCATTTCTCCACGGCCCCGCCCTGAGGGCCTGATGGTCGCTGCGGCAAGTACGGCCGTCGATCCCACCCCGCCGTCCATACCGACAATGACGACCGCACCCGCCGATACCGGGCAGGAAGTCGTCACTCGGCTGTCATCTTCCGGTGGACGGCACTGGGGTATCAATGTCGGGCGCTATGGGTCACGCTACAAGGCCGAACGGGTCTTGCTGAAAACCGCCTTGCAGGAACTCGGCACGCTCGACTTGGCCTTGCGCAAGGTTGTGCAGAACCGGCGTGGATTCGAGGCGAATTTCGTCGGCATGACCGAGGAAGAAGCGGCGCTGGCCTGCCGTCGGCTGCAATCCCATGGCACCGAATGCATCACGATCGGCCCCCGGTCGTGATCCCACACGCTCATCCCGCGTGGGTTGGTGAAACGATCCGCGGGGGCGGGGCCAACGCACGGCGAGCCTGACGGCTCAGGGTTTTGGCCGGTCGTCCCAGTCGTCCGTCAGTATACGCCGGGAATCGCCTTCGGGGTCGTCGAATTGGCGCGTCTTCAACGCCCAGAAGAAGGCGCCAAGCCCTAGCCCGCCGAGAAACAGCGCGATCGGGATGAGAAAGGCCAACACCTCCATCGCCGTCACCTAAGCCGAAGGGCGTTCAGGGAAACCGTGATCGACGAGGCCGACATTGCCAGGGCGGCGGCCAGCGGCGTCGCGAACCCCAAAAGCGCGATTGGCACGGCGATCAGGTTGTAAAGCGCCGAGACCGCGAAATTCTCGTGGATACGGCGGGTCGCCTTTCGGGCCGTCGTCACCGCCTCGCCCAGGGGCGCAAGGTCCGATCCCAGAAGAACGATGTCCGAGGCAACACGCGCCGCGTCCAGCGCCGTGGCGGGCGAGACCGAGGCATGCGCCGCGGCAAGTGCGGCGGTGTCGTTCAGCCCGTCGCCCACCATGAGCACCTTGGCCCCCGCCTCACCCAGCGCCTGAACCAGAGCGGCCTTTTCCCCGGGCAGCGCCTCGGCGGTCCAGTCCTCGATTCCAAGCCGTGCCGCGAGGTCGGCGACCGGCGCCGGTGTGTCGCCCGACACCAGCCGCACGGCCAGCCCTTGCGCCCGCAGCCGTGCAACGGCCTCTTCGGCGCCGGGGCGCAGCCGATCGGCAAAGGTGAACGCCACGGGCCGCGCGTCGCCCACGCGCAGCCAGGCTGCGGTCTGATCTCCTGCTTCGGCCCCGACCCAGGCCGGGCGGCCGAACCGCACGATCTTGCCGCCCAGCACGCCCTCGACGCCGTGACCGGGCACTTCGCGAATGTCCGTGAGAGGAACGGGATGAACGCCGGCCTTGCGTGCCGCATCGGCCAGCGCACGCGCCAGCGGGTGCGCGGACCCCTCGGCGAGGGCAAGCGCGATTTCCAGATCGCGGCGGGCATGATCACCCAAGTTCGTGGGCTCGGGCGTGCCCAGCGTCAGCGTGCCGGTCTTGTCGAACACCACTGTGTCGATCTCGGCAAGACGTTCCAGCGCCGTGCCGTCCTTGATCAACATGCCCCGCTTGAACAAGCGCCCCGAGGCGGCAGTGGTGACCGCGGGCACCGCAAGGCCCAGGGCGCACGGGCAAGTGATGATCAGCACAGCAACCGCAATGTTGATCGCCAGCCGCATGTCTCCGCCCGAGATCCAGAGCCAGCCAAGGAACGCCGCCAGAGCCAGCAGATGAACACCCGGCGCGTAGATGCGTGCCGCCCGATCGGCCAACGAGGTGTAACGGTTCTTCGAGCTTTCTGCGACGGCCACCAGGTCGGCCATACGGTTAAGCGAGCTGTCCTCGCCCGCGGCCGTCACGGTGACGACAAGCGGCCCGGTCAGGTTCACCTCGCCCGCCGACAACGCCATGCCCGGCCCGGCGAAGGCCGGCAGGCTTTCTCCGGTCAGAAGCGAGCGGTCGATTTCAGATTGTCCCTCTGCAACCACCCCGTCGACAGGTACCCGCGCGCCGGGCTTGACCCGCACCCGGTCGCCGGGCGCGATCTCTGCGATGGGCACGGTCTCCTCGGTGCCGTCTGCGCGCAGGCGCAGCGCACGCGGTACCTCGAGCGCGGCCAGTTCCTCGGCCGCCGAGCGTGCCACGGCACGGGTCCGATGGTCGAGGTAGCGGCCCGCAAGAAGGAAGAAGGTCAAGGAAAGCGCGGCGTCGAAATAGGCGTGGGGCCCGTGCTGGGCGGTTTCATACAGCGACATCCCCGCCGCCAGGATGATCGCCAGCGAGATCGGCACATCCATGTTCAGCCGTGCGTGCTTCAGCACAGACAGGGCATTGCGGAAAAAGGGCTGCGCGGCAAAGGCGATGGTCGGCAGCGCGATCATGGCCGAGATCCAGTGGAACATGTCGCGGGTGAAATCCGTGGCCCCCGACCATACCGCGACCGACAGCAGCATCACGTTCATCATCGCGAAGCCCGACACCGCGATTCGCATCAACAGGTCGCGCCCAGCCTTGTCGGTTGCGGTCGCCGCGATCACGCCCGCATCCAGTTCATGCGCTTCGTAGCCGATGCCTTCGAGCACGCGGACAAGGTCGTCGGCCATCACCTCCGGGTCGGCCTCGACGGCTACACGTTTCAAGGTCAGGTTCACCCGCGCCGCGCGCACGCCCGGCGTGGCATGCAGCGCGCGCTCCACCGCCGAGATGCAGCCCGCGCAATGGATCGTGGGCAAAGACAGGAACAACCGCGCTTCCCTGGGTGCGCTTGTCTCGGCCAAAGCCTCGGCCGAGGGAGCAACGGCACAGGCCGGGCAGGCTGACGGTCGGGCGGGAAACGCCGCGGTCATGGCCCCTACCCCCTTACAAAAAGTTCCAGCCGCTGACGAAAGCGCGTGCCATCCTCAGCGCGCGCCTCGAGACGGACGGTCCAGTAACCGGGGCCCAGATCGACCGGCGCCGTGAACTCGCCGTTGTAATACAGCAAGTCAGGCGTGCGGTCGTCGCGCCGGCTGGTCGCCCGGCCGATCGTCACCGCCATTTCGGACACCTTCACGGGTCGGCCATTCTCGTCGACAAAGCGCAGGACGAACAAGCCTGCCTCGGTGTCGTAGTCAGCCGCGACCGTCCAGCCCAAAGCCTCTTGCGCGTCGCGCATCGCGTCGAATTCCTGGCTGGCTACATAGGAATTGTCGACCTCCAGCCCCGGGAAGGTGTGCAGCGCCTGGAACGCCATCAAGAGGTTGACCCCGATCACCACGGCAAACGCGGACACCGTTATGATCAGCACCTTGCGCCCGGTCAGTTCCTTCGCACTCATCGCGCCGCCTTCCCGTTGAAGACCGTATCGTTGTAACTGCGCTCGTCGCCCTCGATGTCGTGCAGCCAAAGCCGCATTTCGCTGCTTTGGCTTTGCGCCGGCGCACTGTTCGGCGGGGCGATGACATAGACGCGTACCAGCTTGGTGGCGTCGGCGGGCACCTGCACCATGCCGTTCTGGCCCCCTTCGACCTCCAGCTGGAAGACGTCGTTGGGCGTCACCGAGATCTCGAACCAGCGGTCATTGGCATGCATGTTGCGCACGCGCACCTCGTAGGCGTTACGGATCGACCCGTCGGACAATGTAACGAAGATCGGGTTGCGCACGGGCGAAACTGTCATGTCGATCTCGGCACGCACGAACAGCGCCACGATCAGGCCCACCCCCACCGCCGTCCAGAGCGTGGTGTAAAGAACGGTGCGAATACGGAAGACATGTTTCCAGATCGACTTGGGTGCGGCGCCGGCGCGTTCACGCGCCTCGTCCGACAACGCCATGTAATCGACAAGCCCGCGCGGCTTGCCGATCTTGTCCATCACCTCGTCGCAGGCGTCGATGCACAGGCCGCAGGTGATGCAGGCCAGTTGCTGGCCGTCGCGGATGTCGATCCCCATCGGGCAGACGTTCACGCAGGCGTTGCAGTCGATGCAGTCGCCCAGCAGCTCGGCCCCCTCGGCCTTGCGGTGCTTGCCGCGGGGTTCGCCCCGCCACTCGCGATAGCCGATGGTAATCGTATCCTCGTCCATCATCGCGGCCTGGATGCGCGGCCAGGGGCACATGTAGATGCAGACCTGTTCGCGCATGAAGCCGCCCAGGATCAGGGTGGTCAGCGTCAGCACGAGGATCGTGGAATAGGCGACCGGATGGGCCTGCAGCGTGATCAGGTTCCAAAACAAGGTCGGCGCATCGGCGAAGTAGAACACCCAGGCGCCACCCGTCGCGATCGAGATCGCCAGCCACAGCGTCCATTTGGTCATCCGCAGCCGCACCTTGCGAAAATCCCACTTGGCGTTCCACAGCTTGACCCGCTTGTTGCGGTCGCCCTCGATCCAGCGTTCGGTCAGGATGAACAGGTCGGTCCAGACTGTTTGCGGGCAGAAATAGCCGCACCAGACCCGCCCCAACGCCGAGGTAAACAGGAACAGCCCCAGCCCCGCCATGATCAACAACCCCGCGACGAAATAGAATTCGTGCGGCCAGATCTCGATCCAGAAGAAGAAAAAGCGCCGATTCGCCAGGTCCAACAGAACCGCCTGGTCCGGCAGGTTCGGGCCACGGTCCCAGCGCACCCATGGCAAGAGATAGTAGAGGCCCAGGCAAATCGCGAGAAGCCACCACTTAAGGCTGCGGAACTTGCCCGAAACGCGCCGCGGGAAGATCGGTTCGCGCGCGGAATAAAGACGGTCGGGATTCTGGTCTGTCGAGCTCAAGGGGCTCACTCCGTTCGGGCTGAGGGCCGGGGCGGCCTGCCGCTTCGGTCGCGGCGCGACGCGGGCCCTTCACACTTTCTAGCTAAGCCTTGCGGCACTGGATTGGAAGCGCCGGGACGATCACATGTCGATTCGCACAAGGGACGGCAGTCGTCCTGACGAATTGCGAATCGCCTGGCGCCGCCAAATAGAACTGGAAAAGTTCCAAGTTTGTGCATCGGCGCACAGGGTTGTCTCAGATGGCGCGCTGGACGGGTGAAGAGGCTTCGGCGAAGATAGACACCGGCCCCCGTGGAAACGCGCGAACAGGATGGGGGCCGGTGCCATCGACCGGGGGCCTTGCGGCCCCCGGAAGCCGTTTTATCACTCGCCACCGCCACGCGTATGGACGTAGACCGCAACGGCCCGACGCTCGGCCTCGGTCAAACGCTCGATATGGGTGGGCATCACCCCGAACCGCGCGTTGTAGACCGTTTCGGTCAGCGTCTCGACGTCTCCGCCATACAGCCAGATCGCGTCCGTCAGGTTGGGCGCGCCCTGGTAGCGGTCGCCGGTGCCATCGTCCATGTGGCAGGCAGCACAGTTATCAAGAAACACCGTTTCGCCCGGGCTTGCCAATGCGGCATCATGTTCCTGCCCCGAGATTTTCCGAACATACTGGACAACCTGGGAAATCTCCTCGTCGGTCAGCAACTCGTCCGCGCCGAAGGCGGGCATCTGCGACCAACGGGCGTCCATGTTGTCCTCGTTCCGAATGCCGTTGGTGACAGTGTAGTGGATGTCTTCCAGAGAACCGCCCCAAAGCCAGTCGTCGTCGGTCAGGTTCGGATAGCCCGAGGCCTGGACCCCCGCCGCGCCCGAGCCGTGGCACTGGGCGCACCAGGTCCGGAACACCGCGGCACCGCCCTGGACGGCGTAGTTGTAAAGATCCTCGTCGGAGCGGATCGTTTCCATATCCAGATCGACGGTTTCCAGCTTGGCCACGATATCGGCGTTGGCCGCCTCGAAACGCTGGATGTCCTCCTGCACAGCGGCACGGGTCGAATACCCCAGAAGGCCGGGCGTGGCCCCGTCCTTGAGCGGAACCGACGGGTAGAGAACGGCATATATCAGCGCAACGGCGATGCAGCCGTAGAACGTCCAGAGCCACCAGCGCGGCAACGGGTTGTTCAACTCCTCGATGCCATCCCAGCTATGACCGGTCGTGCCGACCTCGTCGGGTTTCCTGTTGTCGTTGGTGCTCATGTCCGCGCCTCCTTTCGGCACGTGGCACCGTCATCTTCGGCGCCTGCGGGTTTGTCGTCATGCCGAAACGGGATGTTGGCACTGTCCCGATGCACCGACGTGCTGCCCGGGCGCAGCGCCCAGACAATCACGCCGACGAAGAACAGCGTCAGGAACAGCAACATCCAGCTGTCGGCAAATTCGCGCATGACGGAGTAGGTATCCATGTTTCTCCGTCCCTCAGCGGCTGGCGTGCGGCTCGAAGGTCGAGAAATCGACCAGCGTGCCCAGCATCTGCAGATAGGCGATCAACGCGTCCATCTCCGAGATGCCTTCGCTCCCGTCGAAATTGCGCACCTGCGCGCCGGGATAACGCTCCATCAGACCGTCCACGCCGTCCGCATAAGGATCGATCTGCGCGTTGAAGTCAGAGATCGCGTTCTCGATCATCTCGTCGGTGTAGGGCACGCCGACCATGCGGTGAACACGCATCTTCTCGGCGACATGCTCGGGATCGACCATGCGGTTTTCGAGGAAGGCGTATTTCGGCATCACGGACTCGGGAACCACAGATTGCGGGTTGCGCAGGTGCTGCACGTGCCAGTCGTCCGAATAGCGCCCGCCCAGGCGGGCGAGGTCGGGCCCCGTCCGCTTGGAGCCCCACTGGAACGGGTGATCGTACATCGATTCCGCCGCCAGGCTGTAATGCCCGTAACGCTCCACCTCGTCGCGCATCGGGCGCACCATCTGGCTGTGGCAGACGTAGCACCCTTCGCGCACGTAGATGTCGCGCCCCTCGAGTTCCATCGGCGAGTAGGGGCGCACGCCATCCACTTCTTCGATGGTGTTCTCGAGGTAGAACAGTGGTGCGATCTCGACCAGGCCGCCGACGGTAACCACCAGAAAGCTGAACACCAACAGCAGCGAGGCGTTCTTCTCAAGGATCTTGTGCTTTTCAAGAATAGCCATGTCGCAGCCCCTTATTCAGCCGGAGCCGCGATCGGCGCGGCCTGCTTGGCCGGTGCCGATGTGGCGGTCTTCCAGATGTTGTAGCACATGATCAGCCCGCCGAGGACATAGAGCGCACCACCGGTGGCACGAACCACGTACATCGGGAACTTGGCGTCGACCGTGTCGGCGAAGGAGTTCACCAGGAAGCCCTGCGCGTCGACCTCGCGCCACATCAGGCCTTCCATGATGCCCGACACCCACATCGAGGCCGCGTAGAGAACGATGCCGATCGTCGCCAGCCAGAAGTGCCAGGACACCATCGCCAGGCTGTACAGCCGCTCCTTGTTCCACAGCCGCGGGGCCAGGAAGTAGAGCGCGCCGAAGGTGATCATGCCGTTCCAGCCCAACGCGCCGGAATGCACGTGGCCGATCGTCCAGTCGGTATAGTGCGACAACGAGTTGACGGCCTTGATCGACATCATCGGGCCTTCGAAGGTCGACATCCCGTAAAAGCCGACGGCCACAACCATCATCCGGATGATCGGGTCGGTGCGCAGCTTGTCCCAGGCGCCCGACAGGGTCATCAGGCCGTTGATCATGCCGCCCCAGGAGGGCATCCACAGCATGATCGAGAACACCATGCCCAGCGTCGAGGCCCAGTCAGGCAGCGCGGTGTAGTGCAGGTGGTGCGGACCGGCCCAGATATACAGGAAGATCAGCGCCCAGAAGTGGATGATCGACAGCTTGTAGCTGTAGACCGGGCGTTCGGCCTGCTTGGGCACGAAATAGTACATCATGCCGAGGAAACCCGCGGTCAGGAAGAAGCCCACCGCGTTATGCCCATACCACCACTGGGTCATGGCATCCTGCACGCCGGCGAAGACCTGCACCGATTTCGAGCCGAACAGCGACACCGGGATCGACAGGTTGTTCACGATATGGAGCATCGCGACGGTCACGATGAAGGACAGGTAGAACCAGTTCGCCACGTAGATATGCGGCTCTTTCCGGCGGAAGATCGTGCCCATGAAGATCATCAGGTAGACCACCCAGATGATCGTCAGCCACCAGTCAACGTACCACTCGGGTTCGGCGTATTCCTTGGACTGCGTCGCGCCCAGCACATAGCCGGTCGCCGCCAGCACGATGAACAGCTGATAGCCCCAGAACACGAACCAGGCGGCATTGCCCCCCCAAAGACGCGCCGCCGAGGTGCGCTGGACCACGTAGAACGATGTCGCGATCAAGGCGTTGCCGCCGAAGGCGAAAATCACCGCCGAGGTATGCAGCGGCCGCAACCGGCCGAAATTCAGATAACCCTGCGCCCAGTCGAAATTGAGCCAGGGAAACGCCAGCTGGCTGGCGATGAAGGTGCCGGCGGCAAAACCGACCACCCCCCAGAAACAGGTCGCGATGACGCCCGCGCGGACGACATCGTCCATATAGCCGGTCTCCGGCGCCGGTTTCGGATCACCGGTGCGCCGGACCGTCATCAGGAACATCGCCGCCGCGACAAGCATCACGATGACTGCATGCACCTGGTAGGGGAAGTCGCGCGCATAACTGGCGGCGATCGCGGCGCACACCGCGACCACGCCGTAAAGCGCGATCTTAACGTAGTCCCACATTGGAAGTCCCTTCGTCTCTTCCGGCCGATTCCCGTCGACCGACTCCCTCACGATACCGTGACGTATCCCGTCGTATGCAAAGATATGCATTGATCCATGTCAAGGCATCTTTGAAGAGTTCCAAAATCTCATTGATCCTAGTCAAAGCCCGGCCGGCGGCCCCGGTCCTACACTCGGGCGTAACGTCACGTTCGACGCGAAGGAGCAGTACAGGTGGCCTACAAGACCATTCTCACGATCATCACGGACACCGATATTTCCGACTCGGCGCTGGAACCGGCCATCACACTGGCCACGCGCGAGGACGCCCATCTCGACATTCTCTGCCTTGGCGTCGACCGCACCCAGACCGGATATTACTACGCCGGCACCAACGCCTTCATCCAGCAGGAGACCCTGCACAAGGCGCAAGAGGACGCCACCGCGATCGAGACCGCGGTCAAGGCACGGCTGGACCGCGAGGGCATCGCCTGGGCCAGCGAGGCAGCTGTCGCGCAGATCGCGGGGCTTAGCCACCTGGTGGCGCAACGCGCGCGTTTTTCGGACCTGGTCGTGATGCCGCGGCCCTACGGCGAGCGGCGCGGGATCGAGGACGAGGCGGCCACCGAAGCCGTGCTGTTCGACGGTCACGCGCCGCTGTTGATCGTGCCCGAGGGGGCCGACACCGCCGTCATCGGCCAGAAGATCGTCGTCGCCTGGAACCAGAGCCACGAGGCCATGGCCGCGATCAAGCAGGCCTTGCCGCTGATGCAGCACGCCGAACTGGTCAACATCGCCATCGTCGATCCGCCCAAGCACGGCTCGGACCGGTCCGACCCCGGCGGCGCGCTGTCGCAGATGCTGTCGCGCCACGGGGTTAAGTCGGAAATCTCCGTTCTGGCCAAGACCATGCCTCGGATCTCGGACGTGCTTCAGCGCCACGCCCAAGACATCGAAGCCGACATGATGATCATGGGTGCCTACGGGCATTCCCGCTTCCGCGAGGCGATCCTCGGCGGGGCGACGCGCGACATGCTTGAAAAGACCGAGGTGCCGATCCTGATGGCCCACTGACCCACTGCGGCGGGGCCGAAAGGCCCCGCGCACACCATGCCCAAACCCTAGGCCGGCATCCCGCCGTCGTTGTCGTCACCTGTCTCGCTCAGCAACCGATCGAAATCGGGAACCGTTACATGGCGCTTGCCTTCCAGAACGATCACCCCGTCGCGCTTCAGCGCCGACATCTGGCGGCTGACGGTTTCCAGCGTCAGACCCAGGTAATCGGCCATCGCCTCGCGGGTGAGCGGCAGGTCGAACACGATCCGCCCCTGCATCGGCGCGAATTTAAGCGACGCGTCGCGGCGAGCGATGATCGCAAGAAGGCTTGCGATCTTCTCGCGCGCGGTCTTGCGCCCCAGAAGCAACATCCATTCCCGCGCCGCGTCCAGTTCGTCGAGGGTCATTTCCAGAAGGCGCTGCCCGATATGGGGCGTGCGCATCATCATCTCTTCGAACGGCTTCTTGCGAAAGCAGCACATCGTCAGCGAGGTCGTCGCCGTCACGTCATAGGCCGCCGTTTCACGGCCCGGGCGGCCGACGAAATCGGACGGCAGCAACAACCCCACCATTTGGGTGCGACCGTCCTCCATCGTCTGGCTGAGCGTGGCGATTCCCTCGACGACCGAGGCCACGAAATCCATCCGGTCACCGGACCAGATCACCGTCTGCCCGGCCTCGTAGGTCCGGTAGTACTTGATCGCCTCGAGTCGCGACAATTCGTCGGATTCGCAGCGGGCACAGACCGCACGATGCCGTATCGGGCAATCCGCGCAATCCGTCTGTGTGAGAGACTGGTCGGTAACGGCCATTCCGTTTCCAATTTTGACTTCGATCAAGGAGCAAACCCTTGGGTGAAAATAACGCTAGTGCAATGAGCACCGAATCGCAACTCACCCGTCTCGGTCTGTTCGACGCCAAGGTTCCGCGGTACACAAGCTACCCGACGGCACCGCACTTCAACGCGTCGGTGGACGATGGAGACTTCGCCGGCTGGATCGACCAGATCGAGCCCGGTTCGCAGATATCCCTGTATATCCACGTCCCGTTCTGCCGGCGTCTGTGCTGGTTCTGCGCCTGCCGGACGCAGGGCACACGCTCGGATTCGCCAGTTCGGGCCTATCTCGACACGCTGAAGACCGAGGTCGCGATGCTGGGACGGCGGCTGCCCTCGGGCGTGACGCTGTCGCGGCTGCACTGGGGCGGCGGCACACCGACGCTTCTGGCGCCGGACATGATGAAGGAACTGACCGAAACGATCTTCGAGGCGGCTCCCCTTCACGAAACCGGCGAGTTCTCGGTCGAGATCGACCCCAACGAGATCGACGAGGCCCGGCTTGACGTCCTCGCCGCGGCGGGCATGAACCGCGCCTCGATCGGCATTCAGGATTTCGACCCGCAGATCCAGTCGGTGATCGGCCGAATCCAAAGTTACGACGTGACCCGCGACGCGGTCGACATGATCCGCTCGCGCGGGATCAACAGCCTGAACGCCGATATCCTGTACGGCCTGCCGCACCAATCGAACGAGCGGATCGCCGAATCGGTGCAAAAGCTGATGTCGCTCTCGCCCGACCGGGTCGCGCTTTACGGTTATGCCCACGTCCCGTGGATGGCCCGGCGCCAGTCGATGATCCCGGCCGAGGCGCTGCCGACGCCCGAGGCCCGGCTGAAGCTTTACGAAACCGCGAAGGAACTGTTCCTGTGGGATGGTTACCGCGAAATCGGAATCGACCACTTCGCCCGGCCTGACGATGGGCTGGCCCGCGCGCTGGATGCCGGCACGCTGCGCCGGAACTTCCAGGGCTATACCGACGACACCGCGCCGGCGCTGATCGGGCTTGGCGCCTCGTCGATCTCGAAGTTCCCGCAAGGTTACGCACAGAACCTGTCCGGCACCTCGGACTATACCGCGCGCATCCGCGACGGGCGGTTCGCGACCGGTCGCGGGCATGTCTTTACCCCCGAAGACAACATGCGTTCGCGCATGATCGAGCAACTTATGTGCGAATTCCGGATTTCGACGGCCGAGATCACCGAGACTTTCGGGATCTCGAAAGGCGAACTGAACCGGATGTTCCAGGACGTGGCCGACCATTTTGCCGGCTTCGTAGAACTGACCAATGACGGGCTCGTCATCCCCGAGCACGGCAAGCCACTCACGCGGATGATCGCGCGCGACTTCGACGCTTACGACTTGTCGAAAGCCGGGCACAGTTCCGCAATCTGATCACCTCGGCCGGGCCGCCCGGGCGGCTCGGCTGCGATGACAGGGACATTTCCGCCCCATAGTCCGCCCGCCCCCTCCCCAGGGGCGGGCGGACTCGTTTCGAAGAACCGGATCGGGCCTAAAGGCGTGCTGCACCACCCGCCGCAACCGGGGTGCCCGGCGTCCCGAACGCCGCCCGCATCAAGGTGCGCGTATAGTCGGTTCGCGGTGCGTCGAAGATGTCCTGAACCTCGCCGGCCTCGACGATATCGCCCTGCTTCATCACCACCACCTTGTGGGAAAGAGCCCGCACCACACGCAGGTCATGGCTTATGAACAGATAGGCCAGGTCGTATTTCCGCTGCAGGTCGCGCAAAAGGTCCACGATCTGCACCTGCACCGTCATGTCCAGCGCCGAAGTCGGCTCATCCAGCACCAGAAGGCGCGGTCGCAGGATCATCGCCCGCGCGATGGCAATGCGCTGGCGCTGTCCACCCGAGAACTCGTGCGGATAGCGGTGCATCATCGCCGGGTCCAGACCGACCTCGGACAGCATCCGCGCCACTTCTTCGCGCTTGGAATGGCCGGGCTCCACCCCGTGCACACCCAGCCCCTCGGCCACGATCTGCTCGACCGTCATCCGTGGGCTGAGGCTGCCGTAAGGGTCCTGGAACACGATCTGCATGTCGCGCCGCAGGGGCCGCATCTGGCGCGATTTCAAACCGTCGATGTCGCGGCCCTGAAAAACGATCCTTCCCTCGGACGAGATCAGCCGCATGATCGCCAGCGCCAGCGTCGTCTTGCCCGACCCCGACTCGCCCACGATGCCCAGCGTTTCACCAGCCCGAACCGAAATATCGGCCGCATTCACCGCCTTGATGTGACCGACCGTCCGCCGCATGAAACCACGTTGGATCGGAAACCAGACCCTAAGCGCATCGGTGCGGACGATTTCGGGGGCGTCGGACTTCACCGGATCGGGGCCGCCCACCGCCGCCGCGGCCAGCAATTTCTGCGTATAGGGGTGCTGCGGGGCGCGGAATATCTCCTCCGTCCGACCCGTCTCGACGATCTCGCCATCCTTCATCACGCAGACCCGGTCGGCGATGCGGCGCACCACGCCCAGGTCGTGGGTGATGAACAATAGGCTCATATCCTCGTCGCGCTTGAGCTCGGCCAACAGATCGAGGATCTGCGCCTCGATGGTGACATCCAGCGCCGTGGTGGGTTCGTCCGCGATCAAAAGGTCGGGGCCATTGGCCAGTGCCATCGCGATCATCACGCGCTGACGCTGCCCGCCGGACAGCTGGTGCGGATAGTCCTTGAGGCGGCTTTCGGGGTCGCGGATGCCGACCCGGTCCAGCAACTCTAGGATGCGCCGGCGCGCCGGCTCCCCGGTCAGCCCCTGGTGCAGCGCGAGGCTTTCGGAAAGCTGTTTTTCCAGCGTGTGCAGAGGGTTGAGCGACGTCATCGGCTCCTGGAAGATGAAGCTGATATCGTTCCCCCGCACCCCGCGCAGGCGCGCCTCGGAGGCGCCGACCATTTCCTCGCCCTTGTAGGTGATCGAACCCGCAACCGAGGCAGACGGCGGCAGCAGCGCCACGGTCGACAAGGCCGTCACCGACTTGCCAGATCCCGACTCGCCCACCAGCGCCACGGTTTCGCCGCGCCCGATCTCGAAGCTGACGCGACGGACCGCGGGAATCTCGCGCCCGTCCTGGGCAAAGCTGATGGACAGGTTCTCGACCTTAAGGACCGCGTTCATCGGAAGGTCTTTCTCGGGTCGAAGGCATCGCGCACACCCTCGAAGATGAACACCAAGAGCGACAGCATGATCGCGAAGGTGAAGAACGCGGTAAAGGCCAGCCAGGGCGCCTGAAGGTTCTGTTTCGCCTGCAGCGTCAGTTCGCCCAGCGACGGCGCCGAGGACGGCAGCCCGAAACCTAGGAAGTCGAGCGAGGCCAGCGTTCCGATCGTGCCGGTGATGATAAAGGGCAGCATGGTAAGCGTGGCCACCATGGCGTTCGGCAGCATGTGGCGGAACATGATGGTCCAATTGGAAACGCCCAGCGCGCGGGCCGCGCGGACATACTCGAAATTGCGGGCACGCAGGAACTCCGCGCGCACCACACCCACCAGCGCGGGCCAGCCGAACAGCGCGGTGAGGAATACCAGCAACCAGAAACTGCGCCCCAGCACCGCGAACAGGATGATGATGATGTAAAGCTGCGGGGTGGAGGTCCAGATCTCGATCACCCGCTGAAAGATCAGGTCGGTGATCCCGCCAAAGAACCCCTGCACCGCGCCCGCGACGATGCCGATCACCGATGCGATGCCCGTTACGATCAGGGTAAAGAAGATCGACAAGCGGAACCCGTAGATCACGCGCGCCAGCACGTCGCGCGCGGTGTCGTCGGTCCCCAATAGATGATGCGCGTCCGGCGCCGAGGGCGCGGTGCCCGCGATGTCCGATATCGTCTTGTAGCTGTAGGGAATCAGCGGCCAGATCACGGTGCCCTTGTCGATCTGGCGTCCGTCGATCAGGCTGTCCTGGGCATCCTCGATCAGCTCTTCGGGATAATCCCAGCAGTCGATCAGCCCGCCGGTGACGATCAGGCATTCCACCTCGATATCGCGATAGACGGCCTCGGTCCGCAGATCGCCGCCAAAGGCGGTCTCGGGGTAGAAGCGGTAGATCGGGAAAAAGCTTTCGCCCTGGTAGCGAACATAGATTGGCTTGTCGTTGGCGATGACCTCGGCGAACAGCGACAGGCCGAAAAGGATCGAGAAGATGATCAACGACCAGTATGCGCGGCGGTTGCGCTTGAAGTTGCGCCAGCGGCGTTGATTCAGCGGAGAAAGCATCAACATCGCTTACGTCTCCCGGCTCTCGAAGTCGATCCGCGGGTCGACCAGCACGTAGGTCAGGTCCGACAGCAGCCCCACCAGCAGGCCGATCAGCCCGAAAACGTAAAGCGTGGCGAAGATCACCGGATAGTCCCGCGCCACCGCCGCCTCGAAGCCCAGCCGCCCCAACCCGTCCAGCGAGAAGATCGTCTCGATGATGATCGATGCGCCGAAGAAGACGCCGATAAACATCCCCGGGAACCCCGCGATCACGATCAGCATCGCATTGCGGAAGACATGGCCATAGAGCACCCGGGACTCGCTCAGCCCCTTGGCCTTGGCGGTGATGACGTATTGCTTCTTGATCTCGTCGAGGAAGGAATTCTTGGTCAGCAGCGTCAGCGTGGCGAAGCTGGAGATCGTGGTGGCCAGCACCGGCAGGGTGATGTGCCAGAAGTAGTCGCCCACCTTGCCCATCAGGCTGAGTTCGTCCCAGTTGTCCGACGTCAGTCCCCGCAGCGGGAACCACTGGAAATAGGACCCTCCCGCGAAGACCACCAGCAGAAGCACCGCGAACAGGAAGCCCGGGATCGCATAGGCGATGATGATCGCCCCCGAGGTCCAGGTATCGAACGGCGAGCCGTCCTTCACCGCCTTGCGAATCCCCAGAGGGATCGACACGAGATAGGCGATCAGCGTCGACCACAGGCCCAGCGTGATCGAGACCGGCATCTTCTCCAGCACCAGGTCGATCACCGAGACCGAGCGGAAATAGCTGTCGCCGAAATCGAACCGCAGATAGTTCCACATCATCGTCAGGAACCGTTCCAGCGGCGGCTTGTCGAAGCCGAATTCCCGCTCCAGTTCCGCGATGAATTCGGGCGGCAAACCGCGCGCACCGACATAGCGCTCGTCGCCGCCCTGCATCCCTCCGCCCACGTCGCCGCCGCCCGCTATGCCCTGAAAGACATCGCCCTGGCCCTCCATCTGGGCGATGATCTGCTCGATCGGGCCGCCGGGCACGAATTGCGTCAGGGTGAAGTTGATGACCATGATCCCGATCAGCGTCGGGACGATCAGCAACAATCGCCTCAGGATATAGGCGCCCATGGGCTGCTCTGCCTCGTTATCTGATGGCCCCGGCGGCGCGGAGCTTCTGGGCCTTCTCGGCGTTATACCACCAGAAGTCGAGATTGCCCAAGGCATAGGGCGGCAGGGGATCGGGATGCTCGTACATGTCGTAATAAGCGACGGTGTGGGTGTTCTTGTACCATTGCGGCACCCAGAAGCGTTCGGCGCGCAGCACCCGGTCCAGCGCCTTGACCGCGGTGGTCAGTTCGGCATCGGACTGGGCGGCAAGCACGTTCTCGATCAGCCGGTCCACAGCCTCGCTTTTCAAGCCCATGCTGTTGAACACCGAACTGTCGGCGGTTTCCGACCCGAAATACTGCCGCAGGCCCGAGCCGGGGATATAGTCCATCGGGAACTGTGCGGTGATCACGTCGAAATCGTAAGAACGCTCGCGGTTGGTGGCCTGGGCGTTGTCCACGCGCGTGTGCACCGCATCGACCCCAAGCCGCCGCAGGTTCTCGACATAAGGGTTGATCACCCGGTCGAAGGTCTGGCTGTCATTCAGGAACTCGACGCGCAGGGTCTGGCCGTCCTTCCGGCGCATCCCGTCCTCGCCCACGATCCAGCCCGCCTCGTCCAGCAGCGCCGAGGCCGCGCGCAGGTTGCCCCGGTCGAGCTGGCGGTTGCCTGAGGTCGGTGCCATAACCGCGGGTTCGGTCAGGATCGTTCCGGGCAAAAGTCCGTCCGCCACCAGCGGTTCCAGCAGCGCGCGTTCGCCCTCGGCCGGCATCCCCTCCGCGGCCAGATAGCTGTTTTCCCAGAACGAGTTGATCCGCGCGTAAATCCCGTAGAACAGCGTCTCGTTCGACCATTCGAAGTTGAACATCAGCCCGATCGCCTCGCGCACCCTGGGATCCTGGAACTGCGGGCGGCGCAGGTTGAAGGCAAAGCTCTGCCCGGTCGCGAGATTGCCGTCGGGCAGTTCCACCTTCTTGATCCAGCCGTTCTGCACCGCCGGAAAGTCGTAGCCGGTGGCCCAGCTCTTGGACGAGGCCTCGTTGCGGAAGGTGTAGGTGCCGCCCTTGAACCCCTCGAAGGCGGCGTTGTAGTCGGCGTAGTATTCGATCCGGATACGGTCGAAATTGTTCCGCCCCACGTTGATCGGCAGGCTCGCCCCCCAATAGTACGGGTCGCGCTCGTAGACGATGGTCTGGCCGACATCGAGTTCCTTGAGCACGTAGGGTCCCGAGCCCAACAGCGGTTCGAGGCTCGATTCCTCGAAATCGCGGCCGGTGGACTCGTAATGTGCCTTCGAGAACACCGGCAACCCGCCGACAAGTTGCGGCAGGTCGCGCTTGGGCGCGTCGGCCTTGAAGGTGAACTTCACCCTTCCGTCCTCCAGCACCTCGGCGCTTTCGACCTGGCGCGAAAGCTGGACGCGAAAGCTTGGCAGGCCCTTGTCGCGGAAAAGCTCGAAGGAAAAGACCACATCCTCGGCCGTCACCGGGCTGCCGTCCGAGAACCGTGCCTCGGGCCGCAGCGTGAAGACCGCCCAGGACCGGTCCTCGGGATATTCGACGCTTTCCGCCAGCAACCCATAGGCCGATCCGGCCTCGTCGGCGGTACCGGTCAGAAGCGACTCGAAGAACCCGTTCGACAGCGCACCCGACCGCCCCTTGGTCGTGTAGGGATGCATCGAGTCGAATGACCCGAAGGCCCAGATCGAGATTTCGCCGCCCTTTGGTGCGTCCGGGTTCACATAGTCGAGATGCAAGAAATCGGCCGGGTATTTCAATTCGCCGAAGGTCGAGATTCCGTGCGCGACGGTCACCTTCTGCTCGGCCATCGCCTGAAGCGCCCCAAGCGCGATCACCAGGGCCGCCGCCCAGGCGGTCAGCCAGAGGCGCAGCGGCAGCACACGTACAAGGACAACGGCACGGGCCGGGCGGGGCTGGGACATCTCGGAGAACTCCCTGTTTGACACGTCCATCTAGCGCGGCGTCCCGGCAAAGCTAAGGTCCGGCTTGGCGCAAGTTCAAGTTGAGATTACGTGAAGCCGACGAGAGGTGCGCCTCAGAACCCCTTGCGCGCCTTCAGCGCGGCGCTGATGGTCCCGTCGTCCAGATAGTCAAGCTCGCCCCCGATCGGCACACCCTGCGCCAGCGAGGTCAACGTGACCCCGGTGCCCTCCAGCTCTTCGGCGATGTAATGGGCGGTGGTCTGACCGTCCACGGTCGCATTCAATGCCAGGATAACCTCGGAAATCCCCTCGGCCCGGACGCGCGCGACCAGATCGGGGATACGCAGTTCCTCGGGCCCCACAGAATCCAGCGCCGACAGCGTGCCGCCAAGAATGTGATAGCGCCCCTTGAACGCCCCGCCCCGCTCCATCGCCCAGAGGTCGGCCACGTCCTCGACAACACACAGTTCACCAGTGGCGCGCTTGCCGTCGGCGCAGATCTCGCAGATTTCGGCGGTCGTGATGTTCCCGCAGCGGGCGCATTCGTGAACCGTTTCGCCCACGCGGCGCAGCGCCTCGGCCAGCGGGATCAGCAGCACCGCGCGTTTCTTGACAAGATGCAGAACCGCACGGCGGGCCGACCGGGGCCCGAGCCCCGGCAGCCGCGCCATCATCTCGATCAGCGTCTCGATCTCGCGCGGGCGGTCGCCCATGTGTCAGACCGGAAGGTCCATCCCGGCGGGCAGACCCATTTCCTCGGTCAGCTTGCGGGTTTCTTCCTTGGTCTTCTCCATCGCCTTTTCCTGGGCGTCCTTGATCGCGGCCAGGATCAGGTCCTCGACCACCTCTTTTTCCTCGGCGTTGAAGATCGACGGGTCGATGTCCAGCGCGGTCAGCGTACCCTTGGCGGTCGCCGTGGCCTTGACCAGACCCGCGCCGCTTTCGCCGGTGACCAGCGTGGTCGCCAGCGTTTCCTGCAGGGCGGCCATCTTGCCCTGCATTTCCTGAGCCGCCTTCATCATCTTGGCCATGTCGCCAAGACCACCCAAACCCTTGAACATTCGCGTGTCTCCTTTGTTCAGTCGTCCTCGAAGGGATCCCACTCGTCCTCGACCTCGGGAAGCGCCTCCAGCGCAGCATCCTCGGCCGGGGTTTCCGGGGCCCTTATGTCGATGATCTCCGCCCCTGGGAAGGCGGCAAAAACGGCCCGGACCAGCGGATGTTCCCGCGCCGCGGCTTTCAGGCTGTCCTCTTCGGCCGCGCGGGTCTCGGCCAGCGTCGGCCCCCCGCCCGACCCCACGACCGATACCCCCCAGCGCGCGCCTGTCCAGGCCTGAAGCCGCTGGCCCAGCCGCGCGGCGAGGTCGGGGGGCGCATCCGGGGTGGGTTCGAACTCGATCCGGCCTGGTGCATAGCTGACAAGACGCAAGCAGGTTTCCACCTCGAACAGCAGCTTCATGTCGCGCTGGGCCCGGATCAGGTCCACCACCTGCGCGAACTCGGCATAGCTCGCCAGTGCCGTCTCGGGTGCCCGGGCAAGCGCCGTGGCCGCGCCGCCACCCGAGGGCGCGCCACGCGGCGCAGGCGCAATGCTGGCCCCGGCACCCGGCGCGCGCCCCGGCCCAGTGCCGCCCGGCGCGGGTCCGCCCGTCGGCTTCGGGCCCGTGGGCGGCGCCTCGTGCAACCGTTTCACCAGGTCTTCGGGCGCTGGCAGGGTCGAGACGTGGGTCAGCCTGATCACCGCCATCTCGGCCGCCATCATCGCGTTCGGTGCCATCGACACCTCTTCCAGCGCCTTGAGCAGCATCTGCCACATTCGCGTCAGCACCCGCATGTGCAGCCTCTCGGCCATGTCGCGGCCGCGGGCGCGCTCGTCGGGGCCCACGGTCGGGTCGTCGGCGGCCTCGGGGGTGATCTTGATGACGCTCAGCCAGTGGGTGATCTCGGCCAGGTCTCGCAAGACCGCCATCGGGTCGGCCCCGTCCGCATATTGCCCGGCCAGTTCGCCCAGCGCCCCGGCGGTGTCGCCCGACACGATCAGGTCGAACAGGTCCAGCACCCGTCCCCGGTCGGCGAGCCCCAGCATGGCGCGAACCGCGTCGGCCGTGGTCTCGCCCGCGCCATGGGAAATCGCCTGATCCAGAAGGCTCATGGCGTCGCGTACCGACCCCTCGGCGGCGCGGGTGATCAGGCCCAGCGCCTCGTCGGTGATCGGCGCGTTTTCCAGCCCGGCGATCTTCTTCAGGTGCGCGATCATCACCTCGGGCTCGATCCGGCGCAGATCGAACCGCTGGCAGCGCGACAGGACCGTGACCGGCACCTTGCGGATTTCCGTGGTGGCGAAGATGAACTTCACATGCGCGGGGGGCTCTTCCAGCGTCTTCAACAACGCGTTGAACGCGCTGGTCGACAGCATGTGAACCTCGTCGATGATGTAGATCTTGTAACGCGCGGACGCCGCGCGATAAGCGACGCTGTCGATGATCTCGCGGATGTCGTTCACGCCGGTGCGGCTGGCGGCGTCCATTTCCATCACGTCGACGTGCCGGCCCTCGGCGATGGCCACGCAATGCTCGCACAAACCGCAGGGATCGGTTGTCGGGCCGCCCTGCCCGTCCGGCCCGATGCAGTTCATCCCCTTGGCGATGATCCGCGCGGTGGTCGTCTTGCCGGTACCGCGAATGCCCGTCATGACGAAGGCCTGCGCGATCCGGTCGGCCGCGAAGGCATTCTTCAACGTTCGCACCATCGCGTCCTGGCCGATCAGGTCGGCAAAGGTCGCGGGGCGGTACTTGCGGGCGAGCACCTGGTAGGCGGTGCCTTGGGTCTCGGCCATTTGTCCTCTTGGATTCGCGGGCGCGCCTCAAGGTAGGCGTTGACCGCCACGGCGTCTAGCCGATGCCGCCGCCCCTTGCCTGAGGCAAACCATCCGCGCCATGCACGCAGGCTGTTCGGCCGCCCCAAACCGCGGGCCCGGGCGCCCGCAGGTTACGCGAAAGCGGCGCATATGAAACGAACGATCCGGCCTGCGGGGAAGGTGAGAGGTTGGACAGCGACCCGAACGGGACTCGTTACGGCTGCTTCCTTCCGGACCTGACCGGGTTGGCGAGGCGCTCGCCCGCGCCAACCTCTCGACGTGATACATAAGGCCCGCAGCATGGATTCGCAAGGATCGCAACCGCGGCGGGCAGACCGCAGTCTACAGCCTTATGCGGAACCGGATGAACCCGTCCGGCCCGTCACCGGCGGGCTCGATATCCAGCGCGGTCATCTGGTCGACATATTCGATGGCTCGCGGCCCGCTATCGAACAGCACGGTCGTTCCGGGCATCGGCGCAAAGCGCCAGTTGTTGTCGGCGGTGGGGTCGATGGTCCCCTGCTCGGCGATGTATCGCACGATCACGTCGCGGTTGGTGTCGGGGGCCTGCAGGATGATCGTGTCACCCGTAGCGCCGGGAAACTCTCCGCCACCGCCCGCGCGGTAATTGTTCGTCGCGATCACGAATTCCATGTCGTCGGCCACCGGCTTGCCCCTCCAGGCCAGTTCCACGATCCGGGTCGCCGATGGATCGAGAAGCTTGCCCTTGGGGTCGAACCGCGACGGCTGGGACAGGTCGATGCGGTAGGTCACACCGTCGATCACATCGAAATTGTAGCTCGGGAAGTCGGGATTCAGCAGAACCTGATCACGGCCACCCGGCACGATCCGGTTGAACATACCCGCCGAACGTTCAAGCCAACCTTTCAACTCGGCGCCGGTGACGCGTACCGCGCGCACCGTGTTCGGGTACAGGTACAGGTCGGCCACATGCTTGATCGCGATGTCGCCGGCCGGCACGTCGGTGTAATATTCCGGCCCCGATCGGCCACCCGCCTTGAACGGGGCAGCCGCCGAAAGCAGCGGCAGACCCTCGTAGGGGGTACCCTTAAGCATCTCGGCGACATACCAAAGCTGCGCGTTCGCAACGATCTGAACCGAAGGATCATCGGCCACCAGCGCGAAATAGCTGTACAGCGGGGCCGAGGTCCGGCCCACCGCGCGGCGGATATAGGACAACGTTTCCTTGTGTTCCTTCTCCACCGAATCCAGCACGTAACGCTCGCTTTCGACCAACGGTGTCACCGTGCGGTCCTCGTTCCGGCGCGAAATCGGGCGCAGTTCGCTTTCGTGGCGCGCGATCCGCCAGCGCGCGCCATCATATTCCAGCAAAAGGTCGATCACCCCCAGGTGAGACCCCCAGAACCCGCCCATCACCGCCGGCTTGCCGTGTATCGTTCCCTTTTTGGCATCCACGCCCGCAATCCCCGCAAAGGCGGGGCCCGGGAAGGACAAATGCTGATGGCCGGTCATCACGACGTCGATCCCGTCGACAGCGGCAAGCGGGATGCTGGCGTTTTCCTGGCCATCGACATGGGCGATCTCGCCGATCCCGGAATGGTTAAGTGCCACGATGATATCCGCGCCTTCGTCCTTCATCACCGGCACCCAGGCGCGCGCCGTCTCGACGATGTCGCGGGCCGCGACCTTGCCCTCCAGGTGGCGACGGTCCCAGGTCATGACCTGCGGCGGCACGAAACCGATCACCCCCACCCGGATCGGATGGGCCAAGCCCGCGCCGTCGGTCAGCATCCGTTCGAGGATCACGTAGGGCGTCACAAGCGGCGTGTCCTCGGTCGGCTCGGCCCCAAGGCGGCAGACGATATTGGCCGAAATCACGGGGAAATCGGCCCCCGCGATGGAATTCAGAACGAAATCGAGCCCATAGTTGAATTCGTGATTTCCCAGTGTCGAGGCGTCGAACCCAACCGCGTTCATCGCCTGGATGATCGGGTGCATGTCCCCGACATTCATACCGCGCTCATAGGCGATATAGTCGCCCATCGGATTGCCCTGAAGAAAATCGCCGTTGTCGAACAACAGTGAATTCGTCGCCTCGGCGCGGATTTCCCCTATATGCGCGGCCGTGCGGGCAAGCCCAACGGTGTCCACCGGCCGGTCGGAATAATAGTCGTAGGGATAGATGTGAACGTGCAGATCGGTCGTTTCCATCAGGCGCAAATGCGCCTGGTTCGCGGCCGCCCGGGTAGAAAAGTGATGCAGCGCGATCAACGTCGCCCCCGCAGAAGTGCCGGCCAGGATGGCGCGGCGGTTGAGGTCGCATTTCGGCGGGTGGATCATCCGCACGTTCCCGGGTCTCGCCCGAAGCTGGACCGTGGAACCGTGACCGGACTACCACCTTTACGGGTATCCTACGGTAACCGCTGAAAGGTTAGAACGCGAGAGCGAATTCGCGCTTAAGGCGAGTTTCCTTTCCTTGTTCGCTTGCCCGTGGCATGGCAGGCACGGTCGGAACGGGGAGATTGTGCATGCGGCTGGCGGAACGGGTGACTTTCGGCGGTACTGGCGGGCTTGACCGGGCCGCGCATCTGCGCGGCGACGCGTCGCGGCTGGCGGGGCTGGCCGCCCGGGACGGCACGCGCATTCTGCCCGTGTGGCGCGGCAAACCACTGGTCTGCCCCGAAGGCCTGGGATGGGTCGCACCGGGACATGCCATTCTGGCCGGACGCAACGAAAACGCGGTGTTCCTGGGATTTTCGGATGGAGCGGCGCATTTCGCGGTCGATCTGTCGGACTGGGATCCAGACGCGCTGCCCGACACGCTTGGCGCATTCGCCGACCCCTCTGAACAACACCACCCCGCACTGCCCAACACCCACATCTTTGCCGAACTGCGCCGCGAAATGACACGGCTTACCCCGCTCGAGGCAGAACTCGCGGCCACCGCAAAGGCCCTCCTCGGCTGGCACGCCACCCACCGCTTCTGCGCCCGGTGCGGGAATGAAAGCGACATCGCCCAGGCCGGCTGGCAGCGCAACTGCCCCGCCTGCGGACGCCACCACTTTCCGCGCACCGACCCGGTGGTCATCATGCTGATCACGCATGGAAACTCGGTGCTTCTGGGCCGATCGCCCGGCTGGCCCGAGGGCATGTTCTCCTTGCTCGCGGGGTTCGTGGAGCCCGGCGAAACCATCGAAGCCGCAGTCCGCCGCGAGGTCGCCGAGGAAGCCGGGATCGCGGTCGGCCCGGTCGAATACCTGGCCAGCCAGCCCTGGCCCTTTCCCGCTTCGCTGATGATCGGTTGCCGCGGTGTGGCGACCAGTTGCGATATCACGCTCGACCCCACCGAACTGGAAGCCGCACGCTGGACCTCGCGCGACGACCTTCTGGCCGCCTTCGCCGGCGAGCGTTCCGACCTTTTGCCGGGGCGTCGCGGGGCCATCGCGCATTTCCTTCTCAGATTGTGGCTTGCGGACCGGCTCGATTGACGCAAGATCGGACGAGGAAGGCAGAGTGATCCCGGTGCAATGAAATTCTCGGCACGCGAAGATATCGACCTTGCCATCGAAGACGTCTTCGAGGTCCTTTCGGATTTCGACCGGATGGAGCGCGCGGCGCTGCGCCGCGGTGCCGAGATATCCCGCATCGACACGCTGGCCGCACCGGGGCCCGGCATGATCTGGGCCGCCGAGTTCACCTTTCGCGGCAAACGCCGCGCCCTTCGGACCGAACTGACGGGATTTCTGCCGCCCGAGAACATCGTCGTGGAATCGACTGTCAGCGGCCTGACCGGAATCAGCACAGTCGACCTGGTACGGCTTTCGCCGCGCCGGACGCGCATGGCCGTCGCGATTGACCTGCGGCCGCAAACGATCCCGGCGCGCATGTTCCTGCAAACCCTGCGCCTGGCCAAGACAAGGATGTCCCAGCGTTTCAAGTCGGGACTGACCCGCTTTGCCCGAGATCTCGAATCCGGGACGTACACCCCCCCGAACACCTAGATCACCGGACGAAACGCCGTTCTAGTGCCGCTTGCGGTCCGCCGGATAAACGCCGAGGATCTCCATGTGCGAGGTGAAATAATCCAGTTCCTCAAGCGCGCGTTTGACATGCGGATCGTCGGGGTGGCCTTCGATATCGGCATAGAACTGCGTCGCGGTAAACGAGCCGTCGACCATGTAGCTTTCCAGCTTGGTCATGTTCACCCCGTTCGTCGCAAATCCCCCCATCGCCTTGTACAGCGCCGCCGGGATGTTGCGGACCTGGAACACGAAGGTCGTCATCATCCCCAACTCGCCCCGGCGCGTCCAGTCGGGTTGGCTGGCCATCAAAAGGAAACGGGTCGTATTCTTGTCGTGATCCTCGATATGGCGGGCCAGCACGTCCAGGCCGTAAATCTCGGCGGCAAGATCACCGGCCAGAGCCGCAAGGCTTCGATCGCCCAGTTCGGCCACATGCTGGGCCGATCCGGCGGTATCGGCCCCTGTCACCCGGTGGATGCCATGGATCCGCAGGAACTCGCGGCACTGACCCAAAAGCACCGTGTGGCTCATCGCATGCGTGACCTCGTCAAGCCGCGTGCCCGGCACCCCCAGCAGGTTGATATGCACCCGCACGAAGGCCTCGTTGACGATGTGCAGCCCGGAATGCGGCAAAAGCTGGTGAATGTCGGCCACACGCCCATAGGTCGAATTCTCGACCGGCAGCATAGCCAACGCCGCGTCTCCGGTTCTGACCGCCTCGATCACGTCCTCGAAGGTGCGGCAGGGCAGCGCCTCCATCTCGGGGCGGGCGTCGCGGCACGCCTGGTGCGAATAGGCGCCCGGCTCTCCCTGGAAGGCGATGCGTTGGGTCATGAGGGCGGCCGCTCCTTGTCCGGACTAGCTGGTCATCCGGGGGTAATAAACCTTGCAATGAACAAGTTGAAGCGCATAGGAAAGAGCCGGGAACATATGGGAACGCGGGATGTCGGCCATCTTGGGCTTTTTCAAATTCGTCGCGGCGATCTGCATCGCCCTGGCGATTTTCTTCGTCATGAACCTGGCCGGCGGCGGCCTGTTTACCAATCGCGGTCTCGACGAGCCTGCCTATGTGGTGCTGGAGAATGAGGATGACCAATCCGCCGAACCCGCCGAAGAATTGAGCTTCGCAGAGTTGCTGGCCGCCGCCGACCCGACAGCGGGCGAACGTGTTTTCAAGGAATGCCGTGCCTGCCACCGGGTAGAAGAGGGTGTGAACATGGTCGGGCCATCGCTTTACAACGTGGTCGGCCGCCCGGTCGGCTCGGTCGACTCGTTCAGCTATTCCGACGCCTTCGCCGGGCTGGATGGCGAATGGACGCCCGAACGGATCGACGCTTTCATCACCAATCCCAGGGAGTTTGCGCCCGGCACGGCGATGACCTATGCGGGCCTTGATGATGCAGAGGACCGCGCAGCCGTCATCGCCTATCTTCAATCCATCGGGATGTAAGCCCCGGGTGGTGTCTTTCATGTGCGGTGCGGCCGAATGAAGACGCGCCGGCTGGACGGCCATAAACCGGATCGTGCTGCCCGCCGGGTTGCCCGCGGTTGACTTGCATGGCCCGCTACGCGCAATTTCTTGTCAGCGGGCAGTCTTTCAGGCGAGTGTCGATTTGGCGTTTTTGACCCAGGACAGGCTGCGCACCTATCCCCGCATCATCGTCCTTGGCTACGTCATTTCCGCGGTGCTGACCATTGGCTACTGGTTCGCACAACCGCTGTCAGGGGTCGCCAACCCCGGAGGCGATTTCATCGCTTTCCACGCCGCAGGCAGGATGGCTGCCGATGGCCTAGCTGCCAACGCCTATGATCCGCAGCAGTTGCAAGAGGTCTATTCGACCATCCTGCCCGGCATGGAGGATGTCCTTGGCTGGTATTATCCGCCGGTGTTCTTTCTGCCGCTCGAACCCTTGGCGCATCTGCCCTATTTCGGCGCCTTGACGGTCTGGATCGCTGTAATGGCGGGTCTGTTCGCCCTTGCCGTGCGGCCGCTGATCCATCACCGGGACGAGGCTTGGGCGATCGCAGCCTCCGCCCCGGTTTTCTACAACCTGTTCGACGGGCAGAACGGTTTTCTGACTGCGGCACTGATGATCTGGGCCTACCGCACGCTTTTTGCCCGACCGGCAATCGCTGGCCTTGCCCTCGGTTGCCTGTGCTACAAGCCGCACCTTGCGATCCTGTTCCCGGTGCTATTGCTGGCGTTGGGCGAATGGCGGGCCTTTGCGGCGGCGACCTTGACGGTCGCCGCGCTTGTCGGCCTGTCCTTGCTGGCCTATGGGCCTGCGCCCTGGGAGGCGTTTTTCGTCGAGAACCTTCAACGTTTGGCCCAGTTTCACGGCACCGCAGGCACGTTCCAGATGGCGCGCATCGCCTCGCCGAACGCCTTATTGCTTGGGTTTGGCAGCGGCCCCGAACTGGCCCGCCTTGTACAGCTTGCCTTCATGGCAGGCGTTGCCATTGCCATCGTGGCCATGGTTCGGGCAGGGGCGCCAAGACCGATGGTGTTTGCATTCACCGTATCGGCCGCCATCCCAGCCGCGCCACACAACTTTCTTTACGACTGGACAATCCTGGTCCTGCCGATGCTGATTCTCTGGCGCGAGATCGAACGCACCGGGCTCTTGCCCTTCGAAAGGGCCACCATGCTGACCGTGTTCATCGCCGCCCTGCCTCTGGGGGCTCTGCCAGTGGATTTTGTCATCGCCCCCGGCGTCCTGCCCTTGCTGGCACTCATGGCCGTTCTGGCGCGGCGCGCACTTGGCGGGCGCCCCTGACGGGGTGCCGCGCCACACGGGTTAGCGGCCCGTTTCGTCCTCATCGTCGTCCTCGTCATCACTGTCGGGCAGGTTGAAGAAGCTGTCCGCGTCGGGCACCGGGTCTTCCTTGTCGTCGTCGTCACTGCCCGACAGGGTGAATGTCTCGAGCCCCGAGATCGCCGTAGGCATGCGCGGCTCTGGGTCCATCCCCAGCGACTGCTCGGTCGACACCAGCTTGCGCCGCTCGTCATCCGTCATCAGCACGCCCTCGGCGGCCTTCTTCTTCGCGGCCTTCTGCACGGCGGCATCCAGTTCGGTCTGCTTGCACAGGCCAAGCGCCACCGGGTCGATCGGCTGGATGTTCGAAATGTTCCAATGCGTCCGCTCGCGGATCGACTGGATCGTCGGCTTGGTCGTACCGACCAGCTTGGAGATCTGGCCATCCGACAGTTCCGGGTGGAACTTGACCAGCCACAGGATCGCGGCCGGGCGGTCCTGCCGTTTGGACAACGGCGTATAGCGCGGGCCGCGGCGCTTTTCTTCGCCCACGGCGGCGGGGTTGAACTTCAACTTCAGACGATACAGCGGATCGGCCTCGCCCTTCTCGATCTCGACCGGATCAAGCTGGTTGTTCGCGACCGGATCGAAGCCCTTGACCCCCGCGGCAACGTCGCCATCGGCGATGCCCTGCACCTCGAGTTCGTGCATGCCGCAAAAATCGGCGATCTGCTTGAATGTCAGCGTGGTGTTGTCTACCAGCCAGACAGCGGTCGCCTTTGCCATGATCGGCTTGTTCATGGGTTCAACTCCTCTCGAACAAACAACAGGCTCCCCAGCCGGGAAAACGGCTGCGCCGGGGTGGCGCGGATCCTCGTTTTCGGGGAGGTTGAGCGTGTATATAGTCGGCCACGCGCCAGGAGAAAAGAGAAAATGCGCTGGCTTGTCCTGCTGATTCTGACCGCAACCTTCACCCGCGCCGAGGGTGAGGCCGCCGGCGTGTTCGACTATTACGTGTTGTCGCTCAGCTGGTCACCGACCTGGTGCGCCCTTGAAGGAGACCGCCGCGGCAGCCCGCAATGCGCGGACGACAGCGGCCATGGCTGGGTCTTGCACGGGCTCTGGCCGCAATACGAACGCGGCTGGCCAAGCTATTGCGCCACAGAGGAACGCAACCCCTCGCGCGCGGAAACCGGCGAGATGGCCGATATCATGGGCAGTTCCGGCGCCGCATGGCACCAGTGGAACAAGCATGGTCGCTGCTCGGGATTGTCGGCCGAGGAGTATTACACCCTGTCACGGCGCGCCTACCAGGCGGTGAACCGGCCCGAGGTGTTTCGCCAGTTGCCCGACGATGTCCGCCTGCCCGCGGCCGTCGTCGAAGAGGCGTTCCTGCAGGCGAACCCGGACTGGCGGCCCGACATGGTGACCGTCACCTGCAAGGCCGGGCGCATCCAGGAGGTGCGGCTGTGCCTGACACGCGAACTGAAACCGCGGCTCTGCGGCGCCGACGTCGTGAACGACTGCGAACAGCGGGATGCGCTGATGGAAGCCATGCGCTGACCCAACGATCCGCCGTGACCGAACCACCGGGAAAACCCCGGCAGGATCGTTGATCAAGGCGTCAGTCCCGCCATCCCAAGAATTCGTCGGCCCCGCCCGAAATGGGCGGGGCCTTCCGCCTACCCCGCGGACCGTCGGGCGATTTCCCCCAAAATACGCCCTTGGTCCTGTCCGGGTGGCGGCGTTTTGCGCAGCCGCAGCCGTCAGGCCCCGCCGCGGCGCCGCGCAGATCCCAGCATCGCAAGGCCGGCCAGCATCAGCACAGCCGAGGCCGGCAAGGGTACTGGCGCGACGCTCACAAGGTTCTGGCTCGGAACCGGGCCTGCCTCTGAGCGCAGAAAACTCAGCCGATAACCACCAGCACTTGCATCGAGATTCAGAAATTCCGCGGCCATCGTCTCGACGCTGTCGGGCGTCCGGTCGCGCAGCGAGAACATGCCCGACGAAAGGCTGATATCCGCGCTATCGTAGACCAGTTCCCAGATCGCAACCTGGAACGCCGCCGAACTGACCGCGTCGGTCACGTCGGCGTAATGCTGGGTGAACAGCCGGTCAAGATTGTCGACAATCTGCGGGCCGAACAGATCCGGCGCGGACGCGTAAGGCGTGGGCGTCTGGATCAGACGGTGCGCGATGTCCACGCACCATGCCAGCAGTTGCTGCCCCGTGCCGGCGACGTCGAAGGTGAATTCGCCCGCGCTTGCGGCCATATCCGTTCCGTCAAATCGGAAATAGGTGCCTGCCGCGCCTTTTTCCTGCCCGACATAGTCAAGCTGCATGGTCGTGGCCGAAGCCGCCGAAAGCGAGCCGACAAGGGCCAAGCCGGCCAACCCCAAAATACGCATCTTCGCCACCCGAAATACCGTTCAAAAACCCGGCCGCAACGCGCAACCGTCCAGATCAAGGTAATTCTGTGGCGGAAACATGGCCAGCCCGATGCGGGAAACAAAGCGTTTCGCAGGGCCGGCCGATCAGGCCACTTTCAGCACGATCTTTCCAACGTGGGCGCTCGATTCCATCCGCGCGTGCGCAGCGGCGGCGTCCTCCAGCGGGAACTCGCTGTCCATCACCGGGCGGACGCGGCCCGCGGCGATCAGCGGCCAGACCTTCTGCCGCAAATCTTCGGCGATCCGGGCCTTTGCAAGGTCCGATTGCGGGCGCAGGGTGGATCCGGTGATCGTCAGTCGCCGCATCATCACCTGGGCGAAATTCAACTCGACCTTGGGGCCTTTCAAAAACGCGATCTGCACCAGCCGCCCCTCGTCGGCCAGCGCCTTGACGTTCTTCGGCAGGTAATCGCCCCCGACCATGTCCAGGATCAGGTTCGCACCGCCCTCGCCGCGCAAAACCTCGACGAAATCCTCTTCGCGATAGTTGATCGCACGTTCGGCGCCCAACGCCGCGCAGGCGGCGCATTTCTCGGGGCTCCCGGCGGTTGCGAATACCCGCGCCCCGAACACAGCGGCAAGTTGTATGGCGGTGGTACCGATACCGGAGGACCCACCGTGGACAAGGAAGCGTTCGCCCGAAACCAGCCCCCCGCGCATGAACGCGTTCGACCAGACGGTGAAAAACGTCTCGGGCAGACAGGCGGCCTCTTTCAGGCTCAGGCCTTCGGGGACGGGCAGCGCGTGCGCCGCGGGCGTCACCACGTAATCGGCATAGCCACCCCCGGGCAGCAGCGCACAGACCTGATCCCCCACCGCGATGCCCGACACGTCTGGACCGATCGCCACCACCTCGCCCGCACCTTCCAGACCGGGCAGGTCCGACGCCCAGGACGGCGGCGCGTAAAGCCCGGCACGCTGGAGCGCATCTGGCCGATTCACACCCGCATAGGCCAGCCGGATCAGGATCTCGCCCGCGCCGGGCTGGGGCACCGGGCGCTCGGTGGTGCGCAAGACGTCGGGCCCGCCGGCCTCGGTGATTTCGACGGCGCGCATCGTGGCGGGAAGGGTCATGGTCACTCCGTCCGCGGGGTCAGCGAACCCGGCATGCGGAACCGCGGGCGGGCATGCGGCGGCTTGATCTGGCTGGCGATCAGGTTCGGCCCGAAGAGAAGCGGCTTCAGCAGCCAGCTTTTGCCGACCTGCGCCTTTGCCTTCTCGAACTGCATGACGTTCTCGATCCGGCGGTCGAGGAATTCCCAGGTAGCCTGGTCGCCCGGCGTCTCGTCGCCCAGCCAATACAGGACGGTTGCGCCATAGACCGCCGCAAGCGAGGCCCGCTTGGTGTACCAGTTCACATCATCCGAGGAATCGCCCAGCGCCGTCCAGATCCGGTCGGCCGTGCCCCAGACCAGCCGCGAACCATCGGCGGCGTATTGCGGCAGCGCAAACAGCGTCGCGCCGCGGCGGACCACTTCCTTGTCGTCCACCGCCTCGATCCGGTAACGGACCGCCAGGGCCACCTTGTCGCGAATCCGCATTTCGGACAGATCGACCGCATGCAACCGCCGCACCATCTCGTCATCGCCACGTCTGTGATAGGCGGCGGCCAGGTCGACCGCCCCGCGCGGACAGGCAGCGCGGGCCATCTGCGGTTCGACGCCCGAATCGGCGATCGCTGCCCGGAAGGCGGCCTCGCTCCACCCGTCAAAGGGCACATGCATCATGGCCGCATCCAGCAGCTGTTCGGTGATCTGGTCCATCCCGGTCGGCGTGTCGGTCATATGGGGCCCTCCTGGTGTCGGCTCGGTCTATAGACAAGTTAGCGAGGCTTTGCTATACGGCCACTTCCTGCTGAAAATGGCAACTCTAACAGGAAAGGTGGTGACAACCACATGCAGGTGAGCGTTCGCGACAACAATGTCGACCAGGCGCTTCGAGCGCTGAAGAAGAAACTTCAGCGTGAGGGCGTGTTCCGCGAAATGAAGCTGAAGCAGCATTTCGAGAAACCGTCCGAGAAGAAGGCGCGCGAGAAGGCCGAGGCCATTCGCCGCGCCCGGAAGCTGGCGCGCAAGAAAGCACAGCGCGAAGGGCTTCTGTAAGCCCGTCGACATGCGAACGGGGGCTTCGGCCCCGGTGCGACGACCCCCGCGGCTTTGCCCGGGGGTTTGTTGTTTGTGGGGCGGCGTAATCCGCCCGGCGCAGCCCATCGCCGGATTGCCGATCCCCGTCCCGCGGGCTAATCTGGTTTCAGCGGTGGACCGCACCGCGACACGTCAAGACAAGACAAGACAAGAAAGGAGTCGGGCGGTGTTCCTGCTGCTGACCATCTATTTCGGCCTGTCCCTGACCCTGCTGCTTGGCGCGGCCGGCCTTGAACGCCGCGACATCGTTGCCCGCAGGCTGGGAGTGAACGGGCGCGCGATGCTGCTGGCGCTGGCGGTTTCGGCCGTGGCTGCGCTGGGCGTCACGGTGGCCACCGCCTTCGCCTGGGGCTGGGTGAACATGCTGCACGTGCTGGGCGGCATGATCGTCTACCACGGCATCATGGGCATATTCCTCGTGCATGGGCTGCAAGAGGTCTCGGCCCGCGTGGCGCGCCAGAACATGGCATGACACGCGTCTCGTACGGCTCTCCGCATGGTGAACCGGCCAAGGCGCTGCGGGAACGGACGCTCAGCTCCTTTCGGCCTGCCCATATCCTGCGGTGAATTGCGCCACCGCCTCTGCCAGCTGCGCCTCGTCCAGCACGGGCGGATCGCCCAGAAGCAACGCGCCGTGGTACTGGCGGGCCAGCGCCTCGACCTCGATGGCCAGCCACATCGCCTTGTCCAGGGTTGCCTCGGCCGCGATCATCCCGTGATGGGCCATCAGGCAGGCCTTGCGTCCCTCCATCGCCTTCAGAACGCGATCCGACAGCGCCTGCGTGCCGAAGGTTTCATAGGGCGCGCAGCGGATGTTCTCGCCGCCCGCCGCGGCGACCATATAATGCACCGCCGGAATCTCCATGTGCATGATCGCAAGCGTCGTGCAGAACGGCGCATGGGCATGCACCACCGCCCCCAGATCGGCCCGGGCCCGCAGAATGTCCCGGTGAAAGCGCCATTCGGAGGAAGGCTTGCGGCCTCCGTGGGGCGTACCGTCCATCGCGAGGAACACGATATCCTCGGGCGTCATCTCCTCGTAGGGGATTGAGCTGGGCGTGATCAGAAGCCCGTCGCCATGGCGCACGCTGATATTGCCCGAACTGCCCTGGTTCAGCCCCACGGCGTTCATCTTCAGGCAGGCGGCCACGATCGCCGCGCGCTTGTCTTGCTCTTCGCCCATACCGGCCTCCGTTCTTTGTGCCTGCTATACCGGCAGGGCGGTGGTCTTGAACACCGTTCTCAGCGCAAACGAGGATTGCATCCGCGTCACGCCGGGCAGCCGGGTCAGGTATTGCCGGTGGATGCGGGCGAAATCCTCGCTGTCCTCGGCCACGACCTTGAGCAGGTAATCGGCGGTCCCCGCCATAAGGTGGCATTCCAGAACGTCCGGCACCCGTGCCACGGCCTTTTCAAAGGCCTCCAGTACCTCGTCGGCCTGCCCCGATAGCGTGATTTCGACAAAGACGGTGGTGGGCCGGGCCATCTTTCGCGGATCGAGCAGGGCCACGTAGTCACGGATGACCCCCGCGCGTTCCAATCGCGCCACGCGGCGGTGACAGGCCGAGGGCGAGAGGTTCACCCGCTCGCTGAGTTCGGCATTGGAAATGCGCCCCTGTTTCTGCAGCACGCGCAACAGGCGCCGGTCCGTGTCGTCAAGGTCCATCAAGTCGCCGATTCCTTCGAAGTCCGGCCCAATCCTTGCACATTCCTGTCGGAAAGACACGGGCACGAGGGGGCGGAATTCAATGCAATCCCCCACGATCCGCGGCATCCTGTCGCCATTCAGGGAGGGAGAGAGACATGCGTATTGGCTGCCCCAAGGAGATCAAGCCGCAGGAATACCGGGTGGGGCTGACGCCCAATGCCGTCCGCGAGGCGGTGGCCCATGGCCACGAGGTGCTGGTGGAGGCGGGCGCCGGGCTGGGGGCGGGCTTCGCCGATGACGATTACACGGCGGCAGGCGCGGTTCTGGTGGACAGTGCCGAAGAGGTGTTCGAGCGGGCCGAGATGATCGTGAAGGTCAAGGAACCGCAAGCGGCCGAACGCAAGCGCCTGCGCGAGGGGCAGGTGCTGTTCACCTATCTGCACCTTGCCCCCGACCCCGAGCAGACCCGCGACCTTCTGGACAGCGGCGTGACCGCGATTGCCTATGAAACCGTGACCGATGCGGCTGGCGGCTTGCCGCTTCTGGCGCCGATGTCCGAGGTGGCCGGGCGCCTGGCCGCGCAGATGGGGGCCTGGGCGCTGCAAAAGGCCAATGGCGGGCGCGGCACGCTGATGGGCGGTGTGCCGGGCGTGGGCCCGGCCGAGGTGGTGGTGATCGGCGGCGGCGTGGTCGGCACGCACGCGGCCCGGATCGCCGCGGGGATGGGGGCCGAGGTGACGGTCCTGGACCGGTCGCTGCCGCGGCTGCGTTATCTCGACGACGTGTTCGGCACCACGTTCCGCACGCGCTATTCCTCGGCGGGCGCGCTGTCCGAGGTGCTGGGCCATGCCGACATGGTGGTGGGGGCGGTGTTGATCCCCGGCGCCGAAACACCCAAGCTGGTGCGCCGGAACGACCTGTCCGGCATGAAACCCGGCGCGGTGCTGGTGGACGTCGCCATCGACCAGGGCGGCTGTTTCGAGACTTCGAAGCCCACCACCCATGACGCCCCGACCTACGACGTGGACGGGATCGTGCATTACTGCGTGGCGAACATGCCCGGCGCGGTGCCGCGGACCTCGACCATCGCGCTGGGCAACGCGACGATGCCCTTCCTGCTGGCGCTGGCGAACAAGGGCTGGCGGCAGGCCTGCGAGGACGACCCGCACCTTCTGGCGGGGCTGAACACCCATGCGGGTCACCTGACCTACTATGCCGTGGGGCGCGCGCAGGGGATCGACGTTCTGTCGCCGCATCTCGCGCTCAGGGAATAGGGCGCCCGGCAACGGGCGCCCCCTTTCCTGCGGATCAGCCGCGCGCCTGGAGCGCGTCGCGGATCTCCATCAGCAGTTCCTCTTGCGAGGGGCCAGCGGGCGCCTCGGCGGGCTTTTCCTGCTCTCTCATGGCCATGTCCTTGACCTTGTTGACCATCTTGACCAACAGGAAGACCACCCACGCGATGATCAGGAAATTGATCAGCGCGGTGATGAAGTTGCCATAGGCGAAGACACCGGCATTCTCGCCCTCGCCGATACGAATGCCCATCCCCGAGAAATCCACACCACCCAGGAACAACCCGATGATCGGGTTGATCAGGTCGTCGACCAGCGAGGTGACGATGGCCGTGAAGGCGGCGCCGATGATGATGCCGACGGCCATGTCCATGACATTGCCGCGGGCAATGAAGTCGCGAAATTCTTTCAGCATGCTTTCTCCAATTGAAATTCGTGTTTCCGGTCCCTGTTCCGCCGGGAAAACGACGGTAACCCCACCCTAGCGCGGCGCCGGCGAGCGGTGTTGCATTTTCTTGGCCCAGCCCCCAGAAGGACGGCGATTTCCTGCGGACAGGGACGGCATGACCATGGATATTGTTCACCCGGTTACAAAACGCTGGCCGCCGCGCACGCCGGGCGCGATCCAGCTTTATTCCTTCCCCACGCCGAACGGGGTAAAGGTGTCGATCATGCTGGAAGAAACCGGCCTGCCCTATGACGCACACCGGGTCTCGATCCTGGAAGATGACCAGTTCGACGAAGGCTTCCTTGCGCTGAACCCCAACAACAAGATTCCCGCGATCATCGACCCCGACGGGCCGGGCGGCGAACCGATGCCGCTTTTCGAAAGCGGGGCAATCCTGATCTACCTGGCCGAGAAGACCGGCCAGCTCCTGCCAGCCGCGCCGCGCGTCCGCTACGAGGTGCTGCAGTGGCTGATGTTCCAGATGGGCGGCGTGGGGCCGATGTTCGGGCAAATGGGGTTCTTCGTCAAATTCAAGGGCTCGGAGATCGAGGATCCGCGCCCGCGCGAACGTTATGTCGGCGAGTCCGTGCGGTTGATGCGGGTGCTGGACCAGCGGCTGGACGGGCGCGACTGGGTCTGTGGCGAGTACTCCATCGCCGACATCGCCATCGCACCCTGGCTGCGAACCGTTCTTGTGGGCTACGAGGCGCGCGAGATCGTCGGCTGGGACGAATTCCGCAACCTGCCCGCCTATCTCGACCGGTTCCTGGCACGCGATGCCGTGCAGCGGGGCCTGGCGCAACCGCCGCGAGAGTGATGGAAGGCGGACGGCACTCCCTACGTCCTCGCCAAGGCTTCTGGGGGCGAAGGCCGTGAGCTGCCGTCGCGAATGAACGGCTTTTTAAGAAACGCCATGCGATAGGAACCATGCCAGCAGACCGGACGAGAGGCACGGCATTGGAACTGTCCTTCATCCTGTACCGAAGCACCGCGCGGCGAGGTTTCGACGACAAGACCATCATCGGGATCCTCGCCGAAAGCGTGCGAAACAACCCGAAGGAGGGGCTGACCGGCTTTCTGCACATGGAGCGTGGCTGCTTTCTGCAATATCTCGAAGGCCCGCGCGGACCGCTGACACGCAAAGTCGCCCGGATTCAGAAGGACCGCCGCCACAAGGATTTCTTGCTCCTTGCAGAAGGCACGCTGGACACACGGTTTTTTCCCGACTGGGACATGGGCCAAATTCCCGAGGAAAACCTTCCGACCGACGGTATTTTGGCCGAAAGGTCGTGGTTGGAGCCCCAACCCGATATCGATCCCCTGCCCCTGATCCAAGCCTTTGCTGCCCATGCCGGCCAACAGCACGACTTAGAAATCCAACGCGTCGAGTAACGCGGCCGCGTGTGCCGCACGCCACCGGCAACGCGGATCCGGTTTCGCCGCGTCGCCCGCGCGCCGGGCCTCAGCCCGGCAATGCCCCGGTCAGCACATAGCGCAGGATCTGGACGACCTGCTCGGGCCGCTCGGCCACGGCCAACGCGGCGGCGTCGACTTCTTTCAGCGCGTGAGCATGCTCGGGGCCGTGCAGGACGATCAGCGACTTGCCCAACGCCGCGGCATAGCCCGCGTCGAAGGCCGCGTTCCACTGTTTGTATTTCTCGCCAAAGCGCACCACCACGATGTCTGCGTCCGCAATCCCCTTGCGGGTGCGGATCGCGTTGACCATCGCCCCCTTGTGATCGTGCCAGAACTTGTTGTCCTCGGCCCCCAGGATCGCCACGCCGCAATCGTCGCTGGCGGCATGATCCGTAACCGGGCTGTCGAAGGCCACATCCAGCCCCTTTGCTCCCTCGATGATCTGCTCGCGCCAATCGGTGTGGATCTCACCAGACAGGTAAACCTTCAGCGTCATCCTTCCCTCCCTATCGCTTGTCCTCGGAATCCCAGGCGGCGCGCAGCAGGCGCATCACCTCGTCATCCTCGACCTGATCGAATTGCTTGTAATGAGCGCCCACAGCCCGGAAGTCGCGCGGCGCCTCGAGAAAGACCAGCCGGTCGGTCATGCCCCGCATCTGCCAGATCGCCTCCTGCGGGCCGACCGGAACGGCAAGCCAGACCTCAAGCGGCCCGCGTTTCCTCAGCGCCTGCAGCACGGCGCGCACGGTAGCCCCCGTGGCGATACCGTCATCGACGACGATGGCTGTGCGGCCGGCGATCTTCTGGGGCTGGCGGTCGCCCAGATAGGCCGTGCGCCGCGCCTCGATCTCGGTCAGCTTTTGCTCCACCTGGGCCGTAAAATCGGCATGGGTCAGACCGGTCTGGCGCAACAGATCTTCGTTGAACACGACTTCCCGCGCCTGGCCGTCGACCACGGCCCCGGCCGCCAGTTCGGGATTGCCGGGCATGCCGATCTTGCGCACGAAGGCCAGGTCCAGCGGCGCGCCCAGCGCCTGTGCCACGGGAATCGCCACCGGCACACCGCCGCGCGGCAGCGCCAGGACCACCGGATTTTCGGGGTCTGCGGCGGCGACCTTCTCGGCCAGCCTGCGTCCGGCCTCCTCGCGGTTATCGAACATCGCGCGTTCCCCCCTGGACGGGCACTAGCCCCTGAGCGTGCCGCCCGTCGCCTTTTGGACCTTCTCGACGATCTTCTTGCCGACCGCCTCGATTTCCTCGTCGGTCAGCGTGCGGTCCATCGGCTGCATGCGCACCGTGATGGCCAGCGATTTCTTGCCCTCGCCCAGGCTGCCGCCGACGAATTCGTCGAAAACGCGCACCTCTTCAATCAACGCCTTGTCGGCCCCGGCAGCGGCGTTGACCACGTTCAGCGCAGGTGTGTCGGCATCCAGTACGAAGGCGAAATCGCGTTCCACCGCCTGCAAGTCGGACACCCCCAGCGCATCGCGGGTCGCCCCCTTCTTGCGCGGCATCGGTGCCTCTTCCAGCCAGACGGTAAAGGCCATGGCAGGGCCCTTCACATCCATCTCGCGCAGAACCTTGGGGTGCAGCTCTCCGAACACGGCCAACACCTTTTTCGGACCGAGGCAGATCATGCCATGCCGGCCCGGGTGCCAGTGATCGGCCGCGCCGCGCAGGATCTGCGCCTTGGCCGGGGCCCCGATGGCCGCCAGCACCGCCTCGCAATCGGCCTTGGCGTCGTAGACATCGACCGGACGGCGCGATCCGAAGGGATCGCGCGGCGCGGTGTGCCCGACCAGAAGGCCCGAGACCAGCAGGTGCTGTTCGCCCGGCTCGGCCCCGTGAAAGGCAGGCCCCACCTCGAACAGCGCCAGATCGGCAAAGCCGCGGGCCTGGTTGCGCGCGGCGGCCTGCAACAGACCCGGAAGCAGCGCGGGCCGCATGTGGCTCATCTCGCTGGAAATCGGATTCTCCAGCGCGGTCGCGTCATCGCCGCCCCCGAACAGCGCCGCCGAACCCTGGTCAATGAAGGAATAGGTGACGCATTCGTTGTAACCCAGGGCCGCGCAGGTGCGCCGGGCCGCGGCCTCGCGTTTCTGCATCGGCGTCAGGATGCCGGTAGGCACGCCGACATGCGACCGGGGCAGGCGCTTGCCTTCCAGTTTCGTCAGCGAGGCGACGCGGGCGACCTCCTCGACAAGGTCCGCCTCGCCCTGAACGTCGGGGCGCCAGGAGGGCACGTGGGCCGTGTCGCCCTCCAGCCGGAAGCCCAGCGCGGTCAGCGTCGCGCGCTGCTCCTCCGCCGGAATATCCATGCCCACCAGCCGCGCCACGCGGTCGGTATCGAGGCGGAAGGCGCGGTCCATTTCAAGCGGCGCGCCATCGGCCGCCACCTCGGACGGCTCGCCCCCGCACAGGTCCAGGATCATCCGCGTCGCGGCTTCCAGCCCCGGCAGGGTATAGGCCGGGTCGACGCCGCGTTCGAAACGGTAGCGCGCGTCGGAATTGATCTTCAGCGCGCGGCCCGTGGTGGCGATGGTGATCGGGTCCCAAAAGGCGCTTTCCAGGAAGACGTTCACCGTGCCCTCGGTCACGCCGGTATGCTCGCCGCCCATGATGCCGGCGATGCTTTCGGGGCCGGACTCGTCGGAGATCACCATCATGCCTTGGGCGAAGTTGTATTCCTTTTCATCCAGCGCCAGCAGGGTTTCATTCCCCTCGGCCGGGTGGATGCGCAGGCCCCCTTTGACCACATCCGCATCGAAGACGTGCAGCGGGCGGTTCTGGTCATAGGTGAAGAAGTTGGTGATATCGACCAGCGCCGAGATCGGGCGCAGGCCGATCGCCCTCAGCCGGTCCTGAAGCCATTGCGGGCTGGGGCCGTTCTTCACCCCGCGGATCAGGCGGCCGGTGAAATGGGGCGCGCCCTTGTCCTTGAGCGCCGGGTCGATGGTCACGCCGATGGGGCACGGGAAGGCGCCGGGCACGGGGTCCACCGCCTGCGGTTTCAGCCTGCCGACGCCGCGCGCGGCCAGGTCGCGCGCGATGCCGCGCACGCCCAGCGCGTCGGGGCGGTTGGGCGTGATCGCGATCTCGATGACGGGATCGACCTTGGCCGGGTCGTTCTCGGCCAGCCAGTCGGTGAATTTCTGCCCGACCTCGCCGCTCGGCAACTCGATGATGCCGTCGTGCTCGTCCGAAAGTTCCATCTCGCGTTCGGAACACATCATGCCATGGCTTTCGATCCCGCGGATCTTGCCGACCTGGATGATCGTGTCGATGCCGGGGATATAGGTGCCGGGATGCGCCACCACGACGGTGATCCCCTCGCGCGCATTGGGGGCGCCGCAGATGATCTGCTGTTCGCCCAGCGCGGTCGCCACCTGGCAGACGCGCAGGCGGTCGGCATCGGGGTGCTTCTCGGCCTTGAGGACGCGGCCGATGGTGAATTCCTCAAGCTTCTTCGCGGGGTTCTCGACGCCCTCGACCTCCAGCCCCAGGTCGGTCAGCGCGTAGAGGATGTCGTCGAGGGACGCCTCGGTGTCGAGGTGGTCCTTCAGCCAGGAGAGGGTGAATTTCATCTGCGTCACGCCTTTGGGTCGCGGGTCGGGCCTGTCTCTAGCCCAAAGGGGGGCGCGGGGAAAGGGGCCTACTCCTGTTCCGCGCGCGCCGCCAGCGTGTCGACCCGGCCCATCCGCCACAGCCGTATCTCGCGCGCGAGGCGGATCGAGGGCTTGAGGAAGAAGAACCCCGAGCCGATGACGAACAGCCAGATCGCGGGGGTTTCGAGGGATTGCCAGAAGAACAGCACCGAGCCGACGAGAAAGCACAGCGCGGCGGCGAAATCGACGGCGGTATGGGCGATCTCGTAGGCGGCATAGACGCGCCGGGTCTCGGCGTTGCGTTCGCGGTTCTGGTGCTGGAAAAGCTGCATCCTGGGCATCCCCTCTGGCCGGTGTGCTGGGCCAACGTATCAGGCGGGGATCGGTTCACCATGGGCCGGGCGTTGTGAAAACGTAGGGTGGGTGCCAACCCACCATTGCGGGTTCTTGCGGGGTGGTGGGTTTCACCCACCCTACGGGTGCTGCCTGTGAGCGCGTTCGGCCAAGTGGTGGGTTATACCCACCCTACGCTTGCTAGCCGCTTGCCGCGCTATGCCCAACAAAGATATCATTCCACTTTTTTATTTCAGGATAATCGGCGGAAAGCGCAAAACTTGACGCCATTAGAAAAACAATCAAAACCAAGGCGGATAACCCCGCGTGAAATGCACTCTCTTTCTTTATAAGATTCTTCATTAGGTCTTTCTGCATGGCCTCGGCGCTATCCAGCTTCGCTTCAAGCGCGCTTCCGTCAGGAAGTGCTTTAAAGCTTGATTGACCTATATGACTTACTCCATCCACGCGTGACAGCAGAACTCCAGACAATGCCCCTATAGCGCAGTAGGCTAACAAGTTCGATAGCGAGTTAACGTCCCCGAGTGTCGGCACCTGCATCAAAAGCGCAGTAAGCACGAAGACTACGAAGGCAAGAAGTACTGCATTTTTAGCCTCAGTTTTTTTTTAAAATTCCAAGCAAAATTGTATGCTGCCCAGTAGAGAGCATTGTGCGCCTTATATATTTATTTTCCAGCCCCAACATCAGGGAATATAACTCCAGTCTCTGCCTGAGGCTGGAATACTCTGCGCGCTCTTGGCATCTGACGAAAAGGCGAGTGTATATCGCAATTCCGAAGCCGCAGATCACGAGACCAAAAAGCGCCGACGATACAAGAACTACATTCACCCACTCAACCCCCCATGCAGGGTCGGCCTGTCCAGCGCGCTGAAGCCGTAGTGCCTCAGCCAGCGCAGGTCTGAATCGAAGAATGCCCGCAGGTCGGGGATGCCGTATTTCAGCATGGCCAGGCGGTCGATGCCCATGCCGAAGGCGAAGCCCTGCCATTCTTCGGGGTCGATGCCGCCGGCGGCCAGCACCTTGGGGTGGACCATGCCGGAGCCGAGGATCTCCATCCAGTCGTCGCCCTCGCCGATCTTGAGCGTGCCGCCGGTCCAGGAACAGCGGATGTCGACCTCGGCGGAGGGTTCGGTGAAGGGGAAGTGCGAGGCGCGGAAGCGGAGTTCGACGCCGTCGACCTCGAAGAAGGCGCGACAGAATTCCTCGAGCACCCATTTCAGGTTGGCCATGGAAATGTCGCGGTCGATGGCCAGCCCCTCGACCTGGTGGAACATCGGCGTGTGGGTCTGGTCGTAGTCGCAACGATAGACCCGGCCCGGCGCGATCACCCGGATCGGCGCGCCCTGGGCCTGCATCGCGCGGATCTGCACGGGCGAGGTGTGGGTGCGCAGCACATGCGGCGGGCGGTCGTCGCCGTCCGCGCGCGCCATGAAGAAGGTGTCGTGTTCCTGCCGGGCGGGGTGTTCGGGCGGGATGTTCAGCGCGTCGAAATTGAACCAGTCGCTTTCGATCTGCGGCCCCTCGGCCACGGCAAAGCCCATGTCGGCGAAGATGGCGGTGATCTCTTCGGTGACCTGGGACACGGGGTGGATCGTGCCGCGGGGGCGCGGGCGTCCGGGCAGCGTGACGTCGAGCCATTCGGCACGCAGACGTTCGTTCAGCGCGGCATCGGCAAGGGCGGCCTTGCGGGCGGACAGCGCGGAATTGATCTCGTCTTTCAGCGCGTTCAGCCTGGGGCCCATGACCTGCCGTTCCTCGGGGGTCATCTTGCCCAGCTCGCGCATTTTCAGGCTGATCTCGCCCTTCTTGCCGACCGCGGTGACGCGCAATTCTTCCAACGCTGCCTCGTCGGCGGCAGCTGCGATCGCGTCGAGATATTTCTGCCTCAGATCGTCCATCCCGGGGGCCCCTTCGCTGGCATTCGGCGGCGTCGATAGCACAGGGGCCCGCGATTGCAAATGCGGGCGCAGGCGATGCGGCCCCTGCCGGTCAAGGCGGCAGAGGTCCGCGCGGCTGCCGAAAAACCGGGCGGCGGCGTGTTGCATCGCGCGGGCTGGCGGGCACGGCGTTGACCAGGGCGCGCAAGGCCGCAGGATGAGGGGGCAAGTGGCGGATTGCGGGCGGCCTCGGCCCGTGGGGACGACCGGCCCCGCCTCCGCCCCTTGCACGAAAGGAGCGCTGGCCATGACCGAAGACGAGGCCTATCGCTGGCTGATCGCCGGCGCCGCGCCGGGGGCCGATCCGTTCGATGCGCATGTGCTGGCCTCGATCCTGGCGCTGGCCATAGGAGAGGGCGGTACCGCTGGAAGGGTTTGTGCCCATTCCGGGCTGGATCGCGGGGCACTGGATCGGCTGGCCGAGGGGATGTTCCCGGCCTGTCGCGAAGGGCTGGCGGCGATGGCCGACCAAGACCTTCCCACAGCCGAGATCGAACAGGATTCGGTGCGCAATCTGCTGGAAGATCACGCCAGCGGTCCAAGCCTGCTTGGCCGGCCGCTTGCCGCGATGGTGGCGCGCCGCGCGATGGAACCCGACCACCTGTGGCAGGACCTTGGCCTGCGGAACCGGAACGAGTTGTCGGCTCTGCTGGATCGCCATTTCGCGCCACTGGCCCGGCAGAACACCGCCAACATGAAGTGGAAACGGTTCTTCTACCGCAAGATTTGCGAGGAAGAAGGCTTCGTTCTCTGCGCAGCGCCCTCCTGCAGCGCCTGCGGCGATTTCGAGATGTGTTTCGGCGAGGAAACCGGCGAAGCCCGGCTGGCACGGGTGCGCAACGGGCTTACCGCCGCCGGCCCCGCTTGATCGACGGGAACCATCTGACCCAGTCCCTGCGCCCGCCGCCAGGCCGACGGCCCCATGATCGGGCGCGCCGGGTCCAGCGGCCCCGCTGCCAATTGCGGGCACAATGCCTCGAGCCAAGCGCGCGTTGCGGGGGTCATGCGTTTCCACGCCTCTGAACCCGGGTTCAGGCTTTCCGCAAGGGCGCCCTCGGCGAAAAGGATCTCGTGACGCGCAAACAGAAGGTGAAAATACGTAACCACCCCACCCGCTTGGACCGTAACGCCGGGCAGCCCGACAAAGGCCTTGGCCGCCACCAGCACCTCGCGCCCGCCGCAGAGCGTCAGAACCCGGTGTTGCGGCGACAGGCACAGCCTGTGCCGGTTCCCAAGCGCCCCGGGTGCGAAGACCACCGGAGCAGCCGCTCCCTCGGCCCGTACCCGCCGGCACCCGACCCACAGCAGCGGTTGCATCCCGTGATCGGCGGTCAGGACCGGGTCGCCGGGCCGCAAAGCCTCGATCCGCGATTCACCACCCCCGGTCAGGATGCGCGTGCCTTCGGCAAAGCACACATACAGATCGGAATAGGCGATTGCGGGCTGGTTCGAGTCGATCGAGACGACCTCGTAGGTAACGCCCGGCATGATTTCGGCATCAGAAACCGCGGCCTCGATGTGATTGCCGATCTTGACGCCATAAACCGTGATCTCGTCGGCGGGGTCGGTCGATCCGGCCGGGCGCACGATATAGGCGTAATCGACCTTGATCGCCGTGCCGGCCGGAAACGTCGCGCCGTTGACGGCAACCGGGGCGGCAAGGGTCTGGCCCGACGCGTCGCCGTCGGCGAAAAACGTGTCGTCGTCGGTGATCTCGGCTGCCACCGGGACGGACCCGGCGCCGATCGAGAAGGTCGAGTTTCCGACCGCACCGCCATTCGCATCCTGTGTGTCAGAGAAGACGTCGGGGCCGATCGAGGTGATGTCGCTCTTTTCCCAAAGGTAGATCGTCGGCATCGCGAACGGCCCCAGTCCCACACGCACCCCGGCCGGCGCGGCGTGTCAGGCCAGAATCGTGCATTGCCCTTTAAAACAGGCTTAACGACCTGCGTTGCCAGAACTTGCACGTCGCCACAGAAAACCCCCGCTCGGCAAAGCCGGCGGGGGTTCGCAAATCGACATCGCCTTGGCTCAGGCCAGCGCAGCCTTGGCCTTTTCGACGATCGCGCCGAACGCCTCGGGTTCGTTCACGGCCAGATCGGCCAGGACCTTGCGGTCCACCTCGATCCCGGCGTTGGACAGACCGTTGATGAAGCGCGAATAGGTCAGCGCCTCGTCATGGGCCCGGACGGCCGCGTTGATCCGCTGGATCCACAGCGCGCGGAAGTTACGCTTGCGCTGCTTGCGGTCGCGCGTCGCGTACTGGTTGGCTTTGTCGACGGCCTGGGTCGCGGTGCGGAACGCGTTCTTGCGGCGGCCATAATAACCCTTCGCGGCCTTGATGACCTTCTTGTGACGGGCGTGGGTGGTCGTGCCACCTTTGACTCGGGACATGGTTCAGGCCTCCTTAGCGGTCGTAGGGCATGTAGGACTTGGCGAGCTTTTCGTCCGGAGCCGAAAGCGTCGTGGTCCCGCGCGCGTTGCGGATGAATTTCTTGTGCCGCTTGATCATGCCGTGCCGCTTGCCGGCCTGGGCGGACAGAACCCTGCCCGTCCCGGTCACCTTGAAGCGCTTCTTGGCGCTCGACTTGGTCTTCATCTTGGGCATTTCCGTCTCCTTTTCGGGCGGTTTCTGCGCGACTCGGCATGCCTCTGGGGCCGGCCACGCGGGTAGAGGGTGTGCGTATAGGGGCCTCGGGCGCGGCTGGCAAGGGGAAAGGCCCACGTCTCGCGCGCCATGGTCTAGACGACCGCCAAAAGGTGCCGCATATTTCGCGCACCCCTTTTCTGATAAAAATAATCGGGTTAGGTGATGAAGTCACAGACCGCCCTGCCGCGCCGGTGTTCTGTGGCGTCACCACCGACACGTCCGGCGAGACCAGATCGCCGGGTGCCCGTTCCTACCCCGCGCGCCCCCCTTGTCCAAAGGACTGGCCCATGTTCGGAAAATTCGTCCTCGGCCTTTGCATCGGCGGAACCGCGCGTCATTGCCGGACCGCGTTCAACACGCCACCCCCGTTGCACACCACGCCTTGCCCGAACATCGAGACCGAACGACGGCAGGACCGCATGATGAAACAGGCCACGCGCCCGGATTCCGGACAGACGGACATGATCGCCAAGGGCGCGCCACGATGGACCAGCGAACGCGCCGCCTTCGATTCCATGCTGTCGCGCGACAAGCCCCGCCACATCGTCGTCGTGGCCGATGGCATGTTACAGCAAACCTCCGGACGGACGCTCCTGCGCGGGCGTGATGCCGACGATTACCATTGACCCAGGGACCCCAACCATGCGCATTGCCGTTGCCAGCCAGAATTTTCGCACCGTGACCCCCCATGTGGGCAAGACCCGGCGCTTCCTTGTCTACGAGGCGCAACCCGGCCAACCCGCCCGCGAAATCGACCGGATCGACCTGCCCAAGGGCATGGCGCTGCACGATTTCCACGGCGAGGGGGATCACCCGCTGTACCACATGGAAGCGATCATCGCGGCGAGTGTCGGTGCCGGATTTTCCCGTCGCATGGCCGCCCGGGGGATCGTGGCGGTCGCGACCGCGGAAACCGATCCGGCCCTAGCCGCGCGCGCCTTCGTCGACGGCTGCCTGGCCCCCGCTGCGCCGCACGATCACGATCATGACCACGATGACGCCGGGTGCTGCGACCATTAGGATCGGTGTCCGACATCCCCGGGGGGCCGGCACCGCCCCCCCCGGGGGCGCTAGTTTACGTAGCGATTGATGACCCTGGAAAACACCTTCGGGACGTCCTCGACCGTGTAGCCCGCGGGATTTCGCGACACGGCGGTGGCGATCAACCCGCCCGAGATCAGCACCATGATCGCCGCCGCCCGTGGCGCATGGCCATGGGTAAAGGCCGACAATAGCGCCGGTACGGCAAGTATTCCCACGACCACGCCGATGACGAGAAACAGGTCGGCCTGCATCGACGGCCTCCGGTTGGATTGGTTTCAGGCCATTATTCGGGCTCGACGTTGAAAATCAATCTTTCCTCGCAGGGCGCCACGCGCAGGATGTTGGTCGAACCGGGGATGTTGAACGGCAGGCCCGCGATCACGATGATCCGGTCCTCGCCATCGCCATAGCCGCCCTCGCGCGCGGCCCGCGCCGCGCTGACAACGGCCATCTTGAACCGCTCGACCTTGTCATTGAAGAAACAGTTGATGCCCCAGGACAGGCACAGCCGCCGCCCCGTCGCGGCATAGGGCGTCAACGCCAGGATCGGCACGCGCGGCCGTTCGCGCGCGGTCTTGAGCGCGGTCGTGCCCGACTCGGTGAAGCAGCAGATCGCCTTGATCTCGGCGGTTTCGGCGATCTCGCGCGCGGCGGCGACGATACCGTCTGCCACCGTGGAGCGATGCGCCTGGCGGCTGGCCTCGATGATGTCGCGGTAGACCGGATCGCTCTCGACCTCGATGGCGACGTTGTCCATCGTGGTGACGGCCTCGATCGGGTATTGTCCGGCCGCCGATTCCGCCGACAGCATCACCGCATCGGCGCCCTCGTAGATTGCGGTGGCGACGTCGGACACCTCGGCCCGGGTCGGCACGGGGCTTTCGATCATGCTCTCCAGCATTTGGGTGGCCACGATCACCGGCTTGGCCGCCGCCCGGCAGGCGCGGACCAGGCGTTTTTGGATCGGCGGCACATTCTGAACCGGGATTTCCACGCCCAGGTCACCGCGCGCGACCATGATCCCGTCCGAAACGGCAAGGATCTCGTCAAAGCATTTCACCGCCGCGGGTTTCTCGATCTTGGACAGGATCGCGGCGCGGTCGCCGACGATGCCACGCGCCTCGGTCACGTCCTCGGGGCGCTGCACGAAACTCAGCGCCACCCAGTCGATGCCGAGATCCAGCACGAAATCGAGATCGCGCCTGTCCTTGTCCGACAGCGCCGCCACCGGCAGCACGACGTCGGGCACGTTCACGCCCTTCCGGTTCGAAATCGTGCCTCCGACGACCACTTCGCAGTTCGCGAAATCGGGGCCGCATTCCTTGACCTTCAACCGGATCTTGCCGTCGTTGACCAGAAGGGTCGAGCCGGGTTCCAGCGCGGCAAAGATTTCCTTGTGGGGCAGTTGCACGCGATGCGCCTCGCCCGGTGCCGGGTCGAGGTCGAGACGGAAATCCTGGCCATCCTCAAGTTCGGCCGCGCCATTGGCGAAAACCCCGCAGCGCAGCTTGGGGCCCTGCAGGTCGGCAAGGATCGCGATCGGCCGGCCGGTATCGTTCTCGATCTGGCGAATGATCGCATGCCGGCGGGCGATCTCGTCGTGGCTGCCATGGCTCATGTTCAGGCGAAAGACGTCGGCCCCCGCCTCGAACAGCTTGCGGATCATGTCGTAATCGTCGGACGCGGGGCCGAGGGTGGCCACTATCTTGAGGTTGCGAAGGCGTCTCATCCTGCCTCATCTGTTGTCTGGCGCGGCTTGCCCGAATGGCGCCGGCCGCTCCTCTTTAGGACGAAACCCGGCGAGGTGACAACTGGCGCTTGGGTCGCGTCTGTCCTATAGGGATGTTACCGTGAAAGATGACACCCAGATGACCTATCGGCCGTTCGAGACGATCGAGGCGGGGCGCACGTCCCGCTGGCTCGTCACCTGCGATCACGCCACCAACCTCGTGCCCGTCTCGGTGAACGGCGGGGATCTCGGCATCGCCCCCGAGGACATGGCCCGCCACATCGCGTGGGATCCCGGCGCGGCGGGCGTCGCGCAGCGGCTGGCCCAGGTGCTGAACGCGCCGTTGACCATGACGCGCTTCTCGCGGCTGGTGATCGACCCGAACCGCGGCGCGGACGACCCGACACTGGTGATGCGGCTGTATGACGGGACGGTGATCCCGGCCAATCGCGGCATTGACGATGCCGAGATCGAACGCCGATTGGATGCCTTCTGGCGGCCCTATGACGCGGAACTGGCGCGGCTTGTGACGCGGCGGCCGGACACCGTGTTCGTGTCGGTCCACAGCTTCACGCCCCGGCTGAACGGCCGCGGCGACCGGCCCTGGCAGATCGGCATCCTGCATGCCGCCGACGACCGGCTGGCGCGGCCGCTGATCGACCGGCTTCGGCGCGAACCCGACCTGTGCGTGGGCGAGAACGAGCCCTATGGCGGCCACCTGCCCGGTGACGCTGTCGACCGCCACGCCATCGCGCATGGCGTGCCCAACGTGCTGATCGAGCTACGCAACGACGTGATCGCGACCAAAGAGGACCAGGACGCCTGGGCCGACCGGCTGGCACCGATCCTGGAGGAGGCGCTGGCCGAAACCGGCCTGTAGATGGGAGGGGAAAACATGGATGACGCGACCCGCACCGAGATCGAGGCAGCGGCCTTCCGCAGGCTGCGCCAGCACCTGATGGACGACCGGCCGGACGTTCAGAACATCGACCTGATGAACCTGGCCGGGTTCTGCCGCAACTGCCTGTCGCGCTGGATGCAGGAAGCTGCCGCCGAGCACGGCATCGAGATGTCGAAAGAGGCCGCGCGCGAGGCGTTCTACGGAATGCCCTATGACGACTGGAAGGCCGCGCACCAGACCGAGGCCAGCCCCGAGAAGCAGGCCGCCTTCGACACGGCCTTCGCCGAGAACGTGGGCCAGCACAAGGGGTAACGGGGCGCGCCGGAATGCCCTCTCGCTCCGGCGCGGAATGAGAGTAGAGTGCGGCGCGACTCGACCACGCCACGCGGCCCGTCAGCGGCCGCCCGCCAGCAGGGCGAGTCCGTTCGCCCATTACCCGGTGAAAGCGCCATGACGCCCGCCCAAACGCCTTTGGTCCAGTTCACGCCGAAGATCCTGACCGTTCTTGCCGAAGGCTACGGCTTGCGCGCCTTCCGTGCCGACATCGTGGCGGGGCTGACCGTGGCCGTGGTCGCCCTGCCGCTGTCGCTGGCCATCGCCATCGCCTCGGGCGTGCCGCCCGACCGCGGGCTGATCACAGCCATTATCGGCGGGTTCCTCGTTTCGCTTCTCGGCGGCAGCCGCTACCAGATCGGCGGCCCGGCCGGCGCCTTCATCGTGCTGGTCATGGCCACCGTTCAACGCCACGGGCTGGACGGGCTGATGCTGGCCACCTTCCTGTCGGGGGTGATGCTGCTCGCCCTGGGGGCGCTGCGGCTGGGCGGGTTCGTGAAATATATCCCCTACCCGGTGACCGTGGGCTTTACCGCCGGGATCGGCGCGATCATCCTGGCCAGCCAGATGCGCCCCTTCCTGGGGCTGACACTCGACGGGGCGGAACCGGGGCCGTTCCTGGAAAAACTGCCCGTGCTGTGGGCCGCGCTGCCCACCCTAAGCCCGCTGAACCTGGCCCTGGGGATCGGCACCTTCGGCCTGATCCTCGCACAGCGCCGCTATGCGCCACGCTTCCCGGGCATGCTGGCCGCGATCGCGCTGGCGGGGTTCACCGTGTGGCTGTTGGGCCTCGACGTGCCGACCATCGGGTCGGCCTATGGCGGCATCGCACAGGGGTTGCCCGCGCCTGCCCTTCCGGATTTCTCGCTGGAGAAGGTACAGGCCGTGCTGCCGGACGCGCTGGCCTTCACGCTTTTGGGCGCCATCGAGTCGCTCTTGTCGGCGGTGGTGGCGGACTCGATGACCGGGCGGCGGCATCGCTCGAACGCGGAACTGATCGGGCAAGGCATCGCCAACATGGGCGCGGCGTGCTTTGGCGGGTTCTGCGTGACCGGGACAATCGCGCGGACCGCGACCAACGTGCGGGCCGGGGCGCACGGCCCGGCTGCTGGGATGATCCACGCGCTGGCGCTGCTGGCCATCGTGCTGCTGCTGGCCCCCCTCGCCAGCGCGATCCCGTTGGCAGCGCTGGCCGGCGTGCTGGTCTCGGTCGCGCTGCACATGATCGACATCAAGGCCATCGTGACACTGGCCCGCACCGCGCGGGCCGAGGCAGTGGTTCTGATCGCGACGCTGGTTACAACCGTTCTGCGCGACCTGACCGAGGCGATCATCCTGGGCCTGGCACTGGGCGCCCTGGTCTTCCTGCATCGCATGGCGCAGATGAGCGGGGTCGACGCGATGCTGGACGAGGCCGACACCGCCCCCCGCCCCGAAGACCGCGGCGAGACGCGCCAGACCGTCGTGCTGCGGCTGACGGGGGCGTATTTCTTCGGCTCGGCCCCGGTGATCGAAAGCGTGCTGGACAGGATCGTGGCACGCCCCCGGCACCTGATCCTCGATCTCGCAGACGTGCCGTTGCTGGACATGACGGGCGCGCACAGCCTGACCGGGTTCATCCGCAAGGCGCTGGGGCTGGGCATGGCGGTCACGCTGGCCGCGCCGCGCCCGCAGCACCTGCAAATGCTGCGCGCCGCGGGCCTGCCGTCCGAAACGGCCACGGCGCCGGACACGGCGCAGGCGCGAGAGATGGGACCGGTCTAAGCGCGCGATTTCGTCAGGCAGCGGATGCGCCGGAAAAACAATCGCCGCGCGCCTTGACCGGACCCGGGCTAGATCGCCGCCTTGCGGCTTTCGTCGATATAGATTTCCCGCAACCGCCGCGCCACGGCGCCCGGCGTGCCGTCGCCCAGCGAAACGCCGTCGATGGCAACCACCGGCGTCACGAAAGTCGAGGCCGAGGTGACAAAAGCCTCGTCTGCGGCCTTGGCTTCTTCGATGGTGAAGGGCCGTTCCTCGATTTCCATCTGGGACTCGCGCGCGAATTTAAGCACCGCCGCCCGCGTGATCCCGTGCAGGATCTCGGTGCCCAGGTGGCGGGTGATGATCTTGTTGCCTTTCACGATATAGGCGTTGTTCGAGGTCCCCTCGGTCACCACGCCATCCTCGACCATCCACGCGTCATCGGCACCGGCCTTCTTGGCCATCATCTTGCCCATGGACGGGTAAAGCAACTGCACCGTCTTGATGTCGCGCCGGCCCCAGCGGATGTCGTCGATCGAGATCACGCGAATACCCGTCCGCGCCGCGGCGCTGTCGATCAGGCCCTTGGACTGGGTGAACAGCACCAGCGTCGAGGGCGTCTTGTCAGGGTCGGGAAAGACGAAGTCGCGATCGGCCGCGGCACCCCGGGTGATCTGCAGATAGACCATCCCTTCCGTGACGCCGTTGCGTTCCACCAGTTCGCGATGGATCGCCAGCAACTCGTCCATCGTGACCGGCGACGCCATGTCCAGCTCCCTGAGCGACCGCTCCAGCCGTGCGGCATGGCCGTGGAAATCCAGCAGCTTGCCATCCAGAACGCTGGTCACCTCATAGACCCCGTCGGCGAACAGGAAGCCGCGGTCGAAAACCGAAACCCGGGCCTCTTCCTCGGGGACATAGGCGCCGTTGACATAGACGGTGCGGCTCATCGCGATGGTCCTTTCCTTCTCGGGCGCTAGCCCCAGAGCAGGGCCGCGGGCGGGTGCACGCCAGCCGCGTCATAGCGCAGCGGGTTGGGGCGGTCTTCGGCCAGAAGCAGCGGCGCGTCAAGATCCGTGACCGCCGCGCCCTGCGCGACCAGCACCGCGGGCGCCATGGCCAGACTCGATCCCACCATGCAGCCCACCATGATGCCGAACCCCTGGGCTTTCGCCGCCTTTTTCAACGCCAGCGCTTCGGTCAGCCCGCCGGTCTTGTCCAGCTTTATGTTGACCATGTCATACTTGCCCTTGAGCGCGGGCAGCGAGGCGCGGTCGTGACAGGATTCGTCCGCGCAGACCGGCAGGGGGCGTTCGATCTCGGCCAGCATGTCGTCGGCATCGGCCGGCAGCGGCTGTTCGACCAGGTCCACCCCGAGACGGACCAGGTGGGGGGCAAGCTCGGCATAAATCTCGGCGGTCCAGCCCTCGTTTGCATCGACGATCAACCGGGATTTCGGCGCCCCCTCGCGCACTGCCTCCAGCCGCGGCATGTCGTCGGGCGTCCCCAGCTTGATCTTGAGCAGCGGGCGATGGGCGTGTTTCGCCGCCGCCGCGCGCATGTTCTCGGGCGTGTCCAGCGACAGCGTGTATGCGGTGACCACGGGCTTGGGCTTGGGCAAACCGGCCAATTGCCAAACCCGCCTGTCCGCCCGCTTGGCCGCAAGATCCCACAGCGCGCAATCGACGGCGTTGCGCGCTGCCCCCGCGGGCAAAAGCGCCTGCAGGTCCGCGCGGGATACCTTGTCCGGCAAGCCCTCGATCTGGGCGGTGACGCTCTCGACCGTTTCGCCGTAGCGGGCGTAGGGCACGCATTCGCCCCAGCAGGCCGCGCCGTTGGCCATGAGTCGCACGGTCAGCACCCGCGCCTCGGTGCGCGAGCCGCGGGAAATGGTGAATGCCTCTTTCAGGCGAAAACTTTCGGGGGTGACGGTGATTTCCATGACGCCAGACTAGACCGCCGCCAGCGCATCCACCAGACGTCCCGCGCCCTGCCGGAACGGGTCGACCGTCGGCAGCCCCATCCGTGCCTCGATCTCGGCAAGACAGGCCATCGCCGCGTCCTCGTCCATCGCCGCGGTGTTCACTGAAACGCCGACCACCTGAACATCCGGGTTCGCCACGCGGGCGACCGTCAGCGACAGGTCGCGCAGCGCCTCCAGCGAAGGCAGCGCGTAGTCGGGCAGACCCCGCATGTGCGGCCGCGTCGGTTCGTGGGACAGGATCAGCGCATCCGGTTGCCCGCCATGAATCAGCGCCAGGGTCACGCCGGAATAGGAAACGTGGAACAGGCTGCCCTGCCCCTCGATCAGGTCCCAGTGGTCGGGGTCGTTGTCGGGCGTCAGCCATTCGACCGCGCCGGCCATGAAATCGGCGACCACCGCGTCCAGCGGCACGCCGTCGCCGGTGATCAGGATCCCGGTCTGCCCGGTGGGGCGGAACGTGGCCTTCATGCCACGCGCCTGCATCTCGCGATCCATCGCAAGCGCGGTATACATCTTGCCGACCGAACAATCGGTCCCCACGGCGAGACAGCGCTTGCCGGTCCGCCGCTTGCCGTTGGCGATGGGATACTTCACCTCGGGGACGCGCACATCGTGCAGGGCCCGGCCCGTCGCTTCGGCCACCGCCACCAGGTCGGGTTCGTCGCGCAAGAGGTTGTGCAAACCGCTGGCCAGGTCGAACCCCTCTTCCAGCGCGTTCACCAGCACCTTTTTCCACGCCGGGCTGATGACACCGCCACGGTTGGCCACCCCGATCACCAGGGTTTTCGCCCCCGCCGCCCTCGCCTCTTCCAATGTCATGTCGGGCAGACGCAGATCCGCCTTGCAGCCCTCCATGCGGAACTGGCCCAGCGCATTCTCGGGGCGCCAGTCCTTGATGCCTTGGGCCACCTTCGCGGCCAGCGGGTCGGGCGCATCGCCCAGGAACAGCAGATAGGGGGTTTCGATCATCGCGGCGCATCCTCGATTTGTTGAGCCAGAGCCTAGCGTCGGGCCTGGGGATGTCCTGCCGATCTTGGCGGACAGCGCATGCGCAGCGTGAATAATCTTCGTCTTTGTCTCATAATTAAGTGAATTTATTGCACCAAATCGGACTGTAACGTTGAAAGCATCGCGCGGCACAGCGTATCTCGGACGAATCACGGCTTCTGTTGCTGCGCTGCGGCGAAATCACTTGCCGCCGGACGCGCAAGATTCTATCCCCAAGGCCGATCCATCGGACACATCCTTTCAAGGAGACCGCCCATGAGCTTTCGCATCCAGCCCACCCCCGTCGCCCGACCGAACCGCTGCCAGCTGTTCGGCCCGGGGTCGCGCCCGCAGATCTTCGAAAAGATGGCCGCCAGCGCGGCGGACGTGATCAACCTCGACCTCGAGGATTCGGTCGCCCCCGACGACAAGGCGCAGGCCCGCAAGAACGTGATCGAGGCGATCGGCGGTATCGACTGGGGCAACAAGACCCTCAGCGTGCGGATCAACGGGCTTGATTCGGGCTTCTGGTATCGCGACGTGGTCGACCTGCTGGAACAGGCGTCCGAGCGGCTGGACCAGATCATGATCCCCAAGGTCGGCTGTGCGGCCGACATCTATGCCGTGGACGCGCTGGTCAGTTCCATCGAACAGGCGATGGGGCGGAAGAAGCGGCTGGGCTTCGAGGTCATCATCGAATCGGCGGCCGGCATCAGCCATGTCGAAGAGATCGCCGCGGCCTCGCCCCGGCTTCAGGCAATGTCGCTGGGCGCGGCCGATTTCGCGGCCTCGATGGGGATGCAGACCACCGGCATCGGCGGCACGCAGGAAAACTACTACATGCACCGCGAGGGCGCGAAATACTGGTCGGACCCGTGGCACTGGGCGCAGGCTGCCATCGTCGCCGCCTGCCGCACCCATGGCGTGCTGCCCGTGGACGGGCCGTTCGGCGATTTCTCGGATGACGAGGGCTTCTATGCGCAGGCGCGCCGCTCGGCCACGCTGGGCATGGTGGGCAAATGGGCGATCCACCCGAAACAGGTGGCGCTGGCCAACGAGGTGTTCACCCCCTCCGAAGAGGCCGTGACCGAGGCGCGCGAGATCCTGGCCGCGATGGAAAAGGCCAAGTCCGAGGGTGCGGGCGCGACCGTCTACAAGGGGCGCCTTGTGGACATCGCCTCGATCAAGCAGGCCGAGGTGATCGTGAAACAGGCCGAGATGATCGCCGCGCAGTGATGCGCGACCGGAACGCGAACCCAAGAAACGGGGCCCCGGCGGGCCCCGTTTTCATTTCGGCGGGCGCGCACGGAACGTCCATTCCCCCGCGATGACCGTCGGGCCGACAGCATTCCTAACTGGGCCACGCTTGGTCGCGCCCCGTGCGCTCACGCCCCGATCTGCTATTGTCCCGCGCGATTCACAGCGGGTCGGACCGCGGCCCAACAGGGAAAGAGAGACGATCATGGCCGAGCAGAACAGCATCCGAACGACCGCCGGGCGCGGGCGGCTTTTCGACAGCGTGCTGGACACGATCGGGGACACGCCCGCGATCCGGATCAACAACCTCGGGCCGAAGGATGTGACGATCTACGTCAAGGCCGAGGCGTTCAACCCCGGCGCCTCGGTCAAGGACCGTCTGGCGGTGAACATCATCGAGGCGGCGGAACGCGAGGGACGGCTGAAACCCGGCCAGACCGTGGTCGAGGCGACGAGCGGAAACACCGGCATCGGGCTGGCCATGGTCTGCGCGCAGAAAGGCTATCCGCTGGTGATCACCATGGCCGAGAGCTTCTCGGTCGAACGGCGCAAGCTGATGCGGATGCTGGGCGCCAAGGTCGTCCTGACACCCAAGGCGGACAAGGCGATGGGCATGGTGAAGAAGGCGCAGGAACTGGCCGCCGCGAACGGCTGGTTCCTGGCCCACCAGTTCGAGACCACGGCCAATGCCGACATCCACGAGGCAACGACCGCGCGGGAAATCCTTTCCGATTTCGACGGGCAGCGGCTGGACTACGTCGTGACGGGCTATGGCACGGGCGGCACGGTGACCGGCATCGGCCGGGTGCTGCGCAAGGAACGGCCCGAGACGAAGATCGTCCTGAGCGAACCGGTCAATGCCCAGCTCATTGCCTCGGGCCATGCCCAGAAACGCAACGCTCAAGGCGAGCCCGACGAAAGCCATCCCGCCTTCGAGCCGCACCCGATCCAGGGCTGGACCCCGGACTTCATCCCGCTGGTGCTGCAGGAAACGCTGGACAAGGGCTATTACGACGAGCTTATCCCTGTGGCTGGCCCGGACGGCATCCGGTGGGCACGGGAATTGGCGCGTAGGGAAGGCATCCTGACCGGTGTTTCAGGCGGATCCAGCTTTGCCGTGGCGGTGCAGGTCGCGGAACGGGCCGAGCCGGGATCGGTGATCCTGTGCATGCTGCCCGACACCGGCGAACGGTATCTTTCGACCCCGCTGTTCGACGGCGTCCCCGAAGAGATGGACGACGAGGAACGGGCGATCTCGGCCTCTACCCCGGGGTATCGGCTGGGCTAGGACAGCGCCCACCCTGCGCCATTCCGCCCCGGCCAAGGTGCCGGGGCCTGCGGCGGCGAGGACAGGCCCGCCCCCGCCGGCGCCGTTGCAAATCGCGCAGGCGGGCGTCATATACGCGCCCAGCAGCAAGGAGCCCGGGAATGAACTATCTCGAATTCGAAAAGCCGCTGGCCGAGATCGAGGGCAAGGCCGAAGAACTCCGGGCGATGGCCCGGGCCAACCCCGAGATGGACGTCGAACAAGAGGCCGCCGCGCTGGACCGCAAGGCGGCGGCGATGCTGCAGGAACTTTACAAGACCCTGACGCCCTGGCGGAAATGCCAGGTCGCCCGCCACCCCGACCGGCCCCATTGCAAGGACTACATCGAGGCGCTGTTCACCGAATACACGCCGTTGGCCGGCGACCGGAACTTTGCCGAGGACGAAGCGGTGATGGGCGGCCTGGCGCGGTTCGACGACCAGCCGGTGGTGGTGATCGGCCACGAAAAGGGCTTCGACACCAAGACCCGGCTGGAACGGAATTTCGGCATGGCCCGCCCCGAGGGCTATCGCAAGGCGGTGCGCCTGATGGACATGGCCGACCGTTTCGGGCTGCCGGTGATCACCCTGGTCGACACGCCCGGCGCCTATCCCGGCAAGGGGGCCGAACAGCGCGGGCAAAGCGAGGCGATCGCCCGATCGACCGAGAAATGCCTGCAGATCGGCGTGCCCCTGCTCAGTGTCATCATCGGAGAGGGCGGATCGGGCGGCGCGGTGGCCTTCGCCACGGCGAACCGCATCGCGATGCTGGAACACTCGGTCTACTCGGTGATCTCGCCCGAGGGCTGTGCCTCGATCCTGTGGAAGGATGCCGAGAAGATGCGCGAGGCGGCCGAGGCATTGCGGCTGACCGCGCAGGACCTGCTGAAACTGGGCGTGATCGACCGGATCATCGCCGAACCCCTGGGCGGCGCCCAGCGGGGGCGCGACGAAACCATCGAGGCGGTGGGCCGAAATCTTCGCGTGATGCTGAAGGAACTGTCGGCCAAGGACCGCGCCGTACTCATTGCCGAGCGGCGGCGGAAATTCCTCGAAATGGGGTCCAAGGGCCTGGCCGCCTGAGGCCCCCCCGGCCGCCCACGGCCGGCCGTTGCCATATTGTGGACACAGTATTGCCGGCATTTCGCCCCAAGGCACCTTGCAGGCGGTGCCGGCATCCGTGTTTCATGGGGCCGGGTTTTGGGGGTTGTTTTTGCGATGCAGAATTACGAGTTCACTGCGATTCCGGCACCGGCACGCGTTGGCCGTTTCGGCGGGCTGACAAGCGATGAGGCCTTTTCCGCCGCGTTGACCGAAATCATGAACGAGATGGGCGCGGGCGGCTGGGATTTCGTCGGCGCCGAAATCATGTCCAGCCGGGTGGGCCGCTGGCCGTTCGCCCGGACGCGTGCCCGCGAGGTGCTGGTGTTCCGGCGCAGCCGCGGTCCCGAACGCGACCTGATGCGCCAGATGCAACAGATGATGCTGCAGCTTCAGCACCATCAGTCACTGGCACGGCTTGAAAGCGAACCGGTCGAGGTCACGGTGCGGCCGCGCCGCGTGCCGAAATCCGACACGCCGCGCCCGGTGCGCAAGCTGCGGCCGCGCTTGGACATCCCGACCGCGGCACACGCCACCGCCGCCGAGTAACGGCCAGAGCGCATTGCGCGGCGCGGCCTGGTGCCGGGCTGCGCGCTTAGTCCCGCTTGTGGAACCCAGCCTCGGCCATCAACCGGTTCGAGGCGCCTTCGACGACCTGTTCCAACTCACCCATGAAGGCGCCCAGGGGTTTACCCGCCGGGATTGTCGGCAGGAATTCGACCACCGCTAGCCCCGGCTTTCGGTAGATGCCGGTGCGCGGCCAGAACACGCCCACATTGGTTGCCGCCGGCACACAATCATGGCCGAACTGCTGGTAAAGCACCCCTGCACCCACCTTGTAGGGACGGGTCGCGCCGGGCGCGACACGCGTGCCCTGGGGATAGATGATCAGTTGGCCCGGCTCCTGCCTGCCATTCGCCACCCCGTCGACCATCGCCGCGATGGCTTGGCCGCGCTTGCCCCGGTCCACCGGCACGCAGCCGATCCGCATCGCGTACCACCCCAGGATCGGCGCCCATTTCAGCGACTTCTTCATGATGAACCGCGGCCGCGGCACGACGCTGACAAGGATGATGATATCGAAGAACGACTGGTGCTTGGAGGCGATCAGCACCTCGCCCGAGGGCGGCTCTCCGCGCACCTCGGAGCGCAGCCCCACCATCCAGCGCGCGGTCCAGCGGACCCAGCGGGCGTAGTGGTGGACGGCATGAAACGCCCAGGCCCTCGAGATCAGCGCCGGGATCGTGTAGATCAGGCCGAAGACCGGCATCGCCAGGTACATCTGCCCGACGAATATCAACGATCGCAGGTATTGGACGATGTAACGCATCTCACGTGATCCCTTTCAGCACGCGCATCGCCGTCAGCCGCGTGGCCCCAAAGGCCACGCCCGCAGCAATCAGAGGCAAAGCAAGCGGTAACAGCCAGTCCAGCCCGCGAAAGCCCAACCCGGTCAAGACACCCGGCCCGGCCCCATCCCCCGGCAGAACCGCAACCGCCACCATTCCCGCGGCGGTTCCGATCGCCGCGCCTTCCAACGCCCGGCGGGTGAACCGGCGCACGAAGGCGCGCGCGATGAATGTATCGCGCGCGCCCACCAGGCGCAGCACCTCGATCACCCGCGCATTGGCGGCGAGTGCTGCGTTGGCCGACAGCGCGATCATCGCCGCCATCGTCGCCCCGATCAGCCCGATCGACAGCCAGCCCAGCAGGCGCAGCCGCCCCGCCGCCTCGACCAGCGGCCGGCGCCAGCGGGTGTGATCGTCCAGCACCGCGCCCGGCGCCTCGCCGGACAGCCGCAGCCGCAGCGCCTCGGCATCCATGCCCTCGGCGGTTTCCGTGATTTCGACCAGGCGCGGCAACGGCAGGCTCTCGACCGGCAGGTCCGGGCCGAACCAGGGCGCAAGCAAGGCGCGCTGCTCGTCCTCGGGGATCAACCGGGCGCCGGCGATACCGGGCGTGGTCGCCAGCACCGCAAGCACGGCATCGGTCTGGGTTGCCATCTGCCCCTCGGGCGCCGAGATGCGCACCGTCGCGGTCCGCGCCAGCGCCTCGCCCCAGTGGTCGGCCAACCGCCCGGCGGCCAGCGACAACGCCAGCGCGAAGACCGCAAGGAACGCCATGGCCGCCGCGGTGAACTGGGTCAGCCGCGCCGTGAACCCCGAAGGCGGCACGATACGATCCGCGCCCGGATCGCCCGCGAAGGCGTCCCCGAGGGCCGGCAGGCGCCTCAAAGGTCCGCCCCCGCCAGCAGAAGTTGCCGACCCTTGATCCGCAGAACGCGCGCGGCGACATGGGCCTTGGCCGCGCGGATCAGGTTCAGGTCATGTGTTGCCACCAGGATCGCCTTGCCCATTCGGTTCAGCTCGATCAGCAATTGCAGGATCCGCAGCGACATTTCCCAGTCGACATTGCCCGTGGGTTCGTCGGCCAGGATCACATCGGGGGCCATGATGACCGCGCGGGCCAGCGCGGCGCGCTGACGTTCGCCCCCCGACAGCTGCGGCGGCAACGACCCGGCCTGCGCCTCCAGCCCGACCCAGGCCATCAGTTCCTTCAGGTTCCCCGCTTCAGCCGCGACATCGCGACCGGCCGCCAGCAGCGGCAGGCTGATGTTTTCGGACAGCGGCAGATGGTCGAGGAACTGGCAATCCTGGTGCACCACTCCGATCCGGCGCCGGGTGCGCGCAACCGCGTCGCGGTCCATGCCGCCAAGCTCTGCGCCAAATAGGCGCACACGGCCCCGGCTGGGCGTCAGTTCGGCATAGCACAGCTTCAGCAGGGTGGACTTGCCCGCCCCTGAAGGCCCGGTCAGGAAGTGGAACGACCCCGGTTCCAGCTTCAGCGAGATACCGGAGAGAAGCTCGCCGCCGCCATAGCTGTGGGACACGTCTTCCAGCTCGATCACAAGGCCGCTCCGCCGCTCAACCGGCTTCCGTATTGCCCGAGGCCCGGCCCGGTTTCAATCGGATGCGGCCTCAAAGGCTTTGAATTTTCCACAGCCCTGATACAACATCGGCAAAACAACAGGCAGGGCCCGTGCCCGGAAACGGGTCGAGGCAGGGTGCGGAATGCGACTGACATGCCCGAATTGCGACGCCCAGTACGAAGTGGATGACGCGGTCATCCCGGACGACGGGCGCGATGTCCAGTGTTCCAATTGCGGCCATACGTGGTTCCAGCACCCCGACGGCACCGCAACCGAAGAATCCGCCTCCGCCCCCCACACACCCGAGCCCGAAAATGTCGGTTGGCACGAGGAAACCCCGGGCGTTTCTGAACCCGACCCGGATAACGGCGGCGATGCCGACCCGGGGGATGCGGCGGTTGAATCTCCCCCCCCGGCAGCCACCCCCAGGCGGGCGCTGGATGCCTCGGTGCTGAACATCCTCAAGGAAGAGGCCGAGCGCGAACAGCGCGCCCGCGAACAGGAAGCGACCACCGAGACCTTTTCAAGCCAACCCGATCTCGGTCTCGACAGCGCGACGACCCCACCGCCCGCCCCCGACGCGGCCGAGCCCGCGCCGGCCCAAGGCGCCAGCGCAACCGCCATGCCCCGGCGCGACCTGCTGCCCGATATCGAAGAGATCAACTCGACGCTGAATGCCAGTTCCGACCGCGGCGCCGACAGCATCGTCACCGCCGAGGAACAGGACGCACAGGAACGCAGCGCGTTCCGGCGGGGGTTCGGCATCGTCGTGCTGGCCGCGACGGCGGCACTTGCGGCCTACCTGATGGCGCCGAACATTGCCAGTCTTCATCCCGCGCTCGAAACACCGATGGCCACCTATACGGACCTCATCGACGGCGTAAGGGTCTGGCTGAACACGGCGGTGCCGCAGGCGCTGGAGGGAGCGACGCGGGCCCTGGAGGGCAACGGCGACTGATCGCCGTAAGGCCGCACTTTTCGCCACTGCCCCATTCATCCCGGCAACCCGGGCATGACGCGCTACACCGACGCTCAAGGGTGATCGCGAGACGGGTCCGTTCATTCTTTTCGGCGGAACTCTCATCGGCGCAAACGCCATAGTCGGCGCATCCGCCCAAGGGCCGCCTTCTCCGGGCCCGGTTCAGAACCTGTCAAGCAACCGGCGCAGGTAATCCAGCTCGATATCAGGCCGTTCCTGTTCGCCCGAACGGCGGCGGATTTCATCCAGCAATTCGCGCGCGCGGCCATAAACATCTTCGCCCTGAAGCATTTCTTCGTCCGTGCCGACCCGGCCCATCGCGCCTTGCTCGCGGCCCAGCGGATCGCGGCGGTCGCCGGCTTGGGCCTGGCCCATGCCCTCGCCCTGCTGACCCGGGTTCTGCTGGTTCTGGGCCAGCGCCTCGCCCAGGTTGCGCATGCCTTCGCGCAGGGCCTCCATGGCCTCGGCCTGACTGTCCAGCGCACCGGCCAGATCATCGCCCCGCAACGCCTCTTCGGCTTCGCCCATCGCCCGGCCCGCACGGTCCAGCGCATCGCGCGCCGCCTCGCCCTCTGGCGATCCGCCAAGGCCGGGAAGCCCCTGCTGCTGGCGTTCCAGTTCACGCTGCAGCGCCCGCTGGCGGTCTGCCAGTTCCTGACCCAGGTCGCCCTCGCGGCCCTGCGTGCCGGGTTGCTGGCCCTGTCCTTGGCCCTGACCCTGGCCGAATTGCTGGCCTTGCTGGCCCTGACCTTGCCCCTGACCTTGCTGGCCCTGTTGCCCTTGCTGGCCTTGTTGCCCTTGCTGGCCCTGCTGACCTGGGTTGAACTGGTCCTGCAAGTTGCGGAACGCCTCGTCGCTCAGGCCCTGCTGTTCGCGCAGGGTCTCGGCCAGGCCCTCCATCGCCTGCTGGCCCGGGGTTTGCTGACCGCCCTGGCCCTGGGTGATCTGCATGTTCTCCATCATCTGGCGCAGCATTTCCAACAGCTGCTGCGCCTCGGCCATGCGGCCTTCTTCCATCAGTTGTTGCAGCTGCTCCAGCATCTGTTCCAACTGGTCGCCGGTGATCTCCTGCATGTCCTGCTGGTTCTGCGCCTGCTGCTGGCCGTCCTGCTGTTGCTGCTGCGCCAACTGGCGCATGTAGTCCTGCATCGCCTCGCGCAATTCCTGCATCAGCTCGGCGATTTCCTCGTCGCTGGCGCCGTTCTTCATCGCCTCGGCCAACCGCTCCTGCGCGCGGCGCAGGCGTTCGGCGGCATCCGACAGGTCGCCCTCCTCGATCAGAACGGCGATGTCCCACAATGCGGCGGCGATCTCGTCCTGGGTCTCGGGGGTCAGACCCGCCGCGACGCCTGCCTCCAGTCGGCGGATCGCGACGCGAAGCTGCAGATAGGCGCCCTCGTCGCGGAAAACCTCGTCGGGGCGGTGGCTGACGGCACGCAACAGGCGGGCCACGCGGGCGCCGTTGTCGCGGGTCCAAAGAAGGTCGCGACGCTGTTCGATCACCGCGCGCGCCAAGGGATCAAAGAAACGCCGACCGGGAAGCACCATCGTCTCGGGTGCGCTTGCGCCCTGCTGGCCCAATGCGTCCTCGGCACTCAGAACCATCTGAACCGGCAGCCCCGCCCAAGGGTGCTGCGACAGGTTCTCGATCAGCGTCTCGCCGAAATCGCGGCGGTCGCCCGTGATCGTCATCGGCAGGTCCAGAACCAGCGGCTCGCGCGGGTCGGGTTCGGCAACGAGCCCAAACCGCCGGTCGACGGTTGCCGCGTCCAGCGTGATCGTCGCCCGCCCCGCCACCACGCCGTAATCGTCCTCGGCAACGAACGGCTGGCTCATCTGGCCATTCGCCTCGACGGAAAGCGGCCCGTCCAACGCGATCTCGGGCGCCCGGTCCGGCGTAAGAACGATCTGCCAAATGCGCCCGCCGGGTCCCTCGATGGCCAGCTCGCCGGGGCGGACCACCTCGAAGCTCTGCGCCATGGCATCGGCGCCCTCGGGGCCGGCCTCGGGAATCGGGCGCCCCGAGACCGTCTCGCGCACGTCCAGCGCGCCCACTTCGCCATAAAGCCGCAAGGTCAGGCGGCTGCCATGGGGAACGGTCAAAGGGCCCGCGTCGATGTCGTTCAGGTAAAGGCTGGGCTTGGCGGTATAGGCCGGCGGCTCGACCCAGCCTTCCCAGGACGGCCCAGCCGCGAGTGCGGCGCCCCCGGCCCCGGCCAGGTCCGTGACCGTGGCCGCCCGCCAGAGCGACCCGAAGACCAACGCCACGGTAAATGCCGTCAGCGCCACATAGCGCAGCGCATAGGGGTCGCGCGCGGCCACCCGCAGGTCAGGCTTGACCGCTTTCGCGGCGCGGGCGCGCTCGGCCATGCGGATGACATGGGCACGCCAGACCGCCTCCGAGGCCGAATCGCCCGCCCCGACCGCCTGGATATCGCCCAGCGCCGCGATGGGACGCCCCGGCAAGGTGCGGTCCAACCGGTCCAGCGCCTCGGCCCGGCATGGCCAGCGAAAGGCGCGGATCCCCAGACCAAGCGCCACAACCGTGGCCAGCCCCGACACCGCAAGCCCCCCCAGCACCCAGCCGTGCGGCACCATCTCGTGCACGCCAAAGGCCAGCAAGGCGGCCACGCTCAGCAGCAGGCTGAACAGCGGCCAGAAGGCCAAGGTCAGGCGTTCTGCCACCATCCCGGCCCGCGTCAGACGCAGCGGCCAGCGCAACGCTTTCAGGGCTGTTTCGACACTCGGGGTCCGGTCGGTCATGCTCCCATCCCGTGGCGGACCGGCCGAAGTGCCGGTCAAAGCCACTCGGGAATGGTATCTCGGTTTATCATCTCGTCAAAGGACGGCCGTTCGCGAATGACGGCGACGTGATCGCCGCTGACCAGAACCTCGGGGACCAGAGGGCGCATGTTGTATTCCGACGCCATCACCGCGCCATAGGCCCCGGCCGAGCGGAAGGCGACCAGGTCGCCCTCGGCCAGCGGCGGCAACATCCGGCTTTTGGCGAAGGTATCGCCGCTTTCGCAGACCGGGCCCACCACGTCATAGGCGCCCTGCTCGACGCCGGGCGCGGGCTCGATCACGGGGACGATGTCGTGATGGGCGGCATACATAGCGGGCCGGACGAGGTCGTTCATCGCGGCATCGAGGATCAGGAAGTTCCGCCCCTCGCCCTCTTTCACATAGATCACCTGCGACACCAGGATGCCCGCGTTGCCCGCGATCAGGCGGCCCGGCTCGATCTCGATCTCGCAGCCCAGGTCGCCCACCACGCGGCGCACCATCGCGCCGTATTCCAGCGGCAGGGGCGGTGCGGCGTTGGATCTCTCGTAGGGGATACCCAGCCCCCCCCCAAGGTCGAGCCGCGTGATCGAATGGCCGTCCGCGCGCAGCGCCCGCGTCAACTCGGCCACCTTGGCATAGGCCAACTCGAACGGCTCCAGCGAGGTCAGCTGGCTGCCGATATGCACGTCGATGCCCACGACCTTCAGCCCCGGAAGGGTCGCGGCACGGGCATAGACGGCGCGTGCCTTGGCGATCGGGATACCGAACTTGTTCTCGGCCTTGCCGGTGGCGATCTTCTCGTGGGTCTGCGCGTCGACATCGGGGTTCACCCGCACGGTGATCGGCGCCACCGCACCCATCGACAGCGCCACCTCGTTCAACGCTTCCATTTCGGGTTCGGACTCGACGTTGAATTGCCGTATGCCGCCTTCCAGCGCCAGCCGCATTTCCGCGCGCGTCTTGCCGACGCCGGAAAACACGATCCGTTCACCGGGTATGCCGGCGGCCCGCGCCTTCAGGTATTCGCCGCCCGAGACCACATCGACCCCCGCGCCCAGATCCCCCATAAGCTTGACCACGGCGAGGTTCGAATTCGCCTTCATCGCATAACAGATCAGGTGATCGGTGCCCGCCAGCGCCTCGTCGAACAGGTGATAATGGCGGGTCAGCGTCGCCGCCGAATAGCAATAGAAGGGCGTGCCGACCCTTGCCGCGATCTCGGGCAGGGGGACGTCTTCGGCATGCAGAACGCCGTCACGATACAGGAAATGGTCCATCGGGGCTCCGGGTGGGTCAGGTGGCCTCGGCCCTGGCCGGGCGCGAGCGCAGGAACAGGTAAAGCGGCAAGGCGCAGGACACCCCGATGCCGAGCGCGAGGATCGCAAGCGGCCCCAGCCAGTCGCGGCGCTTGAAACTGTCGGCCAGGATCCAGACCGTCAGCGCGATGGCGGAAATCGTCAGGTCCCAGACCAGCCCGGTGGTGCTGTCGTTGACATACCACGCGTCGATCATGCCCTGGAAATCCTGGCCGTTGGCAAAGAACCAGCTGAGGAAATAATACATCGGATGGATGGCGCCCCAGATCGCAAGCGCCAGAAAGATCAGTCTCAGGGGCGTCATCGGGGTCCTCCTCCGCTCACGCCGATCTCGACGGTGCCGCCGACGCTTACCTGCGTGCCGCCGGGCCGTTCGGGCGGGCCGTCCACGCCGCAGCCCGAAACCCCCAGCATCGCCATAACCGCGCCTGCAATTACGAATCTAGAAGCCAAGGCGAATTCCTCCCGTTCCCAGGCCCAGCCGCACCGGCAGCCCGCCGGGCCGCACCGAAACGGCCGCTCCATCGGTGCCAAAGCGGACATCGGTGCTGGCCGTGTCGACGACCTTGACCGAGGCCGCCGCGCCGCCCGGTCCGCCCGCCACGGTGACAGCGCCCGACGTGACGGCCGCCGCGGTCTCGCCCTCGGGGCTGACGGCAACCTCGCCCGAGGGCGCGCCGCACCCCCCAAGCCCCAGCGCCGCCACGAGGGCGATCCGTTTCATCCCAGCCTTTCCTTCCAGCGCGCGACCTGCGCCCGCACCTGTTCGGGCGCGGTGCCGCCATAGCTTACACGGCTGGCGACCGAGTTGTGCACCCCCAACACGTCGAAGACATCGGCCCGGATATCGGCATGGACCGATTGCATGTCGGCCAGCGACAGGTCCGGCAGGTCGCACCCCTTGGCCTCGGCCATGGCGACCAGCCGCCCGGTGACGTGATGCGCCTCGCGGAAGGGCAGGCCCAGTTCGCGCACCAGCCAGTCGGCCAGGTCCGTCGCGGTGGAAAACCCGCTGGCCGCCGCGGCTTCCAGCGCGGGGCGGTTCGCGCTCATGTCGCGCACCATCCCCTCCATCGCGGCCAGCGCCAGCATCAGGTTGTCGGCAGCGTCGAAGACCTGTTCCTTGTCCTCCTGCATGTCCTTGGAATAGGCCAAGGGCAGGCCCTTCATCACCGTCATCAGCGCGACATTGGCCCCGAAGATGCGCCCGATCTTGGCGCGGATCAGTTCCGCGGCATCGGGATTCTTCTTCTGCGGCATGATCGAGGAGCCGGTGGAAAAACGATCCGACAGCGTCACGAACCGGAACTGGGCCGAGGACCAGATCACCAGTTCCTCGGCGAAACGCGACAGGTGCATCGCGCAGATCGAGGCCGCACCCAGGAACTCCAGCGCGAAATCCCGGTCGCTGACCGCGTCCAGCGAATTGGCCATCGGCCGGTCGAAACCCAGCGCCTCGGCCGTCATCCACCGGTCGATCGGGAAAGAGGTGCCGGCCAGCGCCGCCGCGCCCAGGGGGCTTTCGTTCATCCGGGCGCGCGCATCGGAAAACCGGCCCATGTCGCGGGCGAACATCTCGACATAGGCCATCATGTGATGGCCCCAGGTCACGGGCTGGGCGGTTTGCAGATGGGTGAAGCCCGGCATCACCCAGTCGGCGCCGGCCTCGGCCTGAACCAGCAGCGCGCCGATCAGCGCCCGCAGCCCCGTCACCGCGGCGTCGATCTGGTCACGTACCCACAACCGGAAATCGGTCGCCACCTGGTCGTTGCGCGACCGCGCCGTGTGCAGCCGCCCGGCAGGCTCGCCGATCACCTCTTTCAGGCGCGCCTCGACGTTCATGTGGATGTCTTCCAGCGCCGTCGAGAACGCGAACGCACCGCCCTCGATCTCTGACAAGACCGTGAGCAGCCCTTCCCGGATGGCGTCCGCATCCGTATCGCTTATGATGCCGGTGGCCGCCAGCATGGCGGCATGGGCGCGAGAGCCTGCGATGTCCTGGGCGGCAAGCCGCTTGTCGAACGAGATCGAGGCGTTTATCGCCTCCATGATCGCGTCCGGCCCGGCGGCGAAACGGCCGCCCCACATCGCGTTTGATTGGTCCTGGGTCATCTGCAAGGGCCCTTCGGAGGGAAACATGTCTTTCATCAGGTCGCTCGTCCTCTACACGGCCCTCGCGCTCGGTGCAAACGCCGCCCATGCCGATATCGCGGCGCTGGAGGCGCTGCGCGACGGCGGCATGAAAAAGCTGAATTTCCATACCGAGCCGAAACCCGTCCCCGAGGTCGTCCTGGTGGACGAAAAGGGCCACGACCGCGGCCTTTCGGAATATCTCGGCCAATGGGTCGTGCTGAACTTCTGGGCCACCTGGTGCCCGCCCTGCCGCCATGAAATGCCGTCGCTCGACCGGCTCGAAGCGACGCTTGGCAACGACGATTTCGCGGTGGTGACGGTGGCCACGGGTCGGAACTCGCCTCAAGGGATCGACCGCCTGTTCGAGGAACTCGGGATCGCGCATCTTCCGAAATGGCGCGACGCGAACTCGGTGCTGGCCCGCCGCATGGGCGTGATGGGCCTGCCCTTGACGGTGATCCTGAACCCCGATGGACAGGAAGTCGCCCGGATGCAGGGCGATGCCGAATGGGACAGCGACAGCGCCCGGGCCATCATCGCCGCGCTGATGAACGGATCATGAGACTTGCGGCGGCGCTGATCCTGGCGCTGGCCCTGCCCGCGGAGGCGACCGAACAGATGCAGCCGATCACCCGGGACAGCGCACAGGCCTGGTCGTTTCTCAGCGACCGGGTGATGGGCGGAATATCCGAAGGCCATGCCGATTTCTCGGAAGACGACGGCCAGGGCCTGTTGCGGCTTTCGGGTATGGTCAGCACCGCGAATCGCGGCGGTTTCATCCAGATGCGCCGCGACATCGACATCCCGCCCGGGGCCCAGGGCCTCGTGCTGCGGGTGCGCGGCGATGGCCAGCGCTATTATGTCCACCTGCGCATGCGCGGCCTGCGGATGCCGTGGCAATTCTACCAGGCGCCGTTCGAGACCACCGCCGACTGGCGCGAAATCCGCATCCCGTTCACGGCGTTCCGGCCCAAGGGCGGGTTCCAGCGCGCGACACCCCGCCCCGATTCTGTCGAGAGTCTCGGCATCGCCGCCTATGGGCGCGACCAGTCCGCGGATGTCATGCTGTCCGGCCTGGGGTTCTACTAGGCGGCCAGGCCGCCCACCCTCGGCCCCGGCCGACCGCCCGCGCCGCAGCAGTGCAAGCCCCCTAGCCCAGCGCCGCCACCGCATCATGGCGCGGACAGGTCACCAGGTGATCGTTCACCATGCCCACCGCCTGCATGAAGGCATAGGTGATGGTCGGCCCGCAGAACCGGAACCCCGCCGCGCGCAACTCTTTCGACAGTTGGCGCGACAGGGGCGTTTCGGTCGGCACCTCGGCGAGCGTGGCAAAGCGGTTCTGCACCGGCTGCCCATCCACGTGACGCCACAGGAACTCGGCGAACCCCTCGCGCGCCTCGATCTCGGTCCAGGCGCGCGCATTGCCGATCGCGGCCTCGATCTTGCCCCGGTGACGAACGATTCCCGGATCGGCCAAAAGACGTGCCACATCGGCCTCGCCCCATCCCGCGATGACCTCGGGATCAAAGCCGGCAAAGGCCGCCCGGAACGCTTCGCGCTTCTTCAGGATCGTGATCCAGGACAGCCCGGCCTGAAAGCCGTCGAGAATCAGTTTCTCGTACAGCGCGCGGCCGTCGCGCTCGGGAACGCCCCACTCGGTATCATGGTACGTAACGTAAACCGGATCGATTCCGCACCACCCACAGCGTTCTCCCATCTGGTTCTCCTATTTATTCCAACCGGTTGATCCCTTGCCGACAAGCTATGGAAAATTGGAACCAAATACGAACATTCATTCGCCCTTAACGGCTTTCCCCGCAACTGGTGGCCGACGTAGCGGAGAAAAAGCATGCCGAGCGCCAAGATCGACCCCAGCGTGATCCTCGAACCGGGGCAGGAAAGCCCGCTTTCCGCGGCCATCGTCCAACGCGATCGGGATACCATCGAAACGGTGCACCGTGCCTTGGAACGACGCGATGTGCTGCTGGCATTCCAGCCGGTCGTGCAGGCCGTCGAACACGGGCAGGTCGCCTTTTACGAGGGGCTGATCCGGGTGCTTGACCATACCGGACGGGTGATTCCCGCGCGGGACTTCATCGAAACCATCGAAACGACCGAACTGGGCCGCGTGATCGACTGCCTTGCCCTCGAAATGGGCCTGATCGCCCTGGCCGAGGCGCCCGATCTGCGCCTTGCGATCAACATGTCCGCCCGTTCGATCGGTTATCCCCGCTGGAAAAAGACGCTCGACCAGGGTCTTGCCCGGGATGCCACCGTGGCCGAACGTCTGATCCTGGAAATCACCGAAAGCTCGGCCATGGTGATGCCCGATCTCGTCTGCGTCTTCATGCGCGAACTGCAGGCCAAGGGCATTGCCTTCGCCCTGGACGATTTCGGGGCCGGCTATACCGCCTTCCGCTATCTGCGCGAGTTCTATTTCGACATCCTCAAGATCGACGGGCAATTCATCCGGGGCATCGCCGACAGCCCCGACAACCAGGTTCTCGCATCGGCGCTGATCTCGATCGCGCAACATTTCGACATGTTCACCGTGGCCGAAAACGTCGAAACCGCGCGCGATGCGGCCTGGCTGGCGGCCAATGGGATCGATTGCATGCAGGGCTTTGCCTTCGGCGCGCCCTCGCTGGTCCCGCCTTGGCGCGAGGGGCGCGAAAAACGCCGCGCCTGAGGCGAATTGCTGCGCCACAGCAAACCGGCAACCCATTGCCTCTTTGGCATCCGCCGTCGCTGACGGGGGGTGCCGCTCTGCGTCTGCATCCCCTATAGTGCGCCGCGATACGCCACCCAGGGGGAAAGGACCCGAATCCATGACCAACGCAGTGATCGTCTCGGCCGCGCGAACGCCGGTCGGCAGTTTCAACGGCTCTTTCGCGACGGTGCCGGCCCATGAACTGGGCCGCGTCATGCTGGAAGCGCTGGTGGAACGTGCCGGCATCGACAAGGCGGAGGTTTCCGAGACCATCCTCGGCCAGGTGCTGACCGCGGGTCAGGGGCAGAACCCCGCCCGCCAGGCCCATATCAATGCCGGCCTGCCCATCGAATCGGCCGCCTGGTCGATCAACCAGGTCTGCGGTTCGGGCCTGCGCACCGTCGCGTTGGCCGCCCAGCATGTTCAACTTGGCGATGCCGCCATCGTCGCCGCAGGCGGGCAGGAAAACATGACCCTGTCGCCCCACGTCGCGCACCTGCGCGCGGGCCACAAGATGGGCGACATGAAGTTCATCGATTCGATGATCCGTGACGGGCTGTGGGATGCCTTCAACGGCTATCACATGGGCCAGACCGCCGAGAACGTCGCCGAGAAATGGCAGATCAGCCGCGAGCAGCAGGACGAATTCGCGCTGGCCAGCCAGAACAAGGCCGAGGCCGCGCAGAAGGCCGGCAAGTTCAAGGACGAGATCGTTCCCGTCACCGTCACCCACCGCAAGGGCGAAACCGTCGTTGCGGACGATGAATACATCCGTCACGGCGCCACGCTGGACAGCATGCAGAAACTGCGCCCCGCCTTTACCAAGGACGGCAGCGTCACCGCGGGCAACGCCAGCGGAATCAATGACGGCGCCGCGGGCGTTCTGGTGATGTCCGCCGACGAGGCCGAGAAGCGTGGGCTGGAACCGCTGGCGCGTATCGTGTCCTACGCGACCGCGGGGCTCGATCCCTCGATCATGGGCGTGGGCCCCATCCATGCCAGCCGCAAGGCGCTGGAAAAGGCCGGCTGGAAACCCGAGGACCTGGACCTGGTCGAAGCGAACGAGGCCTTCGCCGCCCAGGCCTGCGCGGTCAACAAGGACATGGGCTGGAACCCCGAGATCGTGAACGTGAACGGCGGCGCGATTGCCATCGGCCACCCGATCGGTGCCTCGGGCGCGCGTATCCTGAACACGCTGTTGTTCGAGATGAAGCGCCGCGGTGCCAAGAAGGGCCTGGCCACGCTGTGCATCGGCGGCGGCATGGGCGTGGCCATGTGTGTGGAACGGCCGTAAGCGGCCCGAATTTGAAATGGGCGCGCAATATTGTTGCGCGCCCATTTCATTTTCCGTAACACCGTTTCCGAACAACCGGCACCCATCCTGGAGGAATCATGGCAAGAGTTGCACTCGTCACCGGCGGCACACGTGGCATCGGCGCGGCCATTTCGAAGGCCCTGAAAGACGCGGGCTACAGCGTCGCCGCGACCTATGGCGGCAATGACGAAGCCGCGAAGAAATTCACCGATGAAACCGGCATCCCCACCTTCAAGTGGAACGCCGCCGATTACGACGCCTCCAAGGCCGGGATCGAGAAGGTCGAGGCCGAGCTGGGCCCGATCGACGTGGTGGTGGCGAACGCGGGCATCACCCGTGACGCGCCGTTCCACAAGATGACGCCCGAACAGTGGAAAGAGGTGATCGACACCAACCTGACCGGCGTGTTCAACACGATCCACCCGGTCTGGCCCGGCATGCGCGAGCGCAAGTTCGGCCGCATTATCGTCATTTCCTCGATCAACGGGCAAAAGGGCCAGTTCGGCCAGGTGAACTATGCCGCGACCAAGGCCGGCGATCTCGGCATCGTCAAGTCGCTGGCGCAGGAAGGCGCCCGCTTCGGCATCACCGCGAACGCGATCTGCCCGGGCTACATCGCGACCGAGATGGTGATGGCGGTGCCGGAAAAGGTGCGCGAGGCGATCATCGGCCAGATCCCGGCCGGACGGCTGGGCGAACCCGAGGAAATCGCGCGCTGCGTGGCCTTCCTTGCCGCCGACGAGGCCGAGTTCATCAACGGCTCGACCATCTCTGCCAACGGCGCGCAATTCTTCGTCTGAGGCGCCTGCCGGCGCCGGCCTTCGGCGAGGATATTTGAAGCCAGAAGAAGGAGAGAGCCGCGCTCTCTCCTTTTTTGTCAGGTGTCGGTGGAACCGTCTGGCGGACACCGTACATGGCATCTATACCTGCGCCGATGCCCCCTGCCCGCGCCACCGCCATCGGATTCATCGCTGTCCTTCTGTGGGCGCTCTTGGCGCTTTTCACGGTGGGCTCGGCACCGGTGCCGCCCTTGCAATTGAACGCGATCTGCTTTGCCATCGGCGGTGCGATCGGGATCGTCTGGTTGGCGGCGACGGGCGAGGCACGTTTGCTGATGCAAGTGCCGTTCCGGGTCTATGCTTTTGGCACCGCTGGGCTGTTCGGCTATCATGCGCTGTATTTCTCGGCGCTGCGCCTGGCGCCCGCGGCCGAGGCGGGACTGATCGCCTATCTCTGGCCGCTGCTGATCGTTCTGTTCTCGGGGCTTTTGCCCGGGGAACGGCTGCGCATGGGGCATGTGATCGGCGCAGTGGCCGGGTTCGCCGGGGCGGCGCTGATCGTGGCCCGCGGGGCGGTGGGGTTCGACGGGGCGGCCCTGCCCGGCTATGGGCTTGCACTTCTCTGCGCGCTGACCTGGTCGGGCTATTCGGTTTTGTCCCGCCGCCTGGGCGCGATCCCGACGGCAAGCGTCGCGGTGTTCTGCCTGGCCACGGCCGCGCTGTCCCTGCCCTTGCACCTGGCGCTGGAGGAAACCGTCTGGCCCACGGATCCCGCCACTTGGGCAAGCATGCTGGCGCTGGGGATGGGTCCGGTCGGGCTGGCCTTCTATGTCTGGGACATCGGCGTGAAACGCGGCGATATCCAGTTGCTCGGCGTGGCCAGTTACGCCGCGCCGCTCTTGTCGACGCTGGTCCTCGTCGGCGCGGGGATCGCTGCCCCCACGCCCATACTCTTTGCCGCCGCGGTCTTGATCACGGGGGGCGCCGCGCTGGCCGCATGGGCCAGCGCCCGGCAGGCTCAGGCCTGAGACAGCCGCTCGATCTGTTCCTTTATCTTGAGCTTCTGCTTCTTGAGGTCCGCGATATGGAGGCCGTCCGCCGAAGGCGTTCGCTGCGCCTCTTCGACCTTGGCCGAGAGCGCCTGGTGCTTCTTGCGGAGTTCCTGCAGATGCGAACTCAGGTTCATGATCGGTGCTCCTTTCCTGGTAACAGCCTAGAAGCAGAGTGCAGCACGAAAACCGAGTCGTGTCACGCCCTTGAAAATCAAGGATTCGCGCTTAACGGGTTTCATCGCCCGGGCCAGGGAAGTGCGGCGGCGTGCCGCAGCACCGCGGAAACCGCCGGGGTATAGCTGTCGGCGTCCCGCTCGTGACGGGAACCTTCGTGTAAAATCAAAGGGCTATGCAGCCTGAACGTGCCGCGCGCGCCTTTGCGCGCCCGCAGGATGACCAGCTTTGCCGGCCGCCCAACCCTTGGGGCCAAAGGCAACAGATCGACACTACCCAGGCGTGTATCCAGCGCCGCCAGAAGCTCGGGCAGGCGCTCGGCGCGCTGGATCAGGGTCAGCCAGCCGCCCGGGGCCAGCCGGCGGGTTGCGGTCTCGACCCAAAGCGTCAGCGGGGTCGCCTCGGCCAGCGCCGTTTCGCGGCCGGCATCGGGGGCGGCACTGCCTTGCGCCCGCAGGAAATAAGGCGGGTTCGCGATAACGTGATCGAAACTGCGCGCCCGCAAATCCACGGGCAGAGCGGCAAGATCGGCACCCGTCACCACCAGGTCGATCCCGTTCTCGGCGGCATTGCGACGGGCCAGTTCGGCATAGCCATCCTGCAGTTCGACGCCAAACAACGAAAGCCCCGGCACCCGCGCGCCCAGGCACAGGCTGGCCGCCCCCACCCCGCACCCGAGGTCCAGCACCGATTGCCCCGTTCGCGCAGGCACGGCGGCGGCCAGCAACACCGGGTCCACCCCCGCACGATAGCCAGATCGGGGCTGGCGGATTTTCAGCCGGCCGCCAAGAAACAGGTCATGCGTCAGGTCCTCCACGCCCTCAGGACCCCTCGTTCACCTCGATCCCGTTGTCGCGCAGGATCGCCCGCGCGATGAACAGGTCGCGATCGGCCACCATGATCCGGCGCGGCAAAACGCCTATCGACCCCTCGAGAACACTCATGTGGACATCCATCGGAAAGCACTCTATCTCCTCGCCCTGAAGCAGTGCCGAGACAAAGGCGATTACCGTCGGGTCATTGGTGCGGATGAGTTCTTTCATGACAGCGACTTAAGGGCAGAAGGATCCCTTTGTCGAGCAACCTGACGAGGCCGTGATGGGCTTGGACGACGCAGTCACCAAACCGCATGAACGCCTGGCCGCCCTTCTGACCGAGGAAATGGCACAGGTCGACCTGCTGATCCGGGAACGGATGCGGTCGGAATATGCCCCGCGGATCGACGAGGTCGCGGCGCATATCGTCGGCGCGGGCGGCAAGCGGCTGCGGCCGATGCTGACCATCGCGGCGGCGCGGATGTGCGGCTATGACGGGCCCTATCATGTCTACCTGGCCGCGACGGTGGAATTCATCCATACCGCGACCCTGCTGCATGACGACGTTGTCGACGAAAGCGGCCAGCGGCGCGGGCGGCCCACGGCGAACCTGCTTTGGGACAACAAGTCGAGCGTTCTGGTGGGCGACTACCTGTTCGCGCGGTCCTTCCAGTTGATGGTGGCCCCCGGCAATCTGCGGGTGCTGGACATCCTGTCGAATGCCGCCGCCGTCATCGCCGAGGGCGAGGTGCTGCAGCTGACCGCGGCGCGTGACCTGAAAACCACCGAAGACATCTATCTAAAGGTGATCCGCGGCAAGACGGCCGCGTTGTTCGCCGCCGCCACCGAGGTCGGCGGCGTGATCGCCGGCATGCCCGAGGAACAGGTCCGCGCGCTGCATACCTATGGCGATGCGCTGGGGGTGGGGTTCCAGATCGTCGACGACCTGCTGGACGTGGCGGGCGACGCCAAGGCCACCGGCAAGAACATCGGCGACGATTTCCGCGAACGGAAGCTGACGCTGCCGATAATCAAGACCGTGGCCGCCGCCGATGACGAGGAGCGCGCCTTCTGGAAGCGCACCATCGAAAAGGGCGACCAGCGTGACGGCGACCTGGACCATGCGCTGATGCTGATGGACAAGCACGGCGCCATCGAGGCAACCCGCGCCGAAGCCATGGCCTGGACCGCCCGCGCGAAACAGGCGCTGACGCATCTGCCCGACCACGAGATTCGCGACATGCTCACGGATCTAGCCGACTACGTGGTTGCCCGGATCAACTAGGGCCCTGCTGCGCGTTCACGCCGCGCTATAGGGGCTGGCGGCCTGCACCCACCATTGCGGCGCCCCGGCGGCGATCAGGCGTGCCGCATCCTCGGCTTCGTCGCGACTGTCATAGATGCCGAAGCAGGTCGCGCCCGATCCCGACATGCGTGACAGCAGGCACCCCTCGGTCGCCGCGATCACATCCAGGACCTCGCGAATGACCGGCGCTTGCCGGCGGGCGGGCGTTTCCAGGTCGTTGCGCTGTTCGGCCAGCCAATGCGCCATCACCGCCGCGCTGGACCAGCCCGGCGGGTGCGGCATCGGCGCGTTGGTCTTGCAGGTCAGCGCCTTGAACACCGCGGGGGTCGAGACCTCGACCCCCGGGTTCACCAGCAACAGCCCCATCCGCTCGGGCAGGCGCGGGCCCTCGGTGATCGTCTCGCCGACGCCCTGCATCCGCAAGGCCCGGGGCCGCAGGCAGACCGGCACATCGGCCCCCAGCGACAACACCGCCGCCGGATCTGGCAGCGGCAGGTTCCAAAGCTCGGCCAGCCCGCGCAGCGCCGCCGCGGCGTCGGACGACCCGCCGCCGATCCCGGCCGCGGCGGGCAGGTGCTTGTCCAGCGTGATCGCCGCCCCCCGCTCACAGCCGAACAGCATGGCCGCCTTCAGCACCAGGTTGCGCCCGTCGCAGGGCACCCCCTCGGCCCGCGGGCCGGTGACCCTCAGGGTCAGGTCATCCGCGGGCGAAAGACGCAGGCGGTCGCCCGCATCGACGAAAATCACCAGGCTGTCGAGCAGATGATAGCCGTCTGCCCGCTGTCCGGTGACGTGCAGGGTCAGGTTGATCTTTGCGGGCGCGAAGGCCTCAACCGTCATTGGCGGCACTGAGGGGCGGCGCCCCCTCTTCTTCCAGGACGCGGTCCAGCCCCACCTCCAGCTTGCGGCGGATGCGGTCGGCCTCGTCCTCTTCGGGATCGAAGGACAGGGCGCGGTGCCACTGGAACCGCGCCTCGTTCCGGCGCCCGACCGCCCAGTAGACGTCGCCCAGGTGGTCGTTGACGATCGGATCCACCGGCATCAACGCGGCGGCACGTTCCATGTGCGGCACCGCCTCCTGGTAACGGCCCAGGCGGTACAACACCCAGCCCAGGCTGTCGGTGATGTAACCGTCGCCCGGCCGCGCCTCGACCGCGCGCTCGATCATGTCCAGCGCCTCGTCCAGGTTGGTCTTCATCTCGACGAAGGAATACCCCAGATAGTTCAGCACCTGCGGCTGGCCCGGTTCCAGTTCCAGCGCCTGCCGGAAATCGGCCTCGGCCTCGGGCCACATGTCCAGCCGTTCATGCGCGATGCCGCGGGCGTAATAGACGATCCACTGGGCGCGGGCGGGTTCGTCGAACAACGCGATGGCCCGGTCATAGGCCTGCCGCGCGTCGTCATAGCGTTCCTCGCCGCGAAATGTGTCGCCCAGCGTGACATGGATGATCGCGATATCGGGGAAATCCTCGGCCAGCGCCTGCAACACCCCGATCGACCCCTCGATATCGCCCGAGCGGCGCATCGCCTCGGCGCGGCCGATCTCGGCGGCATAGAACGCGGGGTCATCCCGCGGCACCTGCGCATAGGCCGCGATCGCCAATTCATAACGCTCCTGCGATTCCAGCAGGTCAGCCGACAGCAACACCGCATCGGTGTTCCCGGGGGCCAGGAATTCGGCAAGCCGGGCATAGATCAGCGTGTAGCTGTCCATCGCATCGCCGTTCAGCGCGCCCGCGACGGTCAGGAAAACCTCGGCCGCGCCATGGGTCGCATCCTCGACCAGATCGAAGGGGAGCGCCTCGCCCGCGGTTAGCCGGGCCCGCAACCGGGCGACGCCGGGATCGGCCTCGCGCCCGAAGGCCTCGTCGATCAGTTCGACCGCATCGTCCTGACGGTCCAGCTGGCTCAGGACCTCGGCATGGGCGATCACGCCGCGCCGCGTGGCGCGCAACGGCCCCTCTGCCGCCCCCGACAGGATATGGTCGGCGCCCTCGAAATCGCCCGCGGCCGCCAGCGCCAGCGCCTTGTGATACAGCCCGAACGCCTTCAGGCCGGTCTGCTCCGAGGCCGCGTCGAACGCCTCCAGTGCCTCGGACATGCGCCCCTGGCCGAACCGGGCCCAGGCCCGGATCAGCGCATCGACCAGCGGCGCGGCGCTGCGGCCGGCGTCGAAATCGGCCAGCAACTCGTCCCAGGCACCGCGTTTCATCTGGTCGGCGATGATCACCAGGTTGGCCACCTGGCTGGCATTGGCGCCGGTTTCCAGGCGCCGCGCGATCGGTATGGCGCGGTCGATCTCGCCCAGGCCCAGATAGGCCATCATCGCGTTTTCCAGAAGCCGCGGGTTCGACGGATCGCGCGCCAGCGCCACCGCGTAATAGCGCGCGGCAGCCGTGTAATCGCTGTACATGCTGGCCTGGCGCGCCGCCAGATAGGCCCCGGACAACCCATCCTGCGCACGCAGCGGCGTGGCCAGCGTCAGAACGGCAAGGCCGGCGACCGCGAGGCGGGCAAGGCGCGGGAGACAGGAACCCAAGGACACACTCCGATTGATCTGCGCTGCAAGGTAGAGCCCGGCGCCGGACAAGGCAATCCGCCGCCCCGGCCCGCGCCCCGAAACCCCGCCCCCGTCGCGCGGATGTTACATGTTCGGATAGTTCGGCCCGTCACCGCCCTGCGGCGTGACCCAGGTGATGTTCTGGCTGGGATCCTTGATGTCGCAGGTCTTGCAGTGGACGCAGTTCTGGAAATTGATGACGAATTCCGCCTTGCCGTCCTTCTCGACCACCTCGTAGACGCCCGCGGGGCAATAGCGCTGCGCGGGCTCGGCGAACTCGGGCAGGTTCACCTGTACCGGCACCTCCGGGTCGACCAGCTGCAGGTGGCAGGGCTGGCTTTCCTCGTGGTTGGTAAAGGAATACGCCACGTTGGTCAGACGATCGAAACTGAGCACCCCGTCGGGTTTCGGATAATCGATCTTCGGGAAATCCTTTGCCTTACCGGTATGGGCCGCGTCCGTCTTGGCATGGTGCAGCGTGCCCAGCGGGTTCCAGCCCGTGAGGTTGGCCACCCACATATCGAACCCGCCCAGCGCGGTGGCAAGGAAATTCCCGTAATGCGACCACAGCGGCTTGACGTTCTTCACCCGCTTCAGGTCCTTGGCGATGGCGCCGGCATGCAGCGCGACATCGTATTCCTCAAGCGTATCGCCCGCACGGCCGGCCTTGATCGCGGCGACGGCGGCCGTGGCGGCCTCGATCCCCGACATCATCGCGTTGTGGTTGCCCTTGATCCGCGGCACGTTCACCAGACCCGCCGAACAGCCCAGCAGCACCCCGCCCGGGAAGGCGGCCTTGGGCACCGACTGATAACCGCCCTCGGAAATCGCCCGCGCGCCATAGGCAATGCGCTTGCCCCCCTTCAGCAGGTCGGCGACGATCGGGTGATGCTTGAACCGCTGGAACTCCATGTACGGATACAGGTGCGGGTTTTCATAGTTCAGGTGCACCACGAACCCGATGAACAGCTGGTTGTTCTCGGCGTGATAGATGAACGATCCCCCGCCCGCATTTCCGTCGAGCGGCCAGCCCATGGTGTGGGTGACGGTCCCCTCCTTGTGCTTGGCGGGGTCGATCTCCCAGACTTCTTTCATGCCGATGCCGAATTTCTGCGGATCGCGGCCTTCGGACAGGCCATATTTCGCGATCACCTGCTTGGACAGGGACCCGCGCACGCCCTCGGCGAAGAAGACATACTTGCCATGCAATTCCATGCCGGGTTCATAGTTCGGCCCCGGCGTGCCATCGGCATTCTTGCCGAACTCGCCCGCGACGACGCCCTTTACCCGGTCCCCCTCGCCCCAGACGATTTCCGAGCACGCCATGCCGGGGAAGATTTCCACGCCCAGCGCCTCGGCCTGTTCGGCCAGCCAGCGGCAGACATTGCCCATCGAGACGATGTAGTTGCCGTGGTTGTTCATCAGCGGCGGCATGAGCCAGTTCGGCAGACGCATCTTCCCCGCTTCGCCCAGGAAAACGAAATTGTCCTCCTTGACCGGCACGGTGATCGGCGCGCCGCGCTCTTTCCAGTCGGGAAACAGCGTGTTCAACCCGGTCGGGTCCAGGACCGCGCCCGACAGGATATGCGCGCCCACCTCGGACCCCTTTTCCAGCACCACGACGGAAAGATCGGCGTCGAGCTCCTTGAGCCGGATCGCAGCCGACAGGCCCGCCGGACCCGCGCCCACGATCACGACATCATAGTCCATCGATTCCCGCTCGATCTCGGCCATGTGCTTACCCCTTCTGACAGGCCCCGTCGGGTGCCCGGACTGCATCCGGGAAACCGTTAGCGCAGCCTGAACGCCAATTCAATTGAAACGCAACATAATTTCGCTGCAGAGCAGCAATCGGCAAGTATCCGGAACACTTCAGGCTGAAAACAGGGTCTCGCGCGACCGGGAAACGCGCCGCAAGACGCCCCAGACCGCCCCCACCAACAGGATCGAGGCATAGCCGTCCACTGCATAATGCCAGCCCAGATGCACCGACATGACAAGATAGCCCAGAACCAGCAAAAGCGAGAGCGGCCATGCCCGCGGAACCCGCTCGAAGATATAGAGCGCGACCAGCGTCGTCATCGCCACATGCACGCTTGGAAAGGCCGATATGCCCGACGCGGCGGAGTTCTGACCGTCGACGTACAGGGACCACAACGTGTCCTGCAGGGCGCCGGTATAGGTCGCTGCGATCCCCGATGCCGCGAGCGCGGTGTCAAGCCCCCCGAAGACGTCCAGCCCGGTCAGCCGATCATGATAGACCGGCCCCACCGACATGCCTGCCAGGGCAAGAACATTGCCGATACCGACCCAGACAAAGACGTAGAGCGCGAAAAACCGCGCGCGGCGCCGCGCATCGCCATCGGCAAGGGTCACCACGACGGGAAAACAGAAGATGACGACGATCCAGACGTCTATATAAAGCCGCTCGAAGATCCAGGCGGGCACACCCGCAAGCAGCCCGTGGGTCAGTTCCCAGGGGGCGATACCGCCATGCAGCCAGGAATCGAACCGGGACAGGGCGGGGTCCGCGAAGAAGGGCACGATGTCCGGCAGGCTGGTCTTGATCGTCAGGAAGGTCAGGTGGAACAGGGTGCCCGCCAGCGCCACGAACACCGCACCTCCGGCGCGCGACCGGCCCGCGCCGTTCCGGAGGAAGGCAAGCGGAACGGCCAGCCCGACCAGAAACACCGCCGCCCCCTCGAAAACCTGCAGTGCGATCTCCGGAAGCGAAAGCAGCACGGACCAAAGCCGCGCCGGTCCGTCGCCGCCCAGAAGGGTGAGAACCGCGAAACTGCACAGAAAGTAGAGTGCTACAAGACGCAGAAAACCACGCTCGGGCCCGTCGATGAGGCCAAGCGCGTCAGAGGGGGCCCTGACGACTGCCCTGCAGCCAGGGCCGGATCTGGCAAAGCGCGTGCGTTCCATCCTGCGATCACCCAGACTGTTGGCTGGCCGCGCTCCGCGCGACCGGTTCGAGCCGCAACAGACTGGGAAAAAGCAGCGACAATTTGGCAGAACCACGACTTCATTTCCGACCAGTCTGCGATCCGCGCCGGCGCCGGCGCGCGCCCGCTTGCAAAGGGGCTGCGAATTTGCTTGGGTCTTTCGAAACAACCTTCCCCAAAAGACAGCGAGTGATGGAAAAGATACCGATGACCCGCGCGGGCCATGCCGCGCTCGACGAGGAACTCAAGTTGCTCAAGTCGGTCGAGCGCCCCGCCGTGATCAAGGCGATCGCCGAAGCGCGCGAGCATGGCGACCTGTCCGAAAACGCCGAATACCACGCCGCCCGCGAAAAGCAGAGCTTCATCGAGGGCCGCATCAAGGAACTCGAGGCGCTCTTGTCTTTGGCCGACGTGATCGACCCGGCCCGGCTGTCGGGCGCGATCAAGTTCGGCGCCACCGTCACGCTGGTCGACGAGGACACCGACGAGGAAAAGACCTATCAGATCGTCGGCGAGGCCGAGGCCGATATCGAAAAGGGCCTTCTGAACATCAAGTCGCCGCTGGCCCGCGCCCTGATCGGCAAGGAAGAGGGCGACAGCGTCGAGGTGCGCACCCCGGGCGGCGAACGCAGCTACGAGGTACTGCGCATCCGCTACGTCTAAGCGGCACCGGGCAGGAGTCGTATGATGGCCGAGGGGCCGAAGAAAAAGCCGTTCGACCTGGGCTTCTTCGCGCCGCTCGGCCGCGAGGCGGGGATCACCGCGACCGACATCGTCGCCCTGATTCTCTCTGTCATTTGGCTTGTGATCGCGGGCACCTTCTTCGCCGTCATGCGGTTTGGCAACGCTGAACCGGGCTTCGACCCTCTCAGGTTCGTCCTGGTTCTGCTGGCGGTCGTCACGCCGGTCGCCCTGATCTGGGTCGGCGCGGCCACCGCCAAAAGCGCCCGGATCATGCGCGAGGAATCGGCCCGCCTGCAGGCCGCCATCGACTCCTTGCGCCACAGCTATCTCCAGCAACAGCAAAACGCCGGCATGGATATCCGCCCGGCGCTGGAAAAGAAGCTGGAGGAAATCGTCGCGGCCCAGCGCCAGACCGAAAGCGCGCTTGCCACGTTCACCTCCAGCAGAACACAGGACGTCGCGCCCGAGCCGGCGCGCCTTGCGCCCGCGCCATCGCCTGCCACTGCCCCGGCCCCGGCTGCTGCCCCCGAGGCCGAGGCCCAGCCCTCGCTGGCCCTTGGCACCCCGGCCGAAACATTGCGGCCGCCGCTGGAAACCCACGAATTCCTGCGTGCGCTGAACTTCCCCGAAACCACCGATGACCGCGAAGGGTTCCGCGCACTGCGCCGCGCGCTGGAAGACCGGATGTCGGCAAAGCTGGTGCGCTCGGCGCAGGACGTGCTGACCCTGCTCAGCCAGGAAGGCATCTACATGGACGATCTCGCGCCCGACCGCGCGCGGCCCGAGATCTGGCGCCGATTCGCCCAGGGCGAGCGCGGCGCCAGCGTGGCCGCGCTTGGGGGCGTGCGTGATCGGTCCTGCCTTGCGCTGACCGCGGGCCGGATGAAACAGGACCCGATCTTCCGCGATGTCGCCCACCATTTCCTGCGCCAGTTCGACCGGGTGCTGGCCGAGTTCGAACCGACCGCCACCGATCAGGAACTGAACGATCTGGCCGAAACCCGCACCGCGCGCGCCTTCATGCTGTTGGGCCGCGTTGCGGGGATGTTCGGCTAGGACCGGCGGGCAACGGGGCGCGGGCCTACGCCATCAGTGCCGCGCAAAGTGCGGTCTCCTGCCCCACGCCCAGGATCCAGCCCTCTTCGGCGATCTGCGGGTCATCGGGCGTGGCGAACAGGTCGGCCAGCCGTCCCGCCGCCTGCAACCGGGCGACGGCCCGCGCCATCAGCCGCACCTGCGCCGCGTCGCGAATCCCCGCCTCGCCGCGCACGGCAGGGTCGATCAGCGACGGGTAGACCTCGGCCAGCACGATATCGCCATCCCCCGGATCGAAGGGCCAGACCGACAGCGCCGGGCCGAACCGGCACGACAACCGATGCAGCATCGGCAGCCCGACCAGCACCTGCGACCCGACCGCACCGGTGGTATACAGTTTCCACACCGTCTGGGCGCGGGGCACCGCGCGTTCCACGGCACGGCGCTCGGCCATTCCGTGGCCATGCCGCGCGCGGCCCAGCGCCGGCAGGTCGACAAGCTCCGGCCGCGCCGGCCGCCCCCAGAACGGCCCGACGCCCGGAAAGCCGGCATTGATTTCCGCGGCGACCTCGAACCGGTTGTTGCGGTTGCGCGCATCATCCGCGATCCGTCCTGCCAGCCAGGCCCGAACCGCCGCCGCCCGCGCCACGCCGGTCAGGGCGCGGGCGAAACCGGCCGGGTAGCCGAAGGCGAAATCGAACCCGGCCAGAACCCGCCGACCGGCCGCGCGCTCGGCCTCCAACAAGGCGCTCAGCGCCGCCTCGCCCGCCGCCCGGGTGCGGTGATAGGTGACCGCCTCGACCCCGCCGCGCCAGGTCGCGATCCAGATCGCATCGGCCGAGGGCGCCGCCGGCGAGGGCGTCGCGCGGGCCGACCAGTCGGCCATCACGATCGTGTCGAACGGCCTCATCGCGCCGCCCCAAGCGCCCGTTCGGCGCGGGCCAGGTCCTCGGGCGTGTTGATGTTGAAGAACGGGTCGATACCGTCCGCGCCGGGGCCGAAACCGACCCTTGCCGCACCCTGCACCTGGGCAAAGCCCCCCACGCGGCGCTCGCCACGGTCAAGGGCCGCGCGCAACTCTGCCCGCAGCGCGACGGGCCAAAGCGCCGCGGTGGGATGCACCCGCCCGCCGCTTTCGGCCACGGCCAGCGGCGCGCCGTTGGCCAGCAGGCGCGCGACCATGTCGCGGGGCAGAAAGGGCGTGTCGACCGCCGCCGTCACCAAGGCGTCCGCCCCTTGCCCCGCCGCCCAGTCAAGCCCCGCCAGCACCCCCGCAAGCGGGCCGCGGTCGCCCGGCGGCGCGTCGGGCAGGACCGGCAGCCCGGCATCGGCATAGGCACCCGCGGGTCCGTTCGCACTCAGCGCCAGGGCGTCGACCTGCGGTGCCAACCGCGCCGCGACCCGGGTCAGCAATGTCTCGCCTCCCAACCGGATCAGCGCCTTGTCCGCCCCGCCCATCCGCCGCCCCCCGCCGCCCGCAAGGATCAGCCCAACCACGCGCATCGCGCCCCCTTTTTCCGGTTGCAGGTCCGCCCCGCGGCGCGTACCCCGGCCACGCATCCCAGCCTAGACCCTGCCCATGCCCGTCTCTACCCTCAAATCGGCCTACTGGACCGGCGTCCGCCACGGCGCGCCGTTCCTTCTGGTGATCGTGCCCTTCGGCCTGCTGTTCGGCGTGGTCGCCACCGAGTCCGGGCTGAACCTGGTTCAGGTGATGGGCTTTTCCATCCTGGTGATCGCAGGCGCCGCACAGTTCACCGCGGTCCAGTTGATGGTGGACGAGGCGCCGACCGTGCTGATCCTGGTCACGGCGCTGGCGGTCAACCTGCGCATGGCGATGTATTCCGCGTCGATCACGCCATGGCTTGGCGCGGCACCGCTGTGGCAGCGGGCGATCGCGGCCTATTTCCTGGTCGACCAGACCTATGCGCTCAGCCAGGCCCGGTTCGAGGCCCGGCCCGCGATGACGCTGCGCGAGCGGATGGCCTATTACTTCGGTGCGATCTCGCCGATCTGCCCGCTTTGGTATGTCGCGACGCTGGCGGGCGCGCTGGCGGGCCAGGCGATCCCCCCCGAATACGCGCTGGATTTCGCGGTTCCGATCACCTTCCTCGCCATGGTCGCGCCCGCCTTGCGAACGCTTGCCCACGTGGCGGCGGCGGGCACCTCGGTCGGGGTGGCCCTGGCGCTGGCGTTCCTGCCCTACCAGGCGGGCGTGCTGCTTGCCGCGGTGGCGGCAATGGCGGTGGGCGCCCGGGTCGAACTATGGACGGGGGCGCGCGCATGACCCAGTCGCCGCTCGAGATCTGGGCGATCATCCTGCTGCTCGGGATCGGGACCTTCCTGATCCGGTTTTCGTTTCTCGGCCTGATCGGCGACCGCAAGCTGCCCGACTGGCTGCTGCGGCACCTGCGCTATACCCCCGTCGCGGTCCTGCCCGCGCTGGTCGCGCCGATGGTGGTCTGGCCCCAGGCGACCGGCGGCCAGCCCGACCTGGCGCGCATGCTTGCCGCCATCGCGACCCTCGGCGTGGGCTATGCCACCAAGAACGTGCTGGCCGCGATCGGCGCGGGCGCCGGCACGCTTTACACGATGCTGTACCTGCTGGGTTAGACCCGGTCCGCGCCGCGCCCTAATCCGACGCCGCCAGATCGGCCACGCGGGCGCGGTGCTGTTCGCGCAACAACTCCTCGTGGGCGTCCGGGTCGTTGTCATAGATCGTCTCGGTGCGCACGCCCGGCAACTCTGCAAAGGCCGCCATGATCGCCTTGGGCCGAACCGTGCGCGGCACGCTCTCGAAGCCCGGCACCTGGTTCAACACGTCACTGACCGACCGCCCGCACATCGTCTTGGGCACGGCCCCATAGGACTCGGCCACCCGCAGCGCCCGTTCGGCCACCTCGGGGCTGACCGTCACGGTCTGGGTCACCACGCGGTAGGTCTCGCGCGCGTGGTAGTCGATGTAGAATTCCAGCATGGTCGGCGTGATGCCGTAATGCACATCGTTCCGCTCGGGCGAGGCGCGGTGCCACCAGCTGCCCGCGGGGTCGAAGATCACGCGTTGGCTGGCATTGACCATAAGCGCCGAATGCCCCCCGGTATTGGACCCGTTCGAGATCACCGTGAACAGCGTGATCGAGGGCGGGCCGGGTTGGCGATAGGCGGCACGCGCCACGGCCTCGTCGGGGGCCCAGATGGATTCGGCGGCGCAACCGGCCAGCAGGATCGGAACAAGGAAAACGAGCAGAAATCGACGCATGGGTATCGAAACCACCTTGATCGGGACGACAAGGGCCCGCTTGGCTATGGCAGGAATTGGTGACAGGCGCGTAAACGGATCGGCACGGGCACCCGGCATCCGCCCGCGCCCCAACGTCCCGCGGCACATCCCGCCCGGCGCCCTGTCACCTGCCGACGCCCGCTCGATGTCATCCCTGACGGCCTCCGTGTCCCGTTCGCTGCACTGCAGCCTAGACCATCAAATCGGGGCTGTCACGCATGCGGCGCGCCCGCCGGCTCAGCCATTGTCCAACTCGCGGGCAAGCTGGAACCCGATCCGGCGCGGGGGCGTTTCGGCGGTCTCGCGCGGCAGCGCGCGTATCAGCACGTTCAACTGCGTGACATGCTGCACCAGCTGGGTGCGCGCCCCCGTCATGTCCGTGCCGTAGAAGGTCACGATATCGGGATCGAAATAGCCGATCCCCTCGATCCGGATCACGCCCGCCTCGGTGCCGGTCAGCCCGATCGCGACCTCGTGCTCGTTGTCCAACTGCTCTTCGAAATTCTTGAGGTACAGGATCAGCCGTTCATAGGCCCATTCGGCGGGGCTTTTCTGCTGGACGGGCTTGCGCGTGACGGCCTCGGGCAGGGGCTGCTGCTCCGGCGAGGCGGGCGCCGCGGGATCGGCATGAACCGCACGTGCCCTGGGGGGCCCGTCACCCGTCAAGATCGGACCTCCGGAACAGCCAGGCGCCATCCTCGCGGCGCCAGCGGCGGGCGCGTCCCGTGTGGTACAGGTGGTTCAGGTGCCCCACCGCCTCGACCAGGGCAAGGACGTATTCGCCCGGTCCGATCTGCCGCTTGAACAACGGCACGAAACAGTCGCAGGCGGTGCGCGGTTCGGCCAGGTGATCCATCAGCCGGGCCAGCGCCCCCTCGTGGTTCTCGATCAGTTGCGACAGGCGCGTCGGCAACCCGGTAAAGGGCAGCTTGTGACCCGGCAGGACAAGGTGATCGTCGCGGGCATGGGCGGCCAGCCGCTTACAGCTTTCCAGCCAGCCCGCGACGGGATCGTTCAGCGGTTCGGTCGCATAGACGCCCAGGTTGGGCGAGATCGACGGCAGCAACTGGTCGCCCCCGATCACCAGGTTGCAGTCGCGGCTCCACAGCGTGACGTGGTCGGGCGCGTGCCCGTCGCCCAGCCGCACGTCCCAGTCGCGCCCGCCGGCGCGGATCACGTCCCCCTCGCCCATGTTGCGAAAGCCCAGCGGCATCGGCGCCACCGTGTCGGCGAAATTGAACGGGCGCTGGGTCGCGCGTTCCTCGTACAGCGCCGCATCCATGCCCGCCCCGCGCCAATAGGCCAGCGTCTCGGGCGCCGGGCGTTCCTGTTCATCCATCTGCAACATCCGCGCGAACAGCCAGGCCACTCGGCTGGTCCACAGCTCGGCGCCGTGGTCGGATTGGAACCATCCGGCCAGGCCCACGTGGTCGGGGTGGTGATGGGTCACGATCACCCGGGTCACCGGCTTTCCCCGCAGCGGGCCGGACATCAGCCCCTGCCACAGCGCGCGCGACTTGCGCGAGGAAATGCCGGTATCGACCACCGTCCAGCCGTCGCCCTCGTCCAGCGCGAACACGTTCACATGGTCCAGCGCCATCGGCAGCGGCAGACGCAGCCACAACACGCCCTCGGCAATCTCGACGGCGCCGTCAGCGGCGGGTGGGGTCTCGAACGGATAGCGGATCGGGCTGCGGGCAATGTCCATCATGCCGCAATATCATCTGGGCCAAGGGCGTAAAGGTCCGACGCCCCCGCGCGGGCCTGCGCCAGCAGGGCGGCATGTTCCGGCAACAGCCGCCCGACGAAGACACGGGCCAGCGCCGTGCGCCGCCCGCTGCCCCCCTCGGCGCGCGCCGCGGCCAGGTGCACATGCGCGCCCAGCACCCGCGCCCAGGCCCGCAGGAACGGCACCGCGCCGGCAAAGCGTTCGGTCAGCTCTTGCGTCAGCATCCATTCGGTCGTCTCGCGCAGCGATTCCGCGGCGGCCCAGACCTCTCCGGCCAGGTCGGGCAGCACACCCCGCGCCGCCTCGGCTGCCTTCTCGATTTCCTCGAGCAGACGCCAGGCCGCCTCGCCCCCATCCATCAGCTTGCGTCCGACCAGGTCCATCGCCTGGATGCCGTTGGTGCCCTCGTAGATCGTGGTCACCCGCACATCGCGCAGGAATTGCGCCGCGCCGGTTTCCTCGACAAAACCCATGCCGCCGTGAACCTGGATACCCGTCGAGGCCACCTCGACCCCGGTATCGGTGCCATAGGCCTTGGCAATGGGCGTCAGGAACGCCGCGCGCGCGGTCCAGTCGGCCTCGCCGGTCGCGGTCGCCATGTCGATCGCCACCGCACAAGACAGGGCGATGGCACGCGCCGCGAAAACCTCGGCCCGCATGGTGGCCAGCATCCGCCGCACATCCGCATGATCGACGATGCCCCCCGTACCCAGAGGCGTTTCCCCCTGGTGGCGGTCGCGCGCATAGGCCAGCGCCTGCTGGCAGGCGGCCTCAGCCACGCCGATCCCCTGCATGCCCACGCCCAGGCGCGCGTTGTTCATCATGGTGAACATCGCCGCCATGCCCTTGTGCGGCGCCCCCACCAGCCAGCCGGTCGCGCCGTCATATTCCATCACCGCGGTCGGGCTGCCATGCAGGCCCAGCTTGTGCTCCAGGCTGATCACGCGCAGGCTGTTGGCCACGCCGGGCCGCCCGTCCGCGTCGGGGATGTTGCGCGGCACCAGGAACAGGCTGATCCCCCGCGTGCCCGGCGCCGCATCCGGCAGGCGGGCCAGCACCAGGTGTACCACGTTCTCCATGAAATCGGCGTCGGCCCAGCTGATATAGATCTTCTGGCCGGTGATCGCGTAGGTACCATCGCCGTTCGGCACGGCACTGGTCCGCAGCGCGCCCACGTCGCTGCCCGCCTGCGGTTCGGTCAGGTTCATCGTGCCCGACCATTCGCCCGAAATCAGCCTGGGCAGGTACAGCGCCTTGATCTCGTCGCTGGCATGGTGGCTCAGCGCCTCGATCTGGCCCTGTGTCAGCAAGGGCGCGATCTGCAGCGCAAGGCACGCCCCGCTCAGCATCTCGGTCACCGCCATGGCCAGCGCCTGCGGCAGGCCCATGCCACCGAATTCCGTCGGCGCCGCAAGGCCCACCCAGCCACCTTCGGCAATCGCGCGCCAGCCTTCGGCAAAACCCGGCGGCGTACGCACCACCCCGTTTTCCAGCCGCGCAGGATTCACATCGCCCACGCGTTGCAGCGGCGCCAGGCGCTCTTCGCACAGCTTGCCCGCCTCGGTCAGGATCGCGGCGGCAAGGTCGGGGGTGGCTTCGGCGAAACGATCGGTCGCGGTCACCTGCGCCAGGTCCACGACATGGTCGAAGATGAACCGAAAATCGTCGAAGGGTGCGCGATACGGCATGGCTTCCTCCCAACGGCGCGCCTTGTTCCGGGACCGGCGCGGTTGTAACTGACCGGCAGTGTAGTTGTGTCAGGGTCCGACCAAAGCGTAAACCAACCCCTTGACCCATCAAGACGAACGCCACGTCACCGGAGGCCGCCCCGTGAGTGCAGAAATCCTTCAGCCCGATCCCCAAGGGCTTGCGCGGGCGGCCGATCTGCTGGCCGCGGGGGCGCTGGTCGCCTTTCCGACCGAAACGGTCTACGGGCTGGGGGCGGACGCGACCGATGACCGGGCGGTGGCGCGTATATTCGAGGCCAAGGGCCGGCCCCGCTTCAACCCGCTGATCGTACATGTCGCGGATCTGGACGCGGCGCGCGCCCTTGCCGACCTGCCCGAACCGGCCGAGCGGCTGGCGGCCGCCTTCTGGCCCGGCGCGCTGACGCTGGTCGTGCCGCTGAAGCCGGGCGCCGGGCTGTCGCCGCTGGTGACGGCGGGGCTGTCCACGGTGGCGCTCAGGGTGCCCGATCACCCGGTCGCGCGCGGCCTTCTGGCGGCGTTCGGCGGGCCGGTGGCGGCGCCCTCGGCCAACCCCTCGGGCAGCGTCAGCCCGACCCGCGCCGCGCATGTCATCGACGGCTTGGGGGACCGGATCGCGGCGGTGGTCGATGGCGGCCCGTGCCCGGTGGGGGTTGAATCGACCATCCTGGGCTTCGACCCCGCGCCGGTCCTGCTGCGCCCGGGCGGCCTGCCCACCGAGGCGATCGAGGCCTGCCTTGGCACCCCGCTCGCGCGGCGGGCCGAGGCCGCGCCGGTCAGCGCGCCGGGCCAGCTGGCCTCGCATTATGCGCCGGGGGCCACGGTGATCCCGGGGGCCGCCGTGCCGCCCGAGGGGGCGCTTTGGCTGGGTTTCGGGCCCGGATGCGCGGGGGCGGCGCTGAACCTGTCGCCCACCGGCGACCTGGTCGAGGCGGCCGCGAACCTGTTCCACGCGCTGCGCGACCTGGACGCCCGCGCCGCGCCGGGCCAGCCCATCGCGGTCGCGCAGATCCCGGATCACGGGCTTGGCCGGGCGATCAACGACCGGCTGCGCCGGGCCGCCGCGCCCCGCGATTGAGGATCACGCCCGCCCCGCCGCCGCCGACAGCATCAGCGGATCGATCCCCAGCGTGCGCAGCGCCCGTTCCCACTTGGTGGCGTCGGCCGCATCGAACACGATATCGGGCACGGCATCGCAGGTCAGCCAGCCATTGTCCTGGATCTCGCCCTCCAGCTGGCCCGGACCCCAGCCCGCATAGCCCAGCGCCAGCAACGATTCCGCCGGTCCGTCGCCGCGTGCGATGTCCTCCAGGATATCCAGCGTCGCGGTCATCCCGAAACGGCTGCCGACCCGAAGCGTCGTGTCGCTGCCCGAATTGTAATCGCCAGAATGCAGCACGAACCCGCGAGCATGTTCGACCGGCCCGCCGAAATGCACCCGGATGTCGCGCGCGCCGGGCGCCCGGGTGATCTCCAGCTGCGCAAGAAGATCGGAAAAGGACAGCTCGGCCATCGGCTTGTTGACGATCAGGCCCATCGCCCCCTCGTCCGAATGGGCGCACAGGAAAACGACGCTCTTTTCGAAACGGGGGTCGCCCATGCCGGGCATCGCGATCAGGAACTTGCCGCCGAGTTGCATTTGAACCCTGTGCTCCGCCATGGTTGACAGAATGTGCCCCCCGCCGCCCCGGCGCAAGGGCGGTGCGCGACAAAAATCCCCCCGCTCTCGCCCGAATGTGATTTCCCGCCAACGCGCCGGTGCCTATCTTGGGCGGAATGAGGTTCACAGCATTTCATCGCCTGGCCGCAGCGGCGGCAGTTGCGCTCGGTCTCGGGCAAACCGCCCTGGCCGGCCCGCCCGAGGGCGTGGTCAGCGCCGAGTTCTTGCCCGGCTGGCAGACCCCCGAAGGCACCTACATGGCCGGTTTGCACCTGCGCATGGCGCCGGGCTGGAAAACCTATTGGCGCGCGCCGGGCGATGCCGGCATTCCGCCGCGGTTCGACTGGGCCGGTTCGGGCAACATGGCGTCTGTCCGGGTGCACTGGCCGCGGCCCAAGGTGTTTCAGTCCAACGGCCTGCGCACCATCGGCTATGAACATGACGTTGTTCTGCCGATCGAACTGACCCCGCGCGAACCCGGTCAGCCGATGGAACTGCACGGCCGGGTCGAGATCGGCGTCTGCCACGATATCTGCATGCCGATGGAATTGCGGCTGTCCGGTCTGTTGCCCGGCGAGGGCGGGTCCGACGCGATCCGCGCCGCCCTGGCCCAGCGCCCCCTCAGCGCGCGCGAGGCCCGGGTCGGTCACGTCAACTGCCAGGTGGAACCGATCTCGGACGGCGTGCGCCTGACCGCCGAAATCGAGGTCGGTGCGCTTGGCCCGAACGAGGCGGTGGTTTTCGAACTGCCCGACCCGTCGATCTGGGTTTCCGAGGCCGCGATGACCCGCGACGGCGGCCGGATCGTGGCGCAGTCGGACCTTGTGCCGGTGGATGGCGCTCCCTTTGCGCTGGACCGGTCCGGGGTGCGGATCACGGTTCTGGGGACCGACCGCGCCGTGGATATCCGCGGGTGCACCGGGCGCTGACCGCACGGCCACGCCCGCGCCGTTGACGCCAGAAACGTCAGGGCGTTTCCGCCCCTCCGCCCACGGCAAGCGCAGCGTTGCGCCGCATCAGGAATGCAGCGAGCCCATAGCTTGCCAAAAGCAGCACCGCCGCCCCCAGCACGAACAGGACAAGCGCGGCCGAAATCGCCGATGCCTCGGCCAGCCCCGGAACCACCGCGCGCAGCGGCCCGGGCAGCACACCCGTGGCCAGCACCGCCCCAAGCGTTACCGCGAACAGCGCGGCCAGACCCGCCGCCCCGGCCATGCTTGCCATCGCCACGCCGCGCGCCCGTCCCCGCGCCCGCAGCCCGTGCCGCAGCGCGCGAACCTGCCGCCCGACATCCTGCTGCATCGCCAACAGCGCCGGCACCACCAGCAAGACCAGCACCACGCCGAATCCCAACCCGTAGACCAGGGTGATGACCGTGGGTTTCAGGAACTGCGCCTGCTGGGACTTCTCGAACAACAGCGGCGCCAGGCCCAGTACCGTCGTCAACGTCGTCAACAGCACCGGCCGCAGCCGGTCGGCGGCGGCATCCACGATGGCCGGCACCAGCCCCCGCGTTTCGGCGTATTCGTCCACCGTGCTGACCAGTACGATGGAATCGTTGATGATGATCCCCACCATCCCGATCAGGCCCACCACCGTGAACATCGACAGCGGCACGTCCCAGACCATGTGGCCATAGATCGTGCCCACCAGGCCGAAGGGAATGATCGCCATCACCACCACCGGCCTGGTCCAACTGGAAAAGATCCAGGCCAGCGTCAGGTAGATCCCGATCAGCCCGAACATCAGCCCCAGCCGCGCATCGGCCATGAATTCCTGTTCCTGTTCCGACAGCCCCGACAGCCGCCAGGCGACGCCCTGATCGCTTTCGATCCGGGGCAGGATGACCTCTTCCAGTTCGCGCATGATCTCTTCGGCGCGCACCGGATCGTCCTCGGACAGATCGCCCGTGACCGACACCACCCGCAGCCCGTTCTCGCGGCGCACGGTCGAGAACCCGGTGCGCCGTTCGACCGTCACGATATCGGCCAGCGGCAGGTATTCGCCCGACGGCGCGCGCAACAACGTCCGGTCCAGGAAATCCGCGGTCAGCTCGCCCTCGGGCAGCTCGACCCGGATCGCGGCCGAACGCGGCCCGTCGGGATAGGTCGCCGCCTCGATCCCGTTCAGCCGGTGGCGCAGCACCCGGCCAAGCTCGGCCATGGTGAAACCCAGCGCGGATCCCTGCGGCGTCAGGTCTAGGATCAGCTCTTCCTTGTCATAGGCCATGCTGTCCTCGACCGCCGAAACCTCGCCGTATTGGGCAAGCGCGGTCTTCAGCGCCTCGGCCGCCGATTTCAGCGTGTCGGCGTCGGCGCCAAAGAACTGCACGTCCAGCGCATCGCCCCCCGGCCCCGACCGCCAGCCGCGGAAACTGACGGTTTCGGCCTTTGGATGCTGGCGCACCTCGTCCTGCAACTCGCCGACGAACTGGAACGACGAATAGGGGCGCAAATCGGGGTCGATCAGCTCGATCGCGATGGACCCCAGCAGGTCGGCATCCTTGATATCGGCCCCCGCCAGCCCGCGCCCGGTATTCCCGCCCACCTCGGCGATCACGTAATCGACGGGGTTCAGGCCGTATTCTTCCTCGTAGCGCTGCGCCACCGCCTCGGTCGCGCGCTGCATCTCGCGCATCATCGCCATGGTGTCGGCGCGGCTTGCCCCCGGCAGCATCGCGAAATTGCCCGAGACCGAGCTTTGTTCCGGCGCGTTGAAGAACCGCCAGGGCACCTCGCCCCGGATCAACAGCGCGACCTGGCTGGCCAGCAACAGGATGGTCAGCGCCAGCACCGGATAGCGCGCCCGGATCACCAGCCCCATGAACGGCCGGAACGCGGTTTCCCGGAACCAGCGAAAGCCCCGGTTGAAGACCCGCGAAGGCGCGTCGTACCAGTGTTCCTTGGCGGAATGGGCGATCGCGTGCGCCATGTGGTTCGGCAGGATCAGGAAACATTCCACCAGCGACGCGGTCAGCACCGCGACCACGGTGAACTGGATGTCGGCGATCATGCTGCCCATGCGCCCGCCGATCACCACCAGCGCGAGGAAGGCGATGATCGTGGTCAGCGTCGACGAGAACACCGGCGCGGCCATCCGGCGGGCGGCGTTCTCGGCGGCCTCGACCGGGCTTTCGCCCAGCCGCCGGGCGCGGAAATCGGCATGCTCGCCCACCACGATGGCGTCGTCCACCACGATGCCCAGCGTGATGATCAGCGCGAACAGCGAGATCATGTTGATGGTCAACCCGAAGGTATACATCAGCGCCACGGTGGCCAGCATCGCCACCGGAATGCCCGCCGCCACCCAGAACGCCGTGCGCGCGTTCAGGAACAGGAACAGCAGCACCAGCACCAGGCCCAGCCCCATCAGCCCGTTCTGCAACAGGATATCCAGACGCCCCGAGATATATTCGGCCCGCGTCCGGATCAGGTCGACCGAGACATCCTCGGGCAATGTCGTGCGCAGTTCGGCCGCGACGTCCTCGACCCGGTGCTGCAACTCGATCGCGTCGCCCTTGTCCGATCGGTCCACCCGCACCGAAATCGCCGGGTTCTCGCCCACGAAATAGGTGCGTTCGCGGTCCACGCCTTCGACCCGGACGGTCGCGACATCGCCGATGGTCAGCTTGGACCCGTCGTCGTTCGACCGCAGCACCAGCGCCGCGATCTCGTCGGCGCTGCGCTTTTCGACGCCCGTGCGCACCCGCGCATTTCCGCCCGCGACGTCGCCGGCCGGATCGGTGGCGGCCTCGGCGGCGATGACCGCGGCGATGTCCGACATCGAGATATCGTGCCGGATCAGTTCGCCCGAGGGGACCTCGACGATGGTTTCCGGCGCGGCCAACCCGCGAATCGTGGTCCGCGTCACGCCGGCGGCAAACAGGCGGGCCACCATTTCGTCGGCGAACCGGCCCAACTGCTCGACCGCGACGGGCCCGGTGATGACGATGTCGGTCACCCGGTCACGCCAGGCCCCGCGGCGCACCTCGGGTTCCTCGGCCTCTTCGGGCAGGTCGCTGACACTGTCGACGGCCACCTGCACGTCATCGGCGGCGCGCGACATGTCCCAGCCGGGTTCGAAATCCAGCGTGATGAAGGCCGACCCCTCGGTCGAGCGGGACTCGGTCTCCTCGACGCCCTCGACCGCCATCAAGACCGGTTCCAGCACCTGCACGATGCCCGAATCCACGTCCTCGGCGCCCGCGCCGTCCCATTTGACGCTGACGGTGACGTTGTCGATCACGATGTCGGGGAAGAATTGCGCCCGCATCCGCGGCGCCGCGGCCAGACCGGCCGCGATCAGCACCACCAGCAACAGGTTCGCCGCCGTCCGGTGACGGGTGAAATAGGACAGGACACCCCCCGCCGCGCTGGGAATCAAACGCGCCACGGGCTAGCCCCCCATCCGGGACTCGATCCGCTCGACCATGCGGGCGGGGACCTTTTCCTGTTCCAGTTGCGCCTTGACGCGGGCCTTGGCCTCTTGCGGCATCATCGGGTTGCCCTCGACAAAGGCGATCAGCGCCGCGCGGCGCTCGGGTGTCAGTTCAACCATCTCGGGTTCGTCCGGGATCGCCCCCGCCCCCTCGGCCGGGCGCAAGGGGCGCACCTTGATGCCCGCGCCCAGCAGCGGCGAGCGTTCGGCCACCACCTCGCGGCCATACAGACCGGGCGCGCGGATGATCACGTCGTCGCCTTGGCGGCGCAGCAACTCCACCGCATGGGCCTCCAGCCGGTCGCCCTCGGCCAGAACCAGAACCTGGCCTGCGGCGTTCAGCGCGGTGGCGGGCAGGCGCGCCACCCGGTCAAGCGGCGGCTCCTCCAGGCGCACGGTCACGAAATCGCCCGGCCGGAAGCCAGGTGCCGTGTCCAGGCTGGCGTACAGCAGTCGCCCCACCTGCCCTTCGGCCACCGCCCCACTTTCGCGGGTCAGCCGCCCCGTCGCCTGCAGATCGGCGCCGAACACGTCCAGCAAGGCCGTGACCTGCGCGGGGCGCAACTGGCCCCGGTCGTCCAGCAGGCGCGAATATTGCGCGGTGGAAACCCGGAACGACACCTCCAGCGCGTCCGGGTCGATCAGGTCGGCCACCCGCTCGTTCGCGGTGACCAGCCCGCCCTCGACCAGGGTCACATCGCTCAGCGTGCCCGAGAACGCGGCGCGCAGTTCGGTATCGGCCAGGTCGCGCTCGGCCTCTTCCAGGCGGATGCGGGCCCGTTCCAGCGCGGTGCGCGCGGTGGCCAGCGCCGCCTCGGCCTGGGCGACCGACTGGCGGCGGGCGACGACCGCCTGTTTCGCCGCCGACGCCGCGAGCGCGGCATCCTCGACCGCGGCATCGGTGCCGACGCCGCGCGCGCGCAAATCCTCTTGCCGGGCCAGGGCCAACTCGCGCAGGCGCGCCTGGTCCTCGGTCGCGGCCAGTTCCTCGCGCGCCAGGTCCAGCGTGCGTTCGGCATCGCCCAGGTCGGCATCGGCCTCGGCCAGGTCGGTGCGCGCCACGTCCAGCGCCCATTGCGCCGTCGCCGGGTCGACACGCAGGATCAGGTCGCCCGCCGCGACATGGCCGCCTTCCTCGAAGGCGGGGTGCAGCGCGACCACCCGGCCGCCGGCCTCGGCCCGAAGTTCAAGCGTCCGGCGCGAGCGCACCTCGCCAAAGGCGGTCAGAACGGGCGTGATCGTCTGGGGTGTCAGCGTCGCGACATTCACCGCGAACACCCGTTCACGGGCCGGGCGCTGGGCGGGGCTGTCGTTCAGCCGCGCCTGGATCGCCGAGCTGACCGAATAACCGGCATAGGCCAGCAGGCCCACCGTCACGGCGATCAGGAACAGCCCCACGAGGCTGCGGCGGAGAAATCGCATCGTGTCGTCATCCTTTCCCAGGGGGGAAATCCATCGCGCGCCGCAAACAGATAGCCACAGGCCGCGCCCGGGCCAAGGCACATATGTGTTACGCTGGACTCATCTATTTCCGTCGCGGATCATTTCCGGCGCCGGTGTTCGTCCAGCCGCGGAAAGATCTCGACGAAATTGCAGGGCCGGTGGCGGTAGTCGAACTGGTGCACCAGGATCTCGTCCCAGGCATCCTTGCAGGCGCCGGGGCTGCCCGGCAGCGCGAACAGGTAGGTGCCCTGCGCCACGCCCCCCGTCGCACGGCTTTGCACCGCCGATGTGCCGATCTTCTGCATCGAGACGATGGTGAAAACCGTGGCGAAGGCCTCGATTTCCTTTTCGTAGACGTCCCGGTGCGCCTCGACCGTGACGTCGCGGCCCGTCAGCCCGGTGCCGCCGGTGGAAATCACCACGTCGATGTTCGGATCGGCGCACCAGTCGCGCAGCTGCGCGGCGATCCGGTCGCGTTCGTCGGGCAGGATGGTGCGGGCGGCGACGATGTGGCCCGCGCCCTCGATCCGGTCCACCAGCGTCTGGCCGGACCGGTCCTCCGCAGGCGTGCGGGTGTCCGACACGGTCAGAACGGCGATGCGGACGGGGATGAATTCCTTTTCCGGGGCGGCGTGGCTCACGTTCAGTCTCCGATCTCGAACCAGTTGACGGTCGGGCCCAGGTTGACGACGCGGGTCTCGCCGATCCGCCCCTCCTGCCCCCAGCAATCGTGGACATGGCCGCAGACGGCCAGTTTCGGCTGTACCCGCGCGATGGCGTCCCGGATCGCGGTCGACCCCACGGAAATCCCCGTGCCGGTCACATCCGCGATCCCCTTGGGCGGCGAATGGAACACCATGACATCGACCGCACCGCAGGGCGCCAGCAGGTCGGCGGCCTGGTCTTCGGTCAGGTCGCAGGACCACGCGCCGAACGGCGTGACCGGCACCCCGTAGCCCAGCCCGAACAGCCGCAGCCCGCCGATTTCGCAGCCCTGCCCGTGCAGCACGCTCGCCCCCGCGGGCGCCGCCGCGCGCAGTTCGTCGGCGCTTTCGCAATTGCCGGGGACCAGAACCATGGGCGCCGCGATCCCCGCCAGCATCACGATGGCCTCGTCCAACCCCTCGCGGCGATTGCAGAAATCCCCCGCCCCGATGACCAGGTCCGCCCCGGCGGCGGCCTCGACCAGCGCGGCCGCCGCCGTGCGCGACAAATGCAGGTCGGAAAATGCCAGTACCTTCATGCCGTCTCCCTCAACCGGGCCTGCAACATCAACAGGTCGTGCCAGGCCTCGCGTTTCGCATTCGGGTTGCGCAGCAGGTAGGCCGGGTGGAACATCGGCAGCGCGGGCCTGTCCAGCGCCTGCGCCCAATGCCCCCGCAGGCGGGTAATCCCCTTGCGGCCCAAAAGCGCACCGCAGGAATGGTTGCCCATCAGCAACAGCACCTCGGGGTCCACCAACTCGACATGACGCTGCAAGAACGGCAGCAGCATCGCCACCTCGTCCGGCTTCGGGTCGCGGTTCTGTGGCGGGCGCCAGGGCAGCACGTTGGTGATGTACAGCGCGCGTTCGGCGGCGGGGTCGGCCCGGCCCATGCCGATGCAGGCGAACATCCGGTCCAGCAACTGCCCGGCTGGCCCGACAAAGGGCTTGCCCTGGATATCCTCGTCGCGGCCCGGCGCCTCGCCGATCACCATGACGCGGGCCGCCGGGTTGCCATCGGAAAACACCAGCGACCGCGCCCCCCGCTTCAGCTCGCAATGCTCGAATGCCGCCATCGCCGCGCGAAGCGACTCCAGATCACGCGCCTCCGCCGCGGCCGCGCGCGCCACCGCCACCGGGTCGACCTCTTGCATCTGCACGAACGGGGGCGGCGGTGCCGCGACCCCGCCACCGGCCGGTGCAGATCGGGCCGGCGCAGACCGGGCCGGTCGCTCGGCCGCAACGGGCGCGGATGGCGGCTCGGCCTCGTAACGGTTCACCGGCGTCTCGCCGATCGCCTCGGTCACGCCAAGTTCGATCTGCCAGTCCAGCAGCGCCAGCGCGGTATGTGCATCCATCCCGGAATCCATCGCGCAAGGCTAGGACGCCCCCGCGGCATCGGCAATGGGCATCGCGTCCCTTGCCCGCCCCCCACACGCTTTCTATAAGCGGGGCGTTCACGTCGGAGGCCCCATGACGTTCCGCTTGCGCCATCTTCTGGGCATCGAGCCGCTGACGCCCGCGGATATCCGCACCACTCTCGACCTTGCCGATCAATATGTCGACCTCAGCCGCGGCCCGTCGAAACATACCGACGTGCTGGCGGGCCTCACCCAGATCAACATGTTCTTCGAAGCGTCCACGCGGACCCAGGCCAGCTTCGAGATCGCGGGCAAGCGCCTGGGCGCGGACGTGATGAACATGGCGATGCAGGCGTCCAGCATCAAAAAGGGCGAAACGCTGATCGACACCGCGCTGACGCTGAACGCGATGCATCCCGACCTGCTGGTGGTGCGCCACCCGCAATCGGGCGCGGTGGATTTGCTGGCGCAAAAGGTGAACTGCGCGGTGCTGAACGCGGGCGACGGGCGGCACGAACACCCCACCCAGGCGCTTCTGGACGCGCTGACCATTCGCCGCGCCAAGGGCCGGCTGCAACGGCTGACCGTCGCGATCTGCGGCGACATCGCCCATTCCCGCGTGGCGCGGTCGAACATCCTGCTTCTGGGCCGGATGGAAAACCGCGTCCGCCTGATCGGCCCGCCCACCCTGATCCCGGCGCGCGCCGCCGATTTCGGGGTCGAGGTCTATGACGACATGCGCGAGGGGCTGAAGGGCGCCGACGTTGTGATGATGCTGCGCCTGCAAAAGGAACGGATGGATGGCGGCTTCATCCCGTCCGAGCGTGAATACTACCACCGCTTCGGGCTGGATGCCGAGAAACTCTCGCACGCCAAGGAAGACGCCATCGTGATGCACCCCGGTCCGATGAACCGCGGGGTGGAAATCGACGGCACCCTGGCCGACGACATCAACCGGTCGGTGATCCAGGAACAGGTGGAAATGGGCGTGGCGGTCAGGATGGCCGCGATGGACCTTCTGGCGCGGAACCTGCGCGCCGAACGGGCCGCAAAGGGGGGCGTCTATGTTTGACCCGAAGATCGAGACGCCCCTTGACGAGGGCGAGCACGTGATCGCCCGGTTCCGCGCCGACAGGGGCACCTATATCAAGGCGCATGTCTTGCTGGCCGTTCTGGCCGGGATCGGGGCGACGATGGTGCTGGGCTTTCTCGGCAACCCCTATCCCTGGGCCGGGATCGTGGCGGCCTTCCTCGGCATCGGGGTGCGCGGCGCCTTTCTGATGAGCGAGGAACTGGGCCTGACCTGGACCCTGACAGACCGCGCCCTGAACGGCCCCGGCGGGCGGCGCATCCTGTTGGAAAACCTGACAAACACGCGCAAGATGGGCGCCGCCGTGCAGGTCGTGACGCGGTCCGGCGACAAGCACCTGATCAAGTTCCAGGCCGAGCCCGAGGCGGTGATGAACCGGATCGCGGCGGCCAAGGGGGGGCGGGCATGACGACGCTTTTCGCCAATGCCCGCCTGATCGACCCCGAGGCCGGCACCGACGGCCCCGGCTGGCTGCTGGTCGAGGGTGAAACGATCCTCGCCACCGGCACCGGAGAGGCCCCCGAGGCGCGCGAAACCGTCGATTGCGGCGGCAAGTGTCTTGCCCCCGGCATCGTCGATATCGGGGTGAAGGTCTGCGAACCCGGCGAGCGGCACAAGGAAAGCTTTGGCTCGGCGGGGGCCGCGGCGGCGGCGGGCGGGGTGACCACGATGGTCACGCGCCCCGACACCCTGCCCGCCATCGACACGCCCGAAGTGCTGGAATTCGTCACCCGCCGCGCCCGCGACGCGTCGCCCGTGCGCATCCGCCCGATGGCCGCGCTGACCAAGGGCCGCGAGGGGCGCGAGATGGTCGAGATCGGGTTCCTGCAGGATGCGGGCGCCGTGGCCTTCACCGATGGCGACAAGGTGGTCGAGAACACCAAGGTCCTGTCTCGCGCGATGACCTATGCGCGGTCGTTGGGGGCGCTGGTGATCGCGCATCCGCAGGATCCGGGATTGTCGGACGGGGCCTGTGCCACCAGCGGAAAATTCGCCTCGCTCAGGGGCTTGCCCGCCGTGTCGCCGATGGCCGAACGCATGGCGCTGGACCGTGACCTGGCGCTGGTCGAGATGACGGGCGTGAAATACCACGCCGACCAGATCACCGCCGCACGCGCCCTGCCCGCGCTGGAACGGGCGAAAAACAACGGGCGCGACGTGACCGCGGGGGTGTCGATCCACCACCTGACGCTGAACGAGCTGGACGTCGGCGATTACCGCACCTTCTTCAAGGTCAAGCCGCCCCTGCGCGCCGAAACCGACCGCGTCGCGCTGGTCGAGGCGGTGGCCAGCGGGTTGATCGACGTGATTTCCTCGATGCACACGCCGCAGGACGAGGAATCGAAACGCCTGCCCTATGAAGAGGCCGCAAGCGGCGCGGTGGGGCTGGAAACGCTGCTGCCCGCGGCGCTGCGGCTGTATCACGCCGAGGCGATCGACCTGCCGCGGCTGTGGCGCGCGCTGTCGCTGAACCCGGCGCGGCGGCTGGGGCTGGAGACCGGGCGCCTGGCCCGGGGCGCGCCCGCCGACCTGGTGCTGTTCGACCCGGATTTTCCCTTTGTTCTCGACAGGTTCGGCCTGCGGTCGAAGTCGAAGAACACGCCGTTCGACGGCGCCAAAATGCAGGGCCGGGTGCTGGGCACGTGGGTGGCCGGGGTGCGGGTTCACGAGGGAGGATAGGGCATGCCGGGGTTCGAAACCGCACCGCTGACACTGGGGCTGGTCGCGCTGGCGGCCTATCTGCTGGGCGCCGTACCTTTTGGCATCGTGATGGCCCGCCTCTTCGGGCTGGGCGATTTGCGCAAGATCGGGTCGGGCAATATCGGGGCGACCAATGTCCTGCGCACGGGCAACAAGCTGGCGGCGTTCCTGACGCTGGTTCTGGACGCGGGCAAGGGCGGGATCGCGGTGCTGATCGCCCGCGCGCTGGCCGGAGAGGACGCGGCGCAGATCGCCGGTTTCGCCGCGTTCCTGGGCCATATTTTCCCGATTTATCTGGAGTTTAGGGGCGGCAAGGGCGTGGCGACCTTCCTGGGCACGCTGCTGGCGCTGGCCTGGCCGGTGGGGCTGGCGGCCTGCGGGACGTGGCTGATCGTGGCGGCGGCATTCCGCTATTCGTCGCTGTCTGCGCTGGTCGCGGCGGGGTTGGCGCCGGTCTGGGCGGTGGTGCTGGGCCGTGGCGACATGGCGGTTCTGGGCGCGCTGCTGGCGGTGCTGATCTATGTGCGCCACGCCGAGAACATCCGCCGCCTGCGGGCCGGGACCGAGAGCCGAATCGGTAAGAAGGGCTGACCGGAAACCGCCGAAATCCGCGATATGAATCGCATATGATTCCCATATGAATCCCATATGACTTTTTTCGGACTCCGCCCGCCCCGGCGAGCCGCGCAGATGAAGGGTAAGGGAAACCCTACCCGCGCGTTCTTTCGCTTTGCCGGATGGTCACCTGGGCTTAGTCTGATTCAAGGTTCCTGAAATTCCTTATCGACGGCCGCGCCACGCCGGCGCGGGTCAATTGAATTCATCTGCGGAGGATTCGACCGTGGAGACGCTTTTCTGGCTTTTCCTGGCCACGGCCCTGACGGTGACGGGCGATTATTTCATCAAGCTGGCCTCGGTCCACAGTGCCGGGATGGGATCGGGGGCGTTCGTTCTGGGCACGCTGTGCTATGGCAGCCCGGCGGTCGCCTGGTATTTCATGATGCAACAGCATTCGCTGGCGATGATCGGCGTGCTGTATGCCTCGGCGACGCTGGTGATCCTGGCACTTCTGGGCATCGTCGTGTTCAAGGAGACCGCGACCTGGCGCGATGCGCTGGGCATCGGGCTGGCGCTGGCCGCGGTGCTGGTGATGCACAGGGGCGAGTGAGCCGCCCGCCGCGCCTAGTAGCTGAACTCGGAATAGATGCGCGACAGGTCGCCGTTCCAGTCGCCGTTGTAATGGTCCAGCAACTCGTCGGCGGGGGCCTTGCCGGTTTCGATGCTGTCTTCCAGCGCGTGCAGGAAATGGCGTTCGTCCTGCACCATGCCGCCCAGCCCCGGGCGCGCGCGCGCCTTGAGGCCCGACCGCGCGATCAGCACCACCTCGGCCGCGAGCGACAGCATGGAGCGACCGTTCACCACCGCCTGAAGCCCGTCGACCGAGGCGGCCACGCGCCAGGCCTCGCGGGTTTCGGCATCCCAGTCCTTGACCAGGTCCCAGGCCGCGTCCAGCGCCGACTGGTCATAGGTCAGCCCCACCCAAAGCGCGGGCAGCGCGCACAGCCGCCGCCAAGGGCCGCCATCGGCGCCGCGCATCTCGATGAATTTCTTGATGCGGGCCTCGGGGAAGATGGTGGTCAGGTGGTCGGCCCAGTCCGACAGCGTGGGCGTTTCACCCGGCAGGGCGGGCAGTTTCCCGGCCATGAAATCGCGGAAGGACTGGCCCAGCGCGTCGATATATTTCCCGTCGCGGTAGACGAAATACATCGGCACATCGAGCGCGTAATCGACCCAGCGTTCGAAGCCGAAGCCGTCTTCGAACACGAAGGGCAGCATCCCGGTGCGCGCGGGGTCGAGGTCGCGCCAGACACGCGAGCGCCACGACTTGTGGCCGTTGGGTTTGCCCTCGAGAAACGGCGAATTGGCGAACAGCGCGGTGGCGACGGGTTGCAGGGCCAGCGCCACGCGCAGCTTCTGGACCATGTCGGGTTCAGAGGCGAAGTCGAGATTCACCTGCACGGTGCAGGTGCGATACATCATCGTCTTGCCCATGGTGCCAACGCGATCCATGTAGTCGGTCATCAGCCGGTACCGCCCCTTGGGCATCATCGGCATCTGGTCATGGGTCCAGATCGGCGCGGCGCCCAGCCCGATGAAGCCCACGCCGATCTCGTCGGCGACCGACCGCACCTCGCGCAGGTGTTCGTTCACCTCGTCGCAGGTCTGGTGGATGGTTTCGAGCGGCGCGCCCGACAGTTCCAGTTGCCCGCCCGGTTCCAGGCTGACATTGGCGCCGTCCTTTTCCAGCCCGATGATGTTCCCGGCCTCGAGCACCGGCGTCCAGCCGAACCGGTCGCGCAGCCCCTCCAGCACCGCCTTGACCGACCGGGGGCCGTCATAGGGGATCGGGTTCAGCGTGTCCTTGCAGTAGCCGAACTTCTCGTGCTCGGTGCCGATGCGCCAGTCGTCCTTGGGCTTGCAGCCGGCGGCCAGGTATTCGGCCAGCTGGTCGCGGGATTCGATCGGGCCGCCGCCGGATTGGGGGATGGACATCGGGCCTGGGTCTCCGGTTCGTTCGCGTGTTTCGGCCCGTCACCTGCGACGGGGTGCGCGTCAAGTCAAGGCCGGACGGCGCGTCCGCTGCCAGACCGTGACGGGCCCGTCCCGGGGGGACCTGTCGAGTGCGGAAAGGATATGGCCCGGGCGCGCGCCCGGCAATGAGACGAAAGCATCGAACAGGGCGTCGGCGCCTTCGGCGGCGGCGGGGATGGTGACGGTGGGGTAACGCTCTTGTGACAGGCGCCAGAGCCGGGCGCCCGTGGCGTCGAAATCCATCTCGACGGCGGTCAGTTCCGACAGCGCCACAAAGCCGCCGCCCTGGGGGGCCAGATAGGTGATCTGGCCCTCGTCGATCTGCACCACGCCGGGCGCACCGCCCGGGACGTGAAAGCGCAGCTGGCGCAGCGCGGCGACGGCGAGGCCAAGACCGGCAAGGCCGAAAAGCACGCCGAGCCCCTGGTAGAAATAGCCGCCGAAGCGGAACACCCAGACACCCAGCCCGGCGATGAACAGCGCGCCGAACAGGTCGCGCCAACGCAGGAGTTGTTCCAGAAGGTCGGGGCGGATCAGGCTCATCCCCAGTCCCCCAGCGCCTGTTGCCAGACGGTGAGCGCGGCGACGGCCGCCGTGTCGGCGCGCAGCACGCGGGGGCCGAGGCTGACGGGGTGGGCGAAGGGCAGCGCGCGCAGGCGGTTGCGCTCGGCATCCGAAAAGCCGCCCTCGGGGCCGATCAGGATCGCCCAGGGGCCGCGGGGCGCGTCGCCCAGGGTGCGCGCCTGTCCGGCCAGCGTTTCATCGCAGAACATGAGGCGCCGGCCCGCGGGCCAGGAGGCCAGAACGTCGGACAGCCGTTGCAAATCGCAGACCTCGGGCACGAAGGTGCCGCCGCATTGTTCGGCGGCCTCGACGGCGTGGGCCTGAAGCCGGTCGCGGCGGATGCGTTCGGCATTGGTGAAGTCGGTCTGCACCGGGCAGATGCGGGCCGCGCCCATCTCGGCGGCCTTTTCGACGATGAAATCGGTGCGCGCCTTCTTGATCGGGGCGAAGAACAGCCACAGGTCGGGGGGCGGTTGCAGCGGGCGGGTCTGCGCGGCGCAGGCCAGGGTGCCGCCCTTCTTGCCGGCCTCGGCCACGTGGGCGAGGAATTCGCCCGAGACCCCGTCGAACACCAGCACCGGGTCGCCCGGGCCCAGACGCATCACGGAAAAGAGATAATGCGCCTGTTCGCGGGACAGAGGAACGGTTTGCCCCTGCCCCAGAGGCTGATCTACATAGAGCCTGATTTTGGCAGACCGGGTATCGTTCATGGGGGTCATTGATATGCCTGACACCAGCAAAACGCCAGAGGCCGAGGGCCAGGTCGCCGATGCCTATCGGGGCAACTGGGTCGACCGCGAGGCACCGGACTGGACGCGGCCCTATCTGCGGCTGTCGCGGGCCGACCGGCCGATCGGGACGTGGCTTTTGCTCTTGCCGTGCTGGTGGGGCGTGGCGCTGGCGGCGGCCTCGACCGGGTTTCGCTGGATCGACATCTGGATCGTGATCGGCTGCGGCATCGGGGCGTGGCTGATGCGGGGCGCGGGCTGCAGCTGGAACGACATCACCGACCGCGAGATCGACGCGGGCGTGGCGCGCACCCGGTCGCGGCCGATCCCGTCGGGGCAGGTCACGGTGGAACACGCGGTGCTGTGGATGGTGATCCAGTCGCTGGTGGCGTTCCTGATCCTGATCACGTTCAACGGTGCGGCGATCGCGATGGGCGTGGCCTCGCTGGGGCTGGTGGCGATCTATCCCTTTGCCAAGCGGTTCACCTATTGGCCGCAGGTGTTCCTGGGGCTGGCGTTCAACTGGGGCGCGCTGCTGGCCTGGACGGCGCATACCGGCAGCCTGGGCTGGCCCGCGGTGTTCCTGTACCTTTCGGGCATCTGCTGGACGATCTTCTACGACACGATCTATGCCCACCAGGACAAGGAGGACGACGCGCTGATCGGGGTGAAGTCCACCGCGCTGTTGTTCGGCGACCAGACCCCGCTGCGCCTGCAACAGTTCGGGATCGCGAGCGTCGTTCTGATGACGCTGGCGGTTCTGGGCGCGCTGACGCCGGAGGGGCGGACGGCGGTGATCGTCGGGCTGATCGGCGTGGCGGGGTTCGGTGCGCACATGTACTGGCAGCTGCGCAGCCTGAACACCGAAGACGGCGACACCTGCCTGAAGCTGTTCCGCGCGAACCGCGATGCCGGGCTGATCCCGGTGCTGATGTTCGGGCTGGCCATCCTGGCGTGATTGCAAGCCGTCCCGCCGGGTTCTAGACAGGAAAGACCCATGACACAGACCGCCGGACCGCGCCCATGAGCCGACCGCCCTTTCGCATGATCGCGCCGCTTGCCCTGGTGGCGGCGGCCGGGCTGTGCGCGCTGGCCGCGTTGCTGGCGGTGGGCCTGCTGGAATCGCGCACCGCGGGCGCCGTGCGCGCCGCGCTGGCCGAGGCGGGCATGGGCTGGGCCGAGGCGGCGCCCGACGGGATGCTGGTGCGGCTGTCGGGCACCGCGCCGGACGAGGCCGCGCGGTTCCGCGCGCTGTCGGCGGCGGGCGCGGTGATCGACGCGGCGCATGTGATCGACGAGATCGCGGTCAAGCCGGCCAACCCGCTGGCCGCGCCGCGGTTTTCGGTCGAATTGCTGCGGAATGCCTCGGGCATCTCGGTGATCGGGCTGGTGCCGGCCACGACCGACCGCGCCGCGCTGGGCCGCACGCTGTCGCGCATCGCCCCGCGGGTCAGCGTGGCCGACATGCTGGAAAGCGCCGATTATCCCGAACCGCTGGGCTGGCAGGATGCGCTGGCCTTCGGGCTGGACGCGCTGTCGCGGTTCGACAGTGCCAAGATCTCGGTCACGCCGCGGCGGGTGGCGATCAGCGCGATCACCGAAAGCGACCGCGCCCGCGAACGCGCCGAACAGGCGCTGCGCAAGGCCGCGCCCGAGGGGCTGACGCTGGCCCTCGACATCTCGGCGCCGCGCCCGATGATCGCGCCCTTTACCCTGCGCTTCCTGATGGATGGCGAGGGGGCGCGGTTCGACGCCTGCGCCGCCGACACCGAAGAGGCGCGGGCCCGGATCGAGGCGGCGGCGCGCGCGGCGGGCATGGTCGCGGACATGGATTGCCCGCTGGGGCTGGGCGTGCCGGCGGACAGCTGGGGCGCGGCGGTCGCCCGCGGCATCGAGGCGCTGGCCCGGATCGGCGGCGGCGCGCTGACCTTTTCGGATAGCGACGTGACGCTGGTGGCGGCGGCGGGCAGCGACCGGGCGACGTTCGACGGGGCGGTGGCGACGCTGCGCGCGGTGCTGCCCGCGCCGTTCGAGTTGCACGCGGTGCTGGCCGAACCGGTCAAGGTGGACGGCAGCGGCGCCGAGACCGGCCCGCGCGAGTTCTTTGCCACGCTCAGCCCCGAGGGGTTGCTGCAGCTGCGCGGCCGGGTGCCCGACGCGCTGGTGCAGGCGGCGGCCGAAAGCTATGCCCGCGCGCGGTTCGGGCAGGACAGCGTGCATTCGGCGATGCGGATCGACCCCAACTTGCCCGAGGGCTGGCCGCTGCGGGTCCTGGCGGGGCTGGAGGCGCTGTCGCAGCTGCGCAACGGATCGGTGATCGTGCAGGCGGGGTTCGTGCGGCTGACCGGGCTGACGATGGACGACACCGCCCAGGCGCGGGTGGCGCGGCTGTTGTCCGACCGTCTGGGGGACGCGCAGAATTTCGAGATCGACATCACCTATCGCGAGCCGCCCGAAACGGTGGACGGGCGGCCCACGCCGCAGGCCTGCGTGGCGCAGATCGGCGATATCCTGGCCGCGGAAAAGATCACCTTTGCGCCGGGATCGACCCGCATCGAGGGATCGGCGGTGCGCGTGGTGGACGCCATCGCCGACGTGCTGCGCCGCTGTCCCGACGCGCAGATCGAGATCGGCGGGCATACCGACAGCCAGGGCCGCGAGGAGATGAACGAATCGCTCAGCCAGCAGCGCGCCGAGGCGGTGCTGACCGCGCTGATGGCGCGGCGGGTGCTGACCTCGAACCTGACGGCGCGGGGCTATGGCGAAAGCCGGCCGATCGCGGATAACGGCACCGAGGAGGGGCGCGAGGCGAACCGGCGGATCGAGTTCCGCCTGATCGCGCCCGAGGGCGAAGAGGCGGCCGCGGACGACGCGCCGCCCGAAGGAGGCACCGATGGACAGGACTGAATTCATCATCGTGACCACGCTGGTCCTGTTCGTGGCGTTCCTGGTGGGGTGGGTCGCGTCCTGGCTGGTGCATCGCCTGGCCCAGGTGACGACCGAGAACATGGACGACCTGGACCACATGGCGCAGGCGCTGCACGAGGCCGAGGAAGGCCGCGACCAGGCCATCGCCTATCTGCACCAGCGCGAGGCGGAACTGACCAACCGGCTGAGCCAGTCCGAGGCCGAGCTGCGCGCGGCGATGGACGGGCTGCGCGACGCCCGCGCCGAGGCCGAGGAGCTGCGCGCCTATGTCGAACGGATGAGCGCGGGCTGAGGCGGGGGGATCAGGCCCCGGACCAACGCCCCAGCGCGGCCTCGTCCTCGTCCCTTGCGGCGACCCAGGACGTGCCGTCGGCGCCGAATTCCTTTTTCCAGAACGGCGCGCGGGATTTCAGGTAGTCCATCAGGAATTCGGCCGCGGCGAAGGCGTCGGCGCGGTGGGGGGCGGCGGTGGCGACCATCATGATGGTGTCGCCGGGCACCATGGGGCCGTAGCGGTGGATCACCAGGCAATCCCTGAGCGCCCAGCGGCGGGTCGCCTCGTCGGCGATCTTCCGCAGCGCGCGTTCGGTCATGCCGGGGTAGTGTTCCAGTTCCAGCCGGGCCAGCCCGCCATCGTCGCGCACGATCCCGGCAAAGGTCACGACCGCGCCCGCATCCCGCCGCCCCGCCGCGAAGGCGCCGCATTCGGCGCCGTAATCGAAGGGCTCGGCCTGGACGCGCACGCGCATCGCCTAGCCCCCGGTCATCGGCGGGAAGAACGCCACCTCGCGCACGCCGGCAAGGGGCGCGTCGAAATCGGCCAGTTCCTGGTCGACGGCCACGCGCAGCGCCGAGATATCGGCGAAGGCCGCGGCATAGCGGTCTTCGCGGGCCTTCAATTCCGCGACCAGCTCGGCGACCGTGGCGGCCGAGGTGTCGACCCGTTCCTTCGGCAGGCCGATGCGTTCGCGCACCCAGGCGAAGTACAGCACGTCGATCATGGCTGTCCCTCCTCGCGGAGATAGGGCCAGGCCTTGGCGAAGTAATCCGCCCCGGTCACAAGGGTCAGCGCCGCGGCGAGCACCAGCAGCGCGGTGCCCAGCAGTTCGACGGCGGGCTGGGCCACCAGCCCGTGCCCGATCAGCACCGAGATCGCCACCATCTGGACGGTGGTCTTCCACTTGGCCAGTTTCGTGACCTTGAGCTGGCCCGCCTGCGCGCCCAGGAATTCGCGCAGGCCGGAAACGAACACCTCGCGGAAGACGATGACGCCGGCGGCCAGCGTCATCACCGGGGCCAGGCCGAATTGCGCCACGACGACCAGAAGCGCGATCAGCACCATGGCCTTGTCGGCGATCGGGTCGACCATCGCGCCGAAGCGGCTGGTCTGGTTCCAGCGGCGCGCGACATAGCCGTCGACCCAGTCGGTGGCCGAGGCGCCGACGAACACCGCCAGCGCGATTCCCCCCGCCAGCGCCCCCTCCCACAGCACGTAGATCGCCGGGAAAAAGGGCGCCGCGACGAGTCGCAGAATGGACAGGATATTGGGCAGGGTCCACCTCATGGATCGCTCCTTACCCTGTCAGCCGCGCTCATGGAAGAAGCCGTAGATGGTTTCCGCAAGGCTGTCGGAAATGCCGTCCACGGCCTTGAGATCGGCCAGCCCCGCGCGCGACACGGCCTTGGCGCTGCCGAAATGGGTCAGAAGGGCGCGCTTGCGGGTGGCGCCGACGCCTGGGATCTCGTCCAATGGCGTCGCGCCCACGGCCTTGGCGCGTTTCGCGCGGTGGGTGCCGATGGCGAAGCGGTGCGCCTCGTCGCGCAGGCGCTGGATGAAATAGAGGACCGGGTCGTTGCGCTGAAGGGCGAAGGGGCGCAGGCCGGGGCGGTGGAATTCCTCTTTCCCCGCGTCGCGGTCGATGCCCTTGGCCACGCCGACGATGGGGATGTCCTCGACGCCCAGATCGCCCATGATGCCCGCCACCGCGGACACCTGCCCGGCGCCGCCGTCGATCAGCAGCAGGTCGGGCCAGGTTTCGCCCTGGCGGTCGGGATCCTCCTTCAAGAGGCGCTGAAAGCGGCGGGTCAGAACCTCTTTCATCATGCCGAAATCGTCGCCCGGCGTCAGGCTGTCGCCCTTGATGTTGAACTTGCGGTACTGGCTTTTGACGAAGCCCTCGGGGCCGGCCACCACCATCGCGCCGACCGCGTTGGTGCCCTGGATATGCGAGTTGTCGTAGATTTCCACCCGTTTGGGCGGGCCATCCAGATCGAAGGCCTGGGCTAACCCGGCCAGAAGCTTGGTCTGCGCGGCGCTTTCGGCCATCCGGCGGCCCAGGCTTTCGCGCGCGTTGCGGGCGGCGCCGGCGACAAGGTCGACCTTTTCGCCACGCTGGGGCACGGCGATCTCGACCTTGTGGCCGGCGCGGTCGGACAGGGCCTGGGCCAAGAGGTCGCGATCCTCGATATCGTCGGACAGCAGGATCAGCCGGGGCGGTTCCTTGTTGTCGTAGAACTGGCCCAGAAAGCCGCGCAGCACCTCGGCCGCCTCGGCGCCCGAGCCGGTTTTCGGGTAGTAGTCGCGGTTGCCCCAGTTCTGGTTCGCCCGGATGAAAAACACCTGCACGCAGGCCTGCCCCCCCTCCATGTGGAGTGCGACGACGTCGGCCTCGGCCACGCCGCGGGGGTTGATGCCCTGCACCGACTGCACCTGTGTCAACGCGCGGATGCGGTCGCGAAGTGCCGCGGCGCGTTCGAATTCCAGCGCCTCGGAGGCGGCCTCCATCTCGGCGGCAAGGGCCTCTTGGACGCCGGTGGATTTGCCCTGCAGGAAGCGTTCGGCATCGCGCACGGAGGCCGCGTAATCGGCCGCGCTGATCCGGCCGACACAGGGCGCGCTGCACCGCTTGATCTGGTACAGAAGGCAGGGGCGCGTGCGGCTGTCGAACACGGAATCGGAACAGTTGCGCAGCAGGAACACCTTTTGCAGCTGGTTCAGCGTGCGGTTCACCGCGCCCGCCGACGCGAAGGGGCCGAAATAGGCGCCCTTGCGGGTCTTGGCGCCGCGATGCTTGGTGATCTGGGGGAACGGGTGATCCTTGGGGATCAGGATGTTCGGAAAGCTTTTGTCATCGCGCAAAAGCACGTTGTAGCGCGGCTTCAACTGCTTGATGAGGTTCTGTTCCAGCAGCAGCGCCTCGGTTTCGGTGCGCGTGGTCAGGAACATCATCGAGGCGGTTTCGGAAATCATCCGCGCGATGCGGGGGGAATGGCCCGACGGCTTGGCGTAGTTCGCCACCCGTTTCTTCAGGCTTTTGGCCTTGCCGACGTAAAGCACCCGGCTTTCGGCATCGAGCATGCGGTAGACGCCCGGCGAATTGTCGAGCGTGCCCAGGTAGGACTGGACGCAGGCATGGCCCCGGGGGCGGGGCGCGGCGTCTGCCGGGGTGTCGGATGTCGTCATCTCGGCCAGATCGTGATTCCTTGGCTTGGCTGCACTGCGGCCCGTGCGGGTTCAAGGGCAAACATGTCCACGACTTCTGTGGATAAGGTTGAGCATAACCCGTGGGCGTGCGGGTTTTTCCATTGTTTTTCCGACCCGTTCCCCGGTTTGCACATTTTTTGATCGAAATTTCAAGTCCCTGTTTTCATTACATAAAATTCGGCAGACTGGCAAATTGTTGATATTTCTAAAGAAATCGTGACGAAATTATGAACCGGATCTGGAGAGGTGGAAAAGTTAACGCGGGCTGCAACCGCAGGCCCCTACTCGACCCCCAGGACATCGGGGGTTTGCCAGGCCAGGTGCTGGCCGCCGTCGATGCACAGCAGCTGGCCGGTGACCGACGCGGCGTCGAGGAAATAGTCCAGCGCGGCGCAGATCTCGGTGGGGTTGGCGCCGCGGCGCAGGATGGTCGCGGCACGCTGGCGGGCGAAGTGATCCTCGGACTGGCGCCCGCCCCGAAGCGTGGGCCCCGGCCCGATGGCGTTGACCCGGATCGCGGGGGCCAGCGCCTGGGCGGCGGTGCGGGTGAACGCCCACAGCCCCATCTTGGCGATGGTGTAGGTCATGAATTCGGGCGTGGGTTTCAGCACGCGCTGGTCGATCATGTTGATGACAAGGCCGGTGGCCAGCGGCTCGCCCCCCTCGCAATGGGTGTGGTCGGGGGCCTGGTGGGCAAAGGCCTGGGTCAGCAGGAAGGGCGCGCGCAGGTTCGAGCCGATATGCCGGTCCCAGCTGTCGCGGGTGGCGGTGTGGATCGTGTCGTATTCAAAGATCGAGGCGTTGTTGACCAGCACCGTGAGCGGGCCGCCCAGCGCCGCGGCCGCGCGGGGCACGAGGCCCGAGGCCGCGTCCTCGTCCAGCAGGTCGGCCTGAAGCGCGACGGCATGCTGGCCATGGACACGGATCTGGGCGCAGGTTTCCTCGGCGGCCTCGGCGCTGCCGGCGTAATGCACGGCCACGTCAAAGCCCCGCTCGGCCAGATGAAGGGCCATCGCGCGGCCCAGCCGCCTTGCGCCCCCGGTCACCAGCGCGCGTTCGGTCATGTCAGCACCATTACCAGATAAAGAACGTAGATCAGAACGAAGCCGATGCCCCAGGCCCGGTTCAGCGGCCAGCCGCGGAACACGAAGGGCGTCAGCAGGACCGAGGCCGCCGCCATCACCCAGATGTCGAAGCGCAGCATCTCGGGCGGGACCGGGATCGTGCCGAAGAAACTGGCCACGCCCACGATGGCCAGCAGGTTGAACATGTTCGACCCGATCACGTTGCCCAGCGCCACGTCGGCCTGCCGGCGCAGCGCGGCCATGACCGTGGTGGCCAGTTCCGGCAGCGAGGTGCCGATGGCGACCAGCGTCAGCCCGATCACGGTTTCCGAGACGCCGATGGCCCGCGCGATGTTGATCGAGCTGTCGACCAGAAGGTCCGCGCCCAGCGGCAGGCCCAAGAGGCCGAGCACCAGGAACACCGCGATCTTGGGCCAGGACAGGCTGGGATCGGCGCCCTCGATCTCCTCGATCTCGCCGGCGGCCAGGGCCGCGGCGGCGCGTTCGCCATTCTCGCGGCGATGGATGCGCGCGGTCATGAAGGCGTCGAGCAGCACGAAGCCCAGCGCCAGCAACAGCCCCATCCCGTGAACCCAGGTGATCGGCCCGATCAGGCAGGTGAACAGGAAGAACGCGGTCGAGCCCAGCATCAGAACGAAGGTGCGCCGGGTGTCGCATTCGGCGGTCTTGAGCCCCACCATCAGCGCGGGCACCCCCAGCACCAAGAGCACGTTCGCGGTGTTCGAGCCGACCACGTTGCCCAGCGCGATGCCCGGCGAATTGTCCAGCACCGCCTTGATCGAGATCAGCAGTTCCGGCGCCGAGGTGCCGAAGGCGACGATGGTCAGGCTGACGATCAGCGCGGGCACGCCCAGGCGCAGCGACAGGTTCACCGCGCCCTTGACCAGGCTGTCGCCCGCAAGCAGCAGGATCGCGAGGCCCAGCCCGGCGTAAAGCAGATCAGCGGTCATCGCGGGTCAGCCCTTTCCGCAGGGGCAGCGTCCGCTGCCGATCCGGTGGCGCCCGCACTGGGGGCATTTGGCGGGTTTGGCGCGGCCAAAGGTGATCTTGCGCCCGCCCGGCCCCGGCAGGCGCAGACGGCCGAACATGGCAAGCACGGCCATGCCGATCAGGAACAGGGTGACGATCTTGAGAATCATGCGCTACAGACCATAGCGCGCCCAGTGTGCGCGCGCCTCCAACTCGTCCAGCACGCCGGCCACCGACGGCGCGCCGAGCCGCGACAACAGCCCCTTGCGCGGGCTGTGCAGCGCGAATTTCACCTTGTCGCCGAAGCGGTCCTTCATCACCGGGACCAGGTGGCCGATACCGTCGGCCAGGCCACGCTCCACCGCCTGTTCGCCGACCCAGACATCGCCGGTGAACAGCCCGTCCTCGGTGGTCAGGCGGTCGCCGCGGCGGGCGCGGACATGGGCCTTGAACGCCTCGTGGATCGGGGTCTGAAGCTGCATCAGACGGTCCACGTCCTCGGGTTTCTCGGGCTGGAACGGGTCGAGGAAGCTTTTGCTTTCGCCGGCGGCATGCACGCGCCGTTCGACGCCATAGCGCGCGATGAGGTCGGGAAAGCCGAAGCCCGCGTAGATCACGCCGATGGATCCGACGATGGACGAGCGGTCGACGAAGATCTCGTCCGCCGCACAGGCCAGCCAGTAGCCGCCCGAGGCGGCGACATCCTCGACGAAGGCGAAGACGGGCACCTTGTGGTCCTCGGCCAGGCGCCGGATGCGCGCGCCGATCAGGGCGCTTTGCGCGGGCGAGCCGCCGGGGGAATTGACGGCCAGCGCCACGGCGGCGGGTTTGCCCTTGCGAAAGGCGCGTTCGATCAGGGGGGCGAGGCCGGCATCCGACAGGCTGGCCCCGCCGCGCGCGCTGGCGGCGATGGGGCCGGACAGGCGCAGGACGGCGACCAGCGGGTCCGCCTTGACGAAGGGAAGCCATCGTTTCATGGAACCGCATGTAGAGCGGGCGGAACCGGCGAACAAGGCACGCGCGGAATTGACCGGCAGATGTTGCACCCCTGCCCGGGCCGGCGGATCGCGCGGCGGGGGCGGTGCGGGGGCCTAGATCTCGCGCTGGGCGGTGTTCAGGTAGCGGCATTTCCAGCGCGAAACGGTCCAGTTCGGGTGGGTTTCCACCCATTTGGCCAGTTCCGGCTGGGCGCCCATCATGCAGGTCATGGGCGTGATGTCGGTATAGATGAGGCTGCGTTCCTCGCAGGCCCCTTGCGCGTCTTGCGCCATGCCAAGGCAGGCGACGAATACCAGCTCGATCATGGGAACCTCGTCGGTCGGTTGATCCTGCAAGGGTTGCAGGAAATCCTGCCAGAACGGTTAACCACGCGGCGCGATGGCGCAATGCTGCGGTGCGGCGTGGATTTTGCTGCGCCTGCAAAAGCGGAAAAAGCGGCAGGTTTCGCGGCCTTTGCCCGTTTTCCGGGCAACCGCCCTAGCCGCGGCGCCGCATCAGGCCGCGCGCCGGGTCATAGCCCACCAGCGCCAGCAGGAAGAACGCCACCGTGCCCGTCACCACCCAAAGCAGCGCCCAGCCATTGAAGCTGCCATAGAGCGAGAAGCGGATCAGTTCGACCGCGTGGGTAAAGGGGTTCACCGCGCAGATATCGCGCAAGAGGTCGGAACTTTCGGCCATTTTCCACAGCGGGTAGAGCGCCGAGGACAGGAAGAACATCGGGAAGATGACGAAGTTCATCACGCCCGCGAAGTTCTCGAGCTGCTTGATGGTGGACGAGATCAACAGGCCCAGCGCGCCCAGCATCAGCCCGCTGAGGATCAGCGCCGGGAACACGTAGAGATAGCCCAGCGCGGGCACGGTGATGCCGAACAGCGCCGCGATGCCGAGAAACGCGTAGACCTGCAACAGCGAGACCGCGACGCCCGCCATCAGCTTGGAGAACAACAGCCACCAGCGCGGCCGGGGCGAGGTCAGCAACAGCCGCATCGACCCCATTTCCTGGTCGTAGACCAGCGAGAGCGAGGATTGCATGCCGTTGAACAGCTGGATCATGCCGCAGAGACCCGGGACGATGTAGACCTCGTAGGTGATGTAGGTCTGGTAGGGCGGGATGATCGACAGGCCCAGCGCGGCGCGAAAGCCCGCGGCGAAGACCACCAGCCAGACCAGCGGGCGGACCAGCGCCGACAGGAACCGGCCGCGGTTGTGGACGAAGCGCAGCGCCTCGCGCGCGACGATGGCGTAGAGGGCGGCCAGCCAGGCGGTCATGCGGCGGCCTCGTCCTTGCCGCCGGTCATCGCGATGAAGGCGTCGATCAGCGTGCCGTTTCCGGCGATTTCCGCGGCGGTGGCCTGTTTCAACACGTGGCCCCGGTGCAGCACCACGACCTCGTCGGCGGGGTCGATCTCGTCCACCAGGTGGGTGGCCCAAAGCACGGTCAGCCCCTCGCCCGCCAGCTGGTGGACATGGGCGGTGATCGACCGGCGCGCGGCGGTGTCGAGGCCCACGGTGGGTTCGTCCAGCAGCAGCACCTCGGGGGAATGGACCAGGGCGCGGGCGATCTCCATCCGGCGGCGGTGGCCGCCGTTCAGCGCGCGGACCTTTTCACCGGCGCGTTCGCGCATGTTCAGCCGGTCCAGCGAGGCGTCAATGCGGGTGGCGGCCGCGCGGCCCGACAGCCCGTGCAGCGCCGCGAAATAGCGCATGTTGCGCATCACGGTCATGTCGAGGTCGAGCGTGGGTTGCTGGAACACCACGCCGATCCGGGCCAGTGCGGCGCGGGGGTTTTTCGCAAGGTCATGGCCCGCGACCCGGATCGTGCCCTCGCGCGTGACCAGAAGGCGGGTGAGCAGCGAGAACAGCGTGGATTTCCCCGCGCCGTTGGGCCCCAGCAGCGCGCAGAACCGGCCGCGGGGCAGCGCGAAAGACACGTCGTCCAGCGCCTTTTTCGGCCCGTAGGACAGGCTGACATGGGAAACGCAAAGGGCGGGTTGGTCGGTCATGGGCCTTTACCTTGTCGGGCTGAGGGTAGCGGGCCGGCCGGCAAGGTCCAGCGCGCGATCGGCCAGCCGGTCGGCCTCGGCCCGGTCATGGGTGACGAACAGGGTCGCGGGGCGATGTTCGGCGATCAGGCGTTCGGTCAGCGCCAGCATGGCATCCGCGGTGGCGGGGTCGAGCGAGACGAAGGGTTCGTCCATGATCAGGAATTGCGGCTGTCCGGCGAAGGCGCGGGCAAGGGCAAGGCGGCGCTGCTGGCCCAGCGACAACTGGCCGGGAAAGGCGGTTTCCTTGTCGGCGAGACCCACGCGCGCCAGCATGTCCCGCGCGGAGTTGCGCGACAGGCCCCGATGAACCAGCGTCAGGTTCTTCAGCGCGCTGCGCCAGGGCAAGAGCGTGGGTTCCTGGAACACCATGGCCAGCCGGTCGGGGCGGGTGACGCTGCCCTGGTAATCGGTGTCCAGCCCCGCGACGATCCGCAGAAGCGTGGACTTGCCGATGCCCGAGGGGCCGAGGATCGCCACCGTCTCGCCCGGCGCGATCTGAAACGCGACGGGGCCGAGCACCGGCGTATCGCCGAAGGACTTGGCGCGGATATCGACCCGGATCATGCCGCACGCCAGCGCCGCGCGCGCCGTTCCCAGGGTTGCAGGAGCAGCCATTCGACGGCCAGCATCACGACGATGAAGGACAGCGCGTAGATCAGCACCATGCCCACGTCGAACAATTGGAAATACAGGTGGATCTGGAACCCGATACCCGAGGAGCGGCCAAGGAATTCGACCACGAGGACGATCTTCCAGATCACCGCCACCCCGCCGCGGGCCGCCGCCGCGACGAAGGGGGCCAGTTGCGGCAGCAGGACATGGCGCAGCCGCGCCCAGCCCGACATGCCATAGACCCGCGCCATGGCATCGAGATCGCGCGAGAAGGCCCGCGCGCCCTCGCGGATCGTGACCGTGACATTGGGCACCTTGTTCAGCGTGACCGCCACGATGGCCGCGGTTTCGTTCAACCCGATCCACAGGTAGCACAGCACGATCAGCACCAGCGCGGGCAGGTTCAGGAACACCACCAGCCACGGGTCGAGCCAGCGGTTCAGCCCCTCGAACCGGCCCATCAACAGGCCCAGCACCATGCCCAGAGTCATCGCCAGCCCGAAGGCCCAGAGCACCCGGACCAGCGTGTGGCCCAGGTGATAGGGCAGCGCGCCCGAACGGATCTCGGCCAGCCACGGGCCGATCAGCGAAAACGGCTGGGGCAGCACCTGCGGATCGGCGGTCAGCGCGGCGGCGACGATCCAGAGGAGCAAGAGGCCGGTGAGCGAGAGCGCGGGGACGCCGAGGCGGGTCATGGGGCGCCTACTCGACGTTCAGGAAGGTGCCCCCGGGCAGGGTGGTGGCCTGGCCGACAAGGTCCGCGCCGCCGAGGTCGGCCATCAGGGCGAGGAAGCGGGCGGCGGCGGCGGGGTCGACATTGCCCGGCGCCGGGATGCCCGCGCGGAAATCGTCGCGCAGGCGTTCGAACTCGGCGTCGCTGGCGGCGTTCATGATCGGGCGGATCGCGTCCCATGCCGCGTCGTTTTCGGCGAGGATCGCCTTGGCCTCGCGCGAGGCGGCATACATGGCGCGCGCCAGGCCGGGGTTTTCGGCGACGAAGCTGTCCTTGAGCACATAGCTGAGCAGCGGCGTGTCGGGGTCGAGGCCCAGCGCGGCGGCGGCGTCGGTGACGGAAACCAGTTCGCGCATGCCCGCGGCCTTCATCTTGGCGAGGAAGTGCCAGAAGTTGATCGCCCCGTCGGTTTCGCCCGACAGGCCCGCCTTGAAGATCAGGGGCGGCGCGCCGTAGACCTGTTCGGTCTGGGCGGCAAGGTCCATGCCGTATTCCGATTGCGCATAGGCGCGCAGGATCAGCCAGCTTTTGTCCAGCGGCCCGCCCGCGATGCCGATCTTGCCGCCTGCGAGATCGGGCAGCGATCGCGCGGGGCTGTCGCCGGCCACCACCAGCCCGCCCACGGCGCGCGAATAGGGGATCGCGACGAAATCCCTGCCCGCCGCGCGCTGGCGCGCGACCCAGATCCAGTCGGACACGAACATGTCGGCCACGCCGCCCTCGACCGCGACGCGGGTCGCGCCGTTATCGGCATAGGGTTCCACGACCAGGTCGAACCCGTGCTTGGCATCCAGCCCGTTTTCCTTGATCGTGGTCAGTTCCCAGTTGACGGTGCCGATCTTGAGCACCGCGGCGCGGATTTGCGGCAGATCCGCGGCCCAGGCCGCCCCCGCGGCCAGAAACGCAAGCGCGGCGGCGATGGCGCCGCCCAGTCCTTTCAGCATGGTTGTCCTCCCGGTCGGTGCGCGCGTTTCCGGAATTCTGGTCTCAGTCGGGGGCGACGACGACGCCCCAGGGCTGCTGGCCCACCGGGATCGACTTGATCGCCTTGTGCGCGGCGACGTCGATCACCGTGATGTCGTTGGAATTGCCGTTGGTGGTCAGCAGGTATTTCTCGTCGGGGGTGAAGGCCAGTTGCCAGACGCGCTGGCCGACCATGATGTAATCGACCACCTCGTGGCTTTGCTGGTCGATCACCGCCACGCGGTTGGCCGGGCCCAGCGCCACGAACAGCCACTTGCCGTCCGACGTCGCCTTGGCGCCCACGGGTTGCAGCCATTCGGGCAGGACGCCCGGCACCTCGAACGAGACCTTGTAGGACAGCGTGGGCGTGCCGTCCGGGGCGATGTCGATCACGCTGACCGTGCCGCCGATTTCCGAGGTCACGAACAGCTTTTTCCCGTCGGCCGAGAACTCGGCATAGCGGGGGCGCTGATCGACCAGGATGTTGTGCTTGATCTCGTAATCCTCGGTCGAGATGAAATGCGCCATGTTGGTGGTTTCCGAGGTGTTGACCACGAACTTGCCGTCCGGGCTGATGCCCATCCCCTCGGGTTCGACGCCGACGGGGATTTCGGCCAGAACCGTGTGTGCCTCGGTATCGACGACGGTCACAAGGTTGTCGTCCTCGTTGGCGATGTAGAGGGGGCTGCCACTGTGATCGAGCACGAAGAGTTCCGGGTCGGGGCCGGAGGGCAGGGTATAGAGTTCCTGATAGGTTTCGGCGTCGAACACCCGCACCGTGTCGTCATCCGAGGCGCAGACGTAAAGCAGGCTGCCGTCGGGGCTCATGGTGATGCCGCGGGGGCGGTTGCCGGCGGGGAATTCGGTCAGCACCTGCCAGGTGGTGCTGTCGAGCACGGTGACGGTGTTGCCCTTTTCGTTGCTGACATAGACCTTGTTGGCCTGTGCGCCGGTGGCGGCCAGGGCGAGGCCCGCGGCGAGGATCAGGGGTTTCATCGCGCTTTCTCCTGTCACTGGAAGGCCCGGCAGGCGGATTCGGGTTCGTCGAGGCCCAGCGTATCGAGCGGCGAGCGCTGGTGCAGGAAGCCGTCCTGCGGCGAGACGCTGACATTGATCCGGCCATCGAAAAGCAGGATCGGCTGGCGCAGCTGGCCGTTCCATGGCCGGAAGGTCACCGCCAGACCCTTGAACGCGGCCAGTTCGAAGTCGTCGCCCAGCGCATAGGCCCGCAGGGTGGCCGGGTCGGCCGCGCCGGTGCGGGTCACGGCCTCGCCGATCACGCGGAGCGCCAGCCAGACCTGGTAATCCTCTTCGCGGACGTAACGGCCCGTGAGCGCCTCGAACCGGCGCTGGAACTGGGTGGCGCCCCAGGCCTCGGTCGCGGCGTGGAAACTGACCGGGCGCAGGCCCGCGGCGCCCATCACCGGGCGGGGATCCCACAGGTGGAACGGCAGGTAGGGGGCGAAGACGTCAGAGGCGTCGGCCGCGATCACCAGGTCGTGGTCCTTCATGTCCTGGGTGAAAACGGGCAACTGGCGCTGCACCAGCACGTGCCCGGTATCGGTGCGGCGCGAGCCGCCGGTATCCTCGAATTCGCGTTCTTCCACGATCTTCGCGCCGAACTTGGCGGCGGCCTTGCGATAGGCCTCGGCACGGGCGAGGTCGGCGGGGTTGGAACCGTGGATCAGCGCCCAGCGCGGCCATTTCTTCCAGATCGCGAATTGCGCGACGGCGTCGGCCAGCATCGCCTCGCTGGGCGCGATGTGCAGCAGGTTGGCGCGGCATTCGGCATCGCGCAGGCCCGTGTCGCGCGCGCCCGCGTTGAACAGCAGAACGTCCGGCCCCGCGCGGTCGGCCAGCCGCAGGACATCCCCGGCCTCGGCCAGCACGACGATCAGGCGGATGCCGTCGGCCAGAAGCGCGTCAAGCGCGGCCTCGGCCCCTTCCGCGTCGGTGGTCACGGCGGTGGTGGTGTAGGTATGGCCCAGGAAGCGGCCGGTGGTCGCGTTGTCCTCGTCGGCGAGGGTGGCACCGGCAAGGCCCATGTCCTCGGGCACGAGGTCATAGCGCGAGATCGGGGCAAGGCGGGGGTAATCGACGCGCAGCACGGCGGCGCGCACCTCGACGGCCGCGGCGCCGCCCGCCGACAGAATGAGCAGAGCGCCCGCAACAAGCAGGCACAGAGCGCGGATCATGCTGGTCCTCCCTTGCGCCTTTTTCGGGACGCCGGGGAAGAGTGCCAGACATGGGTCGCAATGGGAAACCGATACTTAAGGCGCATTGCGAGCGGGGGCTGCGGGTCTAGTCTGGCGGGATGACATTTCCGTCCGCCGCTCGGGACGCGGGGCGGGCGCCACATCCTGAGACACCATTTCTTCGACGAGTGAGGGAGGACGCCTTGATGAGAATGGGACGACGCGCGGCGCTGGCGGGGCTGGTGGCCCTGTTGCCCGCGATGGCGCTGGCCCATGGGCCGACGCGGCAGAAGGTGACGGTCACGACCGAACTCGCGGCGGAGCCGGCCGAGGTCTGGGCGGCGATCGGGAATTTCCAGGATTTCGGCTGGCACCCGGCCGTGCATGCGACCAGCGGCGCGGGCGGCAACGAAATCGACGCGACCCGCGTTCTGACCGTGGGCGAGGCCGGCGGGCCGACGATTGCGGAAGTGCTTTACAAGTACGATGCCGACAAGATGACCTATTCCTACCGCATCACCGAGGTCGCGGTAGAGGTGCTTCCGGTGACGAACTACTCGTCGCACCTGACGGTCAAGCCGCGCGAGGGCGGCGGGTCGCTGGTGGAATGGCGCGGGGCGTTCTATCGCGGCTATCCGAACAACGACCCGCCCCCCGAGTTGAACGACGAGGCCGCCATCGCCGCCGTGACGGCGGTCTACCAGGCGGGGCTGGATGCGTTGGTCGACCGGTTCGGTGCGCCCTGAGGCGCTGGCCCTCGGGTTGGCCTGTGCCCTGGCCGCCGGCGGGGCGGCGGGGGACGTGGCCTATGTGACGAACCAGAACAGCGACGAGGTGTCGATCCTCGACCTGGGCGCGGGGATGGAACGCGCGCGCATCCCCGTTCCCGGCAAACCCGCGGGCGTGGTGGCGGGGGCGGAGGGGTTTTTCACCGTCTCGCCCGACAGCAAGACGGTGCGCCGCTTCGATGCCGCGGGGGCCGAGACGGGGCGCGTGAACCTTGACGGCGGGCCGATCGGGATCGCCCATGACGCCGCGCGCGGGCGGATTTTCGTGTCGGACTGGTACAACGCGCGGCTTTGGGTGATCGACGCCGGGGCGATGGAAGTGACCGGCACGCTGGAGACCGGCGCGGCGCCCGCGGGGCTGGCCGTTTCGCCGGACGGGCGCTGGCTGGTCTCGGCCGACAAGGAGGCCGACCGGGTGTCGGTGTTCGACCTGGAAACGCTGGGCGCGCCCCGGGCGGTGGCCGTGGGCACGCGGCCCTTTGGCCTGGGGTTCGCGCCCGATGGGCGGTTGTTCGTGGGCAATGTCGGGTCGAACGACGTAAGCGTTCTGGACCCGGCCAGCGGGCGGGTCCTGGCCACGGTGCCGGTGGGCGAGCGGCCCTATGGCGTGGCCTTTGCCCGGGGCCGCGCGTTCGTCAGCAACCAGTATGCCGACACGGTCAGCGTGATCGACCTGGCCACGCTGGCCCCCGTGGCCGAGATCGCGGTGGGCGAATACCCCGAGGGGATCGACGCCACGGGGGACGGGGGCACCGTTGTCGTGGCAAACTGGTTCTCGAACACGGTCAGCCTGATCGATTCCGACCGGCTGGTCGTCACAGGCGAGATCGCCACCGGCGACGGGCCGCGCGCCTTTGGCCGGTTCATCGCGAAACAAGGAGACTAGCCCATGCGCCGCCGCACCCTTTGCCTGACGCTGGCGCTGATGCTGGCGGGCGGACCCGCCGCCGCCCTGACCGCCTGGGACGAGTTGAAACCGATGATCTTCGGGGAGCGCGACCTGGTGCCCGCGGGCGCCGATATCGCGATTTCCAGCCCCTACCGCACCGATAACGACGCGCGCACGCCCATCGGCATAAGGGTGCGCGGCCCCGAGGGGCGGCTGGTGGACAAGGTGACGGTGATCCTGGATGAAAACCCGATGCCGGTTTCGGCCGTGATCGCGCTGGCCGAACCGCTGCCCGCGTTGTTTTTCGAACTGACGCTGCGGTTCAACGGGCCGACGCCGATGCATGTCGTGGCCGAGACGACGGACGGGCAGGCCTGGGTGGCCGAGGCCTTTGTCAAGACCAGCGGCCAGGGCGCGTGCGCGGCGCCGCCGGGCACCGACGCCGAGGCCGCGCTGGCGACGCTGGGCCAGATGACCATCGAGATGGCGCCGCTGGCCGGGGGCGGCGGGGCGGCGGCGCGGCTGGGCGCGCTGGCCCATCGCGAGGCGCGGGTGGACGTGGATATCCAGCATCCCAGCCTGTCGGGGTTGCAGAAGGACCAGATCACCCTGCTGTTCATCCCGATGCGCTATGTCGAAACGCTGGAGGTCGAACTGGACGGCGCGCCCTATGCCGAGGTGACGGGGAGCATCTCGCTGAGCGAGAACCCGCGGATCAGCCTGTCGGCGCCGGGCAGCACGCGGTCGGTCGGCGTGACCATGACCGATACGGACGGCACGGTGACCCATGCCGAACGGACCTTCCCCGGTTACTGAGCGACGGGTTCGCCGGGTTCGGCCGCCAGCCGTTCGACGGGGTAGTCGAGAAAGGTCCAGCCGTCGGTGCCGTCGGGGAACCAGTAGACGGTGGTGTAACCGTATTCGAGGGCGCGCTTGGCGGCGTTCCAGCTCATCCAGCAATCGGCGAGGCAGAAGAACAGCACCGGGTGCGCGGGGTCGCCGCCGGTGACGCGGTTCAGGCCGGCGCGGAAATAGGCGTGGGTGGCCTCGGCGATCTCGCCATAGCCGACATTGGGCAGCCAGATCGCCCCGGGGATGGAAAAGCGCGGCTTGTCGCGCCAGATCGTGCCCGCGGGCAGGTTCGGGGGTTTGGGCGCGCGGGGCAGCACGTCGACGAAAGCCACCTCGCCCGACTGCCACAGCGCGTGCGCCTGTTCCGCGTCCACCACCGTGCCCCCGGTCAGCGTGCCGGGGACCGGTTCGCGGTAGTGGTCGGTGCGGTAGGTGTCGGGCTCGGCCACCTGGGCCAGCCCGGCCGCCGGCAGCCCCAGCAGGATCGCAAGGGCCGCCGCGCGGATCATTGGCCGGGGACCAGGACCTCGGTGCCCATGTCGTTCAACAATGGCACGCCGGCCTCGGTCAGGATCGCGTCGATTTCGGCCTGGTTGCGGCGGATCAGCGAATTCAGCTTGCGCTGCCAGACCTTTTCGCCCTGGCGCACGCCCATGGTGATGCGGAAGAACAGGCGCGGCGGAAATTCCTCGCGGATCAGCGGGATCACCTTGAAACCGGGGTAGCCGTCCTTGACCAGCGGCCCGCCGATCGGTCCCCACAGGATCGCGCCGTCGATCTGGCCCGCGTCCAGCGCGGCCAGCATGTCGGGGGCGGGGGATTCGTAGCGGCGGTCGACCATCAGGTTGTAGGGCCGCGCCTTGCCGATCAGCCCGTTGCGCGCCAGATGCGTGGCCGGCGGGCTGCCCGCGACGATGCCCAGCGTGGTGCCCTGAAGCGCGGGGTCGGACAGCGTCGTCACCCCGGCAAGCGGGCCGTCGGCGGGCACGATCAGCACATAGGCCGAGGTGAAGTAATGGTTGGTGTTCAGCACCAGTTCATGGCCCTGGGCATAGCCCATCACCACGTCGCAGCGGTTCGCGCCCAGCGTGTTGCGCACGAAGCCGGTGGCCATCGGGTACCAGGTGTATTCGACCGGCAATTCCAGCCTGGCGGCGATCAGTTCGGCCAGCTTGTTTTCATAGCCGGACCCGTCCTCGGCCGACATCGGATAGTTCGCGGGATCGGCGCAAACCCTGAACGCGGTCCTGGAGACCAGGTCCGAGGTTTGCGCCAGCCCGACACCTGCCTGGGAGGAGAGCAGGGCCGCGCCGATCGTGCCCGCGACAAGGCGTTTAGCCGCCTGCCATGCATTCATCTTCGAACTCTCGAATTGCATCCGCCTTGGCTTCTTTCTTGGCCGGGCGGCCGCGGGCCAGCGCGCCATCGCCGCGCGCCTTAAGGTAAACGTAGATGTCGTCGATATAGCACATCACGTTCTTGTTCTGCCCGAAGGTGGGCATGACGTTCTGGTGCGTGGTGTCGACGTTCTGGATGCCGTTCGACACGGTATAGACGAAGTCGTAGTAGTCCATCCGCTCGACCGCGTCCTTGAGCGGCGGGGCATAGGTCGAGCCCATGCCGTCGGGGCCGTGGCAGACGTGGCATTCCGCGTGGTAGCGCCGGAACCCGGAAAAGGTCAGCCAGTCGACCGTTCCGTCCTCGGCGATGAAATAGGTGGGAATGCCGTCCTCGGTGAAATAGCGCCCGTCCTCGCTGTAGGCGGCCGGGCCGTCGCCCGGCAGGTCCCTGTTCTCGGTGGCGCCGCCGGCACCCGCCAGCCCCGCCACGGCGCCGAAGATCAGCGCGTGTCCCAGTCTTTTCATCGTTCCTCCCTGTCTTCGGGTGGGTTGGCACGGGGCAGATGCCTGCGCCCCCGTGCCAACCCGAGTGTCAGCGTGTCGGCCCCCGATCAGTCGGGCAGCTTGAACACGGTCAGCTGGCCGCCCAGCGCGGTGTAGTCGCTGAGCGCGGCATAGCCGCCCACGGCGCCCAGACCGTCATTCGGGTTGGTCAGACCGGCCGCAAGGCCGATGCCCGCCCAGCCGCCGACGCCCGAGAGGATGCCGACATACTGCTTGCCGTCATGTTCGTAGGACATCACATTGCCGATGATCCCGGACGGGGTCTTGAAGCGGTAAAGCTCTTCGCCCGTCTCGGCATCGACCGCCTTGAGGAAGCCCTCGAGCGTGCCGTAGAACACGACGTCGCCCGCGGTGGCCAGGGCGCCCGACCACACCGAGAACTGCTCGGGGATCGACCACTTGATCTCGCCGTTGATGTTGTCCCAGGCGATGAAGTTGCCCATGCCGCCATGGCTGTCGGGCGCCGGGTACATCGACAGCGTCGCGCCGACATAGGGCTGACCGGCGGTGTAGCTGACCCGGAACGGTTCGTAATCCATGCAGACGTGGTTCGTCGGCACGTAGAACATTTCCGTCCGCGGCGAATAGGCCGAGGGCTGCTGGTCCTTGGTGCCCAGCGCGGCCGGGCAGACGCCGGTGGTGTTGACGTCCTCGCCGTTCTGCGCGGTCGAGTACTCGGCGACCACGGCCGGGCGGCCATAGGTTTCCGAGTTCGGGTCCATGTCGACGCCGGTGGTCCAGTTCACGACGGGGTCGTATTTCTCGGCCACCAGAAGTTCGCCGGATTCGCGGTCCAGCGTGTAGGCCAGGCCGTTCCGGTCGAAATGGGTCAGAAGCTTGCGCATCTGGCCGTCGATTTCCTGGTCGGAGAGGATCATCTCGTTGACGCCGTCATAGTCCCACTCGTCATGGGGCGTCATCTGGTAGACCCACTTGGCCATCCCGGTGTCGGCATCCCGCGCGAAGATGGTCATCGACCAGCGGTTGTCGCCCGGACGCTGGGACGGGTTCCAGGTCGAGGGGTTCCCGGTGCCGTAATACACCAGGTTCAGCTCGGGATCGTAGGAATACCAGCCCCAGGTGGTGCCGCCGCCGATCTTCCACTGGTCGCCTTCCCAGGTGTTGGTGCCCGAGTCGGGGCCCACCGGCTTGCCCAGGTGGGTGGTGTTTTCCGGGTCCATCAGCGTGTCGCTGTCGGGGCCCATCGAGTAGCCGCGCCAGACCTGTTCGCCGGTTTCCATGTCATAGGCGGTGACATGGCCGCGCACGCCGAATTCGCCGCCCGAGATGCCGACGATGACCTTGTCCTTGACCGGCAGGACGGTCGCGGTGTTGGTCTCGCCGATCGCCGGGTCGCCGTTCACGGCGGTCCATTTCACCTCGCCGGTTTCGGCGTTCAGCGCCACCACGGTGGTGTCGGCCTGGTGCAGGAAGATCGTGTTGTTGGCATAGGCCACGCCGCGGTTGACGGTGTCGCAGCACATCACGGGGATGACGCTGGCATCCTGCTGCGGCTCGTATTTCCACTTGATCCGGCCGCTATCGTTGAGATCCAGCGCGTAGACGATGTTCGGGAACGGGGTGTGCACGTACATCGTGTCGCCGATCACCAGCGGGCTGCCTTCGTGGCCGCGCAGAACGCCGGTCGAGAAGGTCCAGGCCACCTGCAGGTCGCCCACGTTTTCGCGGTTGATCTGGTCGAGGCCCGAATAGCGGTGGTTGGCGTAGTTGCCGGTCTGGATCACCCACTGGCCGGGGTCGTTCATCAGCTCCATCAGCTCGTCATTGGCGAGCGCCGCCGACCCGGCGCACAGCGCGACCGTCGACGTTAAGGCAAACAGCTTCTTCATTCTCATCTCCCTTGAGATCTTGTCTCTTTATCGGGTCCGGGGCATCGGGCGGGTCCCCCGCCGGTCGCCAGACCGGACCATGCGCGCCGCCGGAACGTTCTTGTCCTCCCTCCGGCGAAACGGTCGAAAAATCCTCTGTTTCCTCCTCTTCTGACGTATCCCGGTTAGATCATGTCATTGCAGGGGCCGGCCCGCCCGCGTTTCCCTTGCGCTGTCCGTCCCGTCCACCCTGCCCGTCTCAGTTGCGCGGCCGGTGCAGGCGTTCGGCATGCCAGTCGACATGCTCGCCCGCGAAGGTCGCGACGAAGTAATAGCTGTGGTCATAGCCCGGCTGCATCCGCACCAGCCCGGCCTGGCGCCGCCGCGCCAGCACCGTGGCCAGCGCCTCGGGGCGCAACAGGTCGAGAAACTGGTCGCCCGCGCCCTGGTCGATCAGGATCGCGTCCTTCCAGCCATGCTCCTGCAAGAGCAGGCTTGCATCGTAACACGCCCAGGCCGATTCGTCGTCGCCCAGATAGGCGCTGAGCTGCTTGCGGCCCCAGTCCGACTGGGTCGGGTTGGCGATCGGCGCGAAGGCCGACAGGGACGCGAACTTGTCGGGGTTGCGGAGCGCCAGCGTCAGCGCGCCGTGCCCGCCCATGGAATGGCCGGTGATGCCGTGCACATCGGCCAGCGGCAGCTTGTCCAGCACCAGCTCGCGCAGCTCGGTCAGGACGTAATCGTACATCCGGAAATGCGCGGCCCACGGCGCGCGGGTGGCGTTCACGTAGAACCCCGCGCCCTGGCCCAGGTCATAGGCCTCGTCATCGGCGACGCCCTCGCCGCGGGGCGAGGTGTCGGGGAAGATCACCGCCAGCCCGTGGCGCGCGGCGTGTTCCTGGAACCCGCCCTTGGTCATGGCGTTTTCATGGGTGCAGGTCAGCCCCGACAGGTACCACAGGACCGGCACCGGGCCGTCCTCGGCCTGGGGCGGCAGGTAGACCGCAAAGGTCATGTCCACCCCGCAGGCCTGCGACGGGTGGGTGCAGACCATCTGCACCCCGTCGAAACACCGGTTCTGGGAAACGACCTCCATCCGGCGGCCCCCTAGTAGACCACGACGGATCGGATGGATTTGCCTTCGTGCATGAGGTCGAAGCCGTGGTTGATCTCGTCGAGGGTCAGCTGGTGGGTGATCATCGGGTC
>NZ_SLXP01000002.1 GCF_004343075.1 Rhodovulum marinum
CTCTTCGGGCTTGTGCTTCTTCTGGGGCATTCCTTCGTCCTCCATCTGGCTCGAAAGCCTACTTCAGGGAGGACCACTTTTCAGGGGGCAGGCCAAAGTAGATGCCGCGCAATGTAGTTGTGCTTCTCGATAATTCTGACGGGCGCTCCATGATTAAGGAAGCCTGCAAGGAAAACGGCATGCATTTCGCCGAATTCGAAGAGCTTGTTCAGGCGGAAGTCGAACAAACAGGAAAGCAGCGCCGCGCCGGTCTTTGGGATTCCTTTGACGATATCCTCGACCGTATTCAGGTAGACGATAAATAAAGCATGCATATTTCGCAGATTACGCTCCGGGATTGGAAAGCCTACACGACCGCCAATTTCGATTTTCCTGCGCCCGCAACGGATAAGAACATTATTCTGATCGGTGCGCCGAACGGTTACGGCAAGACTAGCCTCTTCGAAGCCATTGTTCTTGGCATGTTCGGACGGGACGGCCTTCCGCTCATCGCACGCTCGCCGTTCTCAGGGGCGGACAAGGAACGGCTTGCCACCTCCTACAAGAACTTCCTCGAAAAAGCGCTCCATAGGGGCGCGACCACAGCGGGCCGCACGTCTTGCTCGGTGAAGCTGGTCTTCACTGACGAAAATGATGAGCCGCTGGAAATCCAGCGTATCTGGCATTTCAGCGATTCCGGCGTCTACCGCCCGCAGGATGAAGAGATTCACATCTATGAAGGCTCGACCCGCAAGGCGGTGGGTCCTGGAGCCTTGCAGGGCAATGACCGCACGGATTGGTTCCGCGAGTATATTGCCGAAAACCTTCTTCCCTTCACGCTCGCGCATTTCTTCATGTTCGACGGCGAACAGGTGAGCGTGCTGGCCGAGCGTGAGATACGCATTCTCTGCATGATCGATGAGGCGCACCAGATACTTGGCACTAGGCTTCCATCCTTGTCCCGCCTGATCCGCATGAGCCGCTCGAAGGGTGGCGCGGTGATGCTTGTTTCGCAATCGCCGGACGATTTCTCCGGCGAAGACGACGAGTTCCTCGACAACATGGGATTGGTCGCAGCATTTGCGACGAACGCTAAGCCAGGGGCGGCAGCGCGCGTCCTCGGCAAAGGCGCCAATCTTACGAACCTTCAGACAGGCCAGTGCTTCGTGCGGTTCGACAAGACCACCAAGAAGATCAAGGCGTGGTAGTGCAACCGCTGAACTGTGGCACTGGTCGCAAATGGGAACGCGTTCGATTTCAGTTCCAACTCGGTACTTGTCTCTGAAATCGAAGTGTTCAGCGGATGGTATATTAAATCGTATGACTTCAATGGCTTAGCGGAAATTCACCAAATCGGCGCAGTCATCAGGTCCGGAGAATATCGGCCCTGAGAGACCCCTCCCGAGCATTCTGGCGGCTGGCCCCGTGCTCAGCTCCTCCCGAATAACCTTCGAATATAACGAGAAAATCCGGCCGCAGCCGGATGGGGAGAACGCTTTCGCGGGGGCAAGTGGCGGAGAGACAGGGATTCGAACCCTGGAGACGGTTTCCCGCCTACACGCGTTCCAGGCGTGCGCCTTCGACCACTCGGCCACCTCTCCGTGCGGCGCTTCCTACCCCCGGGCGGGGGCGCGATGCAAGAGGGAGTTTGACACGCGAGGCGCGTCCGAGCCACTCATCCCGCAAGTTCCAGGGTCACCCGACGGTTCTGGCGGCCCTTCTTCTCGATCTTGCCCAGGCGGATTTGCCCGATCTCGCCGGTGCGCCGCACATGGGTGCCGCCGCAGGGCTGCAGATCGATCTGTGTCTCGCCCTCGCCGATCCGGATCAGACGTACCCGCCCCGCCCCCATCGGAGGCGCCACCGACATCGTCTTGACGAGGCCCGGATTGGCCTGCAGTTCCTCGTCGGTGATCCAGTCCTCGGTCACGGGCAGGTCGCGCATCACCAGGTCGTTCAGCGCCCGCTCCAGCTCGGTCTTGTTCTCGGGGGCGTCGGGCATGTCGAAATCGAGCCTCCCCTTGCCGGCACCGATCGCGCCACCGGTGACCGGCAGCGGGATCACAACGGACAACAGGTGCAACGCGGTGTGGATCCGCATGTGAAGATGGCGCCGCTCCCACTCCAGCACCTGCGTCACCGGCATGCCGACCTCGGGACGCGGGTCGCCCTCGGCCGGCAGCAGAACGATGGACTCGTCGCCTTCCTTGACGGTATCGCTCACCCGCATACCGCCGCCGGGCCAGTCCAGCCGCCCGGTATCGCCGGGCTGCCCGCCGCCACGCGGATAGAACAGCGACGCCGAAAGAACCACACCGCCCTCGGGCAGGACCGCCGTCACGCGCCCCGGCGCCTCGCGCAGGTACGGGTCGGATCTGAAAAGCGTCGCGGTCATCGGGATTCGCCTCCATCTGATGCGGCGGCGTCGCCGTCGAAATCATCGTGCGGTTCGGGTTGCGGGTCATCATCATGCCGGGGCGGCGCAGGCTCGGCAGGGCCAGAGGCTGCGGCAGAAACGGCCGCGCCGCGATGCAGCGTCTCGGGGTTTCGCAGCCAGATATCACGCTGTGCGAAGGGAATCTCGATCCCCTCCTCGGCAAATCGGCGGGCAATCTCGTGGTTCAGCTCGGTGCGCACCGACAGACCGTAATTGATATCGCGCAGGATCACCCGCAATTCGAAATCCAGCGAATCCGCGCCGAACCCCTGGAACACGACCGTGGGCGGCGGGTTTATCATCACCAGGGGGTGGTTCTCACCAATCTCGCGCAGGATCTTCTCGACCTTGCGCGTGTCGGTGCCGTAGGCGACGCCGACGGCCAGGATCACCCGCCCGGTCAGGTTCTGCCGGGTCCAGTTGGTCACAACCCCCGAGACCAGATCGGCATTGGGCACGATCACGTCGGTCCGGTCAAAGGTCTGGATGCGGGTCGAGCGCACAGAAATATCCTGCACCGTGCCCATCACACCGCCAACCTCGATCCAGTCGCCCTGGCTGATCGGTCGTTCGATGAGCAGGATGATCCCCGACACGAAATTCGACACGATGGTCTGCAAGCCGAAACCGATGCCAACCGACAGCGCGCCGGCCACGATCGCAAGCGACGAAAGGTCGATCCCCGCCGTGGTCACCGCGATCAAGGTCGCGAGAATGACGCCGAGATAGCCCAGCCCCGAGATGATCGCCGTCTGACCGCCCGGGTCGATCCGCGTCTTGGGCAGAACCGTCGACCGCAACGTGCCCTGCACCAGGCGCGTCAACGTATAGCCAAGTGCAAAGACGATGGCGAAGGTCAGGAAATTGGTGGGCGAGATGCGCGTGCCGCCAAGCGTGAACCCGGCGGTGAAACTCGCCCAGATCTCGGTCAGATCCGCAACCCGGGCGCCCCAGATCAGCGCCAGAAGCGGCAGCGCCAGTATGGCCAGCACAAGGCCGATCAACACCGGGATCAGCGCGTCCGAGGCGCTTTCCTCCTCGCCATGGCGGGTCAGCAGGTCGTAGACATCGCCGACAAACCGCTGCAGCACCATCAGCAGGCCCAGCAAGGCCAGTGTCAGGATCGGCGGATACGTGAAATAGTCCGCCGCCTCCTTGTAACCGATCGCGCCAAGCACCGGCCCCAGGACACCAAGCACCATCGAAGCGCGGCCGATCAGCCCGACCAGCCGGCTGCGATAGGGGCGCAGTTGGTCGGCAGCCGGTTCGACCCGGCTTTGCGCGATCAGGATCTGACCCATCCGCAGCAGCAACAGCCCCCCCGCGACAACCAACGGGAACCCCAGGACCACGCGCGCCTCATCGGGGAACTGGCCAAACTCACCCACCAGGCCCAGCAACCCGGCAAGCGCGATCACGACCCCCATCCAGGTGGCATGGAACCGCGCCTCGGCCATGCGCTCGGGGCTGAGGTCGAAAAGCCGACGCGAAACCGAATGCTCGGCAAAAACCCGTGCCCCAAGCCAGCGCGCGGCAAAGAGGGTCAGCCCCAGAACCGGCAGGGCAAACAGGATCTCGGTCAGACGCGGGCCGCCAAGGCCCGTTGTCGCCAGCGCCGAGACCAACAGCAGGATGCCCAGCGTCGGCACCACGATCTGGCCCAGCGAGACCAGCGACGAGAACACCGCCTTGCCGCGGCGTTCGCTGGCCTGGATCAACCGCTCGGACAGCAACACCACCCAGCGGCGCCCGCGTGCCAGCAGCACGACCGCCATCGTCAGGAACAGGATCGTCGCGGGCAGGTCCTCGCGGAAACTGGCACGGCGAGACGGCAACGCCCACGCCTCTGCCAGTTCGCGATACGCCGTGGCGAGCGTGTCTCGCAGCGCCTCGGCACCGGCGGCCCAATTGGCCGGGTTCAGCGGCGTCGGTCCCAGTTCCAGAAGCTTGCTGGTCTGGCGCTCGCGGATCACGCTGTCGATCTCGCGGATCAGGCCGTCGGCGCGGCTATGCGCCTCGACCGCCTGCAAGCCAGGCGCCTGCAACTCGGCCAGTTGCCGGTTCAGTTCCGCCCGTCGGCTGGCGATCTCCCCGGGTTCGGTCTCTCCCTCGGCCGGCGTCGGACCAAGCGCCGATATCTGGTCACGCAGGGTCTTGATACGGGCGGCGTTGATCCCCTGGGCATCCAGAAACCGGGTACGCCAGTCAACCAGTTGCCCGCGCAGCTCGGACAGCGCCTTATCCGACGCGCGGCCCTGGCCCAGCACCTCTTCGGCGCGTGTGGCCAACTCTTCCCAAGCCTTGTAATCGGGTGCCTTTTCTTCGGCTGCGGCGGTTTGCTGGGCCTGAACCATGGGCGCCGACAACGGACCGGACAGTGCCGCAGCCAGTACAAGGACGAGAACACGAAGCAACGGGGTCATCTCTCGAACACCTCCGGCAGAACGCGCGCCGGCCCGCCCAGCCATCCGGGCACCGGCAATCCCTTTTCCCGCAGGAAGGCCGGGTTGAACAGGCGCGACTGGTACCGCGTGCCATAATCGCAAAGCACGGTCACGATGGTATGCCCCGGCCCCATTTCGCGGGCCATCCGCATCGCACCCGCAACGTTGATCCCCGATGAACCGCCCAGGCACAGCCCCTCGTTTTCCAACAGGTCGAACACCACAGGCAGCGCCTCGGAATCCGGGACGCGGCAACAGAAATCAGGGGCAAGCCCTTCCAGGTTGGCCGTGATGCGCCCCTGCCCGATCCCCTCGGTGATCGAAGTTCCCTCGGATTTCAACACGCCCGTCGTGTAATAGCTGTACAGCGCCGCGCCCTCGGGATCGGCCAGCCCGATCCTGACGCCCTTGGGCTGCAGCGCCATGGCGACCCCCGCCAGCGTACCGCCCGAACCCACCGCGCAGATGAAGCCATCGACCTTGCCCCCCGTTTGCGCCCAAATCTCGGGACCGGTCGTCTCGGCATGGGCCAGCCGGTTCGCCGTGTTGTCGAACTGGTTCGCCCAGACGGCGCCGTTCGGTTCCGACTGTGCCAGCCGCTCGGCCAGCCGGGCGGAGTAACGCACGAAGTTGTTCGGGTTCGAATAGGGCGCGGCGGGCACCTCGATCAGTTCCGCCACGGCCAGCCGAAGCATGTCCTTCTTCTCGCGGCTCTGTGTCTCTGGGATCACGATCACCGTGCGGAACCCCATGGACGCACCCACCAGCGCTAACCCGATACCGGTATTGCCCGCGGTGCCCTCGACGATGGTGCCGCCGGGTTTCAGCGCGCCGCGGGCGACCGCGTCGCGGATGATCCACAGCGCGGCGCGGTCCTTGACCGACTGACCGGGGTTCATGAACTCGGCCTTGCCCAGGATCTCGCAGCCCGTCGCACGGGACGGGCCGCTCAGACGGACAAGCGGCGTGTTGCCGATCAGCGCCGCCAAATCCTTACCGATATCCATGACGTCTCGTCTCCCCCGTTTCCCACAGTGCTACGGGGGCAAGCACCGGAACTCAACCCGAAGCCCGCAGCCGCTCACGGTTCCGTGCAAGCCACAAGAGCGACAGGATCAACGGCGCATTGCCGATCTCGCCGGTTTCGACAAGGTCCATGGCGCGGTCGAAGCCAACCACATGGGCGCGGATGTCCTCGCCCTCGGCGGCCAGCCCGCCAAGCCCCCCCACCCCGTCATGCAGGTCGGCCTCGCCCACATAGGAATAGATGAACTCGGTCTTGGCACCGGGCGAGGGATAATACCCATAGACCGGGTGCAACCGCCCGACCGTGACGCCCGCCTCCTCGACGGCCTCTCGGCGCACCGTCGCCTCGGGCGTCTCACCCGGATCGACCAGCCCCGCGATCGCCTCGAGCGACCAGCATTCGCTGTCGCCCCGTCCATAGGGACCGACACGGAACTGTTCGATCAAAAGCACTGCGTCGCGCGCCGGGTCATAGGGCAGTACCGTCGCCGCGTCCGACGTGAAAAAGGCCGCGCGGTTCACCGGCGGGCTCCACTCCCCATCAAAGCGGCGATGCCGGAAGTCGTATTCCTCGACGGCAAAGAAATTGGCATAGGGCTGGGACCGCGCGAATTCCTCGATATCGCCGGGCCGGGTCGGCCGGCGCAATGTCGCGGGCGACATCGCACGGGCCCGGATCCGCGCCGCCGCACGTGCAAGGATCATCCGGTAACGCCTGGCATTCACAGCCGGATCGCGCCCCGGAAAGCCCAGCATCACCTCTTCGGCAGCCAGCGTCGTGACCTCGCCCCAGCGCGCTTGCCAGTCGGCCAGGTTCCAGGCCACCCCGGGACGCAGGCCCGAACCTTCGGGGCGATAGACCCGCGCGGCCCGCAAGCCGCCGGGCGTCTCGACCGTCACCTCGGACACCCCGAAGCCATACCCGCCTTCGTAATAGTCAAGCCGCGCGCGGGCCTGGGCGTCCACCCCTTCAAGGCACAGGCCCTCGACCACCGCACCCGGCACGGCCCGGATCAAGGGAAAACTCTCTCCCTCGGCCCAATGAACGGCGTAATCCCCAAGCCGTGCCGGCGTCAGGTCAAGCGCGGCCTCTGACCGACCCAGCACGCGCGACAGAAGCGGTCGGTGACAAAGCGTGCCGTAAAAAAACATGCGGTCCACGGCGCCCTCTCATCTCCAGCGGCGCCCGGCCCATTCCACGACCAAGGCGGCCAGCACACCCCCGGCAATCAGGATGCCCATCACCACCGGCGACGTGACCACCATAAGGCCATACTTGCCCATCAGTTCCACCGTCCCGGTCAGCGCCTCCATCACGCCGTCATAGCGCATCCGCGTGGCCTGCCGCAGCATCTCGTAGATCGAGTGGAACAGCAGCGCGTAGAACACAAGGACGGCGCTTGTCCGCAGCCCAGAAGCGACCGCCACCCCATAGCCCTCTCCCGCCAGTCGGCCCATCACCAACCAGCCTGTCAGCCCGCCGATCACGGTGTTGACGATCGCGAACGACCCCAGGTCCGTGCCCTCGGGAAACAACGGCACGATGGAATCCGAAGCGAACGACGCCACCGCAGCATACAGCAGGGCAGCAACAAGCTTGGCGGCGGTGGGCATGGGTCAGGCGGGTCTCGTGACGGTGAACTGGGTCACGTCGCAGTTTCCGCTGTGGAAGGTCGCCGCGCAAGAGGTGAGATACATGTTCCACATGCGCCGGAACCGCGCATCGAAGCCCAACGCGGAAATCTCGTCCCAGCGGTCATTGAAGGTCTCGTGCCAGCGTCGAAGGGTCTGGGAATAGCTTTCGCCGAACTCGATGGACCGGGTGACGTCCAGATCGGCCGCCCGCGCCAGGTCGCCCAGCACCGTGTGGCTGGGCAGCATGCCGCCGGGGAAGATGTATTTCTGGATGAAATCCACGCCCTTGCGGTAGATCTCGAAGCGGCGCTCCTGCACCGTGATGACCTGCAACGTGGCATGCGCCCCGGGTTTCAGGCACTGGCGCAACTTGCCGAAATAGGTCGGCCAGTATTTCTCGCCCACCGCCTCGAACATCTCGATCGAGGCGATACCGTCATAACGCCCGGTCTCGTCGCGGTAATCCTGAAGCTTGATCTCGACCCGGTCCTGAAGCCCGGCCCGCGCGATGCGCGCCACCGCGTAATCGTGCTGTTCGCGGCTGATCGTCAGTCCCGTAACCTTCAGCCCGCGCTTGCCGGCGGCGTATTCCGCGAAACCGCCCCAGCCGCAGCCGATTTCCAGCACGTGATCGCCCGGCTTCACGCCCATCTCGTCGACCATCGACGCGTATTTCAGTTCCTGCGCCTGTTCCAGGCTTTCCTGGCCCGTGCGAAACAGCGCCGAGGAATAGGTCATGCTTTCATCCAGCCAGAGCGCGTAGAAATCGTTGCCCAGGTCGTAATGCGCGGCGATGTTCTTTCTGGCCTGCCGCTTGGTGTTGCGCTGCAACCAGAACCGAAACCGTTCATAGGCCCGCACCAGCGCCATGCCCGGAAAACCGTCGAAAAGTTCGTCGTTATCGGCATGGACGAGATCCATGAACGCCATCAGGTCCGGCGTTGTCCACGCCTCGTCCAGATAGGCCTCGCAAAAGCCAAGGTCACCCTCGCGGATCAGGCGCGCGAAGACGTCCGGGTCGTGGATGTCCAGCTGGGCCACCGGCCCCGGCCCCTTGCCCTCGGCACGGAACCGTCGCCCGTCGGGCAGCACGAAATCCAGCCGCCCATGGGCCATGTTGCAGGCCACGTCGAAGACCTGGGTGAAATATCGCGGCAGGTTAGCCTGCCCTTTCGTTGTTGTCAGGACCGTCATCCCGGCTCCCTCGTTCCCTTTTGTCGTTATTTCTTGCAGATGCGCCCCCAAGGGCGCAACGCCCCTAGCCGCTGCGTGCCTCATAGGCGGCCAGAGCCCTTTCGCGGCCGGCCTGGGGGGACACCACCGGGGCGGGATAGCGGTCGCCGGCTGACAGCCCCCACGATTTCGGCACCGCCTCGAAATACGACAGCGCGGTGTCGCTTGGCCGCTGGCGTCCCTCTGCGATCCAGGCATCGAGGTAACGGCCCTTTGGGTCGAATTTCTCGGCCTGCGTGACCGGGTTGAAGACGCGGAAATAAGGGGCGGCATCGGGGCCCGAACCCGCCACCCACTGCCAACCCATCGCATTCGAGGCCGGGTCCCAGTCGATCAGATGATCCTCGAACCATTTCAGCCCGACCTTCCAATGGGTCATCAGGTGCTTGGTCAGATAGGACGCGACGATCATCCGGCTGCGATTGTGCATCGTGCCGGTCACGTACATCTCGCGCATCGCGGCATCGACGAAAGGAATGCCCGTGCGGCCGCGCTTCCATGCCGTCACCTCGGGGGCGGTGTCGTCGGTCGACCACGGGAACGCGTCCCAGCCCTCGCGCCAGTTGCCGGTCGCGATGTGCGGGCTGTGCCACATCAGATGCCAGGCGAATTCACGCCAGACCAGTTCCTTGAGAAAGTGCTCGGCCCCTGCCTTTCCCTCGCCCATCGCACGCATCCCCGCGTGCCAGCAGGCGCGCGGCGAAATCTCTCCATAGGTCAGGTTCTCGGACAGCCGCGAGGTGGCCTCGGCCGCCGGAAAGTCCCGCTCGGCCTTGTAGGCAGCGATCCTGTTCGCGACAAAGGCCCCCAGCCGGCCCTGCGCTGCCGCTTCGCCCACGCAGGCATGGGGCGCCACGACCGCCGCCCCCCGGCGCATCGCAGCGCCCATGTCCCAGTTGCCCAGATCGTCGGACCCCGGCCAGTGATCGGGCCCCGGGATCGTGCCCGGCGCCGTCATGGGCTCGGGCACCTCGCGGACGCGCACCGCTTTCCAGAACGGCGTATAGACCCTGTAGAACGCGCCCTGACCGGTTTCGACAGTCCATGGCTCGAACAGCAGGTGACCCGCGACGGATCGCGCGTCGATGCCGTCGTCCTTTAACGCGGCCTTGACCGCCTTGTCGCGCGCGACGCCGTCGGGGTCGTAGGCGCGCGTCCAGATCACCGCCCCCGCCCCGGTTTCGGCGATCAGCGCGCGCAAGACGTCCAGCGCCCGTCCCCGGCGCAGGATCAGGCGGGACTTGTGCGCACCAAGGCTGTCGGCGAACGCTTCCAGTCCCAGGCCGAGGCGCCATTTCGGCGCCGCGCCCAGGGCCTCGACCTGCTCGTCATGGATGAACACCGGGATCACCGGCCGCCCCATTTCGCAGGCGGCCGCAAGGGCGGGGTTGTCGGTCAAGCGCAGGTCGCGGCGGACCCACCAGAGGATCGGAGAGGCATCGGGCATTGGAATTCCGGGTTCAGAGTTCGCTATCTAGCGCGGTAATCAACCGGTCAACATCTTCGCGCAAGGTGTAGTGCAACAACGACAGGCGCAGAACACCGCGCGCCGGGTCGACCCCCATCGCCTGAAGCACCCGACCCGCGTAGAAATCCCCGCCCCCCGCAAGGATACCATGGCGCGCAAGCCGCGCCGCGGCCTGCGCGCCCGGCTCGTTCAGCGCGATCGACACGGTGGGCAGCCTGCCGCGCGCATCCTTCGGCCCCAGCACCCTCAAGCCCGGACGACCGGCAAGATAGGCCATCAGCGGTTCCAGCAACAACGCCTCGTGCGACCGGATCAGTTCGCCGGCCTTCTCGGCACGGCCACGCGCATCGCGCCCACCCAGGAAATGGTGATCGTAAAGCGCATCCATGTAATCCGAGATGCCCGCACAGGCCGCGACCTGCGCATGATCGGGACCGGAGGGATTGAACCGCTTGACCGTGTCGTCCGCGTTGAACCAGTGCCCCTGGTTTGGCAACCGGTGGGCCAGTTCGCGCCGCATCACGATAATGCCCTGGTGCGGCCCATAGGTCTTGTAGGTCGAGAACAGGTAGATGTCGGCCCCCAGCCGCGTGACATCGGGCAGACCATGCGGCGCATAACTGACCCCGTCGACACAGCTGAGCGCGCCAGCGTCGCGCACCATTCGGCAGATCGCGGCGACGTCGTTCACCTCGCCCAGGATATTCGACGCATGGGGAAAACAGACCAAGCGCACGCGATCGTCCAGCAACCCAGCCAGCGCATCTGGGTCGAGACGCCCGGTTTCGGGATCGACCTGCCATTCGCGAATTTCCACGCCGCCATCCTCGGCCAGCCGCCGCCATGGACCGGAATTCGCCTCGTGGTCCTGGTTCGTCACGACGATTGCCGACCTTTTGGGCAGCCATTGCCGAAAGGCATGCGACAGGACATAGGCGTTCGCCGTGGTCGAGGGGCCGAAATGCATCTCGTCGCGGCCCACCCCAAGATGCGCCGCAAGACGCATGCGCGCCTCGTCCATCTCCTCGCCAGCCATCTGCGAGGTCGCGAAGGCGCCGTAGGGTTGGACCCGGCGTTCGTTGAAATACCGGTGAATGCGCCAGATCACATAGCGGCAGACATAGGAGCCGCCCGCATTCTCGCAGAACACCTTGTCGCGCAGGTCTTTTTGCCGGAAAGCCGGAAACTGATTGCGGACAAAGTCGGTATCGAGCGCAACCATCGGGGCTCCGGCGGCGACGGGTGGTTGATCCCGTCTGTCTAGACGGGGCGCTGCGGAATTGCAAAGCCTTGAAAAACCTTGCAATCGCGCTAGTGCGCCCCGCCCGGCCGACGAACTCAGCGCTTCTCGCTGAGCAGTCCCTTGAAGATCGCCCAACACATCAGCAGCAGGACCACCGTGAACGGCAGGCCCGTGGAAATCACCATCGCCTGCAGCGCGCCCAGGCCGCCACCGATCAGAAGCACGATCGCGACCGCCCCCTCGAAGGTGCACCAGAACACCCGCTGCGGCACCGGCGCGTCGATCTTGCCACCAGCGGTGATCGTGTCGATCACCAGCGACCCGGAGTCCGACGAGGTCACGAAGAACACGATCACCAGGATGATCCCGATCACCGAGGTGATCGCCGCCAACGGCAGCCCCTCGAGCATCGCAAAGAGCGACATCGGCGGGTTATAGCTGTCGATCACCTGCGCCTTGACCGCGCTGGTCGCGGGGTCTGACAAGACCTGGTCGATCGCCGTGCCGCCGAAGACGGCCATCCACAACACGCAGACCAGGCTGGGGATCAAGAGCACGCAGATGACGAATTCGCGCACCGTGCGGCCGCGGCTGACGCGCGCGATGAACATGCCCACGAAGGGCGACCAGGAAATCCACCAGGCCCAGTAGAACGCCGTCCAGCCCTGCATATAGCCGGTATCCTCGCGCCCGACCGGGTTCGACAGCGCCGGCAGGTCCTTGCCATAGGCGACAAGACCCGAGGCGAAATCCGACAGGATCGTCAACGTCGGCCCGGCCAGCAGCACGAAGACCAGCAACAGCGCGGCAACCCCCATGTTGATCTCGGACAACACCTTTACGCCGCCATCCAGACCGCGCAGCACCGAGATCAGCGCAACCGCCGTGATCGCCGTGATCAGGATCACCTGCACCGTGACATTCTCGGGCACACCGAAGACGTGGTTCAGTCCGGCGTTGGCCTGCTGCGCCCCGAAACCCAGCGACGTGGCGAGACCGAACAGCGTGGCAAAGACGGCCAGCGTGTCGATCACATGGCCCCACCAGCCCCAGATCCTTTCACCGAAGACCGGATAGAAGGCCGAACGGATCGTCAGCGGCAGCCCCTTGTTGTAGGTGAAAAGCGCCAATGCCAGCGCCACGACCGCATAGATCGCCCAAGGATGCAGTCCCCAGTGATAGATTGTCGCCGCCAACCCCATGGTGCGCGCCGCATCGACGTTTTCGGGGATCAGTTGGCCGTCCTCGGTAAAGGGCGACGGCACCCCCAGGGGCGACGAGATCGCCATGTGATAGACCGGCTCCAGCACCCCGAAGAACATCAGCCCGATACCCATGCCCGCCGCGAACAGCATCGCGAACCAGCCGACATAGGTATAATCGGGCACCGCCTCGCGCCCGCCCAGCCGCACGCTGCCCACCGGCAACACGATGAGGGCCAGGCAGAACACCACGAAGACGTTCGCCGCGCTCAGGAAGAACCAGTCGAAGGTCGAGGTCAGGAAGGGCCTGAGCCAACCGAAGATCGCGCCGGCCTGTTCGGGCAGCGCAAGCGCATAGAACACGAAGGCCACGATCGACAGGCCCGATATCATGAAAACCGGGTTATGGATGTCGAAGCCGAAGGGCCCGACGTTGCCTTCGATATTGTCCTGCCCGATCGTGTAATCCGTGTCGATCAGCTCGGTCGGCCCCTCGGGTTCGGGAATCCCCGGCTGTGTCGTTTCATCGCTCATTGGAAATGTCCTCTGCTTGCGCGCCAAGGCGCCTGGGCCGGGATCAGTCCTCGTGCTCGCGGACGAGCATGATCGAGGCATGCGCATGAAGCGCCAGCTTGCCACCGTGCGATGGCCAGACGTAATCGCCGAGATTGGGCATGTGCGATCCCATCACCACGAGATCGGCATTCAAATCCTTGCGGGCCTCGCGGATCGCGTGGTCCAGATCGACGGCCGGATCGTGGCTGACAACTGTCTTGGCGTCGGCCCTGTGCCCGTGTTTTGCCGCCTGCTCTTCGGCAAAGGCCCTCAGTTTGCCCGCGAATTCCTCGGGGCTATGCGCCAAAGGGCCGGGCTGCGGCGTGGTCACCGCGACATAGGTGACCCCGATATCGTAATGGCGCGCAAGGTCGGCAGCGACCTCCAGCGCCCGCGTCAGCCGGTCGACATGGGCCAGGTCGACCGGGGCAAGGATGTGACAGAACACGTCGCTCTCCCCTTATTGTTGGGGCGCCCGCCTGTGGTCCAGGGCGTTGCCGTCCGCAGCGGACGCGCGTGTCGGATTTTTTCGGGGAACCCTTCGTGTTCTCGCCTGCTTCCCCGCGTCCAAAGCCTAACGCGGAAAGACAGAGCCGCCAACCCGCGTACCGAAAAAAGCGGCGGATACCGGCTCTATCTTCGAAAGGCACATTAAAATCGATTCGTATGCCTTTGTTTTAAAAAGACTTGGTAGGCCAAATGATTGCCACCCCGGCCCTGTTCCACCGGGGTGGCGCGCGATCTGGGCCGGTTCAGCCGTTCACGTCGACCACGACGCGACCCTTGACCCTGCCTTTCAGGATATCCGCCCCCAGCGACGGCAGATCGGCCAGCGTCGCGGGCTGGACCATCGCCTCGAGCTTGTCCATCGGCAGGTCGGCGGCGAGGCGGTTCCAGGCGCGCACGCGGTCCCCATACGGACGCAGCACGCTGTCGATGCCCAACAGGTTCACGCCGCGCAGGATAAAGGGCGTGATCAACGCGCCCTCGATCGCCGCACCGCCCGCCAGGCCCACCGCCGCGACCGAACTGCGGTATTTCATCTGTTTCAGCACGCGCCCCAGCATTGCGCCCGCAACGGAATCGACGCAGCCCGCCCAGGTCTCGCTTTCCAGGGGTTTCCGCGTGACCTCGGTCAGGTCTTCGCGCGGCACGATCTGTGCGGCCCCCAGATCGCGCAGGTAATCCGCTGTTTCGGGCCGCCCGGTCACGGCGGCCACCTCATGGCCCAGCTTCGCCAGGATCGCGGTCGCGACCGAGCCCACACCGCCGGCCGCCCCGGTCACCAGCACCGGTCCGTCGCCCAGCTTAAGCCCGTGATCCTCCAGCGCCATCACCGCCAGCATCGCGGTGAACCCGGCGGTGCCCACCGCCATCGCCTGGCGCGTGGTCAGCCCGTCGGGCAGCGGCACCAGCCAGTCGGCCTTGACCCGCGCCTTTTGCGCATAGCCGCCCCAATGGGCCTCGCCCACCCGCCAGCCCGTCAGCACCACCTTGTCGCCCGGCTTGTAGCGGTCGTCCGAACTGGCCTCGACGGTACCCGCGAAATCGATCCCCGGCACGTGGGGATAGTGCCGAACCAGTCCGCCGCCCGGCCCGATGCACAGCCCGTCCTTGTAGTTCAGCGTGGAATATTCGACCGCTACCGTGACCTCGGCCTCGGGCAGGCGGGCCTCGTCCAGGTCCTGCACATCCGCATGGGTCTTGCCGTCCTCGTCTTTCTCGACGACCAGCGCCTTGAACATCGTCTTACTCCCTTTTTGGATCCTACCCGACAAGGTCGGGCATCAGAAACAGGTCGGTCGGCCCCGGGTCCACCCCCGCCGACGTCAGCATCGCGTGAACCTGGCCGCGGTGGTGGGCTTGGTGGTTGAACATGTGCATCACGCAGATCGCACGCGGCATGGTCACCGCGCGCCCCGCCGCCGCCGAGTGCCAGGCTAGGTCGCCGGCCAGCGCCTCGTCGTCCAGCGCTTGCGCCCAGCGGCTTATGCGCGCGTCGGTGATCTGCCGCTTGGACCGCAGTTCGGCCCAGTCGGTCACGAACCCGCCACTCTCGGCCAGTGCGGCGCCCGGCGCCTCCCAGCCGTCCAGCCGCGCCATCCAGACATGATCGGCCCACAGCAGATGCGCCAGCGTTCCCCGGATCGAGCCCCAGAACGCCCCCCGATCGGCTTCGCGCAGCTCGGGCGCCAGGGTGCCCGCCGCCTCGACCGCCGCGCGGTTCTGCCAGCGGTTATAGCGTGCCATTACCCGGCACCAGTCGGCCGTCACCAGCGTCGTCGCCATCAGACCCTCACCCTTCATGCGCCGCCCCCTTTTGACAGAGCCGTGGGCCGGTTGCGAGTCCCCCCCTAAATCCCTTGAGCAGGCGACACCGCATCGCTAGCGTGACCTTGCACCACTTACCCCAACACAGGGACGACGAATGACGATGCGCACCTTCCTCGCCGGTTCCGCCGCCATGCTGATCGGCACCGCCGCCTGGGCAGCCGACCCCGATCTCCTGGTATTCGACTACTCGGGATTCGAGGACCCGGCCTTCCATACCAAGTACGCCGAACAGCACGGAGAGCCGCCGAGTTTCACCTTCTTCGGCGACGAGGAAGAGGCGTTCCAGAAGCTGCGCTCGGGCTTCAAGGCCGATGTCAGCCATGTTTGCGCGGGTTCGGTCACGAAATGGGTCGAGTCGGGCATCCTGGAACCCTGGGATGTCAACCGGATCACCGCCTGGGGCGACCTGAACGCCGACCTGACCGGCACCGATGTCGGCGATACCGGCGCCGCGGTCTATTTCATTCCCTCCGATTTCGGCTCGACCGCCATCGCCTACAACACCGACGAGGTTCCGACCGAAGACGTGGCCAGCCTGAACGTGTTCAAGGACCCGAAATACGAAGGCCGCGTCACCCTGCCCGACAACGTGGACGACGCCTATGCACTTGCCTACCTGGCGACCGGCACCACGAACTGGACCAATGCCACGGACGAACAGTTCCAGGCCGCCTCCGCCTGGCTGCGCGAGGTGCATCCCAATTTGCGCACCTACTGGGTGGACCCGGCGGAACTTGCGCAGCTTCTGGCCACCGGCGAGGTGCTGATCGCCTGGGCCTGGAACGAAACCGTCCCGACCATGGCCGACGAGGGATTCCCCATCGGCTTTCAGCGTGAACCGGCCGAGGGTTCGTCGCTTTGGTTGTGCGGCTACGTGAACCTCAAGGATGGCGAGGGCTCCGAGGACAAGGCGTATGACTTCATGAACGCGCTGCTCGATCCGTCCTCGACCCAGGCGCTGCTGGATGCGGGCTATGGCCACTCCAACGCCACGGCGATGGCGGGGATCGGCGACGAGGCGCTGACCGCGGTCGGGCTTGGCCCGATCGACGCGCCCGTCCTGGCCCAGCTGCCGATGCCGGGCGAGTTGCGCGAAAAGCAATCGGCCGAGCTCGAGAAGATCAAGGCCGGTTTCTGACACCTGCCGCGCGCCGCCCCGTCCCCGGGGCGGCGCAATCCCGCCCCCGCGGGCTGTGCTTCCCCCCTGCATGCCGGCGCGTCCCTTTTTTCTGGCACCGGCGCCCACCACGACCCGCTCACCCGCCGCAGCGGCGGAAAACCGACCGGCCGGACGCAGCAAGAAAGAACGGACGATTTTTTCGCGGTTTCGCGTTAGGCTGAGTCGCGGTATGCGGTATTGCGCCGCGCGGTAACACGCCACAGGTTCGGCCCATCAACCAGAGGTGACCGACATGACGAAACATCTTTCCCCCCTCGCCTTCGCCCTTGCCCTGCTGGCCCAGCCGGTCTTGGCCCAGGACGCCGGGTTCGGTCCGCTGATCGACGCCCAGTCCCTTGCCGGGGCGCGCGAAACCGTCGACCCGCTGATCCTCGACATCCGCCCCGGCAAGGTCGAGGACAGCGAAAAGACCCATTTCGAGGTCGGCCATATCCCCGGCGCGGTGCATGCGCCCTATAACCTGTTCCGCGGCCCCAAGGAAAACCCCGGCGCCCTGATCCCCGAGGACAAGCTGACAGAGGTGCTGCGCAGTCTGGGCGTCACCCTCGACCGGCCAACGGTTATTGTTCACCAAGGCACCGACCAGACCGATTTCGGCTCTGCCGCGCGGGTCTACTGGACGCTGAAATCCAGCGGGGTCAGCCCGCTGGCCATCCTGAATGGCGGCATGAACGCGTGGCAAGAGGCGAAGCTGCCGGTGGAAACCGGCCCCGTCACACCAACACCCAGCGACGTGACGATAAGCTTCTCGCACGAATGGCTTGCCACCACCGGGGATGTCGAACAGATCGTGGCAGGCACGCAGCCGGGCGAGTTGATCGACGCGCGCACCCAGGCCTTCTGGGAAGGCAACGCCAAGCATGACGCCGCCGCCCGCCCCGGCACCTTGCCCCAGTCGCGCTATTTCACCCATTCGAACTGGTTCGGGTCGGACCGTCCGGCCCTGATCGAACCGGGAGTCGTCGAACGCCTCGCCGCCGAAAACGGATTCGGACAGGGCGACCAGCTGGTGTCGTTCTGCAATACCGGCCACTGGGCGGCCACCAACTGGTTCGCCCTCAGCGAACTGGCCGGGATCGAGGGCGTGCGCCTTTACCCCGAGTCCATGGTCGGCTGGTCCAGTGCGGGGAACGAGATGGCCAATGTCCCGGGGCCGATCCGCAACCTGTGGAACCGCGTGACCGGCAAGTATTGAGGCATCCATGACAGACACCCCCCTCGAGGCGCGCATCGCGCCGCGGCTGAAGGGCCGCGCCCTGGCGGTTCTGATGGCGCTTGTGGCCGCACTTGCGGTAGCGGCGCTGGCCGGACCGCGCTACGGCGCGCTTCTGCTGATCGGGCTGGGCTTCGGCATCGCGATGGAGGGGCTGCGCTTCGGTTTCACCGGGCCGTGGCGGCGGTTGATCCTGTTTCGCGATGCCACGGGCATGGTGGCACAGATGATCTGTATCGGCCTCGTCGCGGTCGCGGCCTTCCCCCTTCTCGCGTCCAACCCGACCGAACTGTCCGGGGCGCATGCGCCGGTGGGCTATGCGATGATCGGCGGCGCCTTCGTGTTCGGGATGTGCATGCAGATCGTGCTGGGCTGCGGATCGGGCACATTGGTCAATGCCGGCTCCGGCAACATCGTCAGCGCCGTGGCGCTGCCCTTCTTTGCCTTGGGCAGTTTCGCGGGGGCCTATCACCTGACCTGGTGGACCGGGTTGGGCAGCCTGCCGGTGGCGGCGCTGTCCGGTCCCTTCGGCCTCGCGCTGACGCTTCTGGCGCTGGCCTCTGTCGCGGGCATCGCGCTGGCCGTTGCCGAACCGGGCAAGCGGAAGCTGCCCGGTCGACTGTGGGCCGCGGCACTGATCGTGGCGGGGCTTGCGATCCTGCACCTGGTGGTGGCGGGACAGCCCTGGGGCGTGGTCTACGGGCTGGGGCTGTGGGTGGCCAAGGGCGCGGTGGCGCTGGGCGCCGACCTGTCGGGCTCGCCGTTCTGGGCCGCGCCCGGCAATGTCGAACGCCTCGAACAAAGCATGCTGACCGACATCACCTCGTTGACCGATATCGGCCTGATCGCCGGGGCCGCGCTGGCCGCGTGGTGGCGTGACGGGCTGACCGCGCGGGTCAAGGGCCACCCGGTGCACGCATGGGTCGCGGTGATCGTCGCGGGGTTCCTGCTGGGCTATTCCTCGCGGTTGGCCTTCGGCTGCAATATCGGCGCTCTGTTCAGCGGTGTGTCGACTGGAAGCCTGCATGGCTGGGCGTGGTTCGCCGCCGCGTTTACCGGGTCATGGTACGGCATCAAGCTGCGCCCCTATCTCGGGCTGGAGCCGCGCCGATGACCCGCTTGCCCGTCGTGATCGCCCTTCTGGCCGCGGTCGCCGCGCTTCTGGCGCTTGACCTTGCGACCTCGCACCCGCTCGACCCCTTCGCCGCGCCGCCCCTGATGGCGCTGGGTTCGGGGCAGGCATCGGGTGGGGCGCATTGCGCCTCGCTGCCGGGCCAATGAGCAACCACACCCCTTGATCGACCCGCAGAAGGCGCCTACATTCGCTTCGTCTCGCAAGGGACTATGGCGATAAACGCGCCCGTAATAAGCGGATCGGACCCGGGGGCGGTACCCGGCGGCTCCACCAAAAATCCCACATTGGCGGGATCATGGGGCCGAAACAGGATCGACGGACGTCTAAAGGGGTTTTGCTTTCGCCCGGTGAGCTACCACCGTTATCGGTGCAAGCATGATAGTTGCCAATGACAACCGTGCTCCGGTGGCGCTGGCCGCGTAAGCGGTCCGCAAAACCAAATTTAAGCCCTTGCGTCTAGCAACGTAAGGCGGGGTTCGCAGGCACCTGGCAACAGAAGCCTGCACTTTCCCCGATTTTCGTTCTGAAACCACGCTTTCGCCGGTGGCCGTCACCCGCAACCCTGGGCCTGCTTCCGTCGCGGAACTGATCACGCCAACAGCGATCGAAACACTTCGCTAACGCTTTTGCGCGACAAGGGCAGAGGAAACCGGAGGATCGCGCCAATGGACAGGGTCGCACGGCTGGAGGACTGGTACCGCCGCGTCTATATCGACGGCGATTTCGATGCGGTGGGCACCCTGTTCACCGACAGCACCCGCGCCGAAGGACTGATGGACGGGATGCAGGTCGGCCCCGAGGATATCGCGGTTTTCGCGATGGCCTTGGTGCACCTGGTCGAAAAGCCGCGCTTTCGGATCGTGAAGGCGATCGAGTCGGGGGACTGGCTGTCCGCCCTGATCGAATGCGAGGCCGAGCGCCCCGAAGATGGCACGCCGCTGCGCGTGATGGGCCAGTTGATGGCCCGCTTCGATGGCGAAAGTATCGCCGAGGCCTATAACTGCTTCGATTTCGTTTCCTTCTTCGAGCAGTTGGGCCTTTTGCCGGCCCATACCGTCGCCATCGGGATGAGCGGGCAGCAAATCTGCTGACACCGCGGGTCGGCGCTGACCGCTTGCCAATGTCATCGCCTTGTCGCGCGCAGCCCGCTATGACGGGGCCATGACCGCCCCTGCGCCCTCGCTCTCCGAACTGACCCGCGTTTTCGGGCGCATCGGCCTTATCTCCTTTGGTGGACCTGCCGCGCAAATCGCCCTGATGCATCGCGAACTGGTCGAAACCCGTGGCTGGCTGGACGAGGCGGGCTTCCTGCGCGCCCTCAGTTTCTGCATGCTGCTGCCGGGCCCCGAGGCGATGCAGCTGGCCACCTTCGCGGGCTGGCGGCTTCGGGGCGTGCCGGGCGGGCTGATCGCGGGCACGCTGTTCGTCGCGCCCGGCGCGGCGGTCATCCTGGCCCTGGCGGCCGGCTATGCCGCCTGGGGCGCCGTGCCCCTGGCCCAGGCGCTGTTTCTGGGCATCCAGGCGACCGTCGTGGTGATCGTGCTACAGGCATTGACCCGGCTCGGGCAGAAGGCGCTGAAAACCCCCGCCCGCTGGGCGCTGGCGGGGCTGTCCTTCCTCGCCATCTTCGCGTTCGCCCTGCCCTTCCCCCTGATCATCGCGGTCGCCGCATTCTGGGGGTATGCCACCGCCTGCGGAGCGCCGCCCCCCCTTACGGCCCGGTCCGAACGTCCCCGCACCGGGCGGACGATTGCCCTTTGGGGGGCACTTTGGTTCGCGCCGGTTGCCGCTCTTCACGCGATGGGGGGCGGCCTGCTGTCCGAGATCGCCGCCTTTTTCTCAAAGCTTGCCGCGCTGACCTTCGGCGGCGCCTACGCGGTGCTGGCCTGGATGGCGCAAGAGGTGGTCGCAACCCGCGGCTGGCTGAGCCCCGAACAGATGATCGACGCCCTGGGGCTTGCCGAAACGACGCCCGGACCGCTGATCTTGGTCACCCAGTTCGTGGGCTTCCTCGCAGGCCAGCAGGCGGGGGGCTGGGCGCTCGGCCTCGCCGCCGCCGCGGTCACGCTTTGGGTCACTTTCGTGCCCTGCTTCCTGTGGATCTTCGCAGGCGCTCCATATGTCGACCGGCTGGCCGGCTTTCCGCGCCTGTCGGCCGCGCTGGACGCGGTGACCGCGGCCGTGGTCGGCGTCATCCTGAACCTGTCGCTGTGGTTCGCCGCCCATGTCGCCTTTGACCGTGTCGACCGGATCACCGCCGGACCTCTCGACATGATCGTGCCCACCTGGACCAGCTTTCAACCCGCCGCCGCGGTGCTCGGCGCCCTGGCCGCACTGCTGCTTCTGGTGCTGCGCTGGCCACTGCCGGGGGTGCTGGTGCTGATGGCCGGGGCAGGCGTGCTCGCAGACGGCGGATTTTTCCTCTAGCCCCTTCCCCTGTCATCCGAATCCCCTATGCTGGGGGCCACTCAACCCAAGGGTACATCGGCGATGTCGAACCGGATCGACTATGGCAACCTGATGCATGCCGCGATGCGCGACCTGATCCGCAGGGTCCTGTCGCGTGTCGCCGAAACCGGTCTGCCGGGCGAGCACCATTTCTTCATCACCTTCGACACCACCCATCCCGATGTGGGGCTGGCCGATTGGCTGCGCGACCGTTACCCCGACGAGATGACGGTGGTGATCCAGCACTGGTTCGCCGATCTCGACGTGACCGAGGACGGGTTTTCGGTCACGCTCAACTTCGGCGACAGCCCCGAACCGCTGTATATCCCGTTCGACGCGATCCGCACCTTCGTCGACCCCTCGGTCGAATTCGGCCTGCGCTTCGAGACGCAGGAAAGCGACGAAGAGGACGAAGAGAGCAGCGACGCGGATAGTGTCGCCGACAGCAATGGCGCGGCCGAGGGCGAAGACAGCGACGCGCCCGCCGGTGGAACCGGACACCGCGAGGCCGAAGTCGTGAGCCTCGACAAGTTCCGCAAGTAGGGTCCCGCGCAGCCGCCGGCCCGCGCCACCCGCTGACCGCTCCGCGAAAGGCACCGATCTAGCCGGCCTTCCGCCCGGCGCCCGATTGATCTTTCCGTCCCAGACGTTAAGACCCGGGGGGCCCAGACCCGCCACAAGGAGAGCGTGCCGATGACAGCCACCCGCACCGAGACCGACAGCTTCGGTCCGCTGGAGGTCCCCGCCGACAAGTACTGGGGCGCGCAGACCCAGCGCAGCCTGATGAACTTTCCCATCGGCTGGGAAAAGCAGCCCACGGCCATCGTACGCGCGCTGGGTGTCATCAAGCAGGCCTGCGCCGAGGCGAACATGGCGCTTGGCAATCTCGACGAGACGCGCGGAACGGCCATCGTTCAGGCAGCCTCCGAGGTGATCGACGGAAAGTTCGACGACAATTTCCCGCTCGTCGTCTGGCAGACCGGGTCGGGCACCCAGTCGAACATGAACGCCAACGAGGTGATCGCCAACCGCGCCATCGAGATCCTGGGCGGTGTGATCGGGTCCAAGGACCCGGTGCACCCGAACGATCACTGCAACATGGGTCAGTCCTCGAATGACACCTTTCCCACCGCCATGCATATCGCCGCCGCGATGACGGCCCGCGACGTTCTGCTGCCCGGGCTGGAAAAGCTGGCCGAGGGGCTCGAACGGAAATCGTCCGAATTCAAGGACATCATCAAGATCGGCCGCACGCACACCCAGGATGCGACACCGCTGACGCTGGGGCAGGAATTCTCGGGCTACGCCCACCAGGTCCGCATGGGCATCGACCGGGTCAAGGCGGCCCTTCCCGGCATCTACGAACTGGCCCAGGGCGGCACGGCCGTCGGCACTGGGTTGAACACGAAAAAGGGCTGGGGCGAGATGGTCGCGGCCAACATGGCGCGCATCACCGGCCTGCCCTTCGTCACCGCGCCCAACAAGTTCGAGGCGCTGGCCGCCCACGACGCGATGGTTTTCATGTCCGGCGCGCTCGCGACCGTCGCGGGCAGCTGCTACAAGATCGCCAACGACATCCGCTTCCTCGGTTCGGGGCCCCGCTCGGGCCTGGGCGAATTGATCCTGCCCGAGAACGAACCCGGCTCGTCGATCATGCCGGGCAAGGTAAACCCCACCCAGGCCGAGGCACTGACCCAGGTCGCCGCCCATGTCATGGGCAACGACGCGGCGATTAAGTTCGCCGGCTCCCAAGGCCATTTCGAACTGAACGTCTACAACCCGATGATGGCCTACAACCTGCTGCAATCCATGCAGCTTCTGGGTGATGCCGCGGGCAGCTTCACCGAGCGGATGCTGAACGGCATCCAGGCCAACGAGGCGCGGATCGAGAAGCTGATGCGCGAAAGCCTGATGCTGGTGACCGCGCTGGCGCCCAAGATCGGCTATGACAACGCGACGAAGGTCGCAAAGACCGCGCACAAGAACGGCACCACCCTGAAGGAAGAGGCGATCAACCTCGGCTTCGTCGATGCCGAAACCTTCGAGGCCATCGTCCGGCCCGAAGACATGATCGGGCCCAAGGACTGATGGCCAAGGGCGTCGTCAATCTGCGCGCGGCGCGCAAGGCGAAAGCCCGCGCCGACAAGCGTGCCGAGGGCGACGCCAACGCGGTGAAATTCGGCCGTACCAAGACCCAGAAGGCGCGCGAGGCCGCCGAGGCCGCGCGCGCCCGTTCAGTGCTCGACGCGCACAAGCGCGAGGACGAATGACCAGCGGCCGCCCGGTCAAACGCTCGTTGACGCTGCGCGGCCACCGTACCAGCGTCTCGCTGGAAGATGCGTTCTGGATCGCCTTCCGTGAAATTGCCGCGGAAAAAGGCATGGCGATCAACGCCCTGGCCGCCGAAATCGACGCGGGCCGCGACATGGAAACCGGCCTCGCCTCGGCGATCCGGGTCTACGTCCTGCGTCATTACCGCGGCTGACCGCCACGCGCTTGGCACGATCAGGACCGGCGCGGCGATATCTCCAGCCAAATCCCCTGTTTCGCGCGCACCGTCAGATGCGCGACCGGAACCGGGTCACAGCCTGCGACACGGGCGAAACGGTAACCGCGCACCAGCATCGCCAACAACAACGGCCCTTCGATCATCGCGAATCCCGCCCCCGTGCAGACCCGCGGCCCCGCCGAGAACGGGATGAACGCCTCGCGCAGGCAGGCCCGCCCGTTCGGTGTCGCAAAACGGTCGGGGTCGAACGCATCGGGCCTTTCCCACAATCTTTCATGCCGGTGCAGGTGCCAGGGACTGATCACGATCTGGCTGCCGCGCGCGATGCGCCGGTCACGGAACCGTTCGGGCCGCTTGGCCTCGCGCACCATCATCGGCACCGGCGGGTAAAGCCGCAGCGTCTCGCGGAACACGTCGCGGGTGAAGGTCAGTCGCCCCATGTCGCCCATGGTCGGCCGGTCGGGCAACCCCGCGGCCTCGGCCGCGACGCGGTCCTGCACATCGGGGAACAGCGCCAGCAAATACAGTGCCCACGCCAATGCCGAGGCCGAAGTCTCGTGCCCGGCCAGGAAAAAGATCGCCACCTGGTCGACCATCTCGGACGCATCGAACCCGTCACCCGTTTCGGGATCGCGCGCGGTCATGATCTTGGTGGCCAGATCGTCGGGCGCGGTCCCTCGGGCGATCTCGGCGGCGCGCTTCCGGGTCAGCGCCTCGATCAGCGTCCGAATTTCACGCGCCGTTGCCCGCGTGCGCCGACCGTGAAACCGCGGCATCCAGCCGGGTCCCCCAACGAAGGCCCCCAGATTCAAAAGCGGCTGGCCGCGCTGATAGGCGCGGAACGCATCGAACACCGTCCGCGCAACCCCATCCTCGATCGGAAGCGAGAACAGCGTGCGAAAGATCACGTCGGCCGCGGCGTGGCTGGTGACCGCCTCGATCTCGCGAAGACCGGGTCGCAGACGGGCGACTGCCGCCGAAGCGGCATCGACCATCGCCGGAAAGGTATCGCGCAAACGTCCGCCGTCGAAGGCGGGGTCGATCAGCCGCCGCTGGCGCTCCCAGGTCGCGCCGTTCGTCACGAAGACCGACTCCCCCAAAAGCGGCGCAAGACCCGCCTGCACTCGATCCGACTTCGGGAAATCGCCGGGCCGCTCCTGCAGCACCAGCCGCACCAGGTCGGGCTGATTGACCAGGTAGGACCGAAAGAACGGCGTTCGGAACTCGGCCATCTTCGCACGGTACAGCCGGGCCGGCTGGGCCGACAGGATATCCGCCCTGAACCGGCGCAGGTAACCGGCAAGTGAGACGCGGTCGGGCCGCGAACCGGGTTTCGGCGGCAGGGTCATGGCATGGTCGCGGCAAACCAGTTCAGCGGCGTCGCGATCCGCCCCGGCGAGGGCGGCTGCCCGGCAAACCGCGCCCCCAACGTCAGCGGCCCGGCCGTCACGCGGAAGTAATCGTATGTCCTCGGCCGGTCAAAGGCACAGAGATACTGGAAATGCAGCCGAAAGAACCGCCAGCGCAGCGCCCGCCAGCGCGCCGACGACAGGGTGTGGCTGAACGCCGCCGAAATCACCAGCGGCCAGCGCTGCGGCTCGGGCGCCACGCCCGACACTGCCACCGGATCGCACAGCGCAAAGGCGCAGCCGTCGCCCGGCGCAGTGACATCCACCCAGGGAATGCGCCCCTGCCCCGCCATCAGCCACAAGTCGGCCCGCAGCCGATTGGCCCGCGGCAGAAAGCTCACCATCGGCACCACCTGCCCCAGCGTCAGCAGCGATAGCGCCGGCCCATCCTCGGGCACACGGCCCGACCGCAGCAGGTCCGCCAGGATCGAAACCGCCAGATGCGCCCCCGAGGAATGACCGACGACCAGCACCTCGTCGACATCCTCGGCCAGCGCCGCGGCGATCCGGTCGGCAAATGCGCCCAGGCGGTCCTCCAGCTCTGGCGGATAGGCGCCGCCCCGGCTGGCCGTATGGGCATAATCATGCATCAGGTACCAGGCGAACAGCCGTCGGTCGCGTGCGCGGAACCAGGCCAGCACTGGCCAGACCACGACCAGGCCCAGCCACCCGACCCCCGGCAATCCGCTGGCCGCCAGCACCGCGCCCAGCCCGCGCGCGGCGGCCAGCCCGATCGCCAATTGCCCCAGCAACACCGCGATCGGATAAAGCGCGGCGATCGTCGGCCCCTTGCGCAGCCGTGCCAGCCGAAACAACGCGCCCGACCCCAGATAGGCCCAGGCGGTGCGGACAAGTTGCACATAAGTGGCCAGGATCGACGGCGACATCGACACGCGCACGATATCCGACCACACCAGCACGTCGATCCCGGTCTCGACCGACGCCCCTTCGACCTGCGCGGTTACTCGCCAGGTCTCGGGGCCCGTTCCAGACGTTACCACGATCCGAAAGCCCGAAATCGCGGCCTGTGCGGCCGCCTCTCTGCGGTACAACTCGCGGTAGCGGCGCGGCGGGAACGGGTCATAGCCGGGGATATACAGCACCCGCCGCCGCCTGACTGCTCCCGTGCCGCCCGCCATGCCGTCCCGGCCCCCGTCGTCTGCCCGACCAAGCCTAGGGCGATCAACCCAAAGTTGCCAACCCCGGAAAGGTCTCAAGCAACCAGTAGCTGAAGGCGCTGAACGCCCCCGTCACCAGGGCCAGCCCGACCGCGACCAAAAGCCCGCCCATCGCCTTTTCGATCAGGACCATATGGCGTTTCAGCCGGTTCATCACACCCATCGCGCGCTGGATGAACAGCGCGGCCAGGATGAACGGAATACCCAGCCCTGCGGCATATACCCCAAGCAGCACGGTGCCTCGGGCCACCGAGGCCTCGGACGCCGCAAGCGACAGGATCGCGCCCAGTTGCGGACCGATGCAGGGCGTCCAGCCAAAGGCAAAGGCCAGGCCCAGCAGATAGGCCCCAAGCGCCGACCCCCCCCGGTCGCCCGCATCCAGCCGCGCCTCGCGGTCGAGGATCGGAATACGGAACACACCCAGGAAATGAAGGCCGAACACGATGACCATCACGCCGGCGATACGCGCGAACCAGTCCTGGTTCTGCAGAAAGAATGCTCCGAAGGCCGAGGCGGTAAAACCCAGCAAAAGGAACACCGTCGACAGGCCCATGACAAAGAACAGCGCCGGCAAAAGCGCTCTCCGTCGCGCCTCCGTCGCGCCCGTCAGGTCCACCATGCTGATCCCGCCCATATAGGCCAGGTAGGGCGGAACGATGGGCAGCACGCAGGGGCTGAGGAAACTCAGAAGCCCGGCGACCAGCGCCACCAGCATGGCCGGCAGCAGCCCCGCGTCGATCAGCTCTATTCCGAACATCGCCATTCCTCTTCTACGCGTCCGGGCTTAGCCCAAGGCGGGCGTTTCGTCACGTGGCCACCCCTCACAAAGCCGTGGACAAGGCGCCGCAACCCGCATACTCCCGCAAAAATGGTGGTGTCTTTGGAAATAGACGCGCGAGGGTTGCGCTGCCCGCTGCCTGTGCTCAAGGCCCGCAAGGCTCTTGAGCAATTGGCCGATGGCGGACTGCTGCGGCTTTGGGCCGACGACCCTGTGGCGGTCGTGGACATCCCGCATTTCTGCAAGGAAGCGGGGCACGAGTTCATCGCGATGGAAGATTGCGAGGAAGGCCAGCTTTACCTGATCCGGCGCGGCTAGGCCGGCCCCCACTGGCGAGGGACCGGCCCCGTCATGCGATCGGCCCTAGCGGCCCAGCGACCACCACCCCCGTTTGCGAGATTTCGGCGCGGCCTCTTCTGCATCGGCCGTTTCCTCATCCTTTACCGCCGCCGTGGCGGGTTCGGGGGCCGGCTCCGGTTCCGGGGCGACGACGATTTCGGCAACGGGTTCAGGTTCAGATTCTGCCGCAGGTTCCGCAGCGGATTCGGAAACGGCGTCCAAGCTCGGCTCCGGCGCCACCTCGATCACCGGGGCGGGCTCTGCCTCGGGCGCAGCGGTATCGGCCTGGACCTCCACCTTGGTCGCCTTTCCGCCACGCGGCCGGCGGGTGCGTTTTTTCTTGGGCGTATCCTCGGCAGGCTCTGCGGCCCCGGCCGGTTCGGCGCTGTCGCTCGCCGCCTCGTCCACGGCGCCCTCCTCGTCGCCGCCGGTTTCATCGCGCATGTCGGCGCCCGTGCCCTCGCCCGGCTCGCCACCCTGGCCGGATTTCTTGCGCCGGCGCCGGCGACGGCGTTTCTTCGGCTTATCGTCGCCCTCGACGGACGGTGCGGCCGCCTCTTCGACGACTTCAGGCTCCTCGATCAACTCGGGCAACTCAGAGGTGTCGACCGAAATGACCGGTGCGGACACTTCGGGCACCGCGCGGGTCGCCGTCTTGAACCGCTCGATCGAGAAATCGGGCGAGATCAGGAACGGATCGGCCTCGATCCGCACCGACAGGCCATAGCGAGCCTCGATCTGGGCGACATGCTCGCGTTTCTGGTTCATCAGGAAGTTCACGATGCCCACCGGTGCCTTCAGCAGCACCTCGCGCGAGCGTCCGCGCACGCCCTCTTCCTCAAGCTGGCGCAGGATCGACAGCGCCAGGTTGTCATCGGACCGGATCAAACCGGTGCCGTGGCAGCTGGGGCACGGCTGGGTCGTCGCCTCGATCATGCCCGGCCGCAACCGCTGGCGGCTCATCTCCAAGAGGCCAAAGCCCGAGATACGGCCCACCTGGATCCGCGCACGGTCGTTCTTCAGCTTGTCCTTCAGGCGCTTCTCGACGGCGGCGTTGTTCTTCCGCTCTTCCATGTCGATGAAGTCGATCACGATCAGCCCGGCCAGGTCCCGCAGACGCAGCTGGCGCGCCACCTCCTCCGCGGCCTCCAGGTTCGTCTTCAGCGCGGTTTCCTCGATCGAGCCTTCCTTGGTCGCCCGGCCCGAGTTCACGTCGATCGCAACCAGTGCCTCGGTCACGCCGATCACGATATAGCCGCCCGATTTCAACTGAACGGTCGGGTTGAACATCGAGGACAGGTAGCTTTCCACCTGGAACCGCGCGAGCAGCGGCATCGGATCGGTGTAATGCTTCACGTTCTTGGCATGGGACGGCATGATCATCTTCATGAAGTCCTTGGCCACGCGATAGCCGCGTTCGCCCTCGACCAACACCTCGTCGATCTCGCGCGAGTAAAGGTCGCGGATCGACCGCTTGATCAGGTCCCCTTCCTCATAGATCGGCGCGGGCGCGATGGATTTCAGCGTCAGTTCCCGGATCTGTTCCCACAACCGCTGAAGGTATTCGTAATCGCGCTTGATCTCGGACTTGGTGCGTTGCGCGCCGGCGGTCCGGATGATCAGGCCGGCGCCCTCGGGCACGTCAAGCTCACCCGCGATTTCCTTGAGTTTCTTGCGATCCGCGGCGTTGGTGATCTTGCGCGAAATGCCGCCGCCGCGCGCGGTGTTGGGCATCAGCACGCAATAGCGGCCGGCGAGGCTCAGATAGGTCGTCAGCGCCGCGCCCTTGTTGCCGCGTTCCTCCTTGACCACCTGCACCAGCATGATCTGCCGGACCTTGATGACCTCCTGGATCTTGTAGCGGCGCGGACGGGCTTTGCGCGGGCGGATCTCCTCGGCAACGTCTTCTTCCGCGACCGATTCGATATGGTCGTCGCGCTCTGCGGGCTCCGCGATGTCCTCTTCCGCTTCGACCGCATCGTCCGACGCCGCATCCGGTGCATCGGCCTCCGGTTCGGCGGCCTCGTCACGGTCGGATTTGCGCGCGGGCTTGCGACGGCGGCGGGTCGTCTTGCGCGGCTTGGCCTCTTCGCTCGCGGTCTCGATAGGTTCGGCGGTCACCTCGTCATCGGGCGCCAGATCGACGACATCCATGCCGGGTATGTCGGCCGGCTCGCGGGTTTCCACGGGATCGTCGCTGCGCGCGGCGGCGGCGATGGTGGTGCTGGGCGGCGCATCATCGACGTTACCCGCATCCTGCGGCCGGTCGAGCGATTCGCCCTCCGGTTGAGAGACCTCCGCGACGTCGGCCGCATCATCGGTGCCCGCTTCGGCCACGGAACCTTCGATCGCCTCCGCAGGCGCGGCTTCGGGTTCTGCCCGGGATTTCCGCCGCGAGCGGGTGCGCTTTTTCGGCTTGGCCTTTTCGGCCGGTTCGTCCTCGTCGATCTCCTCGGCCAGCGCGCGCTCCTCGGCCAGCAATGCCTCACGGTCGGCAACCGGGATCTGGTAGTAATCCGGATGGATTTCCGAGAAGGCGAGGAAGCCGTGCCGATTGCCGCCGTAATCCACGAAAGCCGCCTGGAGCGAGGGCTCCACGCGAGTGACTTTCGCTAGATAGATATTACCGGCGAGCTGCCGCTTGTTGACGCTTTCGAAGTCGAAATCATCAACCCTGTTTCCGTCAACCACGACCACGCGGGTTTCTTCCGCGTGGGTGGCGTCGATAAGCATTTTCTTTGCCATGTCAATTCTTTGCACCACGGCGGACCGCCCGTCCCCGGAGGAACAAGGCGGCGCGGTGGGTGTCTTGTTGGGGCGTGGTCGCACGCAAACGGCCGGTGGGCGGCCCGTGGCCTGCCCGTCCCGTATCCGATTATGGTGGCGCGCTCCATCGCGGTTCGTCTCCGATGCCGCATGGGGGCGCGGCATCCGTTGCTAAGTCCCGGCGACCCTTGGGTCCCGGGGATGCTGTGGGTCCTTTCGGAACCCGATCGGTCTGTTTCGTGCTGGTCCCGGCGATGTTGCCGCGGGACGCGCGAAAGACAGCGAAACTCGTTCGAAGCGGCGGCGCGCCCCTCGGGACGGACCACCGCTCGGCGACATTAGCGGCAGAGCGCAGCCAAATACAATGCCTTTTTCCGCCGCATTCCGCCCTAAAGATAGTCGGCGCGGCTCAAACCGTACTTGGCCATCTTCTCGTTAAGCGTGCGCCGGGGCAGGCAAAGCTCCTCCATCACGCCCGCGATGGACCCCTTGTGGCGGCGCATCGTGTTGTCGATCAGCATCCTCTCGAACGCCTCGACATATTCCTTCAGCGGCTTGCCCTCGGTGGTCATCACCGGGCGCGTTGCCTCGTTGTCGGCCATCAGAAGGCTGGCGATCGTGCCCGAACCGCGCCGGTTCTGCAGCACCGCGCGTTCGGCCACGTTGATCAACTGCCGCACATTCCCCGGCCAGGGCGCCTGCATCAGTTGCGCGGCCTCTTGGGCGGTCACCTCGGGCGCTTCGCAGCCGTATTCCTCGGCGAACTGTTCGGACAGGCGGTTGAACAGCGTCAGGATATCCTCGCCGCGTGCGCGCAACGGCGGCAGGGTGATCTTCATCGCGGCGAGACGGTAGAACAGGTCGGGGCGCAGCACGTCCTCGACGGTCTTGTCCTGCTCCTGCAGGTTCGACACCGCGATGATCCGCGTCTCGGCCGGGCTGCCCTGGTCGTTGATGAAGGTCAGAAGACGGGCCTGAAGCGCGGGCGACAAGGCCTCGACATCCTCCAGGCACAGCGTGCCGCCGCGCGCCTCCTCGACCGCCGGAATCGCGCCGCCCTCTTCGACCGGGCCGAACAGCTTGGCCGACAGGGCGTCGGGTTCATGCGCGGCACAGGCGATCTGGACGAATTTCTTTCCCGCCCGCGGCCCCACGGCGTGCAGCGCATGCGCCACCAGCGTCTTGCCGGTGCCGGTCTCGCCGTCGATCAGCACATGCCCGTCGGCCTGGCCCAGGTCCAGGATGTCCTCGCGCAGCCGTTCCATCACCGGCGAGGACCCGATCAGTTTCTTCACCAGAACCGTGCCATCCCCCAACTCGCGGCGCAGCGCGCGGTTGTCCAGCGTCAGCCGGCGCGCCTGGCTGGCGCGTTTCGCCAATTCCGTCATGCGGTCGGGGTTGAACGGCTTTTCCATGAAATCATAGGCGCCGATCCGCATCGCCTCGACCGCCATCGGCACGTCGCCATGGCCGGTGATCATGATCACCGGCAGCGTGGAATCGAGGCTCATCAGCTTTTTCAGGAACGAGATCCCGTCCATGCCCGGCATCTTGATGTCGGTGACCACCACGCCCGGGTAATCGGGCCCGATCTCCTTCAGTGCATCCTCGGCCCGCGCAAAAGTCGCGGTCTCGAAACCGCTCAGCGCCAGCCACTGGCTGATCGACTGGCGCATGTCCTGCTCGTCATCGACAATCGCGATCTTCATGGCCTGGGGCATTCCTGGTTATTTACTCCGCTGCTTCCACGTCCTGCCCCAATATGGGCAGCTGAACCTCGAATACCGCGCCCCCCTCGCGCCCGTTACGCGCGGTCAGGCGCCCGCCGAGATCGTTCACGATCCCCGACGAGATCGCAAGGCCAAGCCCGACGCCATCGCCGGGCTGCTTGGTGGTGTAGAAAGGTTCGAACAGGTTCTCGAGATCCTCGATCCCGTGACCGTTGTCACGCACGGTCATCGTGGCGGTTTCCCCCGCAGAAAGGATCACGTCGACCTGGGGCTGATCGACCTCGCGCGTGGCGTCCAGGGCGTTCCTCAGCAGGTTGATGATGACCTGCTCCAGACGCACCCGGTCGGCCATCACCATCACCGGTTCGCGCGGCAGCGTCCGCGTGATCGTGACCTGGCGGCGCTTCAGCTGGGGCTCCATCATCGACAAGGCGCCCGAAACGCAGGACCGCACATCCAGCGGCTCGAACGCGTCGCCGCCCTTGCGCGCATAGCTTTTCAGCTGTCGGGTGATCGCGCCCATCCGCTCGATCAGGTCGTCGATCCGCTGGAACGAGGACAGCGCCTCGTCGGGGCGCTTGCGCTGCAGCAAAAGCCGCGCGCCGGCCAGGTAGGTCTTCATCGCGGCCAGCGGCTGGTTCAGCTCGTGGCTGACCGCCGCCGACATCTCGCCCAGCGCGGCCAGCTTGGAACTTTGCGCCAGCGTCTGCTCGGCCACCTCCAGGTTCTTCTCGGCCCGCTCGCGCTCGGCGATTTCGCGCTGCAGGCGTATGTTCAACTCGCGCAATTCCGCGGTCTCGCGCTGGAACACGATCGACCGCAACTGTGCGCGCCGCGACATGAGGTAGAAGGTCAACGCCAGCAGGATCGCGAACCCCATGATCTCCAGGGCCAGCACGGAATTCACCTTGTCGCGGATCGATACGTAGGAGGTAAAGGACACGATCCGCCAGCCGCGGAACGGGATGCGCGCATCGTTGCGCATCACCGCCTCGCCCATCATATAGGCATCGGGCGGCAACGCGCCCCAGTCGGCCGTGGCCTGCAAAGCACGCCGGATCGCCGAGGGCGGCGAACGTACCGACAGCGCCTCTTCCACCGTGCGCCCGCGCCAGCGCGGTTCGGTCGACAGGATGATCTGACCTTCGCTGTCGGTGACGATGATCGCATCCGCGATCCCCGCCCAGCTTTGCTCGAACTTGGCCAGGTCAACGCCCACCACGATCACGCCCGCCTTGCGCCGGTCGGCCGTGATCGAACGCGAATAGGTAAATGTATAGGCGCCCGCCTCGGTCCGCGAAGTGATGAAAACCGTGTCGTTCGACCGCTGCGCCTCGACGAAGAACGGCGCACTTCGCAGGTTGGTCCCGATCTTCGCCCGGTCCGTCGCCGCGACCACCCGGCCGGAATTGTCCAGCAACATCAGCGAGGCCGCGCCGATATCGTCGACATAAGAGATCAGCCGCTGCGAACTTTGCGAGAAATCAGAACTGTCCAGCGCCTGGATCAGCGTCGGGTCGCGCGACAGCAACAGCGGCACGACCGAGGCGCGCTGCAATTCGCTGACCACGTTGCCGGAATACAGCGCCAGCCGCACCTGCGCCCGGTTCCGCGTGCTTTCGGTGAACCGCTCCGTCAGCCAGGTATTTGTCACCCAGACCGTCGCCACCGCCACCAGGATCAGCAGCAGCAACGCCATGCGCTTCCGCCACTCGCCCCCAACGGGCGGACGGCTGAAACCGGCCTGTCGAATGATCCCCAGCAGCATGACCGCAAGGTTACGCCGAGGCCGGGGCCTGCTCAAGCGACTCCGCCTCAGGCCGGCGTCAGCGCGCCGATCAGCGAGCGGAAAAGCGCCGCCCCGTCGGTGCCGCCATGTGCCGGTTCCGCGGCGCGTTCGGGATGCGGCATAAGCCCCAGCACGCGGCGGTTTTCCGACAGGATCCCGGCGATATCGGCCACCGACCCGTTGGGGTTGTCGGCATAGCGGAACGCGATCCGGTCTTCGCCGCTCAACCGCGCCACCAGATCGGCATCGCCCACGTAGTTCCCGTCATGGTGCGCGACGGGAATGGTGATCCGCTGCCCTGCCTCGTAGCCCGAGGTAAAGGCGCTGTCGCCGGTTTCCACGATCAGATCGACCGGCTTGCAGACGAATTTCAGCCCTGCATTGCGCATCAGCGCGCCGGGCAGGATGCCGGTCTCGGTCAGCACCTGAAAGCCGTTGCAGATGCCCAGCGCAAAACCGCCCCGGTGGGTATGCTCGATCACCGCCCGCGTGATCGGCGAGCGCGCGGCGATCGCGCCGCAGCGCAAATAGTCGCCGAACGAGAACCCGCCGGGAATGCCCACCACGTCGACGCCCGCCGGCAGCGCGTCCTCCTTGTGCCAGACCATCGTGACCTCGGCGCCGGCCGCGCGGAAGGCCACCGCAAGGTCGCGGTCGCAGTTCGAGCCGGGGAAGACGAGAACGGCGGCTTTCATGTCGGGGCTCCTCGATCAGGACTGGAAATCGGTGATGACGGCGACACCGGGCGGCGCCGGTGCATCAAAGGCGGCAAGCTCGTCGCTGGCCTGGCTCAGGCGCACGCGCCGCGCGATCAGCGGCGTCAGGTCCACGTGCCCGCCATCGATCAGCGACAACAACGACGGGTAACGCCAGGCGGGCATACCGCGCGTGCCATAAACGGCCAGCTGTCCGGAATAGACCGCGTCCATCGGCAGTTCCATCGTGGTGTGCTCGCCCGCGGGCATACCCACCTGAACCATCCGGCCCAGCTTTCGCAGTGCGCGCAGCGCGCCGGCGGTGGTCTCGGGAATGCCCAGCGCCTCGATCGCGACATGGGCGCCGCCCCCGGTGATCTCGCGCACCGCGTCGGCCGCATCGCCCGTGCGCGCGTCCACCACGGCATGCGCGCCCAGTTCGGTCGCATAGGCCAGCTTGTCCGGCACCACATCGACCACGACCACCCGCGCGCCCAAAGCCCGGCCCAGCAACAGCGCCGAAATCCCCACGCCGCCGCCGCCGAACACCGCCAGCCACTCGCCCGGCTTCAACGCCGCACGCCCCGTCAACGCCTGCCACGCGGTCGTCACCCGGCAGCCAAGGGCGGCGGCCAGCGCGGGTTCCATCCTCTCGGGCAGGCGCGTCAGGTTGCTATCGGCATAAGGCACCGCGATCAGTTCCGCGAAGGCGCCCGCCTGCGTGAAGCCCGGAAGCGCCTGGCTCGCGCAGATCGTCTGGTTGCCCGCGGCACAATCCGGGCAACGCCCACAGGCCAGGATGAACGGCGCGATCACCCGGTCGCCCACGGACCAGCGCGTGACCGCGGGCCCGACCTCCTCGACCACCCCGCAATATTCGTGCCCCGGGATATGCGGCAGCGACACGTCGGAGTCGGCGCCGGTCCAGGCGTGCCAGTCGGACCGGCACACCCCGCAGGCCAGAACCTTCAGCACCACGCCATCGGGCGGGCAGGCCGGATCCTCGACCATGGACAGTTCCAGCGGCTTGCGCCAGCCGGTCAGCAGCGCCGCGCGCATCTCAGCCGATCTCGATGTCGTAGCGTTCGATCACGGTATTCGCGAGCAGCTTCTCGCACATCTCGCGCACCTTCGCGCGGGCGGCCTCTGTGTCGGTCTCGTGCAGTTCCAGGTCGATCACCTTGCCCTGGCGCACATCGCCCACCCCTTCGAAACCAAGCGCGCCCAGCGCATGTGCCACCGCCTGTCCCTGCGGGTCCAGAACGCCGTCCTTGAGCATCACGTGAACGCGGGCCTTCATCGTCTCGTCCTTCCTTCGCTCGGCACCGGCCCTGAAACGGAACCGGCGCGCATCGGTCACATCAACTCAGCGGCGCCGGCCATGCTTGCCGCGGGCGCCCGTAGGGTGGGGGTCATGTCCGGTTCGGATTTGTGATGACACAAGCCGGACACGCTTTCCCTTTCAATTGATCAGGGTGGGCTTCGTCGGGTGGGTGACGTTGGTGGGCAGCACCCCCAGCCGCTTGGCGACCTCGGTATAGGCATCCGTCAGGCTGCCCAGGTCGCGGCGGAACACGTCCTTGTCCAGGTGATCGCCCGTCTTGACATCCCACAGCCGGCAGGAATCCGGGCTGATCTCGTCGGCGACCACGAGGCGCATGAAATCGCCGTCCCAGATGCGCCCGATCTCGATCTTGAAATCCACCAGCTTGATACCGACCGCCAGCATGACGCCGGAAAGGAAATCGTTCACCCTGAGCGCAAGCGCCACCATGTCATCCAGGTCCTGCTGGGTGGCCCAGCCAAAGGCGATGATGTGTTCCTCGGTGACCAGCGGATCACCCAGCGCGTCGTCCTTGAAATAGAACTCGACGATGGGCCGGGGCAGCGCGGTGCCCTCCTCGATGCCCAGGCGCTTGGACATCGACCCGGCGGCGGTATTGCGCACCACCACTTCCAGCGGGATGATCTCGACCTGGCGGATCAGCTGCTCGCGCATGTTGATGCGCTTGATGAAATGGGTGGGTACCCCGATCGCGTTCAGCCCGGTCATGAAGAATTCGGACAGGCGGTTGTTCAACACCCCCTTGCCCTCGATCACGTCGTGCTTCTCGGCGTTGAAGGCGGTGGCGTCGTCCTTGAAATACTGCACCAGGGTGCCCGGCTCCGGGCCTTCGTACAGGATCTTCGCCTTGCCCTCGTAGATTTTCTTGCGCCGTGCCATGGAAACTCCGAATCCGGGAGGCGCGGGAAACGGACGCCCGCGCATATGTGCTGAACCTTTAGGGCAAGCGGGAGCGTGCCGCAAGGCGGCGCACTCGGCGCTCGCGGGCCGTTGCAACGCCTGATGACGCTACGTCACATGCAATTTTTCTAATACTAAAGCATGGCCGACCTTGACGTATACAATTGCATACCCGATGTCGCGTCGCGCACTCGCGCCGAAGTAGCAGCCCACCAGCCCCTTCGCGCCGATGGCGAACAATGCTGCCGAAGGGGTACAAGCAATGAATATTCCTGTGATCGACCGCGCGGCGCCCGTCTGCGCGCGCGCCCAAGAGGTCATCTTCGCATCGCGCGAGCGTGTCTGGGACGTCCTGACCGATTTCAGGCGCTGGCCGGCCTGGAACCCGGCCTTTCGGCGGGTCGTGCTGCATGGCGCCCTGGCCGAGGGGGCCTGCGTGACCTGGACGACAAGTCACGGGATGACGTTCCAGACCCAGGTCGCTTCGCTGGATCGCTACAATTGCATCGCCTGGCTGGGCTCCACCGCGGCAATGCGTGCGGCCTACATGCTCACGCTGGCCTCCGATCCCGGTCGGACCTGCGCCAGCCTCGAGGCTTCGGTGGAGTCGGGCCTCGCCCGGCTGATGCCCCAATTCACCCAGCGTGCGCTCCATGCGAGCCTTGCCCGGGGCCTTGCCGCGCTGCGACGCGAAGCCCAGCGATGCGCACAAAACCCAGCGATGCGCCCAATCGCGGCCAAGATCGGCGGCTCAGGCGCAGGCAGCCCCTAGGCATCGGGCACATCTTCCCTTAAATGGCTCTCGAAACCGGATTCCCAGGAGGGCTCAAGGCCGATGACCACCTTCGACGACCGCGAGAACGCGTTTGAGAACAAGTTCGCCCACGATTCCGAAATGCAATTCCGGGCCGAAGCCCGCCGCAACAAGCTTCTGGGCCTCTGGGCGGCCGAGTTGATGGGCCTGTCCGAAGAGGCCTCGCTCGAATACGCCAAGGAAGTGGTGAAGGCCGATTTCGAAGAGGTGGGCGACGAAGACGTCTACCGCAAGGTCGCGGGCGATCTCGGCACCAAGGCCGACGAGGCGACGATCCGCGCCAAGATGGCCGAACTGATGGCCGTCGCCAAGGAACAGATCATGACCGAAAGCTGAGGCGCCGCGGGTCGCAACGCGCCCCCACCCGCCATCAGCGCCTCGCGCGGGGGCGCGCCGCCTGCGCCCCTGCCCGACCGGCGGCCCGCCTCGGCCGCCGCCTGCCTTTCGAAAGGACGCCACCCATGACCGACGCGCTTTCCCGCCTGCTCGAAACCCGCGACTGGCTGATGGCCGACGGTGCCACCGGCACCAACCTGTTCAACATGGGGCTGGCCTCGGGCGAGGCGCCGGAACTGTGGAACACCGACGCGCCCGACAAGATCCGCGCGCTGTACCGTGGCGCGGTCGAGGCGGGATCGGACATCTTCCTGACCAACAGCTTCGGCGGCAACGCCTCGCGGCTGAAACTGCACGATGCGCAGGGCCGCGTGGCCGAGTTGAACCGGGTCGCGGCGGAACTGGGCCGCGACATCGCCGACGCCGCCGGCCGCCCCGTCGTGGTGGCGGGCTCGGTCGGGCCGACCGGCGAGATCATGCAGCCCATGGGCCCGCTTTCCTACGCCTCCGCCGTCGAGATCTTCCACGAACAGGCAGAGGCGTTGAAATCCGGCGGCGCCGATGTGCTGTGGGTCGAAACGATCAGCGCCCCCGATGAATTCAAGGCCGCCGCCGAGGCCTGCAAGCTGGCAGAAATGCCCTGGTGCGGCACGATGAGCTTTGACACCGCCGGGCGCACCATGATGGGCGTGACCTCCGCCGACCTGGTGGAACTGGTCGAGAAACTGCCCGCCAAGCCCATCGCCTTCGGTGCGAATTGCGGCGTGGGCGCCTCGGACCTGTTGCGCACCGTGCTGGGATTCGCCGCGGCCGGGACCGAACGGCCGATCATCGCCAAGGGTAATGCCGGCATTCCGAAATATGTCGACGGGCACATCCATTACGACGGCACGCCCGAGTTGATGGCCGATTACGCGGTGCTTGCGCGCGACTGCGGCGCGACGATCATCGGCGGCTGCTGCGGTACCACGCCCGAGCATCTGCGCGCGATGCGCGCAGCCCTTGAAACCCGCCCCCGCGGCCCCCGGCCCAGCCTCGACGAAATCGCCTCTCGGCTCGGCGGCTTTTCCTCGGCCTCGGACGGCACCGGGGACAGCGAAACACCCGCACGGACCCGGCGGCGCCGGCGCGGATAACCGCGCCCGGCAGACCACCTCGCCCGCGCGTGCCGGCACGCCGGAGCCGGGTTTTTTCTTGGTCGAAATACTCCGGGGGTTCCGGGGGGCAGCGCCCCCCGACGGATCGCCTTGGCTTGGCCAAGGCGAAAATAGCCCTTTTCAGAACAGCGTCAGCTGATCGCCCGGCCGCGGCGGCACCCGGAACAGGTCCACCCGCAACTCCGGCAACTCGCGCGCAAGCCCCAGCCGCGCCGCCGCGACCCGGAAGCGCTGGCCGATCATCTGCGCGTAAGGTCCCTCGCCGCGCATCCGTCGGCCCCAGTGCGCACTGTACTCCTGCCCCCCATGCATCTCGCGCAGCCGCGCCATCACCCGCTCCGCCCGGCCGGGCGCGTGCCGTTCCAGCCAGTCGCGGAACAAGCCGGACACTTCCAGCGGCAGGCGCAGCATGACCCAGGTCGCCGCCACCGCACCGGCCCGCGCGGCACTTGACAGGATCGCCTCGATCTCGTGATCGGTCAGCGCCGGGATCACCGGGGCCACCATCGCGCGCACCTCGACCCCCGCCGCGGCCAGTTGCTCGATCATCCGCAGCCGCCGCGCCGGCGCGGGGGCGCGCGGCTCCATCGCACGGGCCAGCCCCGCGTCCAGCGTGGTCAGCGACACGCCCACCCGCACCAGCCCAAGCCCGGCCATTTCGGACAGCAGGTCCAGGTCGCGCTCGATCAGCGTGCCGCGGGTGACGATGCCCACCGGGTGACGAAACTCCAGCAGCACCTCCAGCAACCGCCGCATGATCCGCTGCTGCGCCTCGACCGGCTGGTAGGGGTCGGTATTGGTGCCGATCGCGATGGTGCGCGGCCGGTAGGACGCACGCGCAAGTTCCTGCGCCAGAAGTTCGGGCGCCTCTGGCCGCGCCACCAGCCGCGTCTCGAAATCCAGACCGGGCGACAGGCCCAGCCAGGCATGGCTCGGCCGGGCAAAGCAATAGACGCAGCCATGTTCGCAGCCCCGGTAGGGGTTGATCGACCGGTCGAACGGCACGTCGGGAGAGGCATTCCGGGTGATGACCCGACGGGGCCGTTCCAGCCGCAATTCGGTGCGCAGCACCGGCAGGTCGCCCTCGGGCGTCCAGCCGTCATCGACCGCCTCGGCCCTCAGCCTGTCATAGCGGTTCGCGGGGTTGGAAACGGCGCCCCGGCCGGGCGCGCGGGCAAGCGGGCGGTCCATGGGGAAAGCTTGGAACATTATGCGAACCCACGCAACCCGCGCCGATCGCCGTGGACAGGTTGCAACCGACCCGCTCTAATGGCCTTCGAACGCCGAGAGAGGGGGGATACCATGAAACATCTCGCGCTTGCCGTCGCCCTGCTGGCCGCGCCATTGCCGGCCGCGGCCGTGTCGCTGGGCACGTATTCGGACGTTTTCGTGTTCGGCGACAGCCTGTCCGATCCCGGAAACCTCTTCGACGCGGTCTATGGCGCTCCGCTCTCACCGGTGGCCCCGCTTTACGGCAACGCCCAGTTCAGCGACGCAGACGCCTGGGCAAGCCAACTCGGCATCGATTTCGCATCCGGGGCGAATTTCGCCTTCGGTGGCGCGACCGCTGTCCAAAGCGGCCCGTTCGACATCGCCCTGCCCAACGGACCCTACCCCGTCGACGTCCCCGATTTCGCCGACCAGCGCGCGCTATACCGGGCCGCTGCACCGACATTGGGCAGCAACCCGTTGGCGGCGGTCTGGTTCGGCGGCAATGACCTGCGCGATGCCTTCATCGCCCCGGACCCGGGCAGCGCGGTCCCCATCGCCATCGGCCAGGCCGTCACCGCCATCGCCACCGGCGTGCAAGAACTCGTGAACGAAGGGCTGACCACCGTCGCGGTGTTCGGCCTGCCGAACCTTGGCCGGGTGCCCCAGATCACCACGCGCGGCGCCGCCGCAATCGCCGCGGCAACCGGCGCCACGGTCGCGTTCAACGACACGCTGCGCACCGCGCTGGCCGGCGTGACCGGCGGCGACCTTGCCTTCGTCGACATATTCGGCCTGTTCGAAACGGTCGCCGCGGCGCCCGGCGCCTATGGCTTCACCGACATCGAAGACGCGTGCCTCGGGGCGCTGCTGGCCGGCACCGCAAGCGATTGCCAGGGCTTCCTGTTCTACGACGACCTCCACCCGACCGCGGCGGGCCACGCGCTGATCGCCGATCGCTTCCTCGAAAGCATCGCCCCGGTGCCCCTGCCGGCGGGGGGCGGGTTGCTGCTGGCCGGGCTGGGCATGCTGGCGATCGTTCGGCGGACCCAAGCTGCCGACATGAGTCGGACCGCATAAACTAACCCCGGATTCTTCATTACCCTTCGATCCCGATCCCCGCTAAAAGGTCGCGCGATGCGCGGCCCATGTCGCAAGCGGCCAAGTTGGACCTTGCGAAATGGAGATAGATCGCGGAAAGGCCGGTGCCCGCGAGGACCGGCCGGGGAACCGGAGTGACGAGAATGGCCGAGGACGACGACGACCTGATCCTTTCCGACCTGCCCGACGAGGAACTCGTCCCGCAGATGCATGACGACCTGTATGACGGCCTCAAGGACGAAGTCGTCGAAGGCGTCGAAATCCTTCTGGAACGCGGCTGGACCCCCTACCGCGTGCTGACCGAGGCGCTGGTCGCGGGCATGACCATCGTCGGCAACGACTTCCGCGACGGCATCCTGTTCGTGCCCGAGGTGCTGCTTGCCGCGAACGCGATGAAGGCGGGCATGGGCATCCTGAAACCGCTCCTGGTCGAAACCGGCGCGCCCAAGTTGGGCAAGATGGTCATCGGCACCGTCAAGGGCGACATCCACGACATCGGCAAGAACCTGGTTTCGATGATGATGGAGGGCGCCGGCTTCGAGGTGGTCGACCTGGGCATCAACACCGATGTCGACGAATACCTGGGCGCCCTGGAAAAGGAACGTCCCGACATCCTGGGCATGTCCGCGCTGCTGACGACCACCATGCCCTACATGAAGGTCGTGATCGACACGCTGACCGAAAAAGGCCTGCGCGACGACTATATCGTGCTGGTTGGCGGTGCCCCCCTGAACGAGGAATTCGGCCGCGCCATCGGGGCGGACGCCTATTGCCGCGATGCCGCCGTCGCCGTCGAGACCGCGAAGGCCTTCGTCGCGCGCAAACACAACCAGGCCGCAGCAGGCTGACCCCTTGCGGGCCCCGGGGGCGGGGCCCCACATTCCCCGAATGACCCAAGGGGAAAGCTCATGCCGTTCCGCGTCTTCGCCCTGATCCTAGCCGGCGTGATCGCCTCCGGTGCGCTGACCGTGGGCCTTGTGGTCGCGCTGCCCGGCCATGGCATGGCCATCCTGATCCCGCTGGCACTTGCGGCCGCGCTCGGGCTGCGCCTTCTGCAGCGCAGGAAATGACCGCGCCCGACGACCGCATGCTGACCGAAACCGGCCTGACCCCGGCGGGCCGGGGGCGGGTGCTGGTGATCGGTTGCGGCGCGCTGGCCCATGAAATCCTGGCATTGAAACGGGCCAATGGCTGGCACCATCTCGACCTCGCCTGTCTGCCCGCGATCTGGCACAACCACCCCGAGCGGATCGCCCCCGGCATCCGCGAGGCCGTCACCCGGCATCGCGCTGCCTATGACAAGATCCTGGTGGCCTATGCCGATTGCGGCACCGGTGGCGATCTGGCGCGCACCTGTGCGGAACTGGGTGTCGAGATGATCGAAGGCCCGCATTGCTACGCGTTCTTCGACGGGCTCGACGCCTTTGCCGCCCGGGCCGGGGACGAGATCACCGCCTTCTACCTGACCGATTTCCTCGCGCGGCAGTTCGACGCCTTCGTCTGGCGTCCACTCGGGCTCGACCGCCACCCCGAGTTGACCGAGACCTATTTCGGAAATTACGACCGGCTGGTGTTCTTGGCCCAGACCGATGATCCCGCGCTTGACGCACGCGCGCGCGACTGTGCCCGCCGGCTGGGCCTGGCCTATGAACGGCGGGCGACGGGCTATGGCGATCTTGCCCGGTTCCTGCAAGAGCGCGCCTGACCGAAAGACACCCCGACCCCTGCGGCAACAACGAATCTTCCACTGCCACGCCAAACCGCTATCCTCGGGCCTGTCTTTGGATAAGGGGGGTAACGATCATGTCTGGTTGGGTCACGAACCTGCGGGCTGCCGCTGTTCTGGGGATTGCCGTCGGCCTTTCGGCACCGTGCCAAGCGGCAAGCCTGTCTTTCGACATCCTGGAAAGCGACACGGCGGGCTTCTGGACCTACACGTCCACCTTCGCGCTTCCGACAGGGTTTTCAAACGCCACCCTTGCGATCGACTATTTCGCCTCGGATGACCGTGCCGTCATGGCCCTGAACGGAACCAATGTCGCAAGCGCCGGTTTGTGCCAAACCTGGCGGGGCAACAGCGGCTACATGACTTTCGACGGGTCGACGTTCCAGCCCTACAGCTTCGATTATTGCCACTACACCGATACCGGCACGGGTCCGGCCAGCTATGCGCCGGTCACCAGTGGTTTCGTGGACGGAACGAACACACTGACCTTCTACGTGAACAACACGAACAACCGCATTTACCCCGCCTACATCGTCGATACGGCGGTCGGGTCGGGGGACTATGATAACGTCAAGTTCCGCGGAACGCTCAGCTACGACATGCCGAACGCCGTTCCGCTTCCCGCCAGCCTTCCGCTGCTTTTGGCAGGTCTTGCCGGGCTTTCGCTGGCCACCCGTCGCCGTCGGACCAGCTGAACGAAACCGACAAGGCCGCGGCCGGGGACCTCAAACCCCGGCTGCTGCGCCCGTGGCCTGTTCGCGGATGCGTTCGACCATGGCACGCAACCCGTTCGAGCGCTGCGAGGACAGGTGCTCGTCCAGCCCCAACCGCGCCAGTTCCGCCCCGGCATCGGTCTCCAGCACCTCGGCCACCTTGCGCTCGTCATACAGCGCCTTCAGCACCGCGATCAGCCCGCGCACGATCATCGCATCGCTGTCGCCCTTGAACCGATAGATCGCGTCTGCCCCCTGCCCCTCGATATCGGCCATCAGCCAGACCTGGCTGGCACAACCGTCGACCTTGGTCGCGGGCACCTTGAAGGCCTCCGCCAGCGGCTCCATGGCGCGGCCCATCTCGATCACGTGGCGATAGCGGTCCTCCCAATCCTCCAGGAAGTCGAACGTCTCCACGATCTCCTCGAATGCCGCACTTGCCACTGTCGATGCCTCCTTGCCGCTGCCTCCCTGACTTAGGCCCGCCGCGCGCAAAGGTCCAGCCGCCCGCCTGTCGCGGCTTTTCAAGACCCGCGGTTTCGGCTAACCCAAAGGCAGATTGCAATCCCGGGGGGCCCGATGCGAGCACCGCTTCTGCTGATCCTGTCGGCCGCGCTGATACTGGGCGGCTGTTCGACGGTGCGGGAATCGCGCCTCAACCCGTTCAACTGGTTCGGCGGCTCGACCGAGGAAACAGTGACCGTGGCCGCAGGCCGCGCCGTGGTCACCGACCCGCGCCCGCTGGTCGATCTGGTGACCGACATGGCCGTCGAACCCACCCCCGGCGGCGCCATCGTGCAGGCCACCGGCCGGCCCCCACGCCAGGGCTACTGGATGGCCGAACTGGTGCGGGACCGGTCCACACCGGGCGACGATGGCGTCCTCGTGTTCGATTTCCGCGTCGCCCGACCCGAGGGGCCCACCCGGACCGGCACAGAACCCTCGCGCGAGGTGACCGCGGGCAGCTTCCTGACCACGCAGGATCTGGACCGGGTGCGCAGCATCGTCGTGCGCGGCGACCGCAACCAGCGCCGCGCCAGCCGCTAAAGGCCGCGCCCTCGGCCGGCCGGCCGCCGCCGGCGCACCAGCGCAAGCGATCCCAGCGCGCCCACCAGCAAAGGCAAACCCGCCGGCAGCGGGACCACCTGACCTTCGGGCAGAACCCGCACCGTGGCCAATGTCAGCGCCGCCTGCGAGAAATCCAGATCGAAACGCGACGATCCGATCGGAAGAAACCCCGACGAGATGCCCGCACAGACGACCACGCAGGCGCGTCCGCCGATCTCGATCCCGAACTCCGAGGCAAAATCGCCCTCGACCGTGATCCCGCCCAGCGCCAGTTGCCACAGACCCGGCCGCTGCAGGTCAAGAAGGACCGACTCCGCCTCGTCAAAGGCGAAACTGCGCGTCACCAGCGTGCCATCCTCGTGGGTCGCGTGCACGGTGCCCAGAAGGTCGCCGAACACCAGTTCGGACTCCTGCACTGCGTCCACGGTCGCCCGCGCCCCCCACCGCGTACCCAGCCACGGGTCACGGTAGATCCGACCGGCTTGCGCGATGCGTTCCTCGTCATCCGCCGCGACGGTCTCGCCGAAGGGCAACAGCCGGACCCCCGAAGTCTCGAGAAACCCGTCGATGTTCAGAAGACGCAGATCGGCCGCGCCGAACAGCTCGACCTCCACCTCGGCCTCGACACCGAAGGCCGTCTGGAACGACCCGATCGCGCCGGGCACCTGCAGATCGGGCAAGGGCGCCGGCAAATCGACCACGAAAGGCGCAAATGACAGCGAAACCGGCGTCATTGCCGCCGCCGAAAAGGTCACCACATCCGGATGCTCGACCTGAAGACGCGCCTGCACTGCGGCCTCGACGCTCCCCGCGCTCGCGCGCGCCTGGTAATGCACCTCGGCCAGCGACCGGACGCCGAAACTGTCCGGTCCGATCTGGAAATCCCCGATCGGCGCCCCCCCGAACAACGAGGCAGACGCTGTCAACGCCACGTCCCCCGTGATCGTCGCGGCCTGCGCGTACGCCGCCGAAAGCCAGACCCCCACCGCCACCGCAGCGCGCACAGCCCAATTTCCCGCCATCTCCCCTCTCCCCGGTTCGATCCCAACCGGTTCAGCATCGGCACGCGCAACAAGGTGGGCATTGATAAGTGTCAAGCCGCCAGCCACCTGCGACGGGGGCACAGGCCCGCCCGGCCGGGTGGTCCCGCTGTCTTTTTCTTGGTCCAAATACTCGAAGGGCGCAGGGCACGCCGCCTGGCGCTGCGCGGCTACAGCGCGACAACCTCTACGCTGCTGCCCCGGGCCGCCAGCGCGATCTCGCCCGCGCACAGACGCAGTGCGTCCTGCCCGAACACCTCGCGCCGCCACCCCTTGAGCGCGGCGACATCGCGCTCGCCGGCGGCGATCAGGTCCAGGTCCGAGGATGTCGCGATCAACTTCTGCGCCACGCCGGCCTCTTCCGACTTGGCCTTCAGCAGCACCCGCAGCAGATCGGCCAGCGCCGGGTTCACCTGCAGCTTGGCATTGATCCGCGGCAGCTTGGGGTGATCCTCGGGCGCCATGTCCTGCGCCGTCTTCACCGCCGCGATGATGCCATCCGCGATATCGCCGCGCCGCGCCTCGCGCAGCAACAGCCGCGACCGGCCCAGTTCTTCGATGGTCTGCGGCCGGGTCGAGGCCAGTTCCAGCAGCGCATCGTCCTTGAACACCCGGTTGCGCGGGATGTTGCGCGCCTGGGCATAACCTTCGCGGAACCGCGCCAGTTCCCGCACCACCGCCAGGAACTTGCCCGAATTGGTGCGCGTCTTGACCCGCTTCCACGCCTCCGAAGGCCGCACGATATAGGTTTCCGGGTCGGTCAGCACCCCCAGTTCCTCGTGCAGCCACTTGGCGCGGCCCGTCCGGTCCAGATCGGCCGACAGATATTCATAGATCACCCGCAGATGGGTGACGTCGGCCAGCGCATAGGTCTTTTGCGCCTCGGACAACGGCCGGCGCGACCAGTCGGTGAACCGCGAGGTCTTGTCGAGATTGGCCTTGGCGATCTTGCGCACCAAGGTCTCGTAGCCCACCTGCTCGCCGAACCCGCAGACCATGGCCGCCACCTGGGTGTCGAACAGCGGTTCGGGAAAGACCTTGCCTTCGGTAAAGAAGATTTCCAGGTCCTGCCGCGCAGCGTGGAACACCTTGACCACGTCGCGGTTGCGGAACAGCTCGTAAAGCGGGTCCAGGGACAGATCGCCGGCCAGCGGATCGACCAGCACCGCCTCGCCCTCGGGACCGTCCGTGGCCGGAATCGCCAGCTGAACCAGGCAAAGCTTGGCGTAATAGGTGCGTTCGCGCAGGAACTCGGTGTCGATGGTGACGTAAGGCGACTGCGCGGCCGCCTTGCAGAATTCGGCCAACGCCTCGGTGGTGGTCAATGTCTTCATCTGCGCCCGTGTCCTGCTGCGTTCATGCGCAATCCCGGTCCCGTCCTGCCCCGCCTCCTGATAAAGAAAGCCCGAAGCCTTGGAAAGGGTTCTTCGCCCGGCGCATGCGATTGGCGAAATCCCTTCCGGTATCACGGGATTGACCGCCGCCGCCTGCCCGCCGGCCAAAGCCGGTCAGGGCAGGGTCACCAGCGTGCGATCACCGGCGGCAAAGCGGCGCAACACGGCGGGGTAAAGCCGGTGCTCCATCGTCAGAACGCGCGCGGCCAACGCCTCGGGCGTGTCCCCGGACAAGACCGGCACCCGCGCCTGGCCCAGGATCGGCCCGCCGTCCAGCTCGGCCGTCACCTCGTGGACGGAACACCCCGCCTCGGCATCCCCCGCGGCAATGGCGCGGGCATGGGTGTCGAGACCACGGTATTTCGGCAAGAGCGACGGGTGGATGTTCAACATGCGCCCGGCATAATGGTCGATGAAAAGCGGCGTCAGGATCCGCATGAACCCCGCCAGCGCAAGGATGTCCGGCGCATATTCGTCGATCTTCGAAATCAGTTCACTTTCAAAGGCTTGCCGGTCGCTCTTGAAATCGCGGTGATCGACGACCTCGGTGGGGATCCCCATCGCCTCGGCCCGGGCCAGCCCGCCCGCACCCGGCACGTTCGACAGCACCAGCACGGGGCGCGCGGGGTGATCGCCCGCCATGCTCTCGGCCAGCGCCACCATGTTGGAACCGCCACCCGAGATCAGGATCGCGACGCGTTTCACAACAGCGCGCCCCGGTAGACCACTCCCTGCCCCGGCATCACCCGGCCGATCTCGAATACCGTCTCGCCCTCGCCGGTCAACAGCTCCGCGATGGCGCCTGCCCGGTCGGGCGCGACAGCCAGCACCATGCCGATCCCCGCGTTGAAGGTCTTGAGCAGTTCCGCCTCGGCCATGCCCGCGGTCTCGGCCAGCCAGCGGAACACCGGCGCCAGGTCCCAGGCCGACAGGTCGATCTCGGCGCCCAGCCCCTCAGGCAGGACACGCGGCAGGTTCTCGGTCAGCCCGCCGCCGGTGATATGGGCCAGCGCATGCACACCCCCCGCCCGCACCGCCGCCAGCGCCGGTTTCACGTAAAGCCGCGTCGGCGTCAGCAGGGCCGCGCCCAGCGCGCCCTCGGCAAAGGGCGCGGGCGCATCCCAGCCCAGCCCGGCCAGGTCCACCACCTTGCGCACCAGCGAATAGCCGTTCGAATGCACCCCGTCGGACGCCAGCCCCAGCAGCACGTCGCCCTGGGCCACGCCCGCGGGCAGATCCTTGCCCCGCTCCATCGCGCCGACGGCGAACCCCGCAAGGTCGAAATCGCCATCGTGATACATGCCCGGCATTTCCGCCGTCTCGCCCCCGATCAGCGCACATCCCGCGCGCGCACAGCCCTCGGCGATGCCCTCGATCACGCTTGCCGCCTCGTCGACCGACAGCTTGCCGGTGGCGAAATAGTCGAGAAAGAACAAGGGCTCGGCCCCTTGGCAGACCAGGTCGTTCACACACATCGCGACCAGGTCGATGCCCACGCCGCCGACCTCGCCGGTGTCGATGGCGATCCGCAGCTTGGTGCCCACACCGTCGGTCGCGGCCACCAGCACCGGGTCGGCATAGCCTGCCGCCTTCAGGTCGAACAGCGCGCCAAAGCCCCCCAGCCCGGCCATCACACCGGCCCGCGCCGTGCGCTTGGCGGCCGGCTTGATCCGCTCGACAAGCGCGTTGCCCGCGTCGATATCCACGCCCGCCTCGGCGTAGGTCAGGCCATTCTTGCGCTCGGTCATCGGTGCCCCTCCGTTAGGTCGGGGCAGCGTTAGCCGATCCCCCGCGCGCTGTCCACGGCCCGGCTTGACGGTCCTTGCCGGTCTGCTACTCAGGGACACACGGTCGGGCCTGTAGCTCAATTGGTCAGAGCAGAGCGCTCATAACGCTTTGGTTGGGGGTTCGAGTCCCTCCGGGCCTACCGTCCGATCCCGCCCTGCCGCACATCGCTGCCACAGACGTGGCCGCAGGTGCCTGCGACAACCTGAACATGTGCTTTCTCAAAACTGTCACCCTCGGGACGAGTGATCGTTACACGAGGGCGCAACTTTCTGCCCGCGCGCCGCCCGAACCGCGTTCAGCGCGACCGCATGGCCTTTGTCATATTCAACGCACGAGGACAGAATGTCGTTCATCCTTTCGCGCCGCGCGCTTCTCGCGGCTTCGGCTTCCCTTGCCCTTGCAGCCCCCCTGACCGCCACGGCCGGCACGATCGGGGCCGCCGACAACGTGTTCCTGTTCATCTCCGATGGCGCGTCCTGGGGCACCTGGGACATGGCAAGTTACTGGCAATACGGCGAAAAGGGGAAGCAGCCCTATGACGGCTTCGACGTCAAGATGGGCATGACGACCGAACCCGCCTCGGCCACGCCACGGACCTATGACCCGGACGCGGCCTGGGACACGACCGCCACGGGCGACGCCGACTATTTCGCCGGATACAAGACCATCAAGCAGGGCGCGACCGACAGCGCCGCCGCCGGCACCGCGCTGGCCACCGGCGAAAAGACCTATAACGGCCGCATCGACGTCGACACCGAGGACAGCCCGCTGCCCTTCATCAGCCAGGCGATGAAAGAGGCCGGGAAATCCGTCGGCGTGCTGTCGAGCGTGCCGATCAGCCATGCCACGCCGGCCACCTTCGGCGCCCAGAACATCAGCCGCAACAACTACACCGAGATCGCCAACCAGATGATCATGGAAGGCACGATCGACGTGCTGATGGGCGGCGGCAACCCGCTTTACGACGACGAAGGCAACCTGCGCACCACACCAAGATACAACCGGATCTCGGAAGCGGACTGGACCGCCTTGAACGGCGCCGGCGCACCGATGACGCTGATCCAGGCCAAGGACGATTTCGAGGCGATCGCCAATGGCACGCTCGACATCGACGGCCGCGTCATCGGCATGCCGCAGGTCGGTGACACGCTTCAGGCCAACCGCGACGCCACGCTGATGGGCAGCGATCCGGCCAATCCCAGTGGCGTGGCCTTCATCGAGTCGGTGCCCACGCTGGAAACCATGACGCGGGCGGCGCTCAACCTGCTCGGTGACGACCCGGACGGGATGTTCCTTATGGTCGAGGGCGGCGCGGTCGACTGGGCGGCGCATGCCAACGATACCGGGCGCATCATCGAAGAACAGGTCGACTTCAACAACGCGGTGGCCGCGGCGATCGGCTGGATCGAGGCCAACTCGTCCTGGGAAGACAGCCTGATGATCGTGCTGACCGACCACGGCAACGGCATGCCGATGGGCCCGGACTCCGACACCATCGCGTTCCAGCCGATCGAGAACAACGGCGCGGGCAACCTGCCGGGCGTGCTTTGGCACCATGGCACCCACACCACCGAGAACACGCTGCTCTGGGCCCATGGCGCGGGGTCGGACCTTTTCGCCGATCATGTCGTCGGCACCGATCCCTTCCTGAACTCGATCCTGGGCTTCAACGACGGCAGCTATATCCAGAACAACGCGGTGGGCCGGATCATGGCCGACGCCGCGGGGGTCGATCTCACCCCCGTTTCGGCGGTTCCGCTGCCGGCGGGCATCTGGCTCTTCGGCTCGGGGCTGGTTCTCTTGGCCGGCCTGCGCCGCCGGGCGGGCGCGTCCTGACCGCGGCCTGCGCCGTCCAGACGCCCTGATTCCCGTCGTGCCGCCGCGCCCCAGCGGCGGCACCTGCCCGCCGGGGCGGCCGGGCACTTATTTCTTGTGCCCGCCGCCGGTTTCTGCATCCTTCCCGGAAAACGAACCAACGGGAGGAGGAGACCCCATGAAACATCTGGTGTTCGGCACCGTTTCGGCTGCCGCGATCGCTCTTGGAACGCTGGCCGCGAATGCCGCCGAGACGACGCTGCGAATCTCGCTGCAATTGCCGCTGAAATCCCACCTCGGGCAGAACCTCGTGCTGTTCAAGGACCAGGTGGAATCGGCCTCGAACGGCGATATCGCGGTTGAAATCTATGACTCGGCCCAACTCTACAAGGACAACGAGGTGCCCCAGGCCGTCGGCTCGGGCTCGATCGAGATGGGGGTGGCCTCGCTGACCCGCTACGTGGGCGATGCGCCCATCGTCGACATCTTCTACCAGCCGTTCCTGTTCGACACCGAAGCCAAGGTGCGCAAGGCCGTCGCGCCGGGCAGCCCCGTGCGCCAGCCCATCGACGACGCCATCGCCGAGACCGGGTCAACCGTGCTCTGGTGGCAGGCCTATGGCGGCGCGATCATGTTGTCGAACGGCGGGCAGATCAAAGGCCCCGACGACCTCAAGGGCAAGAAGGTCCGCGTCTTCGGCAAGACGCTAGGCGAATTCGTCGAGGCCGCGGGCGGCGCGCCGACGATCATCTCGGGGTCCGAACAATACCTCGCCTACCAGCGCGGCACGGTCGATGTCGGCATGACCGGCGTCTCGGGCGTGCAGTCGCGCAAACTGTGGGAGGTGATGGACACGATCACCGTCACCAACAACGCCGATATCGAGTTCATCGTGGTGGTGAACACCGACTTCTGGAACGGCCTGCCCGAGGAACACCGCGCGATCATCGCCGAGGCCGCCAGGATGGCCGAGGACACGGTGCGCGACGAGATGTCGAACATCGAAGCCACCGCCTTCGCCGAGGCGGAACAGAACGGCATGACGATCTACACGCCCACCGAAGACGAGATGGCGGCGTGGAAAGCCGCCTCGCAACCGGTCTACGACGCTTTCATCGAACGCACCGGCGACACCGGCCGCGCGATGCTCGAGGCCGCCCAGTCGTTCTGATCCGACACCGGCCCGCCGTCCCGTCGCGGCGGGCCGATCCCTTTCCGAAAGACCGCCGATGCGCCTTTTCGACGCCGTGGAACTTCTGGCCGCGCGGTTCGCCGCCCTGCTTCTGGTCGCGACCGGGGCGATGCTCAGCTACGAGGTGGTCGCGCGCTATTTCTTCACCCAACCCACGATCTGGGCGGCCGAGCTCAGCCAGCTTTGCCTGATCTGGGCCTGTCCGCTGGCCGCGCCCTGGGTCCTGTCGGCACGCCGCCACATCCGGGTAACGGCGGTCACGCAATTGCTGCCCTTTGGCCTGCGCCGGATGCTGGAGGTGGCGGCCATGCTTGTGATCGCCGGGTTCAGCGGGGTCGTTCTGTGGTTCGGCTTCGGCATCTTCCACGACAGCTGGGTGCGCGGGCGCACGACCGGCACCATGCTGGACCTGCCCGCCTGGCTGCCCGAGGCGGCGATCCCGGCGGGCTTCGCGCTGCTCACCGTCTCGGCCCTGGGCAACGCCTGGCGCGCCGCGACCGGCCCCCTGCCCGCCGAGGGGGAGATGATGGAATGACCATCGCGCTGATCCTCGCGCTGCTGTTCGGCCTGTTGCTGGCGGGCATCCCCGTGGCCTTCGCGCTGGGCGCGCTGGGGCTGGGGATGCTGTGGGCCGGGGGATTCTCGCCCCTCATGGCACCGCAGGCGATCCTGTCGACGCTGGACGGCTTCATCCTTCTGGCGGTGCCGCTGTTCCTGTTGATGTCGAACATCCTGCTCAAGGGCGGCGTCGGGCGCGACCTTTACGCCGCGGTGCAGGCCTGGGTCGGCCACTGGCCCGGCGGCATGGCGGTGGCCACGATCATTTCCTGCGGGATCTTCGCGGCGATCTCGGGCTCTTCGGTCGCGACCGCCGCCACAATCGGCACCGTCGCCGCGCCCGAGATGATCTCGCGCGGCTATGACAAGAGGTTCGTCTACGGCCTGTTGGCCGCGGGCGGCACGCTGGGCATCCTGATCCCGCCCTCGATCCCGCTGATCATCTACGGCTTCGTGACCGAGGAATCGGTGATCGCCCTCTTCATGGCGGGCATCGGGCCGGGTTTGGCGCTGATCGGCCTGTTCATCGCCTATTCGGTGATCCATGCCCGGTTCTTCGGCAACTATACCCCCGTGCCGCGGGCCAGCCGGGCCGAGCGCCTGACAGCCACATGGCGGGCGATGCCCTCCATGGTCTTGGCCGTCGTCGTGCTTGCCGGCATCTATACCGGCGCCTTTACCCCGACCGAGGCGGCGGCCATCGGCTTTGCCGTGGCACTGCTCATCACCGGCGTGATCCTGCGCAGCCTCTCCTTGCGTGCGCTCTGGCAGGCGGTCTGGGACTCGATGGTCACCACGGTCGCGATCCTGTTGATCATCGCGGGCGCCAAGGTCTTCGGCAAGGCGATCACGCTCTATCGCATCCCGCAGGAAATATCGGCCTTCCTCGCCGACGCGGTCTCGACGCCGCTGGGGCTGGTGGTGCTGGTCTGCGGCGTGCTGCTGCTGATGGGCCTCGTGTTCGAGGCGCTTTCGATGATCCTGATCATGACGCCCGTGCTGCTGCCCGCAGCCATGGCGATGGGGTTCGACCCGATCTGGTTCGGCATCTTCATGGTGGTGATGGTCGAATGCGCCCTCATCACGCCGCCTGTCGGCCTGAATCTCTACGTGATCCAGTCGGTCACCCGGTCCAGCCTGGTCGACGTCTCGCGCGGCACGCTGCCGTTCCTCGCGCTGATGCTGGTGCTTGTGGCGATCCTCTATGCCTGGCCCGACCTCGCCCTTTTCATCCCGTTCAAGCTCTAGGTGCCCATGACCTCTGCCCCCGAAAAGCTCCGCGCCCTGCTGGCCGAACCCGGCCTGATCACCATGCCCTGCTGCTTCGATCCGCTGTCGGCCAAGCTCATCGAACAGGCGGGCTTTCCGCTCAGCTTCATGTCGGGATTCGCCACCGCAGCCGCGCGGCTGGGGATGCCCGACACCGGCCTCATGTCCTATGCCGAGGTGCTCGACCAGGGCCGCAACATCTGCAACGCCGTGTCCATCCCGGTCATCGGCGACGGCGATACCGGCTATGGCAACGCGATCAACGTCAAGCGCACCGTTCAGGGATTCGCGCAGGCCGGGTTCGCGGCCGTGATGATCGAGGACCAGGTCGCGCCCAAGCGCTGCGGCCATGTCGCGGGCAAGTCGGTGGTCGACCGCGACGAGGCCTTCGCCCGCATTCGTGCCGCCGCCGACGCGCGGGCCGAGGGCGCCGACATCCTGATCCTCGCCCGCACCGATGCCCGCCACGAACACGGGCTGGACGAGGCCATCGCGCGCGCCGCCCGCTTCGCCGAACTGGGCGCCGACATCCTGTTCGTCGAGGCCCCCCGCGACGCCGCCGAAATGGCCCGCGTTCCCGCCGAACTGCCCAAACCCTGCATGGCCAATATCGTCGAGGGCGGCCTGACCCCCGCCCTGCCACCGTCCGAGATGGAGGCCATGGGCTACAAGATCGCCGCCTATCCCCTGACCCTGATGGCCGCCGCCATGAAGGCCATGGCCGACACGCTCGAGGCGTTCAAGACCGGCACGCCCGACGAGGCGACGCTCATGGGGTTTGCCGAACTGAAACACCGCATCGGCTTCGACGCCTATTTCCAGGACGAAGCGCGCTACGCCGCCAAGGCGTAAGGCGCGCGCCCTATCGCGCCAGCACCAACTCCGCCTTCAGCCCGCCCAGTCGCGCGCTTTGACCCAACCGCAGGGCACCGCCATGGCCGCGGGCGATATCCGACGCGATGGCCAGACCCAGGCCAACGCCGCCGCCCTTGTCCTGGCTGCGTGCCGCGTCCAGCCGCTGGAACGGCTGCACCGCCTGCTCGCGCCGGTCCTCGGGGATGCCGGGGCCGTCGTCCTCGACCGTGTAGACGACGCGCCCCGGGCTGATCGTCATCCCCAGGGCGGCCCGCGTGCCGTGCCGAAGCGCGTTGTTCACAAGGTTCTGCAGCGCCCGTTCCACCGCCAACGGGCGCAGCATCGCCCGCTCACCCGTCGGCGGATCGGCCAGTTCCACCGCCCCCCCCGCGGCCCGCGCCCGCCCGGCCACCCGGGCCAGGATCTCGGCCGGGTCGCAGGGTTCGGGGTCGTCCAGCGCATCGGCCCGCGCGAAATCCAGGAAGGTGTCGATCATCCGCTCCATGTCGCCCAGGTCGCGCTGCATCGCCTGTGTCTCGGGCGTCTCCTCGGCCATCGACAGTTCCAGCTTCAGGCGCGTCAGCGGCGTGCGCAAATCGTGGCTGACCCCCGACAGCATCAGCGTGCGCTGTTCGATCTGCCGCTCGATCCGCGCGCGCATGTCCAGGAAGGCCCGGCCCGCCGCGCGCACCTCGGTCGCGCCCGATGGCTTGTAGGGCATGGTGCGCCCCTTGCCGAACGCATCGGCCGCGGCCGCCAGCCGGGTGATCGGGCGCAGCTGGTTGCGCAGGAACAGATAGGCGATCAGCGTCATCAGGATGCCGGTCACCACCATCAGCACCAACAATTGATGCGGGTTCGAGGCCGACACCCGGCGCCGGTCGAAACCGACCTCCATCGGACCGAACGCCGTCTCCAGCCCCACCCGCACCTGCCGCATGTTGGTCGCCAGATCGATCCCGCGAAACTGCGGCAGCCCCTCCTGCATGGTGGCCCTCACGGTCTTGCCGGACAGATCATAGAACAGGCGGCTTTCGCCGGTCGGAATGTCTGCCTTCAGCGCAACGGACAATGCCAGCGGCGCGGCGATCTCGCGCGCCGCGGCCTCGGCCGTCGCCCGGTCGGGTGCCTCTTCGACAAGGCGCACCAGGTAGGCCAGTTCCAGCACGATCGCCCGCGACATCTGCCGCGTGACATCCTCGAAATGGCGCTGGATGAAGACCACCGACACCACCAGTTGCAGCGTCACGATCGGCACCAGCAGAATCAGCGCGGCCCGGCCATACAGCCCCCGCGGCAGCATCCGTTTGATCCAGCGCTCCTGCATGCTAAAGCCATACCGGCCCCGCCGCCGCCAGGGAAGCCTCGACAGATGACCGACCGTTTCGACCCCACACCCGGTGCCTGCGACACCCTGCGCCCCGGGCTGCGCCGGGTGTTGGCGCCGAATCCCTCGCCGATGACCTTTCGCGGCACCAACAGCTATATCCTGGGCGAGGGCCGCGTCGCGGTGATCGACCCCGGCCCCGCCCTGCCCGCGCATCTCGACGCGCTGTTGGCCGCCCTCGCCCCGGGCGAAACCGTCAGCCACATCCTGGTGACCCATTCCCATGTCGACCATTCGCCGCTGGCCCGCCCGCTGGCCCGGGCGACGGGGGCCCCGGTGCTGGCCTTCGGCGACAGCGCGGCGGGGCGCCGCGCCGATCTCGCCGCACTCTCCGGGCTGGGCGGCGGCGAAGGGGTGGACACGCATTTCACACCCGACGCCCGCCTTGCCGATGGCGAAACGGTCGCGGGCGATGGCTGGCGGGTGAAGGCGATCCACACGCCCGGGCACATGGGTAACCACCTCAGCTTCGCCTGGCAGGACGCGATCTTCTCGGGCGACCACGTGATGGGCTGGGCAACCTCGATGGTCTCGCCCCCCGATGGCGATCTCGCCGCCTTCATGGCCTCGCTCGACCGGCTGGCCGCGCGCCCGGAGGCGGTGCTTTATCCCGGCCACGGCGCACCGGTCGCGAACGGCCCCGCACGGATCGCCAAATTGATCGCGCATCGCCGCGCCCGCGGGGCTCAAATCCTCGCCGCCCTGGCCGCGGGCCCGGCGACCCCCGGCCAGATCGCGCGCACCGTCTATGCCGACACGCCCGCCGCACTCCTGCCCGCGGCCACCCGCAACGTGCTGGCCCATCTCATTGAACTGGCGGACAAATCCCTGGCCACGCCCGAGGGCGAGATCTCCGCCCAGGCCCGCTGGCACCGGCTCTGACCGCGCATCCATTTTTCCGCGCAAAACCCTCTGGACGGGGCGGAATCCACTTGCTATACGGCGCCCCACGTTCCGGCGTAGCTCAGTGGTAGAGCAGTTGACTGTTAATCAATTGGTCGTAGGTTCGAATCCTACCGCCGGAGCCAAAATCACCACCGATAGGCCCTGATCCTTTCGCACGGGTACGCCCGGCGTCGGGCCGGCTGGCCTTGTGGATGTCCGGGGATCGCGCCAAAATCCGTCCGGCACACAGCGCCGCACAAACCGGAGGAACCATGCGCAAGGTCGCCAGCCGCGAAGCCCTGGACGATATCCAGCAGATGCACCGCGGCGTGCACATGGCGCTGGATGCGCTGGTCAACCAGTCCGACCCCGAGCGCGCGGTCGAGATCCTGCAACAGATCGACGCCGCCATGGTCGCCTGGATCAACGAGGTGCGAAAGATGCGCTAGGACGGCCCGCCCGATGATCCCTCCCCGTCCCCTGCCTTGCATCGCCCAAAAAACAGGCACCCGATTGCCAATCCGCCCCGCTTTGCGCGCTTCCCAGTTGCCGCCGCCCGCACCGCTGCCTAGCGTTGAGCCATGAACGACACGCCGATCTTTGACGAGATGTGGGGCCGCGACGAGGCCCTGCGCGCACCCTATGCGCGGTTTCAACATTGGCTGGAAGGCGAGGACATGGCCCGCCTTCGGGCCAAGCAGCGCGAGGCCGAAGAGGTGTTCCGCCTGACCGGAATCACCTTCAACGTCTACGGCCGCGCCGAGGCCGAGGAACGGCTGATCCCGTTCGACATCATCCCCCGCATCATCTCGGGGCGCGAATGGCTGCGGCTGTCCAAGGGCATCGAACAGCGGGTGCGCGCGATCAACGCGTTCCTGCACGACATCTATCACCGCCAGGAAATCGTCCGCGCCGGCCGAATCCCCGAAGAGGCGATCTCGCGCAACGACGCCTTCCTGCCGCAGATGATCGGGGTCGAACCGCCGGGCGGCATCTACACCCATATCGTCGGCATCGACCTGGTGCGCACCGGAGACGACCAGTTCTACGTGCTCGAGGACAACGCCCGCACGCCGTCCGGGGTCAGCTACATGCTGGAAAACCGCGAGACGATGCTGCAGATGTTCCCCGAGCTGTTCGCCCAGAACCGGGTGCAGCCGGTGCAATCCTACCCCGCCGACCTGCGCCGCTCGCTGGCGGCCTGCGCACCGGCGACCATGGGGCCGCCCACGGTCGCGGTGCTGACGCCCGGCATCTACAACTCGGCCTATTTCGAACACGCCTTCCTGGCCGACCAGATGGGCGTGGAACTGGTCGAGGGCAACGATCTGCGCGTGGTCGACGGCAAGGTGGCGATGCGCACGACGCAGGGCTATCAGCCGATCGATGTGCTGTATCGCCGGGTCGACGACGATTTCCTCGACCCGCTGAACTTCAATCCCGACTCGGCACTCGGCATCCCGGGCATCATGGATGTCTACCGCGCCGGCGGCATCACCATCGCGAACGCGCCGGGCACCGGTATCGCCGACGACAAGGCGATCTACAGCTACATGCCCGAGATCGTCGAATTCTACACCGGCGAAAAGGCGCTTCTGGAAAACGTGCCGACCTGGCGCTGTTCCGAAGCCGATGCGCTGGCCTACGTGCTGGACAACCTGCAGGATCTCGTGGTCAAGGAGGTGCACGGGTCGGGCGGGTACGGCATGCTGATCGGACCGACCGCGACCAAGAAGGACCTCGCCGAATTCCGCCGCAAGCTCAAGGCGCGGCCCGGAAATTACATCGCCCAGCCCACGCTGTCGCTCTCGACGGTGCCGATCTTCACCCGCAAGGGGCTGGCGCCGCGCCACGTGGACCTGCGCCCCTTCGTGCTGGTCAGCCCGCAGGGCATCAACATCACGCCGGGCGGCCTGACCCGGGTGGCGCTGAAAAAGGGTTCGCTGGTGGTGAACTCGTCGCAAGGCGGCGGAACCAAGGACACCTGGGTGCTGGAGGACTGAGGCGCGATGCTGGGCAAGACCGCCAACGGGCTGTTCTGGATGTATCGTTACCTGGAACGGGCCGAGAACACCTCGCGCCTGGTCGAGACCGGCCAGCGCATCGCGCTGACCCGGCTGGACAGTTCCGACGGCGAATGGCTGTCGATCATGCAGACCGCGGGCGTGGCCGACGGCTATCTGGCGCATCACGACGAGGTCACGAAAGAGGCCGCCATCGACTGGATGCTGCGGGCCCGCGACAACCCGTCCTCGGTGCTGTCGACGATTTCCGAGGCACGCCAGAACGCCCGCCTGGTGCGCACCGCGCTGACCCATGACGTGTGGGAGGCGATGAACGGCTGCTACATGAAGGTGCGCGGCGCACTGGCCCGCCGGGTCAACGAACGCGACCTGCCCGCCGCGATCGACTGCATCCAGCAACACACCGCGCTGGTGCGCGGCACCACGCAGGGCACGATGCTGCGCAACGACATCTTCAACTTCGCCCGCATCGGCACCTACCTGGAACGCGCCGACAACATCGCCCGTATCCTCGACGTGAAATACTACGTGCTGCTGCCCGGCGTGCAGTCGGTCGGCAGTTCGATCGACAACGTGCAGTGGGAAACGATCCTGCGCTCGGTCTCGGCCCGCGGCGGGTTCCGCATGGTGCATGGCAACCAGGCCAGCCCCGTCGACATCGCGAATTTCCTCATCCTCGACCGGCGCATGCCGCGCAGCCTGCGCTTCTCGATCACCAAGATCCGCGACAACCTCGATTACCTGGCCTCGGATTACGGGGCCCGGCTGGAATCCCATGCCCAGGTGGAAACGCTCGTGCACCGCTTCCTGTCGCATGACATCGACGCGATCTTCGATTACGGGCTGCACGAATACCTGCAGGATCTTCTCGGCGCGCTGGCCGGTCTGGGCCGGCAGATCGAGATCGACTACCGGTTCTACGAGTAAGCCCATGCGCCTGAGAATCAGCCACACCACCCGCTACCGCTTCGAGAACCCGGTGACATACGGGCTGCAGCAGTTGCGCAAGACGCCGAAATCCAGCCACCAGCAAAACGTTCTGAACTGGTCCACCAGCGTGCAGGGCGGCCGCAAGGAACTGAGCTTCGAGGATCACCACCACAACACGGTCGAATTGATCAGCTTCGAACGCGACGTGACCGAACTGATCGTGCGGTCCGAGGGCGAGGTCGAACTGGCCGAAACCCACGGCGTCGTGGGGCCCCATCGCGGCCCCGCGCCGCTGTGGCTGTTCCGTCGCGCCACGCCGCGAACGCGCGCCGGTCAAGGCTGCCGTGCCCTGATCCGCGAAGTCGCGGGCGACACCGATCTCGACCGGCTGCACGCGCTGTCGCACGCGATCCTGAACGCCGTCGCCTACGAGATCGGCGCAACCGGCGCCGAGGCCACCGCCGAAGAGGCCCTGGCCGAAGGCCGCGGCGTTTGCCAGGACCACGCCCATGTCTTCATCGCCTGCGCCCGCGAAATGGGGTTTTCCGCGCGCTACGTCTCGGGCTATCTCAGCATGGACGACCGCGACGAACAGGACGCGATGCATGCCTGGGCCGAGGCGCATGTGAACGGGCTGGGCTGGGTCGGGTTCGACGTGTCGAACGGGATCTCGCCCGACATCCGCTACGTGCGCGTGGCCACCGGGCTTGACTATGACGAGGCCGCGCCGGTACGCGGCACCCGTGTCGGCGGCGCGGGAGAGGCGCTTTCGGTCGCAATCGAGGTGGCGCAGCAATAGCTGCACAAGAGGCGGGACGGGCAATGACCTATTGCGTCGGGCTTATGCTGGACCGGGGGCTTCTGATGATGGCCGACACCCGCACGAATGCGGGCCTGGACAACATCTCGACCTTCCGCAAGCTCTTCACCTGGGACGTCCCGGGCGAGCGGGTTCTGATGATGATGACCGCGGGCAACCTGGCCACCACCCAGGCCGTGGTCAGCCTGCTGGACGAACGCACCAAGGCCCATGAAGACCGCGCGCCCTCGATCCTCGAGGTGCCCTCGATGTTCCAGGCCGCCCGGCTGGTGGCCGACACGCTGCGCGACGTCATCGCCAACCATGCCGAGGCCGGCCAACGCGCCGACAGCACCTTCAACGCCACGCTGATCCTCGGCGGCCAGATCAGGGGCGGGCCGGTCCGGCTCTTCCTGATCTATCCCGAGGGCAATTTCATCGAGGCCGGGGCCGACACCCCGTTCTTCCAGATCGGCGAAACGAAATACGGCCGCCCGATCCTGGTGCGGGCCTATGACCCGGACATGAGTTTCGAGCGCGCGGTGAAACTGCTGCTGGTCAGCTTCGACAGCACGGTCAAGGCCAACCTTTCGGTCGGCCCGCCCTTCGACCTGCAGCTGTATGAAACCGGTACCCTCAAGCTGGGGCCGAAACTGCGGATCGCCGCCGACGCCCCCTATTTCCAGGCGATCTCGACGGGCTGGGGCGAGGCGCTCAAGACCGCTCTGGACAGCCTTCCCGATTTCGACCTGACCGCCGAGAGCTGAGCCGCGCCGCGGGGCGCGTGACGGGCGCCCGCCCCCGCAGCGCCTTGCGGGCGCGGCCGGGTCAGGGCTGGCGCAGCACCGCCGACACCGGGGCCAGCGTCACTTGCTCGGCCTCGGCTTCCAGCGCCCAGGAATACAGCGCGGTCACCGTGTCGGAATAGCTGTGCCCGACCATCACCACATGCCCGTCCTGACGTGCCTTGAACACCGCCCGGTCCAGCACGCGGCGGATCGTCGGCGCGTTCGGGCGGTCGTCATCGATCACCCGAAACACCGTCGCCTGCGGCACGCCCGCCTGCCCGGCCAGCCGCGCGGCGCTGTTCAACCCGCGGTCATAGGTCACCAACCCGTGCCCGGTCTCTCCGGCAAAGGCCACCATCTGCGCGGTCAGCGCCCGATCGTCCTGGAACCCGCCCGAGGCCACGTCCAGAACCGCCACCGCCCGGTCGAGCAGCGCGCGCTGCGCGGTCAGCACGACCTCCAGGTCGCTCGGCACGGCCCCCGCGGGCAACGCCGAGGCCAGCGCCACCACCTCGTAGCCCGCCGCCCGGTAGGCCGCCATCGCCTCGGCGGCATCGGGCCGAGTCGGGTCCACCGCAAAGGTCACCGGGAACGAAAAGGTCATCAGCGTCTCGCGGTCCAGCCCCTGCTCGCCCGCGTCGATCAGGATCACCGAGAACAACGGCCGGTCGCTCTCGGTCTGGAACGGGACCGCGTTGCGCGCCAGCGCCCCAAGCGCGATGGCCGGCTCTTCCGCAGGCGCGTCCGCGGCCTGAGCGCTTTCGGCGGGGGCCGCCGTGACCACCTCGGCCGCGGCCGGCGGTTCGGGCGCCGCCTCGTTCACCGTGGGCAGGCGGCCGATGCGGATATCGGTCGTTCCGACCGTCGCCCCGGGCGCCGGCACACGCAGCCCTGTCTCGCCCGCAACGTCCGACGGGTCCTCGGCGGTGTCCTGCGTCGGTGCATCGGCGGGAAGACCCGGCAGCGGCCGCACCCGCGGCTGTTCCGCCACTCCAGGCCCGCCATCATCCGAAGACTGGGCAACCGGGGCGGCGCGCTCCGGTTCGACGGGCGGCGCCGTGTCGGCGGTCCGGGCGGCAGCGGTATCCATGCGGGGCGCCGGCGCGGGATCGGTCACCGTTTCGGGCAGGTCCGGCTGCGGCGCGGGACTGCCCGGCGCCGCATCGGCCGCTTGGGCGGTCTGCGTCTCGCGCCGGGATTCGGCCGCCGGCCCGGGGGCACTACGCAACGCGGCGGGCGCATCGGCCCCGGGCGCCGGCACGAAGGGCTCTTCGGCGCCCAGATCGGGCGGCGCCTCGGCGGTCAGCGGCGGGGCCAGCCCGTCGGGACCATCGGTCACCGGCTCGGGCGCGGCGGACGGCGCGGTGTCGGGCAACGGCGCCTCGGCCATCAGGTCGCCCGGTTCGGGGCCGCGCACCGGCGGCGCGCCGCGCGGCTCGGCCTCGGCATCGGGCAGGCTCGCCGCACGTTCGGGCGGCGGGCGGTTGAATTCCGACCCCGGCGGCAACTCGATATCGGTGGCCGGCCCGCCCAGCGGCGCGGGAACCGCCGGCCGGCCCGTCGACGCAGGCCCCCCCGACGGAACCGGGGGCGCCGCTTCGGGCATCAACGTGCCCTGGTCCGGCGCCTCGGGACGGGCGGCCATCTGCGGCGCGGGCGCCTCGCCCGGCCCGGTCGGCGCGGGCCCCACCAGCGCCAGCACGACCAGGCCCAGCCCGGTCACGACGATGCCCCAGACGATCCCGCTGAACAGCCCCCTGCCCATGCCTCGCTCCTTCGGTAAAACGGCCTGCCGCCTCTTGCCTTCTGCCTTGCGCGCGGATCTGCCCGCGCCACCGCCCCTTGACCGGGGCGCACTGCTCTGAACATGTATAGCCCGACCCGCAAGCCGGTTCACCCCCTTTCGCTGATGGCGCGACCATGCTGCTTCTGATCGACAACTACGACAGTTTTACCTACAACCTCGTCCATTACCTGGGTGAGTTGGGCGCCGAAACGCGCGTGGTCCGCAACGACGCGATGGACGTCCAGCAGGCGATGGCGCTGCGGCCTTCGGCGATCCTGCTCTCGCCCGGCCCGTGCGACCCGGCCCAGGCGGGCATCTGCCTGGCCCTGACCCGCGCCGCCGCCGAAACCGGCACGCCGCTGATGGGCGTCTGCCTGGGCCACCAGACCATCGGCGAGGCGTTCGGCGGCCGCGTGATCCGCGCCCCCGAGATCGTTCACGGCAAGATGGGCACGATCCACCATGATGCGACCGGCGTCTTTGCCGGGCTGCCCAGCCCGTTCCAGGCGACGCGGTATCATTCCCTGATCGTCGAACGCGAAAGCCTGCCCGACTGCCTGCTGGCCAATGCCTGGCTCGAGGATGGCACGATCATGGGCCTGCGCCACCGCGACCTGCCGATCCACGGGGTACAGTTCCACCCCGAAAGCATCGCGTCCGAACACGGCCATGCCCTTCTGAAATCCTTCCTCGACACCGTGACGGAGCCCGCATGAGCGACGCGCTGAAACCGCTGATCGGCATCGCCGCCGACCGCCCGCTGACGCGGCCCGAGGCCGAAACCGCCTTCGAGGCGCTGTTCGAGGGCGAAGCGACGCCCAGCCAGATCGGTGGCCTGTTGATGGCGCTGCGCACCCGCGGCGAAACCGTGGACGAATTCGCCGCCGCCGCCGCCGTCATGCGGTCCAAGTGCCGCAAGGTCGCCGCGCCCCAGGGCGCGATGGACATCGTCGGCACCGGGGGCGATGGCAAGGGCACGCTGAACATCTCGACCGCGACGGCCTTCGTGGTGGCGGGCGCGGGCGTGCCGGTGGCCAAGCATGGCAACCGCAACCTGTCGTCGAAATCAGGTGCGGCAGATGCACTGTCGCAGATGGGCATCAACGTGATGATCGGCCCGGATGTGGTTGAAAAGGCGCTAAAAGAGGTCGGTATCGGCTTCATGATGGCACCGATGCACCACCCCGCGATGGCCCATGTCGGCCCGACGCGCGCGGAACTTGGCACGCGGACGATCTTCAACATCCTCGGGCCGCTGACCAACCCCGCGGGCGTCAAACGGCAGCTGACCGGGGCGTTCTCGCGCACGCTGATCCGTCCGATGGCCGAAACCCTGGGCGCGCTGGGCTCCGAGGCGGCCTGGCTGGTCCATGGCGGCGACGGCACCGACGAGCTGTCGATTTCCGGCATTTCCTTTGTCGCGATGCTGGACGGCGGCGAGGTAACCGAGCGCGAATTGCACCCCGAAGAGGCGGGCCTGCCCGAACATCCGTTCGAGTCCATCCTTGGCGGCACGCCCGAGCATAACGCGCGGGCGTTCGGCGCGCTGCTCGACGGCGAAGCGTCGGCCTATCGCGACGCGGTGCTGTTCAACGCCGCCGCCGCGCTGGTCGTTGCAGGCCGCGCGAAGACCCTGCGCGAAGGCGTTGAAATGGCCGCTGAAAGCATCGACTCGGGCCGCGCCCGCGCAAAGGTGCAGGGGCTTGCACAGATCACCTCGGAGGCGGCATGACCGAGACCATCCTGGACCGTATCAAGGCCTACAAGCTGGAGGAAGTGGCCGCCGACAAGGCCGCGCATCCGCTTTCGGAAGTCGAGGCCGCGGCCCGCGCCGCCGCCCCTGTCCGCCCCTTTGCCGAGGCGCTGCACAATGCCGCGAAAAAGGGCTATGGCCTGATCGCCGAGATCAAGAAGGCAAGCCCGTCCAAGGGTCTCATCCGCGAGGATTTCGACGTGCCCGCGCTGGCCCGCGCCTATGCCGAGGGCGGCGCCACCTGCCTGTCGGTGCTGACCGACACGCCATCCTTCCAGGGCGCCAAGGACTATCTGACCCGGGCCCATGCCGAGGTGAAACTGCCCTGTCTGCGCAAGGATTTCATGTACGACCCCTACCAGGTCGCCGAGGCGCGCGCGCTGGGGGCGGATTGCATCCTGCTCATCATGGCCAGCCTCTCCGACGCCCAGGCCGCCGAACTGGAAGACGCCGCGCGGCATTGGGGCATGGACGTCCTGATCGAGGTGCACGACGCCGAGGAACTCGACCGCGCCTGCCGCCTGGAATCTCCCCTGATCGGGATAAACAACCGCAATCTCAAGACCTTCGAGACCACTCTTGACACGACGCGGCACCTGGCCCGCCGGGTGCCCGAGGGCCGCCAGATCGTCAGTGAATCCGGCCTGACCACGCCCGCCGACCTGGCCGAGATGGCCCGCTATGGCGTGCGCAGCTTCCTGATCGGCGAAAGCCTGATGCGCCAGGACGACGTCGCCACGGCGACCAAGACGCTGCTTGCCAACCCTGCGATGGGCGTCCAGTGATGGCATCGCTCACCCATTTCGATGCCGAAGGCCATGCCCACATGGTCGACGTGTCGGAAAAGGCCGTGACGGCGCGGGTGGCGGTGGCCGAGGGCTACGTGAAGATGACCCCGGAAACCCTTGATCTTGTGACGGAAGGCCGGGCGAAAAAGGGCGATGTCATGGGCGTGGCGCGGCTTGCCGGCATCATGGGTGCGAAACAGACCGCGTCGCTGATCCCGCTCTGCCATCCACTGCCGGTAACCAAGGTCGCCCTCGACCTGGAGCCCGACCCCGCCCTGCCCGGCATCCGCATCACGGCCACCGTCAAGACCACCGGCCAGACCGGCGTCGAGATGGAGGCGCTGACCGCCGTCTCGGTCGCGGCGCTGACGGTCTACGACATGCTCAAGGCCGCCGAGAAGGGCATGCAGATCGGCGGCATCCGCCTCACGCTCAAGGAGGGCGGCAAATCCGGCCGCTACGAGGCAGCGACATGATTTCCGTTGCCGAGGCGCTGGACAAGGTCTTCGCCCTCGTCGCGCCCACCCCGGTCGAAGAGGTCCCGCTGGCCGAGTGTGCCGGCCGCGTGCTGGCCCGCCCGGTCTCCGCGCGCCTGACCCAACCGCCCTTCGCGGCCTCGGCCATGGACGGCTACGCCGTGACCGCGGCAGATGCCCGACCCGGCGCCATGCTCACGGTGATCGGCACCGCGCGCGCGGGCGAGGGCTTCGCGGGCACGCTTGCCCCCGGGCAGGCCGTGCGCATCTTCACCGGCGCCCCGGTCCCCGCGGGGGCCGACCGCGTGGTGATCCAGGAGGACGTCACCCGCAACGGCGATCGCATCACCCTGACCGAGATCGGCAGCGGCCCGAACATCCGCCCCGCTGGCGCCGATTTCGCACTGGGCGACACCATCGCCGCGCCGCGCCGCTTGCGCCCCGCCGACCTGGCGCTGGCCGCGGCGATGAACCTTCCCGCCCTGCCCGTCCACCGCCGCCCCGATGTCGCGATCATCGCCACCGGGGACGAACTCGTGATGCCGGGCGAAACCCCGGGGCCCGACCAGATCATCGCCTCGAACGCCTTCGGCCTGAAGGCCATGGTCGAGGCCGAGGGCGGGCATGCACGCCTCCTGCCCATCGCGCGCGACACCGAGGCCTCGCTCAGGGCCGTGTTCGAGTTGGCCGAGGGCACCGACCTGCTGGTGACCATCGGCGGCGCGTCGGTCGGCGATCACGACCTCGTCGGCAAGGTGGCCGCCGACCTGGGCATGGACCAGGCCTTCTACAAGGTAGCGATGCGCCCCGGCAAACCGCTGATGGCGGGCCGCATGGGAACGGCCGCGATGATCGGCCTGCCCGGCAACCCGGTGTCGGCGTTGGTTTGTGCACAGCTTTTCCTGTTGCCCGCGCTGCGCGTGATGCTGGGCCTGCCCGCCGCCCCCGCCCCGCGGCGCACGGGCCGCCTTGCCCGCGACCTCGACGCCAACGGCCCGCGCGAACATTACATGCGCGCCCGGATCACCGCCGACGGCATCGCCCCCTTCGACAGGCAGGACAGCGCGCTTCTGACCATTCTCAGCGAGGCCGACGCGCTGATCGTGCGCCCGGTCGGCGACGGCGCACGCCGGGCCGGCGAGACGGTCGCGTACATCCCGATCTGACCAGCGAAAACTTGACACAAAACGTGAACATGCCTAGAACATGGGGGAACAAAGCCCATGGCGGGGATGGACCATGCTTACGCGGAAACAGCTCGACCTTCTGGAATTCATCCACAAGCGGACACAGCGTGACGGCGTGCCGCCCTCTTTCGACGAGATGAAAGAGGCGCTGGACCTGCGGTCCAAGTCGGGCATCCACCGCCTGATCACCGCGCTGGAAGAGCGCGGCTTCATCCGCCGGCTGGCCCACCGCGCCCGTGCCATCGAGATCGTCAAGCTGCCCGAGGCGCTGGAGGCCCGCGGCTTCCGCCCCACGGTGATCGAGGGCGACGGCCCGCCGCCGCCCGCCCCGCCCGGCGCGATGGATGTCGAAACGGTGGGCGCGCTGGAACTGCCCGTCATGGGCCGCATCGCCGCCGGCACGCCGATCGAGGCGATTTCCCATGTCTCGCACCACGTCGCGGTGCCCGGCGGCATGGTCTCGGGGCGCGGCAAGCATTACGCGCTCGAGGTCAAGGGCGACTCGATGATCGAGGCCGGGATCAACGATGGCGACGTGGTGGTGATCCGCGAACAGACCACCGCCGAGAACGGCGAGATCGTGGTGGCCCTCGTCGACGACCACGAAGCGACGCTCAAGCGGTTCCGCCGCAAGGGCGACATGATCGCGCTCGAGGCGGCGAACCCGGCCTATGAAACCCGCATCCTGCGTTCGGACCAGGTCAAGGTTCAGGGCCGGCTCGTCGGGCTGATCCGCAGCTACTGAGTCCAGGGCCTGTCGCCCGCCACCCGCCGCGCCGCGACGATCCGGGGGCCGTCCGGCCCCGGATAGACGGCCAGCGCGCCGGTGCGCGCCAGCCGCCCCCGGTCCAGCAGCCGGCATCCCGCGGGCGCTTGCTCCACCTCTTGCGGGACGACCACCCAGCCCGCCGCGCAGGCCGGGGCCAGCCGCTCGGCCCATCCGCGCCCCGTCACCAGCGTAAAGGTCTCGCCCGCCACCTCGGCACTCTGGCAACCGCGTTCGCCGCCCAGCCCCGGCCGCGCGAACGCCTCCTCCTGCCGCGCCCGGTCGCCGTCATTCTCCAGCCAGGATAGCGCGACGAACCCCTCGCCGCCCGGTTTCGACAGCGCCCGCCCCTCGGGCCCCAGCGCGCCGATCAGCCCGCCGCTTTCCGCGATCAGCAGCGCCGGGCGCTCGGTCTGCGCCCACAGAACGAAGGCCGCCAGAATCGGCACCGCCCCCGCCGCCCGCGCCCGCCCCGTCCACAGGATCACCCAAAGCGCCCCCAGAGAAATCAGCGGCAAGACCCACGGCCCCGGCGCCACGACCGGCCAGACCGCACCCTCCAGCCCCGCCACCCATTCCGCCACGCCAAGGATCCACGCGATGCCCCAGCGCATCGGCTCCAGCCCCAGCACCGACAGCCCTATCGGGGCCAGGCAGGCCGCGGCCACCGCCGCCGGGATCACCAAAAGCCCCATCAGCGGCACGCTCAGCACATTGGCCAGCAGGCCGAATTGCGACACCTGGTTGAAATGCGCCGCACCAAAGGGCGCCGTGGCAAACCCCGCGATGGCCGAGGACAGCACCACCGCCAGCGCCCCCTGCGCCCAGCGCGGCGGGCGCCACATCCCCTCGGGCAGATCACGCAGCGCCCCGAACACCGCGATCAGCGCGGTCGTCGCGGCAAAGGACATCTGGAACCCCGCCTGCGTCAGGCTTTCGGGCGCGATCACCAGGATGATCAGCGCCGCGAAGGCCACCGCCCGCAGGGTCAGCGCGCGCCGGTCCGCCAGCACCGCCACCAGCACCACGGCCACCATCACATAGGCCCGCTCCGTCGCCACGTTGCCGCCCGACAGGGCCAGGTAAACCGCCCCCGCGGCCAACGCGCCCACCGCCGCCAGTTTCTTGATCGGCAGGCGCAGCGCGACAGCCGGGATCATCGCCAGGCCAAAGCGCAGCGCGGCAAAGACCACGCCGGTCAGCAACCCCATGTGCAGCCCGGAAATCGCCAGCAGGTGCGCCAGGTTCGAATCGCGCAACTCCTGCAACGTCTCGCGCGAGATCGCCGAGCGGTCCCCGGTCAGGATCGCGGCGGCGAACGCCCCCTGGTCGCCGGGGATCCGGTCGCGCAGCGCCGCCGACAGGTGCATCCGCGCCCGGTGCACGATCAACGTCAGCCCGCCCTCGGGCGGCTCCAGCGCCACCGCAGGCGTGCGCGCATAACCCACCGCGCCCAGCCCGTCGAACCAGGCATGCCGGCGGAAATCGAACCCGCCCGGTTCCGCGGGCGCCGAGGGCGGCGACAGGTGCGCCATCATCGCGATCCGCGTGCCCGGCGCCGGGTCGGTCACCCCGCCATCCCCGTGCAGCGAGATGCGCAGGCGGTGGGGCGTCTTTTCGGGGGGCACACGCTCCAGCCAGACCCGGTCCAGCGTGATCCGCGGCGCGTCCGATAGCGACCGGTCCAGAACCAGCACGCGCGCCTCGACGACACCGTAGAAACGGTACTCCAGCTTGGGTGCGGCCACCATCTGGGTGCGCGCCCCGGCCAGCAGCACCCCGAGACAGACCAGCGCCAGCGCCGTGAAGACCGGCCCCCAGATCTCGGGCAGGCGCCAGGCGCCCACCGCGGCCAGCCCCGCCATCGCCGCAACCGCGCCGTACCCCCACGGCGGGGGGTCGACCGGCAAGGCGAAATAGCCGCCGATGCCAACCGCAAGCAGCACCGGCGTCCACGGGAAAAGATGCCCCCGCCGGGCTTCTAGCGCGCTGAGCGGCCCCACCGCTTGTTCTCTCCCGAGCGATCTCCTAGACAGGCGGCAACGCTATCTCCACCATGGTGAACAAAAGGTTAATGCCCGTGTCCGACACCCCCGTCGTCACCCGCTTCGCCCCCTCTCCCACGGGCTTCCTGCATATCGGCGGCGCGCGCACGGCGCTGTTCAACTGGCTGTTCGCGCGCGGCCGCGGCGGGAAATTCCTGCTCAGGATCGAGGATACCGACCGCGCCCGCTCCACCCCCGAGGCGACCGAGGCGATCCTCAAGGGCTTGACCTGGCTGGGGCTCGACTGGGACGGCGACCCGGTCAGCCAGTTCGCCCGGGCCGACCGCCACGCCGAGGTGGCCCACCAGATGCTGGCCTCCGGCCATGCCTATAAATGCTTCGCCACCCAGGACGAGATCGCCGCGTTCCGCGAACAGGCCAAGGCCGAGGGCCGCTCGACGCTGTACCAAAGCCCCTGGCGCGACGCCGATCCCGCCAGCCACCCCGACGCGCCCTACGTCGTCCGGCTCAAGGCCCCGCGCGAAGGGGCAACGGTCATCGCGGACCGCGTGCAGGGCGACGTGACCATCGCCAACGACCAGCTTGACGACATGGTGCTGCTGCGCTCGGACGGCACGCCCACCTACATGCTGGCCGTCGTGGTCGACGATCACGACATGGGCGTGACCCATGTGATCCGCGGCGACGACCACCTGAACAACGCCGCGCGGCAGATGCAGATCTATGCCGCGATGGGCTGGGACGTGCCGGTCTGGGCGCATATCCCGCTGATCCACGGCCCCGACGGCAAGAAACTGTCGAAACGCCACGGCGCGCTGGGGGTCGAGGAATACCGCGACATGGGCTATCCGGCGGCGGGCATGCGCAATTACCTCGCGCGGCTCGGCTGGAGCCATGGCGACGACGAATTCTTCACCGACGCCCAGGCGCAAGACTGGTTCGGGCTCGAGGGAATCGGCCGCTCGCCCGCGCGGTTCGACTTCAAGAAGCTGGAAAACCTGTCGGGCCAGCATATCGCCGCCATGGAGGATGCTGCGCTGCTGCGCGAATTGCAGGCGTTCCTGGCCGCCACCGGCCAGCCCGCCCTGACCGAGCGGCAGCGGACCGGCCTGGCCGCGGCGATGCCGCTGCTGAAAGGCGGCGTGAAGACATTGCCGCAACTTATTGAAAAGGCGAACTTCGTCCTTGCCGACCGCCCGATCGTGCCGGACGAGAAGGCGGCCAAGGCGCTCAATGATGTATCCCGTGGTATACTGGCTGAATTGACGCCGCATCTGCAAAGTGCTAGCTGGGAGCGCGACGCGCTGGAAGCGGCCGTCAAGCAGGTCGCCGAGGCCCATGAAACCAACCTCGGCAAGCTTGCAGGCCCGCTCCGGGCGGCGCTCGCCGGGCGCTCTGTCTCGCCCAGCGTCTTCGACATGATGCTCGTCATCGGCCGGGAGGAAACGCTCACCCGGCTGGCTGACGCCCAGGGCCGAGGCTAAGGGAACGCCGCACGCCCCCGCACGCCACCCGACCGTGCCGCAGGGGAACGCGGCCCGGTCTCTCGAACGAAGAGGGACATCCATGGCCGACAGCAGCAGAACCGCAACACTGACCCTGGGAGACAAGTCGCTGGACCTGCCGGTGCTCAGCCCCACGGCCGGCCCCGACGTGATCGACATCCGCAAGCTGTATGGCGGGCTGAACGTGTTCACGCACGATCCCAGCTTTACCTCGACCTCGTCCTGCGAAAGCTCGATCACCTTCATCGACGGCGAAAAGGGCGAGCTTCTGCATCGCGGCTACCCGATCGACCAGCTGGCCGAGAAATCGCACTTCCTCGAGGTCTGCTACCTGCTGCTTTACGGCGAACTGCCGACCGGCGCGCAGCTCGAGGATTTCGAGAACCGCGTCACCCGCCACACCATGGTGCACGAACAGATGCACCGTTTCTTCACCGGCTTCCGGCGCGATGCGCACCCGATGGCGGTCATGGTGGGTGTCGTGGGCGCGATGTCGGCCTTCTACCACGACTCGACCGACGTCAACGATCCCTGGCAGCGCGAAGTCGCCTCGATCCGGCTGATCGCCAAGATGCCGACGATCGCGGCGATGGCCTACAAGTACACCGTCGGCCAGCCCTTCGTCTATCCGCGCAACGATCTGGACTATGCCTCGAACTTCCTGCGCATGTGCTTTGCCGTGCCGGCCGAGGAATACGAGGTCGACCCGATCCTGACCCGCGCGATGGACCGCATCCTGACGCTGCATGCCGACCACGAACAGAACGCGTCCACCTCGACGGTGCGGCTGGCCTCGTCGTCGGGCGCCAACCCCTTCGCCTGCATCGCCGCGGGTATCGCCTGCCTCTGGGGCCCGGCCCATGGCGGCGCCAACCAGGCCTGCCTGGAAATGCTGCGCGAAATCGGCACCGTGGACCGCATTCCCGAATATGTCGCCAAGGCCAAGGACAAGAACGACCCCTTCCGCCTGATGGGCTTTGGCCACCGCGTCTACAAGAATTTCGACCCGCGCGCGAAGGTGATGAAACAGTCCGCCCACGAGGTGCTGGAACTTCTGGGGGTGGAGAACAACGAAACCCTCAAGGTCGCGATGCAGCTGGAGAAGATCGCGCTGGAGGACGAGTATTTCGTCAAGAAGAAGCTCTATCCCAACGTCGATTTCTACTCGGGCATCATCCTCGACGCGATGGGCTTCCCCACCTCTATGTTCACGCCGATCTTCGCGGTCAGCCGCACGGTGGGCTGGATCTCCCAGTGGAAAGAGATGATCGCCGATCCGAATATGCGGATCGGCCGGCCGCGCCAGCTTTATACCGGCCCGACCAAGCGCGACTATGTCGAGGTCGAGGACCGCTGAGACCAGCCTGGGCCGCCCCACGGGGCGGCCCTTGCGCATTGCACGGCCACGATGGCCGACCCCGCGCTAGCGCCCTTCGAACCGGGGCGCCCGCTTTTCCAGGAAGGCGACGACGCCCTCCTTGAAATCCCGCGTCGCGCCGCAATCGCCCTGCAACTGCGCCTCCAGCGACAGCTGCGCCTCCAGGTCGTTGCCATAGGACGCCCGGATCGCCGCCTTCAGCTTGGCATAGGCCACCGTCGGCCCCTTGGCCAATTGTGCCGCACGGGCCCGCCAATGCGCCTCGAACCCGTCCTCGGGGACTGCCTCCCAGATCATGCCCCATTCGGCCGCCTGCCGCGCGGGCACCGGTTCGGCGAACAGCGCCGCCCCCATCGCGCGGGCGAACCCCACCTGGCGCGGCAGCCAGTAGGTGCCGCCTGCGTCGGGGATCAACCCGATCCGGGTAAAGGCCTGCAGGAACATCGCCGCCTCGGAGGCGATCACCACGTCGGCGGCCAGCGCCAGGTTCGCCCCCGCCCCGGCCGCCGCGCCGTTCACCGCCGCGATGGTCGGGATCGGGCAGTCGAAGATCGCTCGCAGCATCGGTTCGTATTCGTCCCGCAGGGTGCGTTCGAGGTCGATATCGGCCACATTCGCCCCGTCGCCCAGATCCTGCCCCGAGCAGAACGCCCGCCCGGCCCCGGTGATGACCAGCACCCGCGCCTCGTCGGGGGCATGGCGCACCGCGTCCAGGATCTCGGCCCGCATCTGGGTGTTCAGCGCGTTCATCACCTCGGGCCGGTTCAGCGCAAGAATGCCGATCCCGTCCTTCGCCTGCCAGTCGATCACCGTATAGACCATGGCCGCTCCCTTCCGTTCCGCCTGGCCGCCACCTTACCGCGGCGCGCGGCGAGGGAAAGGGGAACGCGGCGGCGCGGGCCGCCTCAGAAGCCGGCCGCCTTGCGCAACATGTTGCCCGCCACCACGATGGCGAAAACCGCGAACACCCGGCGCAGCGGTTTCGGGTCCATCCGGTGCGCCAGCGCCACGCCCAGGGGCGTGGTGATCAGCGTCATCCCCACGATCACCGCAAAGGCGGGCAGGTTCACCGCCCCCACGGTAAAGGGCGGCCGCCCCGCGGGCGCCACGTCGACCATCAGAAAGGCGATGACCGAGGGCACCGCGATCAGCACGCCGAACCCGGCGGCCGTCGCCACCGCGCGGTGGATCGGCTGGCCGTAGGCGGACATCAGCGGCACGCCGAACAGCCCGCCACCGATCCCCATCAGCACCGCGAGAAAACCCACCACGCCGGACAGCCCCGCACGCAGCGCGCCCCCCGGCATCGCCTCGGCCAGCCGCCAGCCCGACCGGCCAAAGGCCAGGTAGCCCCCCGCCAGCACGCCCAGAACGCCGAAAATACCCTGCAACACGACCGAGCGCAGCCCCGCCGCGACCAGCACGCCCAGCACCGCCCCGGCCACCAGCCCGGGCGCCCATCCCTTCAGGATGCCCCAGTCCACCGCGCCCTTGGCATGATGCGCCAGCACCGAGCGGACCGAGGTCACGATGATCGTCGACAGCGACGTGGCCAGGCAGATCTGCATGATCTGCGGGCTGTCATAGCCCAGCACCCCGAAGGCGTAGAAGAAGGCCGGCACCAGGATCAGCCCGCCGCCCACGCCCAACAGCCCCGCGATCACGCCCGCCACGGCCCCGATCGCCAGCAGCAGCGCCAGCATCGGCAGGATCAGCGAAAGCTCGGGCATGGCATGGGCCTCCGGTGCGGGTTTCCTGCCCCTTACCCCAGCGCCCCGCCCCGCGCCAGCGCGATCACGCCGCGCGCGGCAGCGCGGCCAGCGCCGCGTCCAGCACCTCCAGACCCGCGCCGGGCCGCACGCCCTCCTCGCTCAGCACCCGCCGCCAGGCCCGCGCCCCGGGCTGCCCGGCGAACAGACCCAGCATGTGGCGCGTGACATTGTGCAGCCGTCCGCCCGCGGCCAGGTGGCGCGCGATATAGGGTTTCATCTCCTCGACCACCTGCGTCCGGGTCTTGCGCCCGGGCACGCCGAAAATCGTCTCGTCCGCGCCCAGCAGGATCGCCGCCGGGTCGTGATAGGCCGCCCGCCCGATCATCACCCCGTTCAGCCCCGCCTCCAGCAGGGCCCGCGCCGCCTCCAGCGTCTCGACGCCGCCATTGATCGAAACATGCAGCCCCGGAAAGGCCCGCTTCATCTCCAGCACCAGGTCGTAATCCAGCGGCGGGATATCCCGGTTCTCCTTGGGGCTCAGCCCCTGCAGCCACGCCTTGCGCGCATGGATGATGAACCGCGTCACGCCCGCCGCCGCGACGGTTTCCAGGAAGGCGGGCAACACCTCGCGCGGGTCCTGCTCGTCGACGCCGATCCGGCATTTCACCGTGACCTCGACGCCCGAGGCCGCCCCCATCGCCGCCACGCAGTCGGCCACCACGTCCGGCGTCTTCATCAGCACCGCGCCGAAGGTCCCCGACTGCACCCGGTCCGACGGGCAGCCCACGTTCAGGTTCACCTCGTCATAGCCCTCGTCGCAGCACATCCGCGTGGCCTGCGCCAGTTCCCCCGGGTCCGACCCGCCCAGCTGCACCGCCACCGGGTGTTCGGCCGGATCGAACGCCAGCAGATGCCGCGCACCGCCTTTGACCAGCGCAGGCGCGGTGACCATCTCGGTATAAAGCAGGGTCCGCGCGCTCAGCATCCGGTGGAAATACCGGCAATGGCGGTCGGTCCAGTCCATCATGGGGGCCGCGGACAATCTAGCATGTTGTTTTATTTGCATTTTTGTGTATCTTCAAACTGCTGGCGGCGGCGGTGGCTCACGCTGGAATACGCCCGGATATCCCCGAATTTTCCCCTTTGAGACGGCTCATTGCACGCATGAGCCGCACACGAAATGGCCACCATTTCCCAGCTTCCTTCCGGTGCCTGACCTCGGTCCAGATCAGACGAAAGGGTGGCTCACGCGAGCGAGACGTTCCTTCGCCGCCACAGCGCCCATCGCTGGGCCCGCCAGGCGGAGACCCGGGTCGATCAGGGGATGGCGCCTACAAGCACGTCCGTTTCCAGACCTTTGGCGAGTTCATCGACCTTCCTATAGCCGATATGTGCGACGTAGGGAAACCGCCCCGGCGAAGCAAGTCCGCCATGCTGACCACGCTCAAGCGCGATCTCGGCAAGCAACGGATCGGCCACTTCGACCGCTCGAGCCTGACCGACTACGACAAGATGCGCGCGGAGCGACGAGCGGGTCCGGTGACGCTCGGGATCGACATCGGCAGCAAAGGGTTCACGAGCAAGATCGCGGTTCTATTTCTTGCCTGCCGGCAACCGCGTCCGGTCCTGTCGATGGACACGAACTCCGCCGCTTTCCGGGGGCTTTGAGTTCAAGCAAAGCCAACGGCCAAACCGGGGCGATTCAGCCTTCGTTGTCGGCTGGCCAGGGCCTGATCCTCAAGGGCGGGGCTGTTGGTCTGCCCACGCAACCCGGATCCCACGCCGGATTCACGAGATGGCTCTCTTACGGGAGCTGTGCAACAGAGCCGATCAAACGCCTAGGCCAGCAGGCCGTCGACCAGCGCGGCCAGCCAGACCATCGCCGCCAGCACCGAGGCCAGCAGCACCGCCAGCGACCCCAGGTCCTTGGCGATGCGCGACAATTCATGCCGCTCGGGGCCGATCCGGTCGACCACCGCCTCGACCGCCGTGTTCAGGACCTCGACGATCATCACCAAAAGGACGCTGGCGACCAGGATGGCGCCTTGAAACACGCTGTCGGCCAGCCACACGGCCGCCGGCACCGCCAGCATCAGCGCGGCTGCCTCCAGCCGGAACGCCTCTTCGTTGCGCCAGACGTCGCGCAGACCGGTCATCGAGTTCACGAAAGCGGCCCGAAGCCGGGCGAGGCCCTTGAGCGGTGTCTTTTGCATTGCCCCTTTCCCTGGTGGGTTGCCTGCGGTTCGCTGCGCCCCCGCCATATCCCTTGCCCCGTGGCGGGATCAACCGGGCACTGCGCCGGTCGTGCCCGCGGGCCGACCGCTCAGCGCATCGCGCCGCGGCCAGGCCAGCCACCGGCGGCCCGCACCGGCCCCTGGCCGCGCCGCCCCGCCGCGGCGGGGCGCGCCACCGCCCGCCCGGGCGGGGCCGTCCACAGCCGGTGGATCAGGCGCACCAGCCGGGCGGCATCGGGGTTGCGCGTGGCCGGGCGCTCGGGCGGCAGCGACCGGGGGCGCTCGACCCCCGGATCGCGGCGCATCGCCGGCCAGCGCACCATGTCCAGCCTGCCGTCCAGCGTCTCGACCACCGCGGTGTGACAGTCCCCCGGCCCGCGCGCCCCGGTCCATGACCCGCAATTGGCAAAGACCAGCCCGCCCCGCCCGGACAGGCCCGGCACGTGGCTGTGGCCGCAGACGATGCCGTCCATCCCGTCCTCCCTGGCCCGGCGCAGCGCGCATTCGGTATAGCGCCCCACCAGCGACAGCGCGTTGGTGGCGATGGCCTTGCCCAGCGACCAGCGGATGCGCCGTCCGCCCACGACCGTGATCTCGGCGCGCGGCCGGACCAGCGCCTTTTCGCCCAGCCACGACCATATCCGATCGGCAAGCTTGGACGTTCCCCGCACCAGCCCCCCGTCGAACTGGTCGCCATGCATCACCAGGTACCGCCGCCCGTCGCCGGCGCGATGCACCGCACGTTCCTCCACCCGGATGCCGAACCGGCGCAGCAGCACCGGCCGGAACAGCACCGCCAGCAGGTCGCGCAGCTTTTCGTCGTGGTTGCCGGTCAGCACGGTGATCCGCACCTGCCGCGCGGCCAGCTCCAGCAGCAGGTCCAGGAACGCGCTGTAGTCCTGCGACCAGTACCAGCGTTTCTCCAGCTTCCAGCCATCCAGGACGTCGCCCACCAGGTACAGGTTGTCGAACCGGTGGGCGCGCAGAAAGGCGTTCAGCGCGCGGATATCCGCCCCCTTGTAGCCCAGGTGCATGTCGGACACGAACACGCTGCGCACCCGGCGCGCGCCCTGCCCGGTCACCGCATCAACTCCGACGCATGACGGCGGAAATCGCGGGCGACCTTTTCCCAGCCATAGCGCGTCCGCGCCACGGCGTGGCGGTCCTGCCGCGTGCCGGGACTGGCCAGCGCGCGGGCCACCGCCGCGCCCAGGTCGTCGTCGGCCGCGCCCAGCCGCGCGTCGCCCCCGATGATGTCCCGCGGTCCCGGCACGTCATAGGCCGCCAGCGCCAGCCCCGAGGCCAGCGCCTCCAGCAGCACGTTGCCAAAGGTGTCGGTGCGCGAGGGAAAGACGAACACATCCGCCGCGCGATAGGCCTCGGCCAGCGGCGCCCCGACCAGCATTCCGCGGAAGGTCACCTCGGGATGGGCCGCGCGCAGCGCCGGCAGCGACGGCCCGTCGCCCACCACGACCTTGCGCCCCGGCACCTTCAGCGACAGGAACGCCTCGATGTTCTTTTCCGGCGCCACCCGGCCGACATAAAGCAGGACCGGCTCGCCCCCTGCCCCGGCCTCGTCCGCGCGCGGGTGAAACAGCACCGGATCGACCCCGCGCGACAGCCGCACACAGCGATTGGCGAACCCCCAGCCCCCCAGTTGCGCCTCCAGCGCCGGGGTCGCGACATAGATGAACCGCGCGGGCGCGTGAAACCGCCTCAGCGCCGCGATCGCGCCCGCCTGCGCCCGGGCGCGCAGCGGGCGCGGCGCGCGCACCGCCACATAGGCGGGGAAATTGGTGTGGAACGCGGTCGAGAACGCCCGCCTGTTGCGCAGGCACCACCGCCGCGCCGCCCAGCCCAGCGGCCCCTCGACCGGGATATGGATCGCCTGCGGGTCGAACCGCTCGATCATCGCCCCAAGCTGGCCGGGACGCGGCAGCGCCAGCCGGATCTCGGGATAGGAGGGCAGCGCCGTGTTGGCGAAATCCGCCGGGCCGATGACGCGCATCTCGCAGTCGGTGCCGTCGAACTGGCGAATGATGTTTTCATAGGTGCGCACGACGCCGTTGACCTGCGGCGCCCAGGCATCGCTGACGATCAGGATGCGCCGGGGCAGCGCCGCATCCCCCTGCACCTGCGCCGGCCCGGTGGCCTCGCGCGGCCGGTTCGCGCCCGTTTCCGTCAGGAGTGTCGACACGGAACCTCCATTCCTTCGCTTGCCCCGGACCACCGCCGGTTTGTCGGCTTCGCATAAATCCGGTCTGTAACGCGGGTATGTCAGCGGTTGGCCGGCCGGCGTGGCGATTTCGGCATCCCGGGCGGCACCGCGGCGCAAACGTCGCAGGAATGGGCAGAACTCCGCCGACGCCTTTGGCAATACCCGGCATCGCGGCTTTGCGCCCTCCGCCTGTTTCGTTTTGTCGCTGACAATGAATGGGGCTTGAAATGACCACGTTTACTTTATTAACTTTGTAAAGCTTCGGAATTCCGCCGACGACCTCATAACACTGTTACGAAATTAATCTTCCAGCGATATGCAATGAACAAACCATTCGACCGCATGCAGAAAATAGACGCTGTTCAGTCCCGAATGGCGCGCGCTGCCACCGGCCTCGGGGTGCGCGACCTGGCCAAGGCCGCCGGCGTCTCGCCCGACACGATCGCACGTCTCGAACGGGGCGAGCGGCTGAAGCCCAAAACCCTGGCGATCATCCGCCAGGCGCTCGAGGCGGCAGGCGTGGATTTCTTCGAGGAAGAAGACGGGACCGTGGGCGTCCGGCTTCGCAATAACAAGTAAAACCCGACCGTTAGCCAATATCGCATTGGCGGCGCATCGCGGATCGCCCGCGTCCGCCGCCCAGGGACGGGGCCGATCCGAACGCCGCGCCCGGCGAAACGAAACGGCCGACGCTTTGCGGACATCTTGCAGACCTTATTCAGGCGTGCCCCGCCCACGGCCCGCAATCGCCTTTGCAAGTCCGCAGTGCGACCTGTCATCGAAGAAAGATCGTTCAAAGCTGAACAAATGTCCCCAACCGGCGCGATCGTGTCCCCGGGAATACAGGCATTCGAATTTTTCTAAAAGGTCAAGGGGATCGCACACCCCGTGGGAAAGGCAATGGAGACCCGGCGAAACCTGTTTTCCGCGACAGGATTTGGCGCAACTTCCCTTTCCCGCTTATTCCCGCCTTGCATGCACAAGATCTTTTTTTCCTTCCCGCACAGGTACTTTCCGATTTCCCGGCAGCGGGTGCCGTTACGTCACTTTCGCCCGGAAACGGTGCCCCCTCCCGGCCCCGGGGCCGGATGGCAACGCTTTACTCGGGCGGCCGGTTGCGGGAACCTGTCCCGATCCCCAGGAGACGCGGTTCCAATGGCCTACCGGTTCCTGACCTTCGAGCTCGACACCGGGCGGCGCGAGCTTCTGGCCCGGGGCCATCCCGTCGCGCTGCCGCCCAAGGCGTTCGACCTGCTGGCCTATCTGGTGACCCATCACGACCGTATGGTGCCCAAGGCCGAGCTGATGGACCGGTTCTGGCCCGCCAACACGACCGAGGCGGCGTTGCAAAAGGCAATCAGCCAGGTGCGCAAGGCGCTGGGCACGGCCGATCCCGGGGGCGGCGCGGCGCTGCGCACCTATCACGGCCGCGGCATCCGGTTCGCCGCGCCCGTCACCGACACCGCGCCGCCGCCCGCCGCCCTGCCGCCGCCCGGCGACCCCCGCCCCGACGCCCTGCCGCTGGACGAACGCCACCCCGCCACGGTGCTCTGCGTGACGCTCGAAACGGGTGCCGGCCCCGCGGCCGCGGTCGAGACGCTGCTGGCCCGGGCCCGCGACATGGTCGAGCGTCACCAGGGCCGGCTGTTGCGGATGATGCTGGACGGGTTCACCGCCGCCTTCGGCCTCGACCCGCTTTACGAGGACGGGGCGCGGCGGGCGGTGCATTGCGCCGCCGCGCTGGCCGCGCTCGATACCGTGCCGGACGGCGTCGACTGGCGCTTCGGGCTGGACAGCGGCGCGCTGCGCCCGGCCGACAGGGGCGCCTGGGCCCTGCCCGGCGAGATCGAGCGCGGCGCCATCGCGCTGGCCGAGGCCGCGCAGCCCCGCCATGTCCTGCTCAGCGCCGCGGTGCGCGACCAGCTGCGCGGCGAGGCCGACACCGCGCCCGCCCGCACCGGGTTCCGCCTGGTCTCGGTCGCGCCGATGCGCGCAGGCATCCCCGCCCGCCCCCGCGCCCGCCCGCCCCGCTTCGTCGGCCGCACCGCCGAGATGACCTTCCTCGCCGCCCAGCGCGACATGCTGCTGGCCGGGCACGGCCAGGCGGTGGTGCTGTGCGGGCCGGCGGGCATCGGCAAGACCCGGCTGGTGGCGGAATTCCTCGCCGGGCTGGACGGGGCGGCGCTGCGCATCGAGACGGTGCATTGCCTGCCCGCGCTGTCCAACACGCCCCTTGCCCCGATCCGGGCGCTTTGCCGCGCGCTCTGCGCGCTGCCGCCCGCGGGCACGGTGACCGACGCGGTCGACGCGGCCCTCTTGCAGGATCTCCTGGGCGCCGCCCCGCCCGAGTCCCCCGCGCTTCAGACCTTGTCCGACCACCAGCGCCGCCAGCGCGGCCGCGCGCTTGTCGACCGCATCCTGACGACCCATGGCGCCGACCGCCCGCTGGTCATCGTGTTCGAGGATGTCCACTGGCTGGATGCGACCTCGCGCGATTACCTCGACCACCTGCTGGCCGGGATCGACGGCAAACGGCTGATGGTGGTGCTGACGACCCGCCCGACCGAGGCCCCGCCGCCGGCCGAAACCGTGCTGAACCTGTCCTCGCTGGGCCGCGCGGAAAGCCTCGCGCTCCTGCGCGAGACCTGCCCCGAGGCGGACCTCGCCGCCGAGGCCGCGCAAATCCTGGTGGACCGCGCCCAGGGCAACCCGTTCTTCATCGAGGAACTGGCGCTTGCCGCGCGCGCCGGGGGCGATCCGGCGGTCGATCTTCCCGGCACCGTGCAGGCGGTGATCGCGGTGCGCATCGGCGCGCTCGACCCGTGGCTGCGCCGGCTGGTCTATGTCATCGCGGTGATCGGACCGCCCGCGCCGCCTGCACTGGTCGCGCATCTTCTGGGCCAGGACCCGGCCCGGATCGCGCCCGGCATCGCCGATCTGGTGCGCCGCGGCTTCGTCCATGACGGCCCGGCGGGGCTGGGCTTTCGCCACATCCTGATCGCCGACGCCGCCTATGCCATGGTCGCGCCCGCCGACCGCACGCGCCTGCATGGCCGGATCGCCGCCCACCAGGAAACCGCGGGAACCGACCCGCCGCCCGACCCCGAGCGGCTGGCCTGGCACCACCAGGAGGCGGGCGCGCGCGACCGGGCGATCCCCTGCTGGATCGCGGCCAGCCGCGCGGCGCTGCACCGCTCCGCCCGGACCGAGGCGGTCGCCTTCGCCGAAAGCGGGCTTGCGCTGATCGACCCCGACACGCCCGACGACGCGCGCCACGAACTGGACCTGCTGTTGTGCCTTGCCCCCGCGCTGACCGCGCTGCGCGGTTTCGGCTCCCAGGATGTCGGGCGCACCTATGCCCGCGCCGACCGGCTGAACCGGCGGGTCGGCACGGTGCGTTCGGAAATCCGCGTCCGGGTGGGGCTGTGGATCCACACATGGGTGCGCGGCCGGCTGGCCCAGTCGCTGCGCCATGCCGACAGGCTTCTGGCGCTGGCCGACCGGATCGGGGATCCCGCGCTGACCCTTCAGGCCCATGCCAGCCGGGGCCAGGTGCTGATGCATCGCGGCACGCTGGCCACGGCGCTGAATCACCTCGCCACCGGGCTGGCCGCGATCGAGACCGCGCCGCCCGCCACCATGCCCGCCCAGAACGCGGCCACCTCCTGCGCGGCCTACGCGTCCTGGGTGGCGCGGATGATGGGCCGCCAGGCCCAGGCGGCGGCGTTCCTCGACCGCTCGCGCGCGTTGGCCGAGCTGCAGGAAAACCCCTTCGCCGCGGCGATCCATTTCGCGCTCTGTTCCGAAAGCTACATGGTCGCCGATGACGTGCCGGCCTGCCTCGACTATGCCGACCGCGCCGTTGCCCTCAGCCGCGACCATGATTTCGCGTTCTGGCTGGGCACCGGGCTGGTGATGCGCGGCTGGGCGCTGGGCCGGCAGGGCGCGCATCACGCCGCCTTCGCCGCCTATGACGAGGGCATCGCCGTGTTCGAGGCGACGGATGCGCGGGTGCAACTGGCCAACTGGCACGGGCTGCGCGCCGAAACCCTGCTGGCGGCGGGCCGCGACAGGGCGGCACTGGGGGCCGCGCAGCACGCGCTGACCTGCGCCAGGCGGGCCGAGGATGTGTATTTCACCCCCCGCATCCACGCCGTCGCGGCCCGCGCGCAGGCCCGGCTGGGCCACCCGGACCGGGCCGCCGACCATGACCGCCAGGCCGCCGCGCTGGCGCGCCGCTTCGGCATGGGCGCCCATGTGCTGAACCTGGCCCTGCCCAACTGACCGCCGCGCTCGGGCAACCATGGTCAGAACCCGGTCAGGATTCGGTCAGGACTCCGCGCCGCCGTTCCCCCTACCCTTTCCCAGCGTCGCCCCCCCGGCGCAGGGGCGCCGGCGGGGCGGGAGGAAGGGGCCAGACCATGACCATGTCGAACCACCCGGACAGGACCACCGCGCCAACCACCGGCACCGCCGTGTCGGCCCTGACGCCCCGGGCGCCGACGCCCTCGCCCGGCTGGAAACCGTCACATCATTTCCGCGAGACCCGTATGAAACACCTGATTGCCTCTGCCACCGTGCTGGCCGCACTGGCCACCGCCCCCGCCGCCCGCGCCGCCCCCATCGATGCGCTCAGCTACCTTCAGGTCCGGCACGGCTTTGCCATCGCCGGCGGCGCCGCGCCCGCGGGCATCGTGTCTTCCGTCTCGGGCCCGACCATCGACCGCAGCAATCACAGCATGATCGGCGATGCCGCCGCCACGCTGGCCGCCGACAGCCTGACCGCCACCGTCGGCTGCGCCACCTGCGATCCGCCCTACCCCTACGAGGAAACCGGCCAACACCGCACCAACCGGCCCGACCCCACCGAATTCGCCGATGCCCGCCACGACATCGACTCGCTGATCGTTCAGGACACCGGCGCCGCCTTCTTCGCCATCGGCGAACGCCAGATCACGGCCAGCGGTCTTGCCCAGGCGCGCCTCACCTCGACCCCCGCCCCGGCCGCGGCCCAATCGTCCTTCACGAATGCCCGGGTGAACAGCTTTTCGAACCAGGGCAGCCAGACGGTGGCCTTCAACATCCTGGGCCATTTCGACGTCGACCTTCTGGCCCGCTATAGCGGCGCGGACGGGTTCGCGCGCACCAGCACGGTGATCGAGCTGCTGTTCTCCGGCATCGCGGCCGATGCGCTGACCTACCTGCCGCTGGATACCTATTTCCTCACGACCGACGACACCGCCCCCGGCGCCAGCGTGACCGAGGCGCTGGTCGCGAACCAGCCCGGCACGCTGGGGCTGCGCTTCTCGGCCAGCACGACGGCGCTGGGCGATGGCGGCTTTACCGAGGCCACGCTGGAGGCCGAACATGCCTTCCTTCTGCGCCTCAGCCTCGCCCCGGGCGAAACCGCGCTCATGACCACCGCCTATACCCAGGCGAATGCGGTCGAATACCTGCCCGCGCCGGTGCCGCTTCCGGCGGGGATCGGGCTTCTGGGGGGCGCGCTGGGGCTTTTGTCGCTGCTTCGGGCGCGGCGCGCCCCGCACGCGCCCGGTTTTTCGCACTGACCAAGTGGAGGAGACCATGTTCCGCGCCAGGATCCTGACCGTCCTCGCGGCATTCGGCCTGGCCGGCCCGGCCCTTGCCTGCGACCTGCCCGCCACCCGGCCATCCTTCGTCGATACCGCGCCGCGCGCCGGGTTCGACACCGCGCGTTTCGCCGACGAGGTGGCCGAGGCGCTGGGCGACCGCTTCATGGGCTATGCCGTGACGCTGCGCGCGCGCTCGGGCGCGGTCATCGCCCAGGTCAATCGCGGCTATGCCCGCACCCCCTGCGAGGACGGCGGCGCCAAGACATTCAATGGCCGCACCGTCTCGCCCATCGGGTCTGTGTCCAAGGCGCTGACCGCGGCGACCGTCATCCACCGCGCCGAAACCCTGGACAGCGTCTCGCTGGACGATCCGTTCCGCGACTACCTGCCCGCGCGCTGGCGCCCGGCGTTGCACGCCTCGCTGGACCCGGTCACGCTGCGCAACCTGCTGGAACATCGCGGCGGCTTCGCCAAGTCGGGCAAGACGCTCTGGGGCCACGAATTCACCCTCGAGGAACGCTATGCGCTGGGCGAGGAAAGCTATCTCGTCCGCGCCCAGGACATCGCCAAGGGCAGCCGCACCTGCGTGCCCGCCCCGGTCACCCGACGCTGCTATGCCAACACGTCCTTCGCGCTGTGGAACGTCAGCACCGCCTCGCTGACGCCGCGCAAATGGGCCACGATCGAGGCCGCCTATCAGCCCGGCGAAATCACCTATGACAGCTACCTTCTGGTGCATGCCTACCGGCTTTATCGCGAGACGGTCGAAAAGGTGCTGTTCGACCCGCTGGACGTTTCGGGGGGCTGCAACGTCTATACCGACCCGATGCACCGCGCCTTTACCTATGACGGACCCGACAGCGAACGCGGCACCGACCGGGCGGACCCGGGCCGGCCCTGCGCCATCGGCGGCTGGTTCATGTCCACCCGCGACCTGTCGGCGGTGATCCACCGCATCGCCACCACGCGCGAGGTGATCGACGCCAATCACGACCTGATGTTCTCGTCCGGCGACGACCGGCTGGTCTTTGCCAGCCGCACCCGCGTCGCCGACGGCTTTGCCGTGGCCCATAACGGCAGCCGCTGGGGCGGCGACGCCAAGGCCGAGGTGATCGTGTTCCCGAACGGCTATGTCGCCGCCGCCATCGCGAATTCCTCGGCCGGGGGCGCCGGTCCCAACCTCCGCGGCGCGCTGGTGCGGGGCTATGACGCCGCGGTGACGCCGACCGTCCGGGTGCCCACCCCCGGCGATATCGGCCTGGCCCGGCCCACGCCCTAGCCCGCGCCGCCCGCTACAGGCCCAGCCCCCGCCAGGCATCGTTGATCGCGCCCGCCGTCGTCCACCACACCGCATCGCCCCCCCGTTCGCGCATGTGGCCCAGCGCGCGGTCCAGGTGCTTCAGCCGGTGCGGATGCCCCATCAGGTAACCATGCAGCGCGATGCCCATCACCAGCGGCCGGCGCGCGCTTTCCTCCAGCATCACGTCGAAGGCATCGCAGATCATGTCGGCGAACTCGGCGCCCTCGCGCTTGCGCCCGACGATCTGGGGAATGTCGTTCAGCTCTTGCGGATAGGGCACCGACAGGATGCGGCCCGACCGTGTCGCCATCCAGACCGGCTGATCGTCGTGGCACCAGTCCAGGAGGTAGTCATACCCCGCCTCCTGCAGCAGGTCGGGCGTGACCGCGCTCTGGCTGATCCACGGGCCCAGCCAGCCCTTGGGCGCCCGCCCCTCGCGCGCCGTTAGGATGCGGGTCGCCTCTTCGATCAGCGCGCGTTCCTCGGACTCGGCCAGCACGCCCTGCCGTTCCGCGTTGGTCCGCCCATGGCCCGCGATCTCGTCACCGCGGGCGCGGAACGCCTCGACCAGCCCCGGCGCCTCGTCATACAGCCACGCATTGGCCAGCACCGTGGCGGGCACCCCGTGCCGGTCGAACAGCTCCAGCATCCGCGGCGCGCCCACCCGGTTGCCGTAATCCCGCCAGGCATAGTTCAGCACGTCGGGCTGCGGCCCGCCCGGTGCCAGTTCCGCCCCCAGCCCCTCGCCGAAGGCGAAGCATTCCAGGTTCATGCCCAGGTAAACCGCCAGCCGCCGCCCGCCCGGCCAGTCGAAATCCGGGCGGTCCGTGATCGCCGAATAGGCATAGCGGCCGTGATGGGGCAGCCGTGGCATGGCGCGTCCTCCTGTCGCACAACGTCTCCCCGCGTAGTGCCATCGCCCCGCCCCGAAGTCCTGCGAAAGTTTTGCGCAAAAGCCGTATTTTTCGGCTGAAATCCGGGGCGCTTTACGATTTTCGCCGCCTCGGACCATCCGAATTCCGGCCCTCGCCTCGCCGCCGCGCGGCGAAACGTTAAGCCCAACCCCATCGCAGGACATCCATAACGACAAGGGGACCGAACATGGAGCGTCGCAAGTTTCTGACCACCGCGGGGATCGGCATCGGGGGCGCGGCGCTGGCCGCCCCGTCCGTCGCCCGCGCCCAGACCATCAGCTGGAAGATGACCACCGCCTTCCCGCCGGGCCAGCCGTTCTATTCCACCGGCCCCGGCTCGCTGACCGATTTCACCGACCGGGTGCGCGCCATGTCCGGCGGCGCGCTGGATATCCAGGTCTACCACGCCGGCGAACTGGTCCCCGCCTTCGAAGGCTTCGACGCCGTCCGCCAGGGCATCGTCGAGATGAACGGCTGGGTCAGCTATTTCGGCGCGGGCAAGGTGCCCGCCGCCCAGTTCTTCGGCGCGGTCCCCTTCGGCATGTCGACCCAGGGCCAGAACGCGTGGTTCTACATCGGCGACGGCATCGACCTGTGGAACGAGACCTATGAACCCCTTGGCCTCGTCGCCATGCCCGTGGGCGCGACCGGCGTCCAGATGACCGGCTGGTTCAACAAGGAAATCAACTCGCTCGACGACCTTCAGGGCCTGCGCATGCGCATCCCGGGCCTCGCCGCCAAGGCCTATGCCCGCGTCGGCGTCGACGTGAAACTCCTGCCGGGGGGCGAGATCTTCCCCGCCCTCGAACGCGGCGTGATCGACGCGGCCGAATGGGTGGGCCCCGCGCAGGACAAGATCCTCGGCCTGAACAACGCCGCGAAATACTACTACACCACCGGCTGGCACGAACCGACCACCGTCACCGAACTGGCCATCAACAAGGCGAAATGGGACAGCCTCGGGTCCGAGCTTCAGGCCATCGTCACCAACGCCGCGGCCGCCTGCAACGTCATCTCGCACAGTTGGGCCGAGGCGAACAACGCCGCCGCGCTGGAAGAGTTCAAGGCGAGCGGGACCGAACTGCGCGTGCTGCCCGCCGACGTGGTCGCCGCCCTGAAACGCGAGATGGGCCCGGTCTACGACGAACTCGCCGCCCAGGACCCGCAGTTCAAGAAGGTGATGGAGAACTACTTCGCCTTCAAGGAACAGCACGACATCTGGGCCGCCGCCTCGGAACAGGTCTGGCATTCGGAACTGCGCGACGCCTGAGCGGCGCGGGAGGACCGGCCCGGGCGGCATCCCCGCCCGGGCCGATAACACGGAACGGGGCAGGACATGACACGGGCACTCGCCATCGCGGATGGCATCGACAGGCTGACGCGCCTGGCCGGCCGGCTGGCCGCGGCGCTGTTGCTGGCCCTGGTGGCGCTGGTCTTCTTCAACGTCTTCGGGCGCTACGTGATCGGCGGCAGCCCGGTCTGGGCGCAGGAACTGGAATGGCACCTGATGGCGCCCATCGCGCTCTTGGGCATCACGGTGCTGATGCTGGAAAACGGCCATGTCCGCGTCGACATGGTGTTCGAACGCCTGCCCGAGCGCGCGCGCCACGCGCTCGACCTGTTCTCGATGCTGGTGGGCGCGGTGATCGCGCTTTTGCTCATCAAGTATTCGCTGGGCTTCGTCGACAGCGCCTGGTCGATCCGCGAAGGCTCGCCCGACCCGGGCGGGCTGCCCGGGCGCTGGCTGCTCAAGGGGATGATCCCGGTCGCCTTCGGGCTGTTCGCGCTGCAATGCCTGGCCAACGCCATCCGGCACGCCGCGGCGCTGCGCGGCCGGGGGGCGTAAGACATGGGCGAACTCTTGGCCGTCCTGATGATCCTGGGCTTCATGCTGGCGCTGTTGATCGGCATGCCCGTGGGCATCGGCATCGCGCTGTCGGGCTTCCTGTTCGGCTGGATGGGGTTCGGGGATTTCCTGTTCAACCTGGTCCCCGCCCGCATCTACGGCGTTGTCACCAAGTACGAATTCCTCGCCATTCCCCTCTTCGTCTACATGGGCGTGATGCTGGAGAAATCCCGCGTGGCCGAGGACATGCTGGACGTCATCGGCCGGCTGTCGGGGCGGCTCCATGGCGGCATGGCGGTGGCGCTGATCGTCGTCGGCGTGCTGATGGGGGCCTCGACCGGCATCGTGGGCGCCACGGTCGTCACGCTGACCATGCTCACCATGCCGGTGCTGTTGAAACGCAACTATGACGGCGGCCTTGCCTCGGGCGCGATCTGCGCGTCCGGCACGCTGGGCCAGATCATCCCGCCCTCGCTGGTGCTGATCCTTCTGGCCGACATCATGGGCGAAAGCGTGGGCACCCTGTTTGCCGCGGCGATGGGGCCGGGGCTGATGCTGGCACTGCTCTATATCGCCTTCATCCTGGCGCTGGGCCATTTCCGCCCCGCCCTGATGCCCCCCATCCCCGAGGCCGAACGCAACGACATTCGCGGCCTTGCGCTGGCCCGCAAGGCCGTCCTCGCCCTCGCCCCCCCGCTCCTGCTGGTGGGTGGCGTCCTGGGCACGATCATCGGCGGCCTTGCCGCCCCGACCGAGGCCGCGGGCGTCGGCGCCGCGCTCTCGATCCTGATCGCCGCGCTTTACCGCCGCCTGACCCTGCGGATGATCTGGGACGCCGCCCAGTCGGCGCTGCGAATCTCGGCGATGATCTTCTTCATCCTGATCGCGGCGCAGGTGTTTTCGGTGGCATTCCGCGGCCTGCATGGCGAGGATCTCGTGAAGGACACGCTCGCCCTCCTGCCCGGCGGCGAGACCGGGGCGCTCCTGTTCCTGATGCTGCTTCTCTTCGTCCTCGGCTTCTTCCTCGAATGGATCGAGATCAGCTATATCGCGCTGCCGCTCCTGCTGCCGTTCTTCGTCGAGGCGGGCACCGACATGGTCTGGCTCGCAGCCCTCATCGCGCTGAACCTGCAGACCTCGTTCCTGACGCCGCCCTTCGGCTGGGCGCTGTTCTTCCTGAAAGGTGCCGCGCCGCCCGGCGTGACGACGCGGATGATCTATCGTGGCGTGCTGCCCTTCATCGCGATCCAGGTCGTCGCGCTGGTGCTGTTGTTCCTGGTGCCCGGCATCGCCACCTGGCTGCCGAACGCCATCGGCTGGTAGCGCCCGTCACTTGGTCAGGATCAGCTTGCCGCCACGGGTGATGCGCAAGGTATAGGCCGTGCCGTCCAGCACGATCCGCGCGCATACCCCGCCGCCGGTCAGCACCCGCGCATCATGCGCGGGCAGCGGCGGCGGGCAGTCCTCTTCCGTCGGCTCGGGGGTCTGGCTCATCCGTGCGCTCCGCGCGGGCTCAGGGGCGGTGCTCGACACGGTCCAGCATGTGCTCCAGCACACGCGAACCCGAGGACACCTCGAACAGGCCCATCGCGGCCATCTCGTGCAGCAGGTCGCGCAAATCGCCGAACTCGGGCGAGACGCGGGCGGGACGGGACGGGCGCCGGGCGGCGCCGGGGCAGGTTTCGGCAAGGCTCATGGTCAACTCCTCCTGGAACGGTGGACTCCGGGCTGGTCCCGAGGGGTTGGCTGGGAATCTGCCCCCTAAAACTGACTTAAACTGTCAGGTATGTAAAGCCCCGGCCGCACCACCAGGCCGGTCACGATCCCGTCAGCGGCACGCCGCCCTTGGCGCCGCCCCCGCCCCGCGGCTAGGCTGGCCCCATGCGCACCCGCACCCGGTTCCCCCACCCCGTCACCGTCCATGACGACATCGCCATCCCCATGCCCGATGGCACCCGCCTGTCCGCCCGGCTCTGGCGGCCCGAGGGCACCGATGACCCGGTGCCGCTGATCCTCGAACACCTGCCCTACCGCAAGCGCGACGGCACCATCGCGCGCGACAGCCTGACCCACCCGTGGTTCGCGGGCCATGGCTATGCCTGCCTGCGCGTCGACATGCGCGGCAACGGCGACAGCGACGGGCTGATGGCCGACGAATACACCGAAACCGAATTGCAGGACGCCTGCGACGTCATCGCCTGGGCGCGGGCACAGGACTGGTGCACGGGCGATTGCGGGATGATGGGCATCTCCTGGGGCGGGTTCAACGCGCTGCAGGTCGCGGCGCGGCGCCCGCCGGGGCTCAAGGCCATCGTCACCCTTTGTTCCAGCGCTGACCGCTTCGCCGACGACATCCATTACAAGGGCGGCTGCCTGCTGGGCGAGAACCTGGGTTGGGCGACGACCATGCTGGGCTATTCCGCGCGCCCGCCCGACCCGGCGGTGGTGGGCGACCGCTGGCGCGCGATGTGGCTCAACCGGCTGGAACACCAGCCCTTCCACCTGTCCGACTGGCTCGCCCACCAGCGCCGCGACGCCTATTGGCGGCACGGCTCGGTCTGCGAGGACTGGGGCGCGATAAAGGCCGCGGTTCTGGCCATCGGCGGCTGGCATGACGGCTATCGGAACACGGTGGCAAAGCTGGTCGAAAACCTCGACGCCCCGGCCAGGGGCATCGTCGGCCCCTGGAACCACAAGTATCCCCATATCGCCGAACCCGGCCCGACCATCGGCTTCCTGCAAGAGGCGCTGCGCTGGTGGGATCACTGGCTGAAAGGCCGCGACACCGGCGTGGACCGCGACCCCGCGATGCGCCTGTGGCTGATGGACAGCGTGCCGCCGGCCCGCCACCTGACCCACCGCCCCGGCCGCTGGATCGCCGAGGCCGACTGGCCCGCCCCCGGCATCGCCCCGCGAACGCTCCACCTGACCGATGCGGGGCTGGCGGCGGCGCCCGCCCCCCTTTCCGCCCGCGTCGCCTCCCCCGCCGATTGCGGCGCGGCGGCGGGCGAGTTCTTCCCCTTCGCCTATGGCCCGGAACTGCCCGACGCGCAGAACGCCGACGACGCCCGCTCCGCCTGTTTCGACGCCCCGCCCGCCGCGGCCGAGACCGACATCGTCGGCGCCCCGCGGATCGCGCTGACCGTGTCGTCGGACCGGCCGCAGGGCCAGATTGCCGTGCGCCTGTGCGATGTCTTTCCCGACGGCACCTCGGCGCTCATCACCCACGGCGTGCTGAACCTCGCGCACCGCGCCTCCCACGCCGCGCCCGAACCGCTGCCGCCCGGCGACCCGGTCGCGGTGGAACTCGACCTCGACCAGATCGCCTATCGCCTGCCCGCGGGCCACCGGCTGCGGGTGGCGATTTCCACCGCCTGTTGGCCCTTCCTCTGGCCCGCGCCCGAGGCGGCAACGCTGACGCTCCACGCGGGCCATGTCGCGATCCCGATCCGCCCCACCGCCACCGGCGACGAATGGGCCTTCGAACCCGCCGAGGGCGCCCCGCCCTGGCCCGCCGAGACCCTGCGCGCCCCCGCCTTCACGCGCGAGACGTCACAAGACCTCGCCACCGGCGAAACCCGCCTGGCGATCACCCATGACGCGGGCGCGATGCGCGATGCCGGCCATGGGCTCGCCACCTCGTCGATCACGCGCGAGCGCTGGACGATCCGCCCCGACGATCCACTGTCGGCCACCGCCGAGATGCAGATCGAGAAAGAGATGTCGCGCGGCGACTGGGCCGTGCGCACCCGGGGCACCACCCGGCTGACCGCCGATGCGACCGATTTCCACCTCTCCGCGCGGCTCAGGACCTACGAGGGCGAGCGGCTGATCTTCGACAAGAGTTTCGACGGCACGATCCCGCGCGACAACCTGTGACGGGCGCGACGCAAACGCCGCGCCCGCGTCCCGATCAGGCGAACCACCAGCGTTCCACCGACTTGTAGCCGTCGTTCTCCCAGTTCCCGGCGATCACCTCGGGCGTCTGCACGCCCCGGCCCGCGCCCATGATGTAATTGGCGAACATCGGCACGATGGACCCGCCATCATCATGGATCAGGCGCTGGCACTCGAAATACATCTCGGCGCGCCTGGCCTCGTCCAGTTCCGCGCGGGCCTCGACCACCAGGGCGTTGAACCGGTCCGCGGCCTCGGTGCCGCGCCAGGCGGTGTCGTTCCATTCCTGGTCTTCGACATAGCCCGAGGAGAACATCCAGTCACAGGTCGGCCGCCCACCCCAGTAGCAGGCGCACCAGCCCTTCTTGTTCCAGACGTTCGACCAATACCCGTCGCTGGGTTCGCGCACGATCTCGACCTCGATCCCGCATTCCGCCGCCGAGGCCTGCAACAGCTGCGCCGCGTCCAGCGCACCCGCAAAGGCCGCGGTCGATGCCGAAAGCTGGATCGGGCCGGAATGGCCGGATTTCTCGTAGTGGAACTTCGCCTTGTCGGCATCGAACTCGCGCTGTTCCAGCCCCTCGGCATGGAACGGCACGATGGGCGAAATCGGGTGGTCGTTGCCGATCGTGCCGTGGCCCAGCAGGATCTTGTCGACCATCTCCTGCTTTTTCACCGCGTATTTCAGCGCCATCCGCAGGTCGTAATCGCCGAAGGGCGCCGTATCCAGCCGCATCGGGAAGGTATAGTGCAGGTACCCAACCTGCTCGATGATGTTGACGTTCGGCGCGCGCTGCAGCAGCGCAACGGTCTTGGGGTCCAGCCGGTCGGCGGCACTCACCTCGCCCGACATCAGCGCGTTCTGCCGCGCGGTGACATCGATGATCGAGACCAGTTCCACCTCGTCGAAGAACGCCGCATCCTCCTTGAAATAGTTCGGGTTGCGCGTCGCCTGCATCCGCACGCCCGGCTCGAAGTTCCGGATCACGTAGCCGCCCGTGCCGATCCCCGCCGTGGGGTCGATTTCGCCGTCCTCGCTGGGCAGGATAAGCAGGTGGTAATCGGTGATGACAAAGGGGAAATCGGCGTTCGGCGCGTCCAGGTCGAACACCACCACGTCCTCGCCGTCCTTGCGGATGTCGGTGATCGACGTCAGCAACCCCTTGGCCGCCGATTTCGACGCTTCGCCCCGGTGATAGTTGATCGAGGCGATCACGTCGTCGGCGGTCATCGTCTTGGCGTTGTGGAACTCCACCCCCTTGCGGATGCGGAACGCCCAGCTCTTGCCACCGTCCAGCGCCTCGTAGCTTTCGGCCAGTTCCGGGCGCAGCGACCCGTCGGGGGCGACCTCGATCAGGTTGTTGCCATAGGTGAACCCGGTATTGGTCATCATCCCGTTTTCATAGGTCGCCGGGTCCAGGCTGTCGGTGGTCGACCCGTGCGCCATGCCCAGGCGGAACGTCCCACCGCGCTGTGGCGTCGCCGCCCGGGCCCGATCGGCCATCGACAGCGCGGCCGGCACCGCCACGCCCGCGGCCACCAGCGAGGTGATGAAGCTGCGCCGGTCGATGCGGCCCCGGGCAAGCTGTGCCTTGCGCTGCGCAATGAACGCGTCTTTCCGATCGGTCATCGGGGGATCCTCCCGTTGGATGGATGTCGTTTTTTGGCTTCCGAAAGACTGCGCCCAAACGCGCCGCCATGGCAAGCCGATATCGGCACCCGCGCCCCATCCCCATCAACCCCTTGTTTCATATGGATTTCGATGCCGTTGCCATTCCGGCCCGACGTGGTCTACCCTGCACCCGCCGTTCGGGCAGTAATACAAAAGCGACACGGCCCGCACCCGGTGCAGGCCGCAACAACAGGGAGAGAGCAGCCGGTGCACCCGGTTCTGACCACCGTGATCCAGCGCCTCGCGCTGGGGCTTCTGACGCTGTTCCTGGTCTCGCTGCTGATCTTCAGCGCGGTCGAATTCCTGCCGGGCGATTTCACCCAGGCCGTGCTGGGCCAGTCCGCGACCGAGGAAACCGTCGCCGCCTTCCGCCGCGAACTCGGCCTCGATCAGCCGGCCTGGGCCCGCTATCTCGACTGGATCGGCGGCGTGGTGCAGGGCGATTTCGGCACGTCCTTCTCGGGCCGCGCCGCCTCGGGCGTCAACCGCTCGCGCGAGGTGGTGGACCTCGTCGCGCCCCGGCTGATGAACACGCTGTTCCTGGCGGGGATGACCGCGCTGGTCGCCGTGCCGCTGGCGCTGTTCCTGGGCATTACCGCGGCGCTCTGGCGCAATTCGCTCTACGATCGGGCGGTGAACGCGGCGACGCTGTCGACCATCTCGATGCCCGAATTCTTCGTGGCCTATATCTTGATCCTGGTCTTCGGCTCGCTGGTCCCGATCTTCCCCTCGCTCGCCAACGTCACGCCGGAAATGCCGCTCGGCGAACGCATCTGGCGCTGTATCCTGCCGTCCGCCACGCTGATGCTGGTGATCGTGGCGCACATGATGCGGATGACGCGGGCGGCCATCATCAACCTGCTGGCCTCCCCCTATATCGAGATGGCCCGGCTCAAGGGGCTGTCCGCGCGCCGGGTGATCCTCTATCACGCGCTGCCCAACGCCTGGGCGCCCATCGTCAACGTGATCGCCTTCAACCTGGCCTATCTCGTCGTGGGCGTCGTCGTGGTCGAGGTGGTGTTCGTCTATCCCGGCATCGGCCAGCTCATGGTCGACGCGGTGACCAGCCGCGACATTCCCGTGGTGCAGGCCTGCGCGCTGATCTTCGCGGGCACCTACATCACGCTGAACCTGATCGCCGACATCCTCTCGATCGTCACCAACCCCAGGCTCTTGCACCCGCGATGACCGACACGCCCGAAACCTATTCGGCCGCGGCCGAAATCGGCGCCCCACGCACCCGGCGCGGCCCCGGCACACGCGCCTGGCTCGCCCTGAAAAAGGCCCCCGTCTCGGCCTGGTTCGGCCTGGTCGTGATCTGCGCCTACGCGCTGGTGGCGATCTTCGCGCCGCTGCTGGCCCCCCATGGCGAGGCGCAGGTCTTCGCCCAGCCCTACGCCCCATGGACGGCCAACCATCCGCTGGGCACCGACCAGATCGGGCGCGATATCCTCTCGCGGCTGATCTACGGCGCGCGCAACACCATCGGCATCGCGCTGACAACCACGTTGCTCGCCTTTCTGATCGGCGGCGGGCTGGCGCTGGTGGCGGCCATCGCGCGCGGCTGGACCGACCAGATCCTGTCCCGCCTCGTCGACGTGCTCATGGCGATCCCGTCGCTGATCTTCGCGCTGATGCTGTTGTCGATCTTCGGCGCCTCGGTGCTGTCGCTCATCGTGATCATCGCGGTTCTGGATTCCACCCGCGTGTTCCGCATCACCCGCGCGGTCGCGATGAACGTGGTCGTGATGGAATATGTCGAGGCCGCGCGGCTCAGGGGCGAGGGCACCTGGTGGATCATGCGCCGCGAGATCCTGCCCAACATCATGCCGCCGCTGGTGGCCGAGTTCGGCCTGCGCTTCTGCTTCGTGTTCCTCACGATCGCCGCGCTCTCCTTCCTCGGCCTCGGCATCCAGCCGCCCACCGCCGACTGGGGCTCGATGGTGCGCGAGAACGCGTCCCTCATCCAGTTCGCGCAATACGACCTCAAGGCGGGGATCACGCCCCTTTTGCCGGCGGCGGCGATCGCGCTGCTGACCGTGGGCGTGAATTTCGTGGTCGACTGGTTCCTGATGCAGACAAGCGGGCTCAAGGATGAACACTGACACCCCGCTTCTGACCATGCGCGGCGTGCGCATCGACGGGTTCGCCGACGAACGCTGGACCCCCATCGTCAAGGGCGTGGACCTGACGCTTCATCGTGGGCAGGTGCTGGGCCTGATCGGCGAATCCGGCGCGGGGAAGTCCACGCTGGGGCTGGCCGCGATGGGCTTTGCGCGCCCCGGCTGCCGCATCTCGGGCGGCGAGATCCTGTTCGACGGCATCGACCTGATGCGCGCGAGCGAGGCCGAGAAACAGGCGCTGCGCGGCGTGCGCATCGCCTATGTCGCGCAATCGGCCGCCGCCGCCTTCAACCCCGCGCATACCCTTCTGGAACAGACCATCGAGGCCCCCGTGCGCCACGGCCTCATGTCCGCGGCCGAGGCCGCCGATTATGCCCGCACGCTTTACGCCGCGATGGACCTGCCCGACCCCGACACCATCGGCGACCGTTACCCGCACCAGGTCTCGGGCGGCCAGCTTCAGCGCGCGATGACCGCCATGGCGATGTGCGCGAAACCCGATCTCATCATCTTCGATGAACCGACCACCGCGCTCGACGTGACCACCCAGGTCAACGTGCTGGCCGCCATGCGCAAGGCGATCAGGGAATTCGGCACGGCCGCCATCTACATCACCCACGACCTCGCCGTGGTCGCCCAGATGGCCGACCGCATCAAGGTCCTGCGCTACGGCGAAGAGGTCGAGGAGGCGCCCACCGAAACCATGCTGGCCGCGCCGAAACACCCCTACACCAAATCGCTCTGGGCGGTGCGCGCGATCCGGAAACCGGGCGAGACCGGCCCCGACAAGGTGCTGGAACTCAACGGCATCACCGCCGCCTACGGCACCATCCCGGTGCTGAGGGATATCAGCCTCGCGGTGCCGCGCGGCAAGACCGTGGCGCTGGTGGGCGAAAGCGGCTCGGGCAAGTCGACCACCGCGCGGGTCATCACCGGCCTTCTGCCCCCCGTCGCGGGCGAGGTGCGGTTCGAGGGCGCGCCGCTTCCCCCGGCGCTCAGGGGCCGCAGCCGCGACCAGCTGCGCCGCATCCAGATGATCTACCAGAGCGCCGACACCGCGATGAACCCGCGCCACACCGTGCACGAGATCATCGGCCGCCCGGTTCAGTTCTACCTGGGCAAGTCGGGGGCCGAGGTCACCGCGCGGGTGTCGCAACTGCTCGACATGATCGAACTCGACGACAGTTTCATGGACCGCCTGCCGGGCGAGCTTTCGGGCGGCCAGAAACAGCGCATCTGCATCGCGCGCGCGCTGGCCGCCGAACCCGACGTCATCATCTGCGACGAGGTCACCTCGGCGCTCGACCAGATCGTGCAGGAAGGCATCCTGAAACTCCTGATGAAGCTGCAGCGCACGCTTGGCCTCAGCTACATCTTCATCACCCATGACATCGACACGGTCCGCGCCATCGCCGACGAGGTGGTGGTGATGTTCCAGGGCGAAGTGGTCGAACAGGGGCTCAAGGAACAGATATTCGCGCCGCCCCACCCCGCCTATACCGAACTTCTGCTGTCCTCGGTGCCGAAGATGGAAACCGGCTGGCTGGAAGACCGGATCGCCGCCCAGGCCCGAACCGCGTCCGGCGGCTGACCCCGCTCAGGCCCGAGCCGCCGCCCGATCCCCGGCGCGCTCCAGGTCCGGCGCGGGTGTGTCGGCCAGCAACCCGCGCAGCTGCGCGCGCGACACCGGCTTGCAGCCCACCGCATCCATCCCCGCCGCCCGGAACCGCGCGACCTCCTCGGGCAGGGCATGCGCGGTCAGCCCGATGATCCGCGCGTGCCGCGACCGCCCGCCCAGCCGGATGCGCCGCGTGGCCTCCACCCCGTCGAGCCGGGGCATCGAGACATCCATCAGGATCGCGTCATAGGCCCCGTGAAACGCCATTTCGACCCCCTCCAGCCCGTCCTCGGCCTCGGTCACCCGGTGGCCCAGCTTTTCCAGCATCGCGCGGGCCACGCGCCGGTTCACCCGGTTGTCCTCGACCAGCAACAGGTTCAACGGGGCCGCCGCGCCCGGCGCGTCCTCCGCCTCGGGCGCCAGCGCCGGGGCGTCGCCCGCCGCCACCGGCAGCGGCAGGCGCAGGGTGAACACGCTGCCCGCGCCGGGGCGGCTGTCCACCGCGATCTCGCCCCCCATCAGCCGCACCAGCCGCGCGGTGATCGCCAGGCCCAGCCCGGTGCCGCCCGCCTCGCGCCCATAGGTCGGATCGCCGGTATAGAACTCGTCGAAGATGCGCACCCGGTCCTCGGCCGGAATGCCCCGCCCGGTATCCTCGACCGCGATCTCGACCCGGTCGCCCGCCCGCGCCGCGCGCACCGTCACCCGCCCGCCCCGCGTGAATTTCAGCGCGTTGCCGACCAGGTTCACCAGCACCTGGCGCAGCCGCGGCGCGTCACCCGTCACCGGCCCCAGACCCGCGCCCGGCTCCAGCACCAGCCGGTTGTCGTTCACCGCCGCCAGCGCCCGGTGCATCGACACGGTTTCCTCCAGCAGCGCGCTCAGGTCGAACCGTTCGGCCCGCGCCGCCGCCTGCCCGGAATCGAGATGCGCCAGGTCCAGCACGTCGTTGACATGGTGCAGTAACAGCCGCCCCGCCGACTCCATGATCGCCAGGTGCTCGCGCTGGACCCGGTCCAGCCCGGTGTCGCGCATCAACTCCATCGTGCCCAACAGCCCGTTCAGCGGCGTGCGCATCTCGTGGCTCATCACCGCCAGCAGGGTCGCCTTGGCCCGTTCGCCCGCCAGCGCCTCGTCGCGCGCCCGCATCAGTTCGGCCTCGGCCGCCTTGCGCGCCGAGATATCGCGCAGGAACGACACCAGGATCACGCCGCTTTCGCTTTCGGCGGTGCTGACCGACACCTCGGCCGGGAACACCTCGCCGTTGCGCCGGCGCGCCTCCATCTCGACCCGGCCCTCGGCGAACCGGCGCAACTGGCCGGTCTCGCGGAACCGCTCCATCCCGGCGCGCAGCGCGGGGCGGGCATGGGCGGGCACGATCATCTCGTCCATCGGCCGGCCCAGGACCTCGTCCCGGCGATAGCCGAAGATCTCTTCGGCGGCGGGGTTGAAATCCAGGATCCGGCCCTCTGTATCGGCCACGATCACCGCGTCGATCGCGCTGCCCACCGTCGCGCACAGCCGCGAGGTGGTCATCTGCAACGCCCGCGTCCGTTCCCCCATGTCGCGGTTCAGCCGCCCCAGGACCCACAGCGCCCCCAACAACAGCACCACCAGCCCCGAGGTCACCGCCGCCAGCCGGCTCAGCAGGTCCACCACCGCGCCGCGCTGGCGGTCGGCCTCGGCCGCCATCAGGTCAACCCCGCCCATCGCCAGCGCCCGGAACGGCCCGGCCAGCCCGCCGATCCGGGCGCGCAGCGCGGGCAGCGCCGCGGCCAGCGCCGCGTCGGGCCCGTCGATCAGCGGGATTGCCCCGTCCAGCACGGCGCGGATATGCGCGGCCTCCGGCTCCAGCCCCGCCTGCGCGATCATCGCCGCGTAGATGCCCCCGCTCGTGGCGATATCGGCGCGGTTGTAAAGGATATCGAACCGGCGCCGCACCTCGTCCAGCGGCAGCCCCTCGTGCTCGGCCCGCAACAGCGCCGAATGCAACTCGACCAGTTCCACCCGCACCGCCGAATAGGTCCATTGCACGTTGTCCGACCGCGCCGTGGCCAGCGCATCGATCCGGCCCATGACATGCAGCGACAGGAACCCGATCACCCCCAGCAGCAGCGCCAGCATGCCCGCCACCGCCGCCATCCGCACCGGGCGCGCGGGCCAGGGCCGGAACGGGCCACCGGTGCAATCCCGGCGGAACGGCGGCGCCGACGGGCCCATCGCCTCAGCGCCCGACATGCAGCCGGTCCAGCTGCCAGATGCTGCGCGAATAGATCACCTCGGACCGATAGGCCGGGTCGCTGTCGAACGGGTAGACCACCCAAAGCGGCCCCCGCTTGCGCCGCGCCATCGGCTGGCCGTTCTCCAGGTAGGCCACGATCGGCCCGCCCGGCACCGCGTCCGATACCGGGATCTCGATGGCGTAATCGTTGATCGCGGTCGCCGTCAGCCGCCCGCCCGCGACCCCCAGCCGCGCCAGCAGCGCCTGCAGCGGAACGCCGGTCAGTTCCAGCTCGCCCTCGGTCCAGATCGTCGTGGTGCGGATCGTGCGCACGGGCAACGCGCGCAGCATCTCCAGGTCGAACTCCGCCGCCGCCCCCGCATTGGCGACCGCGATCTCGCCGGTCACGCTCAGGATCACCGGGCCCGCCGGCACCGGCAGCGGCACAGGCTCGGCCCGCGCGGCGCCCAGCGCGGCCAGCCCAGCCACCAGCCCGGCAAGGGCAAGGCGGGCCAGACCGGCCAGCGGGCGGGCAAGGGGCATCAACGCATCGGGCATCGCTCCGATCCTCCAGTCCAACACGCCCCCGGCCCCCGGACGCCACCGCGCAGGACACGCCCAGGGACCGGCCAAGGATAGCCACTATGTCGCCGCCGGCAGGCCTGGACGTGGCAATTTGGTTAAATCGTTTCCCGGCCGGAAACGTAGACAAGAAAATTAAAATTGTACCAAACCTCTGTTTCGGGATCGCGCGCAAACCGCCCGTCCGGCGGCACGGGGCATCGGCCCGCCCCGCCGAATCGCCTGTCCTGCGCCGTCCGGGCTTGAACCCCTCACCGATCCGGCTAAGCCTTTCCCCAACACGGAGGCCCCGATGACCAATCCCCTGCTCGCAGACCGCACCCTGCCCTTCGACCTGCCCGATTTCGCCGCGCTGTCCGACGACGCCTTCGCGCCCGCCTTCGACACCGCGCTGGCCCAGGCCCGGGCCGAGATCGACGCCATCGCCGCCGACCCCGCGCCCGCCGATTTCGAGAACACGATTCATGCGCTGGAACGCTCGGGCCGGGCGCTCTCCGACGTGCTGTCGGTGTTCTTCCTGCTGGCCTCGGTCGACGCGACGCCGGAACGCGAGGCGCTGCAACGCGCGTTTTCGCCGAAACTCGCCGAGTTCTCCTCCGACGTTACCCTGAACGCCGCCCTCTTCGCCCGGATCGAGGCGCTATGGCAGACCCGTGACACCCTCGACCTAACCCCCGAACAGGCCCGCCTGCTGGAGATCAAGCGCCGCGATTTCGTCCGCGCGGGCGCGGCGCTGGAAGGGGCCGACCGCGACCGGCTGCGCGCGATCAACACGCGCCTTGCGGAACTGGGCACCGCCTTCGCCCAGAACCTCCTGGCCGATGAACGCGACTGGGCGATGCCCCTGCCCCAAGACGCCCTCGCCGCCCTGCCCGGCTTCGTGGCCGACGCCGCCCGCGCCGCCGGTGCCGAACGCGGCGCCGATGGCCCCGTGGTCACGCTGTCCCGCTCGGTCATCGTGCCCTTCCTGCAATTCTCCCCCCACCGTGACTTGCGCCGCCGCGCCTACGAGGCGTGGACCGCGCGCGGCGCCCGGGGCGGGGCCACCGACAACCGCGCCATCGTCGCCGAAACGCTGGCGCTGCGCGCCGAACGCGCCGCACTTCTGGGCTATGACAACTTCGCCGCCTACAAGCTGGAAACCGAGATGGCCAAGACGCCCGCCGCGGTGCGCGAGTTGCTGATGGCCGTCTGGGGCCCTGCCCGCGCCCGCGCCGAGGCCGATGCCGGGCAGCTCGAACAGATGCTGCAAGACGACGGCCATCCCGCCCCCCTCGAACCCTGGGACTGGCATTTCTACGCCGAGAAACGCCGCCGCGCGCTGCACGACCTCGATGAGGCCGAACTGAAACCCTACCTTCAGCTCGACCGGATGATCGAGGCCGCCTTCGACTGCGCGCACCGCCTGTTCGGCCTCGACTTCGCCCCGCTCGACATCCCCCTTCACCACCCCGACGCCCGCGCCTGGGAAGTCACCCGCGACGGCCGCCACATGGGCGTCTTCATCGGCGATTACTTCGCCCGCGCGGGCAAGCGGTCGGGCGCCTGGTGCTCGGCGCTGCGCAGCCAGCAAAAGCTTGCCGGCGAGATCCGGCCCCATGTGCTCAACGTCTGCAACTTCGCCAAACCCGCCGCCGGGCGCCCCGCGCTTTTGTCCTGGGACGACGCGCGAACCCTGTTCCACGAATTCGGCCACGCGCTGCACCAGATGCTCAGCGACGTGACCTACGAAAGCCTCTCGGGCACCTCGGTCGCCCGCGATTTCGTGGAACTGCCCAGCCAGCTTTACGAACACTGGCTCGAGGTGCCCGAGGTCCTGCAGACCTTCGCCACCCATGCCGACACCGGCGAGGCGATGCCCCAGGCGCTGCTGACCCGGCTGATCGAGGCCGCGACCTACGACATGGGCTTCCAGACGGTCGAGTTCATCGCCTCTGCGCTGGTCGATCTCGACTTCCACGACGGCCCGCCCCCCGCCGACCCGATGCAGCGCCAGGCCGAGGTGCTGGAATCGATCGGCATGCCGCGCGCGATCCGCATGCGCCACGCCACGCCCCATTTCGCCCATGTCTTCGCCGGCGGCGGCTATGCCTCGGGCTACTACTCCTACATGTGGTCCGAGGTGATGGACGCCGACGCCTTCGCCGCCTTCGAGGAAACGGGCGACCCGTTCGACCCGGAAACCGCCCGGGCGCTGGAACGGCACGTGCTGTCCACCGGCGGCACCGCCGATCCCGAGGCGCTTTATACCGGCTTCCGCGGCCGCCTGCCCGGCGTCGAGGCGCTGCTGAAAGGGCGCAAGCTGGTCCCCGCGGCCTGAGCCGCGCGGGCCGGCGGCAACGAAATGTGAACCTCTTGCGGCGAGGCTCGCCGGAACCGACTTGCTCTCAGAACGAGGACAGGATGATTCCGACCGGCCGCACCCGCGCGCTTGCCCTGGTCACCGCGCTGGCAACCGCCCCGCCGCCGGCGGCGGCGGAACCGGTCTCGCTCTTGGCGGGCAGCTCGCTTTTCGCCGCGCGCGGCGCGCTGGTGCCCGCCGCCCAGCCCATTCCCCAACCCGCCGCGCCGGCCGACATCGCCCCGGCCGCCTATCCCACGGCCGCCCCGGCCGCCTATCCCGCGGCCGCCCCGGCCGACCCCGCCCCCACGGCACACGGCGCCAGCCTGTTCGCCGGGCGCGCGGGCACCGGCCTGTTCGCCCCACGCGCACCCCGCCCCCCCGCGCCCGAGGCCGCGATGCGCACCAGCCTGCGCGCCGCACTGCACGCCCCGGGCCCCACGGCCGACGCCGCCGCGCGCATCCGCCACCTGATCGCGCGGGCCGAGGCCGGGCGCGACGGCTATGACGCGGTCCAGCACGGCGCACGGGTGCGCCCGGCCAAACCGCCGACCCGGATGACCATCGCCGAAATCTATGCCTGGATCGCCGCCACGCCGGGCCAGCCGCACGCCATCGGCCGCTACCAGTTCATCCCCTCGACGCTGCGCCAGCTGGTGCGCGAGCTGGGGATCGACCTGAACACCGTTTTCTCGCCCGGGATCCAGGACCGTCTCGCCGACCTGCTGCTCGAGGATGCCGGGTTCGCCGAGTTCACCGCCGGGCGGATCACCCGCACCCGCTTCATGAACAACCTCGCCCAGATCTGGGCCGGGCTGCCCACCTCCAGCGGCAAGTCGCATTACCACGGCTTCGCCGGAAACCGCGCCACCATGACCTGGGCCCGCTTCGACGCCGAGATGGCGCAGATCTTCCCCGGCTAGGGTGCGTCCGGCCGGGGCCGGACCAAAGGGGGGCGCTGCCCCCCGTCCTTCGGACTCCCCCCTGGATATTTGTGGCCAGAAGAAGACACAGGGTTCTTCTTCTTGGTACAAGTACACTGGGGGGTCTGGGGGGCAAAGCCCCCCAGCCGGTCGCCTTGGCGCAGCCAAGGCGAAACCCGAAGGGCGATGGGCGCGCGATTGCCCGCCATGCGCCTAGCCGCCCCTGACGATGCCCGCGTCGAACAGCCGGGCGATCTCGCCCTCCGGGAGCCCGGCCACGTCGGCCAGGATTTCCTCGGTATGTTGGCCCAGCGCTGGGGCGGGCGCGGGCGCCTCTCGCGGCGCGGCCGAAAAGCCGAAGGGCGAGCCCGGCACCGGGTAGCGGCCGATCCCCGGCTGGTCCAGATCCGTGAACAACGCCGCCTCGCCCGGCGCGAAATCGGGATCCTCGCGCAGCGCGCGGGCAAAGCTGCGGAAGGTCGACCAGGTGACGCCCGCCGCCTCGAAGGCGTCGGCGAACTCGGCCACCCGGCGCGCGGCGAACCACGGCGCCAGCACCGCGCTGATCCGCGCCCGGTGCAGCCAGCGCTGGCCTTCCTCGGCCAGGCTCACGCCGAGTTCCGCCTCCAGCGCGGCCATCGCCTCGGCCGTGCCCGTGACCTTGACGAGATTGTGCCACTGCCGCTCGGTCAGGCCGATCACCATCACCCGCTCGCCGTCGGCGCAAAGGAAATCCTGCCCGTAGGCGCCGTAAAGGGCGTTGCCGCCCTTGGGCCGGTCGACCCCGTTCACCGCGACCTCGCCGATGATCCCGAGATTGCCCAGCATCGCCGCGGCCACGTCCTTCAGCGCGATCTCGACCAGCTGGCCCCGACTGGTGCGCAGCCGGTGGCGCTCGGCCGCCAACAGGCCCGTCACCGCCATGTTCCCCGCGATGCAGTCCCAGGCGGGCAGGACATGGGCCACCGGATCGGTGCTGCCCTCGGGGCCGGTGGCGTCGGGAAAGCCCACCGAGGGGTTCACCGTGTAATCCACCGCCGGCCGCCCGTGCCGGTCGCCCAACAGCGAGACCATCACCAGGTCCGCCCGCCGCGCCGACAGCGTCGGGTAGTCGAGGAACCCGCGCACCGCGAGGTTGGTCAGGAACAGCCCCGCGTCGTCGCCCGGCGCGCAGATGATCTCGGTGATGATCTCGCGGCCCCTCGGGTGCTTCATGTCGATGGCGATCGAGCGTTTGCCCTTGTTCAGCCCCGCCCAGAACAGGCTGCGTCCGTCCTTCGTCACCGGCCAGCGCGTGGCGTCCAGCCCGCCCTCCAGCCGGTCGAACCGGATCACGTCCGCGCCCATCTGCGCCAGCGTCATCCCCGCCAGCGGGATCGCCACGAAGGCCGAGCCCTCGACCACCCGCATGCCCTTCAGGATGCCCATCACGCCAGCTCCAGCCGGGCCTGCAGGCATTGATGCCCTGATCCCGCCGCCCCGGTGCACAGCTCCAGCGCGCCGTCCTCGCCCCGCGTGCCCGTCAGCGTCATGTCCTCGTCGGCGAACATCGGGTGCACGCCCCGGAACCGGAAGGCGCGGGGCGTGCCGCCCGCGTGGCGCAGCGCGGCCTCCATCACCAGCGTGGCCTGCATCGGCCCATGCACCACCAGCGCGGGGTATTTCTCGATCTCGCGCGCATAGGGCAGGTCGTAATGGATGCGATGCGCGTTGTAGGTCGCCGCCGAATAGCGGAACAGCCGCGCCTCGTTCACCGGCACCGTCTCGGTGAAATCGGCGCCCCCGGGCACGGGGATCTTCTTCGGCGGGGTAAACCGCTCGGGGATGTCGAGATAGACGATGTCCTGTTCCTCGTCGATCCAACCGCCATGCGCGCCCTCGATGCGATGGCCCACGCGGACAAAGACCATCGGCCCCGTCGCCCCGCGCTTTTCGTCCACTGCCAGGATTTCCGAGCGTTTGCGCAGCGCCTCGCCGATGGCAAATCCCCCCTCGAACCGCAGCCGCCCGCCGGCCCACATCCGCCGCGAATAGGGCAAGGGCGGCAGAAAGCCGCCCAGCCGCGGGTGCCCATCCGTTCCCAACTCGCCCAGCGGCACGAATTCGGGAAACGCCGCCCAGTGCCACAGCGTGGGCATCGGCGCCCCGGGCGCAAGCGCCGGCACCGGCGCGGCCGGATGGCCCAGCGCGCCCGCCAACATGCCGGCCAGGTTCGGCGTCAGGCACCCCTCGCGGGTCTCGACCCGCCCGATCCAGTCCCGCCCGTCGACATTCGCAATGGCTTCCATGCCCCCTCCCTTGTTCGGCGCCGCGGCCGCCCGGCCCGCAGCCTTGGCAGCCTAGTCCGCCGCCCCGACCCTGTGCAAGATTGTTGCGCACGGCCCCGCCCGGCCGCGACGCCACCGCGCAGCCCCGTGCTTTTTCTTGGCCGAAATACTCCGGGGGGTCGCGGGGGGCAGCGCCCCCCGCGCGGGTCGCCCCGGCGTCAGCCGGGGCGAAACCCGAAATCCGGCTCAGCGCTGGCGCGTTTCCCATTCCGGGTGGATCCAGACCGGCGTCTCTTCACGCGGCAGGGCCGCGCGGCCCAGGATGTGGTCGCTCGCCTTCTCGGCCAGCATGATCGTGGGCGCGTTCAGGTTGCCGTTGGGGATGCGCGGGAACACCGCGCTGTCGGCCACCCGCAGCCCCTCGACCCCGATCACCCGCGTCTCGGGGTCGACCACCGCGCCTGGATCGTCCGCCGCCCCCATCCGGCAGGTGCCGCAGGGGTGATAGGCGCTTTCGACATGCTGGCGGACGTAATCGTCGATCTCGTCGTCGCTCTGCACCCCCGCCCCCGGCGCGATCTCGTGGCGGGTGAAGGGGCGGAACGCCTCCTGGGCAAAGATCTCGCGGGTCAGCCGGATGCAGGTGCGGAAGTCGCGCCAGTCCTGCTCCGTCGACATGTAGTTGAACCGGATGCGCGGCGGCTCGGCCGGGTCGCAACCGGCCAGCGTGACCTGCCCGCGCGAGGGGCTGCGCATCGGCCCCACATGGGCCTGGAACCCGTGCCCCTCGGCCGCGGCCTGCCCGTCATAGCGCACCGCGATGGGCAGGAAATGGTACTGGATATCGGGGTAATCCACGCCCGCGCGCGACCGGATGAAGGCCGCGCTTTCGAAATTGTTCGACGCCCCCGGCCCCTGCCGGGTGAACAGCCACCGCGCGCCGACCAGCGCCTTGCCGAACAGGTTCCAATAACGATAAAGCGTCACCGGCTGGCTGGCGGCCATCTGGATATACAGCTCCAGGTGGTCCTGCAGGTTCGCGCCCACGCCGGGCCGGTCGGCGATCACCTCGATGCCATGCTGGGCCAGGTCCGCCCCCGGCCCGATCCCCGACAGCATCAGCAGTTTCGGCGAGTTGATCGCCGAGGCCGCGACGATCACCTCGCGCGCGGCGCGGATCACCTCGATGCGCCCGCCGCGCTCGATCTCGACGCCCACCGCGCGGCGCCCCTCGAAAACCACGCGCCGCGCCAGCCCGCGCACCAGCCCGCAATTCGCCCGTTTCAACGCCGGTTTCAGATAGGCATTCGCCGCCGACCAGCGCCGCCCGCGCCAGACGGTCTGCTCCATCGGGCCAAAGCCCTCTTGCTGCGCGCCGTTATAGTCGTCGGTCAGCTGATAGCCCGCCTGCCGCCCCGCCTCGACAAAGGCGTGGTACAGCGGGTTGGCCCGCGGCCCCCGCGTGACATGCAGCGGCCCCGACCGGCCGCGCCAGGCCGCGTCCCCGCCATGCCCGCCGGAATGCCAATGCTCCATCCGCTTGAAATAGGGCAGCACGTCGGCATAGGCCCAGCCCGCCGCGCCCGCCTGCGCCCAGTGGTCGAAGTCGCGCGCGTGCCCCCGGACATAGACCATGCCGTTGATACTGGACGACCCCCCGATCACCTTGCCCCGCGGACAGGCCAGCCGCCGCCCGCCCAGGTGCGGCTCGGGCTCGGTGCGATAGCCCCAGTCGTAACGCGCCATGTTCATCGGATAGCTCAGCGCGCCGGGCATCTGGATCAGCGGCCCGGCATCCGTCCCGCCATACTCGATCACCAGCACCCGCGCCCCGCCCTCGGACAGCCGGTTGGCCAGCACGCAGCCCGCGGACCCCGCGCCCACGATGACGAAATCGGCCTCCATGCGATGCCCCCTCAGAACGGCGCCTCGACACGGCCCATGCGGACATAGACCGATTTCAGCTGCGAATAATGCGCGATGGCGGCGGCCGCGTTCTCGCGCCCCACGCCCGACATCTTGACGCCCCCGAAGGGCACCTCGACCGGCGCATCGTTGTAGGAATTGACGAAACACGTCCCCGCCTGCAGCCGCGCCACCACCCGGTGCGCGCGGGAAATGTCGCGGGTGAATACCCCCGCCGACAGGCCGTATTCCGTGGCGTTCGCCCGCGCGATGGCCTCCTCCTCGTCCTCGAAGTCGAGGACGCACATCACCGGGCCGAAGATTTCCTCGCGCGCGATGGTCATCGCGTCGGTCACGTCGGCAAAGACGGTCGGTTCCACCCAGAATCCCGGGCCCTCGGGCAGGCCGCCGCCCGCCACCAGCCGCGCGCCCTCGGCGATGCCTTTCTCGATATAGCCCCTGACGATGTCGCGCTGCGCGGCACTCGCCATCGGGCCGATATTGGTGGCCTCGTCCAGCGGGTCGCCCATCCGCGCGCCGGCCAGCCGCGCGGTCAGCCGGGCCAGGAACGCCTCCTTGATGCCCTTCTGCACGAAAACCCGCGTGCCGTTCGAACAGACCTGCCCGGTGGAGTAGAAATTCCCCAGGATCGCGCCCCCCACCGCGTCGTCCAGGTCGGCATCGTCAAAGATCAGCAAGGGCGACTTGCCGCCCAGTTCCATGGTGACATGCTTCATCCCCTCGGCCGCCGCGGCATAGACGCGGCGCCCCGTGGGCACCGAGCCGGTCAGCGACACCTTGGCCACCCGCGGGTCCGCGACCAGCGCACCGCCCACGGTACCCGCCCCCTGCACCACGTTGAACAGGCCCGCGGGCGCCCCCGCCTCGACCAGGATTTCCGCGATCTTCAGCGCGCAAAGCGGCGTCACCTCGGACGGCTTGAACACCATCGCGTTGCCGCAGGCCAGGGCCGGCGCCCCCTTCCAGCAGGCGATCTGCGTGGGATAGTTCCACGCCCCGATGCCCACGCAGACCCCCAGCGGTTCGCGGATCGTATAGGCCCAGTCCGCGCCCAGCGGGATATGCTGGCCGGTCAGCGTGGCGGCCATGCCCCCGAAATATTCCAGCGCGTCCGCCCCGCTGGTCGCATCTGCCACCAGCGTTTCCTGCAACGGCTTGCCGGTATCCAGCGTCTCCAGCCGCGACAATTCCCGGTTGCGCGCGCGGATGATGTCGGCCGCCCGGCGCAGCACCCGGCCCCGCTCGGTCCCCGAGCGTTGCGCCCACTCGGCCTGCGCCGCCACGGCACCCGCCAGCGCCGCCTCGATCACCGCCGGGGTGGCGGCGTGGACGGTCGCGATCACCGCGCCGGTGGCAGGGTAGATCACCGGGATCGGCGCGCCCGCGGTATCCTCCAGGTAGGCGCCGTTGACGAAATGGCTGGCGGTGGGCTGGGCGTCATGGGTCATCGCTGGGATCCTTTCTCGGGGCGGCTCAGTTCGAGGTCGAGATAGGCCAGGACATGGGCCGCCGCGCCCGCCCCGTCGGGCGGCGCCTCGCCCAGCCCCTCGTTCAGGTAGGCCCCGTCGATCAGGAAGGCGACGCGATCCGCCACGCCCGCCGCCCGCGCGCCCACCAGGGGCCGCAGGTCATGGCGCAGGTTCGACCGCAGCCGCCGGCGATAGATCTCCAGCAGGCGCCGCGCCACCGGGTGGGCATGAGCCAGCGCATAGAAATTCATCCAGGCGCTGATCGTGCCGCGCTGGAAATGGCCGGGCGCGAAACTTTGCGCGACGATCGCGCGCAACCGCGCCCGCGGGCCGTCCGCCGCGGCCAGGGCCTGCACCACGTCGGCACGGTACCGGGCCAGCGTGTGGCGCATCGCGGTCAGGAACATCTGTTCCTTGGACCCCAGGTAATGATGCGCCAGCGCGCTGGACACGCCCGCCCGGCGCGCGATGCGCGCCACCGGCACGTCCAGCGTGCCCGCCTCGCCGATCTCGGCGATGATGGCGTTGATAAGCGCCTCGCGCCTGATAGGCTCCATTCCGACCTTGGGCATGGGTCCGCCTCTTGGGGTTGCCCCGGGAGGATAAATTTGTTTTTGATTGATCAGTCAATCTAAAAAAACGGGGAGGAAGCGATGCGCTTCACAACGACTTTGGCCGCCGGGATTCTTGCACTGGCGGCAACGCCCGCCCTGGCCGACTGCGACACGGTGGTGTTCTCGGACGTGGGCTGGACCGACATCACCGCGACCACCGCCGCCACCACCGCCGTTCTCGAGGCGCTGGGCTATGACACCGACACCAAGCTGCTGGCGGTGCCGGTGACCTACAATTCGCTGGCCGCAGGCGATATCGACGTGTTCCTGGGCAACTGGATGCCCACGATGGAGGGCGACATCGCCCCCTATCGCGAGGCCGGCACCGTCGACACGGTGCGCGCCAACCTGACGGGGGCGAAATACACGCTGGCCGTCAACAAGGCCGCGGCAGACCTCGGCATCGCCGATTTCGCCGACATCGCCGCCCATCGCGACGCGCTGGACGCCAAGATCTACGGCATCGAGCCGGGCAATGACGGCAACCGCCTGATCCTCGACATGATCGCGCAGGACGCCTTCGGGCTGACGGGCTTCGACGTGGTGGAAAGCTCGGAACAGGGGATGCTGGCGCAGGTCGCCCGCGCCGACCGGCGGGGCGAGCCGGTGGTGTTCCTCGGCTGGGAACCGCACCCGATGAATGCCAATTTCGACATGACCTACCTCACCGGCGGCGACGATTTCTTCGGCCCCGATTTCGGCGGCGCGACGGTCTATACCAACACGCGCGCGGGCTATGTCGCGGACTGCCCGAATGTCGGCAAGCTTCTGACCAACCTGGAATTCTCGCTGGCCATGGAAAACGAGATCATGGCCGCGATCCTGGATGACGGGCAGGACGCGCGCGCCGCGGCCGAGGCCTGGCTGACCGCCCATCCGCAGGTGCTGGACGGCTGGCTGGACGGCGTGACCACCCGCGATGGCGGCGACGCGCTGGCGGCGGTCAAGGCGGCGCTGGGACTTTAAGGCACGGCACAAGGCGGGCGGCGGGCACGGCCACCCCGGCCCCGCGCCGCCCGCATCGCCGCAGGGGCGAAACCGCCCCGCGACACCGGGGCGCGAAAGGCGCTAGGATCGGCCATCGGGGCGGCCCGCGCGCGGCCCGGGCCAGGGCGCGCGCGCCCACGCAACCGGCAAGGGTGAAGGAACCGCATGAACTGGGTGGAACAGACCAAGATTCCCGTCGGCCGGGTCGCGTCGGACGTTTTCGACTGGTTCCAGGTCAATGGCGCCTGGTTCTTCGACGGGCTGTCCGACGCGATGGAGGCGCTGATCGAGGGCGTCTTGTGGGTGTTGCAGACCCCGCCGCCGCTGGCCGTGGTCGCCGCCTTCGCCGCGCTGGCCTTTGCCCTGCAACGCAGCTGGAAACCCGCCGCGCTGGTCGCGCTGGGCTTCCTGTTCATCCTCAACCAGGGCTACTGGGAGGAAACCACCGAAAGCCTGACGCTGGTGCTGTCGGCCTGCGTCGTCTGCATGAGCGTCGGCGTGCCCATCGGCATCGCCGCGGCGCACCGGCCCGGTCTTTACCGCGCGATGCGGCCCGTGCTCGACCTGATGCAGACCCTGCCCACCTTCGTCTACCTGATCCCGGCCATCGTGTTCTTCGGCATCGGCATGGTGCCCGGCCTGATCGCGACGGTCATCTTCGTGCTGCCCGCGCCGATCCGGCTGACGCATCTGGGCGTGTCCTCCACCCCCGTCGCGCTGCTCGAGGCGGCGCGCGCCTTCGGCGCCACGCCGTGGCAGACGCTCTGGCGCGTGGAACTGCCCTCGGCTTTTCCGCAGATCATGGCCGGGCTGAACCAGACCATCATGCTGTCGCTGTCCATGGTGGTGATCGCCGCGCTGGTGGGCGCCGACGGGCTGGGCGTGCCGGTGGTGCGCGCGCTGAACCAGGTCAACACGTCGCTGGGGTTCGAAAGCGGCTTTGTCATCGTGGTCGTGGCCATCATGCTCGACCGGATGCTGCGGGTGGACCGGAAATGACCGCGGTTTCCTTCGACAACGTCTCGATCGTCTTCGGCGACCGCCCCGGGGCGGCCCTGCCCCTGATGGACCGCGGGCTGGACCGGGCCGAGATCCAGCGCGAAACCGGCCAGGTGCTGGGCGTGCACGATTGTTCCCTCGACGTGGCGACCGGCGAAATCCTCGTTCTGATGGGCCTGTCGGGCTCGGGCAAGTCAACGCTGTTGCGCGCGGTCAACGGGCTGAACCCGGTCGCCCGCGGCGAGGTGCGCATCGCACATCGGGGCGGCACGGTCTCGGTGACGCATGCCGACCGCAAGACGCTGCGCGATATCCGGCTCAACAGCATCTCGATGGTGTTCCAGCAATTCGGCCTTCTGCCCTGGCGCAGCGTGCGCGAGAACGTCGGCCTGGGCCTCGAACTGGGCGGTGTGCCGGCCCGCGCGCGCACCGAGCGCGTCGACCGCCAGCTCGACCTGGTGGGCCTCACCGACTGGGCCGAACACAAGGTGGGCGAGCTGTCGGGCGGCATGCAACAGCGCGTGGGCCTGGCCCGCGCCTTCGCCACCGAGGCGCCGATCCTCCTGATGGACGAGCCTTTTTCGGCGCTCGACCCGCTGATCCGCACCCATCTCCAGGACGAACTCATCGCCCTGCAGAAACAGCTCTCGCGCACCATCATCTTCGTCAGCCACGACCTGGACGAGGCGTTCAAGCTGGGCGACCGCATCGCCATCATGGAGGACGGCCGCATCGTGCAATGCGGCAGCCCGCGCGACATCTTCAACAACCCGGTGAACGACTACGTCGCCGATTTCGTGGCCCACATGAACCCGCTGGGCGTCTTTTGCGCCCGCGACGTGATGGAACCGGGCGCGGCCCCCGCCGCCGCCTCGGTCGACCCCGACATGACCGTGGCCGATGTGATCGACCTTCTGTCCCGGGCGGGCGAGCCGCTGAACGTCACCGAGAACGGCCGCGTCCTGGGCCGCATCTCGCGGCAAAGCGTGCTGACCCGGCTGCGGGGCGCGGATTAGGGCGCCCGCCCAGTGCGGCCAAGGGTCCGAAGAATCCGGTAACGCTTTCGGCGCGGGCCATGGCAAACTGGTCCCATGGAAGCGCTGATCGCCCTGATCTTTCTGCTGCTCGGCCTGTTCTTCCTGGTGCTGCCGCTGGTCGCCCTGCTCTGGGCGCGCGATGCGGGGCGCAAGGCCGACGCGCTGCGCCACGAGGTGACGGAGCTCCTGCGCCGGATCGAGGACCTGGAAGCCGCCGCCGAGACCAAGGCCCCGCGCCCGCCCCCGGTCACCCCCGACCTCGAACCAGAACCCGAACCCGAACCCGAACCCGAAGCGCCGGAGCCCGAACCCCTCCCCGCCGCCGAACCGTCCGAACCGCCGATCGCCGCCCGCGCGGCCCCGCCCGAGGCCCCCGCCCGCAGCGTCGAGGAAACCCTGACCTCGCAATGGATGATCTGGCTGGGCGCCGTCGCCGTGGCGCTGAGTGCGGTGTTCCTGTTCCGCTATGCCATCGACCAGGGCTGGCTGACACCGCTGGCCCGCGTGCTCGCAGGCCTCGCCCTCGGCGGCCTTCTGCTTGCCGCCGGCGAATGGACCGAACGCCGCCCCGTCCACGGCGTCGCCCGCGCCATGAACCCCGATTACGTGCCCCCCGCGCTGACCGCCTCGGGCATCTTCGCGGTCTACGCCGCGCTTTTCGCCGCGCATGGCCTCTTCGGGCTGATGGGCCCCGCGACCGCCTTCGTCGCGCTGGGGCTCACCTCCTATGCGGCGCTCGGCCTTGCGCTGCGGCAGGGCTGGTTCGTGGCGCTGATCGGGCTGGCGGGCGGCTACCTGACGCCCGCCCTGATCGACAGCCCCGCGCCCCGGGCGCTTCCGCTGTTCCTCTATCTCGGCCTGCTCTCCGCGGGCTGCCTCGGGCTGATGGTCTGGCGGCGCTGGTGGTGGTTCGCCGCGCTCACGCTGATCGGCGCGCTGGCCTGGCCGCTCCTCTGGCTGCTCACACAGGACCGGCCCCAGGACCAGGGCGTGCTCTCGGCCTATGCGCTCGGCCTCGCCGCGCTGTTCGCACTTCTGTCCACGCGGCTGCCGCTCAAGGCCCCCGACACGCCGATGTGGCGCTGGATGGCGGCGATGCTGGCCGACACCTCGGGGCTGGGCTTCACGCTGTCGGGGATGCTGCTTCTGGCCTGCGCGCTGCGCTACGATTTCAACGCGCCCGCCTTTGTCTTCCTCGGGCTTTACGGCGCGCTCGCGCTTGGCCTCGGCGCCTGGCGCGGGCGGCTGGAAAGCCTTGCCGTCGCCGCCGCCCTGATCGGGCTGGCCGCCTTCCTGCTCTGGCCCGCACCGGCCGAGATCACCCCGCCCCAACGCCTTCAGGAACTGGGCCTCGGGGCCGCCGACACCGCCTTCGGTCCCTTCCTGATGCCGGCCGAGTTCCACGTCTTCGCCCGCGCGCTGTGGGGCTTTGCGGCGTTGTTCGGGCTGGGCGGTTTCCTCGCCCTGCCGCGCGGGCGCACGGCGGCGGTCTGGGCGGGGCTGTCGGCGGCCATGCCGGTGATCCTGTTCGCCATCGCCTACTGGCGCATCGGCGCGTTCGAAATCGACATCGGCTGGGCGGGCCTCGGCCTTGGGCTGGCCGGGCTGCTGGTGCTGGCCGCGACCCTCATCGCCCGCCGCGCTGCGGGCCGCGACCGCGACGTGGCGCTGGCGTTCTATGCGGCGGGGGCGACGGCGGCCATCGCGCTGGCCTTTGCCTGCCTCTTGCGCGAGGCCTGGCTGACCGTGGCCCTGGCCGCCGAGGTCTTGGCGCTGGCCTGGATCTGGGACCGGCTGCGCGTGGCCGAAATCCGCGCCGTGGCCGCCCTGACCGCCGGGGTCGTTTTGGTCCGCCTCGTCCTCAACCCCGCCATCCTCGACTACCGGGGCGGGTTTGCGAACCTGGTGGGCTGGGTGATCTACGGCTACGGCCTGCCGGCGGCGGCGATGGCAGGCGCCGCACGGATTTTCGCGCGCGGCCCCGAAGGCCCCCGCGCCCCGGTGGCGCTCTTGTGCGAGATCCTGGCCGCGGGCTTCGCCTTCCTGATGGTCGCCTTCCAGCTGAAACTCTGGACCTCGGGCACGCTGCGGCCCCAGGGCTGGGACCTGTTCGATTCCGCCGTCCAGGTCGCATGGTGGAGCGTGGCCACGATGCTCTTGCTCGACCGCCGGGTCACCGCCCTGCGCCCCTGGCCCCGGCCCGCGGGGCTATTGGTGCTGCTGGCGGCGGGGCTGGCGGTGGGTCTGGGCCACGTTCTGTCGCTGAACCCGCTATGGACCGGCGAGGCGGTGGGCACCCTGCCGCTGCTGAACCTTCTGGGCCTCGCCTATCTCTTGCCCGCCCTCATCTTCTGGGCGCTCGGCGCGCTGTCCCGGTTCGATATTCCCACCCCTGCCCGCCGTGCCCTGTTGCCGGGCGCGCTGGGGCTGGTGTTCCTCTACCTGACACTGGAAACCCGGCGCAGCTTCTGGGGGCCGTGGCTCTTGGATGTCCAGCGCGTGTTCTCGGGCAATGCCGAGATCTACGCCTATTCGGCGGTCTGGCTGGTCTTCGCGCTGACGCTTCTGGCGCTGGGCATCTGGCGGCACTCGCAGGGTTTGCGCTACGGCTCGCTCGCGGTGCTGATCGTGACCGTGGTCAAGGTGTTCCTCTACGACATGTCCGATCTGACCGGGCTCTACCGGGTGGTGTCCTTCCTGGGGCTCGGCCTCGTGCTGATCGGCATCGGCCGGGTCTACCAGCGCCATGTCTTCCGCCCCCGTCCCGCCCCCGAGGACGGCTGAGGCGCGATCTGGCAGTTTGCGGCGGGCCGACAACAGGGAATCGGGCGTCGACCGGGGGCCGGGGCGCGCGGCCGGGGTCCGATAAAAGTCATATGGAATTCATATGCGATTCATATGGAATTCATATTGCCGATTCCGGCGGTTTCGACCCCTGCCCGCGGCCCCGCCGCGCCAGCCCGGCAGCCCCGTAAACCGCGTTTTCCGGCCGGAAAGAAATTGACGACCCGCGCGCCGCGGCCCAGATTGAGGGCGCGAAATTGCAAAACAATCCGACAGGGATACCCATGACACAACGCAAAGCGGTTGCTTCGTCCACCTTTGCCTTGACCCTCGCGGTCCTTGCCGTGCCGGCCTCGGCCGACACGCTGCGCCTGCTGACCTGGGGGGGTTATGCGCCCGAGAACGTGGTCGCCAAGTTCGAGGAAGAGACCGGCCACACGGTCGAGGTGACCTTGTCCAACAACGAGGAAATGATCGCCAAGCTGCGCGCCACCGGCGGCGGCGGCTTCGACCTCGCCCAGCCCAGCCAGGACCGCATCGCCGGCCCGCAGGAGGAATTCGGCATCTACAAGCCGATCGACCTGTCGAAAATCGACACCTCGCTGTTCATCCCCTCGATGCTCGAGGCGACCAAGGCCAACACCACTGTGGGCGGCGAAATCTACGGCGTGCCGCATGTCTGGGGCACCAGCGGCCTGGTGGTGAACACCGCCGCGGCGCCGGGCGTCAAGGATTACACCGATCTCTGCGCACCCGAGGTGGCGGGCAAGGTGTCCTACCGGCTGAAACGGCCCACGCTGATCGGTTTCGCCTTCGCGATGGGCGAAGACCCGTTCGCCGCCTATGGCGACGAGGCCGCCTATACCGAGATCATGGACAAGGTCGAGGCCAAGCTGATCGAGTGCAAGCCCGGCGTGAAGACCTACTGGAGCGGTGGCGACGAGTTGATGAACCTCGTTCGCTCGGGCGAGGTCGTGGCCTCGATGGCATGGGACACCGGCGGCTGGAAGCTGAACGCCGACAACCCCGACATCACCTTCGTGGCGCCCGCCTCGGGCGCGCTGGGCTGGGTCGATACCTTCGTGCTGCCCGCCAAGGGCAAGGCCGATGACGTGGCCTATGAATGGATCAACTTCGTGATGCGCCCCGAGATCGCCGCCATGATCACCGAGGCCGCCGGCAACTTCACCGCGTCCAAGGGCGCCGACGAATACGCCGCCGACGACCTCAAGGCGCGCTACCAGGCCAGCTTCCCGCCCGAGGCGCTGGACAACATCAAGTGGTACCCGCCGGTGCCCGCGGGGCTCGAGGCCATCGAGGGCGGCGTTCTGGACCGCGTGAAGGCCGCCAACTGACGACAGGAGCGCGGCATCCGGGGGACCGCCCCCGGGTGCCGCCCTTCGACCGGGAGTCCCATGACACTTCCTGACCTCGAATGCACGGGCCTGACCAAGCGGTTCGGCACGGCGACCGCCGTAGATGCGGTGTCCTTCGACGTGCCGCCGGGCTCGTTCTTCTCGATCCTCGGCCCCTCGGGCTGCGGCAAGACCACGATCATGCGAGTGATCGCGGGTTTCCTGGACCCGGACGCGGGCGACATCCTGATCCGCGGCCGCTCGATCCTGAACACGCCGCCGAACAAGCGACCGGTGAACATGGTGTTCCAGCACCTCGCCCTGTTCCCGATGATGACCATCGCGGAAAACATCGGCTATGGCCTGCGCCGGCAGGGCATGGCCAAGGCCGAGATCGCCCGCAAGGTCGACGCGGCGCTGGACCGGATCGGCCTGCCGGGGATCGGCGCGCGCAAGATCGACGAGCTGTCGGGCGGCCAGAAACAGCGCGTGGCGATTGCCCGCTGCATGGTGCTGGAACCCGACGTGCTGCTGCTGGACGAACCCCTGGGCGCGCTGGACCTGAAGCTGCGCGAACGGATGAAGGTCGAACTGAAGGAGATGCAGGCGGCCTTTGATACCACCTTCGTCTACATCACACATGACCAGTCCGAGGCGCTGGTGATGTCGGACCGGATCGCGGTGATGAACCAGGGCCGGTTCGAACAGATGGGCACCGGGCGCGAATTGTATTATCGCCCCGAAACCGCCTTCGTCGCGGGGTTCGTGGGCGATACCAACCGCTGGCACGGGCGGATCGAGCGGGTCGAGGGCGACGCGCTGCAGTTGGTCACCGACAGCGGGCTGACCCTGCGCGGCGCACGCCACGGCCGGGCGTTGTCCCCGGGCGGCCGGGCCGAGATTTTCGTCCGCCCCGAGGCGATCCGCCTGACCCGCAGCGCGGGGGAACTGGCGCATTTCGACAACCGGATGTCGGGGCGGGTGACCGCGCTTCTTTTCAACGGCGCGGCAAGCCGGGTGCTGGTGCAGGCCGGCCGCGAAGAGATCGAGGTGAACCTGCCCCAGTCGGGCGAGTTCGCCGACCTGGCCCGGGGCGCCGAGGTGCATATCGGCTGGGCGGGCGACCAGGGCAACTGCTTTGCGGGGACGCCATGAAGGCCGAGGCGCGGATCGGGCTGATCCTGCTGCTGACGCCGCTTTTGCTGTGGCTGTCGCTGCTGATCGTGATCCCGCATATCGACATGTTCCTGGTGTCGCTGAGGGAACGTGTGGGGGTGGGCGAATACCGCATTAGCCCCGCCAACTACCTGACTTTCCTGACAGAACCGCTTTACCTGCGGACCTTTGCGCGCACCGCGATCATGGCGATGCTGGCCACGCTCATAACCCTGCTGATCGCCTTCCCCGTTTCCTACTACATCGCCAAGATGGCCCGCGGGCGCACACGCTCGGCGCTGTTCCTGTTGTGCCTCGTGCCGTTCTGGGTGTCGGAACTGGTGCGCACCTTCGGGTGGATGATCCTGCTGCGGGAAACCGGGCTGATTTCCACCCTTCTGCAATGGGCGGGGCTGGCCGATCAGCCGGTCGAGATGCTGTATAACGACGCCGCGATCATGGTGGGGCTGGTCTATACCTCGATGCTGTTCATGGTGGTGCCGCTGGTCACCACGCTGGAAAGCCTGCCCGACGAGGTGATCGAGGCGGGCTATGATTTGGGCGGCACCAATGTCAGCGTGATGCGGGAAATCGTCATTCCGCACGCCACGCCCGGCATCGTCTCGGGCTGTATCGTGGTGTTCATGCTGTCCCTGGGCAACTACCTGACGCCCACCATGCTGGGCGGCAAGGACAGCCTGTGGTTCACCGAGTTGATCTATTCGCAGTTCATCGTGCGCTTCAACTGGGAACTCGGCGCGGCCTTCGGCTTCCTGCTGTTGCTGCTGTCATCGCTGATCGTCTGGGGGATGCTGCGGCTGACCGGGCATACGCTGGAACGGACGATGGGGTGAACCGATGATCCCCACGATCCCTCAGCCCCGCCTGCTGACCGCCGCCTACACCGCCTACGTGGTCACTTTCTTCGTGTTCCTCGCGCTGCCGCTGGTCGTCGTCGCGGTCTTCGCCTTCAACGACAGCCAGTTCCCCTCGCTGCCGTGGGAGGGATTCACCTGGGGCTGGTTCTTCGGCGAGGAACGCCCGGTGATCGGCGTTTTTCACGAACGGCCCATCCTGCGGGCCATCGGCACCTCGGCCTTCGTGGCGGTCTGCGTGTCGATCCTGTCGGTGGGCGTGGGCCTGTCGAACGCGTTCCTGTTCAACCGCTACCGCTTTCCGGGCCAAGGCATCCTTTACGTCTTCATGCTGTTGCCGCTGGTGATCCCGGGCATCGTTCTGGGCATCTCGATCCTGGTGTTTTCCTCGCGTATCGCGAACGGCGCCTGGGACATCGCCGAATGGGATATCGAGGCGCTGCGCCCCGGTCTGACGCTGGTGATCCTGGGCCAGTTCTCGTTCATCGCGACGATTTCCACGCTGGTGATCGCCGCGCGGCTGCAAAAATTCGACCGTTCGCTGGAAGAGGCCGCGCTGAACCTCGGCGCAAGCCGGCTGACCGCGGTGCGCACCGTGACGTTACCCTACCTCGCGCCCGCGATGATCGGGGCCTTCGTCGTGGCCTTCCTGATGAGCTTCGAGAATTTCAACACGACGCTGATGCTGGTGGGCTCGGACGCGCCGCTGACCATCGCGATGTTCGACCGGCTGAAAGAGGGCTCGACCCCGCTTCTGAACGCCGTGTCGCTCTTGCTGATGCTGGGCTCGTCGCTCCTGGCGCTGGTGATGATCGCGTTCCAGCGGCGGGGCTGACGCGCCCGCTGCGCGAATTGATCCATGCCGCGCTATGCCGTAGGGTGATCGCGGGACTGGATGGGTTCGGGGGGATGGCGATGCGCGGAATTCTTGGAATGGTGCTGGGCCTTGCGATCGGCACGGCCGGCCTGCCCGCCGCGGCCCAGCAGGTCAGTGATGCCGAGTTGCTGCGCCTGTTCGAAGCGCAGCGCGACGCCTTTCGCGCGGCCGCGGAAAGCGGCACGGGCCGGGCGCGCGGGGTGACGCTGGTGCCGCTGGGGGCCGGTGCCGCGCCCCGGGCCGAACCTGCCCGGCCCGCCCCCACGCCGGCGTTGCGCGCCGCGCCCTCCCGGCAAGGCGCCCAGGCACCTCTGACGCGCCAGCTGGTGCCGCAGCGCGTCCCGGCGCCCACCGCGCCCGAGGCCATGATCGCCGCCGCGCCGCCGCCTGCCGCAACCCGTCCCGTGTTCGGCCAGTTCGCCCCCGAATTGCAGGTCAATGTCCGCATCGAATTCGCCGTAAACTCCGCCGCGCTGGTGCCCGCGCAAAAGCCGCGCCTGGAACAGCTGTGCCGCGTGATGAAGGCCAGCGACATCCGCCAGTTCCGCATCGTCGGCCATACCGACGCCTCGGGCAGCGACAGTTACAACCAGCGCCTGTCGGAGGACCGCGCCGAGGCGGTGCGGGGCTATTTCGTCACCGAATGCGGCATCGACCCGGCCCGGCTGGAGGCGGTGGGCATGGGCGAACGCTTCCTGCTCGATACTGCCGACCCGGACGCCGAGGCGAACCGCCGGGTGGAATTCCAGGCGATCGGCTGAACCCGGCCGCGCCTATTCCTCCAGCCCATAGGCCGCGCGCAACCCGCGTTGCGTGCCCGGTCCGAAATCGCCGTCAATGGCGCCTGCATAGAAATCATGTTCGCGCAGCAGCGCCTGCAACGCCCGGCGCGTGTCGGGTTTGAACATGGTCGGCCGCTCTGTCAGGATCTGCAAGACATCCTCGCTGCCCGACCGCAAGGCACCGTAAAGATACCCCGCCGCCGCCTCGGCCCCCTTGCCCGGGACCAGCCCGTCGTCGATCAGCGCGGCATAGTTGAACATCGCCTGCGGGTGACGCTGTTCGGCGGCACGCTGGAAAAACCCCAGCGCGCGCTGCGGGTCGCGCGGCAGGCCCAGCCCGCCCTGGTAATACATGAAGGCAAGGTCGTTCAGCGCATCGGCGAAATCCTGCGCCGCCGCCTGCCGGTAAAGGTCCAGCGCCCGCGCCTCGTCCTGCGGCACGCCCAAGCCGGTCTCGTAAAGCTTGGCCAGTTCGAACTGCGCCTCGGGCGAGCCCGCCTCGGCCGCGCGCGCGAACAGCCGGGCGGCATCGGCGGGGTCGAACCGCGCCGCCTCGGGGTTCAGCCGCATGTAGGCCAGCCCCAGGATCGACCGGGTGTCTCCCTCTTCGGCGAGGCCGGCCAGTTGTAATTCCTGGTCGGGGCGCAGGCTGGACCACGCGACGGGGCGATTGGCGGCGTCCAGCCGGTCCCCGGCGGCGCCGGGACCGGCCAGGTAGAACGGCGCGCCCGGCAGGGCGCCGTAGGTATGCGGCTCCTGCCGGTTGCCCGTTCGCGCCAGCACCTGATCGCGCACCTGCCGGAACATCAGCGATATTTCCAGCCCGGGCCGGGTCAGCCTGTCGATCAGCGCCAGCGCAAAGGGGCTGTTGCGGCCCTCGCCGTCCAGCGCCACCTGCCCGTCGCGCGCGGCATAGGCCACCAGCGTGCCGCGTTCGGGCGAGGGCGGCGCCAGCCCCGCCTGCCCGGCGGCAAGCGGCGTATCCATGTCGATCAGGTCGCCGAACGGGTTGTCGCGGCAGGAATCCAGGATCACGATCCGCATTCGCCGCGCCCGGTCCACCGCGCGCAGGAAATCGTCGAGCGAGACCGCCTGGGTCTGGATATCCCGGTTCGAGCGCACCGCCGCATCGGCCGGGATCAGGAAATTCCTGCCCTGCACCTCGACCCCGTGGCCCGCGAAATAGATCAGCGCCAGGTCGGCCGTTTCGGCCTGGAAGGCAAAACGATCAAGCACCGCGCGCAGATCGGCGGCGCCGGGGTTCACAACCGTTCGGACATCGAATCCGATACCGGCCAGCGCCTCTGCCAGCGCGGTGGCGTCGTTCACCGTGTTCTTGAGCCGCGGGATCGTCGCGTAATCGGCCACGCCAACCACCAGCGCCACGCGGTCGGCGGCGCGCGCCGGGACGGCGGCGAAGAGGATGGCGATTGCCAGCCACAGGATGCGCATCGAACTCCCCCGACCGTTTGCCTGGGTGCCATGTTAGCCGAAATCCGCGCGCCGCTGAACCGGACCGTCGATTGGCCGAAGGGCGCGGATCGTGCTAGGCTGGTCCTGTGCAAGGGGGGGATCCGTTCGCATGCCGGGTGGCGCGTCGCTGTCGATCTCTCGGGGTTGGTTGGCCACCCCCTCCCCCGCGCCGTGCCCGTCCCAGGAGGCCCGATGACCCGCCGTGCCCTTGTCCCGCTGATCGCACTGATGGGGTGTGCCGCGGCGCTGTCGGCCGAGGCCCAGGGTGTCAGTACCCCGCGGGATCAGCAGGGCACGCGGTCCGCGAATGGCGGGGACTCCGGCTTCGTGACGCCTGAATTCTACCCGGCGCCCCCGGGCTTGCCGCGGGGCAGCCTCTCGGACGGTGTTACGGGCCTGATCGTCCGCGACCTGTCCGAGGCCCGGGATTTCTGCATCCGCAGCCCACGCGTGGAATATGTCATCGACTGTCTGTCGGAAGAATACGGCCGGATCGCCGAAAAAATGCCGCGCGGCGATTACGAGGCCGCGAAATCGGCCGTCGCGGAGGCCGCGCGCGGCCTGGGCGCGCTGGCGGGGGCCAATGCCGACCCGCGGTTGCCGCGCGCGCGGCTGAAACGGCCGGGCGGTGCCGCGACGCCACCGCTGACCCCGGTGCGCAGCACGGCGGTGAACCGGCTGAACGCGGCCGCCGCAGAGATCGTGGAAGAGGCCGAAACCGTACTGTTGCGCGCGGCCGAACGGTCCGACCGGCGCCGGGCCCACTACCAGCGGATCGCGGCGGCCATCGGCTCGACCAAGGTCCTGCTGCGCGCGCTGTAATATGGCGGATGACCCAGCCGCCCGAGACATCGACACCAGGAGGACCGGCGACCATGACCCAGTTCCGAAACGCCCCTTGCACGGCCGCGCTGGCCGCGCTTGTCGCGCTTTCCGCCCCGGCCCATGCGCAGGCCGCCGCCCTGCCCTATACCGCCGCAAAACCGGCGCCGGCGACATATGCCCCCGACCTTGTGCAGGTCCGGGCGCAGGGGGCGGCCCCCGCGGTGCCGGGCGCAACCTCTGCGTTCTCGACCGCGAATACCGACCGCATCCTCCGGCGGATCGAGGCCGGGCGTGAATTCTGCGCCGGGATCGCCCAGCGGGAATACGTGATCGACTGTCTCGCAGCCCAGTTCGAGCGCGTGGCTCGCGCCCTGCCCGGCCCCGATTATCGACAGGTCGGACAGATCATCGGCACCGCCGCGGCCGACCTGCGCCGCCTGGCCGAGGCCAATGCCGCCCCCGACCTGCCGCGCGGCCGGGTGCGGATCGGTGGGACGACCTCGCCACGCGCGCTGACGCCGGTACGCCGCGACGGGCTGGCACGGCTGAACCGGCAGGCGTCCGGCATCCTGCAGGAAGCCGAAACACAGCTGTTGCGCGCGGCAGAGGGATCAGCACGGCGCCAGGTTCATTACCAGCGGATCGCGGCGGCCATCGGCTCGACCAAGGTCTTGCTGCGCTCGGTCTGACCCCGGCCAGGGCGCGGACGAACTGTCGCAATCCCGTTCGATTCCGGGGGCTTGGCAGAAAAGACCCGTCATCGTGGGCGATCGCTTGCAAAAAATACGAATGAAGGACTCGTATTTTCATTCTGACTTGATTCAGGTCAAAGCGCCCATTTGGAAGGATTCTAAGGTTTCACGGACGCGTGAACCTTGGAAAAACGGTGTTACCCATGAAACGTCTTCTCGCAACTGCGCTTTTGACCACCGCGATGGCGGTGCCTGCCGCGGCCTCCGAACTTCGGGAGATGGCGCTTGATTATTTCGAGCCGCTGCCCTCGACCATCCCGCAGATCGCGGACAACCGCATCACGCCCGAGAAGATCGAACTGGGCAAGGCGCTGTTCTTCGACCCGCGGCTGTCGGCCTCGGGGGTGTTCTCGTGCTACTCGTGCCACAACCTGACCACCGGCGGCGACGACAACATGGAAACCTCGGTCGGCCATGGCTGGCAAAAGGGACCGCGCAACTCGCCCACCGTGCTGAACGCGGTGCTGAACGAGGCGCAGTTCTGGGATGGCCGGGCCGAAGACCTCAAGGCGCAGGCCAAGGGCCCGGTGCAGGCCGGCGTCGAGATGGCCAACACCCCCGACAACGTGGTGGCCACGCTGAAATCCATGCAGGCCTACCAGGACTGGTTCTCGGCCGCCTTCCCCGATGAGGCCGACGCGGTGACCTTCGACAACATGGCCCGCGCGATCGAGGCCTTCGAGGCCACGCTGATCACGCCCTCGCCCTTCGACGCCTTCCTGAACGGCGACGACATGGCGCTGACCGATATCCAGAAAGAGGGGCTGGAACTCTTCGTCGATAAGGGCTGCACCACCTGCCACAACGGCGTGAACCTGGGTGGCAACGGCTATTACCCGTTCGGCCTGGTGGAAAAACCCGGCGGCGACATCCTGCCCGAAAACGACAAGGGCCGGTTTGCCGTCACCGAAACCGCCTATGACGAATACGTCTTCCGCGCCGCGCCCTTGCGCAACATCGCGGAAACCGCGCCCTACTTCCATTCGGGCAAGGTCTGGGATCTGAAGGTGGCCGTGCAGGTCATGGGCATCGCCCAGCTGGGCGAAGAGGTCAGCGACGAGGAAGCCGACAAGATCGTGGCCTTCCTCGAAAGCCTGACCGGCGAGGTGCCCGAGGTGACGCTGCCCGTGCTGCCGGCCGAAACCGCCACCACGCCGCGGCCCGACATCATGGTGCACGAGCACTGAACACGGGAACCGCAGCAAGACCATACCGGGGCCGGCCGCCATCGCCGGCCCCGTTTTCATGGAACCGTCCCCGCGTGCCGCACCGGCATTCGCCCCCGTGCCGGGTGCACCCCGCCCCCGGCCATGCCCCGGGGCGCATGTGCTCTTTCGACCGTCAGTCCGCCCTGCTCGACGCCCTGCCGTCCGGCGGTCCGGGCCTCGACACCGGACATCGAGGTTTTCAGTGGCGCCTCTGCCCTGCGCCGACGCGACCTGAGAGACAAGGGAAACAGGCAGGTCGCCGCCGGCGTCTTCATTCTTCGCGGAAGGAACGGCCGAAATAGACGCGGATCGGGCGGGTCAGGTAGGACAGGGGCGTGCGGTCCTGGGTGCGCAGGAACGCCTCGACCGGCATGCCGGGCAACAGTTCCACACCGGGCAGGTCGGCCAGCGCGCTGGTGTCGGGCAGGATCACCGCCTCGTAATAGGTCTGCTGCGTCGCCTGGTCCTGCAGCGCGTCGGCCGAAACGCGCAGCACTTCGCCGGACAGTTCGGGCGTGGTCCGGCTGTCATAGGTGGTCAGCCGCAGCGACACGTCCTGGCCGGGATAGACCTGGTCGATATCCACCGGGTCGATCCGCGCCGAGACCAGCAGGGGCTGGCCGCCGGGAACCACATACATCATCGGTTCGGCGGGCTGGACCACCGCGCGCACCGCGAACACGGACGAGCCGAAGATCACCCCGTCGGCCGGGCTGCGCACGTCGAGCCGCGACAGCTGTTCGATCAGGCTCAGGCGGCGTTCCTCCAGCTCGATCTCGCCATATTGCAGGTCGCGCAGCTGGGTGATCGCATCCTCGCGGCGGCTGTCGACCAGGCGCAGTGCCTGCACGGCCAGTTCCGAGATGCGCGCCCGGCTTTCCGCGATCTGCGAGGTCAGCCGCCCGATATCGCCCTCGAGCCCCGCCTCGTCGCGCTGCAGCGCCAGCACCTGGCCCACCGGCACCAGGTTCTGCGCATAAAGCGTTTCCTTGTCGGTCAGCTCGCGTTCCACAAGGCCCAGCTGTTTGCGCAGCGCCGCGATCTGCGCCTGGGTGCCCTCGATCTGGTTGTCGATCTGGATCTTCTGCTCTTCGATCTGGTCCAGTTCCTGCGCCAGCGCCGCACGACGCGCGGCGAACAGGCTTTTCTGGCCCTCGACCTGGCCCGCGATCCACTCGGGGTCGAGATTGTCGAAACCGGTGATCTCGTCGATTTCCAGCGTCTCGAGCCCGTCGCGCTCGGCGACCAGGCGTGCCTTGCGCACCTCGATCTCCAGCATCTGGCGTTCGACGATGGCCAGTTCAGAGCGCAGGAAGGTTCCGTCCAGCCGCAGCACCACCTGGCCCGCCTCGACCGTGTCGCCATCCTTGGCCAGGATCTCGCCCACCACGCCGCCATCGGGATGCTGCACGACCTGGCGTTCGCTCTCGACCTTGACGGTGCCCGAGGTGACGACGGCACCGGCGATATTGGTCGCGACCGACCAAAAGCCCAGCCCGCCGACCAGCAACAGGATCGCCAGGATGCCCACGGCCATCGGCAAGCGCGCGCTGGGCAGCTTGCCCGCGGGCGGCGCGGGCGGGGGCGTCTGGCGGCGGCCAAGGGGCAAGCGGGGCCACCTCATGCGCCCGCCCCCTGTACGGTCACACCCCGCACCGCCCCGATGGAGCGTTGCACCTCGCCGGCATTCTTCATCTGCGACCGCACGACCTCGTCCCGCGGGCCAAGCGCCTTTTGCAGGCCTTTGTCGATCACCAGCAGACGGTCGCACACCGCGATCGCCGAGGGCCTGTGGGTCATGATGATCACCGATTTGCCGGATTTCTTCATGTCGGTGACCACCGCGTTCAACGCTTCGGACCCTTCGGCATCGAGCGCCGAGTTCGGCTCGTCCAGCACCAGCAGGACCGGATCGTGATACAGCGCGCGCGCCAGCGCCAGCCGCTGGCGCTGGCCGCCCGACAACAGCCCGCCCCCCTCGACCAGCGGCGTGTCGTACCCCTTGGGCAGGCGCAGCACGATTTCATGCACGCGTGCCAGCCGCGCGGCCTCGACCACCCGCTTGGGGTCGGGGTCCAGCGCCATGTGGGCGATGTTCTCGGCCACGGTGCCGTCGAAGAACCGCACCTCTTGCGGCAGACAGCCGACATGCCGGCCCAGCCTTTCGGGGCCGTATTGATCCAGCGTCGCGCCGTCCAGCCGGATCTCGCCGGCGGTGGCGGGCACCAGCCCCTGGATCAGCCGCGCCAGGCTGGTCTTGCCCGCCCCGCTCTTGCCGATCACGCCCAACGCCACGCCCGGTTCCAGCTCGAAGCTGATGCCATACAGGATCGGCGGCGTGCTGGCCGATGTGCGCAGCGCCACGTTCGACAAGGACAGCCGCGCCGCCGGTTGCGGCAGTTCGGTCGGACGCTCGCGCGGGGGCAGTGCCTTTAAAAACGCCTTAAGCTCGCGCCAGCCGGTCCAGGCGCGCTGGATCGCGGGCCACTGGCCCAGCACCTGTTCCACCGGGGCAAGCGCCCGACCCAGCATGATCGAACCCGCGATCATCGCCCCCGGCGTCAGTTCCTGTTGCAGCACCAGCCAGGCGCCCAGGGCAAGCATGCCCGATTGCAGGAAGAACCGGAACGAGCGCGAAAAGGAACTGAACGTGCCCGTGCGGTCGCTCGCCCCCAGCCCCTTGGCGCTGGCCTCGTCCTGCAGCCGCGCCCAGCGCTCGGCCATCACCGGGGCCATGCCCTGCGACCAGACCAGTGCGCCGCCCTCCTCGGTCTGGCGCGCCAGGCGCTGGGCGGCATGGCTCAGACGGTTGGCCCCCTCAAGCCCCTTTTTCGTGGTGACGCGGTTGATCAGCGTGACCGCGATCAAAAGCGCGGCCCCGGCCAGCGCCATGTATCCCAGCAGCGGGTGGAAGATGAAGATCGCGGCCAGGAAAAGCGGCGTCCAGGGCAGATCGAAAAAGGCCAGCAACACGGGCGAGCCGAACATGTTGCGCACCGCCTCCAGGTCCTGAAGCGCGGTCCCCCCCGGCCCCTGCCCGCCCCTGAGCGCCGTGCGTTCGACCACCGCGGTAAAGATGCGCCGCCCGAACACCGCCTGAAGCCGCGCCCCGATCCGCGCCATCACCCGGCCGCGGGCGAAATCCAGCAGCCAATAGAAAAAGTACAGCGCCGCGACCAGGATGAACAACGCAACCAGGGTCTCTTCCGACCGCGAGCCCAGAACACGGTCGTAAACCTGCAGCATGAACAGCGGGCCGGTCAGCATCAGCGCGTTGGTGAAAAGGCTGAAAACCGCAACCCACCAAATAAGCCCCAGGCTGCGGGCACGCGCCAAGGTGAAATCGGTTTTGGTCTTGTCGCTGCTCATCGCGGCGGCCTCCGGCAGGCGGGAAAACGAGGGCCGCGGTGACACGCGGCGGCATCGGCGTTGCGGCGGGCGGACGCGCAGGCGCACGGCAATCCGATCAGGCGGTTCATCGGTGTCCTTGTCTCGCTTCCCCTGCGGGACCGTCTTCCGGCGCGCGTCCCAGGCTCGCGCCATGGCTGGGCCACACAAAGCGGTTTCCGCACCGGAATTCAAGCGCGGCGTGGCGCGCTGGCCGGAAACCGCCGCCGCCCGCGCACGAAACGGCGTTGCCTGTCCCCGGGTCGCGGTGCAATCCTGCCCCCCGGGAGGGATTGTGCATGATAGACAAGCTGGAAATGTTCATCGCGCTGGCGCGCGAGCGGCATTTCGGCCGCGCCGCCGAGGCCTGCGGCGTGACCCAGCCCACCCTGTCGGCGGGCATCAAGCAGCTGGAGGAACAGCTGGGCGTGATGCTGGTCTGGCGTGGTTCGCGCTATGGCGGGCTGACGCCCGAGGGGGCGCGGGTGCTGGAACGCGCCCGCACCATCGTTGCCGACACCCGCGCGCTGCGCGAGGAGATGCGCGCGGTCAAGGCGGGGTTGTCGGGCGATTTGCGGATCGCAGCGATCCCCACCGCGCTGGCCGCGGTCAGCGTACTGACCGAACCGCTGGCCGCGCGCCATCCCAAGATCCGCGTAACGGTGCTCTCGCGCACCTCGGCCGAGATCCTGCAGATGCTGGACGACCTGCAGATCGACGCGGGCCTGACCTATCTCGACAACGAACCGCTGGGCCGGGTCACCGCGCTTCCGCTTTATGCCGAGCATTACAACCTGTTGGTCCGCGCCGACGATCCGCTGGCCGCGCGCGGCGCGTTGACCTGGGCCGAGGCCGCCGGCCTGCCGCTGTGCCTGCTGACGCCCGACATGCAGAACCGGCGTATCGTTGACCGGCACATGGCCGAGGCGGGCGCGACGGCCGAGCCCCGGCTGGAGTCGAATTCGATCATCACGTTGATCGCGCATGTCCAGTCGGGCGGCTGGGCCACGATCCTGCCCCGGCGCAGCGCCGCGCCCTTCCTTGACGGTGGCGGACTGGTCGCGCTGCCGCTGACCGCACCCGAGGCGGAACACCAGGTGGGCCTCGTCGTGCCGCATCGCGAGCCTCATACGCCGGTTTTGAACGCGCTGATCGACGCCGCGCGACGAGCGGCGTTTCGATAGAAATCTTCTATCGACCGACGAATACGCAGGATTGATCGGCCACCCCGCGCTTTGGCACACTATGGCATGCCAAGGGGGGAGCGCGATGGCCGAGGCTGAGATTTCACCCACCGCCCAGCGGGCGCGAGAGATCGCGGCCGCCCATGCCCATCTGGACGGACCACTTTTGCCGGTGCTGCACGCGGTGCAACATGCGCTGGGCCACATCCCGCGCGAGGCGCTGGCGCCGATCGCCGAGGAACTGGACCTGAGCGTCGCCGAAATCCACGGCGTCATCAGCTTTTATCCCGACTTCCGCACCGAACCCGGCGGGCGCCGCACGCTCAAGGTCTGCCGGGCCGAGGCCTGCCAGGCGATGGGCGCGGCGCGGCTGGGCGACGACCTGCGCACCCGGCTGGGTGTCGACTGGCACGGCACCACCCAGGACGGCGCGGTGACGCTGGAACCGGTTTACTGCCTGGGCCTTTGCGCCTGCGGGCCCGCCGCGCTGGTGGATGAAACGCCGGTGGCGCGGGCCACCGCCGACCGGCTGGAACGGATGGCGCGCGAGGTGGTGGGATGAGCCTGACCCTCTACCTGCCCAAGGATGCCGCGGCCCTGGCCCTGGGTGCCGACGATATCGCCGCCGCCCTGACCGCCGAGGCCGCGGCGCGCGGGATCGAGTTGCGGCTGGTGCGCACCGGCTCGCGCGGGATGGTCTGGCTGGAACCCCTGCTGGAGATCGAGCAGGACGGCCTGCGCCACGGCTTTGGTCCGCTTGAGGTATCCGACGTAAAATCCCTGTTCGAAAGCGATTTCACCGATCACGCCAAGGCGCTTGGCCCCGTGGAAGACATTCCCTTCTTCGCCCGCCAGACGCGGCTGACCTTCGCCCGCTGCGGGGTGATCGACCCGCTGGACCTGAACGCCTATCGCGCCCATGGCGGGATGGCCGGGCTGGAACGGGCCCGCGGGATGGCGCCCGAACAGATCGTAGCCGAAGTGACCGAGTCCGGCTTGCGCGGCCGGGGCGGCGCGGGATTCCCCACGGGGATCAAGTGGAACACGGTCCTCCAGGCCGAGGGGCCGCAGAAATACATCGTCTGCAATGCCGACGAGGGCGACAGCGGCACCTTCGCCGACCGCATGCTGATGGAGGGCGACCCGTTCTGCCTGATCGAGGGCATGGCAATCGCCGGGCTGGCGGTCGGCGCGACCCGGGGCTTCGTCTACTGCCGCTCGGAATATCCACATGCAATCAGGACCTTCGGCGACGCCCTTGAGATGGCGCGCGAAGCTTGCCTGCTGAGCGAGAGCTTCGACATCGAGCTGCGCGTCGGCGCGGGCTCCTACGTCTGCGGCGAGGAAACCGCGCTGCTGAACTCGATGGAGGGCAAGCGCGGCACGGTGCGCGCGAAACCGCCCCTGCCGGCGCACAAGGGGTTCATGGCCCGGCCCACGGTCATCAACAACGTGATCTCGCTGGCCTCGGTTCCGGTGATCCTGGCCGAGGGCGCGGCGCATTACAAATCCTTCGGGCTGGGCCGGTCGCTGGGCACGGTGCCGCTGCAGGTGGCGGGCAACGTCAAGCACGGCGGGCTGTTCGAGGCGGCGTTCGGCATGACCATCGGCGAGTTGATCCACGATATCTGCGGCGGCACGGCCTCGGGGCGCCCGGTCAAGGCAGTGCAGATCGGCGGGCCGCTGGGGGCCTATTTCCCGGTTACGCTGTTCGACACGCCGCTCGGCTATGAAGAATGCGACGCCGCGGGCGGGCTGATCGGGCATGCGGGCATCGTGGTGTTCGACGACACCGCCGACATGGGCGCGATGGCGCGCTTCGCGATGGAATTCTGCGCGGTCGAAAGCTGTGGCACCTGCACGCCGTGCCGCATCGGCGCGGTGCGCGGCATGGAAACCATCGACCGCATCCTCGCGGGCGACCCGGCCGCGCCCGCGATCCTGGCCGACCTGTGCGAGACCATGCGCGACGGCTCGCTCTGCGCGCTGGGGGGCTTCACGCCCTACCCGGTCGAAAGCGCGCTCAAGTATTTCCCCGAGGATTTCACCCCCAGACAAGAGGCCGCGGAATGAAGGATTTCATCATCCCCGACCCCGATTTCGGAACACCTGCCCGCCGCTCGGACAAGACCGTGACGCTGACCATCGACGGGTTCGAGGTGACGGTACCCGAGGGCACATCCGTCATGCGCGCCGCCGCGGAACTGGGCATCGAGATCCCCAAGCTTTGCGCCACGGACAGTGTGGAACCCATCGGGTCCTGCCGGCTGTGCCTGGTCGAGATCGAGGGCCGCCGCGGCACGCCGGCCTCCTGCACTACGCCGGTCGCAGACGGCATGCAGGTCCACACCCAGACGCCCAAGGTCGCCAAGCTGCGCCGCGGCGTGATGGAGCTTTATATCTCCGACCACCCGCTGGATTGCCTGACCTGTGCCGCCAACGGCGACTGCCAGTTGCAGGACATGGCGGGTGCCGTGGGCCTGCGCGACGTGCGCTACGAGGCGGGCGCGAACCATTTCGAGACGCGCCAGAACGGCGAGGCGAACCCGCGCTACATCGAAAAGGACGCGTCCAACCCCTATTTCACTTACGACCCGTCGAAATGCATCGCCTGCTACCGCTGCGTCCGGGCCTGCGAAGAGGTGCAGGGCACCTTCGCCCTGACCGTCGACGGCCGCGGCTTCGAGGCGCGGATTTCCACCGGGCACGACGATTTCCTGGGCTCGGATTGCGTCAGTTGCGGTGCCTGCGTGCAGGCCTGCCCCACGGCAACACTTCAGGAAAAATCGGTCATCGAGATGGGCACACCCGACCGCGCCGTGGTCACCACCTGCGCCTATTGCGGCGTGGGGTGCAGCTTCCGGGCCGAGATGAAGGGCGACCAGCTGGTGCGCATGGTGCCGTCCAAGGACGGCAAGGCGAACCGCGGGCATAGCTGCGTCAAGGGCCGCTTCGCCTATGGCTATGCCACCCATCCCGACCGCATCCTGAACCCGATGATCCGCGAATCGATCGACCAGCCTTGGCGCGAAGTCACCTGGGAAGAGGCGTTCGAGTTCACCGCCCGGAAATTCCGCGGCATCCAGGAAAAACACGGCGTGCGCGCCATCGGCGGCATCACCTCGTCGCGCTGCACCAACGAGGAAACCTTCCTGGTGCAAAAGCTGATCCGCCAGGTCTTCGGCAACAACAACGTCGATACCTGCGCGCGGGTCTGCCATTCGCCCACGGGATACGGGCTGAAAACCACGCTCGGAACCTCGGCCGGGACGCAGGATTTCGACAGTGTCGAGCACGCGGATGTCGTCCTGATCATCGGCGCGAACCCGACCGACGGGCACCCGGTTTTCGCCAGCCGCCTCAAGAAGCGGCTGCGCCAGGGCGCGCAACTGATCGTGGCCGATCCGCGCCGGATCGACCTGGTGCGGGGTCCGCATGTGCGCGCCGCGCACCACCTGCCGCTGCGCCCCGGCACGAACGTGGCGCTGCTGACGGCGATGGCGCATGTGATCGTGGCCGAGGGGCTGACGTATGACGATTTCATCCGCGAGCGCTGCGAGATGGACGCCTACCAGGACTGGGCCGGCTTCGTCGCCGAAGACCGCCACAGCCCCGAGGCGACCGAGGCGCTGACCGGGGTTCCGGCCGAGGAGGTCCGCAAGGCCGCCCGGCTTTACGCCACCGGCGGCAACGCGGCGATCTATTACGGGCTGGGCGTGACCGAACATTCGCAGGGTTCGACCACCGTGATGGCCATCGCCAACCTCGCCATGGCGACCGGCAATATCGGGCGTCCCGGCGTGGGCGTGAACCCGCTGCGCGGCCAGAACAACGTGCAGGGGTCCTGCGACATGGGAAGTTTCCCGCACGAATTGCCGGGCTACCGCCACGTCCATGACGATGCGGCGCGGGGCCTGTACGAAAAGCTGTGGAACGTGACGATCTCGGACGAACCGGGGCTGCGCATCCCCAACATGCTGGACGCCGCCGTCGGCGGCACGTTCAAGGGCATCTACATCCAGGGCGAGGACATCCTGCAATCGGACCCCGATACGAAACACGTGGCCTCGGGGCTGGCGGCGATGGATTGCGTCGTGGTCCACGACCTGTTCCTGAACGAAACCGCGAACTACGCCCACGTGTTCCTGCCCGGCTCCACCTTCCTGGAAAAGGACGGGACGTTCACCAATGCCGAACGCCGCATCAACCGCGTGCGCCGCGTGATGGCGCCGCTGAACGGGCTGGCCGACTGGGAAGTCACACAACACTTGGCGAACGCCATGGGCGCGGGCTGGACCTATGCGCACCCCGCCGAAATCATGGCGGAAATCGCCGCCACCACGCCCAGCTTCGCCGGGGTCAGCTATGACCTGCTGGAGGCCGAGGGGTCGGTGCAATGGCCCTGCAACGACGCCGCGCCCAGGGGCACGCCGGTGATGCACGAGGGCGGGTTCGTGCGCGGCAAGGGGCTGTTCGTGGTCACCGATTACGTGCCGACCGACGAACGCACCGGGCCGCGCTACCCGCTGTTGCTGACCACGGGGCGGATCCTGTCGCAATACAACGTGGGCGCCCAGACACGGCGGACGGGAAACACCGTCTGGCATGCCGAGGACGTGCTGGAAATCCACCCGCATGACGCCGAAACCCGCGGCATTTCCGAGGGCGACTGGGTGCGCCTCGCCTCGCGCTCGGGCGAGACGACGCTGAGGGCGACGCTGTCGGATCGCGTCAGCCCCGGCGTGGTCTATACCACCTTCCACCACCCCGAGACGCAGGCCAACGTGGTGACCTCGGACTATTCCGACTGGGCCACGAACTGCCCGGAATACAAGGTGACGGCGGTGCAGGTGGCGCTGACCAACGGCCCGTCCGACTGGCAACTGAGCTATGCCGAGCGGGCGCGCGCCGCCCGGCGCATCCTGCCGGCGGCGGAATGACCGGCGGGAGCGCCAGAACCACGGCGCTGGCCGTCGGCCCGGCGGGGCCGGAACGGGTCGGCCGCACGCTGGCCGAAGAGGTGCCGGTGGCGCTGTCCTATGACGGCACCACGCAGGCGGTGATGCTGGCCAGCCCCACGGAGCTGAACGATTTCGCGCTGGGCTTTTCGCTGTCCGAGGGGATCGTGGACACGCCACCCCAGATCGAGCGGATCGAGCGGGTGGACCATGCCCAGGGCATCGAGATGCGGATGTGGCTGGCCCCGGGCCTTGGCGCGCGGCTGATGGAACGGCGCCGGTCGATGGCGGGGCCGGTGGGCTGTGGTCTTTGCGGCATCGACAGCCTGGAGGCCGCGGCGCGGCCCCTGCCCCGGCTGCCCGGCGATGCGCTGCGCCTTGCGCCGGGGGACATCGGCCGGGCCATGGCCGCGCTGCGCGGCGCGCAGGCGCTGCACGATGCCACCCGCGCGGTGCATGCCGCGGGGTTCTGGACCCCGGCCGAGGGGCTGGTCGCCGCGCGCGAGGACGTGGGCCGGCACAACGCGCTGGACAAGCTGATCGGGGCGCTGGCCCGGATCGGCCGCGATGCGGCGGGCGGCGTGATCGTGATGACCAGCCGCGTCTCGATCGAACTGGTGCAAAAGGCCGTCCTGGCCCGCGCGCCGGTCCTGGCCGCCGTTTCCGCCCCCACCACGCGCGCCGTCGCCGCGGCCGAGGCGGCGGGCCTGACGCTGATCGCCCGCGCCCGTGGCGAAAGCTTCGACATTCACACCCATCCCGACCGGATCGCCTTGAAGGAGGTTCCCCATGACGCCTGAGAAACTGGTCTACATGGCCAACCAGATCGCCACCGCTTTCGCGCGCCTGCCCGAGGACGCGGCGGTGGCGGCCATCGCCGATCATATCGACGCCTTCTGGGACCCGCGGATGCGGGCGCACCTGCTGGACCTTGTCGAGGCCGGTGCGCCCGACCTGTCGCCGCGCGTGGCCGCCGCCGCCGGACGCATCCGCAAGCCCGAGGCCGCGTGACCGGCCCTGCGGGCCGGTTTCAGGGTATTTCGACCAAGAAGAAGACAGGCGCGCGGCAGGCGATCAGCCGCGCCCGTCGAATTTCAGCGGCAGGGTAAAGCTGTAGCTGGACGCGCTCAGCCCGTCGGGGGCCGCGGGGAACCGGCCGGCCCGGCGCACAGCGGCCAGCGCGGCGCGATCGAGAACCGGGTCGCCCGCGCTTTGCGCGAGACGCGCCGAGACCAGCCGCCCGTCCCGCGCCACCACCAGTTCCACCAATGCCCGGCCGGTCGCCCGTGCCCCGCGGGGATACCGGTGCACCCGGCTGACGCGGGCCAGGATGCGCGCGCCCCAGTCGGCGCGCAGCGCGCGGGCTGCGGCGGGCGAAAGGCTGGGCGCGGCCCGGGTCGTGGCACCGGCCGCCGGCGCGCGGGCCGCGCCCGCTGCGCGTTGCGCGGCGGCGGGCGGCTCGGGGCGCGCGCTGCTGGGCGGCGGCGGGGTGTCCGGTTCGGGCGGCGGGGCCTCGGCGGTGGGCGCGGCCATGGCGGGCGGCCGCCCCCCGGGCCGGACCGGCGCATCGCGTTCGGGCAGGGCCGGGGCGCGGGCGGGATCATCCGCGATGGGCGGCGCGGCGAGCGCAAGCGTCGCATCGGCGGGTGGCGTCAGCGCGGGCGGCGGGGCCAGCGGCCGCGGCGCGCCATCGGCACCGGGCGCCACCGGGGCGGCCAAGGCCACCGGGCGGCGGGTGGCGGTGTCGGGCGCGGGGGCGGCCGGGGCCGCATCGGGCGGGGGTGGATCGAGCGGGCGGGCCGCGGTCTGCGTACTGGGCGCGGCCTGCCATTCCTCGGCCAGGCGCGACAGCGCCGGCGGGGCCGCGGCCAGCGTTACCAGCGCCGCACCGCCATCGCCGCCGCCCCCCGTGGCGCCGCCCTGCGACCCCGACGACAGGCCAAAGGCGGCCACGTGCAACCCCGCCGCGATCGGCAGGAACAGCGATATCTCGGCCAGCCGCCTCATCGCGGCACCGTCTGCAGCACCAGCCGGTCCTGCCCCAGCGCCGCAAGCCGGGCGGAAAGGCGGGCCAGCGTCGCGGCCTCGGCCCCGGCATCGGCGCGCAGGATCAGCGGCGTGTCGGTCCCGCGGTCGGCCAGCGCCGCGAAGACCGCCTCGCCGCGCGCCGCGCCGTAGGCCAGCGCGCCATCCGCCGCCAGGTGCAGCATGTCGCCCGCCACCTGGTCGCCCCCCCCGGCCCGGGGCGGCGCGGTTTCGAACGGGTCGGGCGGGGCGATCCGCGCGCTCATCAGGAAGAAGATCAGCAACAGGAACACCACGTTGATCATCGGGACGATGCTTTCGCCGCGGGGGCTTACCGGCGCGGGGGTGAAGTCGAACATGCGCCTACTCCACCAGCACGAGGTTCGCGAGCCCCGCCGCCGACAGCGCCTCCATCGCGTCGACGAGGGCCTGCAGGTCGGCGCCGCCGCGAGGGCGGATCAGCACCGGGTCGGCGGGGCTGTCGGTCAGGCGGTCCAGTTCGGCGGCCAACGTGGGCAGGTCCATCGCGACACCGTTCAGGCGCACCCCGTCCGGGGCCACCTCGACCAGCCGCGGCGGGCCCTGCCATTCCGCCGCGCCGCCCGTTCCGGCCACCAGTTCCAGCCCCGCCTGCGGACCGAACCGCGCGGCGATCATGAAGAACACCAGCAGCAGGAACACCACGTCGATCATCGGCGTCAGGCTGGGCCGGCGAACCCGGCGGGGCGTGTCGAAGGCGAACATCTACGCCCCCTCCCCGGCCAGGAACAGCCGCGTGGCCAGATCCTCCATGTCGGCGCGCGCGCTGTCGGCGATGGCCTCGAACCAGGTGACCGCCATCGCCGCCGGGATCGCCACGGCCATGCCTGCGGCGGTGGTCAAGAGCGCCTCCCAGATGCCGCCGGCCAGGTCGGCGGGGTCGGCCGCCGCGCCCGAGGATTCAAGCGCCTGGAACGCCTCGATCATGCCCAGCACCGTGCCCAGAAGACCCAGAAGCGGCGCGATCACCGCGATCAGTTCCAGCGCCCGGATACCCTCGCGCGCCTCGGCCAGAAGGCGGCGGGCAATGCGGGTGGTTTCCTCGCGGGCCTTGGGCTCGGGCAGGGCCGCGCGCGCCTCGATGGCGGTGCGCACCAGCCGCGCGCGCAGGCCCACGCGGCCCGCCACCGCCGCCACCGCCGCCTCGCGCTGGCCCTCCTGCCAGAGCGCAACGGCACGCTCGGCCCGCTGCCCGGCAAAGGCGCCTAGCACGATCAGGCGCCAAAGCTTCCACAGGATCAGCGCAAGCGTCGCCACCGACAGCGCCGCGATCACCCAGATCGCCGGGCCGCCACGCGCCAGGAACACCGAAAGCGCCTCCATCATCGACCTCCTTGCATGCCGTCCAGCGCGGCGATGATCGCGTCCAGCCCCTCGGTCAGCGCCGCCGGGCCCGGTTGCAGGATCAGCGGCGACTTGATCTCGTGGATGCGGCCGTCGCGCACCGCCGGAACCGCGTCCCAGCCGGGGCGCGCGGCGATCTTCTCGGGGCGCACCTTCTTGCCGCACCAGGACGCCAGGATCACCTCGGGTGCCGCGGCGATCACGTCGGCGTCGGTCACCACGCGGTCCTTGGCGGCCTGCTGACCGGCCAGGTGGGCGAAGACGTCATCGCCCCCCGCGATGCCGATCAATTCGGACACCCAGCCCACGCCCGACAGGCGCGGTTCGTCCCATTCCTCGAAATAGACGCGGGGGCGGTGGGCGCGCGGGATGGCGCGCAGGGCGTCCAGCCGCGCCGCGTAGCCCGCCGCCAGCGCCTCGGCCCGGTCGGGCACGCCGGTCAGCGCGCCGAGGAAACGGATCATCGCCAGTATCCCCGCCACGTCGCGCTGGTTGAAGGCATGCACCGCGATCCCGGCGCGGATCAGGGCCGCCGCGATCTCGTGCTGGATGTCCGAGAAGGTCAGCACCAGGTCGGGGTCCAACGCGCGGATCTTCGGCAGATCGGCCGAGGTAAAGGCCCCCACCCGCGGTTTTTCCCGCCGCACGCGGGCCGGGCGCACGGCATAGCCCGACACGCCCACGATGCGGTCCTCCTGCCCCAGCAGGTACAGCGTTTCGACCGTTTCCTCGGTCAGGCAGACGATGCGCTGGGGCGGGAAACGGCGGGTCATGCCACCACCTCGACCGGCTGCACCACGGGGCCGTCGGGGGTTTCGGCGAAATAGGCGCGCAGGCCGAAGACGCGGGCAAGGTTGGCCTCGGTCAGCACCTCGCGCGGCGGGCCGTCGGCGACCAGTTGGCCGCGATGCATCAGCACCAGGCGTGTGCAGAACCGCGCGGCCAGACCGAGGTCATGCAGGGCGGCCAGCACCAGCCGCCCTTCGGCGGCGAGGCCCGAAAACAGCCGCATGGTGGCGATCTGGTGGGCCGGATCCAGCCCGGCGATGGGTTCGTCGGCGATCAGCACCGGCGCCTCTTGCGCCACGGCGCGGGCGATCAGCACGCGGGCCTGTTCGCCGCCCGACAGCGCGGTGGCCCGGCGCGTTTCGTATCCCGCCAGGTCCATCCGCGACAGCGCGTGCGCGATTGCGGCGCGGTCGGCTGCGCCCATCCGCTGGCCGGGTCCCAGATGCGGCGTGCGGCCCAGGCCCACCAGCGTTTCGACCGAGACCGGCCAGGCGATCTCGCGCATCTGCGGCAACCAGGCGGCGGCGCGCGCACGCTCGGCTGCGGACAGGCGGGCCAGCGACGACGTGCCCTTGTGCCGGATCAGGCCAAGGGCGGCACGCATCAGCGTGGTCTTGCCCGCGCCGTTCGGCCCGATCAACCCGACGCATTCGCCGGGGCGCAGGTCCAGCGAGACATCGTCGACCACCGGGCACGGCCCGCGATGCACGCTCAGGTGGGACAGGGACAGGCCGGTCATTGCGCTGCCTCCGCCCGGGTCTTGTAGATCAGGTGGAAGAACAGCGGCGCGCCCAGGATCGCGGTCAGAACGCCCAGTTTCAGGTCGCGCTCGGGCAGGATCAGACGCACCGCGAGGTCCGAGGCCAGCAACAGCGCCGCGCCTCCCAGCGCCGAGGCGAGGAGCAGCCGCCCGGGCCGCGCCCCCACCAGCGGGCGCAGCAGGTGCGGCACGATCAGCCCGACGAACCCGATGGCGCCGGCCACCGCGACGCCCGCGCCCACACAGGCCGCCACGCCGATGACAAGGGCCAGCCGCAGGCGCGACAGCCTTATGCCCAGCGCCTCGGCCGCGTCCTCGCCCAGGGTCAGCGCATCGAGGCCGCGGCCCAGCCCGGCAAGCAGCGCCCAGCCGATCAGCGTCAGCGGCAGCGCCAGCCAGACATGGGTGAACGACCGGTCGGCCAGCGACCCCATCATCCAGAACACGATATCGGCCGCCGCATAGGGGTTGGGCGACAGGTTCAGCACCAGCGAGGTGAGCGCACCGGCCAGCGCCGAGATCGCGATGCCCGAAAGGATCAGCGTGAACGCCCCGCCGCGCGGACCCGCCAGCCCCAACAGCAACAGCACCGCCACCAGCGCGCCCGCCAGCGCCAGCCCCGGCAGCGCCAGCGCATGCGCCGCCGCCAGGCCCGTCTGCAGCGCGATCACCGCACCCAAAGCCGCCGAGGCCGAGACGCCGATCAGCCCCGGTTCGGCCAGCGGGTTGCGCAGATAGCCCTGCAACGCCGCGCCCGACAGCCCCAGGCTCGCCCCCACCAGAACGGCCAGGATCGCCCGCGGCAGGCGGATCTCGCGCATCACCAGGACGGCGGCCTCGCCCCGCCCCGTGACCAGCGCCGACAGGCTTTCGAGCGGCGACAGCGCCGCCGGGCCGACCAGCAGCGAGCCGACGAACAGCGCGGCGACAAGCCCGCACAGCGCAAGGATCAGCGCGCGAAAACCCTGCCCTGCCCCGGCCGGGACGGCACTGACGGCTTCGATGGATCGCTCGGCGCTCATCGCCCGGTCCCCTCGCCCATTCCTGTTCTGTCCGGACGGGCGCAGGGGCCTGCCGCAGACGGTGCACATGTCGTCACCTCTGCGGTCTGGCCGCCTCCGGGTCGCGCCCCGCGCCCGGACAGGGTGATCTGGCTTCGGCAGGTCTCCTGGCTTGCGGGTCGTCGCTTGGCTGGCCTTCCCGGGGCATTGCGCCCAGTGGCACCTGTCAGCCGCGCTCTCCGCCTACAGTTGCGGGGGCAGCCGCGGATTTGCCCCGTGGTGGGGGGGGCGCACCGCGTTCCCTTTTCATCCCCCCCCCTGCGGGGCGGAACCGAAGTGGCCCATGCCTATCGCATCGGTCGGAAATGTCAAAGGCCCTGATCGCACCCCCGGCGAACGGGCGCCGGGCGGGGGCGGGATCAGCCGTTCCGGAGCGGAATCGGCGATATGAATCGCATATGAATTCCATATGAATCCCATATGACTTTTTTCGGACTTTCCGCCACCGCCCGCGGCGCCGGCCCAGGGCCTGAAGAACCGCAGAAAGGATTCGAGCGGAAGCCCGTCGCGCGTCCGCCTGCCGCAGGCCGCCGCGCTTTACCCGCCGTTAATCATGACTCCGGCATGTGGATTTTTCCCGGCGTGTTTCACGGAGGAACGGACAATGAAGAACGGCACCATGCGCGGCGCAGGCGGCAACGGGTCCGGCCGCGGAAACACGGCCCCTGGAACCGATACCTATAGCGATGCCGATATCGCCAGCCTGCTGTTCATGCTGGAAGAGGAAAAACTGGCCGGGGACATCTACGCAGCGTTCTACGACCAGACCGGCCTGCGGATTTTCGACAATATCGCCGCCTCGGAAGACCGCCATCACGACGCGCTGCTGAACCAGGCGTCAAGCCTGGGCGTGGACGTGATCGAGTTCGTTTCGCTGCCGGCGGGCAGCTATGTGAACCCCGCGTTGCAGGCGATGTATGACGACCTGCTGGCCATGGGGTCGGACTCGGCGACGGCCGCGCTGAATGTCGGCGTGCTGATCGAGGAAACCGATATCGTCGATCTTCAGGACGCGGTCGCCTCGGTCGAGGGCACGGCGCTGGCGGATGTCTATGGCCGGCTGCTGGACGGTTCCGAGAACCACCTGGCGGCGTTCGAATCGGCCCTTGGGCTGTGACCGGAAGGCGCGGGCCTAGCCGCCCTCGCCTGCCAGCCCCCTGAGGATCGGGCAATCGGGCCGGTCGTCGCCCGCGCAGGCGTCGACCAGGTCGGACAGCGTGGCCCGCATCGCGCGGAGTTCCGCGATCTTGGCGTCGATCTGGACAAGGTGTTCGCGCGCGATGCGCTTCACGTCGGCGCTGGCCCGGCCCTTGTCGGCATAAAGCGCCAGAAGCGCGCGGCATTCCTCGATGGTGAAGCCCAGAGACCGGGCGCGGCCGAGGAAGACGAGGTTGTGCAGGTCCTGGTCGGAAAAATCGCGATAGCCATTGGCCGCGCGGTGCGGCGTGACCAGCCCGATTTCCTCGTAATAGCGGATGGTCTTGGCCGGCAGGCCGGTCGCCTGCGCCACGTCGCCGATATTCATGCCCGCCCCCCGGCGATGGGCGCCAGCCCGCGCAGGCGCAGCGCGTTGGACAGCACGAACAGGCTGGAGGCAGCCATCGCGCCCGCGGCCAGCATGGGCGAGAGCAGAACGCCGGACAGCGGATAAAGCAGCCCCGCCGCCACCGGGATCAGGGCGGTATTGTAGGCAAACGCCCAGAACAGGTTCTGGCGGATGTTGCGCAGGGTGCGGCGGCTGATGTGCAGCGCGTCGGCCACGCCGCGCGGGTCGCCCGCCATCAGCACGACGTCGGCGGCCTCGATGGCGACATCGGTGCCGGTGCCGATGGCGATGCCGATATCGGCCGCCGCCAGCGCGGGCGCGTCGTTCAGCCCGTCACCGACAAAGGCCAGCGGACCGTCCGCGCGCAGATCTTCCAGCGCGGCGACCTTGCCGCCGGGCAGCACGCCCGCATGGACCCGGTCGATGCCCAGTTCGGCGGCGACGGCCTGCGCGGTGGCGTGCGTGTCGCCGGTGATAAGGGCGGTGCGCACGCCCATCGCATGCAGCGCGTCGATGGCGGGCTTGGCGGTGGGCTTGACCGGGTCGGCAAGGCCGATCAACGCCAGCGCGCGGCCGTCGCGGGCGACGTAAACCGGCGTCGCGCCGGTGGCGGCGAGGCGCTCGCCCGCCTGCGCGAGGTCGCCCAGATCGATGCGTTCCTCATCCATCAGGCGGGCCGCGCCGACGAGGATGGCGGCGCCATCCACCCGGCCGCGCAGCCCGAAGCCGGGCAGCGCCTGCACGTCTTCGGCGGTGGGGTGGTCGGGCGCGGCCTCCAGGATCGCGCGTGCGATGGGGTGTTCGGACCGCGCCTCGACCGCGGCGGCAAGGCGCAGCGCCTGGGCCCGGTCGATGCCGGGGGCGGTGGCGATCTCGGTCACGGCGGGGCGGCCCTCGGTCAGGGTGCCGGTCTTGTCGAAGGCCACGGTGGCCACGCCCGACAGGGCCTGCAACGCGTCGCCCTTGCGGAACAGGACGCCCAGTTCGGCGGCGCGGCCCGTGCCGACCATGACCGAGGTGGGCGTCGCCAGCCCCATCGCGCAGGGGCAGGCCACGATCAGCACCGACACGCCCGCCACCAGCGCCAGGCCCAGCGCGGGCGCGGGGCCAAGGGCCAGCCACAGCAGCACGGTCAGCGCCGCCACGGCCAGAACGGCGGGAACGAAGACCGCGGTCACCCGGTCGGCCAGCGCCTGCACCGGCAGCTTGGCGCCCTGGGCGGCCTCGACCATGGCGACGATGCGGGCCAGCGCGGTGTCGGCGCCGACCTTGGTGGCGCGCACCCGCAGCGCGGCGGGGCCGTTCACGGTGCCGCCGGTGACGGGCGCGCCGGGGGTCTTCTCGACCGGCATGGGTTCGCCGGTCAGCATGGATTCGTCGACCGCGCCCTGCCCCTCGACCACCTCGGCATCGGTGGGGATGCGTTCGCCGGGGCGGATCTCGATCAGGTCGCCGGGGACAAGCGCGTCGACGGGGCGGTTTTCGATGCCGGTGTCGGTCACCACGCGGGCGGTGTCGGGGCGCAGCGCCATCAGGCGGCGGATCGCGGCGCCGGTGCGGCCCTTGGCGCGGGCCTCCAGCGTGCGGCCCAGGAGGACGAGGGTGACGATGACGGCGGCGGCCTCGAAATAGACGTGCGCGGTGCCCGGCGGCAGCAGGCCGGGGGCGAAGGTGGCGATGGTGGAAAAGGTCCAGGCGGCGCCGGTGCCCAGCGCGACAAGGGCGTTCATGTCGGGCGCGCCCTTCAGCAACAGCGGCAGGCCCTTGGCGAAGAAGGCGCGGCCGGGACCGGCAAGGATCGCGGTGGTGAGCAGGAAGGCCAGGATGCGCAGCGCCTGTTCGCCGGCCAGTGCGGCGCGGAAACCGGGGGCGATGTGGCCGCCCATCTCGACCACGAAGACCGGCAGGGTCAGGGCGGCGGCGACCAGGGTGCGGCGGCGAAGGCTCTGCGCCTCGGCCTGCTGGGCGGCGGCGGGATCGTGGCTGTCCTGCCGGATGGGGTCGGCGGGGTAGCCCGCGGCGGCCAGCGCGCGGGCCAGCGTGGCGGCATCGGCAGCACCGGCCAGCACGGTGGCGCGGGCCTCGCCGGTGGCGAGGTTCATGCTGGCCGCCGTGACGCCCGGTTCGGCCAGCAGCGCGCGTTCGATGCGGGCCACGCAAGAGGCGCAGGTCGCGCCCTGAACGGCCAGCGCGACCTGGCTGCGGGCGACGGCGAAGCCCGCGCCCTCGACCGCGCCGACAAGGGGGGCGGAGGGGCCGGCATGGTCGACCTCGGCGGTGGCGGCGGCGAGGTTCACGCGGGCGGCGGCGACCTGTGGCAGGGCGGCAAGCGCGCGTTCGACGCGGGCCACGCAGCCCGCGCAGTGCAACCCTTCGAGCCTGAGACGGGTGGTGGTCGTGGGGGCGGTCATCGCGGGTTTCCCTTGGCTGGACGGGGCCAAGATAGGGCTTCCAGTCACTGGAAGGTCAAGGCCCGCGCCCTAATTCGGCAGGAACGCCCCCTGCCGGCCGACGATATGGCCGTGGATGCGCCGGCCCGCGGCACTGAGGGCGGTGTCGGCGCGATGCACGAGGAACCATTGCCGCACCAGCGGCAGCGCCTCGGCCTGGAGTTCGGCCAGGCGGCCCGCGCGCAATTCCTCGGTCACGGTGTGGCGCGAGATCAGCGCGATGCCCAGACCCGCCATCACCGCCTGTTTCAGGGTCTCGTTGCTTTCCAGTTCGATGATCCGCGCGGGCCGCCCCCGGCCCAGCCGTTCCAGGAAACGGTCCATCAGGATGCGGGTGCCCGAGCCGTCCTCGCGCGCGACGAAGGGTTCGGCCAGGATCAGTTCGGGCGGCAGGCGGCCCTGCCCTGCCAGCGGGTGATCAGGGCGCGCGATCAACACGTGGGGATGCGGGCCGAGAACGGTGGCCTGCACCTCGGGCACGCGCGGCGGGCGGCCCATGATCGCCAGATCGACGCTGGCCGAGGCAAGCGCGGCGACGATGCCCTCGCGGCTGGTCACGCGCAGGATGACGTCGATGGTGGGAAAGGCGCGCTGAAGATCGGCCACCAGGCGGGGGGCGAAATACTTGGCGGTGGAAACCACGCCAAGGGTGACCAGCCCCTCCATCCCGTCATTGATCGCGCGGACATGGTCGGCGCAGGCCTCGAGCGCGGTTTCGACGGCGCGCGCGCCGACCAGCACCGCCTCGCCCTGCAGCGTCAGCCGCGCGCCGCCCTGGGGGCCGCGTTCGACGAGGCGGGCGTTGAAATTCGTTTCCAGCTGGCGCAGCTGGCTGTGCACGGCGGGCGGGGTGAGGCGAATTGCCTCGGCCGCGGCGGTCAGCGATCCATGCTCGGCCACGGCCTGCAATGCCCTGAGTTGCTTGAAGGTTACGGCATCGGGCTTGGGCATTAAATTTTTTCTAACGCAGCTTCGAAGTTTTTAAATTCTGTACAAGCCGGGTTTTCAACTAGCAAGCGTCATCGGCATCCCGCCGCCAGATTCGGGAGAAAATTATGCAAACCAAGTCTCCGATCCGGGATTTGCAGCACATCCCCGCCGCGCTTCAGCCGCTGATGAGCGCGCTGTGCGAGGTCGGCGCAGACCTTTCGAACACGATCCAGCGCGGTCCCCTGGGCGGCGCCCTGGGCGCCGAGGTGGGGTCGAACACCGATGGCGACACGCAAAAGGCCCTGGACGTGATGGCCGACGAGGCCTTTGCCCGCCGCCTGGCCCAGGCCGATGTGCGCTGGTACGCGTCCGAGGAACAGGACAGCGTCGTCGAGCTGGACCCCAAGGGCCGCTACGCGCTGGCGATCGACCCGCTGGACGGGTCGTCGAACATCGACGTGAACGTGTCGATCGGCACGATCTTCTCGATCTTCGAGGCCAAGGACGAGGGCAACGCCAGTTTCCTGCGCCCCGCCAGCGAGCAGATCGGCGGCGGCTATATCATCTACGGGCCGCAGACCATGCTGGTCGTGACCTTCGGCAAGGGCACGCAGGAATACCTGCTGGACCCCGACTCCAAGCAGTTCGTCCTGGTGCAAGAGGCCGTGCGCGTGCCCGAAACCGCCAGCGAATTCGCGATCAACGCGTCGAACTACCGCCACTGGGCCAAGCCCGTGCGCGCCTATATCGACGACTGCCTGGCGGGCGAGGAAGGCCCGCGGGGCAAGCGGTTCAACATGCGCTGGGTCGCCTCGCTGGTGGCCGAGACGCACCGCATCATCAGCCGGGGCGGCGTGTTCCTGTACCCGTCGGATTCGCGCAAGGGCTATGAACAGGGCCGGCTGCGCATGGTCTATGAATGCGCCCCCATCGCCTTTGTCGTCGAACAGGCGGGCGGCGCGGCCACCGATGCGCAGGATCGCATCCTGGACAAGACCGCGTCCGAACTGCATGCCCGCACACCGTTCGTCTTCGGCTCCACCGACAAGGTCAGCCGGGTCGCGGCCTATCACGATCTGCCCGAGCAGGAAGTCAACGCCCTGTTCGGCAACCGCGGCCTGTTCCGCGTCTGAGTTCTGGGAGGAAAGCCATGAGCAAGAAACACCCGATCATCTCGGTTACCGGCTCTTCCGGGGCCGGCACCTCGACCGTCAAGCACACTTTCGACCAGATCTTCCGCCGCGAGGGCGTGAAGGCGGTGTCGATCGAGGGCGACGCGTTCCACCGGTTCAACCGCAAGGACATGAAGGCGGAGCTGGACCGGCGCTATGCCGAGGGCGATTACACGTTCAGCCATTTCAGCTATGAGGCCAACGAGCTGGCCGAGCTGGAAAACGTGTTCCGCCAATATGGCGAGACCGGCACCGGCCGCACGCGCACCTATGTGCACGACAACGACGAGGCCGAGAAATACGGCGTGCCGCCGGGCGAGTTCACCGAGTGGGCGCCGTTCGAGGACGGCTCGGACATCCTGTTCTACGAGGGGCTGCACGGCGCGGTGGTGAACGACGAGGTGAACCTGCCGAAATACGCCGACCTGAAGATCGGGGTGGTGCCGGTCATCAACCTGGAATGGATCCAGAAGATCCACCGCGACCGCGAGCGGCGCGGTTACACCACCGAGGCGGTGACCGACACGATCCTGCGCCGGATGCATGCCTATGTGCATTGCATCATCCCGCAATTCACCGAAACCGACATCAACTTTCAGCGGGTGCCGGTGGTGGATACCTCGAACCCGCTGGTCGCGCGCTGGATTCCCACCGCCGACGAAAGCCTGGTGGTGATCCGGTTCAAGAACCCGCGGGGGATCGACTTCTCCTACCTGGTGTCGATGATCCAGGGATCGTGGATGAGCCGGGCGAATTCCATCGTGATCCCCGGCGGCAAGCTGGACCTCGCGATGCAGCTGATCCTGACGCCGATGATCGAGCGTCTGGTTTCCGAATCGAAACGCGCCTGAGGAGGGCAGACCCCATGAACGCCCCGACCAAGATCGACACAAGCGCCGAAGCGCTGATGGCCAACGCGATCCGCGTGCTGACCATGGACGCGGTGCAGGCCGCCAATTCCGGCCACCCGGGCATGCCGATGGGCATGGCCGACGTGGCCGCCGTTCTGTACAACCGTTTCCTGAACGTCGACCCGTCCACTCCGAACTGGCAGGATCGCGACCGCTTCGTGCTGTCGGCGGGCCATGGCTCGATGCTGATCTATTCGATCAACCACATGCTGGGCTATGCCGACATGGACATGGACCAGGTGCGCAACTTCCGGCAGATGGGCTATCGCACCGCCGGGCACCCGGAATACGGCCATGCCGACGGGATCGAGACCACCACCGGCCCGCTGGGCCAGGGGGTGACCACGGCGGTGGGCATGGCGCTGGCCGAACGGATGCACAATGCGCGGTTCGGCGACGACCTGGTGGATCACTATACCTACGTGATCGCCGGCGACGGCTGCCTGATGGAGGGCATCAGCCACGAGGCGATCGACATGGCGGGCCACTGGGGCCTGGGCCGGATGATCCTGCTGTGGGACGACAACAAGATCACCATCGACGGGTCCACCGACCTGTCGACCTCGACCGACCAGAAGGCGCGGTTCGCCGCCGCCAAGTGGCACGTGCAGGAGGTCGACGGCCATGACCGCGAGGCGGTGGCCAAGGCGATCGAGGCGGCGAAGGCCGACCCGCGCCCCTCGCTGATCGCGTGCAAGACGGTGATCGGCCAGGGCGCGCCCAACAAGGCGGGCAGCCACAAGGTGCACGGCGCGCCGCTGGGCGCCGAGGAAATCGCCGCCACGCGCGAGGCGCTGGGCTGGACCTGGGACGCCTTCACCCTGCCGCAGGAGGTCTATGACGCCTGGGGGGCGGTCGCGGCCCGCGGCAAGGCCGCGCGCGAAGCCTGGGAGGCGCGGCTGGCCGCGTCGGACAAGGCCGAGGCGTTCAAGGCCTCGATCTCGGCGCCCGATGCCGATGCGCTGGCCAAGGCCATCGACGCCTACAAGGCCAAGCTGTCGGCCGAGGCGCCCAAGGTGGCCACGCGCAAGGCATCGGAAATGGCGCTGGACGTGGTCAACGCCACGCTGCCCAACACCGCGGGCGGGTCGGCCGACCTGACGGGGTCGAACCTGACGCTGACCAAGGGCATGGGGCCCGTGTCGAAGGACAATTACGGCGGCAGCTACATCCATTACGGCATCCGCGAATTCGGCATGTCGGCGGTGATGAACGGGATCACGCTGCACAAGGGGTTCGTGGCCTATGGCGGCACCTTCCTGGTGTTCGCCGATTATGCCCGGCCCGCGATCCGGCTGTCGGCGCTGATGGGCCTGCCGGTGACCTATGTCATGACGCACGATTCCATCGGCCTGGGCGAGGACGGCCCGACCCACCAGCCGGTGGAACACCTGGCCAGCTTCCGCGCGATGCCGAACGTCAACGTGATGCGCCCCGCCGACGTGGTGGAAACCGCCGAATGCTGGGAAATCGCGGCCACCTCGGAAAGCACGCCCGCGCTGATGGCGCTGTCGCGGCAGAACCTGCCCTGCCTGCGGACCGAGCACGTCTCGGAAAACCGTTCCGCGAAGGGCGCCTATGTCCTGCGCGAGGCCGAGGGCGCGCGCGACGTCACGCTGATCGCCACCGGGTCCGAGGTGGAAATCGCCATGAACGCGGCCGACCTGCTGGCCGCCGACGGCATCAAGGCGGCGGTCGTCTCGGCCCCCTGTTTCGAGCTTTTCGCCGCGCAGGATGACGCTTACAAGGCATCCGTGCTGGGCGCGGCGCCCCGCGTGGGTGTCGAGGCGGCCGTCGAACAGGGCTGGGGCCCGCTTCTGGGCCAGAACGCGGCCTTCGTCGGCATGTCCAGCTTCGGCGCCTCGGCGCCGGCAGGTGAACTGTACAAGCATTTCGGCATCACCGCCGAAGCGGTGGCCGCGGCCGCCAAGGGATTGATCAAGTAAGAAGGGTCGGAAATGACAGTCAAAGTTGCAATCAACGGCTTCGGCCGGATCGGGCGGAACGTGCTGCGGGCCATCGTGGAATCGGGCCGCACCGATATCGAGGTGGTCGCGATCAACGACCTGGGCCCGGTGGAAACCAACGCCCACCTGGTGCGCTATGACAGCGTGCATGGCCGGTTCCCGGGCACGGTGACGGTGGACGGCGACACCATCGACGTGGGCCGTGGCCCGATCAAGGTGACGGCGATCCGCGACCCCAAGGAGCTGCCCTGGGGCGACGTGGACATCGCGATGGAATGCACCGGCATCTTCGCCACCCGCGACAAGGCCGCGATGCACCTGGAAAACGGGTCCAAGCGCGTGCTGGTCTCGGCGCCCGCCGACGGCGCGGACAAGACCATCGTCTACGGCGTGAACCATGACACGCTGACCGCCGGCGACACGGTCGTGTCGAACGCGTCCTGCACCACCAACTGCCTGAGCCCGGTGGCCAAGGCGCTGAACGACGCGATCGGCATCAATCGCGGTTTCATGACCACGATCCACAGCTATACCGGCGACCAGCCGACGCTGGACACGATGCACAAGGACCTGTACCGCGCCCGCGCCGCGGCGATGAGCATGATCCCGACCTCGACGGGGGCTGCCAAGGCCGTGGGCCTGGTGCTGCCGGAACTGAAGGGCAAGCTGGACGGCGTCGCGATCCGGGTGCCCACGCCGAACGTGTCGGTCGTGGACCTGGTGTTCGAGGCCAGCCGCCCGACCACCGTGGAAGAGGTCAACGCCGCGATCCGTGCGGCCGCCGACGGCCCGATGAAGGGCATCCTGGGCTATACCGATCAGCCCAATGTCAGCGTCGATTTCAACCACGACCCGCATTCGTCGGTCTTCCACATGGACCAGACCAAGGTCATGGACGGCACCATGGTGCGCATCCTGACCTGGTATGACAACGAGTGGGGCTTCTCGAACCGCATGTCGGACACGGCTGTGGCGATGGGGGCGCTGATCTGATGGCGTTGACGCCCCTGACATCGCTGGATGTTGCGGGCAAGCGCCTGGCGGTCAGGGCCGACCTGAACGTGCCGCTGAGTGCCGACGGGGTGGGCGATGCCACGCGCATCGCCCGTTTCGCCCGCGGCATGAAACCGCTCCTGGACCAGGGCGCGCGGATCGTCGTCCTGACCCATCTGGGCCGGCCGAACGGCGAATTGACCCCGGCGTTGACGACCGAGCGGCTGAAACCCGCGCTGGAGCGGGAACTGGGCCGGCCGGTCCTGTTCAACGACACCTGTGTCGGCCCCCTTGTCGAGCGGCGCGGCGAAGCGTTGCAGCCGGGCGAGGTCCTGCTTTGCGAGAACCTGCGCTTCGAGCGGGGCGAGGAGACGAACGATCCCCGGCTGGGGGCACAGCTGGCCAGCCTGGGCGAAATCTATGTCAACGACGCGTTTTCCTGTTGCCACCGGGAACATGCCTCGACCACGGCGGCGGTCCTGGCGGCCGACCGGGTGGCGGCGGGGCCGCTGTTGCTGGAGGAGCTGGCCGCGCTGGAGGGCGCGCTGGACGAGCCGCAACCGCCCTCGGTCGCGCTGATCGGCGGGGGGTCGGTGGCGCCGCGGCTGAACGTGCTGAAGCGGCTGGTGCCCAAGATCAACACCATCCTTCTGGGCGGCGGCATCGCCAACGCCTTTCTGTTCGCGCGCGGCTATTCCATCGGCCGGTCCTTCATCGAGCCCGAATATGCCGATGACATCCTGGAGATCGCCGCCCTGGCCCAGGTGGCGGGCTGCCGGATCGTGACGCCGGAGGATTTCGTCGTCGCGGGATTCCAGCGGACGGGGATCAATTGCTATCCGGTGCCGCTGGGCGGGATCCGCGCGAACCGGCGCATCCTGGATATCGGGCCGAACACCATCGCCCGCTATCAGGCCATCCTGAAAAGCGCGCGCACGATCCTGTGGAACGGCCCCGTGGGCACCTACGAGACCAGGCCGTTCGACGCGGGCACCAACGCGCTGGCGCAGTCGGTGGCGGAACTGACGCGGTCGGGGCTGGCGGTGTCGGTGGCCGGCGGCGGCGACACGCTGGTGGCGCTGAACCGGACCGGCGTCGCGCATGACTTTACCCATGTCTCCACCGCCGGTGGGGCCTTTCTCGAATGGCTGGAGGGTCGGCGGATGCCCGGCCTCGACGCCCTGGAACACAAAGCACACGCAGCCTGACGGAGGATTTGATGGCGCTTATCACGATGCGGCAATTGCTGGACCACGCGGCCGAACAGGGCTACGGCGTGCCGGCCTTCAACATCAACAACATGGAACAGGGCCTGGCGATCATGAAGGCGGCGCAGAAATGCGACGCGCCGGTGATCATGCAGGCCAGCCGCGGCGCGCGGTCCTATGCCGGCGACATCATGCTGCGCCACATGATCCAGGCGCTGTCCGAGATGTTCCCGTCGATCCCGATCTGCATGCACCAGGACCACGGCAACAACGAGGCGACCTGCCTGAGCGCCATCAAGCACGGCTTCACCAGCGTGATGATGGACGGCTCGCTGAAGGAAGACATGAAGACGCCCGCCGACTGGGATTACAACGTGCGCATCACCAAGGCCGTGGCCGACATGGCCCATTGGGTCGGGGCCTCGGTCGAGGGCGAGCTGGGCGTTCTGGGCAGCCTGGAAACCGGCGAAGCCGCGAAAGAGGACGGTTCGGGCGCGGAAGGAAAACTCAGCCACGACCAACTGCTGACCGACCCGGACGAGGCCAAGGAATTCGTCAAGCTGACCAAGGTCGACGCGCTGGCCATTGCCTGCGGCACCAGCCACGGCGCCTACAAGTTCAGCTCCAAGCCGACGGGCGACACGCTGGCGATCAAGCGGATCGAGGAAATCCACGCCAAGATCCCGAACGTGCACCTGGTGATGCACGGCTCCTCGTCCGTTCCGCAATACCTGCAGGACCTGATCAACGAGTCGGGCGGCGAGATGCCCCAGACCTACGGCGTGCCGGTCGAGGAGATCGAGCGCGGCATCAAGTCGGGCGTGCGCAAGGTCAACATCGACACCGACAACCGGATGGCCCTGACCGGCCAGTTCCGCAAGGTCGCCAAGGACAAGCCCAAGGAATTCGACCCGCGTAAATTCATGATCCCCGCGATGGAAGAGATGACCAAGCTGTGCCTGGACCGGTTCGAACGGTTCGGCACCGCGGGCAACGCGTCGAAGATCAAGGTGATCGACATGGACGAGATGGCCAAGCGCTATGCCGACGGGACGCTTGACCCGGTGACCTGACGACAAGGGGGTGGCCCGGCGCCGGAAACCGCCGGGCCACCCTGCCCCACACGGAAACGCGCGATATTCGGAACCAGACCCCCTCGGGAGGAGAAACCAATGGACCAGTCGAACCGCTATGCGCGTCTCGATCTTGACGAAAAAGACCTGATCGCCGGCGGGCGCCACGTGCTGTGCGCCTATATCATGAAACCCAAGCCCGGCTATGGCGACTACCTGTCGGTGGCGGCCCATTTCGCCGCCGAAAGCTCGACCGGCACGAATGTCGAGGTCTGCACCACCGACGAGTTCACCAAGGGCGTCGACGCGCTGGTCTATGAAATCGACCCCGAGCGCGAGATCATGAAGATCGCCTATCCGATCGAGCTGTTCGACCGGAACATCATCGACGGGCGGGCGATGCTGTGTTCGTTCCTGACGCTGACCATCGGCAACAACCAGGGCATGGGCGATGTCGAATACGCCAAGATGCACGATTTCTACGTGCCGCCCGCCTATCTGCGGCTGTTCGACGGCCCGGCGATGAACATCGCCGACATGTGGCGCGTGCTGGGCCGTGACGTGACCGATGGCGGCATGGTCGTGGGCACGATCATCAAGCCGAAGCTGGGCCTGCGCCCGCAGCCCTTTGCCGATGCCTGCTATGAATTCTGGCTGGGCGGCGATTTCATCAAGAACGACGAACCGCAAGGCAACCAGGTCTTTGCGCCGCTGAAAGAGACGATCCGGCTGGTCGCCGACGCGATGAAGCGGGCGCAGGACGAGACCGGCGAGGCGAAACTGTTCTCGGCCAACATCACCGCGGACGACCCGTTCGAGATGATCGCGCGCGGCGAATACATCCTGGAGACCTTTGGCGAGAACGCCGATCACGTGGCCTTCCTGGTGGATGGTTACGTGACCGGCCCGGCCGCGATCACCACCTGCCGCCGGCAGTTCCCGCGCCAGTTCCTGCATTACCACCGCGCGGGCCACGGCGCCGTCACCTCGCCTCAGTCGATGCGCGGCTATACCGCCTTCGTGCTGTCGAAGATGTCGCGCCTGCAGGGCGCGTCGGGCATCCACACCGGCACCATGGGCTTCGGCAAGATGGAGGGCGACGCGGCCGACAAGGACATGGCGTTCATGCTGGAGCGCGACAGCGCCCAGGGGCCGTTCTACCCGCAGGAATGGCTGGGCATGAAGCCGACCACCCCGATCATTTCGGGCGGCATGAACGCGCTGCGGCTGCCGGGCTTCTTCGACAACCTGGGCCATTCCAACATCATCCAGACCTCGGGCGGGGGCGCCTTCGGGCACCTGGATGGCGGCACGGCGGGGGCGAAATCCCTGCGCCAGGCGCATGACGCGTGGAAATCGGGCGTCGACCTGGTGGACTACGCGAAGGAACACCGGGAACTGGCGCGCGCCTTCGAAAGCTTCCAGAACGATGCCAACCGGCTGTACCCGGGCTGGCAGGAGAAGCTGGGCGTGGTCGCGGCCGCGGAATGATCCCCGGCGCGGCGCCTGCTATGGCGCCGCGCCCCCATCACCCCATCGGGAGGAAACCCAAGATGTTCGACCGTTCCATCAAGATCGCGCCGTCGATCCTGTCGGCCGATTTCGCCAATTTCGGCCAGGAGATCCAGGCCATCGAGGCGCAGGGCGCCGACTGGGTGCATGTCGACGTGATGGACGGGCATTTCGTCCCGAACCTGACCTTCGGCCCGCCCGCGGTGAAGGCGTTCCGCCCGCATGTGAAGACCTTCATGGACGTGCACCTGATGATCGCGCCGGTGGACCCCTATATCGAGGCCTATGCCGAGGCGGGCGCCGACATGATCGTCGCCCATTGGGAGGCGGGGCCGCACCCCCACCGGACCTTGCAGGCGATCAAGGCGACGGGCACGAAATGCGGCATCAGCCTGAACCCCGGCACGCCTGCGAACGTGATCTCCGAGCTTCTGGACCTGGTGGACATGGTCCTGGTGATGAGCGTGAACCCCGGCTTCGGCGGGCAGAAGTTCATCCCGTCGAGCGTGCACAAGGTCGCGCAGATCCGCGAGATGATCGGGGATCGCGAGATCCACATCCAGGTGGATGGCGGGGTCGACCCGACGACGGTGGGCCCGCTGGTCGCGGCCGGGGCGGATTGCTTCGTCGCGGGCTCGGCGGTGTTCAAGGGCGGGTCGGTCGACACCCCCGAGGTCTATGGCCGGAACATCCGCGCGATCCGCGAGGCCGCGGAGGCCGCGCAACAGGCCGCCTGAGCGCGCGCCCTGCCCCGATTGAGCACCGCCCGGGCCGCCAGCCCGGGCGGTTTTTCATGCGCCGGGGGGGGGCGGTTTTTCCCGGCCCGGCGCGGCCAGCGGCGGAATGACGCGCCGGGATTAAATACCGTCGCATACAGAACCGGGAATTCCGATTTGTGATAGTTGGAAATGGGATGCGAAGTCATACAAATTCAGAGGATTGAAATCAGGTCTTTTTTCTGGAAAAGCTGAAAACGAACCGTCCCTTGCGCGGCCAAGACCGGACAAAGCGTTTCCAAATCCTTTCCCGAGCCACGCGCATTCTGCATGGCGGGTTTTCCAAAACCCCAATGGTTTTTTCTGCACCGCAGAATTATTTTAATCCGATCATCGGTCGCGCCGATCCCCATCCTTTGCATGCGACCGCTACCGGATTGGAGCCGAGATGAAACCGCTTATCCTGTCCACGATCGCCGCCTTCGCCCTTGCCGCCCCGGCACTGGCCGGCGACGTCACCCTGACCGTCCCGTTCGAGGGCTATCGGCTGAGCACCGGCAATGTCGACATGATCGCCTATCAGACCGACCTGGGCGATGGCGGCTACGAGGTGACGGCCTATGTCCGCGCCCGCGACGCCTATTCCCAGCCCGAGCGCGTGATGATGCGCCTGGAAGATCGCGACAGTGTCACCTTTGCGATGCCGTCCGAACCGCGCATCCTGTACACCTTTGCGCGCAAGGCCGAACTGGTGACGGTGACCTCGCGGCAGGTGCCGCTGGAACTGGCCTCGAACTGAGGCCGCGACCGCCCGGCGGAGGGGCCCGGAACCGGGCCTGACCTCTGGCGTTACAGATATGAATGTGACTATGCTTCGGGCACAAGGGAGGACCCGAAGCATGATCCGCAACGCAGTTTTCTGTGCCTTGCTGGCCGCACCCGCGCTTGCCAGCGAGGACATCCCCGACCAATACCCGCAATCGGTGCTGTATTCGAAGCCCGTCGAGGTGATCCCGCATGTCTTTTCGGCGATCGGGGCGACGGCGCCGCCGACCTATGAAAACGCGGGCCACAACAACAACCTGTCCTTCATCGTGACCGGCGACGGGGTGATCGTCGTGAATGGCGGCGCCAACGCGAAGCTGGCCGCGGCGCTGCATGATGAAATCAGGGCCGTGACCGACCAGCCGGTGAAACTGGTCATCAACGAGAACGGCCAGGGCCACGCCATGCTGGGCAACAGCTATTGGGCGGCGCAGGGGGTGGATATCCTCGCCCATGAAGAGGCCAAGAAGGTGTTCGAGGACAACGCCTTTCAGATCCTCGAAGGGATGAAGCGATACGCCCGCGAGAATGCCGAGGGCACCGAGGCGATCGGCCCCAACATCACCTTCACCGACCGTTACGACATCGAGATGGGCGGGATGAAGATCGAGGTGCTGTACCTGGGCCCGGCCCATTCCGAGGGCGATATCTCGGTCTGGCTGCCCGAGGAAAAGCTGGTGATCGCGGGCGACGTGGCGTTCCACGAACGCATGCCGCCGATTTTCGCCGAAACCTGCACGTCCTGCTGGATCGAGACCTGGGAAACCGCGTTCGAACCGCTGGGCGCGCTGTATGTCATTCCGGGCCATGGGCACCCGACGAACATGGCCCAGGTGCGCCGTTACACGCATGATTACCTGACCTATCTACGCGGCAAGATCGGCGACCACCTGGATGCTGGCGGTTCGTTGGATGATGCCTATTATGTCGACCAAAGCCCCTATGCCCACCTGGACACGTTCGAGGAACTGGCGACCAAGAACGCGGGCGTCGTCTATACGGAAATGGAGTTCGAATAATGGCCGTTTCGACCCCCATCTGCGATTTCGGCTGGAAGGCCCCGGATTTCGCGTTGCCCGGCACGGACGGGAAAACCTGGACACGGGAGGACGTGCGCGGGCTGAACGGCACGCTGATCATGTTCATCTGCAACCATTGCCCCTATGTGATCGCGGTGCGCGACCGGATCATCCGCGACGCGAAGGACCTGCAGGCCATGGGCATCGGGGTCGCGGCGATCAGTTCGAACGACGCGGACACCTATCCCGATGACAGCTTTGACAACATGAAACGCATCGCGCGGGAACTGGACCTTCCCTTCCCGTATCTCTACGACGAGGACCAGTCGGTCGCGCGGGCCTATGACGCCGTCTGCACCCCGGATTTCTTCGGCTTCGATGCCGGGCTGGGGTTGCAGTATCGCGGCCGGCTGGATGCCTCGCGCAAGGAGGCGGGTCCGCCCGACCTGCGCCGCGACCTGTACGAGGCGATGAAACTGGTGGCCGAAACCGGCCATGGACCACGTGAGCAGATCCCGTCGATGGGCTGCTCGATCAAATGGAAGGACGCCGCGTGAAGAAGGCCATCATCTTCGACCTCGACGGGACGCTGATCGACAGCGCGCCCGATATCCATGCCGCCGTGAACAAGACGCTGGCCGAGACCGGCGATGGCGAACTGGATCTGGCCACCGTCCGCAGTTTCATCGGCAACGGAGTCAAGGTGCTGATCGAGCGCGTGATCGAGGCGCGCGGGCTGGATGCGTCGCGTCATGGCGCCATGCTTGAGACGTTCCTGAAGCATTACGAGGCCGACCCGGCAACGCTGACCACGCTGTATCCGGGCGTCCCGGATGCGCTGGAGCAGTTCCGCGACGAGGGCTGGGCGATGGGCGTGTGCACCAACAAGCCCGAGGGGCCGAGCCGCGACATCCTGAAGGCCTTTGGCATCGACGGGTTCTTCGGCGCGGTGGTCGGCGGCGACACGCTGGAGGTCAACAAGCCCGATCCGGCGATGGCGCTGGCGGCCAAGGACCGGCTGGGCGCGGATGTGGCCGTTTACGTGGGCGACAGCGAGATCGACGCGGAATGCGCCTGGAAGGCGGGGATGCGGTTTGCCCTGTTCACCGAGGGCTATCACAAGGCCGAGGACGTGGACGACATTCCGCAGGATGCGCGGTTTTCCGATTTCGACGTGCTGGTGGCGATCGTCGCGCGGCTGGCCGACGAGCTGCGATGACGCTGAAGGCCCTGATCTTCGACGTCGACGGCACGCTGGCGGAAACCGAGGAGGCGCATCGCCAGGCCTTTAACGAAACCTTCGCGGCCCGGGGCCTGGACTGGCACTGGGACCGCGCGGACTATCGCCGCCTGCTGGCCACCACGGGCGGCAAGGAGCGGATGCGCGCCTTTCAGGCGGAGTTGCCCGAGGGCGCGCGCCGGTTGTCCGACGACGAGATCGCGGCGCTGCATGCCGAAAAGACCGCGCGCTATGGCGAGATCCTGGCGTCGGGCGGGCTGGCGCTGCGGCCGGGGGTTGCGGAGCTGGTGGAGCTGGCGCGCGAGGCGGAACTGGGGCTGGCGGTGGCGACCACGACGAACCGGCCCAATGTCGAGGCGCTGACGCAATGTTGCTGGGGCAAGCCGGCCGAACAGGTTTTCGACGTGATCGCCGCGGGCGACGAGGTGGCGGCGAAGAAGCCCGCCCCCGATGTCTATCGCCTGGCGCTGGCCCGTCTTGGCCTGCCGCCGCGCGAGTGCATCGCCTTCGAGGACAGCCATAACGGGCTGGTTTCGGCCACGCGGGCGGGGCTGGCGGTGATCGTGACGCCAAGTGCCTATACCGACCACGAGGCGTTCGGGGGCGCGGCCCATTGCGTGCCGTCGCTGGCGCGCCCCGACTGGCCGCCGATCCTGCGGGCGGTGCTGCTGGGCCACTGAGGGCCCGGCGGCGCGGCCCCTAGCGCAGCGACAGGAACCGCTTGCCGGTGCGCAGCCGCATCCTGGGTTTGCGGCGCGAGATCATCGGGATGTACATGAACGACGACAGCGGCGTCGGCCAGTCGGTGTTCAACTCGGTCGTCGAGGCCTTGCGCGAGACCATCGGAAGCCCGAAGAAATCCGAGAACGGCGTCGCGCTGCTTTTCGAGAGATCCCAGGTGTAATCGCTCATCACGTAGTCGAAGGGGGCGACGCTCTGGATGAAGCGGCTGTCGGTCTTGGCTGCCATGGGGGTTTCCTTTCGCCTTTGCCCTGCCCGATTGCGCATCAGGGTACATCAGCGCGCCCCCGCGCGGAAGGTGCGCGAATCGCGCAGGGGGCGGCGTGGGCTGTCAGGCCGTGGGCAGGCGCGATTCGACCATGCCGGCGAACCACGAACAGCCGAAGGGGATCGCGTCGTCCGAGAAATTGTATTCGGGGTGGTGGACCATGGCCGTGTCGCCGTTGCCCACGAAGATATAGGCCCCGGGGCGTTCGTTCAGCATGTAGCTGAAATCCTCGCCCCCCATCATCGGCGCGGTGTCGGGGGTGGGCTGACCCGAGATCGCCTCGGCCACGCTGGCCGCGAACCCGGTCTGGTCGGGGGCGTTGCGGGTGACGGGATAGCCGCGGCGATAGTCGATCTGCACCCGCGCGCCAAAGGCCGCGGCGGTGGCCTGGGCGATGGCCTTGACGCGGTCCTCGGCCAGGTCGCGGACGTCCTCCTCCAGCGTGCGGACGGTGCCTTTCAGCAGCACGGTCTGGGGAATGACGTTATGCGCCTGGGAATCGGTGCGGAAGGTGCAGACCGAGACGACCACCTGTTTCAGCGGGTCGATATTGCGCGAGGCGATGGATTGCAGGGCGACGACGATGTGGGACGCCACCAGAGTGGTGTCGATGCAGTCATGGGGTTTCGCGGCATGCCCGCCCTTGCCGGTCACCACGATGTCGAATTCGTCGGTGGCGGCCATGATCGGGCCGGGGCGGATCGCGAAGCTGCCCACGGGAAGCCCCGGCATGTTGTGCATGCCATAGACCTCGTCGATACCGAAGCGGTCCATCAGACCGTCCTCGACCATGGCCTTGCCCCCCGCGCCGCCCTCTTCGGCAGGCTGGAAGATGACCACGGCGGTGCCGTCGAAATTGCGTGTCTCGGCCAGGTATTTCGCCGCCCCCAGCAGCATCGCGGTATGCCCGTCATGGCCGCAGGCATGCATCTTGCCGGGATGCGTGCTGGCATAGGGCAGCCCGGTCGCCTCGGTGATGGGCAGGGCGTCCATGTCGGCGCGCAGCCCGATCGCCCGGCCCCTGGTGTCGGTGCGGCCCCGGATCACGCCCACGACACCGCTGCGCCCGATCCCCTCGACCACCTCGTCGCAGCCGAAGGTGCGCAGCTTATCCGCCACGAGGGCAGAGGTGCGCGGCAGGTCGTACATCAGTTCGGGGTGGGCGTGGATGTCGCGGCGCCATTCGGCGATCTCGTCCTGCAGCTCGGCCAGGCGGTTCTTGACGGGCATTCGGGGTCACTCCTTGGGGTGGTCACGCAAGGCGCGCGGGGAAAGCGGGCCGGCCACCTGGGCGCAGGGTGGGGCCCGGACCGGCGAAGGTCAAGCGGGCCCGCGCGGATGTGATGCTGGCGGGAGGATCCGGCGAAAAAGAACGTCCGTGCGGGGCGCGGGGGCGCGGTCGGTACGGCGATCCGCGGCCATCGCGGGGGCGGAACGCGCGTTCCCGGTGCGGCGCGCGGCGGCGAACCGGGTTCCGGCCGCAGGGGGGCCGCGCCCGGGTGCGGGGCTTGATCGGCGGGCGGTCCCGGCGCAAGTCGGCGCGAGACCCGCATCGAGGAGCGCGCCCATGTTCGAGACATTCGGCTTTGACACCCTGACCCCGCCGCAGGTGGCCCCCTTCTTCGGGCTGGGGCTGGGGCTGTTGTTCGGCATCCTGGCCGAGATCACCGGGTTCTGCTTTCGCCGCGCGGTGGCGGGGCCGGCCGGGGACCGCAAGCCCGCGCTGGGGATCTGGATGGCGGCGCTGGCCGCGGCGATCCTGGGCACACAGGGCGCGGTGGCGGCGGGGCTAATTTCCTTCGACGGGCACCGGTTCTGGGGCGCCGACCTGCCGGTGCTGGCGATCCTGGCCGGTGGGCTGATGTTCGGCGCGGGCATGGTGCTGACGCGGGGTTGCGTGTCGCGGCTGACGGTGCTGACCGGGTCGGGCAACCTGCGCGCGGCGCTGGTGCTGGTGGTCTTTGCCGTGGTGGCGCATGCGACGCTGAAGGGCGTGCTGGCGCCGGTACGGGTGGCGGCGGGTCAGGTCACGCTGCCGGTGGGAGAATGGGGCATCGCCGCCCTGCCCGGCCACGCGGCCCTGTGGGCGCTGGTACTGGCGGCCGGCGCTGCGGCGCTCGCGTGCTGTTCGGGGGCGGCGCGGGGCAAGCTGGCGCTGGCGGCGCTTCTGGGCCTGTTGGTGCCGGCGGGCTGGGTCGGCACGGGGTTCGTTCTGTTCGACGAGTTCGACCCGATCGCGCTGGAAAGCCTGTCCTTTACCGCGCCCGCCGCCGACACGCTGTTCTGGTCGGTCGCCGCGAGCGCGATTCAGCCCGGCTTTGGCGTGGGGCTGATCGGCGGGGTGATCGCGGGGGCGCTGGTGGCCTCGCTGGCCGCGGGGCGGTTCCGCTGGCAAAGCTTTGACGGCCCCGCGCAGACCGGGCGTTACCTGGGCGGCGCGGCGCTCATGGGCGTGGGCGGCGTGCTGGCGGGGGGCTGCACCGTGGGCGCGGGGCTGGCGGGCATCCCGACGCTGGGCCTGTCGGCGATCCTGGCGCTGGGGGCCATCGCGGCGGGCGGGCGCGCGATGGAGGCTGCCCTCAGTGCTCCATCCCGCGGCGGATCGATCGCACCATCGCCCAGACACCCAGCACGACAAAGGGCGTAAGCAACGCGGTCAGCATCCCCTTGGAAACCGCAAGCGCCTCGGCCAGCGGATAGACCATGTAGGACACCAGGCTGACCGCGTAATAGCTGATCGCGACGACCGACAGCCCCTCGACCGTGCGCTGCAGGCGCAGCTGCAGATCGGCCCGCTTGTCCATGCTTTCGAGAAGCTTCTGGTTCTGGGCCGAGCGTTCCACGTCGACCTGGGTGCGCAACAGGTTCGCGGCGCGGACCGCGCGGCGGGTCATGCTGTCCAGCTGGGCCTCGGTGGATTTCACGGTGCGCATCGAGGGTTCGTAGCGGCGCATCATGAATTCGCGGAAGGTCTGCCGGTGGCCGAAACGTTCCTCGCGCAACACCTCGATGCGCTGGTTGACCAGCGCCTCGTAGGCCGAGGTGGCCGAGAAGCGGAACGCGGTCTGGGCCAGCAGGCTTTCCAGTTCCGCCGAAACCGCCAGAAGATTGCGCAGGGTCTCTTCGGGGATCCGGTGGCCCACCTTCATCTCGCCCACCAGTTCGGTCAGCTGCGGGTCGAGTTCCGCCAGCCGCGCCGACAGTTGCCGCGCGCGCGGCAGGCCCAGCATCGACATCGCCTTGTAGGTCTCGATCTCGGTCAGGCGCTGGACGATGCGGCCCACGCGGCGCTGCCCGGTGCCGGGGCGCGCGAAAACGGCGAAGCGCATGTGCCCTCCCGGGTCGATCCGGAAATCGGTCGCCATGATGCCCGCATCGTCCAGGATCGACGAGGCGCACAGGCTGTCGGCGACGAACCACTCGGCCAGAAGGTCGCCGATATCCTCGCGCCCCTCCTTCAGCTGCTCGACCCGGATCAGCGCCGAGGTCAGCCGCGAGCCGGGCGCCTTTTCCAGCCAGTCCTCGGGGAACACCTCCCAGGCGGCGGGGTCGAAGGGGCGCTCGGCCACGCCGGGGGCGAAGATCGTGTAGGTCACGAATTCCGCGTGGCTTTCCCACTTGATCTTGTAGCGGCCCATCGGCCCGAAGAAATGCGTGTCGCCGGGCTTGGGGTGCTGGGCGCCGAACCGGTCCAGAAGGTCCAGCAGATGCGTCCGGTCCGCGTCGCGGTCCCGGTTGATCGCATCGCGCGGCGGCTTGATCGCCAGGAACGCCGCGTGGCACGGCGTCTGAAGTTCGGGAAACGGGCGCGCATGCAGCTCGTTGGTGAGCATGTAGCGCAGCGGGTGGTCTTCGATCGGGGCCATGGGTGCGGCTTTCGCTGTCTCGGGCGTCTGATTTAGCTCTAGCGCATGACACCCGAATGTAAACGCGGCAGGGGCGCACTCCCCACGCGGGGCGCGCGCACACCGGCCGCCCCCGGGCGCCAATCCGCACGCAGTGCCAGAAGGCGTGCGCCGAAGGCGCTCCTTTCGATGCGCGGCCGGAACGCAAAACGCCCCGCCGGTCGGGCGGGGCGTTTCGTTGTCGGCGCGGGACGGCCTAGCGCATCTGCGCGAGCAGCTTTTCCAGGCTGTCCTTGGCGTCGCCATAGAACATCCGCGTGTTGTCCTTGTAGAACAGCGGGTTCTCGATGCCCGAATAGCCCGTGCCCTGGCCGCGTTTCGACACGAAGACCTGCTTGGCCTTCCACACTTCCAGCACCGGCATGCCGGCGATGGGCGAGTTCGGGTCATCCTGCGCGGCCGGGTTCACGATGTCGTTCGAGCCGATGACGATCACCACGTCGGTCGAGGGGAAATCGTCGTTGATCTCGTCCATCTCCAGCACGATGTCGTAGGGCACCTTGGCCTCGGCCAGCAGCACGTTCATGTGCCCGGGCAGGCGCCCGGCCACCGGGTGGATGGCGAAGCGCACGGTCTTGCCCTGCTTGCGCAGACGCTCGGTCAGCGCGGACACCGCGTTCTGCGCCTGGGCCACGGCCATGCCATAGCCCGGCACGATGATGACGCTGTCGGCGTCGTCCAGCGCCGCGGCCACACCGTCGGCATCGATGGCGATCATCTCGCCCTCGACCGCCGCCGCGGGGCCGCCGGTGCCGCCGAAGCCGCCCAGGATCACGCTGACGAACCGGCGGTTCATCGCCTTGCACATGATGTAGGACAGGATCGCCCCCGAAGAGCCGACCAGCGCGCCGACCACGATCAGCAGGTCATTGCCCAAGGAGAAGCCGATCGCCGCCGCGGCCCAGCCCGAGTAGGAGTTCAGCATCGAGACCACGACCGGCATGTCGGCGCCGCCGATGCCCATGATCAGGTGATAGCCGATGAACAGCGCGAGCAGCGTCATCAGGAACAGCGCGACGAAGCCGCCGCCCTGGAAGTACCACACCGCCAGCAGCAGAGAGCCCGCCGCGGCCGCCGCGTTCAGGATATGCCCGCCGGGCAGCTTTTTCGCGGCCGAGTTCACCTTGCCCGCCAGCTTGCCATAGGCGATCACCGAGCCGGTGAAGGTCACCGCCCCGATCCAGATGCCCAGCACCAGTTCGACGCGCAGGATGCCGATTTCCACCGGCGTCTTCTTGGCCAGAAGCGCGGCGAACCCCGACAGCGCCGATTTGGCGGTGTCGTCCATCGCCAGCACGCGGTTCAGTTCGAAATCGGCGTTGAAGCCGACGAACACCGCCGCAAGGCCGACCAGCGAGTGCATGATCGCCACAAGCTCGGGCATCTGGGTCATCTGCACCCGCGTGGCCAGCTGATAGCCGATCGCCGCGCCGCCCGCGATCATCACGAGCGACAGCACCCAAAGCCCCTGCCCCGGCCCGATCAGGGTCGCGACCACCGCAAGCGCCATGCCCACGATGCCGTACCAGATCGCGCGCTTGGCGCTTTCCTGTCCCGAAAGCCCGCCGAGAGCGAGGATGAAGAGAACCGCCGCGACCACGTAGGCCGCTGTGGTGAAACCGAAATCCATTGTCCCCACCCTTCTTTACGATTTCTGGAACATGGCGAGCATGCGCCGCGTCACGAGGAACCCGCCGAAGATGTTGATCCCGGCCATGAACACCGCGAGCGCGGCCAGCAGGATCACCAGCACCGAGCCGGACCCGATCTGCATCAAGGCGCCCAGGATGATGATCGACGAGATGGCGTTGGTGATCGCCATAAGCGGCGTGTGCAGCGAGTGCGACACGTTCCAGATCACCTGGAAGCCGACGAAGACCGCCAGCACGAACACGATGAAGTGCTGCATGAAGCTGGCGGGCGCCACCAGCCCCACGCCCAGAAGCAGCGCGCCGCCCGCGCCCAGCAGACCGACCTGGGTGATCGTCTGTTTCCGGAAGGCCGCGATTTCCTGCGCCCTTTTCTCTTCGGGCGTCAGTTCCTTGGGCTTTTCCTTCTTCGGCGCGGCCGCGATCGCCTTTACCTTGGGCGGCGGCGGCGGGAAGGTGATCTCGCCCTGGTAGGTGACGGTCGCGCCGCGGATCACGTCATCCTCCATGTTGTGCACGACATGGCCGTCCTTTTCGGGCGTCAGGTCGGTCATCATGTGGCGGATGTTGGTGGAATACAGCGTCGAGGATTGCGTCGCCATCCGGCTGGGGAAGTCGGTATAGCCGACGATGGTCACGCCGTTCTCGGTGACGATCTTCTTCTCGGGCACCGTGAGGTCGCAGTTGCCGCCCTTTTCGGCGGCGAGGTCCACGATCACCGAACCGGGCTTCATCGCCGCGACCATGTCCTCGGTCCACAGCTTGGGCGCCGGGCGGCCGGGGATCAGCGCGGTGGTGATGACGATGTCCATGTCGGGGGCCAGCTCGCGGAATTTCTCCAGCTGCTTTTCCCGGAATTCAGGCGAGGACGGTGCGGCGTACCCGCCCGTGGCGGCGCCGTCCTGGGTGGTGTCCTCGAAATCCAGGTAGACGAATTCGGCGCCCATGGATTCGATCTGTTCGGCCACCTCGGGGCGCACGTCGAAGGCCAGCGTGATCGCGCCCAGCGAGGTCGCGGTGCCGATGGCGGCAAGGCCGGCCACACCGGCGCCCACGACCAGCACCTTGGCCGGAGGCACCTTGCCGGCGGCGGTCACCTGGCCGGTGAAGAAGCGTCCGAAATTGTTGCCCGCCTCGATCACCGCGCGATAGCCGGCGATGTTGGCCATCGAGGACAGCGCGTCCATCTTCTGCGCGCGGGAAATGCGCGGCACCATGTCCATGGCCAGGACGTTGGCGCCCTTTTCCTTGCATTTCTCCAGCAGCGCCTCGTTCTGGGCGGGCCAGAAGAAGCTGATCAGCGTCTGGCCGCGGCGCAGGTGGTCGGCCTCGGCCGCGGACGGTTCGCGGACCTTGACCACGATGTCTGCCGCCTGCCACAGCGCGGCGGCGGAATGCACGACCTCGACCCCGGCGGCCTCGTAGGCGGAATCGGCGAATCCCGCCTTTTCGCCCGCGCCGGTCTCGATCAGGCAGGTATAGCCCAGCTTTTGCAGCTGGGCCGCGCTGTCGGGGGTCATGGCCACGCGGGCCTCGCCCTCGAAAATCTCCTTCGGTGCGCCGATCTTCACGTTGTCTGTCCCCTCTTTCAGGCGACGGGGCCCCGGGGGCCCCGCGTCAGGTCGCAGTCTCTTACCACCGCGTAATTAAGTTTCACAAGCGGATCGCCAAGGATTCCGAAACGTAGCCTTTGGTCGTATCACAGCCAACGGCGCACGCGCGCGCAGTAGGCATCGAAGGCGGCGCCGAAATGCGCGCGGATCAGCGCCTCTTCGCGGCGGATGAATCGCCACTCGATCACCTTGATGAACACCGGCAGCAGGACCAGGCTGGGCAGCGCGTCCCAGATCAGGATCAGCCCCAGCAGGATCGCGGCGTCGGCCAGGTAGATCGGGTTGCGCGAAAACCGGTAAAGCCCTGTGGTTACAAGCTTGTCCGGGCGTTCGCGCGGGATCAGCGAGGTCCGCTCCAGCACGAAATGCAGCGCCGCCCAGCCCGACACGGCCAGCCCCGCGCCGACCAGCCCGGTGCCGATCGCGTCGCCCACACGCCCGGTGACGTCCAGCGGCAGGACGCGGGCCTGGAGCCAGGCCAGCCCCGCGAAAAGCGCCAGCCACACGGGCGGCAGTTCGACATAATGAAAGAGCCGTTTCATCGCACCTCTTCGCCTCTGCGGCGCCTCTGCAACAGTGTCGCGGTTTCGCGCCGTCGCGCGCTGGACGGGACGCGCCCGCGCGCCAGCGGGCGCCTTCCTTATGCCCGGGCGGGCGGCCCGATCAAGGACAGAACGCCCCTTGCGCGCGCCATGGCGGCCGGGCAAGGCTGGCGCGAAAAGGGAAGTGCGATGACCGATTTCGCCGCGACGCGCGCGCTGTTCGACCTGCCCGAGGGGGTGATCTACCTGGACGGCAATTCGCTGGGCCCGCTGCCCGGCGCCGCCGCCGACCGGGTGGCGCGCTGTGTCCGCGAGGAATGGGGCGCGATGCTGATCGGCGGCTGGAACGGCGCGGGATGGATGGCACAACCCGGTCGGCTGGGCGACCGGATCGGGCGTCTGGTGGGGGCCGAGCCGGGCAGCGTCGTGATCGGCGACACGCTGTCGATCAAGGTCTACCAAGCGCTGGCCGCGGCGCTGGAGATGCGGCCGGACAGGCGGGTCATTCTCAGCGATAGCGGGAACTTCCCGACCGATCTTTACATGGCCGAGGGGCTGATCGGGGCGCTGGGGCGCGGGCATGAACTGGTGACGGTCGCGCCCGAGGCGGTGGAGGACCGGATCGGCCCGGACGTGGCGGTGCTGATGCTGACCGAGGTCGATTACCGCACCGGGCGGCGCCACGACATGGCCCGGCTGACACGCGCGGCCCACGAGGCGGGCGCGCTGACGGTCTGGGACCTGGCGCATTCGGCGGGGGCGATTCCGGTGGACCTGGCCGGCGCGGGGGCCGATTTCGCGGCCGGCTGCACCTATAAATACCTCAATGCTGGCCCCGGCGCGCCGGCCTTTGTCTATGTCGCCCCGCGCCACCAGGCCGCCGCGCGCCCGGCCCTGTCGGGCTGGCTGGGCCATGCCGCGCCGTTTGCGTTCGAACCGGCCTACCGGCCCGGCGAGGGCATCGCGCGGATGCGGGTGGGCACGCCGCCGGTGCTGCAGATGGCCGCGCTGGAGGCCGCGCTGGATATCTGGGAGGGCGTCGACATGGCGGCGTTGCGGGCGCGGTCGGTCGCGTTGTCGGAGCTGTTCATCGCCGAGGTCGAGGCGCGCTGTCCGGACCTGGCGCTGGCCTCGCCGCGCGACCCGGACCTGCGCGGCAGCCAGGTGTCGTTCCGGTTCGCCGAAGGCTACGCGGCGATGCAGGCGCTGATCGCGCGCGGCGTGATCGGCGATTTCCGCGCGCCCGACATCATGCGCTTCGGCATCGCGCCGCTTTACATCGGCGAGGACGAGATCCGGCGCGCGGCCGAGATCCTGGGCCAGGTGATGGAGGATCGGCTGTGGGACGACCCCGCCTACCGTATCCGCGCCGCCGTGACCTGAGCCTGCGCCGGGCGCGCCCCGGCGACGGCGCGGCCGCCCATGCGGTGTTCTTCGCGGCGGTGCATGGCGGCACCGCGGCCGCCTATGGCCCCGAGGAACGCGCCGCCTGGGCGCCCTCGGCCACGCCCGCCCCCGGCTGGGAGGAGCGCCTGCTGGCCTGCACCACGATCCTGGCCGAGGAACGCGGCCGGGTGATCGGATTCATGGCGCTGGCCGGGGACGGCCATGTGGACCTGGCCTATGTCGCCCCCGACCGGATGGGGCGCGGCGTGGGCGCGGCGCTGCACGGGGCGATCGTCGAGGCGGCGCGGGCGGCCGGGCTGGACCTGCTGACGACCGAGGCCAGCCTGATCGCCCGGCCCTTCTTCGCGCGGCACGGCTGGCGCCAGACCGCGCGCCAAAGCGTGATCCGCAATGGCGTCGCGCTGACGAATTTCCGAATGGAACTGGTCCTTTAGGGCGAGCGCCGCGCGGCGAAAGCCGCAGTTTCGCCACGATCCGGCCAAGCACCTGCCAGCTTTACCTTTCATTAACCTTAACGGGCCGCGGAAAAGCGCCGCGGCCCGCCCCGGCGTCCGGCTGCCAACGGGTGCGGGGCCGAGCAGTGAAACGGTCCGCGTGAAAGACCCTCGGCGACCAGAAAGGTCCGCGGGAGGCAGGTATGGCAAGTTACGTTGTCGGGTTCTATTCGACCGATCCGGGCGGGCTGATCCCCACGACGGTCGGCGGCCGGTTCACCTGGACGGGGCCGGCCGCCTTCGACGGCAGCGCCACGATCACCGACATGGAAACCGGCGCCCAGGGCAGGACGCTGGACGACGATTCGGCCGGTGGCGAGACCGCGCGCGCGACGGTCGCGGTGGGCGGCGCCGTCTCGGCCGACACCACGGTCGATGCCGAGATCGTCTGGACGGTGCGCGATACCGTCACCGGGATTGTCTTTCAGATCGCGGAATTCGATGTCGAGGGCGGCGCGGCGGCGGGGGATTACACGCTGTCGGAACGGCCCCTGGTGCCGGGGCGCAGCTATGAGGTGATGGGCTACGAGTCGAATCCCGACGTCGCGGGCGGCGATGCGGGTTTCGACTACCTGGACTTCGCCGATGCCATGGCCGAGCCGGCGCGGGTGATCGACGGTGGCGCCGGGGCGGACGTGATCGACGCGGCCTATGCGGGCGACCCCGAGGGCGACGGCGTCGATGACGGCACCGGCACGGGCCCGGGCGGCATGGGCGACGTGATCGACGCGCGCGGCGGAGACGATCGCGTGTCCGCCGGGGCGGGCGACGACACCGTCCATGGCGGCGCGGGGGCGGACACGATTGCGGGCGGCGCGGGCGACGACACGATCCATGGCGATGGTCCGGCCGCCACCGCCGCCACGGAAATGCTGTCCTGGGCCGAGGCAGGCGCGGCCGGGACGGATGTCGCGGGCGGGTTCACCGCCGATACCGGCGACATGCGGGTCGCGGTCTCGTTCAGCGGGGGGCCGACGCTGGATTACGTCCAGTTGTCGGGCGATCCGCAATACGTCGCCGCGGGCGAAAGCTTTGGCGGCAATTCCAGCGTGCTGCTGGCCAGTTGGGGCAGCACCGGCGGGGTGGCGACGCTGGCCATGGATTTCACGGCCGAGACCGGCGCGGGGCTGGCCGACGCGGTCGAGAACGTGCGGTTCCGCATCAACGACCTGGACTGGCAGCCGAACGATCACCGCGACCAGGTGACGGTCAGCGCCTGGGACGCGGAAGGCAACCCCGTCGCGGTCACGCTGACCGCGGGCGGCGGCGACACGGTCGATGGCGCCACCGTCACCGCGGACGACGCGCAGGATGCCACCGACGCGGTGGGCGGCTCGGTGCTGGTCGAGATCGCGGGGCCGGTCGCCCGGATCGAGGTGCAATACGCCAACGTGGGCACCGGCGCCTCGGGCGTGTGGATCGGCGACGTGGAATTCGACACGCTGCCGATCGCGGGCGGGGACGACGTGATCGAGGGCGGCGCGGGCGACGACCTGCTGTATGGCGAGGCGGGTGCCGACACGTTCCTGTACGGCGACGGGTTCGGCGCGGACAGGGTCGAGGGCGGCGCCGGGGCCGACACGCTGGATTTCCACGCGCTGTCCAGCGCGATCACGGGCGCCTTTTCGGGCGACGGGGCGGGCAGCCTGGGCGACGGGGCGAACGCGGTCGCCTTTTCCGAGATCGAGGCCGTCACCCTGACCGGGCAGGATGACAGCGTGGACGCCTCGGCCACCGGGGCGGGGGTCACGCTGACGGGGCTGGGCGGCGACGACAGGCTGACCGGGGGCGCGGGCGACGACGTGCTGACCGGCGACGGGGTCTCGGCGGCGGCGGGGGCATGGGCGTGGCGGGGATACGATTACGATTTCTCCTCGGCGGACGGGCAGGCCTTCGTGATCGAGGCGGGCACGTTGACCGGGCAAGGCACGACCGACGGGTTCGACGTGGCCGCCCTGATCCACGAGGCGCGCGGCACGGGCGGCGACCCGGACGATTTCGGGGTGATCCTGACCTCGACCCTGACGCCGACCGAAAGCGGCGCCTTCACCTTCAGCCTGACCTCGGATGACGGGTCGACGCTGCAGGTCTTCGACGCGGACGGCGCGCCGGTCAGCGTGCTGAACGAGGGCGGCGCGGCGCTGGACTACCTGGACAACGACTATCACCAGGCCGCGACCACGCGCAGCGGCACCGTCACCCTGACCGCGGGCGAAACCTATACGGTCGAGGTGCGGTATTGGGAGAACGCGGGCGGCAACACGCTGGCGGGCACGGTGACATGGCCCTCGGGGACGGTGGAATCGCTGGAGAGTTCAGCCCTGCTGGCCCCGGTGGAGGCGGCGGGCGACGACGTGCTTACGGGCGGCGCGGGGCGCGACCTGATGGCGGGGGGCGCGGGCGACGACACCCTGGTGGTGGCCGAGGGCGACACCGCCACGGGCGGCGATGGCGACGATACGTTCCTGGTGGCCGATTACGGCGAGGCGGGCGCGGGCACCATCGCGATCGACGGCGGCGAGGGCGACGAGGTCACGGGCGACGTTCTGGACTTCCGGGGCCTGCTGGAGAAGGGGTCGATCACCTATTCCAACCCGGGCGACGCCGCGGGCGGGCTGTCGGGTGCGGCGCGGCTGATCGACGGGACGGTGGTGAATTTCGCCGGGATCGAGCAGATTATCTGTTTCACGCCCGGCACGCGCATCCGCACGCCGCTGGGCGAACGCCCGGTCGAAACACTGGCCGCGGGCGACATGGTTATCACCGCCGACCGGGGCGCGCAACCGCTGCGCTGGGTCGGGCGGCGCACGGTCGGGGCAACCGGCCGGTTCGCCCCGATCCGGATCAGCGCGGGGCTGTTCGACAATGCCCGCGACCTGGTCGTCTCGCCCCAGCACCGCATCCTGTACGAAGGCTACCGCGCGCAGCTTCTGTTTGGGCATCACCAGGTGCTGGTGCCCGCGAAACACCTGGTCGATCACCACGAGGTGCTGGAGGAAGAGGGCGGCGAGGTGACCTATATCCACCTGCTGTTCGACCACCACGAGATCGTCTTTGCCGAGGGCGCGCGCACCGAAAGCTTTCACCCCGGCCATGTCGGGCTGGACGCGATCCTGGCGCCCGCGCGCGAGGAGCTGTTCGCGGTCTTTCCCGAGCTGCGCGCCGAACCCCGCGCCTTCGGCCCGACCTCGCGGCCCTGCCTCAAGCGGTTCGAGGCGCGGATGCTGACCACGGGGCATTGACCGGCGCGACGCGCTGGCCATCGGCGCGCGGCTGCGGCAGGGTTGGGGGCAAGTACCGCCCCGCCGCCGCCAAGGGGGCCCCGCCATGACCGATACCATTCCCGGCCCCCTGATCGCCCGGGCCATGGGCCGCACGGACCCGGCCGAGGACCTGGCCCTGGCCGGTTTCGCCGCGCTTTACCTGGAATTCCTGCGCGCCACGATGGAGGCGGACGACCCCGCCGCGCATCCGCTGGTCTGGACTTATGCGCTGTTCTCGGAGCTGGCCGAGGGGGCGCCCGCGCTGGCCTTCGACGCATTTCTCGCCTGTCTGGCCCGGTGCGAAACCGCCGAGGAGGTGGCCTTTCTCGCCGCCGGGCCGCTGGAGGACCTGATCGCCGGGAACGGCGCGGCGGTGATCGGCCGGATCGAGGCGGAGGCCGCGGAAAACCCGCGGATGCGCTTTGCGCTGTCGGGGGTCTGGCCGCCGGACGGGGGGCCGGCGCTGTTGTGGGCGCGGGTCAGGGCCGCGCGCGGCAGCGGGCCGGATATCGACCGCGGCGACCCCCTGCCCGCCTGACGCCCCGGCGCCCTTGATTTCACGCCGCGCTGCGGCGACATCTGGAGGGGGCGTGGCCGCAAGCCGTGCCCCCCGAAACCGCCGGCGGCCCGGCGCAAGGCGGGACATCCGCGCGCGATGAGCTCTGACGACGACCACTGGATCATCTCGTCCCTGCTGGAAGACCTTGGCGCGCTTGCCCTGTCGCGCGACCGGGTCAGCGTGGCCGACGTGATCGAGGCGATGGGCTCGCGCGGGTTCGGGCCGTTGTTGATGATGCTGTCGGCCTTCCTGATCCTGCCGGTGGGCATGGTGCCCGGCATGCCCGCGGTCGTCGCGGTGTTCCTGATCCTGATCGGCGGGCGGATGATGACCGGCGAGACGACGCTTTGGATCCCCGCGCGCCTGGGCCGGGTCACGTTCTCGGGGCACCTGCTGGCGGTATCGGTCGCGCGCGCGCAACCCGCCGCGCTGTGGCTGCGCCCGCTGGTGGCCCCGCGCCTGGCCATCCTGGTCGACAGCCTGGTGATGAGCCGCCTCGTCGCCCTGATCCTGATGGTGACGGGGGCGGTGATCTTCGTGGCGGGGTTCATCCCCGGCCTGCCCTTCGTTCTGTCGTTGCACGTGCTGGTGCTGGGGCTGGCGCTGTCCACCCGCGACGGGCTGATCGCGCTGGCGGGTTATGCACTGCTCTTGCCCGAGGTCCTGTTCATCTGGTCGGTCTTCCTTTGACCGGCGCGGCCATCGGCCACCCTGCGCCAACCTTGACGAAAACGCCCCCATGGCCTATGGACCGCACCACGAGAGACGAGACCGGCAATATGGCCGGTCGGGCCGCGCGGTTCAGAGCGGCCATTCCATGCCGCAACCACGCCAAGGACCTTCATGACCACATTCGCCGATCTGGGGCTGGACCCCAAGGTGCTTTCCGCCGTTACCGACGCGGGCTATACCGAACCCACACCGATCCAGGCCGGGGCCATCCCGCCCGCGCTGGCCGGGCGTGACGTGCTGGGGATCGCCCAGACCGGCACCGGCAAGACCGCCAGTTTCGTGCTGCCGATGATCACGCTGCTGGGCCGGGGACGTGCGCGCGCCCGGATGCCGCGCAGCCTGGTCCTGGCCCCCACGCGGGAACTGGCCGCCCAGGTGGCCGCGAATTTCGACACCTATGCCAAGAACACCAAGCTGACGAAGGCTTTGTTGATCGGGGGCGTGTCGTTCAAGGAACAGGACGCGCTGATCGACAAGGGCGTGGATGTGCTGATCGCCACCCCCGGCCGCCTGCTGGACCATTTCGAGCGCGGCAAGCTGCTCTTGACCGGTGTGCAGATCATGGTGGTGGACGAGGCCGACCGGATGCTGGACATGGGGTTCATCCCCGATATCGAGCGCATCTTCCAGCTGACGCCCTTCACCCGCCAGACGCTGTTCTTCAGCGCCACCATGGCGCCCGAGATCGAGCGGGTGACCAACACCTTCCTGTCGGCCCCGGAAAAGATCGAGGTCGCGCGCCGCGCCACCACCGCCGAAAGCATCGAGCAGGGCGTGGTGAAATACACCGCCACCCGCAAGGACCGCCAGGCCAGCGAGAAACGCGCGCTGCTGCGCGCGCTGATCGACGGCGAGGGCGAGAAGTGCAAGAACGCGATCATCTTCTGCAATCGCAAGACCGAGGTCGACATCGTCGCCAAGTCGCTGAAGAAATACGGCTATGACGCGGCGCCGATCCATGGCGACCTGGACCAGTCGCAGCGCACGCGCACGCTGGCCGCGTTCCGCGACGGATCGCTGCGGTTCCTCATCGCCTCCGACGTGGCCGCGCGGGGGCTGGACATTCCCGACGTGTCCCACGTGTTCAACTATGACGTGCCCTCCCACGCCGAGGATTACGTCCACCGGATCGGCCGGACCGGGCGCGCGGGCAAGCTGGGCAAGGCGCTGACGATCTGCGTGCCGCATGACGAAAAGTGGCTGGCCGCGATCGAGGACCTGGTCGAAAAGGAAATCCCCCGCGTCGAAAGCCCGCTGAAAGGCGGCGCCAAGGCGCGGCGCGACCGGGACGTGCAGGACGACGCGGCACCGGCCAAGGAGGCCCCCGCCGCCCCCGCGCCGCGGCCCCGCGACACCGCGGCCGACCCCGCCCCGACCGCCCCCCGCACGCCGCGGGATCGCGACCGGGACCGGGACCGGGACCGGGGCGGGCGCAATCGGCGCGGCGGCAAATCGGGCCGCGACGACGCGGTGGTCGGCATGGGCGATCACATGCCCGCCTTCCTGACCCGCTCGTTCAAGCCGAAACCGGATCCCGAGACCACCGAGGAAACCGCCGACTGAACCGGCCCTTTCAGCGGGCCTGTACGGTCGCGCCGGCGGGCATGCGTTCGCGGGCCCCAGCGCCGCGTCGGGCGTGCCATGCCCCGGGGGTCCGGGGGCAGCGCCCCCGGCGGGTCGCCCCGGCTTGCCGGGGCGAAACGGCAGCCACAATCGCCCCGCCCGCTCACAGCCCCGCATCTGCCCATGGATCGCCCGGCCTTGCGCAACCGCAGGCCGGGGTGAACCCGTTCCGGCACCGCCCGTCGCCGCGCATCCCCACGCCTGCAGGCCAGAACGCAAAGGGGCCGGGGGCGTCAGCCCCCGGCCCCCGGTCGCCTTGGCGCAGCCAAGGCGAAACCAGACCCCCGCGCCTCAGGCCAGCCGGCTGATCACCACCGTGACCTCGGGGCGCTTTCCGATCTCGTTCTCGACGGTGCGCCGCGCGATGATCTTGAGATCCTTTTCCAGAAGGTCGTCATCGGTCAGCACCTTGTCCTCGGCCCGGTTCAGGAAAGTGCCCAGCTTTTCCTCGACCGCCTCGACCAGCGACACGCCGCCCGGCGCGGTTTCGGGCAGGCCCGAGAGATCCACCCAAGGGTCACCCATCGGTTCGTCATCCTCGTCCAGGATCAGCGACACGGTGACATGCCCGTTCAGCGCCATGCGGATGCGGTCGCGCACCACCCCGTCCAGCGCGCCGATCTGCACGCGGCCGTCCAGGTAGGTGCGGCCCGTCTCGACGAACTCGGCCACCCGGGGCTGATCGCCGGTCAGGTCCAGCATCGTGCCATTGGGCGCCAGCATCGCCGGAAGCCCGTTCTCGGCTGCCAGCTTGACATGTTCGCGCAGGTGGCGGTGTTCGCCATGCATGGGCACCACGACGCCCGGTTTCATCAGCATGTGGATCGTCGCAAGATCGGGCCGGTTCGCGTGCCCGGACACGTGATAGAGGTCGGCGCTGTCATCGACCACGTCCACGCCCATTTCCGAAAGCGCGTTGACCACGCGCAGCACGTCGCGTTCGTTGCCGGGGATGGTCTTGGACGAGAACAGGAACAGGTCGCCCTCTTTCAGCTCCAGCCCCATGTACTTGCCCCGCGACAGCTGGCCCGAGGCCGCGCGGCGTTCGCCCTGGCTGCCGGTGACGATCAGCATCAGGTTGCCACGCGGCAGGTCGGCGGCCTGTTCGGGGGTGACGGTGCGCGGGAAATCGGTCAGCACGCCCGATTCGACGCCCGCCTCGACCATGCGGCGCATCGCGCGCCCCATCAGGCAGACCGAGCGGCCCGCATCGACGCCCGCCTCGGCCAGCGTCTTTACCCGCGCGATGTTCGAGGCGAAGGTGGTGGCCACCACCATCTGGGGCGCGCGTTCCACCAGTTGCCGGATCGCCGGGCCCAGCGTCGCCTCGGACCGGCCCGGGTTGGGCGAGAAGACGTTGGTGGAATCGCAGGTCAGCACCTTGACGCCGGGTTTCGCCACCTCGGCCCAGAGGCCACGGTCGAAGGGTTCGCCCACCAGCGGCGTCGGGTCCAGCTTGAAATCGCCGGTATGCACCACCCGGCCTGCGGGCGTGTCGATCACCATGGCCGAGCTTTCGGGAATGGAGTGCGAGACCGGCAGGAACGCCACCTCGAAGGGGCCCGCCTTGACCTTGTTCGGCCAGGGCTCGACCACCTTGACGTTCGACGGGTCCTGGCCCTGTTCCTCCATCTTGCGGGCGGCGTGGTTGGCGGTGAAGGGGCGCGCGTAGACCGGCGCGCGCAGCCGCGACCACAGGTGGCCCACCGCGCCCACGTGATCCTCGTGGGCATGGGTGATGAAGATCGCCTCCAGCCGGTCGCGGCGTTCCTCGAGCCAGGAGATATCGGCAAAGATCAGGTCGACGCCGGGCGTGGTATCCATGTTGGGGAAGGTCACGCCGAGATCGACCAGGATCAGCTTTTCCTTGCCGGGCGCGCCGTAGCCGTAGACATAGGCGTTCATCCCGATTTCCCCGGCGCCGCCGAGGGGGAGGTAGATCAGTCTGTCCTTGCTGCTGCTCATGCTGCGCCGTTTTCCTTGTTATAGGCGTGGATCACGGTCAGGCCGTGCATCGTCAAATCGTCCTCGATGGTGTCGAACAGCACATCGCCCGTGGCGAAGAGAGGTGCAAGCCCCCCGGTGCCGATGATGCGCATGGGCGCCTCGTACTCGGCGCGGATGCGCGCGCAGATCTCGCGCACGAGGCCGACATAACCCCAGAACACGCCCGATTGCATGCAGGCCACCGTGTTGGTGCCGATCACAGCCTGCGGTTTGGTCACGTCGACATGGGGCAGCGCCGCGGCCGCCATGTGCAGGGCCTCCAGCGACAGGTTCACGCCGGGCGCGATCACGCCCCCCACATAGGCGCCGTCATGGGCCACCACGTCGAAGGTGGTGGCCGTTCCGAAATCGACCACGATCAGGTCGCCGCCGTGCCGGTCATAGGCGCCGGCCGAGTTCACCAGCCGGTCGGGGCCGACATTGGTTCCGGCATCCACGCGCGCGGGGTGCGGCAGCAGGCATTCGGGTTTGCCCACCACGATGGGCCGGGTGTTGAAATAACGGTCGGCGAAGACGCGCAGGTTGAACACGACGCGCGGCACCGTGGACGAGATGATGACATCGGTGATCCGCGCCTCGATCCGGTGATGGGCGATCAGCGTCGCGAACCAGGTGAAATACTGGTCGGCGGTGCGGGTGTGTTCGGTGGCGGTGCGCAGCGTGCACAGGAACCGTTCGCCGTCCCAGATCGAGAAGACGGTATTGGTGTTGCCGCAGTCGATGCACAGAAGCATGGGCGCCGCCCTTCAGAAGAACACGTCGGCCGCGGCGATGGTGCGCCGCCCGCCGGGCGTCTCTAGAACAAGCTGGCCGTCCTCGTCCACCGTGACGAAGGTGCCGGTGACGGTCTCGGTGCCGGTGCGGGCGGTGATCGTTTCGCCCAGGCGCGCGGCGCGGTCCAGCCAGGCGGCGCGCAGGGGGCCGAAGCCGTTGGCGCGGAAGAACGCGTCCTGGTGGGCCATGTGTTCGGCCAGGAAGGCCAGGAATTCCAGCGGGTCGACCGGTTCGCCGATGACCTCGGCCAGCGTGACGGGCGGGGCGGCGCCCGGCTCCAGCGCGACCGCCGCGGGCGCGGTGTTCAGGTTGACGCCGATCCCGATGGACAGCCGCTGGACCGCCTGGGTGTTGCCCTCGGATTCCAGCAGGATGCCCGCCAGCTTGCCCCCCGAAAGCAGCACGTCGTTCGGCCATTTCAGCGCGACGGCGTCGCGGTCGTCCACATAGGCCAGGAGCGTGGCGTAAAGCGCGTAGGAGGCGACGAAGGAATAAAGCGCGGCCTGCGCCGGTGTGCAGCCCGGATCGAAACTGAGCGTGGCGGACAGGTTGCCCTCGGGCGCGGCCCAGGCGCGGCCGCGCCGGCCCACCGCCGCCGTCTGGCGGCGGGCGGCGATCCAGGTGGGGCGCGATAGCGGCGCGCGGCGGCGCGCCTCGGCCATGGTGCTGTCGACCACGTCGAGCAGGATCAGGTCGTGCCCGGCCGGCCAGTGCCAGCCGCCCTGCCCCGCGCCTGCCTCAGTTGACAAGGGTTTCCGCCGCGGTCAGCGCCAGCCCCTCGACCCCGAAGAGGTTGATGACACCCGCCACCATCGCGAAGGCCGAGATCATCAGCATCCCCCACAGCACCGGGGGCATCGCGCCATCCAGCCGGGCGTCGCCCTCTTCGCCGAAATACATGTAGAAGACGATGCGCAGGTAGTAGAACGCGCCCACCACCGAGGCGACGACGCCGGCCACCGCCAGCCAGACCAGCCCCGCATCGACCGCCGCGCGCACCACGTAGAACTTGCCGAAGAAGCCCACCAGCGGCGGCACGCCCGCCAGGCTGAACAACAGCACCAGCATCGCCAGCGCCTTCAAGGGTTCGCGCGCAGCATACATGTTCAGGCTGCGGATATCGGTGACGGGCTGGCCGTCCTTTTCCATAGACAGGATGAAGGCGAAGGTGCCGACGCTCATGGTGACGTAGATCGCCATGTAGATCAGCATCGCCTGCACGCCCAGTTGCGTGCCCGCCGCCAGCCCCATCAGCGCGTAACCCATGTGCGCGATCGAGGAATAGGCCATCAGCCGCTTGATGTTGCGCTGGCCGATCGCGGCCACCGCGCCCAGCGCCATCGACAACAGCGAGAGAACCGCGACCACCTGGCCCCAGTCGCCCGGCACCGCGCCGAAGGCGTCGTGCAGGACGCGCGCGAACAGGCCCATCGCCGCCATCTTGGGCGCCGAGGCGAAGAAGGCGGTGACCGGCGTCGGCGCGCCCTCGTAGACATCGGGCGTCCACATGTGGAACGGCACCGCCGAGACCTTGAAGGCGAGGCCGGTGATCATGAAGACCAGACCGATCAGCAGGCCGATCGACATCTCGCCCTCGCCCAGCGTCGACAGGATGCCCGAGAACAGCGTGGTGCCCGCATAACCATAGGTCAGCGACGCGCCATAGAGCAGAAGGCCCGAGGACAGCGCGCCGAGCACGAAGTATTTCAGCCCCGCCTCGGTCGCCTTGACGCTGTCGCGGCGGATCGCGGCGACGACGTAAAGCGCCAGCGATTGCAGCTCCAGCCCCATGTAGAGCGTCATCAGGTCATGGGCCGAGACCATGAGCATCATGCCCACGACCGACAGCGCCACCAGCACCGGGAATTCGAACAGCAGGGTCTTTTGCCGGCGCATGTAGTCCTTGCTCATCAGCAGGACGGCGCCGGCCGAGACCAGGATCACCACCTTGGCGAAGCGGGCGAACCCGTCATCGACGATGGCCCCGCCAAAGGCCGTGCGCGCCTCGCCCGCGGTCAGGCCGGTCCAGGCGGCCAGCGCGAAGAACAGCGCCGCGGTGGTCCAGACCAGGACCGGGGCGGCCTTGTCCTTGCCGGTATAGACGGCCGCCAGGAGCGCGCCCATCGCGTAAACCGCGAGGACGATCTCGGGCAGGACCACGGAAAGATCGGCAGAAATCATCGCGTTCCCCTCAGTTCTGCGCGAGCCGCGTCGCGGCCTCGGCCTCGATCAGCGCGGTGTTGTAGTTCGACAAAAGCGCCTCGACCGAGGGCCCGACGATGTCGGTCACCAGCGCCGGGTAGACGCCCAACAGGACGGTCATCGCCACCAGCGGCGCGAAGATCGCGCGTTCGCGCAGGTTCATGTCCTTGATCGCGCGCAAGCTTTCCTTGATCAGGTCGCCGAACACCACCCGCCGGTACAGCCACAGCGCATAGCCCGCCGACAGGATCACCCCGGTGCAGGCCACCGCAGCGACCCAGGTGTTCACCTGGAACACGCCCGCCAGCGTCAGGAATTCGCCGATGAACCCGGATGTGCCCGGCAGGCCGACATTGGCCAGCGTGAACAGCATGAACACGAAGGCATAGGCGGGCATGCGGTTCACGAGGCCACCATAGGCGTCGATCTCGCGGGTGTGCATCCGGTCGTAGATCACGCCGACGCACAGGAACAGCGCGCCCGAGATGAAGCCGTGCGACAGCATCTGGAAGATCGCGCCATCGAGCCCCTGCTGGTTCGCCGCGAAGATGCCCATGGTGACGAAGCCCATATGCGCCACCGATGAATAGGCGATCAGCTTTTTCATGTCGGATTGCGCCAGCGCCACCAGCGAGGTGTAGACGATGGCGATGGCCGAAAGCCAGAACACCATGGGCGCCCAGATGTCGGACGCCACCGGGAACATCGGCAAGCTGAAGCGCAGGAAGCCGTAGCCGCCCATCTTCAAGAGGATCGCGGCCAGCACGACCGATCCGGCGGTCGGCGCCTGGACGTGCGCGTCGGGCAGCCAGGTATGCACCGGCCACATCGGCATCTTGACCGCGAAGCTGGCGAAGAAGGCCAGCCACAGGAAGGTCTGCATGCCGCCGACGATGGTCTTGCCGCCGATCACGATATCGCCCGCGCTGAACTGATGCGTCAGCAGCGTGGGAATGTCGGTGGTGCCGGCGTCCACATACATCGCCACCATGGCCACCAGCATCAGCACCGAGCCGAGGAAGGTGTAGAGGAAGAACTTGAACGTGGCGTAGATGCGTTCCTTGCCGCCCCAGATGCCGATGATCAGGAACATCGGGATCAGCCCGCCCTCGAAGAACAGGTAGAACAGCACCATGTCGAGCGCGCAGAACACCCCCAGCATCAGCGTTTCCAGCACGAGAAACGCGATCATGTATTCCTTGACGCGGTGGGTGACGTTCCAGCAGGCCGCGATGGTCAGCGGCATCAGGAACGTGGTCAGCATCACGAACAGCACCGAGATGCCGTCGACCCCCATCTTGTATTTCAGGCCCAGAAGCCAGTCGCGTTCCTCGACGAACTGGAAGCCGGGATCCGAGGCATCGAAGCCGAACAGCACGAAAAGCGAGATTAGGAAGGTCGCGGTGGTGGCGATCAGGGCCAGCCACTTGGCGTTCTTCTGCGCGGCCTCGTCCTCGCCCCGCAGGCCGATCCCGAGGATCAGCGCGGCGATCAGCGGGGTGAAGGTGATGATGGAAAGCAGGTTGTCCATTATTCCGCCCCCCCGGTCAGCATCATCCAGGTGATCAGAACGGCGATGCCGATCACCATCGCGAAGGCATAGTGATACAGGTATCCCGACTGCAGCCGGCCCGCGACGCGGGTGAAGAACGGCACGATCCCCATCGAGACCCCGTTCACCGCGCCGTCGATCACGCTGCCGTCGCCCCCCTTCCACAGCGCGCGGCCGATATTCTTGGCCGGGTTCACGAAGATCGCGTCGTAAAGCTCGTCGAAATACCACTTGTTCAGCAGGAACAGGTAGACGGGACGGAAGGTTTTGGCCGTCTGGCCGGGCAGTTCCGGGGCGCGGATGTAGAACAGGTAGGCGGTGCCCAGGCCCAGCAGCATCGCCAGGAACGGCGCGGCCTTGACCCATTTCGGCGCGTGGTGCGCCGCGTCCATGACGTGGTTGTCGGGCGCCATGTAAAGCGCGCCCTCGCCGGGCAGCGGGTAGGACATGGCCGCGCCATGGGCCGCGTCCTCGCCATGGCCCGCCGCTTCGCCGTGGCCGGCGTCCGCCGCCACCTCGTGCACGGGGATGCCGTAGAAGCGGTTCACCTGGTCGTGGTCGCCGAAGAAGCTGCCATGCCAGACCATGCCCGCCAGCACCGCGCCCACGCTGAGCACGCCCAGCGGGATCAGCATCACCCTTGGGCTTTCATGGGCGTGCTCATGGGTGTGCTTGTCGCCGCGCGGCGTGCCCCAGAAGGTCATGAACATCAGCCGCCAGGAATAGAAACTGGTCATGGCGGCCGCGATCACCAGCGCCCAGAACGGCCAGGTGGCCCCGGCCCCCCAGGCGCTTTCGATGATGGCGTCCTTGGACAGGAAACCGGCGAAACCGATATAGGTCAGCGGAATCCCCACCCCGGTGATCGCCAGCGTGCCGATCAGCATGGCGTAGAAGGTATAGGGGATCTTGTCCCTCAGCCCGCCATAGTTCCGCATGTCCTGTTCGTGGTGCATGGCGTGGATCACGCTGCCCGCGCCGAGGAACAGCAGCGCCTTGAAGAAGGCATGCGTCAGCAGGTGGAACATCGCCGCCGAGTAGACGCCGACGCCCGCGGCCACGAACATGTAGCCCAGCTGCGAACAGGTCGAATAGGCGATCACCCGCTTGATGTCGTTCTGCACCAGGCCCACGGTCGCGGCGAAGAACGCCGTCGCGGTGCCCAGCACCACGATCATGGTCTTGGCGTCGGGCGCGAATTCCATGACCGGCGACATCCGGCAGATCAGGAACACCCCCGCCGTCACCATGGTCGCGGCGTGGATCAGCGCCGAGACGGGCGTCGGACCCTCCATCGCGTCGGGCAGCCAGGTGTGCAGGAACAGCTGCGCCGACTTGCCCATCGCGCCGATGAACAAGAGCACGCCCACCACGTTCGCCGCGTTCCAGGTGCCGTTGAGGAAGGTCAGGTCGGTCTCGCCGATCACGGGCGCCGCGGCGAAGATGTCGTCGAAGCGCACGGAATCGACCAGAAAGAACAGCGCAAAGATGCCCAGGAGGAAGCCGAAATCGCCCACCCGGTTGACGATGAACGCCTTGATCGCGGCGGCGTTCGCGGACGGCTTGCGGTAATAGAACCCGATCAGCAGGTAGGAGGCGACGCCCACGCCTTCCCAGCCGAAGAACAGCTGGACGATGTTGTCGGCGGTCACCAGCGCCAGCATGGTGAAGGTGAAGAACGAGAGATAGGCGAAGAAGCGGGGCTTGTAGCTTTCGCCCTCGCGCCAGTTCTCGTCATGGGCCATGTAGCCGAAGCTGTAGAGATGGACGAAGGCCGAGACGGTCGTCACCACGATCAGCATGATCGCGGTCAGCCGGTCGACGCGAATTGCCCAGTCGGCCACCATCGACCCGCTTTCGATCCAGCGGAAGATCTCGACCTGGCGCATCTCGCCGTCAAAGCCCAGGAACACCACCCAGGAGAACAGGCAGGACAGGAAGACCAGCGCCGTGGTGGTCCACATCGCGGCCTTTTCGCCGAGGACCCGCCAGCCGAAGCCGCAGAGGATGGCGCCGATCAGGGGTGCGAAGAGGATGATCTTTTCCATGTGCCCCTAGCCCTTCATCACGTTGACGTCGTCCACCGCGATGGACCCGCGGTTGCGGAAGAAACAGACGAGGATCGCAAGGCCGATGGCGGCCTCGGCGGCGGCGACGGTGAGGACGAACATGGTGAACACCTGCCCGACCAGGTCGCCCAGATGAGCCGAGAAGGCGACAAGGTTGATGTTGACCGACAAGAGCATCAGTTCGATCGACATCAGGATGACGATCACGTTCTTGCGGTTCACGAAGATCCCGAAGATGGCGATGACGAAAAGCGCTGCGGCCACCGTCAGGTAATGTTCAAGTCCGATCATTCCGTCCCTCCGGGCGCACCCGCCCGCCTGTCGTTGCGTTCCGCGGTCAGAGGCCCTGCCCCGGTTTCACGTCCTTCAGTTCCATCGCCTTGGCCGGGTCGCGATACATCTGCGCCAGCACGTTCTGGCGCTTGACGTCGGGCCGGTAGCGCAGCGTCAGCACGATGGCGCCGATCATCGCGACCAGCAGGATCAGCCCCGCGGCCTGGAACAGGTGGATGTAGTCGTCGTAGATCAGGTTCCCCAGCGCCCGGGTGTTGTGCACCTGGGCCGGGTCGGGGGTGGGCGCGCCGCGCAACTGGGCCGCGCCATCGGCCGATTGCCAGACCCCGAAGACCATCACCAGCTGCGCCAGGAACACCGCCCCGATCAGCCCCGCAATGGGGAAATAGGCGGCCATCTTGGCCTTCAGCTCGCTGAAATCGACATCGAGCATCATCACGACGAACAGGAACAGCACCGCGACTGCGCCCACGTAGACGATCACCAGCAGCATCGCCACGAATTCCGCGCCCAGCAGCACGAACAGGCCCGCCGAGGACAGGAAGGCCAGGATCAGCCACAGCACCGAATGCACCGGGTTGCGCGCCAGCACGACGAACAGCCCCGAGGCCACCGTCACCGCGGCAAAGCAGTAGAATGCGAAATCCGCGACGCTCATCCGCCGTCCTCCTCACCCGTCTTTTCGTCGAACACCGATTGCGCCAGTTCCAGCGCGCGGCTCATCGCGGGGATGCCGCCCAGCATGGACATCTGGTAGATCACTTCGGCGATCTCGCGTTCGCTGGCGCCGGCCTCCAGCGCGTGGCGCACGGTCAGCTTGAACTGCGCATCGGCCTGCGCGCCCAGCACCGTCAGCCCCGCCAGCACCACCAGAAGCCGCGTCTTGGCGTCCAGCCCTTCGGGGTTGAAGGTGTTGCCCCACATCATCTCCATGAAGTCCTTGGGCATGGTCGGCATCAGCTTGTCGAAGCCATGCACCTGGAAGCTCTCCAAGGCGGGATTGAAGGACTTGGCCATCTTGTGGCTTTGCTCCAGCATCTGCTGGAAGAGTTTCTCGTATCCGCTCATCACGAATTCTCCCCGAGATGTTCTACGCGGAGGTCCAAGTCGGATACTGTGCCCTCTAAGCTGCTAAGCTTTGCTCGCAAATCTCGTATCTCATTCAAAGCTTCCTCTAGGCGCAACTCGAGGTCAGACACCTCAGAACTCACGTTGAGGATGTCGTTTTCCAGCTTCTTTTGTGCTATGTCCCACGTCATCGGTAGGGCGCGTCCAGTTCCAGGTTGCGGGCGATCTCGGCCTCCCAGCGTTCGCCGTTCTCAAGCAGTTTCCGCTTGTCGTAGAACAGTTCCTCGCGGGTTTCGGTGGCGAATTCGAAATTCGGGCCCTCGACGATGGCATCCACGGGGCAGGCCTCCTGGCAGAAGCCGCAATAGATGCATTTCGTCATGTCGATGTCATAGCGCGTGGTCCGGCGCGAGCCGTCCTCGCGCGGTTCGGCGTCGATGGTGATGGCCTGGGCGGGGCAGATCGCCTCGCACAGCTTGCAGGCGATGCAGCGTTCCTCGCCATTGGGATAGCGGCGCAGCGCGTGTTCGCCGCGGAACCGGGGCGACAGCGGCCCCTTTTCATGCGGGTAGTTCACCGTGGCCTTGGGCGCGAGGAAGTATTTCATCCCCAGCCGGAAGCCTTCGAGGAAATCCATCAGCAGGAAGTATTTCCCGGCGCGTTTCCAATCCATGGTGGTCATCGGACGGACTCCTTTTCGGGACGGGGCGACGGATGCGGGGGGCCGATGCGGTCTTGTTCGCTTGCGGTCATGTCATTCCTCGCATTCGGACGTGACGGCCTTGACCCGTTCGGTCATCTCGGCGCCCTGGGCGGGCATCGCGAAGGGGGCCGCCCAGTTTTCCAGGTTTTCGCACAGCGCGCTCTTGCTGTCCTCGGCGCAGGCCGCATCGCCCAGCGCCGCGCAGGTTTCGGCGCGTACCATGTGCAGCGTGGCGTACATGTAACGGGTGTCGCCATATTCCGCGCGGACGAATTCCAGAAGGCGCTCGACCTCGTTGCGCGCGGCCAGATTGCCAAGCTGTGGAACGGCGAGCCGGACGAACACCTCCCAGCGCGCGCCGGCCACGGTCAGGTCGCCATCCGGGTTTTCGAGTGGCGCGGCCTGATCGGACATCATGAACGCGCTGAAGCTGCGAAGCGCACAGATGAAATCGCCGTTCTCGGCACATTCCATGGCCTTGGCGTCAGGGTTCGCCGGTTGCGCCGCGGCCGTGCCGGCGATGCCCCCAAGCCCCAGAAACAGGGCGGCGAGAAGGGAATATCGCATGGCTCAGCCCCCCACGGCCCAGCGGGCATAGGCGCCGCCGAACAGTTCGAATTGCGCGAAGAACGCCACGATGACGACCCAGGCCAGGCTCATCGGCAGGAACACCTTCCAGCCCAGGCGCATCAGCTGGTCATAGCGGTAGCGGGGCACGATGGCCTTGACCATGGCGAAGAGGAAGAAGAACACCCCCATCTTGGCCACCATCCACAGCGCCCCGTCGGGCAGGCCCGGGATGGGCGACAGCCAGCCGCCGAAGAACAAAAGCGTCATCAGCGCGCACATCAGGAAGATGGCGATGTATTCGCCCGCCATGAACAGCAGGAACGGCGTCGAGGAATATTCCACCTGGTAGCCCGCCACGAGTTCCGATTCCGCCTCGGGAAGGTCGAAGGGCGGGCGGTTGGTCTCGGCCAGGGCCGAGATGAAGAACAGGAACACCATCGGCAGGTGCGGCAGCCAGTACCACGAGAACAGGCCGAACCGGCCGTCCTGCGCGTGGACGATGTCACCGAAATTCAGCGAGCCGGTCGACAGGATCACGCCCACGATGATGAGGCCGATGGACACCTCGTAGGAGATCATCTGCGCCGCCGAGCGCAGGCTGCCCAGGAAGGCGTATTTCGAGTTCGACGCCCAGCCGCCCATGATGACGCCGTAGACCTCGAGCGAGGAAATCGCGAAGACATAGAGGATCGCCACGTTCAGGTCGGCCAGCACCAGCCGGTCGGAGAACGGGATGACCGCCCAGGCGATCATCGCCATGACGAAGGAAATCATCGGCGCCAGCAGGAAGACCGGACGGTCGACACCGGCGGGAATGACGACCTCTTTGACCACGTATTTCAACGCGTCGGCCACCGTCTGCAGCAGGCCGAACACGCCCACCACGTTCGGCCCCTTGCGCATCTGCACCGCGGCCCAGATCTTGCGGTCGCCATAGACGAGGAACAGCAGCGAGATCATCACGAAGGCGATCACCATCAGCCCCTGCGCCATGATCGTCAGCGCCACCCCGAACCCGGTATCCAGAAAATCCGCCATCTCGTCCCTATCGTTCCTCAGACCGTCGGTATGCCCTGCCCGGCGCAATCGGCCACGACGACTTCGGCGTCGATGGTCCGGATGCCCTCGGGCAGGATCGCAGACATGGTATAGACGGCATCGGCCTTGACGATGCCGCCGCGTTCCTGGCCCAGCTGCGTGCGCACGTGGCGCAGAAAGCCGTAGCCCCGGCCCAGCGCGTAATTCGCCGCCGCGCAACGCGCATAGGCCTGCACCGCCTCGGGGCCGTCGGGGTGCTTCATGCGGACGACCATGTTCACCAGGTCGTCGCTGAGCACCGCCGCCTCGGCGCCCAGGTAGGCGGGCGCGCGGTCGGCGCCCGGCAGGGTCGGCGCACAGCCGCCCGCCCCGGCCATAAGGCCCAGCGCGAGAAGCGGCGCGATAGGGTGGCGGACCCGCTGCATCGGCCTATTCCGCGGCCATGGCGCCGGTCCGGCGCGCCTTGGCCAGGGCCGAGAGTTCGGCCATCAGCTTGGAGGCGCGCGCGATCGGGTTGGTCAGGTAGAAATCCCGGACCGGGCTGTCGAAGGCGCCGGTGCCCAGCGGCCCCTCGGGCAGCGCGTCCCAGGCGTTTTCCGGCACCTCGTCGATCAGGGCCAGGTGCGGGGCGGCCTTGACCAGGCGCTGGCGCAGCTGAACGAGCGTGTCATAGGGCAACGTGGCGCCGATCTCGGCGGAAAGGGCACGCAGGATCGCCCAGTTCTCCTTGGCCTCGCCCGGCGGGAAACCGGCGCGAAGCGCCAGTTGCGGGCGGCCTTCGGTGTTGACGAACAGGCCCTGTTCCTCGGGATAGGCCGCGCCCGGCAGGATCACGTCGGCGCGGTGCGCGCCGCGGTCGCCATGGCTGCCCTGGTAGATCACGAAGGGACCCGGCGCGATGTCGATCTCATCGGCGCCGAGGTTGTAGACCACGTCGGCGCCGTTCAGCAGGTCGGCCACGCCGTTCGGGCCGACGCAGCCCGCATCCATCGCGCCGACGCGCGCGGCGGCCGTGTGCAGCACCAGCATCCCGCCGCCGGTGCGTTCGGAGAGCAGCATCGCCGCAGCCAGCACCGCCGCGCCATCGTCCCCGGTCAGCGCACCCTGCCCGACGATGACCAGCGCGTTTTCCTGCGTCTCGGCCCCGTCGACGAGCGCCTTGAGCGCGGCGCGGTCGGTGCCGTGTTCGACCACGTCGAAGGTCAGGTCCGATGGCGGGCCGACGCGGTGCACGGTGGCGCCGTGCAGCCAGGCCTTGCGCAGGCGGGCGTTCAGAACGGGCGCCTCGGCGCGCGGGTCGGTGCCCACCAGGTAGATCGTGCGGGCGTGGTCGATATCCTCGATCGCGGCATTGCCGACATAGGCGGACCGGTTGCCCGCGGGCAGTTTCGCGCCGTCGGTGCGGCATTCGACATGGCCGCCCTGCCCCTCGACCAGTTCCCTGAGCGCGAAGGCGGGTTCGACGGGCACCAGGTCGCCCACCAGACCGGCCAGCTTCTTCGCGCCCTTGATGGCGGTCGCGGCGGCGGCCAGCGCCTCGGGCCAGGAGGCCGCGCGCAGCTTGCCGTTCTCGCGGATGTAGGGTTTGTCGAGGCGTTGCCGGCGCAGCCCGTCCCACACGAAACGGGTCTTGTCGGAGATCCATTCCTCGTTCACGCCGTCATGGTTGCGCGGCAGGATGCGCATCACCTCGCGGCCCTTGGTGTCGATGCGGATGTTCGACCCCAGCGCGTCCATCACGTCGATCGTCTCGGTCTTGGTCAGTTCCCAGGGCCGGGCGGTGAAGGCATAGGGTTTCGAGGTCAGCGCGCCCACCGGGCAGAGGTCGATGATGTTGCCCTGCAATTCGGAATCGAGCGTCTGGCCGAGGTAGGAGGTGATCTCGGCATCCTCGCCGCGGCCGGTCTGGCCGAGTTCCGGCATCCCCGCCACCTCGGTGATGAAGCGCACGCAGCGGGTGCAGGAGATGCAGCGGGTCATGCAGGTGCCCACCAGCGGGCCCAGGTCCGGGTCCTCGACGGCGCGCTTGGGTTCGCGGTAGCGGCTGAAGTCCACGCCGTAAGCCATTGCCTGGTCTTGCAGATCGCATTCCCCGCCCTGGTCGCAGATGGGGCAGTCGAGGGGGTGGTTGATGAGCAGGAACTCCATCACCCCTTCGCGGGCCTTCTTGACCATTGGGGAGTTCGTCCGGACCACAGGCGGCTGGCCCTCGGGGCCGGGGCGCAGGTCGCGCACCTGCATCGCGCAGGAGGCCGCCGGTTTCGGCGGGCCGCCGACGATTTCCACCAGGCACATCCGGCAATTGCCCGCGATGGACAGCCGTTCATGGTAGCAGAAGCGCGGGATCTCGATCCCCGCCACCTCGCAGGCCTGCAGCACCGTCATCGCGGGGTCGACCTCGATCTCGTGCTCGTCGATGATGATCTTGCGTAGCTCTGCCATGCCCTTGCCTTGTCACCTGTCCTGCGGTGCGCCCAGGCGCCCCGTCCGGTTCCGAATGCCGCGGCCCGAGCCTGTCCGGCCCGGCGCCCCGCGGGATCGCCTGTCGTTGTCGCCCCGCGGCCCCATCCCTACCTCGCCTTCAACAGAACGCCGATCTGGCTGTTCCGGTCGATTTCGGTCAGGCCGACGGGGCAATAGCTGGCCCCGTCCTTCAGCGTCACGCCCCGCGCCACCAGCCAGGCGCGGGCGGCGTCCTCGACGCGCGTCTTCTCGGCCTTGTCGGTGACGAAGGCCTCGATCTCGTCGTCGGAATAGCCCGCCTCATTGGCGGCCTGCTTGAGGTCGCGCATGAAGCCATAGGCGCGCAGGAAACGCGGCTCGATGCGGTCGCAGTTCCGGCGGATCATGTTCGCGATGGCGATGACCGTCAGGCCCTGGTTGATCTGCGCATGTTCGGACAGCGGCGGCCGGGCCTGGGCGGCAGCGGCGGTGCCGGCGGCAAGACCCGTGGCAAGGACGGCGGACAGGACAAGACGCATGGCGCGGACCTCTCTGCGGATGGCGGGAACGGCGGCGCGCGCGCCCCGTCCCGCCCCGAAGATGGGGCCGCGGGGTGCCGCTATGCAATAACAGCCCCCCCCGGCCCGGGATATGCGCCCCGTCCCGATCACTCGGCCGCCACCGCGCTGATCTTGCCGGTCTTGCGGGCCTTGATGCGGTCCTCGATCTCGTCGCGGAAATGCCGGATCAGGCCCTGGATCGGCCAGGCGGCGGCATCGCCCAAGGCACAGATCGTGTGGCCCTCGACCTGTTTCGACACGTCGAACAGCATGTCGATCTCTTCCACCTCGGCCTCGCCGCGGACGAGGCGTTCCATCACCCGCATCATCCAGCCGGTGCCCTCGCGGCAGGGGGTGCACTGGCCGCAGCTTTCATGCTTGTAGAACTTGGCCAGGCGCCAGATCGCCTTGATGACGTCGGTCGACTGGTCCATCACGATCACCGCCGCGGTGCCCAGCCCCGATTGCTGTTCGCGCAGCCAGTCGAAATCCATGATCGCCTCGTCGCAGAGGCTGGCGGGCAAGAGCGGCACGGACGAGCCGCCCGGGATCACCGCCTTGAGGTTGTCCCAGCCGCCGCGCACGCCGCCGCAATGCAGATCCAGCAGCTCGCGCAGGCTGATCGACATGCTTTCCTCGACCACGCAGGGGTTGTTCACATGGCCCGAGATCGCGAACAGCTTGGTGCCCGCGTTGTTCGGCCGGCCGAAACTGGCGAACCAGTCGCCGCCGCGGCGCAGGATGGTGGGCACGACGGCGATGGATTCGACGTTGTTCACCGTGGTCGGACAGCCGTACAGGCCGGACCCCGCCGGGAAGGGCGGCTTCATCCGGGGCATGCCCTTCTTGCCCTCGAGGCTTTCCAGAAGCGCGGTTTCCTCGCCGCAGATATAGGCGCCGGCACCGTGCGAGACGTAAAGGTCGAAATCCCAGCCGGATTTCGCGGCGTTCTTGCCCAGAAGACCCGCGTCATAGGCCTCGTCGATGGCGGCCTGCAGGGCCTCGCGCTCGCGGATGTATTCGCCGCGGATGTAGATGTAACAGGCATGGGCCTGCATCGCGAAACTGGCGATCAGCGCCCCCTCGATCAGCGTGTGGGGGTCGTGGCGCATGATCTCGCGGTCCTTGCAGGTGCCCGGCTCGGATTCATCCGCGTTGATCACCAGGTAGTGCGGCCTCCCGTCGCTTTCCTTCGGCATGAAGGACCATTTAAGACCGGTGGGGAAACCCGCGCCGCCACGGCCGCGAAGACCGGATTTCTTCATCTCGTCGATGATCCAGTCGCGGCCCTTGGCGATGAGTGCCGCCGTGCCGTCCCAATGCCCCCGGGCGCGCGCGCCGGAGAGGGTGCGGTCATACATCCCGTAGAGATTGGTGAAGATGCGGTCCTGGTCGGTCAGCATGCCTTATCCCCGTTGGTTCCGGCCCGAAAGCCGAAGCGTTCCTGTCGCGCCCCGCGCCGTGGCGCGGGAGGCGTGCCCGGCCTGATGCGCCGGATGTTGGGGGCCATCGGGCAGGTGTCCCTGCCCCTGGCCCCGTGCCGCCGGGGAGGCGACCGGCGGGCGGTGCCCGCGGCGGGGTCGGTCCACCGTCATGGACCCCATCCCGCGCCGCGCCGCGCGCCGTCGTCGATCACCCCACCCGTCACGGTCACCTCGTCAGGCTTCGCCCTCGCTGGCCCGCTTCGAGAACTCGGTCTCGCCGCCGGCGGCCAGGATCTTGGCCTGGGCAACCCAGTCGTCACGGCTGACGCGGCCCTTGAAGCCTTCCAGGTGCTCGTCCACCCACGCGACCTCGTCCGCGGTCCAGGCCGAGATCTGGTCGTAGTGGTAGAAGCCCAGCTCGTTGCACAGCTTTTCAAGCTTGGGTCCGACGCCCTTGATCAGCTTGAGGTCGTCGGCACCGCCCGCGCGGGGACCCGACAGCGCCACGGGGCGCTTGCCCACCTCGGCGGCGGCCGGCGCAGGCGCCGGGGCCGGCTTCGGAGCGGGCGCGGGCGCGGGTTTCGGCGCCGGTTTGGCGGCGGCGGGCTTGGGCGCCGATTTCGGCACGGTGGGCGCCACCTTGGGGCCGCCCGGCTTTTCGGCGGTCTTGATTTCCTTGGCCGCGTTGGCCTCGAGATAGGGCTTGCGGGCGGCCTCTGCCTCCCGACGCGCCTGGGCCTCTGCCTTGAACTCGGCATCGGTCTTGCAGAAGTTCATGGTCAGCACGAGCCCGGCCACGATGCCGACACCGGCACCGCCGATGAAGGACCCCAGCGCCCACAGCCCGATCAGGTTGCCGAAGGCCACCACGGTCAGGCCGATCACGGCGGCGATCGCCCACCAGAAGATCGCGCATTTGAACTTTGCTTCACTGCGAGAAATGTTCATCTCTTGTCTCCGCTCCGACGGTTATTCGTCCGACGCCATTTGTAACGCGTCCGCCGCCCTATGTCTTGACCTCTTCCGCCGCAGGTCCCGCGCGCCGCCAGGGCGTCAGAAGCGGCACCTCGGTGCCGTCGATCCGCTTGACCGTGTCGCCGATCGTGGTGGCCAGTTCGACCGAGGCGTTCTGCGCCAGTTTCGCACCGCCCTGCCCGGTCAGGCTGGTCGCGCCGCCCTTGGGTTCCGAGGCGAAACGGCCGTTCTGCGGCCCCGGGGTCGGCACCCGGCCCGCGGCCAGTTCGTCGAGGATCCAGCCCAGCCGCTCGGCGGTGAGATCCTCGTAGTAATCCTTGCCGATCTGCGCCATCGGCGCGTTGGAACAGGCGCCCAGGCATTCGACCTCTTCCCAGCTGAACTTGCCATCAGGGGACAGCGTGAAGGGCTGGGTGGCGATCTTGTCCTTGCAGACCGCGATCAGGTCCTCGGCGCCGCAGATCAGGCAGGACGTCGTGCCGCAGATCTGCACATGGGCCACCGAGCCAACCGGGGCCAGCTGGAACATGAAATAGAACGTCGCCACCTCGAGCGCGCGGATATGCGCCATGCCCAGCATGTCGGCCACGTATTCGATGGCCGGCCGGGTCAGCCAGCCCTCCTGCTCCTGGGCACGCCACAGCAGCGGGATGATGGCGCTGGCCTGGCGGCCGGGCGGATATTTGCCGATCTGGGCCTCGGCCCACGCCCGGTTCTCGGGCGTGAACGCGAAGCTGTCGGGTTGGTCGTGGTGCAGACGTCTTTGCATTACTTGGCACAGTCTCCCGAAATGAGCCGGATCCCGGCCCGGTCGCCGGTCTGGTCCTCGATCTCGCCGCGGGCACGCAGCGCGGCGGCGATCTCTTCCAGCTTGGCCTCGTCGAAGCCGGTGGCGGTTTCCACGGCGGCGGCCCGGGCCGCGCTGTCGACGAGACAGCCGACATCGACCATCGCGCGGCGCAGCGCGTCGAGATCGGACTGGCCGACCTCGGCGAAGGCCGCCCATGGCGCCAGCGCGCCGGCAAGGCCCAGCGCCGTCGCGGCGCGGGCGGTTATGGGACGCGGGCCGCTCACCGGTCGATTTCCCCGAACACCACGTCCATCGTGCCGATGATCGCGGCCACGTCGGCCAGCTGGTGGCCGCGGGTGATGTGGTCCATCGCCTGCAGGTGCAGGAAACCCGGCGCGCGCAGCTTGGCGCGGTAGGGCTTGTTGGTGCCATCGGCCACCAGGTAGACGCCGAATTCGCCCTTGGGCGCCTCGACCGCGGCGTAGACCTCGCCCTCGGGAACGTGGAAGCCCTCGGTATACAGCTTGAAATGGTGGATCAGCGCTTCCATCGAGGTTTTCATGTCGCCCCGCGTGGGCGGCGCGATCTTGCCCCGGTTCAGCACATCGCCCTTTTCGCGGCGCAGCTTTTCGCAGCACTGGCGGATGATGTGGGTGGACTGGCGCATCTCTTCCATGCGGACGAGGTAGCGGTCGTAACAGTCACCGTTCTTGCCCACGGGGATCTGGAACTCGAACTCGTCATAGCATTCATAGGGCTGCGACCGGCGCAAATCCCAGGCCAGGCCCGAGCCGCGCACCATCACCCCCGAAAAGCCCCATTCGAGGATTTCCTCTTCGGTGACGACACCGATATCGGCGTTGCGCTGCTTGAAGATGCGGTTTTCCGTCAGCAGGCCGTCGATGTCGTCGATCACCGCGGGGAATTCCACCGCCCAGCGGTCGATATCCTCGATCAACTCGTCGGGCAGGTCCTGGTGCACGCCGCCGGGCCGGAAATAGGCCGCGTGCAGGCGCGCACCGCAGGCCCGCTCGTAGAAGATCATCAGCTTTTCGCGCTCTTCGAAGCCCCAGAGCGGCGGCGTCAGCGCGCCCACGTCCATCGCCTGCGTGGTGACGTTCAGCAGGTGGTTCAGCACCCGGCCGATTTCGGAATACAGAACCCGGATCAGCTGTGCCCGGCGCGGCACCTCGGTTTTCGTCAGCTTCTCGATGGCCAGGCACCAGGCATGTTCCTGGTTCATCGGGGCCACGTAATCGAGCCGGTCGAAATAGGGCAGGTTCTGCAGGTAGGTACGGCTTTCCATCAGCTTTTCGGTGCCGCGGTGCAGCAGGCCGATATGCGGGTCGGCGCGTTCGACGATCTCGCCGTCCAGCTCCAGCACCAGGCGCAGAACGCCATGCGCCGCAGGGTGTTGCGGACCGAAGTTGATGTTGAAGTTGCGGATGCTCTGTTCGCCTGTCCGCGCGTCGTGAAAGGCGTTGTCCTTCATCGTCACACCCCCACCCGATGCGATTGCCAGACGGCGGGCACCCGGCCCAGCCGTTCGGCGACGAAATCGTATTGCGGCGCCAGCCATTCGGCCGCCGCGCGGCGCTGGTCGCGACTCATCGGGACCGGCACGCCGGCATGGACGCGCACCCCGAATTCGGCCTGCACCGGGCGAATGCCGAGAAAGCCGCACAGCCGGTCGACCGAGGATTGCGAGAACAGCTCTTCGTAATAGGACAGGCACAGCCGGGTCGGGTCGACCGCCGACCACAGCCGGGTCAGCACCGCCCGGTAATCGCCGCGCTCGGCGATATGCGCCTCGTCGCCCGCGAGCACCCGCGCCAGGATGCGGCCGGCGCGCGGCCCGATCGCCTCGCCCGGGTTGGCGCGGCGGCGCGCGATCATGCGCACATGGCTCCACAGCCGTTCGACCGGGTCGCGCAGCAGGTAGACGAAGCGCACGTCAGACGCCATCGCGGCCATCCGTTTCAAACGCCCCACCGGCAGCAAGGAATAGGCAGGGGTTATGTCCGCGACGAGACGGCGTTTGCCGAGACCGTCCGACAGGTAGCCGAGATAGGCCGCCTCGGTCCCGGTGGCCAGCGCCGCCGACCAGTCGGCCATGTCCTTCAGCCGCCGGGCGCGCGCCTCGGCCCGCGCACGGTTCGAGGGGACCGGGCGCGCGGCGAGAAGGGCCCGCTCTGCGTCGAGCTCCTCTCTCGCGCGCGCCGTGCGACCCTCCTCCAGGGTATCGAAGTAATGCAGCTCCTTGATCGAGCGCAGGTGGCACTGGGGGTGGCCGGCCAGGTAGGCATGCAGCCAGCTGGTGCCCGCCTTGGTGGCGCCGACGCCGAACAGAAGGGTTGCCTCGTCCGTCATGGTCATCCCCCGGCCCCGCGGGACTTGTCGTCGCCGGGCAGGATGTAATCGGCACCCTCCCACGGGCTCATGAAGTCGAACTGGCGGTATTCCTGGGTCAGCTTGACGGGTTCGTAGACCACGCGTTTCTGCGCCTCGGAATAGCGCACCTCGGTATAGCCGGTGGTCGGGAAATCCTTGCGCAGCGGGTGCCCGCGAAAGCCGTAATCGGTCAGGATGCGGCGCAGGTCGGGATGGCCCGAGAAGAGGATGCCGAACATGTCGAACACCTCGCGCTCGAACCAGTTGGCCGAGGGGTGGACCGACACGATGGACGGGATCATCTCGTCCTCGCGGACGGCGCATTTCACGCGGATGCGCTGGTTCTGGTACATCGACAGGAAGTGGTAGACCACGTCGAAGCGCGCCTCGCGCTCGGGGTAGTCGACGGCGGTGATGTCGACCAGCGACGAGAACCGGCAGGTGGCATCCGTGCGCAGGAAGTCGGTCAGCCCGACGATCGAACTGGGCGCGGCGATCACGTTCAGCTCGTGATGGGCCACCTCCCACGAGATCACGCAATCCGGCCGGCGTGCCTCGATATGTGCCCCGAGTTCCCTCAGCGCCTCGTTCATCACAGGTTCCTCCCTTGGCACCGCGCCGCGCCATGCCCCCCCGCAAGGGGGGCGCGCGCCGCCGTGCCGACACGTTCTGCGGCATGTCCGGGGCGCAAGTATGTGACCAAGTCACCCCCGCGCCGAACCGATGTCGCAGGCCGCCCGGTCATCGCACGATGGTCCCGGTGCGGCGGATTTTCCGCTGCAATTGCAGGATGCCGTACAGCAGCGCCTCGGCGGTCGGCGGGCAGCCGGGCACGTAGATGTCCACCGGCACGATCCGGTCGCAACCGCGCACCACCGAATAGCTGTAGTGGTAATAGCCGCCCCCGTTGGCACAGGATCCCATCGAGATCACGTAGCGCGGTTCGGGCATCTGGTCATAGACCTTGCGGAGCGCCGGGGCCATCTTGTTGGTCAGGGTTCCGGCGACGATCATCAGGTCGGACTGGCGCGGGGACGCGCGCGGCGCGGTGCCGAACCGTTCGAGGTCGTAGCGCGGCATCGAGGTGTGCATCATCTCGACCGCGCAGCAGGCGAGGCCAAAGGTCATCCAGTGCAGCGACCCGGTGCGCGCCCAGTTGATGATGTCCGCCGTCGAGGTGACGAGGAAGCCCTTGTCCTGCAACTCGGCGTTCAGGGCCCGGGTGGCGTGTTCGGCATCGGCGCCCGCAGTGGTCGGATTCGTCGTCACTCCCATTCCAGCGCCCCCTTCTTCCATTCATAGGCAAAGCCGATGGTCAGCACGGCAAGAAACACCATCATCGACCAGAAGCCCACGATCCCCACCGTGCCGAAAGACACCGCCCAGGGGAACAGGAACGCGATTTCCAGGTCGAAGATGATGAACAGGATCGCCACGAGGTAAAACCGCACGTCGAAGGTCATGCGCGCATCGTCGAACGCGTTGAAGCCGCATTCATAGGCCGACAGCTTCTCGGGGTCGGGGTTGCGGACGGCGATCACGAGGGCCGACAGCATCAAGAGCAGGCCAAGCCCGATCGCCATACCGAAGAAGATCGCGATCGGAAGGTAGTCGCTCAGCAGGTTTTCCACCGGGTTCTCCCTTCTGTCTTCGGCGCATTCTTGCATTTGATGCGCGTCTTTTCGACGTCGACGTTAGCCGGGCCGCCGGGGCCGGGTCAACAAAGCCCCGCGCCGATCTTTGGCCCCTCTGTTATCGTGGTCTTCCGGAAATGTATACAGTCGTGCGCATTGAAAACGCGCCGGAATGCCGCATCAGGACGAAATGGTTTCTTCACAAAGTCTTGGCAGTCGGCTTTCAGGGGATTCGGGGGCCTTTGCGGTCCGGTCAACCGGCCTCGCCCGGGGCCCAGCGCGGCCTGCGCCGGCCGAAAAAGGCCGCGATTCCCTCGGCCGCCTCGTCGCTTTCCCAGGCGTCCACCAGGCGGCGGATGCTGTCCTCGATCACCGCGTCGTCGATGCGCGGGCCCAGCGCGCGCAGCTGCGCCTTGGCGCGCGCGACGGCCCCCGGCGCGCAGGCCAGGTAGGGCGCGATCTCGGCCTCGGTCGCGGCGTCCAGTTCGGCCTCGGGGACGGCGCGGGCCAGAAGGCCCAGCGCCACCGCCTCGCCCGCATCAAAACGCCGACCCGACAGGAAGACCCGCCGCGCCGCCGCCTCGCCCAGGCGGGCGGCGACATAGGGGCCGATGGTGGCCGGGATCAGCCCCAGCCGCGTTTCGGTCAGGGCGAAACGCGCGGTGTTGACGGCCACCGCCACGTCGCAGACCGAGATCAGCCCCACCCCGCCCCCGAAGGCCTGGCCCTGCACCCGGCCGATCAGCGGCTTGGGCAGGGTGTTGAGCGCGCCCAGCATCCGCGCAAGGCGGCGGGCGGCCGCGGCGCGGGTGTCGGCATCGGCGGCCATCTGCGCCTGCATCCAGGCCAGATCGCCCCCCGCGCAGAAACTGGCGCCGTTGCCCGTCAGCACGACGGCGCGCACGTCCGGGTTGGCGCCCAGGCGGTCGGCGGCCTCGTGCAGGGCGGCGATCAGGCTTTCGGACAGGGCGTTGTGCTTGTCGACGCGGTTCAGCGTCAGCCGTGCCACGCCGCGGTCGTCGATGGCGACCCCCAGTTCCTCACGCATCGCGCTGATCTCCCTCGCTTGTCCGCATCGCGCGGGCCATGTCGGCCGCCGCGGCGATCACATCGCGGTCCAGGCCCGTTTCATAGCCCAGCGCCGCCAGACGGTCGGCCACCGCCTCGGTCGCGACATTGCCGGTCGCGCCCCTTGCATAGGGGCAGCCGCCCAGCCCCCCCACGGCGGCGTCGAAGACCCGCAGGCCCAGGTCCAGCGACGCCTCGATATTGGCCAGCGCCCGGCCGCCCGTGTCGTGGAAATGCCCCGCCAGCCGGTCGGGGGGGGCGACGTCCAGCACCGCGCGCAGCATCGCGGTCACGGTGTCGGGCGTGCCCTGCCCGATCGTGTCGCCCAAGGATATCTCGTAGCAGCCCAGCGCCAGCAGGCGTTCGGCGACCTCGGCCACCTTGCCGGGCGCGGTCGGGCCGTCATAGGGGCAATCGGTCACGCAGGAGATGTAGCCGCGCACCGGTATCCCGTCGGCGCGCGCCGCCTCGGCCACGGGGGCGAAGCGGTCCAGGCTTTCGGCGATGGTGGCGTTGATATTGGCGCGGCTGAAGCCCTCGGACGCCGCGCCGAAAATGGCGATCTCGTCGGCGCGGGCCGCCCGGGCGCGGTCATAGCCCTTGATATTGGGGGTCAGCGCGGCGTAGCGCACGCCCGGCGCGCGGGTGATGCCCGCCAGCACCTCGGCCCCGTCGGCCATCTGCGGCACCCATTTCGGCGAGACGAAACTGGCGACCTCGATCCGCCGGAACCCTGCGCGCGACAGCGTGTCGATCAGCGCGATCTTGTCCGCGGTGGGGATCGGGCGTTTCTCGTTCTGCAGCCCGTCGCGGGGGCCGACCTCGAAGATTTCGACCCGCTCAGGCATCGGGCGGCCCGTAGAAATCGCGGGTATAGATCTCGGGCGTGCCGTCCTCGCCCATAGCCTTCTGGAAGGCGGGGCGCGCGGCGAGGCGGTGGTAATAGGCGTCCACCCCGGGCAGCAGGTCGGCAGGCACGAAGCGGCGCGCGATCATCACGCCGTAGCCCAGGTTGGTATCCACCGCCGAGAACCCCGAGGGCAACAGCCAGTCGCGCCCTTCCAGCGCGCGGTCGACAACCTCCAGCGCCTTTTCCAGCCGCTTGGCTTCCAGCCGCATCACGGTGGGGCTGCGCATCCAGTCCTCGCGCAGGGCGATATGCTGCTGGGTCAGGATCGCGAGGTGCTGGCCGATGGTTTCGGCGAAATGCAGCCATTCCAGCCAGTCGGCGCGCTCCTCCTCGCCCGGGAAGCGGCCGAGGCCGCAGTCGGGCCGGGTTTCGACCAGGTATTCGGTGATCGCGCCCGACTCGAACAGAACCCGCCCGTCGATTTCCAGCGCGGGCACCCGGCCCGCGGGCGACAGCGCCAGGTAATCGGGATGGCGCAGCGAGCGGTCGAAGAACGAGTAGTGCCGGATGTCGAAGTCCAGCCCCATCTCGTGCATCAGCCAGAGCGTGCGGAAGGACCGCGCCTGCGGGCAGTGGTGAAGGCGGATCATTCGGTGTCCTCCTCGTCCAGCCGGATCAGCGCGGCCCCGGCCTCGACCTGGGCGCCGGCTGTGGCCATCACCTCGGCCACGGTGCCGTCGCGGGGCGCGGTGAGGGTGTGTTCCATCTTCATCGCCTCGAGGATGGCGAGCGGCTGGCCGGTTGTCACGGCCTCGCCCGCGCCCACCATGACGGATTTGACGAGGCCCGGCATGGGCGCCTCGATCAGGCCGGAATGGGCGGCGGCGGCGGCCGCACGGTCGAGCGGGTCGAGCGACGTGAAGGAGAACGTGCCCGCCGCGCCCGCGAAGACATGAATCGCACCGCCCGCGCGGGCGACCTGGCCCGGCGAGGCGCCCGCGATACGCCAGCCGCCCGCGTCGCGATGCGCCTCTAGGGTGTCGCCGTCGATCTCGACCGTGGCGCGGCCCGGGCCGTGGACCAGCACCGCGCCGGTGATCTCGTCGCCCGCATGGGCCAGCGTCAGCGTGCGGCGCAAGGGTGCCCAGAGGGTGAAACCCGCAAGCGGGCCGTCGGGCGGGGCGGCGGCCTCCAGCATCGCGGCGGCCTGGACCGCCCGCGAGGGGCCGGTTGCGGCGGTCAGCGTGGACAGATCACGCTCGATCAGGCCGGTGTCGACCTCGCCACGCGCGAAACCGGGGTGGCGGGCCAGCGCGCCCAGGAAGGCGAGGTTGGTGGTGGTCCCGGCGACCCGGGTATCCTCCAGCGCGCGGGCCAGCCGGTTCAGCGCCACCGCGCGAGTGGGGCCATGGGCGATGATCTTGGCGATCATCGGGTCATAGAACGGGCTGATCGCGTCGCTGCTGCGCACGCCCGTGTCGGCGCGGATGCCGGGGGGGAAGGCGAGGTGGGCGAGCGTGCCGGTGGCTGGCAGAAATCCGGCGGGCACGTCCTCGGCGTAAAGCCGCGCCTCGAAGGCGTGGCCGTTCAGCGGGATCTGGTCCTGGGTCAGCGGCAGCCCCTCGCCGGCGGCCACGCGGAGTTGCCATTCCACGAGGTCGAGCCCGGTGACGGCCTCGGTCACGGGATGCTCGACCTGGAGCCGCGTGTTCATTTCCATGAACCAGAACCGGTCGGGGTGCAGCCCGTCCGAGCCGTCGACGATGAATTCGATGGTTCCGGCGCCCTTGTAGCCGATGGCCTTGGCCGCCCGGACCGCCGCATCGCCCATGGCCGCGCGCATCTCGGGGGTCATGCCGGGCGCCGGGGCCTCTTCGATGACCTTCTGGTGGCGGCGTTGCAGCGAACAGTCGCGCTCAAAGAGGTGGACGGCGTCCGTGCCGTCGCCGAAGACCTGCACCTCGATATGGCGGGGCTGCTCGATATATTTCTCGATCAGCACCGCGTCATTGCCGAAGGCATTTCGGGCCTCGGACCGTGCGGCGGCGAGGGCGGCGGGGAACTCGGCCGCGCGGATCACCTTGCGCATCCCCTTGCCGCCGCCGCCCGCGACGGCCTTGATGAGCACGGGATAGCCGATCGCCTCGGCCGCGCCGGAAAGGTGCGCGTCGTCCTGGTTTTCCCCGTGATAGCCCGGCACGACCGGCACGCCGGCCTGTTCCATCAGCGCCTTGGCCGCGTCCTTGAGGCCCATGGCGCGGATCGCCTTGGCCGAGGGGCCGATGAAGGTCAGGCCCGCCCGCTCCACGGCCTCGACGAAATCGGGGTTCTCGGAGAGGAACCCATAGCCCGGGTGGATCGCCTCGGCCCCCGTGGCCTGCGCCGCCTCGATGATCCGCGCGCCTTGCAGGTAGCTTTCGGCAGGCGGCGGCGGGCCGATGGGCACGGCCTGATCGGCCAGCGCCACGTGGCGGGCCAGTTCGTCCGCCTCGGAATGGACGGCGACGGTGGCAACGCCCATCCGGTGCGCCGTTTCTATGATCCGGCACGCGATCTCGCCACGGTTGGCGATCAGGAGTTTGCGGAACATGTTCACCTCTTGCCGGACCATGGCGGGGGGCCAGCCCCCCGCGCCCCCCGGAGTATTTGGACCAAGAAAAAGGGCATGGGGTTACATCCTGAAGACGCCGAAGCGGGTTTCGGGAATCGGGGTGTTGAGCGCGGCGGAAAGCGAGAGGGCGAGGACCGCGCGGGACTTGCGGGGGTCCACGATGCCGTCATCCCAGAGCCGCGCCGAGGCGTAGAGCGGGTGGCTTTGGGCCTCGAACATCTCGATGGTGGGGCGCTTGAATTCGGCTTCCTCCTCGGGGGACCAGGTGCCGCCCGACCGTTCGATGGCGTCGCGTTTCACGGTGGCCAGCACGCCCGCGGCCTGTTCGCCGCCCATGACGCTGATGCGCGAGTTCGGCCAGGACCACAGGAAGCGCGGCTGGTAGGCGCGGCCGGCCATGCCGTAGTTCCCGGCGCCGAAAGACCCGCCGACGATCATGGTGATCTTGGGGACCGATGTGGTGGCGACGGCGGTGACCATCTTGGCGCCGTGGCGCGCGATGCCTTCGTTTTCGTATTTCCGGCCGACCATGAAGCCGGTGATGTTCTGCAGGAACACAAGCGGCGTGCCGCGTTGGCTGCAGAGTTCGACGAAATGCGCGCCTTTCTGGGCGGCTTCGGAGAAGAGGACGCCGTTATTGGCGATGATGCCGACCGGGCAGCCCATGACATGGGCGAAGCCGGTGACGAGGGTTTCGCCGAAGCGCGGCTTGAACTCGTCGAAGCGCGAGCCGTCGACGAGGCGCGCGATCACCTCGCGGATATCGTAGGGGGTGCGCAGGTCGGCGGGGACCACGCCCAGCAGTTCCTCGGGGTCGTAGGCGGGGTCTTCGGGGGTTTCCCAGCGGACGGTTTGCGGTTTTTCCCGGTTCAGATGGCTGACCGCGCGGCGGGCGAGCGCGAGCGCGTGGGCGTCATCCTCGGCCAGGTAGTCGGCCACGCCGGACAGCCGCGTGTGGACGTCGCCGCCGCCGAGGTCCTCGGCTGTCACCACCTCGCCGGTCGCGGCCTTCACCAGCGGTGGCCCGGCAAGGAAGATCGTGCCCTGTTCGCGCACGATGATGGTCACGTCCGACATGGCCGGGACATAGGCGCCGCCCGCGGTGCAACTTCCCATGACCACGGCGATCTGGGGGATCCCCTTGGCCGACATCCGGGCCTGGTTGTAGAAGATGCGGCCGAAATGGTCGCGGTCGGGGAAGACCTCGTCCTGGTTCGGCAGGTTGGCGCCGCCCGAATCCACCAGGTAAACGCAGGGCAGCGCGCATTCCTCGGCGATTTCCTGCGCGCGGAGGTGTTTCTTGACCGTCATCGGGTAGTAGGTGCCGCCCTTTACCGTGGCATCGTTGCAGACCACCATGACCTCGGTCCCGTGGACGCGGCCGATGCCCGCGATCACGCCCGCGCAGGGGGCGGCGCCGTCGTAAAGGCCATGGGCGGCGGTCGCGCCGATTTCGAGGAAGGGCGCGCCGGGGTCGAGCAGGTTCGCCACCCGCTCGCGGGGCAGCATCTTGCCGCGCGCGAGGTGCCGGTCGCGCGCCTTGGACCCGCCGCCCGCGGCGGCCAGCGCGGCGGCCTCGCGAACCACGCGCAGCGCGTCGAGATGGGCGGCGCGATTGGCCTGGAACGCCTCGGAGCCCGGGACGGCGGCGGAGGTCAGTTTCATCGCCGATCCCCCGCGCAGGCGGAAGTCATCGCGCAAGCCGTTCCCATTGTCCCGCTCCTCCCTGTGCGCCCGCGCTGCGCGGCCCCCTCCCCCGGGGCCGCGCGCGGGCAGGCTTACTTGGTTTCCATGTAGGTCACGGCGCTTTCCATGAAGAGCGCCTGTTCGCCCATGCGTTTCATCGTGCAGCTGGCGGCGGCCGTCATCGTGTAGGGCGTGCCGCGGCGCATCATGGCCTCGACCGCGCAGCGGATCTCGCGCCAGTCGCCCCATTTCTCCTGCTGGATCGCCAGATCCTCCACCAGGCTGAAGGGGATGTCCTTCGATTTGGCGGTCTTTTCGAACTCGGCATCGGCCACCTTGGCCAGTTCCACCATGCGGTCATAGGCGGCGTCCAGACGGCCCTTCCAGTATTCGGATTCCTTGCCCATGCAGGCGGCGATATCGGAATTGCTGGGGTTCTTCATGCGCTGGAAACAGACCCGCGCGGATTCGCCGATGCAGGTGTCATCGGCGCCGGGCAGGCGCTGTTTTTCCATGCAGTCGAGCGTGGCGTCGGGCGAGAACTTGACCTCCTGGGCGGCGGCGGGGGCTGCGGCCAGGCAGGCGGCAAGGATCAGGGGGAGTCGCATGGGATCACCTCATAAAGTTGACTGTATAAGTCACCTTTACCCCATCGCCTTCATGAGTTCACGCCCCACCAGCATCCGCCGGATCTCGGACGTGCCTGCGCCGATCTCCATCAGCTTGGCGTCGCGGAACAGGCGGCTGACCGCTGAATCGGCCAAAAATCCAGCCCCGCCCATGGCTTGCACGGCCTGGTGGGCCTGTTTCATCGCCTCTTCGGAGGCGTAAAGCACGCAGGCGGCGGCGTCCTGCCGCGTCACCGCGCCGCGATCACAAGATCGTGCAACCGCGTAGACATAGGCCCGCGCGCTGTTCATCGCCGTGTACATGTCGGCGATCTTGGCCTGCATCAGCTGGAAATTCCCGATGCTTTCGCCGAACTGCTTGCGGTCGCGCATGTAGGGCATGATCTCGTCCAGGCAGGCGGCCATGATACCGGTGCCGATGCCCGCCAGGACCACGCGTTCGTAGTCGAGGCCCGACATCAGCACCCGAACGCCCTTGCCCTCCTCGCCAAGGACGTTCTCGAAGGGGACTTCCACGTCGTCGAAGATCAGCTCTCCGGTGTTGGACCCACGCATCCCGAGCTTGTCGAAATGCGGAGAGGTGGAAAACCCCTTCATGGATTTCTCGATGATGAAGGCGGTGATGCCCTTGGGCCCCGCCTCCGGGTCGGTCTTGGCATAGACCACCAGCGTTTCGGCGTCGGGGCCGTTGGTGATCCAGTATTTCGTGCCGTTCAGCGTGTAATAGCCGTTCTTCTTCTCGGCGCGCAGCTTCATCGACACGACGTCGGACCCGGCGCCCGCCTCGGACATGGCGAGCGCACCGACATGTTCGCCGCTCAAGAGCTTCGGCAGGTATTTCCGCTTCTGCTCCTCGGTGCCGTTCAGCTTGATCTGGTTCACGCACAGGTTCGAATGCGCCCCGTAGGACAGCGAAACGCTGGCCGACGCGCGGGCGATTTCCTCGATGGCGATGGTGTGGGCGAGATAGGACATGCCCGCACCGCCGTATTCCTCGGGCACGGTGATGCCCAGAAGGCCCAGCTCGCCCATCTCGCGCCACAGCTCGGCGGGGAAATCGTTGGTCTTGTCGATCTGGGCGGCCATCGGGCGCACCCGTTCCTGCGCCCAGCGATGCACCATGTCGCGCAGGGCGGCGGTATCCTCGTCGAGGTCGAAATCCATGGTGGCGGTGAACATGTGGGGCCTCCTCCGCTGCGCTTATTGAACGCTTGTTCATTAAATAGCACCGGGCCGGGTGCGGCGTCAATCGCCACGCGACAGCCCCGACAGGACGAGGCCCGCGCCAGCATGCGGGCGCGGGCCTCTGGATCACCAAACCGAATGGATGGGCCGCCTAGCAGCGCAGGGACGAAATCTGGTCGTTCGGAATGCCGAAATGCCGGCAGGAATTGTAGATGCCGGGCCCCAGGATCGGGGCGTAGCAGCCGCCATAATTGGCATGCTGGTAGAACCGCCAATAGCCCGAAAGCACGACGAAACTGGAGACCGTGTCATTAAAGTTCAAATCCGTAAGCCGGTTGCACTCGTTGAAGACATGTCTCGACGCGCCGCGCAAATTCGCGTGTTGGTACAAAACGATTTGTCCCCGGACGGGAATGGGCATGGGCATGGCCAATCTCCTTTTTACTCAACCATGGGGTGAGTTCAGCACGGCCGAACCGATTCCCGATAGCGCGGGGTGGCGCACATATTGCCGCACGGGCCGGGCGCGGACCGGGGGCGCCGGGTTGAAACGGTGGCAACCGGCCGGCGGGGTGCTTACCTTTGGCGCGCAACCACCCGGAGGAGCCGCCATGAGACGCCCTGCCCTGTTCGCCGCGCTGCTTGCCGCCCTGCCGCTGGCCGCCCCTGCCGAGGAAGTCGGGCGCGTGGGCGTCGACTGGACCGGCAACGACATCATCATCGAGGCGGTCCACGACCCCAAGGTAAAGGGCGTGACCTGCCACCTGACCTATTTCGACCGGTCGCTTCTGGACCGTCTCAGCCAGGGCAACTGGTTCGAGGACCCGTCGAACGCCTCGATCGCCTGCCGCCAGACCGGGCCGATCGAGATCGGCGATATCGACATGGGTCCCGATGGCGAAGAGGTGTTCCGCGAGCGCCAGTCAATCGTGTTCAAGTCGATCCGGGTCAAGCGTATCTACGATGCGCCGAACCGAACGCTGATCTACCTGGCGCATGCGCGGGAACTGGCCCAGGGATCGGCCAAGATGGCGATCTCGACCGTGCCGCTTTACGGGTCGGGCGTGGAATAAGGCAACAGGCCCCGCGACCGGGGCGGACCATGCCGGCCAAGCCGCGATTCAGCCGGCGGTCGCCTCTTCCCGGATGATGCGGGCGATCCGGGCGCAATCGTCCGGGGTGAAGGTCAGCGGCAGGCGCAGGTCGATCAGCCCCGCCAGCACCTGGTCGGTCTGCGGCAGCGGTTCGGGCGCCGCCCAGGCCCAGTGGGCATAGCGCGAGGTGAACCCGGCCGGGGCCGGGGCGCCGAACCATTTCAGGTCGACCCCCCGGGCGGCGCAGCGCCGGATGAAATCCGCGATCCGGTCCGGCCGGAAATCGGGCAGCCGGAACTGGAAGGACGACCCGACGAAGCCTTCGGCCTCGGGGCGGTCGATCAGCGCGATACCCGGTGCCCCCGCAAGCCCGGCCTCGACCGCGCGGTAAAGCCGGTTCCAGCGTGCCACCCGGTCGGGCAACCGGGCCAGTTGCGGGCGCAGGATCGCCGCGCGAAGCGCATCCATCCGGCCCGAGACATTGGGCACCTCGGCCACCAGCCCCTCGAACGCCTCGGGGGGCGGCGCGGCGCGGTGGCGGTCATACATCATGTATGACCCCGACAGCAGGATGGCGCGGGCCATCAGCGTGGGGTCGTCCGACAGGATCAACCCGCCCTCGCCCGAATTCAAGTGCTTGTAGGTCTGGGTGGAATAGCAGCCCATGGCCCCGTGCCGCCCCGAGGGCGTGCCGTTCCACGCCGCCCCCATGGTATGCGCGCAATCCTCGATCACGGTGACCCCCGCCGCGTCGCAGATCGCCATGAGTGCCGCCATGTCGCAGATATGCCCGCGCATGTGGCTGAGCGTCAGCACCCGCGCGCCGGTTTCGGCGATACGCCGGGCCAGGTGGCCCAGGTCGATCACCAGGTCCGCGGTGGTCTCGACGAAAACGGGGCGTGCGCCAAGGCTGGCGATGGCGCCGGGCACGGGGGCGAGCGTGAAGGCGTTGGTCAGGACCGGCTGGCCCGGCACGACGCCCAGCGCGCGAAGCGCCGTGGCCAGCGCATAGCCCCCCGAGGCCACCGCCAGGCAATAGCGCGCGCCGGTGAACCGCGCGAATTCCTGTTCCAGAAGCGCCACCTCGCCCGTCTCGCCGGGGGCGAGGTTGTAGCGGTGCAGCCGGCCGTGGCGCAGCACGGCGACGGCGGCATCGATCGCGTCCTCGGGGATCGGTTCCTGCTGGGTGAAGCTGCCGGTGAACCGGTCGCTCATTGCGCCGTCCCGCGCGGGATCAGGCGTTCGGCCAGGCCGTGAAGCTGGGCGTAATCGGCCATCAGCGCCTCGGGGTCGAGCCCCGGCATCGCGTCGGCTGCGGGGCCGAAGGTGACCAGCACGCAAGGCACACCGGCGGCACGCGCGGTGTTCCGGTCGGTCGCGGAATCGCCGATCAGGATGGAACGCGCAACGGCGCCGCCCGCCCGTTCCACCGCCGCGCGATAGGGCGCGGGGTCGGGTTTGCGCACGGGCAGCGTGTCGGCGCCGACCAGCGAGCCGAACAGCCGCCGCACGCCAAGGCGTCCCAGCAGGTCCTCGGCCAGCGCCTCGGGCTTGTTGGTGCAGATCCCGACGCGGAACCCCTCGTCCCGCAGCCGTTCCACCGCGTCGATGGCGCCGGGATACATCCGCGTGTGGCGGTCGATGTTGCGGGCGTAATGGTCCAGAAAGATGGGGAATTGTCGGGTGATCTCGGTTTCGGCCTCGGGCAGGCCCAGCCGTTGGAACGCAAGCCGCAGCATCGCCCGGCCGCCCAGGAACGCGGTGGCGGCATCCTTCACCGGATCCAGCGGCAGGCCCAGCCCGACGCCCTCGAAACAGGCATTCGCCGCGTCGATCAGATCGCGGCTGGTGTCGGCCAGCGTGCCGTCGAGATCGAAGATGACCGTGCGCATTTCCCCTCCGCCCCGCGCGTTCCGCCCCTGAAACAGAGCGAAACCCCAAGTGATCCGGGTGCCGGTTGCGCACCCGCAGAACCGCGATAAAAGGGATGCGTCCAAAAGGAAAGAGCGACAGACCCCATGCCGACAGCGCTGATCATCCTGGCCGCGGGCCAAGGCACACGGATGCGGTCCGACCGTCCGAAGGTGCTGCACGAGGTGGCGGGCGCGCCGCTGATCGCGCATGCGATGGCGGCCGGGGCCGCGGTAGAGCCCGCCCGCACGGTGATCGTGGCGGGCCACGGCGCCGAGGCGGTGCAGGCGGCCGCGCTGGACCTGGATCCCGACGTGACCGTCGCGGTGCAGCCCGAGCAGCTGGGCACCGCGCATGCCGTCGCCCAGGCCCGCGCCGCGCTGGACGGGTTCGAGGGCGACGCGATCGTCCTTTACGGCGACACGCCCTTCATCCGGCCCGAAACGCTGGCCGCCATGGCCGAGGCGCGGGCGCGCCACGCGGTCGTGGTGCTGGGCTTCGAGCCGGCCGAGCCGGGGCGTTACGGGCGCCTGGTGATGGCGGGCGACGAGCTGGACCGGATCGTGGAATACAAGGACGCGAGCGCCGCCGAACGGGCGATTGCGCTGTGCAATTCCGGCGTGATCGCGGCCGATGCGAGCCTGTTGTTCGAGCTGATCGCCGAGGTCGGCAACGACAACGCGGCGGGCGAATACTATCTGACCGACATCGTGGCGCTGGCGCGGGCACGCGGGCTGTCGGCGGGCGTGGTGACCTGCGACGAGGCCGAGACGCTGGGCGTGAATTCCCGCGCCGATCTGGCCGCCGCCGAGGCCGCGTTCCAGGCGCGGGCCCGCGCCGAGGCGATGGAGAACGGCGTGACGCTGGTCGCGCCCGAAACGGTGTTCTTCGCCTACGACACGGTGGTGGGCCGTGATGCGGTGATCGAACCCAACGTGATCTTCGGCCCCGGCGTGACGGTCGAATCGGGCGCCCGCATCCGCGCCTTCAGCCATCTCGAGGGCGCCCATGTCAGCCGCGGCGCGGTGGTGGGGCCCTATGCCCGGCTGCGCCCCGGCGCGGAACTGGCCGAGGATGTGCGCATCGGCAATTTCGTCGAGGTCAAGAACGCGCTGGTCGCCGAGGGCGCCAAGATCAACCACCTGAGTTACGTGGGCGATGCCACGGTGGGCGAGCACGCGAATATCGGCGCCGGCACCGTGACGTGCAATTACGACGGCGTGTTCAAGCACCGCACCGAGATCGGCGCGCGGGCCTTCATCGGGTCCGACACGATGCTGGTGGCGCCGGTCAGGGTGGGCGCGGGCGCGATGACCGGGTCGGGGTCGGTCATCACCGGCGACGTGCCCGACGGCGCGCTGGCGGTCGGCCGCGCGCGGCAGGAGAACAAGCCCGGCCTTGCGACCAAGCTGTTCGAGAGATTGCGGGCCGAGAAGGCCCGGCGGAAAGGCGAGTAGACCCATGTGCGGAATAGTCGGCGTCCTGGGCGATCACGAGGTGGCCCCCATCCTGGTCGAGGCGCTCAGGCGGCTGGAATATCGCGGCTATGACAGCGCGGGGCTGGCCACGGTGAATGACGGCAAACTGGACCGCCGCCGCGCGGTGGGCAAGCTGGTCAACCTGTCGGACCTGCTGGTGCACGACCCGCTGGCGGGCAAGTCGGGCATCGGGCACACCCGCTGGGCCACCCATGGCGCGCCCACGGTGGCCAACGCCCACCCGCATCGCGCGGGCCGGGTCGCGGTCGTCCATAACGGGATCATCGAGAATTTCCGCACGCTGCGCGACGAGCTGGTGGCCCGGGGCGCGGGGTTCGAAAGCGACACCGACACCGAGACCGTGGCGCACCTGGCGCAGGCCTTCCTGGACGACGGCCTGTCCCCGCGCGAGGCCGCCGAACGCACGCTGGCCCGGCTGGACGGCGCCTTTGCGCTGTTGTTCCTGTTCGAGGGCGAGGACGACCTGATGATCGCCGCGCGCAAGGGCAGCCCGCTGGCCGTGGGACATGGCGAGGGCGAGATGTATGTCGGCTCGGACGCCATCGCGCTGGCCCCCCTGACCCACCGGATCACCTATCTGGAGGAAGGCGACCGCGCGGTGATCACCCGCGCGGGCGCGGCGTTCTTCGACGAGGCGGGCCAGCCCGTCACCCGCGAGGTGCGCACGATCGAGATCGACGCCACCCGCGTGGAAAAGGGCGGCTACAAGCATTTCATGGCCAAGGAAATCGCCGAGCAGCCCGCCGTTCTGGGCGATGCGCTGCGCCATTACCTGGGCGAAACCGGCCAGATCACCCTGCCCGGGGGCGGCATCGACTTCACCGGTGTCAGCCGGCTGACCATGGTCGCCTGCGGCACCGCCTACCTGGCCTGCATGACCGCCAAATACTGGATCGAGCAGTTGGCGGGCCTGCCGGTGGATGTCGATATCGCATCCGAGTTCCGCTATCGCGAGCCGCCGATCCCCGAGGGCACGCTGGCCGTTTTCGTGTCGCAATCGGGCGAAACCGCCGACACGCTGGCCGCGCTGCGCTATTGCACGGGGCGCGCGCAGCGGATCGTTTCGGTGGTCAACGTGGCCGAAAGCTCGATCGCGCGGGAAAGCGACCTGGCCCTGCCGATCCTGGCCGGCGCCGAGATCGGGGTGGCCTCGACCAAGGCGTTCACCTGCCAGCTGGCCGTTCTGGCGCTGGTCGCACTGGAGGCCGCGCGGCAGCGGGGCACGCTCGACGCGGCGACGCTGGCGGCGCATGTTCAGGACCTGCGCTCGATGCCCGGCCGGCTGAACGCCGCGATGGCCACCGAGGCCACGGTGGCCGAGACCGCGCGGCGCCTGGCCGAGGCCGAGGACGTGTTGTTCCTTGGCCGCGGCACGATGTATCCGCTGGCGTTGGAAGGGGCGCTGAAGCTCAAGGAAATCAGCTATATCCACGCCGAAGGCTATGCATCCGGCGAGTTGAAGCACGGCCCCATCGCGCTGGTGGACAAGACCGTCCCGGTGATCGTGATGGCCCCCCATGACCGGCTGTTCGACAAGACCGTGTCGAACATGCAGGAGGTGATGGCCCGCGGCGGCAAGGTGCTGCTGATCACCGACGCGAAAGGCGCGGCCGAGGCGGGCGAGGGCGTCTGGCAGACGCTGGTTCTGCCCGAGGCGCCCGAACTTTTCGCACCGATCCTCTATGCGCTGCCCGCGCAGTTGCTGGCCTATCACACGGCGGTCGCCAAGGGCACCGACGTGGACCAGCCGCGCAACCTGGCGAAATCGGTGACGGTGGAATAGCGCCTCAGACCACCCGGCACTCGAAGAGCTGCCAGTATCGCGCCACGCCCGCCTCCTGCAGGGCGGCGACCAGCGGGCCGCTCATGAAGAACCCATTGATCAGCCTGGAGTCGAACCAGATCGCCGGGGCCTCCAGCGCCTGGGGCTTCACGGCCACGTCGCCATCCTTCGGCGCGCGCGGCAGCAGCCATTGTGCATCGTCGTATTCGCTTTGCCGCAGTGCCGGGCTGTCCTCGGGCGCCAGCGCCTCGAAGACGTGGTAGCGCGGGATCGTGTAGAAGGCGCGCTCCGCCCCGATCTCGGTGGTGCGGTCGGCGAGGAGAATCCGCAGCGGCAACAGCAGCGTCCGGCCGAGGTCGAAGTTCAGCATGGGCGCGGCGATCTGGCCGCTCATGCTGATGCCGCTGCCGCCCATGAACAGCGGTGGCAGGTCCTTGAGCGGATCGTCCCGGTATTTGCCATAGAGATGCACCGGTAGGTCCTGCTCGGCGGGATCGCGGCGTTCGTTCAGCGCCACCCATCCGGGTTCGCTCTCGTCCTTCTCAAGCCCCTTGACCAAGGACGAGTCGGTCTTGATCGCACTCACCCAGACCCGATCCTGCGCCATCGCCCTGCTCCTCCGTCCCGGTCGTCCCCTCGATAGCCCGGACCGCCCGGCGGGAGAATGGGACGCTCGGTCCCGGCTTGACGGGGGGCCGGGCCGGGGTCAGGAACGCAGCATGACACCAGAGGACGCCCTCGCCGAGCTGACCGCCCACGCCGACCCCGCCAAGGCCGCCGAGATGGCGGCCTATAACAAGGCGCAACGGGTCTACCTGGGCGTGGCAAACCCCGAGATCGACGCGTTGGCCAAGGGCTGGCGGGCGGCGTGCTCGCTGGAGGAACGGTTGGCGCTGGCCGGGGCGCTGTGGGACAGCGACATCCACGAGGCGCGGATCGCGGCGGCGAAGCTGTTGACGCAGGCGCGGATACGCCCCGACGACACGGGGGCCTGGCGGCTGATCGCCTCCTGGGTACCGGACTTCGATGGCTGGGCGATCGCCGATGCGGCCTCGATCGCCGGGCAGAAACGGCTGGTGGCCGACCCCGGGCGGCTGGACGAGGTGGCGGGCTGGACCCGGTCGGATCACATGTGGACCCGCCGCGCCGCGCTGGTGATGACGCTGCCCTGGGCCAAGATGCCGAACCCCAAGCCCGCCGACCTGGGCGTCCGCGAGCGGGTGCTGGGCTGGGCGGCCGCTTACGTCGGGGACCGCGACCGGTTCATCCAGAAGGCGGTGGCCTGGTGGCTGCGCGACCTTTCGAAACGCGATGCGTGCCGGGTGCGCGCCTTTCTCGACGCCCATGGTGCGGCGATGAAACCCTTTGCCCGGAAAGACGCCGCGCGGCTGTTGCCCTGGGCGTCAGCCGAACAACCGCCAGCGCGCCGCGGCCAAGCTGCGGATCACCAGGCCCAGGTAAACGAGGTCGAGCACCAGCAAAAGCGCCCAGGGCCGCGAGAAGGTCAGCCCGACCCCGATCACCAGGGCGAACATGATCGGCCCGATCAGCCGGCGCGGCACCCGGATCGACTTGGGCGACAGCGTCCGCACCTTGGAGATCATCAAAAGCGCGACGACGCCGATCCAGGCCGCCACCAGAAGCGGCACCTGGTGGAAATCCACCACGCCGCCCAGCGTCGCAAAGGCCGGCATCAGCGCCAGCATGGCGCCCGCGGGCGCGGGCACGCCGACGAAATGCGTGTTCGCGGTGTCGTCTTCCTGTGCCTTGCCGGACATCACGTTGAACCGCGCAAGCCGCAGGCAGGTCGCGGCGGCGAAGACCAGCACGAAGATCCAGCCCAGGCTGCCCGCGGGCGCCAGGTGGAACTGGTAGATCAGCACGCCGGGCGCGACCCCGAAGCACAGGAAATCCGACAGCGAATCGAGCTGCGCCCCGATTTCCGAGGTCGCCTGCAGCCGCCGCGCGATCAGCCCGTCGAGCCCGTCCATCACGGCCGCCACCAGCAGCAGGAATACCGCCACGCCAAAGCGTTCGTCCATCGCGAAGCGGATCGAGGTGAGACCCACGCACATCCCCGCCAGCGTCACCATGTTCGGAAGCAGTTGCAGCACCGGCACGCGGTCCAGGCTGTCGGGATTGCGCGGGCCGAAGCGTCTCATGGGCGCGGCTCCGCGACCAGATCCGCGATCACGGTTTCGCCCGCCACCATGGTCTGGCCAATGGCGACCCGCGGCACCGCCCCCTCCGGCAGGTAGACATCCAGCCGCGAGCCGAAGCGGATCAGGCCGAACCGCGCGCCCGTGGCCAACCGGTCGCCCTGCGCCGTCCAGCACAGGATGCGGCGCGCGACCAGCCCGGCGATCTGCACCACGCCATAACGCCGCCCGTCCGCCATCTCGACCGCCAGACCGTTACGCTCGTTGTCCTCGGACGCCTTGTCGAGCGAGGCGTTCAGGAACTTGCCCGGCCGGTAGGCCACCGCCGTGACCCGGCCCGCGGCGGGCAACCGGTTCACATGGCAGTTGAACACCGACATGAAGACGCAGATGCGCATCATCGGCGCCTCGCCCAGGCCCAGTTCGGCCGGCGGCACAGCGCGCCCCATCAGCGAGACGATCCCGTCGGCGGGCGAGACCATGATTCCGGGGCGGTCGGGCACGACCCGTTCGGGGTCGCGGAAGAAGTAGTAGACCCAGATCGTCAGACCCGCGCAGACCCAGCCCAGCGGCGCCCAGAGCAGGAAGGCCAGCAACGTGATCCCAGCGGCGATGGCCACGAAGCGGCGCCCCTCGGGGTGCATCGGCTTGACGAAGGTCGACAGCATCGAAACGGACATGAGAACACCCGGTTTTTTGGCTGGCCCCGTCCTTAGACCAGTTGCGTGCCCAAGGAAACGGCGGATCCTCGCCCGGCCGGTGGCCGAGCCCGCTCATCGTCGCACCCGCCCCTTCTTCTGGCCACAAGTATCCCGGGGGGTCGGGGGGGGCAGCGCCCCCCGGCGGGTCGCCCTGGCAACGCCAGGGCGAAACCGGTCAGCGCCCGCCCTATCCGCCCCGCAGCGCCCGGCGCATGATCTTGCCGGTCGCGGTCATCGGCAGGCTGTCGGCGCGGATCACCTTGCGCGGCGCGACATGGGGGCTGACGTGGTCGCGCACGCGCTGGATCAGCGCCTCGGCCAGACCGTCCCAGTCCGCGCCCGCGCGCAGCACGACATGGGCCACCACGATCTCGGTCCTGACCGGGTCGGGCGCGCCCACCACGGCGGCCATCACCACGTCGGGATGGCCTGTCAGGCAGGTCTCGATCTCGGTCGGCCCGATCCGGTAGCCCGCGGAGGTAATCACGTCGTCGTCGCGCGAGACATAGGTGAAATGCCCGCCCGCGTCGCACCGCCCCAGGTCGCCCGTGCGCATCCGGTCGCCCGCGAATTTCGCCGCGGTCTTGTCTGGCTGGCCCCAGTAGCCCAGGAACATCGAGGCCGCGCCGCGCCTCACCGCGATCTCGCCCAGCCCGCCCGGCGGCAACGGCGCCCCGTCCGGCCCGATCACCGCCACGTCGAAACCGGGCGTCGCGCGGCCCATCGCGCCCGGGGGCGCGTCCATCAGCCCGGGCACGCAGGTGACGACGAGGTTGCATTCGGTCTGGCCGTAGAATTCGCAGATCTCCAGGCCCAGCACGTCCCGCCCCCAGGCCAGCAGGTCGGGCCCCAGGCTTTCGCCGCCCGATCCCACGCTGCGCAAGGCGATGCCCGTAGGCACCGGAACCTGCCGCATGAGTTTCAGCGCGGTGGGCGGCAGGAACAGGTTGCGCACCTTCAGCCGGTCGATCAACGCCCAGGCCTCGGTGGCGTCGAACTTGCGCATGCGACAGGCCACCAGCGGCACGCCGTAGAAAAGGCAGGGCATCGCCATGTCCATCAGCCCGCCGATCCAGGCCCAGTCGGCCGGCGTCCAGCCGCGGTCGCCCTCCTGCGGAAAGCCGCGATGGTGCAGCTCGATCGACGGCAGGTGGCCGATCAGGAAGCGGTGCGCGTGCAGCGCGCCCTTGGGCGGGCCGGTGGTGCCCGAGGTGTAGATCAGCACTGCCGGGTCCTCGGCGGCGGTGTCGCGGGGCGCGGGGATCGGCTCGGCGGCGGCGATCTCGGCCCAGAGATCGCGCGCGGGGCCGCCATCGACCGAAAACACGTGATCGAGCGCGGGCAGCCGGTCCGCGATCCCGGCCAGCTTCGCCGCGCCCTCGGCATCGGTCACCGCCAGTTTCGCACCGCTGTCGGCCAGCCGGTATTCCAGCGCGTCCGGCCCGAACAGCGTGAACAGCGGCAGCACGATGGCCCCCAGCTTCATCGCCGCGAAATGCGCGATCAGCACCGCGGGTGCCTGCGGCAACAGCACCGCCACCCGGTCGCCCGGCCCCACGCCCGCGGCCGCCATCACGCTTGCCAGCCGGTCGGACGCGTCTTTCAGCGCGCCATAGGTCCAGTCCCGGTCGCCGTCGCTGGCGTCGATCACCGCGACCCGGTCCGGCGCCTCGGCCGCCCAGTCGTCGCAACAGGCGCGCGCGATGTTGAAGCGCGCGGGAATGTCACAGCGGAACCCCGCCCGCATCGCGTCCCAGTCGCCCTGGTCCGGCAAGAGCCTGCGGTCGCGCATCGCTCAGGACCCCGCCGAATAGACCGCGATCTCGCGCAGCGCCGTCAACGGCACCCCCAGCGCCCGGAGGGCGGGCAAGGACACCAGCGTGCCCGCCCCCGGATCGGCCCTACGCGGGCGCAGTTCCACCAGCACGCTGAACCCCGTGACCGGGTCGACCAGCCGCCCCTGCCGGACGGACGACACCAAGGGCGTCAGCGCCCAGAACCCCGGATCGGCCGGATCGCCGAGGCTGGCGACGGTGCGGCCCAGCATTTCCTCGGGGGTCGAGGGCGCCCGCGTCGCCGCGGCCCGCTGGGCGGCCGTCGTCGTGTCGAACTCCTCGACGGTGCGCGCGGCGGCAGGCGGCTGAAGCACCGAGAGCGGCGCCCCCGGTTCCCTCTGGGGCGCAGGGGCCTCGCCGGGCGGCGCCGCCGCGCAGCCCGCAAGTGCCAGCGCCAGTGCCATCGCGTTGATCCGTCCCATCGCCGCGCCTCCCCGTCGGTGCTGCCCCAGCCTAGCCGGTCGCGCCGCGCCCCGAAAGACGCTTGCCGCGCGGCTGCCCCGCCCTTACGTTCTGCGACATGATGCAGCAGCCGCCCCTGATCGACCCCTTCGCCCGCGCGATCACGTACTTGCGCGTCTCGGTCACCGACCGTTGCGATTTCCGCTGCGTCTATTGCATGGCCGAGAACATGACCTTCCTGCCGAAGAAGGAACTTCTGACGCTGGAGGAACTGGACCGGATGTGTTCGGCCTTCGTGGGCCTCGGCGTGCGCAAGCTGCGCATCACCGGGGGCGAACCGCTGGTGCGCCGGGGCATCATGACGTTTTTCAACGCGATGGGCCGGCACCTGGAGTCGGGCGCGCTGGACGAGCTGACGCTGACCACCAACGGCTCGCAGCTGGAGAAATTCGCCCATGATCTCTATGCGGCGGGCGTGCGCCGGGTGAATGTCAGCCTGGACACGCTGGACGCCGAGAAATTCGCGCGCGTCACGCGGTGGGGCAAGCTGGACCAGGTGATGCGCGGCATCCACGCGGCACAGGCGGCAGGGCTGCGGGTCAAGATCAACACCGTCGCGCTGAAAGGGTTCAACGAGGCCGAGCTGTTCGACATCGTCGACTGGTGCGCGGGCCGCGACATGGACCTGACCTTCATCGAGGTGATGCCGATGGGCGACCTGGGCAACGAGGACCGGGTCGGGCAATACTGGTCGGTGCGCGACGTGCGCTCTCGGCTGGAGGAGCGGTTCACGACCGTGGACCTCGCCGAACGTTCGGGCGGGCCTGCGCGATACGTGCGGCTGGAAGAGACGGGCCAGAAGGTCGGCTTCATCACGCCGCTGAGCCACAATTTCTGCGAAAGCTGCAACCGCGTGCGCCTGACCTGCACCGGCGAGCTGTACATGTGCCTCGGCCAGGAGGACATGGCCGACCTGAGGGCGCCCTTGCGCGCCTCACCGGACGACGACGCGCCGCTGGTGGCGGCCATCCGCGCGGCGATCGAGCGGAAACCGAAGGGCCACGATTTCGACTATTCCCGGCAGCGGGCGGATGGGCAGGTTTCCCGGCACATGAGCCATACCGGCGGCTGAATTGGGCCGCCCCCGGAACGGTGAACGCATGCGTCCGGTTTGTCACACGAACCGAAAATACCCCGATTTGTCGTGCACTTGACCGAAATCAAACCCGAAACGCGCCGTTCGTCCGAGCCTGTCACCGCAGGCACAGGAGGACGACATGCGATTCATGATTCTGAAACTTACATTTGCGCTGGCGCTGCTGCTCGCGCCGCTCGCGGCGGCGGCCCAGGACGCCAAGCCGGGGCTATTCATCAACCTGACCACCGACGACACCTGGGCCGCGGCCAAGGCGATCATGTTCGCACATGAGAAATCGCTGAAGAACGGCCACAAGACGGCGATCTGGATGAACGTGCGCGCGGTCTACCTAGCCGACAGGAAACGGCCCAGCCATGTGCACGGTCTGATGGCCGATCAGGGCCTCTCGATCCAGGACATGCTGGCCAATTTCATGGCCGATGGCGGCGTGGTGATCATGTGCCAGGCGTGCTCGCAGGCCGCAGGGCTGACCGCCGAGGACTATATCGACGGCGTGCAGATGGGGACATTCCCGCTGGTCGAAAGCTGGCTGTTCGACCCCGAGGTCAAGACGCTGTCCTGGTAGGCCAGCCTCCGGCCCTATGGATGCGGAGCGCCAGGGTGGCGCTCCGCGCTTTCCCCTTCGGGGGCTCAGCCCAGCACGGCCTTGACCGCCTTCGCCGTCGCCGCCACCACCTGGTCGGCCTCTTCCCGGGTCAGGCAGAGCGGCGGCGCATAGCCGATGATGTCGCCCTGCGGCATGGCGCGTGCGATGACCCCATCCTTGGCCATCTCGGCCACCACGGCGCCGGCCACCTTGCCCGCGGGGTCGTAGAAGGTCCGCGCGCCCTTGTCCTCGACGAACTCGACGGCGCACAGCATTCCCTCGCCGCGCACCTCGCCGACATGGGCATGGGCCCCCAGCGCGTCGGCCATGGCGCCCACGAAATAGCCGCCCACCTCGCGCGCGTTCTGCACCAGACCAAGATCGTCCACCAGTTTCAGGTTGGCGACACCCGCCGCCGCCCCGATCGGATGCGCCGAATAGGTCCAGCCATGGCCGATGGGGCCGAACTCGTCGGTGCCCTGTTCCAGAACCTTCCACATCTTTTCCGACACGATCGACCCCGACAGCGGCGCGTAGGCCGAGGTCAGGCCCTTGGCGATGGTGATGAGGTCCGGCTTCAGCCCGTAATGGTCCGATCCGAACATGGTGCCCAGCCGCCCGAAGCCCGTCACCACCTCGTCGGCGATCAGCAGGATGTCGTGACGCTCCAGGATCGGCGTAATCGCCTCCCAGTAGCCCGCCGGCGGCGGCACGATGCCCCCCGTCCCCATCACCGGCTCGCCGATGAAGGCGGCGATGGTGTCGGGGCCTTCCTTCTCGATCAGCGCCTCCAGTTCGGCCGCGCAGAAGGCCACGAAATCGGCCTCGGACATGTCCAGGTCCGGGCGGCGGAAGTAATAGGCGGGTTCGGTATGCAGGATGCGATCCAGCGGCAGGTCGAACTTGTTGTGGAACAGCGTCAGCCCCGTCAACGACCCGGTGACCAGCCCCGAACCGTGATAGCCGCGCATCCGCGAGATGATCTTCTTCTTCTCGGGGCGGCCGAGGATATTGTTGTAATACCAGACGAGTTTCACGTTGGTCTCGTTCGCGTCAGACCCGCCCAGCCCGAAATAGACCTTCGACATGTGCCCCGGCGCCCGGTCCATCACCATCTTGGCCAGCGTTATGCTGGCCTCGGTGCCATGGCCGACATAGGCGTGGTAATAGGCGAGTTGCTTCGCCTGCTCGGCGATCGCCTCGGCGATCTCGGTCCGGCCATAGCCCACGTTCACGCAGTAAAGCCCGGCAAAGGCGTCGAGGAAACGGTTTCCGTCGCGATCCTCGATGAAAACGCCCTCGCCCCCCCGGATCACCCGCTCGGACGCCTCGCCGCGTGCGAACTGGCCCAGATGCGTCGAGGGATGGAAAAAGTTCTCGCGGTCCCACTGCTCCAGCATGTCGTTCTTCAACATATCGTTCGTCCTTTCGTTGACAGGCACAAGCGCCCTGCCCTTCTTCTGGCCAAAAATATCCCCGCCGGAGGCACCGGCCCCGCAGGGGCCGGCCCCCTTTCAGGCCCAGTCGCGGCAGACATACTTCACTTCGGTAAAGGCCTCCATCCCCAGCCTCGCGCCTTCGCGGCCCAGCCCCGACTGCTTGTAGCCGCCAAAGGGGATCGGCGCGCCGGTGACCTTGGTGCGGTTGACCGCGACCATGCCGAATTGCAGGGCCCGGGCCACGCGGTAGATACGCCGCGGCGCGCGGGTGTGGACATAGGCCACCAGCGCGAATTCCGTGGCGTTGGCGCGGCGGATCACCTCTTCCTCGGTCTCGAATTGGGTGATCGCGGCAACGGGGCCAAAGGTCTCTTCGGCCATGATCTTCGCCCCGTCCGGCACGCCGGCCAGCACCGTGGGGCGATAGAACAGGGGCCCCGCCTCGTGGCGCGTGCCCCCGGTCAACAGGCGCGCGCCCTGCCCCAGCGCATCGGCCACGTGGTCCTCCTGCTTGGCGATCGCGGCCGCGTTCATCAGCGGGCCGATATCCGGGTCGCCCATCCCGGGCCCCACGCTCAGCTTCGCCGTCGCCTCGGCGAAGCGCGCGCAGAACTCGAGATAGACCGGCCTTTCCACGTAGAAACGGTTGGCGCCCAGGCAATCCTGGCCCGACGTGGCGAACTTGGCCTTGATCGCCTCGTCCACGGCCTCGTCCAGGTCGGCATCCGCGAAGACGATGAAGGGCGCGTGGCCGCCCAGTTCCAGCACCAGCCGTTTCACGGTCCCGGCGGATTGGCGGTACAGCAGCCGCCCGACCTCGGTGGACCCCGTAAAGGACAGCGCGCGGACGCGGGGGTCTTCGGTCCAGGGTTTCACCACGGTGGCCGCGTCGCCGGTGACCACGTTGAACACGCCCGCCGGGATCCCCGCCCGTTCGGCCAGTTCCGCCAGCGCCAGCGCCGAGAACGGCGTTTCGTGCGAGGGGTGGGCGACGACCGTGCAGCCCGCGGCCAGCGCGGCCCCCGCCTTGCGGGTCAGCATGGCGGAAGGGAAATTCCACGGCGTGATGCAGGCGGCCACGCCCACCGGTTCGCGCCACAGCTCCATCTCGGCATCGGCCAGGTGGCTGGTCACGCCTTCGATGTTCGGGCGTTTCGCTTCCTCGGCATAGAATTCCAGGAACGAGGCGGCATAGTCGATCTCGCCACGGGCCTCGGAAATCGGCTTGCCCTGTTCCAGGGTCATCAGCCGGGCAAGGTCCTCGCGGTTTTCCTCCATCAGCCGGAACCACTTGCGCAACAGGGCGGAACGGTCCTGCGGCAACAGCCCCGCCCAGGCGGGAAAGGCGGCCTGCGCGGCGTCCACGGCGGCGGCGCTATCGGCGGCGGTCAGCGCCGCGACCTCGCCCAGCCAGTCGCCCGTGGCCGGGTCGGTGACGGCGAAGGTCGCGCCCTCGGCGCCGCCGGTCCACTTGCCGTTCACATAGGAAAAGCTGCGAACCAGCCGGGGGTCGGACAGGCCGGAAAGCGGGGAATCCGGATGGCTCTGGTGCAGGGTCATGGCGTCTCCTTCGCGCTTTGGCGTGTCCCGGAAGAATGCCCTGTTCCGCCCAGAGGAAGGGACCAAAGTCCCGCGCCCCGGCAGAGGATTCGACTGCGCCCCGGCCGGGCCGGCAGTCAGTCCTTCTGCGGACCGGCCAGCAGGCCCAGGGGCGGCAGGCCCGGCCCCTTGACCGGTTTCGTCACGATGTAGGTGTAATAGCGCGACAGCCCGATCCGGTTCTCCAGCATGCGATCGATCAGGCGCTGATAGCTGTCGATGTCGCGGGTGACGACCTGCATCAGGTAATCGAACCCGCCGCCCAGTGCCCAGCAGGCGGTCACTTCGGGATAGGCGTTCAGCCCACCCTCGAAGCGGGTGAAATCCTCGACCGTGTGGCCCGAAAGTTCGACCGCGACGAAGACGGTGACATGGGGGCCCAATGCCTTGAGCGCGATCTCGGCGCGGTAGCCCGCGATCAGGCCGGCCTGTTCCAGCCGCTTCAGCCGTTCCCAGGCCGGCGTCGGCGTCAGGTTGATCCGGCGGGCAAGCTCGGCCTTGGTGATGCGGCCGTCTTGCGACAGGATGCGCAGGATTTCCAGGTCGCGATCGTCAAGCTGTATCATTGGGTTACGTCTCGATCCTGATACCTGCGCCGGCGGCCTGCGTGGCCCGCAGCGCATGTGTGGCGATGGCGGTGTCCTGCGCACCGGTGCCGGTCAGGTCGCAGATGGTGACCTGCGCGTCATCGGTGCGCCCCGGATGCGCGCCGGTGACGACCTGCCCCAGTTCGGGCGGCAGGCCGCGCGTCCAGAGACCGGCGCGCTCGGCCGCGCGCAGCTCGCCCAGGCGCGCGCATTGCGCGGCGTTGTCGGCGACATAGAGATCGGCCTCGGCCAGGGCGCGGGCCTCGATCTCGTTCTTGCCGGACCGGTCGGCGCCCATCGCGGTGACATGCAGGCCCGGGTGCAGCCAGGCGGCGCGCAGCACGGGTTCGCGCGCGGGGGTGGTGGTGACGACAAGCTGGGACTGGGCCACCAGCCGCGCGGGGTCGTCCACCGGCACCGCATCGACGCCCAGCGCGGCAGCCAGGTCCTCGGCGCAGGCCCGTGCCTTTTTGGCGTCGCGGCCCCAGACCAGAACCCGTTCGAAGGGGCGGACAAGGTGGGCGGCCCGCATCTGCAACCGCGCCTGCACGCCGGTGCCGATCACGCCGGCGGTGCTAACGGTTTCCGGCGCGAGGTATTTGGCCGCGACCGCCCCGGCGGCAGCGGTGCGGACATCGGTGAGATAGCCGTTGTCCAGAAACAGCGCCTGCACAAGACCGGTGCCGGCCGCGAACAGGATCATCAGCCCGTTCAGGCTGGGCAGGCCCAGTTTCGGATTGTCGAAGAAGCCGGGGCTGACCTTGACCGCGAACCCGTCGAAACCCGGCAGCCAGGCGGTTTTCACGTCGACCTCGCCATGGACCTCGGGAAGCTCCATCGACAGCACGGGGGGCATCACCACGCCGCCCGCGCCCAGCGCGGCAAAGGCCCGTTCGACGGTGTCGATGGAGGCCATGTCCAAGGGTACCACGCGGCGCAACTCGGCCTCGGTGACGATCAGAACCTCATGGGGCATAGGGGGTTTCCTTCACGGTCAGATCGCCCAGCGTCACGTCCTGCACGGTGACGATCCACGCCTCGGCGCGCAGCGCGCGCATGCCCGTGACCTTGGCCCTGGGCACCACGCCCGGCACATCGCCCGGCCCCGCCACGGCGTTCAGCGCGCCGCGCAATTTGAACGCGCCGATGGGTTGCGCGATGTCGCGTTTCAACAGGGCATCGGTGCCCGCCAGCCTCGACAGGAACGGCGACGGCACCAGCGGCGGTGCGTCGGCCACGCCCCTGATCCGCGCGGCGGCGGCCATGATGTCGGCCAGTGACAGGCACATCGCCATCCCCTTGTCGCAATTGGGCAATTCGGCGTCGCCCCGGGACAGACCTTGACGCGGCCCTGCGCGCATCGTCTGATGTCCACAACGCCCGACCGCGCCCCCCAAAGCACCATGCGGGTCCGCCCGAAGTCAAGCACACCGCAGGCGTGCACAAAGGAGCCATGTTCGACATGAACGAGGAAATCGTCCAGTTCGGCTATGCCGCCGAGGGCCGCGCCCCCTTTTCCCTTGCCGAATACGAGCGCCGGCTGGGCCTGGTGCGCCGCGCGATGGACGAGCGCGGCATCGACCTGTTGTTCGTCGAGGACCCGTCGAACATGGCGTGGCTGACGGGCTATGACGGCTGGTCCTTCTATGTCCACCAGGGGGTTCTGGTGTTCCACGATGCGGACCCGATGTGGTGGGGCCGGCAGATGGACGCGAACGGGGCGGTGCGGACCGTCTGGATGGCGGGCGTGCACATCACGCATTATTCCGACGAATACGTGCAATCTACCACGCGCCACCCCATGCAGCAGCTTGCGGGCATCATCCACGAACTGGGCTATGGGGCGAAACGGATCGGGGTCGAGCTGGAGAATTACTATTTCTCGGCCAAGGCCTATCTGACGCTGCGCGAGGCCCTGCCCGACGCCGACCTTGTGGACGCAACCGCCCTGGTGAACCGCCAGCGCACGGTGAAATCCGACGAGGAACTGGATTTCATGCGGCGCGCGGCGAAAATCTCGGAAAAGATCATCGATGGCGTGCTCGAGCGGATCGAGCCGGGCCTGCCCAAGAACGAGCTGGTGGCCGATATCTATCGCGATGCGCTGACGGGGCTGGATGGCGACTGGGGCGATTACCCGGCGATCGTGCCGCTGTTGCCGTCGGGATCGGACGCGGCGGCCTGTCACCTGACGTGGAACGGCCGCGAATTCGCCGAAGGCGAGGCCACGTTCTTCGAGATCTCGGGCTGTTACCGGCGCTATCACGCGCCGTTCTGCCGGACGGTGTTCCTGGGCGAGCCGCCCGATTACATGCGCGCCGCCGAAGCCGCGCTGATCGAGGGGATCGAGGCGGGGCTGTGGGCGGCCAAGGCCGGGAACCGCGCCTGCGATATCGCCAACGCGCTGAACGGGGCGCTGGCGCGGGCGGGCATCGACCGCGGCGCGCGCTGCGGCTATCCCATCGGGCTGAGTTATCCGCCCGACTGGGGCGAACGCACGATTTCGCTGCGCCCCGAGGACGAGACGGTTCTGGAACCGGGGATGACGTTCCATTTCATGCCCGGTCTCTGGATGGAGACCTGGGGGCTGGAGATCACGGAATCGATCCTGATCCGCGAGGATGGCCCGGCGGAAACGCTGTGCAACCGTCCGCGCAAGCTGTACGTGAAACCGTGATGACACCGCTGGCGCAGACCCGTTCGATCCTGTCGGACCTGGTGGCGTTTCCCACGGTTTCGTCCGACTCGAACCTGGAGATGATCGTCCATATCGCGGCGATGCTGGGCGAGCTGGGCGCACATGTGGACCTGTTCCATGACGAAAGCGGGCACAAGGCGAACCTGTTCGCGACGCTGGGCCCGCGCGAGGCGGGGGGCGGCATCGTGCTGTCGGGGCATACCGACGTGGTGCCGGTGACCGACCAGGACTGGTCCAGTAATCCCTTCGAGATGGTGGAAAAGGATGGGCGGCTTTTCGGGCGCGGCACCTGCGACATGAAGGGGTTCATCGCCTGCACGCTGGCCATGGCGCCCGGCTTCGCCGCGCTGGACCTGAAACGCCCCCTGCATTTCGCGTTCACCCATGACGAGGAGGTGGGGTGCCTTGGCGGTCAGGCGCTGGTGCGGGAACTGGCCGCGCGCGGCATCCGTCCCGAGGTGGCGATCATCGGCGAACCCACCGAGATGCGCATCGTCGAGGCGCACAAGGGTTGCTGTGAATACACGGTGGAGTTTCACGGGCTGGAGGGGCACGGGTCGAACCCCGAGGCGGGCGTGAATGCCGCCGAGGCGGCGGTGCGCTATGTCACCCGGCTGATGGAACTGGCCGAGGCGCTGAAGGGGCGCACGCCCCATAACAGCCCCTTCACCCCGCCCTGGACCACGATCAACCTGGGCCGCATCGCGGGCGGGCACGCCCACAACGTGATCCCGGGCCGCGCCGAGGTGGAATGGGAAATGCGGCCCGTGCAACAATCGGATATCGGTTTCGTCAAGGACGCGATGGCCCGCCATGTCGAGGATGTCCTGCTGCCCGGCATGCGCGCGGTCGATCCGGGGGCCAGCATCCTGACCGAGGTGATCGGCGAGGTGGTCGGGCTGGAGCCGATGGATGACAGCGCGGCGCGCCGCTTGCTGGCGGACCTTACCGGCCAGGTGCGGGCCGAAACGGTGCCCTTCTCGACCGAGGCGGGGCTGTTCCAATCAATCGGCTGCGCCGCGGCGGTTTGTGGCCCGGGGTCCATCGCCCAGGCCCACAAGCCCGACGAATATGTCAGCCTCGACCAGCTGTCCCAATGCCTCGACATGCTGGAGGGCCTGTCGGGGGTTCTGACGGCGGCGTGACACCCCCGCTTCGCCCGGCTCGGATCAGCGCGTCCGCGCCTCGCGCTTGCGGATCGGATCGGCCAGCAGCCGCAGACCGTTCAGCACGACCAGAACCGTGCCGCCCTCGTGCCCGACGACCGCGACGGGCAGCGGCAGGTGGAAGAACAGCCCCGTGGTCACCAGCACCGCCATCGCGCCCATGGCGAAGATCAGGTTCTGGCGGATGATGCGCGCGGTCCGCCGCGCCAGACGGTGCGCCGCGGCCAGGCGGGCGATATCATCGGACAAAAGCGCCACGTCCGCGGCCTGCAGCGCGACCTCGGACCCGGCCGCGCCCATCGCGATGCCGACATCCGCCCGCGCAAGCGCCGCGGCGTCGTTCACACCGTCGCCCACGAAGGCCACGCGCCCCTGCGCCGTCAGGTCGGCCACGATCCGAACCTTGTCCTCGGGCCGCAGGTCGGCATGGATCTCGGCCGCACCGATCCCCAGTTCCGCGCCGATGCGTTCGGCCACCGCGCGCCGGTCCCCGGTCAGCATCGTCACCTGCCGCATCCCGCGGTCGCGCAGCGCCTTCAGGCCCGCCAGCGCGCTGTCGCGGGGCCGGTCCTCGACCGTCACCGCGCCCAGGATGCGCGCCCCGCGCCCCATGAGGACCAGGGTCTGGCTGCCCGCGTGCAGCGCGTCGATCCGGGCGGAGCGCTGCGCGGGCGCGTCGCGGGCGCCCATCCGTTCGGCCATGCGGACATTGCCGGCCCAGATCATGCCCTCGTCATCCACGCCGACCATGCCGGCGCCGGGCACCGCGCGAGCCTCGCGCACGGCAGCCGGCACGATCTGCCGTGCCTCGGCCACGCGCCGGATCGCGTCGGCGATCGGGTGCTCGGAATGGGCCTCGATGCCTGCCAGCCGGGACAGGAACGCGGTCTCGTCGCCCTCGCAGGCGATGTCCACCACTTCCTGGCGCCCGGTGGTCAGCGTGCCGGTCTTGTCGAAGGCAAAGATGTCGACGCGCGCCAGCGTTTCCAGCGCCGCGCCGCCCTTGAACAGCACCCCGCCCCGCGCCGAGGCCGACAGCGCCGAGAGGATCGCCGCGGGCACCGAGATCACGATGGCGCAAGGACTGGCCGCGACCAGAAGCGTCGCCGCCTTGTACAGCGCGCCGTGCCAGCCCAACCCCAGCGCCATGAACACGGCGAAGGCCAGGATCGCCCCGGCGAGGACCGCGACGGTATAGCGCTGGCCGAACCAGTCCGAGAACCGTTCCGAGGGCGCGCGGGCCGCCTGTGCCTCGGTCACCAGGGCGATCATCCGGGCAACCGTGCTTTCGGACAGCGGCCGGCTGACCTCGACGGCCAGTACGCCGTGCAGGTTGACCGTGGCCTCGAAGACCTGCGCACCGGGCGATTTGTGGACCGGCACGGATTCCCCGGTGATGGTGGATTCGTCCAGCGACCCCTCGCCCTCGACGATGACGCCGTCGACGGCCACCCGCGCGCCGGGGCGCAGGATCACCACGTCGCCGGGGACCAGCGCCTCGACCGGCACCTCTTCGGTGCCTTGGGCGGTGCGGCGCAGCGCCCGGTCCGGGCGCAGTTCCATCAGCGCCTCGATGGCGCGGCGCGCCCGGCCCATGGCCCGCTGTTCCAGCGTGGTCGACAGGCTGAACAGCGTCAGCAACACGGCACCTTCAAGGGGCGCGCCCACGGCCGCCGCGGCGATTGCGGCGATGACCATCAGAAGGTCGATGTCGAGGTCCCGGTCCCGCCACAGGGCACCCAACGCCCGCACGCCCGCCGGAACGCCCCCGGCGGCGTAAACCCCCAGCAACGCGGCGATTTCCAGCGTGTGGGCGACGCGGTCCGCGGGCAATGCCCAATGCGCCACCGCAGCAAGGCTCATGCCCGCCAGGGTCAGCCCGGTCAGGACCAGCGGCCAGCTCTCGTTGTTCAACTTCGTCATGCCGTTCCGCGCGCTCCGGTCCCGGGGGTCTCACATGTCGATGCCCCGGCGGCTCCACCTGGAGTCGCCGGGGCGGTATACACCGAACCGAAAGCGGTGTCAGTCGTCCTCGAAATAGCCGCGCTCGGCACCCTTGTGGCAGGCCACGCAGTTCGACATCGATTTGGCGCGCTCCATCATCCGTGCGGAAACCTCCCTTTCATGTTCGCGCTTGAACCAGGGCAGTTCGCTGATCCGCAGCGGCGTGGCGGTTTCGGCCACGCCCCGGACCCGCGGCGCGGCGTTCGAAACCAGGTAAGCCTCGATCTCGGCGCGGGTCGCCTCGTCCAGGCGTGCGTCCTCGCCGAAATGGTTTTCCAGGTTGCCCATGATCGCCTGCCAGGACCGCGCGGGCAGGAAGCCCGCGGGATAGGCCATGTGGCAGGCCGAGCATTCCTCGGCCGTGGCCGGATGTGTGACGGGCGGCATGTAGTCGTCGTCGGCCAGCACGGGCGCGGCCGGGAACGCAAGGGCCAGGATCAGGGTGAAACGGCGGATCATGGTCGGTCTCCTCGGGATCAGAAGCTGGCGAGCCAGGCGACGATGTTCGCCTTTTCGGCGGCGGTGCAGTCGCGGCCCAGCACGCTGTTGCAGTTGCGGCCGAACCATTTCTCGACCTTGGCGCTGTCGGTCAGGCGCTCGGGGTTGGCCGCGGGCGCCAGCGGCTCGATGGTCTTTCCGGTGCGGGCCTGCCCGGCGGCGCGGGGGTCGCTGGTGTGGCAGGTGACGCAGGACGGCGTCTCGGGCTTGCCGCCCGAATGCTCGGCCAGGAAGAACGCCTTGCCCGCTGCGGGATCAGCGGCAGCGCCGGACTCGGCCTCGTACCCGGAGCGGAGTTGGGCGGGCGAGGTGTCCTGGGCAAGCGCCGGTACCGCGGCCGCGGCGAGGATCAGGGGAAGCGCAAGAAATCGGGTCATTTGGGGGTCTCCTTCGGGATTTCGATGGCAAAGGGACTGAAGCGGCCCGTCGCGGCATCCGCGTGGCAGGCCGCGCAGTTCGCGCGGGTGAAGATCGGGGCCCGGGCGAACAGCCCGTCGGGCAGGTCGTCGTGCAACCGTTCCCAGGCCGGGGTTTCGGTCAGTGTGGCCGGGGCGGCCGGATCGGTGCGGACGAACAGGCGCGCGGGCGCGGTATCGACCGTCTCGGCGGCATGGGCGGTCAGCCAGGCCTCGATCTCGGCGGCGTCGCCGGCGTCGATCCAGGCGTTCTCGCCGAAATGGGCGTCGAGCCCGGCCATCAGGTCCGACCACGAGGCCGCGGGCAGCAGGCTGGGGTGATAGACCATGTGGCAGGCGCCGCATTCCTGGGCGGTAAGCGGGTCTGTCACGGCGACCGGCAGGTTCGGCGCCGGCCGCGCCGACAGCGTCGCGCCCCCCAGCCCGAGCGCCGCGCCAAGCCCCGCGACGAGCCCGAGAGCGAGCCCGCCGCGGGCGCGCGCCGGGGCGACGGGGGCATCGCCGGGGCGCGCTTGCTTGCGGCCCGTCACCATCGCGCGGGCGAGGTTCTCGCCTTCGCGGCGGCTTTCGAAGACGACGCCGCCGACATGCAGGGCGACCAGGGCCAGCACGCCAAGTGCAACGCCCCCGTGCAGGTCCAGCGCCATGCGCCCGGTATCGGTGCCGAGATCGGCCGCCAAGGGACCGATGCGCAGCCAGCCGCCCAGCCCTGCCAGCCCCGTCCCCGCAAGCGCGAGGATCGCCGCGAACAGCGCCAGCACCATCAACGCCCCCAGCGGATTGTGCCCGCGATGGCGCCGATCCCGCCCGGAAAGATGCGCGATCACCGCGCCGGGGCGCGGCAGGAAATCGGCGAACCGGGCATGGGTCGGGCCGAAGACACCCCAGACGATCCGCGCCAGCACCAGGCCGGTCGCCGTCAGCCCGCTTGCGACATGGACGAGGGTCCATCGTGCGTCGCCCAGGAAACCGGTCAGGGCGGCGGCCCCGACGCCCAGGACCAGCGCCCAGTGGAACAGGCGCACCCAGATGTCCCAGGCCGGGACGTAAGAGACAGGGGTGGGTCGGGACATCGGTTGGCCTGTTCCTGGGGTCGACATGGAGCGGTCTTCGCATGGCTGGGCTGACGGCGGCCTGCCCGGGGCTGTCAGCGTTCTGTCAGCGGGACGGCGGCGCGCGTCTGCGCGCACGCCCCTCTCACCGCGCAATCACGCTTGCGTGGGCGGGCGGTCCGAACTGTCGCACCCGCATTGACCGGGCGTGTGCCGGAATAGCTCTGCCCGAAACAACGTGGAGACCCCAATGTTCGACAATACCGACCGGCCCGACCTCGACCTTACCACCCACAAGCCGCCCGCCGATCTGAGCGACCGGATCGCGCTGCGGCTGGTCAAGGTCATGCGCGTCTTCGCCGACGCTTTTTTCGCCAAACGCTATGGCCACCGGGCGGTGGTGCTGGAAACCGTGGCCGCCGTGCCCGGCATGGTGGGCGGCATGTTGCAGCACCTCAAGGCGATCCGCCATATCCGCGACGACCAGGGCTGGATCCGCGAGTTGCTGGACGAGGCCGAGAACGAGCGGATGCACCTGATGACCTTCATCAAGATCGCGCAACCCTCGGCGCTGGAACGCGGGATCATCCTTGTCGGGCAGGCGCTGTTCTTCAACGCCTATTTCTTCCTTTACCTGCTGTTCCCGCGCTTCGCGCACCGGGTGGTCGGTTACCTGGAGGAAGAGGCGGTGATCAGCTACACGCAATACCTGTCGCAGGTCGACGCGGGCGCGGCCGAGAACGTGCCCGCCCCGCAACTGGCCATCGACTATTGGGGCCTGCCCACCGATGCACGCCTGCGCGAGGTGATCGTCGCCGTGCGCGCCGACGAGGCCGGCCACCGCGACCGCAACCACGAAATGGCCGACGAACTGGCCGGATCCTGACCGGCGCCGTTCAGACCGGGTTCTGGGCGCCGGCGAAATACATCAGCCGCCCGTCCTCGTCGAAGATCGGGCGGATGCGCAGCCGGTTGACGAAGGGCGTGCCGTCCTTGCGGTAGTTCAGGATGTCGATGCTGAACCGCGTCTGCGCCCGCAGCGCGTGGCGAATCGCCTCGACCGCGTGGGGGTCGGTGTCCGGCCCCTGCAGGAAGCGGCAGTTCTGGCCCACCGCCTCGGCGGCGGAATAGCCGGTCTGCCGCTCGAATTCCTCGCTGACATAGATCATCGGGTTGTCGGGCAGGCCTGGATCGGAAATCACCACGCTCATTTCGCGTTCATCGCTTGCCAGAAGCGCCCGCGCCTCGTCCACCGTAAGATCCCGTCGCACCGCGTTCCCCGTCAGTCACCCTGCCCCCCAAGGCCTATCCCGCAATGCCGCCGCGGACAAGCCGGGGCCGGTCACGGCCGCGGCATCACCGTCATCATCCGCCCATCGCTCCAACTGACGGCCTCGTAACAGATTTGCGCCCCGGCCCCGCCGCACCAGCCGCCGTCGCGCGCGATCAGCAGGATGGGCCGCCCGTTCCAGTCGATCATGCGCCAGCCCTCGGCCTGGAACGCCCAGGCCTGGCCGTCGATCACCGCGTGCAGCATGCACCCGCCCGACCCGCAATACATCGACGCCGCCGAGGAACACTCGAACCGGCTTTCGTCGATCAGCGTATCGAGATCACCATCGCCGTCCAGATCGACCGCCGCAAGCGCGTCGCCCTGCGAGAAGACGCCGTTCTCGTAATTCGCGCAAATCTCCCGCGCGGCGGCGATGATCCGATCGGCCCCGGCCGCTGCAACGCCCGGCAAGCAGATCGCTGCCAGACCGACGCCCCCCATGATCCAACCTTTCAAGGGCTTTCTCCATGCTCAGCGGCGGACCGGCCGCCCGTTAGGGAAATGCTGTTCCCTGACGCGCGCAGTTGCAAGCCCGCAGGGGCAAAACCGGCACTGGACGCCGCGCCGTCCATTCCTTATATCTTTTGTAGGATTTGCAGGAAACGCCATGTCGATGCAGCAGGAAAAGCTTGAGGGGGCGCCCCTCATCCGGCCTTCATCCACCGATCACCCGCTTTACGATCAGGTCGTCGCGGCCTGCCGGTCGGTCTTCGACCCCGAGATCCCGGTCAATATCTACGATCTGGGCCTGATCTACACGATCGAGATCGATGACGAGAACGCGGTGTCGATCATCATGACGCTGACCGCGCCGGGCTGTCCGGTCGCGGGCGAAATGCCGGGCTGGCTGGCCGAGGCGGTGGAACCGCTGCCGGGCGTCAAGCAGGTGGATGTCGAGATCACCTGGGACCCGCCCTGGGGCATGGACATGATGTCCGACGAGGCCCGACTGGAACTGGGCTTCATGTAAAGGGGGCCGGCCTGCCCCTTGTCGGGCGGCGCCGCAATCCCTACCCTCGAATGTGGAAAAGGAGACGCATCCATGTTCGGCATCCCGGGAAAACCGCCCATCACCCTGACCCCCGCCGCGGCGGCCCAGGTGGCGCGCCTGATGGCGCGCGACGACGCCGCCGCCCTACGGATCGGCGTGAAAAAGGGCGGCTGCGCGGGCATGGAGTACACCATGGATTACGTGGCCGATCTGGACCCCCATGACGAGGTGGTGGAACAGGACGGCGCGCGCGTCGCCATTGCGCCGATGGCGCAGATGTTCCTGTTCGGCACCGAGATCGACTACGAGGTGTCGCTGCTGGAATCGGGGTTCAAGTTCCGCAACCCCAACGTGGTCGATGCCTGCGGCTGCGGCGAATCGATCAAGTTCCGCGAAATGGACGAGGCGCAGGGCGACTGACGCCCCGCCCCCCCCTGCGCGGAAAAGGGCCGTTCCGCCGCGCGCCGAAATGTCCTAGGACATCCCCCGACATCCGTAACGAGGGAGAGAGCGCATGCGGCGGAAACTTGCGGCCGGCAACTGGAAGATGAACGGCACCGGCAAATCGCTGGCCGAGGTGGTCGAGATTTCCAAGGACTACATGACGTCGAATATCGACATCCTGATCTGCCCACCGGCGACCCTGATCGAACGCATGGCGCGCACCGCGGTCGACAGCGCGGTGGCCGTGGGCGGGCAGGATTGCCACGCCAAACCCTCGGGCGCGCATACCGGCGACATCTCGGCCGAGATGCTGACCGATGCGGGGGCCACCCACGTGATCCTCGGCCATTCCGAACGCCGCGCCGATCACGGCGAAACCGATGCCGACGTGCGCGCCAAGACCCAGGCCGCCCTGGCGGCGGGGCTGGTCGCGGTGGTCTGCGTCGGCGAAACCGAAGCCCAGCGCGACGCAGGCGACACGCTGGCGGTGGTCGGCGCGCAACTGGCCGGATCGCTGCCCGACGCGGGCGTGACCGGGGGCACCGTCGTTGTCGCCTATGAACCGGTCTGGGCCATCGGCACGGGCCGCGTGCCGACGCTGGACCAGATCGCCGAAGTGCACGATTTCCTGCGCACCGAGCTGGTGAAACGCTTCGGCGACGCGGGCGAGCGCATCCGGCTGCTGTATGGCGGATCGGTCAAGCCGGACAATGCGGCGGAAATCTTCGCCACCTCCAACGTGGACGGCGCGCTGGTCGGCGGGGCCTCGCTGAAGGCCACGGATTTCTCGGCGATCATCGCCGCGCTCGAAGCCGCCTGAGCGGCGCGTCACATCTGCCACAGGCCAAGGGCCGCGCTATCGCGCGGCCCTTTTCGCATCTCTTGCGCCGGCCCGCAGGGGCCGGCGCGCCTTTGGATCAATTGGTGATGATCTCGGGGCCCATCAGCGACGTCGGCAGCCAGGTCGACAGCCAGGGCACGTAGGTCACCAGGATCAGGAACACGAAAAGCACGGCCAGGAAGGGCAGCGCGGCACGCACGACGCGCATCATCGGCATGCCCGCCACGCCCGAGGTCACGAACAGGTTCAACCCCACCGGCGGCGTGATCATCCCGATTTCCATGTTCACCACCATGATGATGCCCAGGTGAATCGGATCCACCCCCAGCTCGATCGCGATCGGAAAGACCAGCGGCGCGACGATCACGATCAGCCCCGAGGGTTCCATGAACTGCCCGCCGATCAGCAGGATCACGTTCACGACCACCAGGAACATGATCTTGCCGAACCCCGCCTCCAGCATCGCGCCCGCGATCTTCTGCGGGATCTGCTCGTCGGTCAGCACGTGTTTCAGGATCAGCGCGTTGGCGATGATGAACATCAGCATCACGGTCAGCTTGCCCGCCTCGAGCAGCGTGACCCGCGTGTCGCGGTGCACGAACCCGGTCAGCAGCGCCTGCGGCTGGCGGAACAGCGCGACCGGCGCGCCGCCCTCCTCGCGCGGTTTCAGCGGCCCCATGTCGCGATAGACGAAGACCGCGATCACGAAGGCATAGACCGATGCGACGGCGGCGGCCTCGGTGGGCGTGAAGATCGCCCCCGTCACGCCCGGGATCCCGTAGATGCCGCCCATGATGATCACGATCAGCATCAGCCCCCAGAACGCCTCGCGGAAGCTGGCGAAGATCTCGCCCCAGCCCTGCCATTCGCCCTTGGGCATGTCGCGGATCGTGGCGATGACATAGATCGCCGTCATCAGCATCAGCCCCGCGATCAGCCCCGGGATCACGCCCGCGAGGAACATCCGCCCCACCGACACGTCGGTGGCCGAGGCATAGACCACCATCACGATCGACGGCGGGATCAGGATGCCCAGCGTGCCGGCGTTGCAGATCACGCCGGCGGCGAAGTCGCGGGTATAGCCCACCTTGCGCATCGCGGCGATCACGATGGACCCGATGGCGACCACGGTGGCGGGCGAGGATCCCGAAAGGGCTGCGAACAGCATGCAGGCGAACACGCCCGCGATGGCAAGACCGCCGCGCAAATGCCCCACGCAGGCGATGGAAAAGCGGATGATCCGCCGCGCCACGCCGCCCGTCGACATGAAGCTGGACGCAAGAATGAAGAACGGAATCGCCAGAAGCGTGTAATGCCCCGCCATCGCCTGGTAGAGCGACTGGGCGATCGAGGCCAGCGAGGTGTCCGAGAACACCAGCAGGAACAGCATCGAGGCAAAGCCCAGCGACACCGCGATCGGCACCCCGATCAGCAGGAAGCCGATCACCATGGCAAAAAGAAGTGCAACTTCCATCGGTCAGCCTTCCTTGCGCGCGGCGGCCTCGGCCTCGGCCACGGCATCCTCGGCCTCGTGGCTGACGATCAGCCATTCCTGGCGGCCGGTGACGATGCGCCACGATGCCTGGCCCAGCCGGAACAGGATCAGCGCGGCCGCGACAGGCAACATCGCATAGGGGATGAAACGGGGCAGTTTCTCGTATTCCTCGCCCTCGTTGAAGATCGGTTCGATGAAACGCAGCCAGTCGGGAATCGGGATCTGCTCGGTCTCGTACCAGCCCTGGTCGCGGCTATTGGCGAACCCGGTGGGAAACCACCGACCCGTGGTCGCATCCAGCCCCGCGAAGGGCGCCCAGTAGTCCCACGCCCCCTTCATCAGCAAAAGCGCGTAGACCAGGCAGATCGCGACCGCCGTCAGCGACATCACCCGCCGCGTGCCCCGCGACACCAGGTTCAGCACCGCGTCGACGCCCAGGTGCATGGTGATCTTGAACCCGTAGGCGATGCCGAACAGCACCAGCCACGCGAACAGCACAAGCGTCATTTCCAGCGCCCAGATGATCGTGGTGGGCAGTTGCACGCCCACCGCCTCGGCGGCGCTGCGCACCCAGGGCAGGTTGAACACGTAGCGGACAACCACGTTGGCGAAGGTCACCAGCGTCATCAGCCCCAGAAGGGCCGCGATCGCCGTTTCCTCGAAGGCATGGACGGCACGCCCGAGCGCGGTCTCGGGCCGGTAAGACGAGCTCATCCCCCTGTCTCCCCGGATAAATTCGGCTTTACTGGGCGAAGACGGCGGCCCAAGGGCCGCCGTCCCCGACTGTCATGCGCCGCGGCCTCAGAGGCCGGCGTTGATTTCCTGCGCGGCGGCGATGTTCTCGGCACCGACATCGCCTTCGAACTGGCTCCAGACCGGCTTCATGGCGTCGACCCAGGCCTGGCGCTGTTCCGGCGTCAGCTGGCGCACTTCGCCGCCGGCCTCGATGATCGCCTGCTTGGCCTGTTCGTTCACGGCGAAGGATTCGCCGTTGCGGGCCTCGGTCACCTCGGCAAGGATCGTTGCCAGCTGGTCGCGCACCGCCGGGTCGAGGCTGTCCCACCAGTCGACCGAGGTCACCACCAGGTAGTCGATCACGCCATGGTTGGTCTCGGTGATGCCGTCCTGCACCTCGAAGAATTTCTGGCCGTAGATGTTCGACCAGGTGTTTTCCTGCCCGTCGACGACGCCCGTCTGCAGCGCGCCATAGACCTCGGAAAAGGCCATGGGCTGCGGGCTGGCGCCCAGGGCTTCCATCTGCGCGACCAGCACGTCCGAGGTCTGGACGCGGAATTTCAGACCCTTGGCGTCGGCGGGGTCCAGCAGCGGCACCTTGGCCGAGAACTGCTTCATCCCGTTATGCCAGAACTGCAGACCCAGCAGACCACGGCGGGTCATCGATTCCTTCATCGCCTGGCCGGTCTCCGAGGCCTGGAAGGCATCCACCGCCTCGATGTTCTTGAACATGAACGGCAGGTCGAAGATGCGGAAGACCTTGGTGAACTGCTCGAATTTCGACAGCGAGGGCGCGGCGAACTGGACGTCGCCGTTCAGCATCGCCTCCAGCACCTGGTCGTCGTTGTAGAGCGTGGAGTTGGGATAGACCTCCATGCAGGCCACGCCGTTCATCTCTTCGTTCACACGATCCATCAGCAGGGATGCGGCGATGCCCTTGGGGTGCTTGTCGGAATTGGTCACGTGGCTGAACTTGATGACCATCTCGCCATCGTCGCACTGCGCCAGCGCGGCACCGGCCGATACGGACAGCGCCACGGCAGCGGCGGCGGCAGTCAGGACTTTCATTCGGTATCCTCCCAGATAACCCGTTTGTATCTGTCGAAAACGCACGCCCCGACAGGGCGGCGGCGTCCGACTATCACCGATGAAGGCCCGGGCCTCAAGCGAAACCGGCCCGCGGCGGGTCCGCTTCGCGCCATGGGCGAGCCACCCCCGCCCCGCGCAGCCATGGGGTCGCACGCAGGTCCAGGACAAGACGTTCGGGGAACCTGCGCGGGGTCAGCCGGCCTTCAGGGCGCGGGTTCCGGACGAGATGCGGACCGCGTCGAACGCCGCGGCAAAGTCCGATGGATCGACGATCCGAAGCCATCCATATCCGGTCTCGATCAGCCCTTCCGCCACGAACTGGCGCATCGCCCGGTTCGCCGAATTGCGCGACAGTCCCGACATCTCGGCCAGTTCGGATTGCGTCAGCGGAAAGATCGTGGCGCCGTCGTTGAACTTGTGCAGGCGGTGCAGCGAGATCAGCAAGCGCGCACGCGGGTCGGGATGGCAATGCGCCGTCAGCAAAAGCGCCAGGCTGTCGTAATTCGCCGCGATATTCGCGGCGACGTGGCGCCAGGCCTCGCTGTCGCGCCGGGCCAGCGCCTCGACATGCATGCGTGGCACCGACAACAGCACCGAATCCGAACGTGCGACCACGGTGCCGCGCCGGTCGGACCCGCCGACGATGGCGATGCTGCCGGCCCACCATCCCGGATGCGCGACGAAGGTCAGCTTGTGCCCGTCCTCGCCTGCATCGCTGTAGACATAGAGCAGCCCATCGACCAGCCCCAGGACGTCGGGGGCCGGGTCCTCCTTGTGGAAAAGCACTTCGCCCGCACCGACACGGCGCAGGTGCGACCCCGCAAGCAGGGCCGTGCAGAACGTGCTGGGCAGGCTGCGCAGCCAGCCCATTTCGCGGATCGTGCGTCTTGCGTGATTCAGGTCCATAGCGACTTAGAATAGCTGTAAGAAATGGCGCAGACTGTCAATTTGGAGACATTATCGCAATGTCTTTGTCATTGTGCACAAATTTCCACCGATCTGTTGCATGGGCGGAACACTGCACGGATTCCGCTCATGTTGACCGGAGTGCTGCAAAACCGGCCTGTGCTGAGACGGGCCGATCGCACGGCGCGGCGATGCGACGCAGCGCGCCGGGCCGGGGCGCCTGCGACATGAGGGGTTGATCTGGGTCATGGTCGCGGCCCCGCCGCTGGGGAATACCCGGCGGGACGGGCGGCGCCGGACCCAAGGCGTCCGGGCCCGCAGGTGGGGGGTTTCCCCGGACGACGAGGACACCTAGAAAGAAAGGAGCGGGGCGCCCTGCCCCGTTGTCGCATACATGAATCAACAGACCGCCGTGACCCAACCCAACGCTGCCAAGAAGCATCTGCCCGACGCGCAGACCGTGACCGAAGTGCGCCACTACACCGACCGTCTGTTCTATTTCCGCACGACGCGACCGCAATCCCTGCGTTTCCGCTCGGGCGAGTTCGTGATGATCGGGCTGCCGGGCGAGGACGGCAAACCGATCATGCGCGCCTATTCCATCGCCTCGCCGTCCTGGGACGACGGGCTGGATTTCTACTCGATCAAGGTGCAGGACGGCCCGCTGACCAGCCGGCTGCAACATATCAAGGAAGGCGACGAGATCATCCTGCGGCCAAAACCGGTCGGCACGCTGGTCCTCGACGCGCTGCTGCCGGGCAAGCGGCTGTGGTTCCTGGCCACCGGCACCGGCATCGCCCCCTTCGCCAGCCTGATGCGCGACCCCGAGACATACGAGCAGTATGACGAGGTCATCATGATGCACACCTGCCGCGAGGTGGCGGAACTGGAATTCGGCCGCCAGCTGATCGAGAGCCTGCCCGAAGACCCGCTGATCGGCGAATTCGTCGGCGACAAGCTGAAATACTATCCCACCACCACCCGCGAAGAGAGCAAGTGGATGGGCCGCGTCACCGACAACCTGGCCTCGGGCAAGGTGTTCGCCGATCTGGGCCTGGAGGGCACCCAGATGGACCCGGCCACCGACCGCGCGATGGTCTGCGGCTCGCTCGACTTCAACAAGGACGTGATGGCGATCATGGAAGGCTGGGGCCTGCGCGAGGGCGCCAATTCGGAACCGGCCGAATACGTGGTGGAAAAGGCCTTCGTCGGCTAGGGCTGCCAGCGCACCGAACGAAAAGCCCCGCAAGGTTCTGCCTTGCGGGGCTTTTTCTTGACTGGTTTTCGGGGCGGATGGGCCGGGCGCGACACGCGCCCAGGCCCGCCCCCGGTCTTACATGCCCAGCGCGCTGCGCACCTGGGCCAGCACGTCTGCCGCCACCGAAGGGCTGTTCCGGGCGGTTTCGACCGCGGATTTCAGCGCCCGCTTCTGGCCATCGCCCAGCGACGAGTTGTCGATCATCTCGATCACCGCATCGGCATCGAAGCCCTCGGGACTAAGGACATCCACGACCTCTTCGGCGGTCTCCTCGACCGCGGCGGCCGCATCTTCAGCCGCCTCTTCCGTGGCCTCGGCGGCCGCTTCTGCGGCGGCTTCGGTTTCCTCTACGGCCTCGGTCGCGGTTTCCTCGACAGCCTCGGTCGTCGCCTCTACCGCTTCCGCGGCCTCTTCGGTGGCCTCGTCCACGGCCTCGACCGTTTCTTCGGTGGCTTCCTCGACGGCCTCGGCCACGTCACCGGCGGCCTCTTCGGTGGCCTCGACGGCCTCGCCGGCAGCCTCTTCGGTGGCCTCGGCAGCCTCCTCGGTGGTTTCCTCGACAGCCTCGGCGGCCTCCTCGGTCGCCTCGACGGCCTCATCCACCGTTTCCTCGACGGCTTCGGCGGCTTCGGGGGCCGCAGTCTCGGGCGCGGCGGCTTCGGGGGCCGAGCCGTCCCCGGTCATGTTACCAAGATACCAGATATAGCCGCCAACCCCGACGGCGGCGAGAATGACGATCGTGATAAGGGCCTTTTTCATCGCTGTGTCCTCACATCCCGGGATTGCGCGATCCCTGTCCTGGCGCGGTTTTCGCATGATAGGCACGGCGTGCAAACCGCCCGAACGCCGCAGCGGCGTTTCTCTGCCGAACGTTCCCGGAAAACCGCCTTGAAGCAAGGCGTTCCCACGAGTAATTTGTAGCGCGTCAACATTGGCAGAACAAGGAACGACACCATAGCCCGCAGACCCCACAACGCGCCCCCTACGCGCGATACCGGCCCCCGCGTGAACGATCGTATCCGCGCCCCTGAAATCCGCCTGATCGGCGCAGAGGGCGAGAACATCGGCGTGGTGCCACCCGCCCGCGCCCTTGAGCTGGCCGAGGAAGCCGGGCTCGACCTGGTCGAGATATCACCGAACGCCACGCCCCCGGTCTGCAAGATCATGGATTTCGGCAAGTTCAAGTACGAAACCCAGAAACGCGAGGCCGAGGCGCGCAAGAAGCAGAAGATCATCGAGGTCAAGGAGGTCAAGTTCCGCCCGAACACCGACACCCATGACTACGAAGTCAAGATGCGCAACGTGGTCCGTTTCCTGGAGAACGGCGACAAGGTGAAGGTGACGCTTCGCTTCCGCGGTCGCGAGATGGCGCACCAGAACCTTGGGCGCGAGCTGCTGGAGCGGGTGGCCGAGGACGTCAAGGAAATCGGCAAGGTCGAGAACATGCCCAAGATGGAAGGCCGCCAGATGGTCATGATGATCGGGTCGCTGAAATAGCCTGCGCACCGTTTGTCACGTGTCGAGGCCGTCCTGCGGGGCGGCCTTTTCATTTGAACTTTAAGCTCTTTCCGGGGCCCGAACCGGCGGCGCTAACTTCCTGGCAACCGAACGGCCGCTATCCGGTAGGGGAGACCGCCCACCCCTTTTGCGTTGACCTTGACCGGAAAGACTTCATGCAGCAGCGTTCCCCCGCCCGGCTCTGGGCCTATGGCCTCGACAAAGAAACCCGCGCCGCCCTCCGCGAGGTTGGAGAAATCGTGATCCCCCGCCTCGACGAGGTGCTGGGCGATTTCTACACCGATGTCGACGCGACGCCCGACTGGTCGCAGTTCTTCAACTCGCCCAAGCTGCTCAACCACGCGAAATCCCATCAGAAAATCCATTGGGAGCGGATGTTTTCCTGTGACTACACGCAGGACTATTTCACCCAGGCGGACAAGATCGGGCGCGTGCATTATCGCATCGGGCTGCCGTTGCGGCACTATGTCGGCGCCTATGCGCGGGTCGCGGCAACGCTGCAGCGGATCATTTCCTGTGAACAGAATGGGCGATTGCGCGCGCTGCTGCGGCGCCGGTCCTGCATGCATTCCGACGCGCTGACCCGCGCGCTGATGCTGGATATCGAACTGGCCGTCTCGGGCTTTCACGAGGCCCAGAGCGAAGAGTTCGCCCAGCGCATGGAACGGCTGGGCGAAAGCTTCGAATCCGAGGTCAGCCGCGTGGTCGACGTGCTGAACGGATCGATGTGTCGCCTGTCGGGCGCCGCGAACGGGCTTGACGACGAAATCCTGGGCGCGCGCCAGGGCGCGGGGTCGGTTTCGGCCAACGCGGTGCAGATCGCCACCAGCACCCAGTCGGTCGCCGCCGCGATCGAGGAATTGTCCGCCTCGATCGCGTCGATCACCCAGGATGTCAGCGAGGCCGCCGCAGCCTCGGTCAGCGCCGCCACCGAGGCCGAGGCCTCGGCCAGCCAGGTCGGTGCATTGCAGACCGCGGTCGAGGAAATCGGCGAGGTTGTCAGCCTGATTTCGGCCATCGCGCGGCAGACCAACCTGCTGGCCGTGAACGCCACCGTCGAGGCCGCCCGCGCGGGCGATGCCGGCAAGGGATTCGCGGTGGTCGCCTTCGAGGTCAAGGCCCTGGCCCAGCGGATCAGCGACGCCACCGCCTCGATCAGCGACCGGATCGAGCGCATCCAGACCGAAAGCGGCTCGATGGCCAACCGGATGAGCGGCATCGGCGACAGCGTGTTGCGGATGAAGACCTTCACGGAAAGCATCCGCGTCGCGGTGGACGAACAGAAGGCGGCCGCGCGCCATATCACCCAGCACGCCGAATCGACCGCGGCCAGCAGCAACGAGATGGCCGACATGATCCATGACGTGTCCTGCCGCGTGGAACGGTCCGGCACGACCTCGGGCACGCTCAAGGATGCGGTGGCCACCGTCTCGGGCGAGACGGGGACGTTGTCCGAGCGGGTGCGCGCCTTTCTCGGCGCACTCAAGGCGGCCTGAGCGCCCCGGACAGCGAAAGGGCGCCCTCGCCCGTGGCGAAGGCGCCCCCGATCCGGTTCGCGCCGTGGCCTAGCCCGCGGCGGTGACCGCGCGGCCCGTCAGGACCTTGACGAGATGGGCGCGATACTCGGGCGAGCCGTGCAGATCGCCGATCATGTTCTCCGCATCCACCGCAAGACCCGCAATCGCGCCCGCCGAAAAGTCGGAAGACAGCGCCGCCTCGGCCTCGGACCAGCGGAACACCCCCTCTTCGGAGGCGCCCGTCACCGCGACGCGCACGCCATCGGCGTATTTCGCCACGAAGACCCCGGTCAGCGCAAAGCGGGAGGCGGGCTGTTCGAACTTCACGTAAGCCGCCTTTTGCGGCACCGGGAAGCGGACCTCGGTAATGATCTCGCCCTCTTCCAGCGCGGTGGTGAACATGCCCTGGAAATAGTCATCCGCGGCGATGTCGCGGATGTTCGTGCGGATCATGGCACCCGAGCCCAGTGCGGCGGCAGGATAACAGGCCGAGGGGTCGTTGTTGGCCAGCGACCCGCCGATCGTGCCGCGGTTGCGCACCGCCGGATCACCGATATTGCCGGCCAGCGCCGCCAGCGCCGGGTAATGCGCCGCGGCCTCGGCGGCGACGACGGCGTGCGGCGTCGCGCCGCCGATGCAAACCGCGCCGTCATCGGCGATGCACACGCCCCTGAGTTCGGCGATACCGGTCAGGCTGACCAGCTTGGCGGGCCCCGCAAGACGTTGTTTCAGCGTGGGAATCAGGGTCTGCCCCCCGCCCAGCGCCTGCGCCTCTTCCGTGCCCAGGGCCGCGACCGCCTCGTCCAGGGTGGTGGGCCGCTCGAAATCGAATGCGTACATGTCTGCCTCCTCAGCCCTGCATCGCCGACCAGACGCGCGAGGGCGTCAGCGGCATGTCGATATGGGTAACACCGGTGTGCCCGGCGCGTTGCAGTGCGTCGACCACGGCATTGACCACCGCGGGCGGGCTGCCGATGGCGCCGGCCTCGCCGCAGCCCTTGACCCCCAGCGGGTTGTGGGTGCAGGGCGTCTGGCAGGAATGATCGACCGTGTAGAACGGCACGTCATCGGCCCGCGGCATGGCGTAATCCATGTAGGACCCCGACAGAAGCTGGCCGTACTCGTCATAGGCCGCCCCTTCCAGCAGCGCCTGGCCGATGCCCTGGGCGATGCCGCCATGCACCTGGCCGTCGACGATCATCGGGTTGACGATATTGCCGAAATCGTCGGCCGCGGCAAAGCGCTCGATCGTTACCTTGCCGGTCTCGGGGTCGACCTCGACCTCGCAGGCATAGGCACCCGCGGGATAGGTGAAGTTGTTGGGGTCGTAGAAGGCGGTTTCCTCCAGCCCCGGTTCGATTTCCTCGAGCGGGTAGTTGTGGGGCACGTAGGCGGCAAGCGTCACGTCGCCCCAGGCCACCGACTTGTCGGTGCCCGCGACGGTGAAGGCGCCGTCCTTGAGCTCGATATCGTCGGGCGAGGCCTCCATCAGGTGGGCCGCGATCTTCTTGGCCTTGGCGATGATCTTTTCGGTGGCCCGCACCATGGCAGAGCCGCCCACCGCGAGCGAGCGCGAGCCGTAGGTGCCCATGCCCATTGGCGTGTTGGCGGTGTCGCCGTGGACGATTTCCACCATGTTCTCGTCGATGCCGATCATGTCGGCCACGACCTGGGCAAAGGACGTCTCGTGCCCCTGCCCGTGGGAATGCGAACCGGTCATCACGACCAGCCCGCCGGTGGCATTCACCCGCACGGTGGCCGATTCATACAGGCCGGCACGAGCCCCAAGTTGGCCGACAAGGTGGCTGGGCGCGATCCCGCAGGCCTCGATATAGCAGTTGATGCCAAGACCGCGCAGCTTGCCACGCGCCTTGCTTTCGGCCAGCCGGGACTCGAAGCCCGAGACGTCCGCGATCTCCAGCAGCTTGTCGAGCGTCGCATTGTAGTCGCCGGTGTCGTATTCCACTGCCACGGGCGTGGCATAGGGGAACTGGGTGATGAAGTTCTTGCGGCGCAGCTCCACCGGGTCGATCCCCATCTCGCGCGCGGCCTTGTCGATCACGCGCTCCAGCTGGAACGTCGCCTCGGGGCGGCCCGCGCCGCGATAGGCATCCACGGGCACGGTGTTGGTGAACACCGCCTTGACGTTCACGTAGATCAGCGGGGTCTTGTAGTTGCCCGCCATCAGCGTGCCGTGCAGCCACGTGGGGACGCTGGGCGCAAACGTGGAAAGGTAGGCGCCCATGTTGGCGTAGGTCTCGGTGCGGATCGCCTGGAAATGGCCCTCGGCATCCAGCGCCAGTTCGATCTTGGTGACGTGGTCGCGGCCATGGGCGTCGGTGATGAAGCTTTCGCTGCGCGAGCAGGTCCATTTCACCGGGCGTTTCAACTGCTTGGCGGCGAAGGTGCAAAAGGCTTCCTCGGCGTAGTGGAAGATTTTCGAGCCGAAGCCCCCGCCCACATCGGGCGCCACCACGCGCAACTTGTGTTCCGGGATACCAAGCACGAAGGCGCCCATCAGCAGGCGGATCACGTGCGGGTTCTGGGACGTGGTGTAAAGCGTGGAGTCCTCGGTGCCGGGGTCGAAATCGCCGATGGCCACGCGCGGTTCCATCGCGTTCGGCACAAGGCGCTGGTTCACCAGTTCCAGCGTGGTGACGTGATGCGCCGTTTCGAACGCCTTGTTCACTGCCTCGCGGTTTTCCTCGACAAAGCCCCAGTCGTAGCAAAGGTTCGAGGTCAGATCGTCATGCACCTTGGGCGCGCCGTCTTCCAGCGCCGCCTTCATGTCGAGGACCGGTTCCAATTCCTCGATATCGATCACCACCGCCTCGGCGGCGTCGCGGGCCTGGTCATAGGTTTCGGCCACCACCACGGCGATCGGGTCGCCCACGTGGCGCACCTTGCCCTGCGCCAGCACCGGGTGGCCCGGTTCCTGCATGACCTCGCCATGGCGGTCGGTCACCTGCCAGCCGCAGGGCAGCCCCCCGATGCCTTCGAAATCGGCGCCGGTGAAGACGCGGATCACGCCGGGCATCGCCTCGGCATCGGCGGTGTTCACGCCGTTCAGCCGGCCATGGGCCACCTGGCTGCGCACGAAACAGGCATAGGCCTGGCCGCGCAGGTTGATGTCATCGGTATAGCGGCCCCGTCCCGTCAGGAACCGCACGTCTTCGCGCCGCTTGGAGCTGGCGCCGATGCCGTGATCTTTCGGCATGTCTGATCCTCCCTGAAACGGCGGGTCTCCCGGCCCGCCCGAACCCGCCCTACTCGGCGGCGATGGCGCCCACGTCCTGGCCCGAGGCCGCCATGATCGCCTTGACGATGTTATGATAGCCCGTGCAGCGGCAGATATTGCCCTCGAGATAGTCGCGGATCTCGGCCTCGCTGGGCTTGGGGTTCTTCTCCAGAAGGGCTGCGGCCGTCATCACCATGCCGGGCGTGCAAAACCCGCATTGCAGGCCGTGATGGTCCTGGAACGCCTGCTGGATCGTCGACAGCGACCCATCGGCGTTGGCCATGCCCTCGATCGTGCGGACCTCGGCGCCCTCGCATTCCAGCGCGAACATTGTGCAGGATTTCACGTCCTGCCCGTTCACATGCACCACGCAGGCGCCGCACTGGCTGGTGTCACAGCCGATATGGGTGCCGGTCATCCCCAGCCCCTCGCGCAGGAATTGCGACAGCAGCGTGCGCCCCTCCACCTCTCCGGAAACGGGTTTCCCGTTCACGGTCATCGTGACCTTGGTCATCGATCTCCTCCCTCGATTTCGACGATACTTAAGCATGGCGACCGGGCTTTGAGAACCGTTGATTTGCACATGCTTTGGTCTAGGCTGCGGGTGCCGTTACGTCCCGCTAGGATGCGGCATTCCCGTCGATCAGCCCTCGCGCGGCTGGGGCCGCGAGGGGATTTCCTTGAGCAGCCCCCCGACGCCCATCGCCGCGATCTCGTCCGCTCCGAGCCTCAGCCCGCAGGCCACCCGTTCCAGCACCCAATCCGCCCCGTTCAAGGCCGGGCTGCGGGCGCAGCCGGGCAGCCCGATCACCGGCCGCCCGCCCTGGTCGCCCAAAAACAGCAGGTTGCCGGGATCGACCGGCATGCCAAACCGTTCGACCGCGCCGCCCGCGGCGCGCACCGCCCGGGGGCCGGTATCGTACAGGTCCGAGGTGGCCGAACCGGTCAGGATCAGCGCGATGTCACCGGGCAGCACGGCCAGCGCCGCGGCCATCGCGCTTGTGTCATGGGGCACGGTTTCGACGGCAACCAGCGCGATGCCCAGCGCGGCCAGCCGCGCCTCGACCGCGGCGCGGCCCTTGGCGGCCAGGTCCGGTTTCTGGCCGGCCACCTCGGACAGGATCAGCCCCGCGGTCCTGCGCGCCACCGGGTGCACGCGGAGCGCACCGGGCGCGGCGGTGCAGGCGGCGTCAAGCGCCGCCCCGGGGACCGCGTAGGGGATGATCTTGACGGTGCCGACCAAAAGCCCCGGCGTGACCCGGGTGAAGGGTGCCAGCGTGGCCAGCGTCACGCCGGGATCGACCCGGTTCAGCACGTGGATCGCCTCGGCATCCAGCCCGACCACCCCGGCGCAAACGGCGTGCAGGTTCACCCGCCCCCGCGCCGCCTTGCCGATCCTGAGCGCCGCGCCCTTCGGGTCGGGCACCAGCGCACGGGCCAGTCGGGCCGCGGCGGCATCCTCGGCCACGTCGCCGGGATCGGGTCGGGCCACCGTCACCTCACCCACCCCGGCGGCCATCAACGCGGCGACCTCGTCAGGCCCCAGCACCAGCCCCTTTTTCAACATCCGCCCACCGACGCGCAAGGAATGGGCCAGGATCGCGCCCTCGGCCTGATCGGGCGGCACGGGACCGAAGCGCATCAGCCCTTCCTCAGCCGTTCGATGATCTGGGCCATGATGGAAACGGCGATCTCTGCCGGGCTTTTCGCACCGATATTCAGGCCCACGGGGGCGTGGATACGGGCGATGCGGTCGTCCGGGATACCGGCCCCGCGCAGCCGCTCCACCCGTTTCGCATGGGTCCGCGTCGACCCGAGGCAGCCGAGGTAGAACACATCCGAGTCCAGCGCGGCCAGGATCGCCGGGTCGTCGAGTTTCGGGTCATGGGTCAGGGTGACGACGGCGGTGCGCGCGTCCAGCCCGTGATGGGCCAGCGCCGCGTCGGGCCAGTCGTCCAGGATCACCTCGCCGGGAAACCGGTCCAACGCGCCGAAGGCAGGCCGCGGATCGATCAGCGTGGGGGCGAAACCGGCCAGGCGGGCCATCTGCACAAGGGGTTGCGCGATATGGACGGCCCCGACGATGGCCATGCGCAAGGGCGGGTTGTGGATGCCGATGAAGGCGTTGCCCTCGAAGCCCGACCTGTCCGCGCGCAACCGGTCCGCGATCTGCGGGCCCAGCGCGGGATCGTCAGGCCCCGCGAGGCGCCGTGCCCAGCTTTCGGTATTCACCACATAGGCCACGGCCCGCCGTTCGGCGCGGGCGGCGGCAAGGTCTGCCAGCAACGGCTCGGGCAAGGCCGCGCCCACGGGTTCGACCAGCACCCGGATGCGCCCGCCGCAGGCCAGCCCCACGGCGAAGGCGTCGTCATCGCTGACGCCGAATTCCAGCATGCGGGGCTTGCCGTCCGCAAGCGCCTCCAGCGCCTCGGCGATCACCGCGCCCTCGACGCAACCGCCCGATACCGAGCCGGCCATGCCGCCCTCGCCCGAAATCGCCAACTGGCTGCCCACGGGGCGCGGCGCGCTGCCCCAGGTTTCCACCACCGTGGCCAGGACCGCCCCCCTGCCCGCGCGATGCCAGTCCAGCGCGGTTTCCGGAATCGCCTCGAAATCGCCGATCTGCATGATTGGCCCTCCTCCCGGGGCCGATAATGGGGGTGGCCGGGTGGCTTCGCCAGAGGGAATCGCCCCCGCAAACGCGACGGCGCCGCGGGACAGTCCCGCGGCGCCGATGGCAGGCAATCGGGAAGAGGTTACTCGGCCGGTTCGGCCACGCCCTCGCCCGCGGGCGCCTTTTGCCCGGCCAGGCGCCGGGGCAGGATGATCGCCACGATGATGAAGGCGATGCCGATGCCGATGCCCAGCACATCGCCCGAGAACGGCAGGTTCGGCAGCGCCGCCGGATAGTCGGCCCCCGGGATCGCACCCAACGTCCATTTCTCGCCGTTGAGAAACCCGATCTGTTTCCAGAACGGATAGGTCAGCGCATAGGCGCCCGCCCCCAGCAGGCCGCCGGCGACGAAGAACCACGCGTCCAGCCGGCCCGTGGCGGCCGCGCAGACCCCGGTGCCCGGGCAATAGCCCGCGATGGCCCAGCCGATGCCCAGGATCGCCCCGCCCAGAAGCACGCCCACGTTGATCGCCTTGACCGACATGTGGCCGACCTCGACCAGGCCCAGCATCTGGCCGCCGAACATCAGGATCGAGGCGGTGCCGATGGCCACGAGGATGGTCTTCATCAGGTGAATGTTGGTCAGGTTCAGCATCCGGCCGATCCAGTTGGGATCGGTCGCCCCGATGCGTTCCAGCATGACCCCGAACAGGCCCCCGATCGCGATTGCCAGAAAGATTTCCATCTCAGGCCTCCTTCTTCAGCAGGATGCGGGCGGTGGGGAAGGCGGTCAGGAACGCGCCGAACGCGAAGATGTAGCCCGACACCGCGGTCTGCATCATCCCCGACATCATGTGCCCCGAGGTGCACCCCCCCGCCAGGCGCGCGCCGAACAGCACCAGCGCCCCCCCGATGAAGGCGATGATCCAGCGGCCGATCCAGCCCAGGCTGAAATTCGCACGCCAAAGGTCGGGGTTGAACCGCTCGCGCAGGGGGATGCGCCCGAAGACGATCGAGGACAGCAGCGCGCCGCCCATCATCGCGGCCACGAAGATGAACGAGTAGTTCACCGGGTCGGCGATGTCATCGGCGTATTTCGCCAGATAGGCGTTCGACGACGTCCAGGCGCCATCGGCGCCCTGCGCGACCGTTCCGGGCACCTGCGTGTTCCAGAGAATGCCGTCCAGCACGACGAATTGCGTCGACACGCCGATCGGCTTGACCAGCAGCACGGCAAGGAAAAAGACGACGCCCAGAAGCGGGCCGCCGATCTTCCAGTTCAGAACCATGGGAATGTCCCCCTCGTAATATTCTTTATTTCGAATGAATTCTGTCACGCCGGACGGTGCCGATCCAGATCAATGATGACGCGGCAACAGAAAAACGCCGTGGGAGGGAGGGCCCACGGCGTTTCTGGGAATGGTACAGAGGGAGGGAGGGCCCTCTTGCACCCGAGGTCCTGCGCCGGGAAAAGCGGCAGGACCGATGAATGTGGAACCTCGATGCGCGCCGGGAACATGCGGGCATCGCCACAAACAACACATGCTGAATGTATATTTTAGCTGCGCCGAACCTTGATCCAGATCAAACAGGTCAGGATTGTCGCATCACGCGAAGCATCCGGTCGCGCTCGCCCGGGTCGTCGGCATGGCTGATCGCCCGGGCCAGATCCTCGAGCGAGGCGATCGAGTGGCCCGCCCGGAAACAGTCCACATGCGGCAGCATCGCCCTTATTCCCTTGGCTTTCGGGGCGAATCCGTCCCAACGCAACAGCGGGTTGATCCAGATCAGGCGAAGCGCGGACAGGTGCAGCCGCTCCATCTCCTGCGACAAGGTGTCCGCCTCGTCGCGATCCAGCCCGTCGGTGATCAGAAGCACCACCGCGCCCGTACCCAGCACCCGGCGCGACCAGTCGCGATTGAAGGCATGGAGCGCCGACGCGATTCGCGTGCCGCCCTCCCAGTCCTGCGCCTCGGCGCCGGCGGCGGCGAGGGCCGCGTCGACATCGCGGGTGGCCAGTTGCCGGGTGATGTTGGTCAGCCGCGTGCCGAAGGTGAAGGCGTGCACCTTCGCCCAACCCGCGCCCTTTTCGTTGGCCACCGCGTGCAGGAAATGCAGCACCATGCGCGAATATTGCGACATGGAGCCGGAGATGTCGCAGAGCACCACGAGATTCGGCCAGCGGGTGCGCCGGGCCTTCTGCTCGAAGGCGCGAATCTCGCCGCCCTCGCGCAGCGCGGTGCGCATCGTGCCACGCCAGTCCGGCATCCGGCCGTGGCGGTCGGCGCGGGTACGGCGGGAGGTGAGCGGTTTGACCGGCAGGCTGAGGCGGGCGAGCATCCGCTTGGCCTCGGCGATCTCGGCGGTGCCCATCTGTTCGAAATCGAGAGTCTTTAGCCGTTCGCGCCCGGACTGGGTCTGGCTGGCGTCGATCTCGAGCTCTTCGCCGCCCTCCTCCTCGGGCAGGTCGGGCAGGTCGCGGTCCACCCCGTCAAGCAGTGCCTCGGCCGCGCGTTTCTCGGCCGCGCGCGCCTTGCGCTCCTCGGCGACGCCGCGCATCGAGGGCAGCATCAGGCTCATCATGTGTTCGAGGAAGCGCGGGTCGCGCCAGTAGAGACGGAACACCTGGTCGTAGACCTGGCGGTGTTCGGGCCGCGAGATGAAGCAGGCGGCGAGCGTGTGGTAGAAATCGCCCCGTTCGGAAAACCCCGCCGCCTCGACCGCGCGGATCGCGTCGATGACGCGCCCCGGGCCCACGGGCAGCCCCGCCTTGCGCAAGGCACGGGCGAAATGGAGGATGTTGTGGGAGAGCTTGCCGTCCTCGGGGATGTCGAGCGGGGGCAGGTTTGCCATGCGGGGCCTCGGCTTTGGCGGAGAGGCCGGGGGCTGTCTGCCCCCGGACCCCCGAGGATATTTTCGGCCAGAAGAAGGCTCAGGCGGGGGCGAGTTCGGCGCGGACCTCGTCGAGGAGGCGTTTCGCCTCGGAGCCCTCGATCCGCTGGATGTCGTCCTGGTATTTCAGCAGCGCCCCGATCGTGTCGGCGATGACCTGGGGGGAGAGGTCGATCACGTCGAGCGCGAGCAGGCATTTCGCCCAGTCGATGGTTTCGGCGACGCCGGGTTTCTTGAAGAGGTCCTGCGCGCGGAGCTTCTGGACGAAGGCCACGATCTCGCGGGACAGCGTTTCGGCGGCCTCGGGCGCGCGGGCGTGGAGGATGTCGAGTTCGCGGTCGAAGCTGGGGTAGTCGACCCAGTGGTAGAGGCAGCGGCGTTTCAGGGCGTCGTGGACCTCGCGCGTGCGGTTCGAGGTGATGATGACGATGGGGGGATGCTCGGCGCGGATCGTCCCGAGTTCGGGGATCGTGACCTGGAAATCCGACAGCGCCTCGAGCAGGAAGGCCTCGAAGGGTTCGTCGGTGCGATCGAGCTCGTCGATCAGGAGGACGGGCGGGCCCTCGACTTGGGGGCGCATGGCTTGCAGGAGCGGGCGTTCGATGAGGTAGTCGGACGAGAAGAGTTCGTCCTTGAGCGCGGTGCGGTCGGCGCCGGCCCCTTCGAAGCCCACGGCCTCGGCGGTGCGGATTGCGATCATCTGTTCGGCGAAGTTCCATTCGTAGACCGCGCTGCCCGCGTCCAGCCCCTCGTAGCATTGCAGCCGGATCAGGCGGCGGCCCAGCGCGGTGGCGATGGCCTTGGCGATCTCGGTCTTGCCGGTGCCGGGTTCGCCCTCGAGGAACAGCGGCTTGCCCAGCCGCAGCGACAGGAAGGCCACGGTCGCCAGCGCGCGGCTGCAGACGTAATCCTGCCCCGCCAACAGCGATTGAACCTCGTCGATCGAGCCGATTGTCTGTCCCATGCGCCTGTCCTCCCCTGTCCTTAGAACTGCATGGGGGCGGGCGGCGGTCAAGCGCCTGCCGGACGATTGCCCCGAGGGCGCGTGCGGGTTATCCCTCGGGCAAGACAGCCAAGGAGCCCCCGATGGACAGCGCCGCCCCCCTGAAACCGAAGGATGCCCCCGACCTTTCCCGGTTCGACTGGGAGGATGCGCTGCGGCTGGAGGATCGCCTGGACGAGGACGAGCGGATGTTGCGCGACGCGGCGCGCGCCTTTGCGCAGGACCGGCTGCAGCCGCGGGTGACAGACGCCTATCGCGAGGAGCGGGCCGAGCCCGAGATCTTTGCCGAGATGGGCGAGGCGGGATTGCTGGGGGTGACGGTGCCCGAGGAATACGGGGGCTTGGGCGCGTCCTATGTCACCTATGGCCTTGTCGCGCGCGAGATCGAGCGGGTGGATTCGGGCTATCGGTCGATGATGTCGGTGCAGTCCAGCCTGGTGATGTACCCGATCCATGCCTACGGGACCGAGGCGCAGCGGCGGAAATACCTGCCCGGGCTGGCCGCCGGCACGCTGATCGGCTGTTTCGGGCTGACCGAACCTGATGCGGGGTCGGACCCGGCGGGGATGAAGACGCGGGCCGAGAAGACCCCCGGCGGCTATCGGCTGACCGGCACCAAGACCTGGATTTCCAACAGCCCCTTCGCCGATGTCTTCGTGGTCTGGGCCAAGTCCGAGGCGCATGGCGGCAAGATTCGCGGTTTCGTGCTTGAAAAGGGCATGAAAGGGCTGTCGGCGCCCAAGATCGAGGGCAAGCTCTCGCTGAGAGCCTCGACCACGGGCGAGATCGTGATGGACGGGGTCGAGGTCGGCGACGAGGCGCTTTTGCCGGGCGTCGAGGGGCTGAAGGGGCCGTTCGGCTGTTTGAACCGGGCCCGCTATGGTATCGCCTGGGGGGTGCTGGGGGCGGCCGAAGATTGCTGGCATCGGGCGCGGGCCTATGGGCTGGATCGCAAGCAGTTCGGCAAGCCCATCGCGGGCACGCAGCTGTTCCAGAAGAAGCTGGCCGACATGCAGACCGAGATTTCGCTGGGCCTGATGGCCTGTCTGCAGGTGGGGCGCCTGATGGACGAGGCGCGCGCCGCGCCCGAGATGATTTCGCTGATCAAGCGGAACAATTGCGGCAAGGCGCTGGAAATCGCGCGGGCGGCCCGCGACATGCATGGCGGCAACGGGATTTCCGAAAGCTTCCAGGTGATCCGGCACATGATCAACCTGGAGACCGTGAACACCTACGAGGGCACGCACGACATTCACGCGCTGATCCTGGGGCGCGCGCAGACGGGGCTTCAGGCGTTTTTCTGAAGCAGGCCGGACGGGCGGGCCGCCCCACTCACGGCCGGGCGGCCCCGGGTCGTGGGGCCGCCTGACATGGCATGTCAGCCGGTGCCGCTGACTTCGCCCTCGCCCTGGTCGGACGGCGCCCTGCGGCAGCGTTCGGGCGCCTCGATCGAGGTGGCGTTCGGGAACATGTCGAGGAACGGAATGCGCAGGCCATAGCCGTTCACGATAACGGGTTCCTGCGGGCATTCGCGGGTGACGCGGCTGGCCACCGATTGCAGGTCGGCCGAATCGAACTTGAAATAGGGCGGCATCAGGCCCGCATCGCGGTTCTTGAAGATCAGCGTGTCGGACGTGCCCGCATAGACCGTTTCGATCCGGTATTGCACATCGCGCCCGTCGCCGGTCGTGCCGGTGATCTGGACCTCCCAGGAATCAGGGCCCCAGCGTACCCAGACCAGGCCCAGCGCGACCACCAGGACAAGCCCCAGCCCGATCTTGATCTTGGTCTTGGATGTCATGTCAAACTTTCCTCGAATGGTGATTGGGTCAATTTCCGGTTCGTTGCGTCGCGATGCACCTTCCCAACGCGCAACCGGCGGCGGAGTTCCCGAAAACGACCGTCACCCGGTCCGAAGGCCATGTATCGGACCGGCGCCAAGCATCTGTTTTCAGGACTGGATTCAGCTGGGCGGGCGGGCCCGGAAAAATCTGCAGGCACCTGCCCGCGCAAGGTCGACGCATGGATTGACGCGTGCGCCCGCGCCGCGACGCGGGCGCGCATTCGGTGGCCCGGCGGCGGGGCGTTCGGGGCCCGCTCAGTCGCCCTTTCGTTCGGGCAGGTCGTCGATATCGCCCGTGGCCAGCGCCGCCAGTTCCTCTTCGGTCATCGTGTCATGCATCTCTTTCGAGGCGCCCTTCAACGTGGCCACCGGGGTCTCGCCGCGTTTCGCCGAAAGCGCCGCACCGGCGGCGCGCTGCTGGGCCTTGGATCGTGCCGGGGGCATTGTCAGCCTCCTTTCCTCGGCATGACGGGCCGGGGCGCTGCACGCGACCCCCGGCCCCTCGGTTGCAAAGCCGCTGCGCGGTCAGTTCTGGGCTTGTTGCGCCTCGCTCTCGATGGCCTGGCCGGCCTGTTCCAGGTCGCGGCCCGCGCCTTCGACGGTTTCGCACGCGGCCAGGGCGGTCAACGCAAGCAACGGAATCGACAGCAGCAGTTTCGGTGTCATGGGATCTCCTGATCTGGTGGGTTGCGGTATGCCGGACAAAACGCGCGGAACGGCCCCGGGTTCCGGTGAAAATCGCCTAAATCCGCTGGTCCTGCGCCACAGGCGCATCCGCAGCGAGATCGTCTTCCTCGGGATAGGCATAATCGGGCGGCAGCGGCGTGAAGGTGACGTGAAGCTCGTAGCGATCGTCCTTCGCCTCGACCTCCAGCGTGCCGTCAAGCTGGGCGGCGAAAGAGGCGATCAGGTCCTGCCCGAGGCCCGAGCCCGCGGCTGTGCGCGTGTCGCCCGACGCCGAGCGCGAATTCACCACGCTCAGGCAGATGCGCCCGTCGGCCAGGTGCTGCAGCGCCACCACGATCCAGGGCGCCTCGCCTGTGGGCGCACCGCAATACTTGACCGCGTTGAACGCCGCCTCGGCGGCCAGCAGGGACAGCGGCACCGACTGGTCGGGACTGATCTCCACCGGGTCGAGCCGGGTGGAGATTTTGACCGCGTTCTCGCCCTTGTCGATATCGCCCATCACCACGAGCTGGCCGATGATGTCATCCAGAAGCTTGTCGGCCCGCACCATCGACAACCGCCGCGCGAGGTAGAGGTAGCGGTGGATCGCGGCCAGCGCCATCACCCGGTCCTGCACCCGGCGCAGCAGCACCCGCGCCTCGGCGCTTCGGGCGTTGCGGATCTGCATGTTCATGATGCTGGTGATGATCTGCAGGTTGTTCTTGACCCGGTGATGCACCTCTTTCAGCAGCATCGTCTTTTCCGCCAGGTCCTCTTCCAGGGCGCGGTCCTGTTCGGCCAGGCGCCGGGTCATCGAGCGGAACGCCTCGGCCACCACCTCCAGCTCGTCCGGGGCGCGGTCGAGCCGGGCATTCTCGAAATCGGTCTTGCCGCCGGCGTAAAGCCGCATCCAGGATTGCAGCCGCCGGATATGGCGGATCGCCAGGCGGTGAACGGCGAAATAGGCAACGACGATGCCCGCCCCCCACATCAGGATGGGGAAATACAACGCCATGGCGCGCCCCGCGGTGGGCAGCAGGCTGCTGCGCTGCGGCTCCCAGCTGCCAAGGACGTAGACCCGCCCCTCGACCACCGGCACCACCGCGAAATCGCGGGTTTCGCCCAGCCGGTTCTCGCCGCGAAAGGTCTGGCGCCCCGCGCGCGCCATGTCCTGGGGCGTGCGCCCGCGCGGCAACACCGCCTCGATATTGTCCGGGCCGGAACCGCCCTCGCGGCTGGCCGCCTCGGCGGTCAGAAACTCGCCGTCTTCGTCGAAAACCAGCAGGTCCACCGACTGCCCCTGGTCGTCGAGCGTGTAATAGGCCGCGACATAGGGGATCGAGATCAAAACGAACCCCGTCAGCCCCGCATCCCCGAACACCGGCACGCTGACCCGAACCACGCGCGGGTTCGGCAGGTCGCGGTTCATCCGCGTATCGACACGCGGGCGCGGGTCGCGCAGGATTTCCAGGAAATAGGCGTCGTCCGCGACATTCGGGTGGTTTCCACTGGACGAACAGGTGATCGTGCCGTCGCGGGCGATGAACCCCGCGAACATGAAATCGTCGGTCTCGTCGACCAGCCGGCCCAGCACCGCATCGCAGGTCAGGGTTCCCTGTTCTAACAGCACGTTGGCCGCGGCGACGGCCCGGGCGGCGCCGAACGCGCTTTGGATCAGCGCCTGGGTGCGTGCGGCGGCGCGTTGCGTGCGATCCATCAACGCCACGCCCGAAAGCCGGCGCGATTCGTTGAGAACCTGCGAGGTCTGGTAGACCGAGATCAGCCCAAGCGGCAGCATCGCGATGGTCAGCGCCCCGATCAGCCAGATCGCAAGACCATGGGTCCAGCGCCGTGCCTGAAGCCGCGCCTTCAGCTTGTCGGTCATGCCAGCGGCTTGTCGGTCAGCACGGCCAGCGTCGCGGAATCGGTCATCACCACATCCCCCTCGTCGTCGAGATGCATCAGTTCGATCAACCGCGCGCGCGCCCGGTTGACCCGGCTTTTGATCGTGCCCACCGCGCAGCCGCAGGTCGCCGCCGCCTCTTCGTAGGAAAAACCTTCGGCGCCCACCAGCGTCAGCGCCTCGCGCTGTTCGTCGGTCAGCTGCACGAAGGCCGCGCGGAAATCGCCCAGCGCAAGGCGCCCGTCGTGGTGCGGCTTTTCCGACATGCTCGCGGCGTGCAGGCCCTCCGGGTCCTCGACCTCGCGCCGGCGCTTGCGGTGCATCGAGTAATAGGTGTTGCGCAGGATGGTGAACAGCCAGGCCCGCAGGTTCGAGCCCGGCTCGAACTTGTCGAGATTGTCCCAGGCCTTGACGAGGGCGTCCTGCACCAGGTCGTCCGCCGTCGCCGGGTTGCGCGCCAGGCTCAGCGCAAAGGCGCGCATGGCGGGCAGGTGCTCGACCAGTTCGTCGCGCGGATCGGGAGCGGCGCTCAAGATGCATCCCCTTCGCCGTCGCCCGGCGTCTTGTCCGCCTTGCGCGGCTGCTTGCGCAGCTGGTCGAGCAGGGTCAGGAACCGTTCGGGCACCTCTTCCTCGGTCGCCTGCGCATAGACGCGGCGCAGGTTCTCGTCGATCTGTTCTTCCATCCGCCCCTTCCGGTCCTTGTCCGGCATCTTGCCTCGCCCGTTCACGTCAACGATCCTTCGTGCAGTTTTTCGCGCGTGCTGCGGGAACCCTAACGCGCAGAACGGCGTTGGGTTCCCGCATGGATCAAGAATTTCAGAGGTGGCGTATGACGCAAGCCCCGACTCCCGATGACCTTTCAACCTGGATTGGCGCCGAACTGCCCTATCTGCGGCGCTATGCGCGCGCGCTGACCGGCAACCAGCAAAGCGGCGATGCCTATGCCGTCGCCACGCTGGAAGCGATCCTGGCCGATCCGCAGGTATTCGATGCGGGCCTTTCGCCCAAGGTGGCACTGTTCAAGGCATTCAACCGCATCTGGATGTCGACCGGCGCCCCGACCGGCGCGGTCCAGCCCGCAACCGGCCTGGAGGCGCAGGTGCAGGCACGCCTCGCGGGATTGACGGCGAACACGCGCGAGGCGCTGCTGCTGCACAGCATCGAGGGGTTCTCGACCCAGGATATCGGCGCGATCATGGGCGTGGCGGCCAGCGAGGCGGGCGAACTGATCGACATCGCACGCGACGAGATGTCGAAAGCCATCGCAGGCCGCGTGCTGGTCATCGAGGACGAGGCGATCATCGCCGTCGATATCGCCGCAATCGTCAAGGGGCTGGGCCACGAGGTGACCGGCATCGCCCGCACCCATGCCGCCGCGGTCGACCTGGCGCGCAAGGACCCGCCGCACCTGGTGCTGGCCGATATCCAGCTGGCCGACAAATCCTCGGGGATCGACGCGGTGAACGATATCCTGTCGGATATCGGCGAGGTGCCGGTGGTGTTCATCACCGCCTTCCCCGAACGCCTTCTGACCGGCGAGCGGCCCGAACCGGCCTTCCTGATCTCGAAACCCTATAGCGAACACCAGGTCCGCTCGGCCGTCAGCCAGGCGATGTTCTTCGCCAGCACCGAAACGCTGGGCGCCTGAGCGCGCCCTGGCCGATCCTGCCCGCGCGAACGGATAGGGCCCCGCCGGTCAAACGGCGGGGCCCGGTCTTTTTCGCATGGCAGCCCGGCGCCAGGGATCAGGGCGCGCGCCCGCTGATCACCCGGAACAGAAGCGCCGCGACGAACAGCGCGATGAAGATGAAGAACAGGATTTGCGCGATCCCCGCCGACGCCGAGGCGATGCCGCCAAAGCCGAAAACCCCGGCCACAAGCGCCACGAGAAGAAAGATGAGTGCCCACTGAAGCATGTCGTCGTTCCTTTCCTGTGTGGTGATGCATCCTCAACGCCGCACCTCGCCACGGGTTCCCCCGCGTTTGCCGCCCGGGCGATCTTTTCGCGCGGTGGGAACCCGTCCGCCCGGATACGCGTTTGGCCTTCTCACATGCACGCCCACAGCCGGAAAAAAGGAGAGCAGACATGGCGCGATCGGGGAACGGCACCGCCACGCGGGACGATCTGGAACGGCAGATCGAGGCGCTGAAAACGGATATCTCGGACATCTCGCAGACGCTGGCGCAAATGGGCGCGGACCGTCGCGATGCCACGGTCGATGGCATGCGCGAGACCGCCGCCCAGATACAGCGCAAGGGCGCCGCGATCGGCGAACAGGCCGCTGACGCGGTCCGGCAGCAACCCGCCACAGCCATGGCGCTTGCCGTGGGGGCGGGCTTCATCGTGGGGCTGATGACGGGCCGGCGCTGATGGGCTTGCACCCGATCAGGACGGCCGAACGGCGCGTCGCGGACTTGTCGCGCCGGCTTGCGCTTGGCACCATCGCGGGGCTGGCGATGGCCGCGGGGCTGGGCTTTCTGACGGTGGCGGCCTGGCTGGTGCTGTCGGCGCAGAACGGGGCGGTGTTCGCGGCGGCTGTGATCGGGATGGCCTACCTGGGCCTGGGCCTGGTGCTGGCCGCCATCGCGGCCGCACGCCGCAACGAGCCGCGGGACGATGCGCCGAAACCCTGCCACGACCCCCAGGACACCTTTGCCCGGATGGCCGAGGGGTTCGCGGCGGGGCTGGAGGCGGGCCGCGCGGCGCGCGACGGGCCGAACGGGCGGGCCTGACCCGTCGCCTAGCCGTCGCTCAGCATCTCATGGACCATTCGTTCGGTGAACGGGCGCAGCAGCAAGTGCCATCCGTGATCCAGCACGCGCTGGCTGTCCTCGCCCATGGTCAGCACCATCCGCGCCCCAAGTCCGCGCAGCACCCCCGTCAGACCGCTTTGCATCGCGTCGTCGAAGCCCATCGCCAGAAAGGCCGCATCCACCCGCCGCACGCCGTCAAGCGCGCCCTCGGCCTCTTCGGGCCGGGCGACGTGCAGCACCCGGCACGGACCGCGTGACTGCAACGCCTGGATCAGGTCGGACGACACCAGCGCGTCCTTCTCCAGCACGAAGAACACCGGGCCATGCTGCGCAGGCGCAGCCTGATCGGCATGGGATTCGCTTTGACGGTGCGTTGACATGGGCCACCCCCTGGCGGAACCTTAGGCCGGAAAGGCGCCCCGCGCATTTAAATATGACATAGACAGCGTGAGGCCCCCCTTGCCCGTCGATTGCACCGATTGCCCGCTGCGCACCAAGGCGCTTTTCCACCCGATGTCCCCGTCGGAACTGGCGTTCATGCGGCGTTTCAAGGTGGGCGAGCGCGTCATCGCACCGGGCACCCAATTGCTGAGCGAAGGCGAACCCAGCGACGAGTTGTTCACCGTTCTCGCGGGCCTTGGCCTGCGGTCGAAAGCGCTGGCCAATGGCGGCCGGCAGGTCGTGGGCGTCGTGTTTCCGGGCGATTTCGTCGGCCTTCAGGCCGGCGTGATGGACGCAATGCAGCACAGCGTCGAGGCGCGCACCGAGATGACGGTCTGCGTGTTTCGGCGCGACGCGCTGTGGCATCTGTTCCGGGAACACCCCGAGCGCGCCCATGACCTGACATGGCTGGCAGCGCTCGAGGAACACCTGCTGGGCGAAAGCCTGGCCGCGTTGGGCCGGCTTGGCGGAAAGCAGCGGCTTGCCCGCGGGCTTTACCGGCTTTACCGGCGCGGCGATGCGCTTGGGCTGGTGCGCGACGGCCGCATGCGGATGCCCTTCATCCAGCAGGACCTGGCCGATGCGCTGGGCCTGTCGCTGGTGCATACCAACAAGCTGTTGCGCACGTTCCGCGAGGGGCGGATCGCAGGCTGGTCCGACGGGCATCTGCATGTGCTCGACGAAAACCGGTTGCGCGACCTGGCACTGGTCCCCGAGGATCGCCCGCCGCCGCCCCGTCCGCTGATCTGACCACGAAAAACCGCCCTGCCATGGCGGCAGGGCGGCAGGCGCACCACGGGGCGCGCAAGGGCGGTGCCCCTAGTGGCGGCTCAGGAAATCGTCGACCTCGCGCTCGGCCGCCTCGCGGGTCTTGCCGTATTTTTCCTGCACCTTGCCCACGAGCTGTTCGCGATCACCGTTGATCTGTTCCAGCTCGTCGTCGGTCAGGACGCCCCAGGCCTCGCGCACGCGGCCCTTGATCTGTTTCCAGTTGCCCTTCAGTTCGTCGACATTCATGACAGCCTCCTTCGTGGTTCGGTCATCGTCGAGTCAACGCGGACCGGCTCGGGTTGTTCCATGCCCGGCGCGGGGAACCTTGGCCCCGGCCCGCGCGTTGAAAGGCGATGTCCGACCGTTCCCCCACCCCCGATCCATTGTCCCGCGTGGCCGTTGCCGTGATCGCACTGGTGGCTGGTTTCACCGCGCTGAAGCTGGCCGAGGACGTCCTTGCGCCGCTGACGCTCGCCCTGGTCGCGGGCATCATCCTGGCCCCCGCCGCCGCGATGCTGGAACGCATCCTGCCACGCAGTGCCGTGGCCGCGCTGCTGCCGGCACTGGGCCTTGTCGGGCTGTTCGCGCTGGCCTTCCTGGTCGAGCCGCTGATCGGGCGGGTGATCGACGCCTGGCCGCAGATCCGATGGGAATTGCGCGGGGTCCTGAACGATTTCCGCGGCCTGGTGCAACAGGTCGGCGAGGTGAACGACGATGTCACGAGCGCGCTGGGCGGCGGTGACGGCAACAGCGGCGGCGACGACGCCAAGGCCACGGCGCGCGCCATTCCCAGCCTCGCGGATGCGCTGTTCCTCGCGCCGCGGCTGGCCGCGCAGATGATGATCTTTCTCGGTGCCCTGTTCTTCTTCTTGCTGACGCGCGACCGGATCTATGCCTGGACCGCCGAACGGATCGGGCGCACGCTTGGCGCCGAAGCGGTGCTGGCGCGGATTCGCACGGCGGAATGGCTGGTCTCGCGGTATTTCCTGGCGATCACCCTGGTCAATGCCGGGCTTGGCTTTGCCGTTGCCGTCGCGCTGTCGCTGATCGGGATGCCCGGCGCGGTCGCCTGGGGGGTGGCGGCGGCGCTCTTGAACTTCGTCGTCTACCTGGGTCCGGCGGCGATGATCGGTGCGCTGCTGATCGGCGGGATGATCGCCTTCGACGGGGTCGGCAGTATCCTGCCGCCCGCCATCTTCCTGGCGCTGAACATGATCGAGGCGCAGTTCGTCACGCCCGGCTTCGTGGCGCGGCACATCGCGATCAACCCGCTCCTCGTCTTCATCTCGCTGGTGTTCTGGTTGTGGCTGTGGGGGCCGATCGGCGGCGTGATCGCGATCCCCGTCCTGGTGATCGCCCTTGCGATGCTGAACGCCTTCGACCGGCCGCTGGGGCAATCGCTGGCCCCGGGGGCCTAGACCATCTCGTCGGGCAGGCCGGGCACCGGCCGGCCCAAGTCGCGCGCGGGATCCAGGTCGTGAAGCACAAGGAACCCGCGCCGGTCCCGCGGCGGCAGGCGGCTGTTGCGATCGGCCAGCGCCTTCCAGCGGTCGAACGCGGTCGCCGGGTCCAGGTCCGCCGGTGCCGCATCCGGCGGCAGCCAGTGCCCCATCACGCGGCGGCGCAGCTCGGCCACATGCCCCGCCGCGCGAAACTCCAGCCCCGCCTCGGTGTCCCAGCGCAGGCTGCGCCCGTTCAGGTTGGCCGACGACACGATCGCCCGGCAGTCGTCGAAGATCGACACCTTGGAATGCACATAGACCAGCGGCGCGGCCCTCAGGCTGTCGCGCCCCTCGCTGTCGCCCGGACGTGGCTGGACCGGCGAAAGCACCAGAATTCGCGGCCCGAAGGCGCGGCGCAAGCGATCCAGGCAACGCGTCTGAAGGAATGCGCCGAACCGGCTGTCGGTGCCCGCACTGTCGTCAAAGGCGACATCTTCGGGCGCGGCGGGCAGCACCAGGATCAGCCTCAGGTCCGGGCAGGCCCGCGCCCGCCGCGCCAGCGCCCGCGCCAGCGGCAGGTGCCGGAAGAACTGCGTTTCCAGATAGATCAGGCGGTTTGCCGCGGCGACGCCCGCAAGATGGGCCTGTTCGATCTCGGCAATCAGCGGCTCGGGCGCCAGCCGGAACGGCGCGTTGCGCGGTCGCCGTGACAGCGTCCGAAGAAAGCCGGCCGCGGGTGGCGCAGGCGGTTCCGTGCCCGCGACACAGGCAAGGAACCCGTCCAGATGCGTCTGTGCGGCGCGCACCACCGGGCCTTCGGCGATGACCTGAACATCGTGCCAGGTGGCGTCGGGCGGGCGGCGGTGGCGCGGCGTGTCATAGCGCCGTTCGTTCAGGTCGAGCCCGCCGATATACAGCCGATGTTCGTCGAAAACCGCCATCTTCTGGTGGTGGGTCGCGGGAAACAGCCTGGGCAAGCGGGCGCGATGGACCAGCCGACCGCCCTGCACACGGGTGATCAGGGCAAGGCCGGGCGCCGTTTTCGCGAAATGTGCCCGCCTGGCCGGCGGCAGCGCGTTCACGCGTCGAACCACCCCGCGCAGCCGGCCGAACGCCACGGGCGCGAACGCGAGGCGCGGGCCCAGCCCGGCCTCGGCGTGATGCATCGCGCTGATCACCTCCAGACGCCCGGCGCCGGCCAGTTCACCCGCCGCGATCAGCCGGCGATGCGCGCTCCAGCAGGACCGGTGCAGATCGACGGCCCCGATCGGGTCGAAATCCGAGATCACCAGCCTAAGGTACAGCCCGCGCCGCAGCGTGTGCACGACCAGGTCGAACCAGTCCACGCCGATCTCGCGCGCCTCGGCCGACCGCAGCCGGGTCGCGGGATCGAACAGACGGAACCCGGCCGAAATCGACCGCTCGGCCTCCAGGAAGCACCGCTCCAGCGCCGGGTAGGCCTCTGCCGCCGTCAGCAGGACCCGGAACCGCGTGATCGCGGCCCCGGCGTCATCCGATGGCATCTCGCGCAACCGCCCCTCCATGACCCGCGGATCAGCGCGCCGCGACCGCCTTGGGGCCGAACAGAAGCCAGGCCAGGAACCCCAGCAGCGGCAGCACCAGGATCAACAGCACCCAAAGCACTTTCTGGCCCGTCCCGCTGGCCGATCCCAGGACCGAGACGATCGCCCAGAGGTCCAGCACCAGAAGGATGAACCCGCCAATTCCCATGACTTCGACCATCGTCTTCTCCTTTCTTGTCCGCATGGCGCCGACGCGCCGGGGTCAGGTGGGAACGCGGGCCGCGGCGTTAGGTTCCGCCGCCCGCGTGAACACGGGCGACGCCGGGCCGCGCGTAACGCCCGCCCGCGCCGCCGGTTCCCCCTGATTCCACCAGTTTTTTTCGCCTTCTCGACGCAACCAGATGCGCTCTGGCGCCGTTGGCCCACCGAGAGCAGCGCCGCACCGGCGCCCGCTCGGGAAACCGAAAAGGAGAGGCTGAAATGAAACGCATTCTCGCAACCACCGCCATCATGGCCCTGACCGCCCTGCCCCTGCATGCCGAAGGCGATGCCGCAAGGATGTCGGCGCCGGAAATCAGCGTGGGCAACGATGCGCTGAGCGCGGAAACGCTGATCGGCAAGCGCCTTTACATCGAGGGCGCCTCGGACGGGGCCGGGTTTTCGCTGGCCGACCTGACCGACGCGCCCGACAGCTGGACCGATGTCGGCGAGGTCGGTGACGTGATCGTCGGCAAGAACGGCGAGGTCCGCTCGGTGATCGCCGATATCGGCGGCTTTCTCGGCGTGGGCGAACGCGAGGTGGCGCTAAGCCTGGACAACCTGCATTTCGCGGCCGACCGGGATGACCAGGGCGATTATTTCGTCCTTTACCGGGGCGAACGCGAATTGCTGGAGGACAAGAGCGCCTTTGACCGCGGCGAAACCGGCGACGACGCCTGGTTGCTGTCGGTGGGCGAAGAACAGGCACGCAACGACCGGATGAACGCCGACAACGGGGCCGAAAGCACCGCGATGGCGGACCCCGGCGACCCCGCCCGACCGGGTGACATGCTTGCCCCCGCTGAACGTGCGGCCCTGACCGCCGGGGACCTGGAAGGCCAGCCGGTCGAGGATTCCTCGGGCGAACGGATCGGCGAGATCAGCGACCTGGTGCTGACCGAGGATGGCACGATCGACAAGGCCATTGTCGATATCGGCGGCTTTCTCGGGATCGGCGAAAAGCCCGTGGCACTGCCGTTTTCCGAGATCGAGATCGCGCGCACCGACGGTGACGCGATCCGGCTGAGCACCGGGCATAGCGCAAGCGAACTGGAACAGATGACGCGCTGGGAAGGCTGACCCGCGCACGCGCAACCCGGCCGGGGCCGCCACCGCGCGGCCCCGGCCTTTTTCATGGTCGCCGCGGGGATCAGTGCCGCAGCGCCTCGATCGGGTCCAGCCGGGCAGCCCGGCGCGCGGGGAAATAGCCGAAGACCACGCCGACCAGCGCCGAAAAGGCAAAGGCCAGCGCGATGGTGCCCGCATCGGGCGTGAAGGGCACGTTCAGCACCTGCGCCCCCACCGCGGCCAGGCCCAGCCCCAGCGCCACCCCCAGCACACCGCCCAGCGCCGACAGCACGATCGCCTCGACCAGGAATTGCAGCAGCACCTGCCCCGCCTGCGCGCCCACCGCCATGCGGATGCCGATTTCGCGGGTGCGTTCGGTGACCGAGACCAGCATGATGTTCATGATCCCGATGCCGCCCACCAGCAGGCTGACCGCCGCCACCGCCGACAACAGCCCCGTCAGCACCGCGTTCACGCTGTTCAGCATCGAGGCCACCTGTTCCATGTCGCGCAGGCTGAAATCGTCCTCTTCGCCGGGGCCGATGCGGCGGACCTCGCGCATCAGCGCGGTGATGTCGTTGGTCGCGCGCTCCATCGAGACGCCATCGCGCACCGCGATATAGATCATCGGCACGTCCATGCTGCCCGCGATGCGGCGGCCGTAGGCGCGGAACGGCATCAGCACGACATCGTCCTGGTCGGTTCCGAAGGACGACGCCCCCTTGGGGGCCAGCAGGCCGACCACCGTGCAGGACATCGCGCCCAGCCGGATCTTCTCGCCCACCGGGTCGGTCTGGCCGAACAGCTCCCGGCGGACGGTTTCGCCCAGGATGCACACGGTTTTCCCGGCGCTTTCCTCGGCCGCGGTAAAGGCGCGGCCCGCGGCCACCGGCCAGTCGGACGCCACGAGATAGCGGCTGTCGGTGCCGGTGACCCTGGTGCGGTAGTTGGTGTTTCCGAACACCGCGACCTGCGACGCGCTGCCCGAGGGCGCGGCGGTTTCGACGCTGGCGACCTGGTCGATGATCCGGTCGACATCCGCCAGGGCAAAGGCCCGTTCCGACCCGCCGCCGCTGTTCGGGCCGAACCGCATCTGGCCGGGGCTGAGGATCATCAGGTTGGCGCCCATCCGTTCGACATCGGCCGTCACCTGCGCGGTGGACCCCTTGCCGATGGTGACCATGGCGATCACCGCGGCCACCCCGATCACGACGCCCAGCACCGTCAGGAACGACCGCATCGGGTTGCGCAGGATCGCCTGCAACGCCAGCTTGAAGGTTTCCCACAGCATCAGCCCGCCCCCGTGATGCGGCGGTCGGACTGGATCTGGCCGTCGACCATCCAGATCAGCCGGCTGGCATATTCGGCCATGTCTTCCTCGTGCGTGACCATCACGATGGTCAGCCCGTCCTTTCGGTTCAGCGCCTGCAACAGGTCCATGATCTCGACCGACCGCCTTGTATCCAGGTTCCCGGTGGGTTCGTCGGCCAGAACGACCTGCGGGCCGGTGGCCAGCGCCCGCGCGATGGCCACGCGCTGTTGCTGGCCGCCCGAAAGTTGCGACGGGTCGTGGTGGGCGCGGTCGGCCAGCCCCACCTTGTCCAGCGCGGCCAGCGCCGCCGCCTTCCGCTCGGCCCGGCCCAACCCCTTGTAGATCAAGGGCAATTCGACGTTCTGCAAGGCGGTGGTCCGGGCCAGCAGGTTGTAACCCTGGAAGATGAACCCAAGGTAATGCCGCCTGAGCAATGCGCGCTGGTCCCGCGTCAGGCCGCCCACCTCGACACCGTCGAACAGGTAGTGCCCCGATGACGGCCGGTCGAGGCACCCCATGATGTTCATCGCCGTCGACTTGCCCGATCCGCTGGGGCCCATCACGGCGACGAACTCGCCCTTTTCGACCGTCAGGCTGACCCCGTCCAGCGCGCGCACCTCGGCCGCGCCCGAACCGTAGACGCGCGCCACATCGCGGAATTCGATGACCGGGGAAACGGGCGTGGCCATGGGCCTAGTCTTCCTCGACCTGGTCGGTGATCACCCTGTCGCCCGGCCCAAGATCGCCCTGCAGGATCTCGGTCACCGTGCCATCGGTCTGGCCCGGAACCACGGCCACCTCGGTCGGGGCACCGTCGCGCAAGACCCAGACGCTTTTGCCCGTGGCGATACCGCCCCCGGCCCCGGGGCGGCGGGGCATCACCAGCCCGATCAGGCCGCTGCGTTCGCCCTGTGCCGCCTCGGCGACCCTTGGCGGCGCATAGCGCAACGCGGCGTTGGGCACCAAAAGCGCATCCGTGACCGAGGCCACCACGATATCGGCCGTGGCAGTCATGCCGGGCCGCAGCGCCATGTCGGAATTGTCCAGCGCCAGGATGGCCTTGTAGGTGACCACGCCCTCGGTTGTTTCGGGGGAAAAGCGGACCTCGGCGATCTCGGCGGGAAAGACGCGCGTGTCATGGGCCTCGACGGTGAACTGCGCCCTCTGGCCCACGGCGACCAGCCCGATATCGGCCTCGTCGATATCGGCCTGCAATTCCATCTGCGCCAGGTCCTCGGCGACGGTGAACAGGATCGGGGCCGAAAGCGACGCGGCGACGATCTGGCCCGGATCGGCGTCACGTTCCAGCACGATGCCCCGAACCGGCGAAACGATCGTCGATTTCTCGATATCCACGCTCACGCTTTGCAGATTGGCCTCGGCAAGCGCAAGGTCGGCCTCGGCGACGCCCAGTTCGGCCTGCGCCCGGGCATAGGCGGCCTGCTGGGCGATAAAGACCTCTTCGGATTCGACCCCGCGTTCGATCAATTCCTCGCCCCGCAGGTAAGATGCCCGCGCCTCGTTCAGCGACGCCGCGGCCACCGCGATCCGCGCCCGCGCAGCGCCCACCGAGGCCTCGCGCACCGCGCGTTCGGCCTGCAACTTGGCGGTGTCCAGCGTCGCCAGCACCGTGCCGATCTCGACCGGGTCGTTGAAATCGACCTCGACGGTTTCGATGGTTCCCGACAATTCGCTGGAAATCTCGACCAGTTCGGTCGGCTCGATCGACCCGGTGGCGGTGACCAGAACATCGAACCCGCCGCGCGTGACCGGTTCGGTGACATAACGCATGACGCCACCCGCGTCCCCGCGCGGATAGAAAACCCAGGCGGCCGCGAGGGCCACCACGATCAGGGCGTATTTCACCCATCCGGGCCGGGTTTTGCGGTGCGCCCCGAGGCCCAGCTTCGCCGACAGTTCGTCCCGCTCGCTCATCTGTCCCTCTCGTCCGCGATGCCGTACCCGCGCGTCCGGTCAATGACCGGTATACGGCCATGTATCACCGTTCCGTCGCGCCCCCGCAACGCCGCTCGGCCAGCGGCCGCGCCAAAAATCGCCCGGCCCCCGGCTTTGCCATTGCGTCACGGCCTGTGCCGTGGCTGACTTGGCGCCACCCCAGGAGACCCGCCCATGCCGCTTGACCTTTGGCTTGCCTTCACCGCCGCATCCGCCGTGCTGTTGATCATTCCCGGTCCGACGATTCTGTTGGTGCTGTCCTACGCGCTGAGCCAGGGGCGGCGGGTCGCGGTGGCGATGGCGCTGGGCGTCGCACTCGGGGACTTCATCGCGATGAGCGCCTCTCTGGCGGGCCTCGGCGCGCTGGTGCTGGCCTCGGCCACCCTGTTCACCGCGCTGAAATGGATCGGCGCGGCCTACCTGGTCTGGCTGGGGGTCAAGCTGATCCGCTCGCGCCCGGCTTTCGCCGCCGAAATCGAACCCGAAAGCCGGCCCGCTCGCGCGATCTTTGGCCATGCCGCCACGGTGACCGCGCTTAACCCGAAATCCATCGCCTTCTTCATCGCCTTCGTGCCACAATTCCTCCGCCCCTGAGCGGCCCTCGCTCCGCAATTCGCAGTGCTGATCGCAACATTCGTCGGGCTCGCCGCGCTGAACGCGCTGGCCTACGCGCTGCTCGCCGACCGGCTGCGGGCGCAGATCCGCCGGCCCGCGGTGCTGCGCTGGATGACACGCGCGGGCGGCGGCGCGCTGATCGGCATGGGCGCGCTGACCGCCAGCGCCCGCATCTGACCCCCGGCCACCCAGCACACAATAAATGTGGTATTCTCGCTTTCGCGAAAGGCCATATGTGGCTAAAATCGGGCAGAATGATGGGGGGCATCATGAAAGACCGAGTCGAAAGCGGGATCGAGGCGTTTGGATGGCACCATGACCTGCTGGGGGGCGGTGCGGGCATCGTCGAACAGCTGGGCCGCGATCACGCCGCGATCCGTGCCGAGGAAGACGCGGTGTTGCTGGTCACCTTCGAACGCGCGGGGGATATTCTGGCGGATGGGCCCGGCGGGCGGCCGCTGGCCGCTGCCCTGGCCGAGGATGCGGGCTGGTCGCGGCTGTCCGTCGTGGCCCGCGGCGAGACCTGGTTCCGCGACCCGGCGGTCTATGCCTTTTTCGACCGGTTGATCGACCAGGGCTATTTCGACCGGTTCGACCGCGTGGTGTTTTACGGGGATGGCATGTGCGGCCATGCCGCCGCCGCGTATTCGGTGGCCGCCCCCGGCGCCACGGTGATCGCGCTTGCCCCGCAGGCCACGCTGAACCCGGCGCAGGCGGGATGGGATCCGCGTTTCGCCGCCGCGCGGCGGCTGGATTTCACCTCGCGGTTCGGCTTTGCCCCGGACATGATCGAAGCGGCCGGGCTGGCGATGATCGTCTACGACCCCAGGCGCCCACTCGATGCGATGCACGCGGCGCTGTTCCGCGGCCCGAACGTGGTTCATGCGCGCGCACCGTTTTGCGGCAGCGGCCTGGAAGAACACCTGCTGGCGATGGGCGTGCTGCCCGAACTGATCGACGCCGCCGGCGAAGGCCACCTGACAGCGCAAGTGTTTCACAGGCTGTTCCGGGCGCGACGGACCTATGCGCCGTATGTCTCGGCGTTGCTGGACCGCGTGGCCCGGGCGGGGCGCATCGCCCCTGGCAAACGTGCCGCACGATCGATGACCGGCACGCCAATCGGGCAACATACCTCCGTCCCCGCACCCAAGAAACCCTTGGGCCGTTTCCTTCTTGAAGACATGCACCGCGTTCCCGCGGGCGTCACCGCCTGATCGGGGCGGCCCGACCGGAACGGCCGGACCGTCCGGGGGTCGGTCAGATGTAGTACCGGTCGCGGAAGATGTGGCGGATCACGTCCTGTCGCGTCAGGCCCTTGGCGGCGAGATCCTCGTCGCTCATGGCGTTCAATCGCTCGATCTGGCGGGCATGCGGGTGGTTCTCCATCACCCGAACCAGCATGTCGATCAGCGCCGTGAAAACCGAGACCTTGTGACCGGTGATATTGGTGTTTGCAACTGCCATTCGTGGAAACTCCTGTGGGGATACAGATGTTTCCTCCCATGCGATCCAAGATAGGGCAGATACGCTGACATTTCCAATGCCAAGCCGGAAAGCCGGCCTTGCACCCAGCGGGCAGCGGAACCCAAGAATATTAACGGGATATTCACGACAATGCGCATCGCATCGGCCTGGGCGCCCCCCGACGGGCGCGGCGCGATCGGCACTGGAAAGCCCCGCGCCGATTGTGTATCGCGCATCCCCATGACACGCCTCACTCTCCGCCGCCCCGACGATTGGCACCTTCACCTGCGCGACGGCGCCATGCTGAAAGGCGTGCTGCCCGAAAGTGCCCGCGATTTCGCCCGTGCGATCATCATGCCCAACCTGGTCCCGCCGGTGGTGACCGCCGCGGATGCGACCGCCTATCGCGACCGCATTCTCGCCGCGCTGCCCGAGGGCATGGATTTCACGCCGCTGATGACGCTGTACCTGACCGAGGAGACGGACGCGGAGGACGTGGCCGCCGCCCATGCCAGCGGTCTGATCGCGGCGGTCAAGCTGTACCCCGCGGGGGCGACGACCAACTCGGCCTCGGGCGTGACGGATTTCGACAAGGTTCGCGGCGTTCTGGAGAAGATGGCCGAGATCGGCTGCCCGCTTTGCGTTCACGGCGAGGTGGTGGACCCCGAGGTCGACATCTTCGACCGCGAGGCGGTGTTCATCGACCGGGTGCTGGACCCGATCCGGCGCGCGACACCCGGCCTGCGCGTGGTGATGGAACACCTGACCACGGCCGACGGGGTCGATTACGTCAAGGCGAACGAGGCCGACCTGGGTGCGACGATCACCACCCATCACCTGATCATCACCCGCAACCACATCCTGGTGGGGGGCATCAAGCCGCATTACTACTGCCTGCCGGTCGCGAAACGCGCCCGCCACCGCGACGCGTTGGTCGCCGCCGCCACAAGCGGCGACGCGCGGTTCTTCCTGGGCACGGACAGCGCGCCGCATACCGACCCCACCAAGGAATGCGCCTGCGGCTGCGCCGGCATCTTCTCGGCCACCAACACGCTGTCCTGCCTGGCCGAGGTGTTCGAGCGCGAAGGCGCGCTGGACCGGCTGGAGGCGTTCGCATCGCTCAACGGACCGGCCTTCTACCGCATGGCGCCGAACGACGACACGATCACCCTGGTGAAGGGCGACGCGGTCGCCTATCCCGACAAGATCGCGACAGGCGCGGGCCCCGTGACGGTCTTTGACCCCGGTTTCCCCCTGCATTGGCGGGTCGAGCGGTGAGCCGCGGATTTCCCGCCCAGGGATTTGCCGAGAATTCCCCCGGAACATCTCGGCACCATATCGAAAGGTGCGCGCCATGATCCCATCCTCCTTCCCGGACAAGGCCGAAATCGCGCGGCTGTCCGCCCGCATGCTGCTGGAAATCCGCGCCGTCCATTTCAACGCGGAAACCCCCTTCACGCTGGCCTCGGGCCTGCCCTCGCCCACCTATATCGACTGCCGCAAGCTGATCTCGTATCCACGTATCCGCTCGACGCTGATGGATTTTCTCGCCGTCACGGTGATGCGCGAAGCGGGGTTCGAGGCGTTCAGCAATGTCGCGGGCGGTGAAACCGCGGGGATTCCGTTCGCCGCGATGGTGGCCGAACGGCTGGCACTGCCGATGACCTATGTCCGCAAGAAACCCAAGGGCTATGGCCGCAACGCCCGGATCGAGGGCGTGATGGGCGAAGGCGACCGGGTGCTGCTGGTCGAGGACCTGACCACCGATGGCGGATCGAAGCTGTCCTTCGTCGACGCGATCCGCGAGACCGGCGCCACCTGCGGGCACACGGCGGTGATCTTTTATTACGGCATCTTCCCCGAAACCGAAAAGACACTGGGCGATCACGGCGTGGCGCTGCACCACCTGTGCACCTGGTGGGACGTGCTGGCCGAGGCGCGCGCGCAAGGCGCCTTTGACGCCGCGACGCTGGCCGAGGTCGAGGCGTTCCTGACCGCGCCGCGCGCCTGGCAAGAGGCGCGGAAAACCGACAGCCCCCCCGCCCCTTGAGTTCGCTGGATTATTCCGCCGCCCGGGTGGCCTGGCGTTGCGCCCGATCAAAGGGATTCGCGCATAACGTGTGCGACGAAAGGGCGTTGCCCGGCCGGGTTCGTTTCCGTTTGGCCGTGCCTTTGGCGCCACAAGCGCGGCCGCAAACAGCCAGATCTTGACGGATACCCCCTCGCGCCCGCAAGATGAGGTGTCACAGGGACCGGAAACTTATCCACAAGAAACTCACAGGATATCCAGATTGAACCGGCCCTCGGCCCTGGCGTACATCAGGCCCTCAGCGAGGCGGGGCACACGTTATGAATGAAATCAGAACGATTCAGCCGGGCGCGGGCGAAGCCCAGGACGAGGGCGGCACCCTGCCCCACAACATCGAGGCTGAACAGCAGCTGCTGGGCGCGATCCTGACCAACAACGACGTCTTCGACCGCATCGCGTCGCTGGTTCAGGCGCATCATTTCTACGAACCGGTGCATGCCCGCATCTTCGAGATTGCCGCCGCGCGCATCCAGAAGAACGCGCTGGCCTCGCCGGTGACGCTGAAGGCGTTCCTGGAAGACGACGAGGGACTCAAGGAACTGGGCGGGCCGGCCTACCTGGCGCGGCTGGCGGGCGCGGCGATCTCGACCTTCGCGGCGCGCGACTACGCCCAGATGATCTATGATTTCGCGATCCGCCGCGAACTGATCCGGCTGGGCCGCGACATCTCGGACAAGGCCGCCAAGGTCGATATCGCCTCTGAACCGCGCGCCCAGATCGTCGAGGCCGAACAGGCGCTCTACAAGCTGGGCGAACAGGGCCAGTCCGAAACCGGGTTCCAGTCCTTCCTGAAGGCGGTGACCGACGCGGTGAACGTCGCCAACGCCGCCTACCAGCGCGAGGGCCAGCTTTCGGGCGTGTCGACCGGGCTGATCGACCTGGACCGCAAGCTGGGCGGGCTGCACCGGTCGGACCTGCTGATCCTCGCCGGCCGGCCCTCGATGGGCAAGACCTCGCTGGCCACCAACGTCGCCTTCAACATCGCCAAGGCCTACCGGCGCGGCACCCTGCCCGATGGCTCCGAAGGGGCGGTGGATGGTGGCGTCGTCGGCTTCTTCAGCCTCGAGATGAGCGCCGAGCAACTTGCCGCACGGATCCTGTCCGAGGCCTCCGAGGTGCCCAGCGAACAGATCCGCCGCGGCGACATGACCGAGGCCGAGTTCCGCCGCTTCGTCGAGGCCGCCAAGGAGTTGGAGGCCTGCCCGCTGTTCATCGACGACACGCCTGCTCTGCCGATCAGCCAGCTGGCCGCCCGCGCGCGCCGGCTGAAACGCACCCATGGGCTGGACGCGCTGTTCATCGACTACCTCCAGCTTGTCCGCCCCGCCACCGCCAAGGACAGCCGGGTGAACGAGGTCAGCGAGATCACCCAGGGCCTGAAAGCCATCGCCAAGGAACTGGATATCCCGGTGGTGGCCCTGTCGCAGCTGTCGCGCCAGGTCGAAAGCCGCGAGGACAAGCGCCCGCAACTGTCGGACCTGCGCGAATCCGGCTCGATCGAGCAGGACGCCGACGTCGTGATGTTCGTCTACCGTGACGAGTACTACAAGGAACGCGAGAAACCCGGCGAGGACAATCTCGAGGCGATGGCCAAGTGGCAAGAGGTCATGGAACGCTGCCACGGCAAGGCCGAGGTCATCATCGGCAAGCAGCGCCACGGCCCGATCGGCACGGTGGAACTCAGCTTCGAAGGCCGCTTCACCCGCTTCGGCAACCTGGTCAAACCCTGGCAACAGGGACAGGACGCCGAGGGTTTCTAGCCCCACGGCCTTGCAACGGCGCCCATTCGCCAACAGCCGCCACCCTGACGCCAGTCAATGACCGCGCCGCGCGCGCGGTCACACCCTGCCACACCGGAACGACGGACGGCGACGAGGGCAGGCAGTCGCAGACCCTGTCGGACGCGCTGCGTGTCGTAGAGGCCCTGGAAATCGGGCAAACCGTCCGCCTTGCGATCCGGCGCGATGGCCCGGCCGTGGACCTGACCGCCGAGATCGAGGAACGCCCGCCCGTGAAGGCGATCTTTGGTTCAACGGTCTGGACAGACCCGCAGGGCGCCCCCTCCATGGAAAGGGGACGGATCGGCCACCGGGCCGAAATCCGCCTTGACGGCGCCCCGGCACCTGTCGAAAACGGCAAGCATGGCTACCGGATCCCTCACGATCGACCTTGATGCGCTTGTGCGCAACTGGACCGCCCTTGACCGCGCCAGCGGCCAGGGCGTCGAAACCGCTGCCGTGGTCAAGGCCGACGGCTATGGCCTGGGCGCGGCGCGCGTGGCGCGCACGCTGGCCCGCGCGGGCGCCCGGCGTTTCTTCGTCGCCGCGGCCGAAGAGGCCGCCGCGATCCGCGAGGTGCTGGGCCGCGGCCCGGAGATCTGCGTGTTCTCGGGGCACATGGCGGGCGATACCGACATGATCGGCGATCTAGACCTGGTGCCGATGCTGAACTCGGTCGAACAGCTGACCCGCCACATGGAGGCACTGCCCGGCCACCCGTTCGGCATCCAGCTCGACACCGGCATGAACCGTCTGGGGATGGAACCGGCCGAATGGGCCGCGCTGCGCGACATCGCGCTGGCGGCGGGGCCGAGGCTGTTGATGAGCCACCTCGCCTGCGCCGACGAGGACACCACCGGGTTCAACGCCAGGCAACTCGCCTGTTTCCGGGAAATGACCGAGGGCTGCGGCGTGCCGCGCTCGCTGGCGGCGACGGGCGGCATCCTGCTCGGCCCCGATTACCATTTCGAAATCACCCGCCCCGGAATCGGCCTTTACGGCGGCCGCCCCTTCGAGGACGCCGCCCCCGTGGTCCGGCTGTCCCTGCCGGTGATCCAGACCCGCGAGGTCGAACCGGGCGAGGCCGTCGGTTATGGCTGCACCTGGGTGGCCGAAGACCGCCGCGTTGTCGCGACCGTGGCCGCGGGCTATGCCGACGGCATCCTGCGCTGTCTCACGAACCGCGGCACGCTGTGGTTCGACGGCCAGCCCTGCCCGATCCTGGGCCGGGTGTCGATGGACCTGATCACCGCCGACATCACCGGCCTGTCCCGCCCCCCCGACGCGCTGGACCTGCTGGGCCCCGATCAAGGCGCCGATGACGTGGCCGATGCCGCGGGCACCATCGGCTACGAGATCCTGACAAGCCTCGGACACCGCTACGCGCGGCACTACACGGGCGGATCGGCGCCATGATCCTGGCCCCGGTCGCCGCCATCGGCCGCTCGACGCTTGGCGGGCTGGCGGCGCTTGGCCGGATCGCCCTGTTCCTCGGGGCGACGCTGGCGGCGGCGGTACGCCCGCCCTTCTACTGGCGCGAGGTGCTGAACGCGTTTTGGGTGATCGGCTACAACTCGCTGCCCGTGGTGGGCCTGACCGCGTTCTTCACCGGCGGGGCGCTGGCCCTGCAGATCTACGAGGGCGGCTCGCGCTTCAACGCGGGGCAGGTCGTGCCCTCGATCGTGGCCATCGGCATGACCCGCGAACTGGGCCCCGTCCTCGGCGCGCTGATGGTCGCGGCCCGCGTCGCCAGTTCCATCGCCGCCGAGATCGGCACCATGAAGGTGACCGAGCAGATCGACGCCCTCGTGACGCTCTCCACCGACCCGATGCGCTATCTGACCGTGCCGCGCGTGCTGGCCGCGACCATCGCCGTGCCGGTGCTGGTGGCCGTGGGCGATTCCATCGGCATCTTCGGCGGTTACGTCGTCGGCACCGGGCGGCTGGACCTGAACGCCGCCGCCTACCTGAAGAACACCGCCGATTACCTGGAACTTTGGGACATCACCTCCGGCCTCATCAAGGGCGCGGTCTTCGGCTTCATCATCGCGCTGATCGGCTGCTATTTCGGCATGAACTCGGCCCGGGGCGCCCAGGGCGTCGGCCGCGCCACGAAATCCGCCGTGGTCACCGCCTCGGTGCTGATCCTCGCGGCCAACTACCTGCTGACCGAACTGTTCTTCTCCGCATGATCGAACTTCAGGGCCTCCACAAGGCGTTCGGCGCCAACCGCGTCCTCCGGGGCGTCGACCTGACCGTGCCCAGGGGCGAAAGCATGGTGATCATCGGGGGGTCCGGCACCGGGAAATCGGTGCTGCTGAAATGCATCCTCGGCCTCGTGAAACCCGATGCGGGGCAAATCCTGATCGAGGGGCAGGACGTGACCCGCGTCGACCGCGAGGCATTTCTCGCCCGTTTCGGCATGCTGTTCCAGGGTGGCGCGCTGTTCGACTCGCTTTCCGTCTGGCAGAACGTGGCCTTTCGCCTGCTGCGCGGCCCCGGCAAGCGCCCCAAGGCAGAGGCCCGCGAGATCGCCATCGAGAAACTCCGCCGCGTCGGCCTGAAAGCGCAGGTGGCCGACCTGTTCCCCGCGGAACTCTCGGGCGGCATGCAGAAACGCGTCGGCCTCGCCCGCGCCATCGCCGCGGAACCGGAAATCATCTTCTTCGACGAACCCACCACCGGCCTCGACCCGATCATGGCCGGCGTCATCAACGAACTGATCCGCGAGATCGTGGTGGAAATGGGCGCCACCGCCATGACCATCACCCACGACATGAGCTCCGTGCGCGCCATCGCCGACGACGTCGCGATGCTGCATGACGGCGTGATCCAGTGGACCGGCCCGGTGGCGGACATGGACGCCGCCCCCGACCCCTACCTGCAACAGTTCATCCACGGCCGGGCGGACGGGCCGATCGAGGCGGTGCGGTAACACCTGCCAAGGCGCCGGCCCGCCCCCCCGCCGATGGACCTGCCGCCTCGGGGCGCGGTTCCTTGGGTTTCACCCGGGCGCCCCCCTAAGTATTTCGGCCAAGAAAAAGACAGGGCAGACATCGGAAACGTGCCCGCATAGGATCGACCATGGCAACGGGCACCGGTCAGCGAACGCCCCGGGAAAAAGGGGGATCGCCAGAGATGGCACCGCGTATCCTTAAACTGTTCAACCTCGCCCTTCTGATCCTCTTCCCCCTCGCCTGGTTCGCCCCCCTGATGCGCGCCGGGCTGCTCCCCCTCTTCGGCCTCAACGAGATCTCCGTCCTCTCCGGCCTCGCGTCGCTCTGGCAGACCGACATCCTCCTCGCTCTCCTCGTCACCTTCTTCGCCCTCGTCGCGCCCTACCTGAAAACCATCGGCCTTGCGCTGATCCACCACGACCTCGCCTCACCGCGCCTGCTGCCCGCCATCCACCTGATGGGCAAACTCGCCATGGCCGACATCTTCCTCATCGCGATCTACATCGTCATCGTGAAAGGCGTCGGCCTCGCCCGTGTCGAAACCGCCTGGGGCCTCTACCTCTTCACCGCCTGCATCCTCGCCTCCCTCGCCCTCTCGATCCTGACGACACGCACCCTCCGCCGCAAAACCTGATCCCTTCTTCTGGCCACAATCATCCCGGGGGAGGCGCCCGCCAGGGCGGCGGGGGCAGCGCCCCCCGCGCGGGCCGCAGGTCCGCGCCACGCCCAACCCCGGACCAGCGCGGCGCAGGCCGCGCGCAGGCCCGGGGGCGGGAGAGCCCCCTTGCCCGCCCCGCGCCGCTGGGGCAGGAAAGGCCATGGCCAAGGCTCCGACCCTTTTCACCTGCACCGCCTGCGGCGCGTCCCACCAGAAATGGGCGGGGCGCTGCGATGCCTGCGGGGCGTGGAACACCATCCAGGAAGACACCCCCCTTTCCGCCGCCCCCGCGTCGAAATCGCTGGGCAGCGTGCGGGGCAAGACGCTCCCCCTCTCAGACCTCGCCTCGACCGACCCCGAACCGCCCCGCGCGGCCAGCGGCATCGACGAGTTCGACCGGGTGCTGGGCGGCGGCCTCGTGCCGGCCTCGGCGATCCTGGTGGGGGGCGATCCCGGCATCGGCAAGTCCACCCTTCTTCTGCAGGCCACCGCCGCTTTCGCCCGCAGGGGGCTATCCTGCGTCTACATCTCGGGCGAGGAAGCCAGCGCCCAGGTGCGAATGCGCGCCCAGCGCCTCGGGCTGGCCGATGCCCCGGTGAAACTCGCCACCGAAACCAACCTGCGCGACATCCTGACGACGCTGGATGCCGAGAAGCCCGATCTTGCCATCATCGACTCGATCCAGACCATGTGGGCCGACCAGGTCGACAGCGCGCCGGGCTCGGTCACCCAGGTTCGCGCCGCCGCGCATGAACTGACCGCCTTCGCGAAACGCCGGGGCAGCGCGGTGATGCTGGTGGGCCATGTGACGAAAGAGGGCCAGATCGCCGGCCCCCGCGTGGTCGAGCACATGGTCGATACCGTGCTTTACTTCGAGGGCGAGCGCGGCCACCAGTTCCGAATCCTGCGCGCGGTCAAGAACCGCTTCGGCCCCGCCGACGAGATCGGCGTGTTCGAGATGACCGGCCAGGGCCTGGCCGAGGTGCGCAACCCCTCGGCCCTGTTCCTGTCCGACCGGGGTGAACCCGCGCCCGGCACCGCCGTTTTCGCCGGCATCGAGGGCACCCGCCCCGTCCTGACCGAAATCCAGGCCCTCGTCGCCCCCTCGCCGCTGGGCACGCCGCGGCGCACGGTCGTCGGCCTCGACGCGGGGCGGCTGTCCACCACGCTTGCCGTGCTCGAGGCCCGCTGCGGCATCCCCTTCGCCGGGCTCGACGTGTTCCTGAACGTGGCCGGCGGACTTCGCGTCACCGAACCCGCCGCCGACCTTGCCGTGGCCGCCGCGCTTCTGAGTGCCCGCGAAGATGTCGCATTGGCGCCGAACTGTGTCCTTTTCGGCGAGATATCCCTGTCGGGCGCGCTGCGGCCGGTGGGCCAGACGGAAAACAGGTTGAAAGAGGCGCAGAAACTTGGTTTTTCCACGGCCATCGCGCCCGCCAACAGCAAACTGGGCGCGCCGACGGGCATGAGCGTGCGCCAGATCGCCGATCTTGCCGCCTTCGTCGGAGAGACATTCGGCGCCGGATAAGGCCGAGGAGGGACGAGCATGGAAGGGTTCACCGCAGTGGACGGGGGCGTCGCCGTCGTCATCCTGCTGTCCGCGATCCTGGCCTATTCGCGCGGCTTCGTGCGCGAGGTGATGGCCATCGCGGGCTGGATCGTGGCCGCGGTCGTGGCGTTCATCTTCGCCCCCCAGGTCGAACCGCTGATCTACGAAATTCCCGTTCTGGGCAACGTGATCGGCGGGTCATGCGAACTGGCGATCCTGGCGGCCTTCGCCGTGGTGTTCATGGTCGCGCTGGTCGCCGTGTCGCTGTTCACGCCGCTTTTGTCCTCGATGATCCAGGGCTCGGTGCTGGGCGGGCTGGACCAGGGCCTGGGTTTTCTGTTCGGCGTGGCGCGCGGCGTGCTGCTGATCGCGGTGGCCTTCCTTGTCTACGGCATGGTGGTCACGACCGAAAGCTACGCGGTGGTCGACAATTCCCGCTCGGCCGAGATCTTCGCCTCGCTGACCGACCGCATCGCCCAGTCCGACCCCGACAAGGCGCTGGGCTGGCTGACCGGACAATACGAGGCGCTGATGGGCAGTTGTGCCGAACCCGCCGAACCCCGCCGCCTGCCCCAGGTCGAGTGAACGCCACCGCTTGGATGCCCGGCGCGATACCGGCGTGTTCTTTTGTGATCCTTTCGTGACACCGCGCGCCCAAGCGCGTAGAGAGGGGCCAGTCCCCGCCATATGGATTCGGAGCCCCGCTGCCCATGCGCCCGACGTCCCCGCATGATACGCCGAAAGGCGATCTGCCCCCCGCCCATCCCTTCGATGACGACAAGCTGCGCGAGGAATGCGGCGTCTACGGCGTGATCGGCCTGTCCGAGGCCGCCAATTTCGTCGCCCTCGGCCTGCACGCCCTGCAGCATCGCGGCCAGGAGGCCGGCGGCATCGTCAGCTATGATCCCGAAACCGGGTTCAACTCGGCCCGCCGCTTCGGCTATGTGCGCGACAACTTCACCAAGGCCAGCCTGATGGAGACCCTGCCCGGCACGCTGGCCATCGGGCACGTCCGCTATTCCACCGCCGGGTCCAAGGGCCAGACCGCGATCCGCGACGTGCAGCCCTTTTTCGGCGAGTTCTCGATGGGCGGGGCGGCGATCGCCCATAACGGCAACATAACCAATGCCAACGCGCTTCGGCGCGAGCTGATCAACCACGGCTCGATCTTCCAAAGCTCGTCCGACAGCGAATGCATCATCCACCTGATGGCGCGGTCCTTCCAGAAGAACATCCCCGAGCGGATGAAGGACGCGCTCCGCCGGGTCGAGGGCGCCTTTTCCGTGGTCGCCATGACCCGGACCAAGCTGATCGGCGTGCGCGACCCGCTGGGCGTGCGCCCGCTGGTGCTGGGCCGTCTGGGCGAGGGCTGGGTGCTCAGTTCCGAAACCTGTGCCCTCGACATCATCGGCGCCGAGTTCGTGCGCGACGTCGAGCCCGGGGAAATGGTCGTGATCTCGCCCGAGAAGGGCGTCGAAAGCTTTTACCCGTTCGAACGGGTCAGCTCGCGTTTCTGCATCTTCGAACATGTCTATTTCTCCCGCCCCGATTCGATCCTGGGCGGGCGGTCGGTCTATGAAACCCGCCGCCAGATCGGCGTGGAACTGGCCCGCGAGGCGCCAGTCGAGGCCGACCTGGTCTGCCCCGTGCCCGACAGCGGCACCCCCGCGGCCATCGGCTATGCCTTCGAGTCCGGCATTCCCTATGGCATGGGGATCATCCGCAACCAGTACATGGGCCGCACCTTCATCGAGCCGACCGAACAGATCCGCAACATGGGCGTCCGGCTGAAACTGAACGTCAACCGCGCGCTGATCGAGGGCAAGCGGGTGATCCTGGTGGACGACTCGGTCGTGCGCGGCACCACCAGCCGCAAGATCAAGGAAATGATCCTGGACGCGGGCGCCGCCGAGGTGCATTTCCGCATCGCCAGCCCGCCCACCGCCTGGCCCTGTTTCTACGGCGTCGATACGCCCGAGCGCGAGAAATTGCTCGCCTCCCACATGTCCGAGGAAGAGATGCGCCAGCACCTCGAGGTGGACAGCCTGCGCTTCATCTCGCTGGACGGGCTCTACCGCGCCGTGGGCGAGGCCAATGGCCGGAACGCTAAGTGCCCGCAATATTGCGACGCCTGTTTCTCGGGCGAATACCCGGTCGCGCCCTCCGACATGATCGCGAAGGGATTCCAGACCAAGGCGGCGGAGTGAGCGCAGCCGCATCGCGGCGGCCCTGCGCGCCCGTGTCACCCCCGCCCACGGGGATCCGCCTGCGCAGAGCATCTTGACTACAACACTCGGGTATTCCAAAGACCGGTCATGACAAATCAGAAAATTGCCCTTGTGACAGGCGCCTCGCGCGGGTTCGGCGCGGCGGCCGCCGAAGAGCTGGCCCGGCTGGGCTATCACGTCGTCGCCGTCGGCCGCACCACCGGTGCGCTCGAGGAACTCGACGACCGTATCCAGGCGGCAGGCGGCCATGCCACGCTGGCGCCCATGGACATCACCGAAACGGATGCCATGCGCACGCTGTGCCGGGGCATCTACGACCGGTGGGGCCACGTGGATATCTGGGTCCATGCCGCGATCCAGTCGCCCCCCTTCAGCCCGGCCGAACAGGTCGACCTGAAATTCTGGACCAAGGCCGTCGCCGCGAATGTCGAGGCACTGGCCGTGCTGATGCAGTTCATCGCGCCGCTTCTGCGCACCGCCGAAGGCGGCGGAACGGCGGTTCTGATCGACGATGCCGCCGAAGGCCCGTTCCTGGGCGCCTATGCCGCCTGCAAGTCGGCCCAGCGCGCGTTGTTCACCGCCTGGGAGGCCGAACAGTCGCGCCTTCAGGACGTGCATGTCCGCCGCTTCGTGCCCGCGCCGATGCCCACCAACCACCGCAACCGGCTTTATCCCGGCGAGAACACCGAGACCCTGGCCCGCCCGGCCGACGAGGCGCGCAGGATGGTGACCGAACTGGGGCTTGGCTGATCCCCGCGGGCCGGGCGGGCCCGCCCGCCCGCGCCACATGCTTTACGGTCACCGTTCTTGTCTCTAAGGAAGGGCCAAAGGCACAAGGCGGCAGGCAGGCATGCGCATTCTCATCACCAACGACGATGGCATCAACGCCCCGGGCCTCCGGGTGCTGGAGGCCATAGCGCAGGACATCGCCGGCCCCGAGGGCGAGGTCTGGGTCGTCGCGCCCGCCTTCGAACAATCGGGCGTGGCGCACAAAATTTCCTATACCCACCCGATGATGATCGCCGAGCTGGGGCCCCGCCGCTTTGCCGCCGAAGGCTCGCCCGCCGATTGTGTGCTTGCGGGGCTTTACGACGTGATGGCCGATGCCCGGCCCGACCTGGTGCTGTCGGGGGTCAATCGCGGCAACAACGCCGCCGAGAACGCGCTTTATTCCGGCACGCTGGGCGGCGCGATGGAGGCCGCCCTTCAGGGGCTGCCCGCGATCGCACTGTCTCAATACCTGGGCCCGCTGAACTTCGACGAGGCGCTGCAATTCGAGGCCGCCGCGGCCCATGGCGCGGCCACGGTGCGCGCGCTGGTCGACCAGGGCCACTGGGACAGCGCCGATTACCGGCTGTTCTACAACGTGAACTTCCCGCCGGTCCCCGCCGATCAGGTCAAGGGGCTGCGGGTCGGCCCCCAAGGCTATCGCCGCGACGCCTCCTTCGGGGTGGAACCGCACCGCTCGCCCTCGGGGCGCAAGTTCCTGTGGATCAAGGGGGGCGCGCAGAACCTGCCGACCGCGCCGGGATCGGACGCGGCGCTGAACCTGGACGGCTATATCGCGGTGACGCCGATGCGCGCGGACCTGACCGCCCATGACGCGATCGACGATCTGAAGGCACGGCTGGAATGACCGGGGACGACGCCGCCGAACGCAAGATGCAGTTCCTGTTCGCGCTCCGCTCCAAGGGCGTGACCGATGCCCGCGTTCTCGGCGCGATGGAAAAGATCGACCGCGGCGTTTTCATCAAGGGCCATTTCGCGCCCCGCGCCTACGAGGACATGCCGCTGCCGATTTCCTGCGGCCAGACGATCAGCCAGCCCTCGGTGGTGGCGATCATGACCCAGGCGCTGAACATCCAACCCCGCGACAAGGTGCTGGAGGTGGGCACGGGGTCGGGCTACCAGGCGGCGATCCTGTCGCGGCTGGCGCGCCGGGTCTATACCGTGGAACGCCACCGCCGCCTGGTGGCCGATGCCCAGGCCCGGTTCGAGGCGCTGGGGCTGACCAATGTCACCGCCATCGCCGCCGACGGTTCCTACGGGTTGCCCGAACAGGCACCCTTCGACCGCATCCTGGTGACCGCGGCGGCCGAGGATCCCCCCGGCCCCCTATTGGCGCAACTGCGCGTTGGCGGTATCATGATCGTGCCCGTGGGGCAGTCGGACACCGTTCAGCGGCTGATCAAGGTCACCCGGAACGAGACCGGCCTGGATTACGACGAGCTCCGGGAGGTGCGTTTCGTGCCGCTGGTGGAGGGGCTCGGGAACGACTAGTCATAGTCCGAGGGTCCGGGCAAACGGGCCCCGCATCAGTGAGGATCGAGCGATGTCCATTGGCGACCGTCCTGCCCGTTTGCCCTTCCGCGTCCTGGCCCTGGGGCTGGGTGTCGGCCTGCTTGCCGGGTGCGAAAGCGGCTGGGATTACGATTTCCGCAATCTCGCCGACAACGGGCGCAACCAGCCCGTGCGGGTCGAGGCCGCGCCGCGCCCGGAACCGGATGCGCGCGGCGTGATTTCCTACCCGACCTACCAGGTGGCCGTGGCGCGCCGTGGCGACACGGTGGGCACGGTGGCGAACCGGGTCGGCCTGCCCGCCGAGGAACTGGCCCGGTTCAACGGCATCCCCGGCGCCGCGCAACTGCGCGAGGGCGAAATCATCGCCCTGCCCCGGATGGTGGCCACCGCCGGCGCGACGGCCGGCGACGGGCAGATCGACATCACCACGCTGGCCGGCGACGCGATCCAGCGCGCCCAGCCCGGCGCCCCCTCGGCCGTGGCCGGCGCCCCGGGGCAGGAACCCGTGCGCCACAAGGTCGAGCGCGGCGAAACCGCCTATTCCATCGCCCGGCTCTACAACGTGACGCCGCGCGCACTGGCCGACTGGAACGGGCTGGGCCCCGACCTGTCGGTGCGCGAGGGTCAGTTCCTGCTGATCCCGGTCCCCGCCGACGAGATCGCCGCCGCCGCCCCGCCCGCGGCGACCACGCGGCCGGGCGCAGGTTCCCCCGCGCCGACCCCGCCCAGCGCCGCGAAACCCCTGCCGCGCGAAGAAACGCCCGCGGCCAGGCCCGAACCCCCGGCCTCCCCGAAAATGGAGACCCAGGGCACGGCCCGCGCCGCCTTCGCGATGCCGGTGCAGGGCAGCATCATCCGCGGCTATCAGAAGGGCAAGAATGATGGGATCGACATCTCGGCCCGCGCGGGCAGCGCGGTGAAGGCCGCCGCCGACGGCACCGTGGCCGCGATCACCCGCGACACCGAACAGGTGCCGATCCTGGTGGTGCGCCACCCCGACAACATGCTGTCGGTCTATGCCAATATCGAAGGGATCGCGGTGCAGAAGGGCGACGCGGTCAAGCGCGGCCAGAACGTGGCCAAGGTGCGCGCGGGCAGCCCGGCATTTCTGCATTTCGAGTTGCGCAAGGGCTTCGAAAGCGTCGACCCGATGCCCTATCTGACGCCGTAGGACCGCCCCCCGGGTCCGGGGTCATTCGCCTGTCGAACAGGTTTCGCCTCGCTGCGCGAGGCGACCGGGGGCCGGGGGCTGACGCCCCCGGCCCTTTGGCGTTGCAGCTTGCGGCCCGGGCCGTGCCGAAACCGGCGGCAGGCACCGCACGGATCCCAAAAGGCCACGACACCGTGCCGGCCCCACGCCACCGGGGTCACCCCCAGATCGGATACGTCATCGCAGCGGTCCGGTTTCGCCTCGCTGCGCGAGGCGACCCGCGCCGGGGCTGCGCCCCGGCGATCCTTTGCCATTGGTCACGGAAACCGGACAAGGCCCCGCCCGGCCCCGCCCCGGCAGGGGCCGACGGGCAAGGCCGCGCGTCTAAAGCCGAACGCCCTTGCGCGCCGCGAGATCGGTGAAGAACTGCCACGCCACGCGGCCCGACCGTGCGCCCCGGGTGGCCTGCCATTCGATTGCCTCGGCGCGCAGGTCGGCGGCGTCGATCTCGACCCCCCAGGCCTGGCAATAGCCGCCGATCATCGACAGGTATTCGTCCTGGCTGCAGGGGTGAAAACCCAGCCACAGCCCGAACCGGTCGGACAGCGAGACCTTTTCCTCGACCGCCTCGGAGGGGTTGATCGCGGAACTGCGCTCGTTCTCGATCATGTCGCGCGGCATCAGGTGGCGCCGGTTCGACGTGGCGTAGAACACCACGTTCTCGGGGCGCCCCTCGATCCCGCCGTCCAGAACCGCCTTGAGCGACTTGTAATGCTGGTCGTCATGGGAAAAGGACAGGTCGTCGCAGAACAGGATGAACCGTTCCGACGCGCCACGCAGCAGGCCCAGCAGCCGCCCGATGGATGGCAGGTCCTCGCGCTGGACCTCGACGATCTTCAGCGCGTGCCCCTCGGCCACCACCGCGGCATGCACCGCCTTGACGAGGCTCGACTTGCCCATGCCGCGCGCGCCCCACAGCAGCGCGTTGTTCGCGGGCAGGCCCCGGGCGAAATGGCGGGTGTTGTCCAGCAACGTGTCGCGCGACCGGTCGATCCCCTGCAACAGCGACAGGTCGACCCGGTTGACCTGCGCCACCGGGGCCAGCCGGTCGGGGGAAACATGCCAGACGAAGGCGTCGGCACCCGAGAAATCCGGCGCGCGGGCCGGCACCGGGCTGATCCGCTCCAGCGCCTCGGCGATGCGGGTCAGGGCGTCGGCGGTCACGGGCGGGCGTCCCCGCCCTCGTCGAACTCGCGCATCAGCGGGTCTTCATCCTCGTCTTCGTCGAACCACAGGCCCTGCTCGCGCAACTCCTTCTCGCGCTTCTTCTCGACGCGGCGCACCAGCAGGATCGAGATCTCGTAAAGCCCGTAGACCACCACGAACAGGATCACCTGGGTGATGACGTCGGGCGGTGTGACCAGCGCGGCCAGCACCAGGATGGCCACCACGGCATATTTCCGCACCGAGCCGAGACCCGCGGCAGAAACCAACCCCGCCTTGCCCATCAGCGTCAAGAGAACCGGCAACTGGAAACACAGCCCAAAGGCCAGCACGAACTTGATCGTCAGCGACAGGTATTCCTGCACCGAGCCATGAAAGGTGATACCCGCGGTTTCCGAGGGCACCTCGCCCCCATCGGCCGCAAGGCTGCCCACCTGCTGGAAGCCCAGGAAGAAGTCGAAGGCCAGCGGCGTGACCACGTAAAAGGCGAACGCCGCGCCCAGGAAGAACATGAAGGGCGAGGCGATCAGGAAAGGCAGAAAGGCCGATTTCTCGGACCGGTACAGCCCCGGCGCCACGAACCGCCACATCTGGTAGGCGATGAACGGAAAGGCCAGCGCCAGACCGCCGACAAGCGATATCTGGATCGCGACGAAGAACCCTTCCTGCAGCTTGATCAGGTACAGCCCGCAATCCTGCCCGCGCTCGGCCAGCGCGCCGCAGATCGGGTGGGTCAGGAAATTGAAGATCGGGTTCCAGACGGTGAAACAGATCACCATCGCCACGACAAAGGCCGCGACCGAGTAGATCAGGCGCGAGCGCAGCTCGGCCAGGTGCTCGATCAGCGGCGCAGAGCTGTCGTCGATCTGGTCGGTGCTCATGCGTCGCTCTTGCTGTCGGGGGCCGGTGCGGGGGCCGCGGTGTCGGCGGCCGCGGCCGCCTTCTCGGCATCAAGCCGGGCCTGGCCCTTCTCCTCCATCGCGCGGCGGATCTTGTCGGACTGGACCTTGCGCTCTTCGGTCAGCTCGGCGGTGGCCGGACCCTTTTCGGGGCGTTTCGGTTCCCATTTCTCGAATTTCTCGGCCGCCTCGTTCAGCTTGTCCAGGCCCATCTTGCGCGGGTTTGCGGCGTCCTTCAGGTCGTTGGCCATGTCCTTGACGCCGGCCTGGTCGGCGGCGTCGTCCATCGCGCGCTGGAACTCGCGCGCCATGTTGCGCGCCTTGGCGGTGAACCGGCCCAGCGTGCGGAACATGCCCGGCAGGTCCTTGGGGCCCACCACGATCAGCGCGACGATGCCGATCAGAAGAAGTTCGGTCCAGCCGAGGTCGAACATGGGATCAGGGCCTCACGACGGGCAGCGGGCAAGGCGTCCTACGCCTTGTCCTTGTCTTCCTCGGGGGTGACGTCGCGCGCGGCCTCGAGGCTTTGCTTGGCCTCTTCGGTTTCCTCCTTCACGCCCTTCTTGAAGGCGGTGATGCCCTTGCCGACCTCGCCCATCAGGGACGAAATCTTGCCGCGCCCGAAAAGCACCAGCACCACGACGGCAATGAGCAGGAGGCCGGGAAGGCCGATATTGTTCAGCATGTCTTCTCCCTCCGGACGGGCGCATCCCCGCCCCGCTTGGAATTCTGTCTGTCACATCTATTCAGTCTTGCCGGCAGATCAAAGACCCATTCCGCGCGGTTTCCGCGATTATTTGCCCCTTTCCCCCCGATGCCAAGGCTTGCGGGGCGGCGGGCCCTTGTCCAAGCTTGCGCCATCCCGGCCCGGCCGGGCCCCGAGACACAAGGAGAACCCCCATGCATACCGAGGACGTGAACGGCAAGGTGCTGGAACACTGGACGGTCGACGACCTTCAGAAAGGCATGGCAGAGGGCCGCGTCGTGCTGATCGACGTGCGCACGCCGCAGGAATACATGTTCGAATATATCCGCGGCTCGCTGCTGCTGCCGATGGCGGCCTACGACCCCTCGTTCCTGCCCGAGGAAGGCGACAAGCGCATCGTGTTCCACTGCGGCTCGGGCGTGCGCTCGCGCAAGGTGGCCGAGGCATACCTGGCCGCGGGCCACGACCACGCGGCGCACCTGGAGGGCGGGTTCGCGGCGTGGAAGACCGCGCACAAACCCTATATCGGCACCGACATGGCATCCGGCGCGCCGGTGGCGGTGCACGGCTAGACCGCCGCGTGCCGGGGGCGTCAGCCCCCGGCCCCCGGTCGCCTTGGCGAAGCCAAGGCGAAACCCCTATCCGGCCACCTGGGCCGCCCGCCCCTGCCCCGGCGACGGGAACACGAAACAGCGGTCGCGCCGGATCATCAGCCACATCGGCGTGCCGGGCTTCGGCAGGAAGACCGCCGGAACCGTCGCCTTCAGCACCGTCCCGTCATAGTCCATACGGAACTCGACCAGGCTTTCCGACCCCATGAACCGCGCGCGTTCGACCACGGCACGCGCGGGCACCCCGTCCTCGGGCGTCGGGTTGGGGCCGCGGCCGTTGCGGTCGAAGTCGATCTTAACGTGCTGGGGCCGGATGATGATGTCCACCTCCGATCCGTCGGGCATCGCCGGCGTCAGGAACTGGCCGAACGGCGTCTCGGTCAAAAGCCCCTGAACCTTTCCGCGGATCACGTTGATATCGCTGAAGAATGCCGCCGCGGCCCGGTCCACCGGCGCGTTGTACAGGTTATAGGGCGCGCCCTGCTGGACGATCCGGCCGCGCCGCATCAGGGCGATCTCGTCGGCCATGCGCATCGCCTCGTCGGGTTCGTGCGTGACCAGCAGGACCGCGGCCCCCTCTTCCTTCAGCACGCGCAGGGTCTCGTCGCGGATCTCGTCGCGCAGCCGGTTGTCGAGCCCGGAAAACGGCTCGTCCATCAGCATGATCTTGGGCCGCGGCGCCAGCGCACGGGCCAGCGCCACGCGCTGTTGTTCGCCCCCCGAAAGCTGGTGCGGGTAGTCGTCGATATAGCGGCCCAGGTCCACCCGCCTCAGCAGTTCCTCGACCCGCGCCCGCTTCTCGGCGCGCGACCCGCTCAACCCGAAGGCCACGTTCTCGGCCACGCTCAGATGCGGGAACAGCGCGAAATCCTGGAACATCAACCCCACCGACCGCCGCTCGGGCGGCACCCGGAAGACGGTGTCGCAGATCAGCTTGCCGTCGATATAGATCTCGCCCGTATCCTGCATGTCGACGCCCGCGATCACCCGCAGCGTCGTCGACTTGCCGCACCCCGACGGCCCCAGCAGGCAGGTCACCTGCCCCGGCATCACCTTGAACGACACGTCGTCGACGACGCGCCGCCCGTCGAAGGCCCGGGTGATGTTCCGGATTTCCAGCCGGGGGGTCGTGGTGCTCAAAACCTGCCTCGCGCGTCAATTCCGATGGAATTTATCGGGTTATACGCGCAGATATCAATGCATCACCGCGCCCGCAAGGCGCCGCACCCCGCCCTTTGCCACAATTACGGGCACTGCGCCCGGAATGACGCCACACGCACCCCTAGCCGCCGCAATAGGGCTGGGCGCGGGTCCAGGCGGCGATTTCCTCGCGCTTGGCGGCCACCGTCATCGGTCCCCAGTCGGCGGCCACGCCGCCGCCGCCCGCCGCCACCACGCCGTCGCGCGGCACCGTGGCCGCGGCGATGCGGATCGCGCATTTCAGGTTGGCCGCGCCATTCGTCAACTCGGCCGCGCTGGTCGCCGCGCAGCCGTGATACCGCGCGGTCGCGGGCGAGATCTGCATCAACCCGATATACCGTCCGCCGCCGCCCACCGCCTTGGGATTCCAGGTGCTTTCATGCTTGGCCAGCGCCGAGAACAACCCCGCCCAAAAGGCCCGGCGCTGCGCGGGGCCGGCCTTTGGATAGGCCGGGCACCAGCGCCCGATATCGGACGGCACCGTCTCGGCCAGCGCCGCGCCATAATCCGACAGCGCGCTCAGGCTGGCCCGGGTCCAGGTGCTTGCTTCCGGGCGGTGATCCCAGCGCATCGTCGGCAATCCGGCGGTGTCGAAGGCGGCCCGTTGGGGCGCCTCGGCGCTTCCGCAGGACACGGGCAGGATCAGGCAGGCAGCAAGCAGAAGGCGGCGCATTCCGGGGATCCGTGGCGACACCGGGTCGCGCCCGGCAGCGCCTTATCGCCGACTCATGTGGCTCCGGGCAACCCCCGGCCCGGCACGGTGGCAAAGCTCCGCTCAAGCGGCGCGGCGCCGGGGCCCGCCTCGCTGCATCTCTTCGGCGATCTTGGCGACGAAAGCGGGCCGATGGCCATGCCGGCGTCTTGCGCCCAAGCACCATCTCCGCCCCGATCCGCCCCCACGGGCCGCGGCAGTTCGCGTGAACCGCGCGCGAGTCTTGCCCCGCCCCCGCGCCTCGCCTAGAACGCGGCCCATCCCCGCCAAGGAGTGTGCGCCATGCTCGACCTGACTTACGAAGCCCCGAAACCCAAGGTGATCTCCGGCGCCAAGGCCGATTGGGAACTGGTGATCGGGCTGGAAGTGCACGCCCAGGTGTCGTCCCGGGCCAAGCTGTTTTCCGGCGCCTCGACCGCCTTCGGCGCCGAACCCAATTCCAACGTGGCCTTCGTCGATGCCGCGATGCCCGGCATGCTGCCCGTGATCAACGAGTTCTGCGTGGCCCAGGCCGTGCGCACCGGGCTGGGGCTCAAGGCCGCGATCAACCTGGTCTCGGCCTTCGACCGCAAGAACTATTTCTACCCCGACCTGCCGCAGGGCTACCAGATTTCCCAGCTTTATCATCCGATTGTCGGCGAGGGCGAGGTGCTGGTCGACATGGGCCCGGGCGTGGCCCGCCTGGTGCGCATCGAACGGATTCACCTCGAACAGGACGCGGGCAAGTCGATCCACGACATGGACCCGCACATGTCCTTCGTCGACCTCAACCGCACCGGCGTCGCGCTGATGGAAATCGTCAGCCGCCCGGATCTGCGCGGCCCCGAGGAGGCGGCGGCCTATGTCGGCAAGCTGCGCCAGATCATGCGCTATCTCGGCACCTGCGACGGCAACATGCAGAACGGCAACCTGCGGGCCGATGTGAACGTGTCGATCTGCGAACCCGGCGCGTACGAGAAATACCGCGAGACCGGCGACCATTCGGTGCTGGGAACACGCTGTGAAATCAAGAACATGAACTCGATGCGCTTCATCCAGCAAGCGATCGAGTACGAAGCCCGCCGCCAGATCGCCATCGTCGAGGATGGCGGAAGCGTCGTGCAGGAAACCCGGCTGTATGACCCCGACAAGGGCGAGACGCGGTCGATGCGGTCGAAGGAAGAGGCGCATGATTACCGCTATTTCCCCTGCCCCGACCTGTTGCCGCTGGAGATCGAACAGGGCTGGGTGGATGACATTGCGGCCAGCCTGCCGGAACTGCCCGATGAGAAAAAGGCCCGCTTCGTCAAGGACTTCGGCCTGACCGAATACGACGCGAGCGTGCTGACGGCGGACGTTGAGCTGGCCGATTACTTCGAGAAATCCATCGGAAAAGGCGACGGGAAACAGACCGCCAACTGGGTCATCAACGAGGTGCTGGGGCGGGCGAACAAGGCCGAGGTGGCGGTGACGGAAATCGCCGCACCCGAGGTTAACGCGGCCATCCTGGCCCTTGTGGCGTCGAACGAAATCTCTACGAAGATCGCCAAGGAAGTCCTTGAAATCCATATCGAAACCGGGCGCGATCCGGTAGAGATCGTGGACACCGAGGGGATGAAACAGGTCACCGATACCGGCGCCATCGAGAAGGTGGTCGACGAGATCATCGCCGCCAACCCCGAACAGGTGGAAAAAGCCAAGCAGAATCCGAAGCTTGCGGGCTGGTTCGTGGGCCAGGTGATGAAGGCCACGGGCGGCAAGGCCAACCCGCAGGCGGTCAACGAGATCGTCGCGAAGAAGCTGGGCGGTTAACCCTTTTCACGGCGGCGTGAGCATATGAATTCCATATGAATCGCATATGAATCCCATATGAGCTTTTTCGGACTCTCCGCCGCCGGTTGATCGGCCGCCCGCCGGCCTGTAACCCTTGATCGCGGGGTGCAGGGTGCGAGGCGATGCTGGGCAAATCCGGGGATTACGCGAAGACCGGCAAACTGATCGTGACCGTCGCGGCGGTGGCGGTCGACCCCACGGGGCTGGCCGCGGCGGGGGCCGGGCTGGATGCCTACCTGCACCACCACGACCGGCTGGCGGGCCGGACCCCGGACCTTGCCAAACTCAGCGCCGAGACTGGCCGGAAACTGACCACCGCGCTGAAGGACAAACGCTTCGACAAGCCGGACGGCGCGCGGATACTCCTGCCGCAGATGCTGGACTGCGCCCTGCCCCGCGGCGACGATTTCGTGGCGCACGGGCTGGACCATGACGCGATCCTCGACTCCCTCGTGGCGCGGCTGACCGACCCCGAGCACACCCGCCCCGAGATGATCGCGGCCTTTCGCGACCTCTACGGCCCCCTGCTGGCCGAGATCTGCAACGACCCGCGGTTGAAACAGGCCCTCGACCCGGCGCTGGTGCGGGACCGGGTGCAGCGGGAAAAGCGGATCGAGACCAAGGTCGACAATCTCGACGGACGGCTGGCCAACCTCGAAGCGCAATCGCGCGACATGCTGGAGGCCATCGCCCTGCGCTTTGGCGAAACCGCGCCCGAGGACATGGCGCTGGCCGATCTCAAGGCCTTTCTGGTCGAAAAGGCCAAGGACTACCGCGCGCTGAAGGCCGAGGTGGAGGCTATCGACGACGGGCTGAAGCGGCTGTCGAACCTGAAAGCCGCCGCCAAGGGCGCCATCGAGGCGGGCGATCTGGACGAGGTGGAAAACCTCTTGTCGCGCGTGCAGGAGGTCGAACTGGAAGAGGCCGCCAAAACCGCCGAACTGCGCGCCGGGAACGCCCTGCTGCGCGGGCGGGTGGAACAAGCCTTCACGGTTCTCTCTGCCGCCGCCGACAGCTTTCGCGCAGTCGACCCGCTGGAACCGGCGCGGCGGCGGCTGTTGGGCTATCAAGACATGCTCTACGCGCATGGGCTGCGCTTCGGCGGGCCGGGTCTGGCCCTGTCCGCCGACCTGGCGCGCCCCGCGCTGACCGACCCGTTGCGTGAGAAAGACCCGGACCTTTGGGCGGGCGGCCATGTCAACCTCGCCATCGCGCTCCAGACCCAGGGCGAACGCACCGCCGGGCCGGAGGGCGCGGGCCTGCTGGACGAGGCCGTCGCCGCCCATCGCGCCGCGCTGCGCGTCGTCACCGAGGAGGCGCACCCGGTGGACTGGGCCAGGACGATGCAGAACCTCGCCATCGCGCTCCAGACCCAGGGCGAACGCACCGCCGGGCCGGAGGGCGCGGGCCTGCTGGACGAGGCCGTCGCCGCCTATCGCGACGCGCTGCGCGTCGTCACCGAGGAGGCGCACCCGGTGGACTGGGCCAGGACGATGCAGAACCTCGCGGGCGCGCTCCAGACCCAGGGCGCGCGCACCGCCGGGCCGGAGGGCGCGGGCCTGCTGGCCGAGGCCGTCGAAGCCTATCGCGCCGCGCTGCGCGTGTTCACCGAGGACGCGCACCCGGTGCACTGGGCCACGACGATGCAGAACCTCGCCATCGCGCTCCAGACCCAGGGCGCGCGCACCGCCGGACCGGAGGGCGCGGGCCTGCTGGCCGAGGCCGTCGCCGCCTATCGCGCCGCGCTGCGCGTGGTCACCGAGGAGGCGCACCCGGTGGACTGGGCCATGACGATGCAGAACCTCGCCATCGCGCTCCAGACCCAGGGCCGCCGCACCGCCGGGCCGGAAGGTGCGGGCCTGCTGGCCGAGGCCGTCGCGGCCTATCGCGCCGCGCTGCGCGTCCGCACCGAGGACGACCACCCGGTGGACTGGGCCACGACGCAGGAGAACATGGCGCTGGCGGAAGAGGCGATGGCGGCGCATGACGCCACCGACGAGCCGCGCCCGCATCTGGAGGCGGCGCTGGGCCATGTGGAGGCGGCGCTGCGGGTCTTCGATCCCGAGCATACGAGCCACGAGCACGATCAATGCACCCGGCTCCGCGACCGCATCGCCGCCAAACTCGCCGCGCTGGACGGCTGACCCCGCGGGGGCGTGGCCTTTCGGCCCGAATCGGCTAGATCGAACCGGACAGGTCCAGCGGGGTCTTTGACATGGCTTACGAGTACAGGGTTCTGCCCGCGCCCGAACGCGGCGCGAAGGCGAAGGGGGCGAAGGGGACGGCCGAGCGGTTCGCCGCGGCGCTGACCGAGGCGTTGAACGCGATGGCCGCGGAGGGCTGGGACTACGTGCGCGCCGAAAGCCTGCCTTGCGTGGAGCGCAAGGGGCTGACGAGGCGCGTCGAGGTCACGCAGAACCTGCTGGTGTTCCGCCGCGCGGTGCGCGCGCGGGGCGAGACCGGGGTGGCCGACAGCCCCGAGGCGATCGCGGCGGCGGCCGCGGCCTCGCTGGAGGCGGGGCCGGAGCCGCGTTTCGCGCCGTCGCTGGGGGCCGCCCGGCGCGAGGCCGCGCCCCGGCCCGGCCGGCCGCTGGGCCCGGCGCGCGAGGAGTAACCTACTCGATCTTGAGCGCCAGCGCGTGGATCCGGCCCACCAGCTCGGGGCCGAGGGCGCGGTGGACGGCGCGGTGCCGCTCGATCCGGGACATCCCGCCAAAGGCGGGGGCGGCGATGGTCACGCGGAAATGCGTCTCGCCCCCCTCGCGCCAGCCGGAATGGCCGCGGTGGCGTTCGCTGTCATCGACAACCTCCAGCCGGTCGGGGGCAAAGGCCGCCTGCAGCCGCCCGCGGATTTTCTCGGTCATGCTCATTTTTCGACGCTCGCCCCCTTCATTCCTGACGCAAAACCCCTAAACTCTCTCGTCCGAGTCGAAAAGGTGGCAGGCCATGACGAAAACCGATCCCTTCGGATTCGACATCTCCGTGTCGGCGGACAAGAAAAAGCGCACCCGCGGGCGGCGGGGGATGTCGGGCGCGTTCGAGACCTCGCAGCGGGTCTGCGAACATGCCGGCTGCAACGAGCCGGGCCAGTACCGCGCGCCGAAATCGCCCGACCACCTGGACGAGTACCTGTGGTTCTGCAAGGACCATGTCCGGGAATACAACCTGAAGTGGAACTTTTTCCACGGCGTCTCGGAAGAGGAATTCGAGGCCCAGATCGACAAGGACCGGGTATGGGAGCGCGAGACCAAGCCCTTCGGCAACCGCGACGAACAGCGGGCCTGGTCGCGGCTGGGGGTGGACGACCCGCACCAGGTGCTGGGCGAGAACGCGACGCGCAACCCCGGCAAGCCGGGCGGGGCAACCCGGCGGCTGCCGCCCACCGAACGCAAGGCGCTGGAGATCCTGGGCGCCGAGGACAGCTGGTCCAAGGTGGAAATCCGCAAGCAATACAAGTCGCTGGTCAAGGATCTTCACCCCGACATGAACGGCGGCAACCGCGCCGACGAGGACCGCCTCCAAGAGGTCGTCTGGGCCTGGGACCAGATCAAGGACAGCCGCAGCTTCCGCTGAACGCGCCGCCGCGCCGGTCCCGCCACCCACGGGACATGGCGCGGAACCGCGCGCGCCGGCCCGCGGTCTCGCCCCGCGCTCGCACTCTTTCGCCGACGCAAAAGGGCCGGGGGCGTCAGCCCCCGGCCCCCGGTCGCCTTGGCGCAGCCAAGGCGAAACCCCTCAGGCGCCCTCGGCCGGACGGAACACCAGGCTGACCCCGTTGATGCAATGCCGCTTGCCCGTCGGCGGCGGGCCGTCGTCGAAGATGTGGCCCAGGTGGCTGCCGCAGCGCCGGCAATGCACCTCGGTGCGCAGCATCAACAGCTTGCGGTCGGCCCGGGTGCCCACCGCCCCCGGACGCGCCTGCCAGAAGCTGGGCCAGCCGGTGCCGCTGTCGAACTTGGTGGCCGCATCGTACAGTGCCAGGTCGCAACCCCGGCAATGGAACACGCCCGCCCGCTTCTCGTCGTTCAGCGGGCTGCTAAAGGCGCGCTCGGTGCCCTCGCGGCGCATCACCCGGTATTCCAGGTCGGTCAGCATCGCCTTCCACTCCGCCTCGCTCCGGGTCACCTCGAAGCTTTCGGCCGCGCGCGCCCTCGGCGCGGCCAGGGCCAGCGCGGCGGCCCCGGTCAGGAAACTGCGTCGGATCATGATGTCCTCCTTTGCGCCACCCTAGGAAACCCGGCCCGCCCCGGCACCTCACAATCGCGCGCGCAGCACGGCGGAAACGGAACGCCACGCCCACGGGGCCGGGGGCGCCAGCCCCCGGCCCCGATCGCCTTGGCAAAGCCAAGGCGAAACCACACCCGCCCGGCCCGCACGTCATTCGCCCCGCGCCCCGGCCCGAACCCCGCCCTTGCCCTCGACCGCCCCTGCCCCGCGCACGACCTGCCGGCCGGGGGCGTCAGCCCCCGGCCGCCGGTCGCCTTGGCAAAGCCAAGGCGAAACCGGCACCGAAACACCCGCGTGCCGGGCAGATGATCGGACAGGGACCAGGAACAGGGGGCAAGACTCGCGAGGGAGGGGCTGCCGGGCAACAACGCCCCGCCCACCGCCAGCGGCGGGCGGGGCCCGCAGATACGTCCCGGATCCGGGCGCATTTGCGGGTATCGCCGGTCGAAACTCGTACAGAAAGGAACTCGCCTGGGGCGACACGTGTCTTGCCTGCGCCGCGCGGGGCCAAGGCCCGCGCAGGACGCCTGACCCGGAAATTCCCCCAGAAAGGTTGAAAAAACGTTGCCGCCGCCGGGGCGCACGGCCGCATCGGGCCCGGGCGCCCCCTTCCCCTTGCACGCCCGGACGATATGTTCCAAGACGGCGCAAGGCAGCGATGGACGGACCGAGCATGAGCAGCGTAGTCAAACCGACCGAGGACATCTCGGTGCGCGATGTCTTTGGAATCGACACCGACATGGTGGTCAGGGGCTTCGAGGACCGCACCGACCGGGTGCCCGATCTGGACAGCACCTACAAGTTCGACCCCGACACGACGCTGGCGATCCTGGCCGGGTTCTCGCACAACCGCCGGGTGATGATCCAGGGCTATCACGGCACCGGGAAATCCACCCATATCGAACAGGTGGCCGCGCGGCTGAACTGGCCCTGCGTGCGGGTGAACCTCGATTCGCACATCTCGCGCATCGACCTGATCGGCAAGGACGCGATCAAGCTCAAGGACGGCAAGCAGGTCACCGAGTTCCAGGAAGGCATCCTGCCCTGGGCGCTGCGCCACGCCTGCGCCATCGTGTTCGACGAATACGACGCCGGCCGGGCCGACGTGATGTTCGTGATCCAGCGGGTGCTGGAGGTGGACGGCAAGCTGACGCTTCTGGACCAGAACGAGGTGATCACGCCGCACCCCTATTTCCGGCTGTTCGCCACCGCGAACACCGTGGGGCTGGGCGACACCACGGGGCTGTATCACGGCACCCAGCAGATCAACCAGGGCCAGATGGACCGCTGGTCGCTGGTGGCCACGCTGAACTACCTGTCCCACGACGCGGAAACCGCGATCGTCCTGGCCAAGTGCCCGCATTACAACACCGACAAGGGCCGCAAGATAATCAGCCACATGGTCACCGTGGCCGACCTGACGCGCACCGCCTTCATGAATGGCGACCTGTCCACGGTGATGAGCCCCCGGACGGTGATCGCCTGGGCGCAGAACGCCGAGATCTTCCGCAACGTGGGCTACGCGTTCCGCCTGACCTTCCTGAACAAGTGCGACGAGCTGGAACGCTCGACCGTGGCCGAATTCTACCAGCGGCTGTTCGACGAGGAACTGCCCGAAAGCGCCGCCAGCGTGAGCCTGGGGTGATCCGGGCCGCGCTGGCGCTGGTCCCGGGCCTGGCCCCGGGGCTGACGGCGCCGGCCGCCGCGCAGCCCGACCCGGCCTTCCCCGCCCCCGATTGCGCCGCGCTGTGGACCGCCACGGCCCGGTTCCGCGCGCGCCACGCGATCGACCCCGCACCCCCCGAACCCGCCGCGGCGATGGCCGCCGCCTTTCGCGCGGCGGCGGTGCAGATGGGCGCCGACCCGGGCACGCTCGACGCGCGCATCGCCGCGCTGGTGCCGGTCTACCTGGTGCTGCTGCAACGTTCCATCCTCGACGGCGACCGCGCGGCGCAGGACCAGTACGAATGGCTCTCCGGCCTCTGCCGCGATCTTGCGCAGGCGCGGGGTCTGGCCGGGCACTGACCGGGCAGCCGCGGTGCCGACGCGCAGCTTTCTTACATCGTTTGTATATACAGTCTTGACCGATCCCCCGGCTGCCGTACCCTTGTGCCATGGCAGCTTCGACCGAACGCATCCTCGGCGGTGCCCTGGCCGCGGCCCTTTGCGCTCCGGCCGCCCTCGCCGCCCCCTCCACCCCGGCCACGCCCTGGCAACGGGCCGAGCTGTTCGCCACCTGTTCCGGCCGCCTGGCCGCCATGGCCACCCGCCAGCACGCCGACCGCGACCCGGCCTGGAGCGAAACCGCCGAGCAGCGCGCGATGTTCGACATGATGCTGGACGCCACGCTGCCCAGCGCGATGGACCACGGCGTGCCGCAAGACGCCCCCCTGCGCTGGCGTTCCGCCGGCTGGGTCGAGATGGCGGGATTGCTGGCCGACATCTCCTATAGCGACGACCCGGGCCGCATGACCCGGGCCCGCGACGCGCTCACGGCACGGATCGGCGCGTGCACGGGGCTTTTGCTGGGCGGCTAGAGCGGCCGCGCAAAGGGGGGCTCTGCCCCCCGTCCTTCGGACTCCCCCCGGGATATTTGCGGCCAGAAGAAGAGCCCGGTTTGTCTTTTTCCTGGTGGAAATACTCCGGGGGTCTGGGGGCAGAGCCCCCAGCCGGTCGCCCCGGCGACAGCCGGGGCGAAACCCGGAACGCGGGTCCGGGGCGGTTTGGGGGCACTGGCCATTCCCCTGCAACACCCCTAGATTGGCCAGCGCCAGCCCACCGGATCCGGACCTCCATGACCGCCAAGCCCACCGACAACCCCGCCGACCCGTTCAAGAAGGCGCTCGCCGAGGCGACGAAGGTGCTCGCCGACGATCCCGAGATGGGCGTGACCTACTCGGTCGATCCGCCGGGGATGACGGCCGACGCGGTGCGCCTGCCGCAGGTCAGCCGGCGGATGACACGCGAGGAGGTGCTGCTGGCGCGCGGGACGGCGGATGCCTTTGCGCTGCGGCGCAGGTATCACGACGGTGCCACACATGCCCGCTATCGTCCGCAGGGGCAGATGGCGCGCGACCTTTACGAGGCGATGGAGACCGCCCGCTGCGAAGCGGTGGGCGCGCGCGCCATGCCGGGCACGGCCAGCAATATCGATTGCGTGATCGCCGCCGAGGCGGCGAAGCGCGGCTATGGGCAGGCGCGCGAGGCGGGCGAGGTGCCGTTGTCGGTCGCCGCGGGCTACATGGTGCGCCAGCTGGCCACGGGCCGCCCGCTGCCCGAGGGCGCCGGGAACGCGATGGAGCTGTGGCGCGGGTTCATCGAGGACCAGGCCGGCGGCACGCTGGAGGGGCTGGAGGACGTGTTGGCCGACCAGGCGGCCTTTGCCCGGTTCGCCCGCCAGGTCATCACCGACCTGGGCTATGGCGACCAGCTGGGCGAGGACCCGGATTTCGACGAGGAGGAGGACCAGGAAGATAGCGCGGAATCCGAGGACGACGCGCCCGAGGAATACGGCGAGGAGCAGGGCGAGGAGAGCGAAGAGGCCGACGCCAGCCCCGAGCAGTCGCAGGACGACATGCAGGACGCGGCCCAGGCCCATGTCAGCCCCGACGACATGGCCGACATGGAGATGGGCGAGGAAACCGAGCTGCCCGATGGCGAGGCCCCGCTGGAGCCGCCGCCCCCCGCCCCCCATTCCGAGGCCGATCCCGAATACAAGGTCTTTATCCCCGAGTTCGACGAGGAGATCCGCGCCGAGGACCTGGCCGAACCGGCCGAGCTGGAGCGGCTGCGCGCCTATCTGGACCAGCAGCTGGACCCGCTGAAGGGCGCCGTGGGGCGGCTGGCCAACAAGTTGCAGCGCCGGTTGCAGGCGCAGCAGAACCGCAGCTGGGAGTTCGACCGCGAGGAAGGGATCCTGGATGCGGGCCGCCTGGCGCGCGTGGTGGCGAACCCGACGACGCCCCTGTCCTTCAAGGTGGAAAAGGACACCGAGTTCCGCGACACGGTGGTGACGCTTCTGCTGGACAATTCGGGGTCCATGCGCGGGCGGCCGATTTCCATCGCCGCGATCTGCGCCGACGTTCTGGCGCGCACGCTGGAGCGCTGCGACGTCAAGGTGGAGATCCTGGGCTTTACCACCCGGGCGTGGAAGGGCGGGCAGTCGCGCGAACGCTGGCTGGCCGAGGGGCGTGCGCAGGCGCCGGGGCGGCTGAACGACCTGCGCCACATCATCTACAAATCGGCCGATGCGCCCTGGCGGCGGGCCCGGGAAAACCTGGGGCTGATGATGAAAGAGGGCCTGTTGAAGGAAAACATCGACGGCGAGGCGCTGGAATGGGCGCATCGGCGGATGATGGCCCGGCCCGAGGCGCGCAAGATCCTGATGGTGATTTCCGACGGCGCGCCGGTCGACGATTCCACCCTGTCGGTCAATGCCGCGAACTACCTGGAAAAGCACCTGCGCGACGTGATCGCCATGGTGGAGCGGCGCAAGGCCGTCGAACTGATCGCCATCGGCATCGGCCATGACGTGACGCGCTATTACCAGCGCGCGGTGACGATCACCGACGTGGAACAGCTGGCCGGCGCGATGACCGAGCAACTGGCCAGCCTGTTCGACAAGGATCCGCGGGGCCGCGCGCGGATGGTCGGGATCCGCAAGGCCAGCTAGGCGCGGCGCGGGGCGCGGCGGGCAACAAACCCGCCCGCGCGCCGCAATCGTGCCAGATTCACCCTGTAATCGGGGGCGTGACGCAAGGAAAGGGTCACGCATGTCCGATACTGCACCTGCGCCCAGGGCCGTTCTGGGATGGCTGGGCTTCGCCACCGGCGCGGCGGCGCTGATCCTGACCATCGTGGTGTTCTGGGCCGGCCCTTTCGCGCCGAAGCAAACCGTCGGGGTCACGCTGGGCGAGCTTGCCGCGGATATCGCGAAATCGGCGGCCCGGTCCGTCGCCGGACAGCCCCAGCCCGACCCGGTGGCGCCCGTGCGCGATATCGACGACTATCTTCGGATCGCTGTCGGGGTCCTTGCGGGGCTGGCCATCGTGCTGGGCGTGGCCTCGGTCCTGCGCCACGAGCAAAAGCGGGCCGCCGCGTCCGGCATCGCGCTGGGCGGGCTTGCGGTGGGGTTCCAGCTGTTCACCTGGGCGGTGATGATGGCCGTCGGCGCGTTCCTGATCGCGTCGGTGGTCTACGCGCTGCGCGACACCTTCGGCGATGTCTTCGGCGGGCTGTTCGGCGGCTGACCCGATCCGGCTTGCCGTGGGCGGCGGGGCTGATACCTTTGCGGCGACGGCGCCCGGCCGGGCGCGTTTGCACGCAAGGGTCCCATGTTTCAAAGCTTTGACAGCCCCACCCGCCCCGAGGACGGCCCGCCGCGCCTGGCCCGCCTGCGCGCCGAGATGGCGAAGGCGGGGCTGGCGGGGGTCCTGGTGCCGCGGGCGGACGCGCACCAGGGCGAATACGTCGCGCCCCATGACGACAGGCTGGCCTGGCTGACGGGGTTCACGGGCTCGGCCGGGTTCGCCTGCGTGCTGGCCGACCGGGCGGGCGTTTTCGTCGACGGGCGCTATCGGGTGCAGGTCCGGGCGCAGGTCGACCCCGACGCGTTCACGCCGGTGAACTGGCCCGAGGTGGCGCTGGCCGACTGGCTGAAACAGGCGCTGCCGGGGGGCGGTGCGGTGGGGCTGGACCCGTGGCTGCACACGCCCGAGCAGGTGGAAAAGCTGGCCCGCGCGCTGGAGGGCAGCGGGGTCACCCTGCGCGAGGTGGACAACCCCGTGGACCGCATCTGGGCCGACCAGCCCGCGCCCCCCAAGGGCGCCATCGCGCCCTATCCCGAGGACCTGGCGGGCGCCTCCCATGCCGAGAAACGCGCGCGGATCGCCGGGGCGCTGAAACAGGCCGGGCAGACCGCCGCCGTTCTGACCCTGCCCGATTCCATCGCTTGGCTGTTGAACGTGCGCGGGACGGATATCCCCCGCAACCCAGTGCCGCACGCCTTTGCGGTGATCCATGACGACGGGCACGTGACCCTGTTCGCCGATCCGGCCAAGGTGACGGACGCGTTGCGCGCGCATCTGGGCGACGCGGTCACCCTGCGCCCCGACAGCGCCTTTGCCGCCGGGCTGCGCAGCCTGGTGGGGCCGGTGCGGATCGACCCGTCCAGCGCGCCGCTTTGGGTGCTGCGCCAGCTGGAAGAGGCAGGCATCGAGGTGGCGCGCGGCGACGATCCCTGCCTGCTGCCCAAGGCGCGCAAGACCGGGGCCGAACTGGCGGGGTCGCGGGCCGCGCATCTGAGGGATGCGGGCGCGATGGTGGAATTCCTGGCCTGGCTGGACGCCGAGGCGCCCACCGGCCAGCTGACCGAGATCGACGTGGTCAAGCGGCTGGAGGGGTTCCGGCGGGCGACGGGGGCCCTGCGCGATATCAGCTTCGACACCATCGCGGGTGCGGGTCCGCACGGGGCCATCGTGCATTACCGGGTGACGGAGGGCACGAACCGGGCGGTGCGGCCGGGCGAATTGCTGTTGATCGACTCGGGCGGGCAATACCTGGACGGGACCACCGACATCACCCGCACCGTGGCGGTGGGCGATGTGCCCGGGGCGGCCCGCGGCCCGTTCACCCGGGTGCTGAAGGGCATGATCGCGATGTCCCGCGCGCGCTTTCCCAAGGGGGTGGCGGGGCGCGACCTGGATGCGCTGGCGCGCTATCCCCTGTGGCTGGCGGGGCAGGATTACGACCACGGCACCGGGCACGGGGTGGGCGCCTATCTGTGCGTTCACGAAGGCCCGCAGCGCATTTCGCGGCTGTCCACCGTGCCGCTGGAACCGGGCATGATCCTGTCGAACGAACCGGGCTATTACCGCGAGGGGGAATTCGGCATCCGCATCGAGAACCTGGTGGCGGTCTGCCCTGCCCCGCCGCTGGACGGCGCGGACGACCGCGAGATGCTGGGCTTCGAGACGCTGACCTGGGTGCCGATCGACCGCCGCCTGGTCGACGCGGACCTGCTGGCCGCCGACGAACGGGCCTGGCTGAACGGCTATCACGCCGAGGTGGCCCAGCGGGTGGCGCCGCTGGTTTCGGCGCCCGCGCGCGCCTGGCTGGCGGCGGCGACGGCACCGATCTGACCGCCCGGCCATCTGGACATTCCGGGCGGGATCATGTCTGTGGACGGCGGCGCGGCAAGCGCCGGGGTTACAGACGAGGGGAGAGACGCGATGGCCGACCAGATCGGAATTCACAAGGCAGAGGGCGCCTGGGTGGTCCGGGCCGGCGGCGCGGTGATCGCCGAAAGCCGGAACGCGCTGGAACTGGTCGAGGGCGACCTGGCGCCGGTGATCTATTTCCCGCGCGCGGACGTGGCGATGGCGTTCCTGGAACGCTCGGACAGCCGCACCACCTGCCCGCACAAGGGCGAGGCAAGCTATTACACCCTGCACGCCAAGAGCTATGACATCCCCGACGCGGCCTGGTCCTATGAAAGCCCGGCCGAGGGGATGGAAAAGATCGCCGGGCACCTGGCGTTTCATGCCGACAAGGTGACGGTCGAACAGCTTTGAGCGTGGGACCAAAGGCCGGGGCCCCAGATGGCACCCGGCGCGGCCTGGCGGCGGACGGACGGGACATCCGGGCGTTTCGCCCGAATGTCCCCAAAGCCTACCAGTAAGCCGGGTTGTCGAGGGCCGAAACGCAATGCGACGGCCCCCTCAGCGGATCGAGGGGGGCGCCGGTCAGGGATTGCCCCAGCCAGCCCTCGGGATATTGCAGCGGAAGGGGGGCCTTGGCGATCCGCTCGGTGATCGGGGCGAGTCCGACCCGGGAATAGAAATTGATATCGCCATAGGTCAGAACGACATCCACACCGTGGCCCCGCAACGCGTTCAGCCCGTGGTTCAGCAGGTTCTGCCCAAGCCCCTGACCCTGCCGGCCGGTGGCGACGGCCATGGGGGACAGGATGAACACGGTGCGCGCATCCTCCGGGTAGCTCAGGCGCGTGAAAATCGCCGTGGCGACAATCGAACCGTCCTCCAGGGCCGCGACGACGAAGATATCGGCGGCATCGACCGTCGCGAACATGTCGGCGACGAGCCGGGCGATCACGTCCCCTTCTGCCGCGCCCTCGGAATCGGTGAACGTTGCCCTGAACAGGCCGATGATTAGGTCGGTTCGGTCGGTATAGCGTGTGGTGAACTCCATGATCCGGTCCTTTCGGTCTGTCATCGTTGGTTCAGTTGCGCGCGCACGGCCTGGATGCCCTGCCGCGAGGCGCGATAGGGCTGCCCGTTGCGCGAGCGGATGAAGCGCCGTTTTCTCAGGCGCAGGAACACGTTCAGGGTACAGTCGGCGAGGACGTGCCCCTCGCGGGTGAAACAGGTGATGGCGCGTATCTTGCCGTTCTCGCACCGGTCATGGTGGATGGCCCCACCAAGGGCGAGTTCATGCAAAACACGCTGTTCGTGCCTTGAGATATTCAACGGAGTGTCTCGATTTTATCGGAGTACGGAAAAGGGATCACTCAGCGTCGCGCATGAGTGGCCTTGTCGTTCCTGGCGTTCCCGAAATGTCCGAACGGGAACGGGCTTATGCCCGGGACTCTCGCATGAAATCTCCATCGCACGGGGCACCCGCCCCACGCTAATGTCAGAATAGCCGGTCGAATGCCCGATGGCGAGCCGCACCGCCCCTCCGGCGCGGATCGGCGCGTTCGTGTTGCCGGGAAAGGACAGCCGGCCCCGGCGGGCGCGGCGGTCCGGTCAGGAATGTTCTTCCTCGGCGGTGGTGGCCAGCGCGCGGGTATAGGCGCGCAGCGCGTCGACATGGAACAGCGCGCCCACCAGGTCGGGTTCGTTGCCCTCGCCGCCCGGCACCACCACGGGGATGAAGCCATAGCCCCATTTTTCGAACTGGGGCAGCGCCTCGTGCAGGGTGGCGTTGGGCGACAGCGTGACCCCCTGCGAGATCAGCTCGGCGCAGGCCTCGGGCGAGGCGGCGTTCGGGCTGTCCTTGGGCCGCATCAGCGCGCCCACGGAAAAGATCGACAACAGGTAGGCCTGCGGCCCCGCCGCGATGTGGATGCCGCGCCGTTCCAGCTGCGTCAGGAAGAACGACCGGTCCACCAGGCGGCTGGCCAGCGCCGTCGACAGCGACACCGCCACCATCACCGCCAGCCCCGCCTGCCAGTCGCCGGTCAGTTCGAACACGATCATCGTGGTCGAGATCGGCGCGCCCAGCACGGCGGCCGCCACCGCCCCCATCCCCGCCAGCGCGTAAAGCGTGTCGTTGCCCGAGATATAGGGAAACAGCGAGGTCGCCACGACCCCGAAGGCGAACCCGGTCAGCGCCCCGATCATCAGCGAGGGCGAGAACATGCCGCCCCCCATCCGCCCCGCCATGGTCAACGCGACGGCGATGCATTTGAGGATGCAGAACACCACCGCCTCGTGAAAGAACAGCTGCCCGGTCAGCGCGGCCGAGGTGGTTTCATAGCCCACCCCGATGATATGCGGGAAATAGATCGCCATCGCCCCCAGCCCCAGCCCCGCCACCGCAGGGCGCAGCCAGCGCGGCATGCGGGTGCGCCGCTGGACCCGGTTCGCGAGATCCTCGGCCCAGAAGATCGAGCGCATCAACACCACCGCGACCAGCCCGCAGACAAGCCCCAGCAACAGGAAGGCCGGCAGTTCGAAATAGAATTGCAGATCGCCATGCTGGGGCGGGGTGAACTCGGTCACGCCGCCGAATTCCAGCCGGTTGATGACCGTGCCCGAGACGGCGGCGATGGTGATCGGCGCGAAAGCGTGGACCGCGAAATGCCGCAGCACCACCTCAAGCGCGAAAAGCGCGCCCGCGATGGGCGCGTTGAACGAGGCCGAGACGGCGGCGGCCACCGCGCAGCCCAACAGGTCGCGCCCGGTGATGCCGTTGGCACGGATCCGGTCCGACACCCAGGACGAGATCACCGCCGCCATGTGCACCACCGGCCCCTCGCGGCCGGTGGAGCCGCCGGTGGACAGCGTGATCAGCGAGGCCAGCGCCGAGGCGAGGCCCGCCTTGTGTTCGACCCGGCCGTCCTTGATCGCGGCGCCCTCGATCACGTCGGCGACCGAGCGCGCGCGCCCGTCCTCGGTGAAGCGGTGCAGGATCAGCCCGACCACCAGCCCGCCGATGGCCGGGATCGCCAGCACCCAGCCCCAGTGCAGCGTTTCGGCATAGGAATGCAGCCGGTGCGGATCGTCGACGCCGTAGACCGTGCGTTGCAGCATGTCGATGGCGAGGCGAAAGCCCAGCGCGGCGAATCCGGCGGCGATGCCGATGACCAGCGCGATGAACCAGAACTGGACCTGGCTGGGCCCGCGGGACCGCAGCACCAACCACGCGTTGCGCAGGCGCGGATCAATTCGGTCCAGGGTTGCGATTTTCCTGGTTTTTGCGTGGAAGATCACGCTTTTCCGCCTCTTTCCGCCGCGCGGCACCCGTTGCACTTTCGCGCGCGGCCCGTCTCGCCTAGGGTGCGCGCCGGCGCCCCGAAAGCAAGTCCGCACAGCAAGGAGGTCATGGATGCCCGTCCCCGCCGAAGTCCTGACCGCGCTGGAAAAAATCCTAGGCGATCGGCTGAGCCGGTCCAAGTCCGATCTGGACCTGCACGGGCGCAGCGAGACCTATTTCCCGCCGGCCCCGCCCGACGCGGTGGCCTATCCCGAGACCACCGAGGAGGTGGCCGGGATCGTTCGGGTCTGTGCCGCGCATGGCTGTCCGGTGGTGGGCTGGGGGGCGGGCACGTCGCTGGAGGGGCATGCGCTGGCCGTGCGGGGCGGGGTCTGCGTGGATTTCGCCCGGATGAACCGGGTGCTGGCGGTCCACCCCGAGGACATGGACGTGGTGGTGCAGCCCGGGGTGACGCGCGAGGCGCTGAACCGGGAGCTGCGCGCGACGGGGCTGTTCTTTCCGGTCGATCCGGGCGCGAACGCGTCGCTGGGGGGGATGGCCTCGACGCGCGCCAGCGGCACGACGGCGGTGCGTTACGGCACGATGCGCGACAACGTGCTGGGGCTGGAGGTGGTGCTGGCCGACGGGCGGGTGATCCGCACCGGGACGCGGGCGCGCAAATCGGCCGCCGGCTACGATCTGACGGGGCTGTTCGTGGGCGCCGAGGGGACGCTGGGGCTGATCACGGAACTGACGCTGAAGCTGCAGGGGCAGCCGGAGGCGATTTCGGCCGGCGTCTGCGCCTTCGATGCGATCGGCCCGGCGGTCGAGACGGTGATCCAGACGATCCAGCTGGGGATTCCGATGGCGCGGATCGAGTTCGTGGATGCCGCGACGGCGGCGGCGGTGAACGCCTATTCCGGCGCGTCCTTTCCCGAAAAGCCGCACCTGATGGTGGAATTCCACGGCTCGCCCACCGGGGTGGCCGAGCAGGCCGAAACCTTTGGCGAGATCGTGGCGGACAATGGCGGCGGGCGGTTCGAATGGTCGGCGCGCGCCGAGGAGCGCACGGCGCTGTGGACGATGCGGCACAACGCCTATTACGCCTGCCTGGCCGCGCGGAAGGGCGCGACCGCGCTGGTGACCGACATGTGCGTGCCGATCTCGAAGCTGGCCGAGGCGGTGGAGGAAACCCGCGCCGATATCGCCGCGGCGACCATCCCGGGGCCGATCCTGGGCCATGTCGGCGACGGCAATTTCCACGCGATCCTGCTGGTCGATCCGCAGAACCCGATGGACCTGGCCGAGGCCAAGCGCCTGTCGCACCGGATGGTGGACCGCGCGCTGCGGCTGGGCGGCACTGTGACGGGCGAGCACGGGATCGGCATGGGCAAGCTGGGCTACATGGCGCGCGAGCATGGCGACGCCTGGGACGTGATGGGCGAGATCAAGCGCGCGCTGGACCCGCAGGATTTGATGAATCCCGGCAAGCTGGTGCGCCAGGGCTGAGGGCGGGGCGCTCCCGCCGCCGGCCTGCGCGGGGCTTTGCCCCGCTGGTCCGGCGTTGGGCCGGGCGCGGCCGCCGGGGCGGCCGCGCGCCTCCGGCGGGAGTATTTCGGCCAAGAAGAAGGCGGCGGTCAGCGGCGGAGCGCGGGGATCGCGGCGAAGACCAGCTGGCCCGCGAGGCCGAGGGCCCCGGGCCCCGTGGCGTAATGGGCGAGGTGGCCCGAGAGGTCGCGGCCGAAGGCGAGGATGGACACGCCGAGTTCGGCGCCCATCAGGAGCGCGAAGGCGACGCCGCCCATGGTCAGCCGCGCCGGCAATGTGGGCGCGAGGGCGAGCCGGGCGATGACCGCGCCCGCGGCCAGCCAGCACAGCGCCAGCATGACCGGGAGTTCGAGGATCACGGCGATGGTTTCGCCGACGCGCGGCGCGACCAGCAGGGTGCGCAGCGTGCCGAGCGCGAAGCCCGCGGCGAAGACCAGCGCGACATAGGCCAGCCCGGCGGCAAGCGCGCGGGCCATGGCCCCTAGCCCGCCAGAAGCGCGCGGGCGGCGGCGCGCGCCTCGTCGGTGATGGTGTCGCCCGAGAGCATGCGGGCGATTTCATCCACGCGGGCGCCGTCGTCGAGCGGCGTGACCGAGGAGAGCGTCGCGCCGTCCGCGACGCGTTTTTCCACGCGCCAGTGATGCGCGGCGCGGGCCGCGACCTGGGGCGAGTGGGTGACGACGAGGACCTGGGCGCTGTGGCTGAGATCGGCGAGGCGGCGGCCCACCGCGTCGGCGGTGGCACCGCCCACGCCGCGGTCGATCTCGTCGAAGATCAGCGTCAGCGGGCTGGCGCCGCGGGCGAGGCAGACCTTGAGCGCGAGCAGGAAGCGCGAGAGTTCGCCCCCCGAGGCGATCTTGTTCAAGGGGCCCGCGGGGGCGCCGGGATTGGTGGCCACGGTGAAGGCCACGGCGTCGCGCCCCTCGGGGCCGGGCTCGGCCGGGGTGATGCCGGTGGCGAAGGCGGCGCGGTCGAGTTTCAGGGGGGCCAGTTCGCCGGCCATCGCGGCATCCAGCCGTTCCGCGGCGGCGTGGCGGGCGGCGGTCAGCGCCGCGGCCTGGGTGTCATAGGCGGCCTCTGCCCTGGCAAGCGCGGCGCGCAGGTCGGCCAGGTCGTGGGCGCCCGCATCCAGCGCGGAGAGCCGCGCCCGCAGGTCATCGGCAAACCCGCCCAGGTCGTCGGGCAGCACGCCGTGCTTGCGCGCCAGCGCGCGGATCGCGAACAGGCGTTCCTCGGCGGCCTCGAGCGCGGCGGGGTCGAAATCGAGCGCCTCGATGCAGTCCTCGACGCCCTGGACCGCCTCGCCCAGTTCGACCAGCGCGCGGTTCAGCGCGGCGATCGGCGCGTCCAGCCGGCCATCGGCGCCGTCGGCGGCCCCGTCAAGCCAGCGCAGCGCGTCGCCCATGCGCCCCTCGGCCCCCTCGCCGGGGCCGAGCGCGGCATGCGCCCGGGCGATATCCTCGCGGATGCGTTCGGCGGCCTGCATCCTCCGGCGTTTCGTGTCCAGCTCGGCCTCTTCGCCGGGCTGGGGGTCGAGCGCGTCCAACTCGGCGACGGCGTGGCGCAGGAACTCCTCTTCGGATTTCAGGGCGGCGAGGCGATCCTCGGCCTCGGCCAGGGCCTTGGCGGCGCGGGCGCGCGCGGTCCAGGCGGTGCGCAGCGCGGCCAGCTGCGGGGCCAGCCCGCCGAAGTCATCCAGAAGTGCGCGGTGGCCGCGCGGGTTCAGAAGGCCGCGGTCGTCCTGCTGGCCGTGCAGTTCCACCAGGCAATCGGACAGCGCGCGCAGCACCTCGCCCGAGACGCGGCGGTCGTTGACCCAGGCGGTCTTGCGCCCCTCGGCGGTGTTGACGCGGCGCAGGATCAGTTCGTCGCCCGCTTGCAGGCCGGCCTCGTCCAGGACGGCGCGGGCGGGATGGTCCGCAGGCAGGTCGAACACGGCGACCACCTCGCCCTGGGTGGCACCCGCGCGCACCAGTTCGGCCCGCCCGCGCCAGCCCAGCACGAAGCCCAGCGAATCCAGCAGGATCGACTTGCCCGCGCCGGTTTCTCCAGTCAACGCGTTCAGGCCCGGCCGGAACGTCAGTTCCAGCCGGTCGATGATCAGCATGTCCCGGATGTCGAGACTGCGCAGCATCGCCCCACCCTTTCGCCGGTCAGATCAGAGCCACTCGCCCTTGATCATCTGGCGGTAGACCTTGGCAAGCCATCCGGTGCTGCGCGGTTCGGGCGCAAGGCCCTGGCCCTGAAGCAGGTTGAACCCGTCCTGGTACCACGAGGTGCCCTGGAAGTTGTAGCCGAGGATCGCACCGGCGGTTTGCGCCTCGCCATCCAGACCGAGGGCCAGGTAGGCCTCGATCAGGCGATACAGCGCCTCGGGCGTGTGGGTCGTGGTCTGGAAATCCTCGACCACGGTGCGGAACCGGTTGATCGACGCGGTGTAATGGCCGCGTTTCAGGTAATAACGCCCGACCTCCATCTCTTTCGCGGCGAGATGGTCGAAGGCGAGGTCGAATTTCAGAATCGCGGAGCGGGCATATTCGCTGTCAGGATAACGCTCGATCACGGTGCGCAGCGCCTGAAGCGCCTGGAAGGTCAGGCCCTGGTCGCGGCCCACCAGGTCGATCTGGTCATAGTAAGACAGCGCCAGCAGGTATTGCGCATAGGCCGCGTCCTCGTCGGCGGGGTAGAAGTCGATGTACCGCTGGGCGGCGACGCGGGAATTCTCGTAGTCGCGTTCGCTGTGATAGGCATAGGCCTGCATGATCAGCGCGCGCTTGGCCCATTCGGAATAGGGATACAGCCGCTCGACCTCGCCGAAGAGGCGCGCGGCCTCTTCGCCGTCGCGGTTGGTTTCCAGCTCGAATTCGGCCTTCTGGTAGATCTGTTCGGCGGTGAAGCTGTCCAGCGGCGGTTCGCGCCGGGATCCGATGGCGCCGCAGGACGCCAAGAGAGCCAAGGCGGCCACCGCCCCCACCGCCCGGATGCGTATGCTGCGCTTCGCCATCTGCCCGCTACCCCGTCCTCAGATCACCAGACCACCGGCCCTTGCGCGCCCTGCGCGCGCGATTATGCGGCTGTCCTAGCACAGATAATCGGGAGGCAAAACGCCTTTGGGCCGCAAAAGCGGCGGCCCTCAGGCGACGGCCCGCAGGTCGGCGACCTCGACCCCGATGCCGGGCAGCAAGGCGGCCTGGTCGTCCCCGCAGGTTTCCAGCCGGAACGCGCCGGGCCGTGCGAACAGCGCCCGCAGCAGGCGGTTGGTCAGCGCGTGCCCGGCCCGTTCGCCGCGATAGCGGCCCAGAATCGGCGCCCCGGCCAGCGCCAGGTCGCCCAGCGCATCCAGCATCTTGTGGCGCACCGCCTCGTCGGAATGGCGCAGGCCGCCGGGGCTGAGCACCCGGTCGCCCTCGACCACGACGGCGTTCGCCAGCGTGCCGCCCAGCGCCAGGCCGTTGGCGCGCATCGTGTCCACGTCGGCACTGCGGCAGAAGGTGCGGCTGTCGCAGAGTTCGCGCACGAAGGCGCCGTTGGCCATGTTCAGCCGCTTGGCCTGATGGCCGATGGCGGTGTCGGCAAAGTCGATCTCGAAGTCGATTTCCATGGTGTCGGCGGGCGCCAGGCTGGCGCGGGCATCGCCCTCGGCCACCTCGACCGGTTCGAGAATGCGCAGCGCGCGCACCGGCGCGGCAAGACGGCGCAGGCCGCGCGACAGGAAACCCCGCACGAAGGGCTGGGCCGACCCGTCCATCACCGGCACTTCGGGGCCGTCGATCTCGATCAGGGCGTTGTGGATGCCGCACCCGGCCAGCGCGGCCATCAGGTGTTCGACGGTGGCCACCTCGGCCCGGCCATTGGCCAGCTTGGTGCACAGGCGCGACGGCACGACCGCGTCCCAGCGCGCCGGGATCAGCGCGTCGGGCCCGTCGATATCGGTGCGGCGGAACCAGATCCCGTACTCGGCCGAGGCCGGGTGCACGGTCATGCGCACCGGGCGGCCGCTGTGAAGGCCGGTGCCGGAAAAGGAAATCGCGGATTTCAACGTCGTCTGCACGGGTCACCTGCTCGTTTGATCCGGACTTCGCACGGTCCGGCAAGGATGACTTAAGCCTGCGGCGTTTTGGAAACAATTCAAACTTTGCAACCGGATGAAACATCGCAGGCCATGATTCGCCCATGCCGGCGGCGGGCTGCATCCTGTTGATTGAAAACGTTTTTTCAAGGCGCGTTTCGCGCGGGCGCGATACGGACCGACGGGCGTGTTACGGTTCTGTAACGCCGCGCGCGCCCCGCGTGAGGACCGTTACCACCGCAGGCGGGGCGGGCGGCATGAAAAAGGGGCCGGAAAACCCGGCCCCCGATCGCGTTTGCCCTGCTGTGGGGCGATCAGTTCGCCTGGCGCCGCAGGAAGGCGGGGATTTCGATCCGCTCCTGCTCGGGGTCGAGTTCTTCCTCGTCGCGATGCACGGCCTGGCCGCGGCCATAGACCGGCGGCTGCTGGCGCATGGTGTGGGCGCCGCGCTCGGGCGTTTCACCATGGCCCGACATGCGGTTGATCAGCGTGCCGATGCCGAACCGGCCGTGGCGGGCCTCGTCGCCCAGCGGCTGGCCGGGGGCGGCGGCCTGCGGCCGTTCCGTGCCGGCGGCCTGGCGCGGCGATTTGCTGACCGCGGCGCGCAGCCGTTCCAGCGCCTCGGGGGTGGGCGTTCCGGGCGCGCGCGGGCGCGGCGCCACGAAGGCGGCCTGTTCGACCTCGGGTTCGGGCTCGTACTCGTCCTCGGGCTGGTAGGCCGGGGGCGGCACGTCGTTGGTGACGGCCTCGACCGGGGCGGCGGCGGCCGCGGCGGCGGTGGCCGGGTCGAACCCTTCGAACAGCGAGGGTTCCTCGGCCTCGACCGGGTCGGCCTGACGGGCGACGGCGGGCTGGGCCTGCGGCTGGGGCCGCGGCTCGGCGCGTTCGGGCGCTGCGGTCGCCTGGCGCGGCAGCGGTTCGCTCATCGGGCGGCGCTGGACGGGGGTGTCGGGTTTCTGCGCCACGCCCACGTCGATGCCGGTGGCCACGACGGAGACGCGCATCGTTCCTTCCATGTCGGGGTCCAGCGTCGAGCCGACGATGATGTTGGCATCGGCATCGACCACGTCGCGGATGCGGTTCGCGGCCTCGTCCAGTTCGAACAGCGTCAGATCGTAACCGCCGGTGATGTTGATCAGCACGCCGCGGGCGCCGTTCAGGCTGACCTCGTCCAGCAGCGGGTTGGCGATGGCCTTTTCGGCGGCCTGCACCGCGCGATCCTCGCCCGAGGCCTCGCCCGTGCCCATCATCGCCTTGCCCATCTCGTCCATCACCGCGCGCACGTCGGCGAAGTCGAGGTTGATGAGACCGGGCCGCACCATCAGGTCGGTCACGCCCTTGACGCCCTGGTACAGCACGTCGTCGGCCATCGAGAACGCCTCGGTGAAGGTGGTCTTTTCGTTGGCCAGGCGGAACAGGTTCTGGTTGGGGATGATGATGAGGGTATCGACGACCTTTTGCAGGGCCTCGACGCCTTCCTCGGCCTGGCGCATGCGCTTGGCGCCCTCGAACTGGAACGGCTTGGTCACGACGCCGACGGTCAGCACGCCGAGTTCACGCGCGGCCTGGGCGATGATCGGGGCGCCGCCGGTGCCGGTGCCGCCGCCCATGCCCGCGGTGATGAAGCACATATGCGCGCCGGCCAGGTGGTCGACGATCTGCTCGATCGATTCCTCGGCGGCCGCCGCGCCGACCTGCGGGCGGGCGCCCGCGCCCAGCCCCTCGGTCGCCCTGACGCCCATCTGGATGCGGGCGGGCGCGTTCGACTGTTTCAGCGCCTGCGCGTCGGTGTTCGCCACCACGAATTCGACGCCTTCCAGGCGCTTCTCGATCATGTTGTTCACGGCGTTGCCGCCAGCGCCGCCAACGCCGAAGACCGTGATCCGCGGCTTCAGCTCGTCCTGTTCGGGCATCGAAAGGTTCAAGGTCATGTCTGTCCGCCTGTTGTCGTTTCTGGTGGCCTGCCCGGCCGTTTCCCCAAGATCTTGCGTCATCCTACGCAAGCACATGGGCGAGGTCACGAAAAAAACGTGGTTTTCACACAAAATCTGCACTGTTGACGGCGCACGTCCGCGGGATTTCGCCGATCCGACCACATCTGGGGGGCTGTCCTGCGCCGCCGTCTAGATGCGCAAGCGGACCCCTCGGGGCGGTCGTCACGGACTACGCCCGCGGGCGCGTCGTTCCGGCGATGTGGGGCACACTGCTCATGCCTCGGCGGGTGTTTTCACCCTTTCGCCCAGAATAGCAGACCCGCCCGCCCCGGTCACGCGGAAAACGGCGCCCGGGCCGGGCGATTTGGGGAATTCGGCGTCCCGGTGTAGGCTGGCACGGCACAACGGGACCGGGGAGACGGGGCGATGCCGAACGAAGAGGATCTCAAGGCGCTGGCGGTGACGGGGCGGCGGTTCGGCGCGGGGCTGGAACGCTGGGGCCGGCAGGCGGCGCGCACCGCGCAGGCGCAGGGCCAGCCCGGCCCGGCCGAGGTGATCGGGCGCATCGCCACCAGGCTGCCTCGGATTGTGGACAAGCTGTGGCGCAAGATCATGGCGCTGGCCGAGCAGTTCGGCCTGTTCGACCTGGCCGGCGCGGTCGGCGCCTTCGCCGAGGCGGGCATAGACGAGCTGATGGACGTGCTGGACGACCTGCTGGGTATGCTGGAGGATGCCGGCACCGCCGCCGCGGACACGGTGATCGGCGCGGTCCTGGGCGTGATCGAGGCGATCAAGAAGGCGATCCACCTGGTGCTGGACCGGGTCAAGATGCCGCCCGTGACCGAACCGATCGAGATCATCCTGGACATGCTGGACAACCTGATCGGCAATATCGCCGAACTGGTCAGCCCCAAGGCGGGCACGATGGCGCGCACCTTCCGAAGCAACATGTACGGACAGCTGGGCGACATCCGCGCCGCGCGCGCCGCCCTGCCCGCCCGCGCGGTTCCCGACAAGGATGCCGAAGCGCCAGGCTGAGGTTACCAGTTCTCCTTGAACCAGCGCACCGCGCGTTTCAGCGACCGGGCGGGGTAGCGTTCGGTGGGGATGTCGAAATCCCACCATTCGTCCTGCGGATGCGCGGCGAACAGGCACAGCCCCACCGAGGCGGCAAAGCCCGGCCCCGTCGCCGATTGCGGCAGGCCCTGGATGCGCAGGGGGCGCCCCAGCCGCACCTGGCGGCCCAGGATATGCGAGGCCAGCCCGTCCAGCCCGGGGATCTGGCTGCCCGCGCCGGTCAGCACGATCTGGCGCGAGGGCAGGTGTTCGAACCCGGCCGCGTCCAGGCGGGCGCGGACGTCGACCAGGATTTCCTCGACCCGGGGGCGCATGATCCCGATCAGTTCGGTCCGGCTGATCCGGCGGGTGTCGCGTTCGTAATCGCCGCTGTCGCCGCCCAGATCGATCATCTCGCGGTCGTCCATGCCGGTGGCCACCACCCCGCCATGCAGGGTCTTGATCCGCTCGGCGGTGGAAATCGGCACGTGCAGCCCCTTGGAAATGTCCGAGGTCACATGTTCGCCGCCCAGCCGCACGTTGTCGGCATAGATCATGTGTTTCTTGATGAAGATGGAAATTCCGGTCGCCCCGCCGCCCATGTCGATGCAGGCCGCGCCCAGCTCCTGTTCGTCCTCGACCAGCGCCGACATGCCCGACGCATAGGCCGAAGACGCCAGCCCCGCCAGTTCCAGGTCGCAGCGTTTCACGCAATGGACAAGGTTCTGGATCGCGCCCGCGTCCACCGTCAGCAGGTGCATGTCACAGGCCAGACGATGCCCGATCTGGCCACGCGGATCGACCAGGCCCGAGCGGGTGTCGAGCGCGAAATTGACCGGCTGGGCGTGCAGCACCTCGCGCCCCGGGCCGATCGGCGGCATCTCGCAGGCGGCCAGCACGCGGGCGATATCGGATTCCGAGACCATCGAGTCCGACAGTTCCACCTGCCCCTCCAGCCCGTAGGAGCGCGGCCCCGCCCCGGCGAAACAGGCGATCACGTGGTCGACGCGGACCTGCGCCATCTTCTGGGCGGCCTGCACGGCGGTGCGGATCGCGCGCTCGGCCTCGTGCATGCCGTGGATCTCGCCGAAGCTGATCCCGCGCGAGCGCGTGGTCGCCGCGCCGATCACCCGGAACCGCGACTGCCCGGCCAGCGAGCCGATCTGCTCCACGCCCCCCGCGGGCCGGATGCCGTCGAAACGCAGCACGAGGCAGGAAATCTTGGAACTGCCGACATCCAGGATCGCGATCACGCCGCGGTCCATCGCCTGCTTGCGCATCCGCCGCATCGCCCGCTGGGCCTGGTAGAGATCGGTCATCAGTTCGTCGCTCCTGTCTGAAGTCTTCTTATCCGCCGGAATTCCTCGACCGCGTCGGGGGACAGCCGCACCGTGGGGCGGGCCGGGTTGCGCAGGTCGACCACCACGATGTCGCGCCCCAGCATGTCGGACACCTCGTCCAGCGCCAGCACGCGTTCCAGTGCCGTCACCGCGTTCTGCGCGGGCAACAGGATGCGCTGGTCGCGGTCCAGCACCACGTCCCAGCGCCGCGCGCCGATCCGCACCAGCCCGCGCAGCCGCTGTTCCAGCGGCGCGGCCGCCGCGATCAGCTGCAGCGCCTCGGCCACGGCCAGGTCCGCCCCCTCGCCCGCGATCAGCGGCAGGTCGGGGCGCAGCGCGCGGGCCTCGATCGGTGCGACGCGGTGGCCCTGTTCATCCAGCAGTTCCAGCCCCGCCTCGCCGCGCCAGACCACGGCGGGCACGCGTTCCTCGACCGTCAGTTCCAGGATGCCGCCGGGGCGCACGCGCATCTGCGCGGTTTTCACCGCGTCCAGCCCCTCGACCGTCTTGCGCATCTCGTGCAGGTCCAGGTCGAAGGAGGACAGCGGGAAATCCAGCGGCAGAACCTCGCGGATATCGGCGTCGGTCTCGGCCGAGGCGCCCTCGATGGCCATCAGCTTGACCATGAATTCGGGGCGGGTTTCGACCTGGCGGCGGATGTCGGCGATCTGGGCGGCCAGGTCGGCGCGGCGGGTGTCATCGGCCAGCCAAAGGGCCGGGATCGCCATCAGCGCGGCCAGCGGCAGGCCCTTGAGGACGGCCTTGCGGAACAGCGGCGTCAGCCACAGCCGTTCCAGCCGATAGGCCCAACGCGACGGCGCGGGGTCGCGCGGCGGAACGATCAGCGCGCACATGAGGCGTCCTCCACGATCCAGCGGCACAGCGCGCCGAAGGGGATGCCGCAATGGGCCGCCTGTTCGGGCGACAGAGAGGTGGGCGTCATGCCGGGCTGGGTGTTGGTTTCCAACAGGATCAGCCCGTCCAGCCCGCGCGCCTCGTCCCAGCGGAAATCGGTGCGCGACAGGCCCCGGCAGCCCAGCGCCCGGTGCGCGCGCAGCGCGTAGTCAAGGCAGGCATCGAACACCTCGGCGGGCAGGTCGGCGGGCACCACGTGGCGCGAGCCGCCCTGGGCGTATTTCGCGTGGTAGTCGTACCAGCCGTCGGTCAGGATATCGGTCACGGTCAGCGCCCGGTCGCCCATCACGGTGGTGGTCAGTTCGCGCCCCGGGGCATAGGCCTCGACCATCACCAGGTCGGGCATCTCCTCGCCCATCTCGGGCGGCGCGTTGGCGGCGTCGTGGACGATATGGATGCCGACCGACGAGCCCTCGTTATTGGGTTTCACCACGTAAGGGGGCGCCATGACGTGGCCCGCCGCCACCTCGGCCTTGCGGGCCAGCAGGCTGTCGACCACGGGCAGGCCGGCGGCGCGGTAGGCGGCCTTGGAGCGTTCCTTGTCCATCGCCAGCGCCGAGGCCAGCACGCCCGAATGGGTGTAGGGGATGCGCAGCCATTCCAGCAGGCCCTGCACGCAGCCATCCTCGCCCCAGCGGCCATGCAGCGCGTTGAACACCACGTCGGGGGCACAGTCGCCCAGCCGCGCGGGCAGATCCTGCCCCGCGTCGATCTCGACCACGTCGAAACCTTCCCCACGCAGCGCGGCGGCGCATTCGCGCCCCGACGACAGGGACACCTCGCGCTCGGCCGAGGGTCCGCCCATCAATACCGCCACTCTGGGGGCTGTCCTGCTCGACTTGCCCGCCACCTGTGCCTCATGTCCGGGGCGTCTGACGGCCCCTTGGTTCAGCTTGTCTGTTCAGCTTTTGTCCGGGGCCGGTTCGCCGACCCTCATGATTTCCCACTCTAGCTGTATTCCGCTGTTTTGGAAAACCCTTTTTCGGACCTCCTCGCCCAGCGATTCAAGGTCCGCGGCACTCGCCCCGCCGGTATTCGTCAGGAAATTCGAGTGCTTTTCCGACATCTGCGCGCCACCGATGCGCGCGCCGCGCATCCCCGCCTCGTCGATCACCTTCCACGCCTTCAGCTCGTGGGTGTCATCGGCGCGCCCGGTCGAACTGAACCCCGCAGGGTTGCGGAAGGTGGACCCGGCGGTGCGGTCCTTCGTCGGCTGGGTCGCGTCGCGTTTCGCCAACTGGTCGGCCATCGCGGCGGCCAGCGTGTCGGGGTCGCCCGGCGGCCCCTCGAACGTGGCCTCGATCAGGACACAGCCGTCGGGCAGGTCGGTCTGGCGATAGCGGAAATTCAGGTCGTCCGCGGTCAGGGTGACGATCCGGCCCGCCCGCGTCACGGCCCGCGCCGAGACGAACACATCGGCCACGTAACGCCCGTAGCAGCCCGCGTTCATCCGCACCGCGCCCCCCACGGCGCCGGGGATGGTGCGCAGGAAGGTCAGGTCGATGCCCGCCTCGGCCGCCTTGCGCGCGACATGGGCATCCAGCGCGGCGGCGCCCGCGGTCACGCGGGTGCCGTCGACGGTGATCCCGTTGAAGGCGCGCCCCAGCCGGATGACCACGCCGCGGATGCCGCCATCGCGCACGATCAGGTTGGACCCCACCCCCATCGGGAAGACCGGCACATCCGCCGGCAGCGCGGCAAGGAAGGCGGCCAGATCCGCGGCATCGGCGGGCTGGAACAGCCAGTCGGCCGGCCCGCCCACGCGCAGCCAGGTCAGGTCGGCCAGCGGCCGGTCCGGGGTCAGGGTGCCGCGGGGTGCGGGCATCTGGGTCATTCGCCGCCTCCGATCCATGCGCCGAGGGCATAGAGCAGCAGCGACAGCACCGCAACGCCCGCCCAGGGAACGATCACGGCCGAAGGCGCGACCGTCGCGGCCGCCTGCGCGCCCAGCGCGGCCCAGGTCACCCAGGCGAGCGCGGTGTAGAGCGCGAAGAGCACCGCGAACCCGCGCGGCGCCCGGCGCAGCCCGTGCGACAGCGCCGCATAGGCCACCAGCGGCGCCGCCGCCCAGCCCGCATAGGCCAGAAGGACGGTCATTCCCCGCCTTGACGCCGGCGCAGGGGCCGGGCCAGCCAGCGGGCGAAATAGACCAGCGGCCAGCGCACCACCGAGGCCCCGGCGCCCAGCGCGATCAGCCCCGGAAGCGGGCCGTTCTGGTAGGTGACATAGCCCACGATCGGGATGCCCACCGCGATCAGCCCATAGGCCGCGGGCCAGTGGAACCGCGCGGGCAACAGGCCCAGCGCCGCGGCGATGACGACCCAGACACAGGCAAGAACCAGGGACAGCGTCATGCAAGCCCTCCGAATGACAGCGCCAGCGCGGCAAGCGACGTGACCAGCCCCGCCCAGGGCACCCAGGCCGGCACCCGGAACGGCGCGTCGGGCGCGCGCCGCTTGAGCGCGATCAGCGACAGGTTGACCAGCGCGAACACCATCAGCAGCACCACCGAGGTCGCCCCCGCGAGCGTGGCGACCGGAAGCGCCAGCGCCCCCGCGATGACCGCCGCGCCCACCACCAGCGTGGCCAGAACCGGCGTGCCAAGGCGCGGGTGGGCATGGTGAAAGACCGAAAGGCGCGGCGCGCGCCGGCCCAGCCCGAACAGCACGCGCGCAGCCATCACCACCTGCGCCAGCACCCCGTTCAGCGCCGCCGCCCCCGCGATCAGCGACAGGAACGCCGCCGACCCGCCCGTGCCGCGTTCCCAGACCAGGGCCAGCGGGCGGTCGCTGGCGGCAAGATCGGCCACCGGCACGGCGCGCACGGTGACGATGGACACCGCGGCATAGATCAGCGTGGTCACCCCCAGCGCGACCAGGATCGCGCGCGGCAGGGTGCGGGCGGGCTCGGCCACCTCTTCGGCCATGTTCACCATGTCCTCGAAGCCGATGAAGGCAAAGAAGGCCAGAACCGCGGCCACCCCCAGCCCCGCCAGCGGGACCGGCGCGGGCCGGGTCCAGTCGGGCGTGGGCGCGGCCTGAAGGCCGGCGTAAACCACGAGGCCAAGCCCCAGCAGCTCCACCGCCGTCAGAACCGCGGCGAACGCCAGGCTTTCCAGAACGCCCAGCGCCGCGACCGCGACAAGCCCCGCGCCCAGCGCCACCAGCAGCGGCACGAAGGGCAGGTTCCCCGCCGCGGCCAGGTAGCCCGTGCCGCCCCGCAGGACCGCCGCCGCCGACACCGTGCCCGCGACGACGATGGCCAGCCCCACGCCCACGGCCAGCCAGTGCAGCCCCAGCCCCTGCTCGACATAGGCGGCCTCGCCCGCGGCCTCGGGGATGCGGGTGGAAAGTTCCGCGTAGGACAGCGCCGAGGGCGCGGCCACCAGCCCCGCCAACAGGAACGCCAGGGGCGCCCAGATGCCCGCCGCCCCCGCGACCGCCCCCACCAGCACGTAAATCCCGGCGCCGACGATGACGCCGATTCCGTAGGCGGTCAGCAGGCCGGGTCCGATGCGTCGTTTCAGGACCTCGGCCATGGCGCCCTAGCCCCCCAGCCGCTGCGGCAGGGCGTTGGCCCAGGCGCTGATCGTGCCGGCGCCCAGGCAGACCACCATGTCGCCGGGGCGCGCCTCGGCGCGGACCAGGCGTTCCAGGTCGTCCTCGCTGCGGATCGCGGTGGCGTGGCGGTGGCCGTGGCGGATCAGGCCCGCCACCAGGTCGTCACGCGACGCGCCCGGGATCGGGTCTTCGCCCGCGGCATAGACCTCGGCGATGCCGACCACGTCGGCGTCGTTGAAACAGGTGCAGAAATCGTCGAACAGCGTGTGCAGCCGCGAATAGCGGTGCGGCTGGTGCACGGCGATCACCCGGCCCGTCGTGGCCTGGCGCGCGGCGCGCAGCACGGCGGCGATTTCCACCGGGTGATGGCCGTAATCGTCGATGATGGTGACGCCGCCCACCTCGCCCACCTTGGTAAAGCGGCGATTCACGCCCTTGAACCCCGCCAGCGCCGCGCGGATCTCGTCGCCCTTCATGCCCAGGTGGCGGGCCACCGCGACGGCGGCCAGCGCGTTCGAGACGTTGTGATCGCCCGGCATCGGCAGGGTGCAGCCCTCGATCAGGATATCCTCGGCCTGCAGCGCGATGTCGAAATGCGCCACGCCCCCCTTGTAGGTCAGGTTCACCGCGCGCACGTCGGCCTGCGCGTTGAAGCCGAAGGTCACGACCCGGCGGTCGGTGACGCGCCCCACCAGCGCCTGCACCTCGGGGTGGTCGGTGCAGCACACGGCCAGCCCGTAGAACGGGATGTTCGACACGAAATCGTAGAAGCCCTGGCGCAGGTTCTCGAAATCGCCCCAGTGTTCCATGTGCTCGGGGTCGATATTGGTGACGATGGCGATGGTGGCGGGCAGGCGGTTGAAGGTGCCGTCGCTTTCGTCGGCCTCGACCACCATCCACTCGCCCTCGCCCATCCGCGCGTTCGAGCCATAGGCATGGATGATCCCGCCGTTGATCACGGTCGGGTCGATCCCGCCCGCGTCCAGCATGGTGGCGACCATGGTGGTGGTCGTCGTCTTGCCATGGGTGCCCGCGACCGCGATGTTCGATTTCAGCCGCATCAGTTCGGCCAGCATCTCGGCCCGGCGCACCACCGGCAGGCCGCGCAGGCGGGCGGCGTCAAGCTCGGGGTTGCCCGGCTTGATCGCCGAGGAAATCACCACGACTTCCGCGTGCTCAAGGTTCTCGGCGCGCTGGCCCTCGTAGATGGTGGCGCCCAAGGCCTTCAGCCGGTCGGTGATCTTCGTCGCCTTCAGGTCCGAGCCCTGCACCCGGTAGCCCAGGTTCAGCAGAACCTCGGCGATGCCCGACATGCCGATGCCGCCGATGCCCACGAAATGGATCGGCCCCACATCGGTCGGAAGCTTGGTAACCGCGTTCATCCACTCGATCCCTCGTGCCAGGTTCATGCCTTATCCCTCCCCGCCCAATGCCTCGACGATTTCCACCAGGCGTTCCGTCGCGTCGGGCCGCCCGCAAGACAGCGCCGCGCGCGCCATCTGCAGCGCGCCGTCGGGCTGTTCCAGAACCGTGGCGATGTGCTCTGACAGCGTGGCGGGGTCAAGGGCCGATTCCGGGATCAGGATCGCGGCCCCAGCCTCGACCAGGCCGCGGGCATTCGCGGTCTGGTGATCGCCGGTCGCGTAAGGATAGGGGATCAGGATCGCGGGCCGCCCGATCACCGAGATATCGGCGATGGACGAGGCCCCCGCGCGGGAAATCACCAGCTGCGCCTCGGCCAGCCGCTTCGGGATGTCGTCGAAGAAGGGGCGGACCTCGGCCTCGACGCCCGCGGCATCATAGGCGGCGGTCACGCGGGCGACGTCCTCCTCGCGGGCCTGGTGGGCGACGCGAACATGCCGGCGCAGGGGCGCGGGCAGCGCGGCGACGGCGGCGGGCACGTTGTCCGACAGGGCGCGCGCGCCCTGGCTGCCGCCGATGGCGACGATGCTCATGGGATAGTCGCCCGGCGGGATATAGGGGGCGCCCGCGCGGTCCATCACCGCCGCGCGCACCGGGTTGCCGCAATGCCAGCCCTCGACCCCCTCGGGCAGGTCGGTCGGCCAGGTGCCGCAGGCCACCGCGTGCACGCGTTTCGCGTAAAGCTGGTTGACCCGGCCCAGCACCCCGTTCTGTTCGTGGATCATCCGCGGCAGCTTCAGCGCGATGGCCGCCGACAGCGCCGGGAAGGACGGGTAACCGCCGAACCCCGCCACCACGCTGGGCCGGTCGCGCAGCATGTTGACCAGCGCCGCCAGCACGCCCGCGCCCAGCCGGAAGGGGGCGGCGATGCGTTCGGCCAACCCGCCGCGCGCCAGGCTGTCGGCGGCGACGCGCAGGATTTCCACCTCGCGCGGGAAGCCGCCCGCATAGCGCGCGCCGCGCGCATCCGTCGACAGCTTCACCCGCCAGCCGCGCGCCAGCATCGCCTCGGCCAGCGCCTGGGCGGGGAACATGTGCCCGCCCGTGCCGCCTGCCGCGATGACCAACAGGGGCGCGCTCATGCCCGCCCCCGGCGGCGCAGGATGTCGCCGATCTCGCCCTGGGGCCGGGTCCGCGTCAGCGCCAGCAACATGCCCACGGTGATGCCCCCCGCGATCAGCGACGAGCCGCCATAGCTGACGAAGGGCAGCGTCATGCCCTTGGCCGGCAACAGTTTCACCGCCACCCCCATGTTGATCAGCGCCTGCACGGCAAAGGTACAGGCCAGCCCCGTGCCCGCCAGCCGGATGAAGGTGTCGCGCTCGCGCATCAGGCGGAACAGCGACCGGATCACGATGGTGGCGTACAGCAGGATGATCGCGGCCACCAGGACCAGCCCGTATTCCTCGGCCGCCACGGCGATGATGAAATCGGTATGGGCATCGGGCAGCGACCATTTCACCTGCCCCTCGCCCACGCCCACGCCGAAGAACCCACCCTCCTGGATCGCGTTGACGGCATAGCCCAGCTGCGTGCGCGGGTCGATCTCGGGGTTGAGAAACCCGTCGATGCGGCGGGCGAAATGCTCGGAATGCTCATAGGCCAGCGTTCCGGCGGCCACCACCGCGCCGGCCAGCCCCACCAGCAACAGGAACGGCGCCCCGGCCACGAAATAGATCACGCCCCAGGCGAAGAGGATCAGCGCCGCCTGCCCGAAATCGGGCTGGAACGCCAGGAAGGTCGCCACCAGCAGCGCAAGCCCCAGGGACATGGCCCGCCCCGGCGGGCCGTTCAGATCCTGCGCGGCCGACATCATCCAGGCCGCCAGAACGATGAAACCGGGCTTCAGGAATTCCGAGGGCTGCACGCTGGCGAAACCCAGCGAATACCACCGCGTCGCGCCCTTGCCGAAATCGGTGCCGAAGACCGGCAGCAAGACCAGCGCGACGAAGGCCGCCAGGAAACCGATCACCCCCAGCCGGCGCACAAGGTCCGGCGACATCATCGAGAACACCAGCATCGCCGCCAGCGCCATGCCGCCGAACACCACCTGGCGCTCCACATAGTGAAAGGCGTCGAACCCGTTCTTCGCGGCCAGCGGCGGCGAGGCGGCAAGCCCCAGAAGCAACCCCACCCCGAACAGCATCAGGATGCAGGACATCGCCCACTTGTCGACTGTCCGCCACCAGCGTGGCAGGACCGGTTCGCCCGCGCGAATGGGCGCGGTGCCATAGACCATTTCCGTCATGGGCGTACTGCCTCGACTGCCTCTCGTGCCGCCCGTTTGCCGGGTCTGACGTCAAGTGTAACGCCAAAGCGCGCTTGGCGCCAGCACGGAAAGGTTACCGGCCGCGGCGCACGCCCCGGACCCGCTGACCGGCGAAGGACGGGCCACGGGTTTCGCCCCGGCTGACGCCGGGGCGACCGGCTGGGGGCTCCGCCCCCAGACCCCCAGAGTATTTTTTCCAAGAAAAAGAACAAATTTGCCTTCTTCTGGCCCGAAATATCCCGGGGGGAGTCCGAAGGACGGGGGGCAGCGCCCCCCGCTTTCAGATCACCACCACGTCCAGCGGCGGAAAGCCGTTGAAGCCGACCGAGGCATAGCTCGAGGTATAGGCGCCGGTATTGCGGATGATCACCCGGTCGCCGGCCTTCAGCCCCGTCGGCAGCAGGACGGGACGCTTTTCGTACAGCACATCGGCGCTGTCACACGAGGGACCCGCCAGGATGCAGGGGGCCATCGGCTCGTGGTCGCGGTCGGTCACGAACTGGTAGCGGATCGCCTCGTCCATGGTTTCGGCCAGCCCCGAGAACTTGCCGATATCGAGATAGACCCAGCGGAACGCATCGGTGTCGCATTTCCGCGAGACCAGCATCACCTCGGCGGCGATGGCGCCGCACTCGGCCACCAGGCCGCGGCCCGGTTCGGCCATGACGCGGGGCACGTCGCCGAAGCGGGCCGCGATCTGGGCGCGCACCGCCGCGGCATAGGCCGTGGGGGCCTCGACCTCTTCGCCGTAAAAGGCCGGGAAACCGCCGCCGATGTTCAACAGCTCGAGGTCGAACCCCGCCGCGCGCGCGGCATGCCAGGTGCCCGCCACCTCGTCCAGCACCGGCCCCCACATCGCCGCGACCCGGGTCTGGCTGCCGACATGGAAGGACAGGCCCACCGGGCGCAGGCCGGCCGCGCGGGCCCGCTCCAGCAGCGGCTGGACCTTGCCGGGGGCGCAGCCGAACTTGCGCGACAGCGGCCAGTCGGCGGCGCTCGCGGTGACCAGCACCCGGATATAGACTTGGGCGCCGGGGGCGTGTTCGGCGATCTTGTCCAGCTCTTCCTCGGCATCGGCGGCGAACAGGGTGATGCCCGCGCGATGCGCGAACGCGATGTCTGCGGCGCGCTTGACGGTGTTGCCGAAGGAGACGGTTTCGGGCCGGGCGCCCAGCCCGAGGCACAGTTCGATCTCGGCGCGCGAGGCCGCGTCGAAGCCCGAGCCGAGGGCGACCAGCCGCTCGACGATGGCGGGTGCGGGGTTGGCCTTCACGGCATAGTGGATCGCCGCATCGCCCAGACCCGCGCGCAGCGCGGCAAAGCGGTCCGCCACGGCCTCGGCGTCCAGCACCAGCGTCGGGCGGTCGAACTGGGCGCCGCGGATGAAGGATTCGGCGCGCGAGGGCGCAGCGACGGGGGATCGGCCGACGAAATCGGCTTGCGTAGCGTACATGGTCATCTCCAATAGACCCGGCCAGCTATGACCGCTCAGTTCCAAGGGAGACGTTACCGTCGCTACGTAACCCGTAAGGGGACAGAGGCGCGTGCGTTGGCGTCCGTGGGCGGGCAGATAGGGCCGGCGCCGATTCGGTGCAACAGGAAATCTGGAATATTTCGCCGATTGGGCACGCGCGCGCGAAACCGTGACCGCGCCGCAACTTGCGCGGGCGCGCCATGGGTATTTCAGCCAGGAAGAAGGCAGCGGTTGAGGGCCGGGGCGGCGGCCGTGCTAGGCTGCCGGCAGGACGAACGGAGGGCACGCATGAAGGTCGGGATCGTGGGCGCGGGCATGGTGGGCAGTGCGGCGGGCTATGCGATGGCGCTGACCGGGGCGGCCAGCCGGATCGTGCTGGTGGACCGCGATGCGGCGCTGGCACAAGCGCAGGCGCAGGATATCGCCCACGCGGTGCCCTTCGCCTCGGCCGCGGTGGTCGAGGCGGGGGGCTACGACGCGCTGGCGGGCGCGGGCGTGGTGGTGCTGGCCGCGGGCGTGGGCCAGAAGCCGGGCGAAAGCCGGCTGGCGCTGCTGGAGCGCAACGCCGCGGTGTTCGAGGACGTGGTGGGCGCGGTGCGCGCCGCCGCGCCGCGGGCGATCCTGCTGATCGCGACGAACCCGGTCGACGTGATGACCCATGTGGCCACCCGGCTGTCGGGGCTTTCGCCGGGGCGCGTGATCGGGTCGGGCACGATCCTGGACACCGCGCGGTTCCGCATGCTGCTGGCGGGCCATCTCGGGCTCGCGCCGCAATCGGTGCATGGCTACGTGCTGGGAGAACACGGCGACAGCGAGGTGCTGGGCTGGTCCGGGGCGCGGGTGGGCTCGGAACCGCTGGCCTCGGTCGCGGCGCAACTGGGCGCGGCGATCACGGCGGATGTGCGCGCGCGGATCGATGCGGGCGTGCGGGGCGCCGCCTACCGGATCATCGCGGGCAAGGGGGCCACGAATTACGGCATCGGCGCGGGGCTGGCGCGCATCGTGCGGGCGATCGGGCGCGACGAACAGGCGGTGCTGTCGCTGTCCGTGGTCACGCCCGAGGCGGCGGGGGTGCGCGACGTGGCGCTGTCGCTGCCCCGCGTGGTCGGGGCGGGCGGCGTGGGCACCACGCTGATGCCGACGCTGGACGCGGCCGAAACCCGCGCGCTGGCCGCAAGCGCGGCGCTGTTGCGCGAAACGGCGGGCGCGCTGGGGCTTTAGCGCCGGGCCGCTGCGGGCAACCTCTCCGGGGCCGGCCCGCCCTTGCCGCCCGCGCGTCCCCCGGGGGGTGCGGGGGGCAGCGCCCCCCGCCCGGTCGCCTCGCGAAAGCGAGGCGAAACCACCCGCCTCAAAGCCCAACCCGCCGGGAACCGTGCCGCGTCCCGCCCGCGCTTGTCCCGGCCCCGCCTGGCCTCCCCCGCCGGGATAGCGGACGCGCCGCGGGCGCAGCCCCCGGCGCCGGTCGCCTCGCGCAGCGAGGCGAAACCCGGACATCGCGCCCCCGCGCACCACCGGGCGCGTGCCTCAGCGCTGCAGAACCCGCGCCACCTCGGCGATGAAATCCTCGCCGCGCTTCTCGAAATTGTCGTACTGGTCGAAACTTGCCGCCGCGGGGGCCAGCAGCACCACCTCGCCCGCCTCCGCCTCCTCCGCGGCCCGCGCGACCGCCGCGGCCATCGTGGTGCAGAGCTCGTGCGGCAGGTCCCTAAGGTGCAGCGCGAAGCCCGCCGCCTCGCGCCCGATCACATAGGCCTTGGCGACATGGCCGAAATGGGGGGTCAGCGCGCCCAGCCCGCCCTCCTTTTCCAGCCCGCCACAGATCCAGCGGATGCGCGGAAAGGCCGCCAGCGCGCGCGCGGCACTCGCCGCATTCGTCGCCTTGGAATCGTTGACGAAGCGCACGCCGCCCGCCTCGGCCACCAGCTGGCTGCGATGGGGCAGGCCGGCGAAATCGTTGAACGCGCGCTCGATCTCGCGCGGGCCGATGCCAAGGCAGCGTGCCGCGGCATAGGCGGCGCAGGCGTTCTGGTGATTGTGCGCGCCGGGCAGGCCGGGCACCCCGCGCAAATCGATGCTGGCCACCTGGCGCCCCTTGCGCCATTCGGCCAGGAACCCCTTGCGCGCAAAGACCGACCAGCCCGGCCCCGCCAGCTTCGCCTCGGCCGAGACGCGGATCACCCGGTCGTCGCCCGGCCCCTCGGCCATCTGGTTGGCCAGGAACCGGCCCTCGTCCTCGTCCACGCCGATCACCGCGCGGTCCGGCCCACCCTCGGCGAACAGCCGCCGCTTGGCTGCGAAATAGCCGCCCAGGCCCCCGTGCCGGTCCAGGTGGTCGGCCGACAGGTTGGTGAAGACCGCGATATCGGGGGTCAGCGCGCGTGCAAGCTCGGTCTGGTAGGACGACAGCTCCAGCACCACCGCGCCGCCCTCGCCCGGCGGGTCGATATCCAGCACGCCGCGGCCGATATTGCCCGCCAGCTGGCTGTCGCGCCCCGACGCCGCCAGCACGTGGTGGATCAGCGCCGCGGTGGTGGACTTGCCGTTCGACCCGGTAACCGCGATCACCTTGGGCGGGCTGTCGAAACTCTCCCAGGCCTCGGTCGCGAAGGACCGGAAGAACAGGCCGATATCGTTGTCCACCGGCACGCCCGCCGCCCAGGCCGCGGCCACCACCGGGTTCGGCGCGGGGTAAAGATGCGGGATGCCGGGGCTGAGGATCAGCGCTGCCGCACCCTCCAGCGCGCCCGCCCGCGTCAGGTCGGCGGGTGCGAACCCCTCGGCCTCGGCCGCGGCGCGCGCGGCCTCGTTATCGTCCCAGGGCAGAACCTCGGCCCCCCCTGCCCGCAGCGCGCGCGCCGCCGACAGGCCGGACCGCCCCAGCCCCAGCACGGCCACCCGCGCCCCGTTCACGCCCCGCACCGGAATCATGCCCTACCCCCGTTCCAAGGTGGCGCGAGCATGCCCGCGCGGGGCGGGCGGATGCAAGACGGCCCGGACCCGGGCCGCCCCGGCCTTCAGACCAGGTAGTGCCAGCCCAGCATCAGCGGCGGCACCGCCACGGCGGTCAGCGCGAAGACGAAGCCCGCCGTCCGGTTGCCGCCCATCCGCTGCACCGCGCCCGAGATCGCCGGCGCCACCACGATCGCGGCCAGCACGATCGGCAGGATTTTGTCGAAGATCGGCGCGCAGTTCTGCGGCTGGGCGAAATTCTCGATGCAATAGGGCACCAACTGGTTCGAGAAGACCAGCGTCAGCGCGATCAGGTAGCCGATGAACGCCACCACCGCGTAGGGCGGCACGCCGTCCCACTGCTTGAGGGTCGCGTCGGGCGTGACCGCGTGCAACCTGGGCGCGGCCCAGAAATCCGACGCGCGGCGCCGTTTCTGCGGCTTGGGCTCGGGCGCGGGGGTTTCGTAGTCCCGGACGAAATCCTCGTCCACGATCTTGTATTCCATGCTCTCGTCCTCCTGTTCCCCCAGGTGTCACCGAACCTTGAGGGTCGCCAGCCCGATCAGCGCGAGGATCAGGCTGATGATCCAGAAGCGTATCACGATCTGCGGTTCCGCCCATCCCTTCTTCTCGAAATGGTGGTGGATGGGTGCCATCAGGAACACACGTTTCCCGGTCGCCTTGAAATAGGCGACCTGGATGATGACCGACAGCGCCTCGGTCACGAAAAGCCCGCCTACTATGGCCAAAACGATCTCGTGCTTGGTCGCGACGGCGATCGCGCCCAGCGCGCCACCCAGCGCCAGCGACCCCGTATCGCCCATGAAAACGGCCGCCGGTGGGGCATTATACCACAGGAATCCCAGCCCCGCGCCGATCAGCCCGGCGCAGAAGATCAGGATTTCGCCGGTGCCGGGCACGTAATGCACGTCGAGATACTCGGTAAAGTCGACGCGCCCCACGGCATAGGCGATCACCCCCAGCGTGCCGGCCGCGATCATCACCGGCATGATGGCGAGGCCGTCCAGCCCGTCGGTCAGGTTCACCGCGTTGGCCGCGCCCACGATCACGATCATCGCGAAGGGCACGAACAGCAGCCCCATGTTCCACAGCGTGTCCTTGAACACCGGGAAGGCCAGTTGATAGCTGAGGTCCGCCGGGTGGACCGAGGCCGCCCAGACCCCGGCGATGGCCGCGATCAGCAGGCCGAGGCCGAACCGCACGCGCCCCGGCACGCCCTTGGTGTTGTTCTTCGACACCTTGGCATAGTCATCGGCGAACCCGATCGCGCCGAAGGACAGGGTCACGAACAGCAAGAGCCACACGTAGGGGTTGTCGAGCCGCGCCCACAGAAGCGTCGAGAAGATCAGCCCGCCCAGGATCAGCACGCCCCCCATGGTCGGCGTGCCCGCCTTGGTTTCCAGGTGGCCCGCGGGGCCGTCGGCGCGGATCGGCTGGCCGTTCTTCTGGCGCTTGCGCAACAGGTTGATCAGCGGCCGCCCGAACAGGAAGCCGAAGACCAGCGCGGTGAAAAAGGCCGCGCCGGCGCGGAAGGTGATGTAGCGGAACAGGTTGAACGCACCGCCCCCGTCGGAAAGATCGGCCAGCCAGAACAGCATTACTCAAGGTCCTCGTCGGTTTCGGGGACCGATTGGCCCAGTTTCCGCAGCGCGTCAACGACGACCGAGACGCGGCTGCCCTTGGAGCCCTTGACCAGCACCACGTCGCCGGCATCGACCAGCCCGTGCACCTTGGCCGCCAGCGGCTCGGCCTCGTCGAACCACTGGCCGCGGCGTTTCAGGGGCAGCGCGAAATAGAGCGCCCGCATCCGCGGCCCCACGCAATGCACCAGATCGACGCGGCCCATCGCGGGCAGGTCCGCCAGGCCCGCATGCATCGCCTGTTCGTCCGCGCCCAGTTCCAGCATGTCGCCCAGGATCGCGATGCGCCGACCGCGGGCGACCCGGCCGACGCCGTCGCGCGGCATCGCCGCGGCCAGCACCTCGAGCGCGGCGGCCATCGAGGCGGGATTGGCGTTGAACGCGTCGTCGATCACCTCGAAGGCCATCTCGGGATCGAGCGCGTCGAGCGGCACCTTCAGCCGCGCGCCGCGCCCGCCGGGCGGGGCCCAGGTGGCCAGGTCGCAGGCGGCCACCGCCCGGTCGATGCCCAGCGCCTCGGCCACGGCCAGCACGCCCAGCGCGTTCGCAGCGAAGTGGCGCCCGGGAGCACGGATCTTGAACAGCAGCTTCTCGCCCCCGACCTTGGCCTCGACCACCGTCGAATGAGGATGAAGCTGAGCCCCCAAGAGCCTGAAGTCGCACGATTTCGACGCCCCGAAGGTGATCGGGCGGGCAGCCTGGCCGCGGGCCGCTTCGGCCAGGATCGGGCTGACCTCGAGATCGTCGGGATAGACCGCGACGCCGCCGTCCTCGAGCCCCTCGAAGATCGACGCCTTCTCGTGCGCGATGCCCGCGAGGTCGTCGAACGCCTCGAGATGCGCGGGGGCCACCGTGGTGATCAGCGCGACATGGGGGCGCGCCAGGCGCGCCAGCGGCGCGATTTCGCCGGGGTGGTTCATGCCGATCTCGATCACCGCGAAATCGTCGTCCGAGGGCAGGCGCGCCAGGGTCAGCGGCACGCCCCAGTGGTTGTTGAAACTCGCCTCGGCGGCATGCACCCGGCCCTGCCCGGCCAGAACGGCGCGCAGCATTTCCTTGGTCGAGGTTTTGCCGACCGAGCCGGTGACGCCGACCACCCGCGCCCGCGCCCGCGCCCGCCCCGCGCGCCCCAGCGCGCCCAGCGCCGCCAGCACGTCGGGCACGATCAACAGCGGCGCGTCCCCGGCCACGCCCTCGGGCACGCGCGAGACCAGCGCGGCGGCGGCGCCGCGGGCCAGCGCGTCCGCCACGAAATCATGCCCGTCGCGCTGATCGGTCAGCGCCACGAACAAATCGCCCGGGGCCAGGCTGCGGGTGTCGATGGACACGCCCGTCGCCTGCCAATCACAGGTCGCCCGCCCGCCCGTGGCGGCGGCGGCCTCGGCGGCGGTCCACAGCGCGCTCATGCCAGCCGCCCGTCCAGCGCGGCCACCGCGACGCTGGCCTGTTCCACGTCGTCAAAGGGGAATACGTCGTCGCCCACCACCTGCCCCGTCTCGTGGCCCTTGCCCGCGATCAACAGCGCGTCGCCCGGCTCCAGCGCGTCGACGCCGCGCAGGATCGCCTCGGCCCGGTCGCCCACCTCGATCGCCTCGGGACAGCCCTGCAGCACCTCGTGGCGGATCACCGAGGGGGTCTCGCTGCGCGGGTTGTCATCGGTGACGAACACCACGTCGGCATGGGCCGCCGCCGCCTGCCCCATCAGGGGCCGCTTGCCCCGGTCGCGGTCGCCGCCCGCGCCGAACACCACCACGATGCGGCCCATTACATGCGGGCGCAGCGCCCGAAGCGCGGTCGCCAGCGCGTCGGGCGTGTGGGCGTAATCGACGAACACCGCCGCCCCGTTTGCCCGCGTCGCGGCCAGTTGCATCCGCCCGCGCACCCCCGACAGGTCGGGCAGCGTGTCGAACACCTGCCCCGGATCGTCGCCGCAGGCGATCGCAAGCCCCGCGGCCAGCGCCACGTTCTGCGCCTGGAACCCGCCGATCAGGTTCAGCCGGACCTGCCGCGCCCGCCCCTGCCAGTCCAGCCGAAGGTCCTGCCCGGTCGCGTCGAACCGCTGGCCCGCGATGCGCAGATCGGCGCCCGGATCGGTACCGACGCGCAGCACATCCTGCCCGCGCGCGGTGGCGATGCCGGCGATCACGGGGCCCTTGGGATCGTCCACGTTGACCACCGCGGTGCCGTCGGCGGGCAGAACCCGGTCGAACAGCCCGGCCTTGGCGGCGAAATACTCCTCGAACGTCTCGTGGTAATCCAGGTGGTCCTGGGTGAAGTTGGTGAACCCCGCCGCGCGCAGCACCACCCCGTCCAGCCGCGCCTGCGCCAGCCCGTGGCTGGAGGCCTCCATGATCGCGTGGGTGACGCCCGCGCCCGTCATCTCGGCCAGCAGGCGGTGCAGCGTCAGCGGGTCGGGCGTGGTGTGCGCCAGCGGCGCCTCGAACGCGCCCTCGACGCCGGTGGTCCCCAGGCTGGCCGCCGCGTGCCCCAGAAGCGTCCAGATCTGGCGGGTGAAATGCGCGACCGACGTCTTGCCATTGGTCCCCGTGACGGCGGCCATGGTGGCGGGCTGGGCCGCGAACCACAGCGCCGCGGCGCCGGCAAAGGCCGCGCGGGGGTCCTCGGCCACGATCAGCGCGGCGTCAGAGCCGGCCAGGACATCGGCCGCCAGCGCCGCGCCCTCGGCATCGGTCAGGATGGCGGCCGCCCCCTGGCGCAGGGCGTACTGGATGAAATCGCCGCCATGGGCGCGGCTGCCGGGGAAGGCGGCGAACAGAAAGCCCGGCTTGACCGCGCGGCTGTCGATGGCAAGCCCGGTGACCCGGGCCTCGCGCCCGCCCCTGGCCCGAAGGCCCAGCGCGGCAAGCGTTGACTCCATGCGGCCCGTCATGATCCCCCGCGCCCCTAGTTCGCGGCCAGTGTTACCCCGAAGCCCGCGGCCGTTTCAATCTCTGGCCGCAGCCCCAGAAGCGGCGCGGCGCGGCGAATGATCTCGCCGGCGACGGGGGCGGCGGTCCAGCCGGCGGTGCGGCGGGGTTCGGAACCGGTGCGGTCCTCGGGCTCGTCCAGGCTGACCACCAGCACATAGGCGGGATCGTCGGCGGGAAAGATGCTGGCGAAGGTGCCGATCACCTTGTCCTTGTAATAGCCGCCCGTGGGCTTTGGCTTGTCGGCGGTGCCGGTCTTGCCACCCACGGCATAGCCTTCGACATCGGCGAAGGTCGCGGTGCCGCGCGACACCACCTGGCGCAGCATCGAACGCACCGCGCGCGAGGTCGATTCCGAGATCACCCGATCGCCCGGCGCGACCGGCCCGGCCAGGATCGTCGGGCGCACCCGGGTGCCGCCATTGGCGATGGTGGCATAGGCGGCGGCCAGGTGCAGGGGGCTGGCCGACAGCCCGTGGCCATAGGAAATCGTCATGGTGGAAATCTCGGACCAGTTCTGCGGCAACAGCGGCTTGCCCGAGGCGGCCTCGACGATTTCCAGCGGGGTGGGCTCCAGCAGGCCCAGCTTTTCCAGGAACGCCCGCTGGCGCTCGGCGCCGATGCGCTGGGCGATGCGCGCGGTGCCGATGTTCGAGCTTTCCACCAGCACGTCGGTCACCGAAAGCTGCGGCCCGTAATTGTGGAAGTCGCGAATCCGGTGGCGGCCCCAGACCAGCGGGCCCTTGGTGTCGATCATCGTGGCGGGCGAGACGATGCCCTCGTCCAGCGCCTGGGCGATGGTAAAGGTCTTGAAGGTCGAGCCCAGCTCATAGACGCCCTGCACCGCGCGGTTGAACAGCGGGCTGTCGGACGCGTCGCCCTTGACCAGCGGGCGGGGGCGTTCGTTCGGGTCGAAATCGGGCAGGCTGACCAGCGCGATCACCTCGCCGGTCTGCACATCCATCAACACCGCCGCCGCGCCCTTGGCATTCATCAGCTTCATGCCGCCGGCCAGCACCCGTTCGACCGCCGCCTGCACGCTCAGATCCAGCGACAGGCGCAGCGGCGCACCGCCATTCGCGGGGTCGCGCAGCCACGAATCGAACGCCTTTTCCACGCCCGCGCGGCCCACCACCTCGGCCGAGGAAACGCCCTCGCGGCCGAAACCCGACCCGCCCAGGACATGGGCGGCCAGCGGGCCATTGGGATAAAGCCGCATCTCGCGCGGGCCGAACATCAGCCCCGGATCGCCGATATCATGCACGCGCTGCATCTGCTCGGGGCTGATCTTCTTCTTGATCCACAGGAACTTGCGCTTGCCGGTGAAATCGCGGACCAGCTTTTCCTCGTCGAGATCGGGAAAGATCGCGACCAGTTCGCGCGCGACCCGCAGCGGTTCGATCATGTTCGGCGGCTGGGCATACAGCGAATGCGTGGCCAGGTTGGTGGCCAGGATGTTGCCGTTGCGATCCACGATATCGGCGCGCTGGGCGACGATGGCCGCGCCCGAGGTGGCGGCGCGCGGCTCGGACGGCTCCGAGGCGGCCAGGCTGCCCATGCGCACGCCGACCACCAGGAAGGCGGCGAAGAACATCACCCCCAGCATCAGCAGCCGCCCCTCGGCGCGGTCGCGGGCGGCGTCGCGCATCTGTTCGTGGCGCAGGCGCAGGTTCTCGCGCTCGATCGCGGCGGGGCTCTCGCCCCGGGCGCGGGCCTCCAGGATGCGCGCCAGCGGGCGCAGCGGTGTGCGGATCATTGCAGCCCCTCCCCCTCCTCGGCCAGCAGGCTGCCCAGGAAATCCTCCGGGATCACGATCTCGGGCAGCTCGTAGACCGGGTAGGCCACCTGGTCGAGATTGCCGAACTGTTCGGGCGCCAGCGGCATCAGGCCCAGCCGGTCGAAATTGATCTCGGCCAGCGCCATCAGCCGGTCGGGCCGGTTCAGATAGGCCCATTCGGCGTTCAGCACGGCCAGCTTTTCACGCAACACGCCGATATCGCGGTGCAGGTCCTCGACCTCGGCGATGGCCTGCTGGGTGCGGTAATTCTCGCGATAGGCCCAGACCGCCAGCCCCATCACGGCCAGCGCGGTCAGCACGTAGAACAGGCTGCGCATCTAATGCCCCTCCATGATCTTCGGCAGGCCCAGTTCGGCCCGGTCGACGGGACCGGCGGGCGCCTCGGTGCGGATCGCGACGCGCAGCTTGGCGGAGCGCGCGCGCGGGTTGGCGGCCAGTTCGGCCTCGTCGGGCGGGGTGGCCTTGCGGGTCAGCAGGGTAAAGCGCGGCTCTTCCTGCGGCTGTTCGGGGGCATACCGGCTGCCGCCGCCGCCCTGGCCCGCGCGCAGTTGCAGGAAGCGTTTGACGATCCGGTCCTCGATCGAATGGAAGGTCACGACCGCCAGCTTGCCGCCCGGCGCCAGCGCGCGTTCGGCGGCCTCAAGCCCCGCGACCAGCTGGCCCAGCTCGTCGTTCACCGCGATGCGGATCGCCTGGAAACTGCGCGTCGCGGGGTGGCTTTGGCCGGGTTTCTGGCGCGGCAGGCAGCGCGCGATCACCTCGGCCAGTTGCGCGGTGGTGACGATGGGCGCGATGGCCCGCGCCGCCACGATCGCCCGCGCGATGCGGCGCGCGGCGCGCTCCTCGCCGTAATGGAACAGGATGTCGGCCAGCTCGCCCTCGGACGCGGCGTTCACCAGGTCGGCCGCCGACGGCCCGCTATCGCCCATCCGCATGTCCAGCGGCCCGTCCTTCTGGAACGAGAACCCGCGTTCCGCCCGGTCCAGCTGCATCGAGGACACGCCCAGGTCCAGCACGACGCCATCCAGCGGCCCGCCCGCGATCCGGTCCAGGTCGGAAAACGTGCCCTCGACCAGCCGCAGCCGGTCGCCATAGGCCTCGGCCCAGCCCTCGGCCATCTCGAACACGCTGGGGTCGCGGTCCACGCCGATCACGCGGTCCGCCCCGGCGTCAAGCAGACCGCGCGCATAGCCCCCCGCCCCGAACGTGCCGTCCAGCCAGATGCCCGACACGGGCGAGACCGCCTCGAGCAGCGGGCGCAAGAGGACGGGGATATGCGGCGGGTCGGTCGGGGAAAGGCGTTCTGCACCGGCCATCCCCTAGTCCTCCAGCGATCCATCGAGAAGGGACGCCACGTCGAAATCGGGCGGCAGTTCCTCGAACCGGGCGATGGCGCGGGCCATTTCCTCGGTTTCGTAGGTGTCGGGGTTCCAGATGCGGAATTTCTCGCCCGAGCCGACGAACAGCGCCTCGTCGGTCAGCCCGATCTTTTCGCGCAGCTTCTGCGGCAGCACGATGCGGCCGTCATTGTCGACCTCGGTGGGGTGCGACTGGACGTTGAAGGTCATCTCCAGCATCTGCCGTTCGATGGACCCGCGCGGCTTGGACTCGATCTTGCGGTCGATCTCCTCGATCGCCTCCATCGTGTAGCATTCCAGGAACTTGCGGCGCGGATCGCCGTAGACGATCACCACCTGGGGGCGCAAACCGTCGGTCCAGTCGGGATCGCCCGCCTCGAGGATGCGCCGGAACAGGGACGGAATCGATACCCGTCCCTTGGCATCCACCTTGTGGCGGCTTTCGCCTCTGAACCTGCGCGCCACCGGACCTGCGCTCCTTTTGCCTCACCGTCCGCCGGGTACGAAAACGGCGGATTGAGCTGCTGCCACTGCCCAATCCGCCGCCCTCGTCCCGCTTCGGGATGTCCGGCTGCGCGATGCCACCTGGGGGGATGTTCTGCTCGCCCGCGCGCCGGATCTCTGTTTTTCGATGAAGGCGGAGGTGCCTGTATGAAGCCTGACTGACTTGCGGGGTCTTGCTGCCCCTGATTGCCCGTCCTCATCGGATGAACAAGGGATGCCATGGGAATTCATGGAAATCAACTGAAATCGATGGGACACAACGGGGGAATAAGGGAGAGCACCCGGCCCCGCGTCGGCTTGACCTGCCGAAACGGACGCGAAAAATGGCGCAGGTTGCGAAGAAAACAAAAGCGGCCACAACATCTTGTGGCCGCTGGCGCGGGGCAGGATTTTCCCGTGATTTCCCAGAATTTTCGGGCGCAGGCCCCGACCGGGGCCGAAAACCCGCCCGATCAGCCCGGATCGCGCCCGGTCACGCCCCGGTGATTCGCAGCGCCGGGGCCGGTTTCCGGCCCCGGACCATGAATTCCCATGGCGTCCGTCAGGCCATCCCGCCGCCGATCAGGCGGGCGGCGATATGGGCATAGGCCTCGGCCGCGGGCCCCTCGCCCAGCGCCACGGGCCTGCCCGCGTCGCCCGCCTCGCGCACCTCCAGCGCCAAAGGCAGCGCCCCCAGAAGCGGCACGCCCAGTTTCTCGGCCTCGGCGGCGACACCGCCATGGCCGAAGATATGCGCCTCGTGCCCGCAATTGGGGCAGACATAGGTGGACATGTTCTCGACCAGGCCCAGAACCGGCGTCTTGAGCTTGGCGAACATGTCGATGGCCTTGCGCGCATCCAGCAACGCCACGTCCTGGGGCGTGGACACCACGACCGCGCCGCTCAGCTTGGTGCGCTGGCACAGGGTCAGCTGGATATCGCCGGTGCCGGGCGGCAGATCGACGATCAGCACGTCGAGCGGCCCCCAGTTCACCTGGGTCAACAGTTGTTGCAGCGCCCCCATCAGCATCGGGCCGCGCCAGATCACCGCCTGCCCCTCGTCCAGCATCAGCCCGATCGACATCATGGTGACGCCATGGGCCACGACCGGTTCGATCGTCTTGCCATCGGGCGAGGCGGCGCGGCGGTCGACCCCCATCATGCGCGGCTGCGAGGGGCCATAGATATCGGCGTCCAGCAGACCCACCCGGCGCCCCTGCCGGGCCAGCGCGACGGCCAGGTTGCTGGCCACGGTGGACTTGCCCACGCCCCCCTTGCCCGAGCCCACCGCCAGGATGCGGTCGATGCCGGCGGGGTTCTCGGGGCCGGCCTGGGCGGTGGGGTGGCGGCCGATCTTCAGCCCGCCCTCGGGCGGGGCCTTGGGCGCGGGGCCGTGCGCGGTCAGCACGGCGGACACCTTGGCCACGCCGTCCATCGCCTGCACCGCGGCCTGCGCAGCGGCGCGCAGCGGCTCCATCGCGGGGGCCTGCGCGGCGTCGGGCGCCTCGATCACGAAGCGCACCGCGTCCCCCTCGACGCTCAGCGCCCGCACCATGTCGCGCGAAACCAGGTCGCCCCCGTCCGGCAGCGCGATTCGGGACAGGGTATCGAGCACGGCATCGCGGGTGACGGGCATTTGGGCCTCCTTGGGGGTGATTGGGTTAACCTCTTACTTGTGCACCGGCGCGGCAAGCGCAAGATTGTTCGCACGGTGCCGGATTTCGCGGCAGCGGGGCGCAGGGCGCCCAGAATTACGTCAGCAAGACTTATGCATTTTCTGCATGGCGGCAATTCACATGCGGACCATTGTGCATCCGCAGCATTTGGCTATCTTCAATTCAACGGCGCGCGGCACGGTCCGCGTATCGGGATCGCCAAGGGCCGCGACGGTGGCAAGAGGCAGCCCGTAAAGCCTTGGAAAAGGGAAACCCCTCCTCCTCCCTGGGTTTCCTTTTATCGCGGCGGCACCGACCTCCTCCCTGGTGTCGCCGCACATTTTCGACGGAACCGCACGGCTCCGACAGTTACGGCGGGCGTCTCCTCCTCCCTGACTCCGCCGTAGTATGGAACGGCGGCACCTACCTCCTCCCAGGTGCCGCCGTTTCCCTTTTCCGGACCATCAAAACGGGGTTGTGCGCCTAGCGCGGGTCCAGTGCCGCATCCGCGGCATCGGCCATGGCCGCCACCGGCAGGACGGCGGGGCGCGCGGACGCGCGGGACGGGCCGAACAGCGCGCGCGCCTCGTAGCTGCGCAGGATCGGGCGGGCGGCCTCGAACGGTTCGTCGCCGGCGGGGGTGAAATCCAGTTCGGGGAAATGGGTGGCGATCTCGTCGCGCGCCTCGGAATCCAGCGCGCGGCGCGCGACATCGCCCAGGTAAAGGCTTTCGCAGGCCACGCCCTCGGCCAGCACCAGTTCGTGACGTTCGAACAGCAGGTGGACATAGCGCACCATCGGCCGTTCCACGATCGCCGCGCCCCCCACCCCGGCCATGGCCATGGCCCGCGCCGAGACCAGGACCTCGGGCGCGGCGAACATCATTTCCGCCATCGCCGAGGCATGCAGCACCCGGTGCTGTTGCGACAGGACCAGCGGCCGGTCATTGCCCAGCGCGCCCGGCGGGAATTCCACCGGCGCCATCGGGCCGGTGCCGCGGGTGACGCTTTGGCCCACCCACAACAGCATCTGCGGCCCGTGGTCGACGGTTTCCACCATCATGCCGGGCACCAGGCTGGCCGCGCGCACCGGGCCGCGCGGCGTGGCGATCATCGTCTCGGCCTCGAAACAGATCACCGGGGCGGAATATTCGGTGTTCGGGTCGCGGTCGTAGACGTAGAACCCCGGATTGTCGGACGGCGTGTAGTTGTCCCAGTACCATTGTTCCAGGTCGAATGTAGGCGACCAGACCACCTGGACCAGGTCGCCGTTTTCATCCGTGCCCTCGAACACCACGGCATAACCGGGGGCGAAATCGATCTCGTCCGAGCGGATCACCACCGCATCGGTCAGCGTGGCCGAGTGCGCGCCGCCAAAGGACACCTCGTAGACATCGCCCACCTCGAACGTATAGGGGTCGGGGTCGCCCTCTTTCGAGGTGATGACCAGGTCCTTGGTCCCGTTCGGCGGATAGTCGAATTGCGACGTCCCGGCGCCGCCAACATTGTTGTTGACGTTGTCGCCCGTGGACGCGGCGAATTCGGTATCTACGGCGTTGAACGTGACGATCATGACAGAGTCCTTCGTCCCAGACTCTCGTCATCCGCCCCGAAAGAAGGGTTAACACGCCCCTTCGGCCACGCCGTTTTTCCCTTGGATTTTCAATAAATTCCGCGTGCCGGACGCGCCCTAGAACGGTACGTCGTCGGCCTGTTCGGCGGCCACGACAAAGCGCGCGACGACCTTCTTCTCGCCGGCCTTGTCAAAGGCGATGTCCAGCTTGTCGCCCTCAATGCCCGTCACCGTGCCATAGCCGAATTTCTGGTGGAACACGCGCGCGCCGGTCTCATAGGCGGCCACCGCCTGGGCGTCGATGGTGATGGTGCGGCTTTCGCGCGGCTGGGCCATGGGCCGCGCCCCGCTGCGCGCCTGCAACCGTTTCCAGCCGGGCGAGTTGTAGACATTCGCGCTGGCCGCCGCCTGTTCGATGCCCGATTGCGCGGGCGCGGCCATCCCTCCGCCGTAAAGGCCCGGCGGGGTCAGGATATCCACGTGCTCTTCGGGCAGTTCGTCGATGAAACGGGACGGCAGCGCCGATTGCCACTGGCCATAGACGCGGCGGTTGGCGGCAAAGGAAATCGTGCAGACCTCCTCGGCGCGGGTGATCCCGACATAGGCCAGGCGGCGTTCCTCCTCGACGCCTTTCAGGCCGTTCTCGTCCATCGAGCGTTGGCTGGGGAACAGGCCGTCCTCCCACCCGGGCAGGAAGACCACGGGGAATTCCAGCCCCTTGGCGGCGTGCAGCGTCATGATGGAAATCTTGGCGCCCTGTTCCTCGGTCTCGTTGTCCATGATCAGGGCCACGTGTTCGAGGAACCCTTGCAGGTTCTCGAATTCCTCCAGCGCCTTGACCAATTCCTTGAGGTTCTCCAGCCGCCCCGGCGCCTCGGGCGTCTTGTCGTTCTGCCAGTGTTCGGTATAGCCGGATTCGTCGAGGATACGCTCGGCCAGCTCGATATGGCTTTCGCGGGCATCCAGCGCCGCGCCGTGCCAGCGGCCGATCCCCTCGATCAGCTTGCGCAATTCGCCCGCGCCCTTGCCGGTGATCCCGCCGGTTTCGATCAGCAGCCGCGCGCCCACGACCAGCGGCACGCCGTTCGTGCGCGCCATCTGCTGGATCTTCTGCTGCGCCTTGTCGCCAAGGCCCCGTTTCGGCGTGTTGACGATGCGTTCGAACGCAAGATCGTCCTCGGGCGACACGGCGAGGCGGAAATAGGCCATCGCGTCGCGGATTTCCATGCGTTCATAGAAGCGCGGGCCGCCGATCACGCGATAGGGCAGACCGATGGTCAGGAACCGGTCCTCGAAGGCGCGCATCTGGTGGCTGGCGCGCACCAGGATCGCCATGTCGTCCAGCGAATAGGGCCGCATCCCGCGGGTGCCCGCCTGCATCGCCTCGGCCTCTTCGCCGATCCAGCGGGCCTCTTCCTCGCCGTCCCAATGGCCGATCAGGCGGACCTTTTCGCCCTCGTCCGCCTCGGTCCATAGCGTCTTGCCCAGCCGGCCCTTGTTGGCCGCGATCAATCCGCTGGCGGCTGCCAGGATATGCGGGGTGGAGCGGTAATTCTGTTCCAACCGGATCACCTGCGCGCCCGGGAAATCCTTTTCGAAGCGCAGGATGTTGCCCACCTCGGCGCCGCGCCAGCCATAGATCGACTGGTCGTCATCGCCCACGCAGCAGATGTTGCGATGCCCCCCCGCCAGCAGGCGCAGCCACAGGTACTGGGCGACGTTGGTATCCTGGTATTCGTCCACCAGGATATAGCGGAACCAGCGGCGGTATTGCTCCAGCACGTCGGGATGCGCCTGGAAGATCGTCACGACATGCAACAGCAGGTCGCCGAAATCGACCGCGTTCAGGGTTTTCAGGCGGTCCTGGTAGGCGGCATACAGCGCAACGCCCTGGTTGTTGAAGGCCGCGGATTCGCCCGCGGGCACCTGTTCGGGCGTCCAGGCGCGGTTCTTCCAGTGGTCGATGATCCCGGCCAGTTGCCGCGCGGGCCAGCGTTTCTCGTCGATATGGGCCGCGACGATCAACTGTTTCAGCAGGCGGATCTGATCATCGGTGTCGAGGATGGTGAAGTTCGATTTCAGGTCCACCAGTTCGGCATGCCGGCGCAGCAGTTTCACGCAGATCGCGTGGAAGGTGCCCAGCCACGGCATCCCCTCGACCGTCTGGCCCATCAACCGGCCCACCCGCTCCTTCATCTCGCGCGCGGCCTTGTTGGTGAAGGTCACGGCCAGGATTTCATTGGACTGCGCGGACCCGGTGAACAGCAGATGCGCGATGCGCGTGGTCAGCGCCTTGGTCTTGCCGGTGCCCGCCCCCGCCAGCATCAGCACGGGGCCGTCCAGCGCCTCGACCGCCTGGCGCTGGGCGGGGTTCAGGCCATCCAGATAGGGCGCGGGGCGCGCCGCCATGGCCCGGGCGGCCAAGGAGCTTTGCGCGGCGGCCTCGAAGGCCTCGGAGTCGTCGATGGGGCACATGTTTGGCAATCTAGCGCGGGTCGGATCAGAGTTAAAGGCGTGTTCGCAGAATGTTCTGACCGCGCCGCGCATCCCGGCGCAACCCCGCCCGCCGGTTGCCTTTTCGCGTGAAACGGGAATAGTCGGGGCATGACACAGGCTCGCGCCATCGCGATGATCCTGGGGCTGGCCGCCCTCGCCGGCTGTGCCGCGCCGCCCGACCGCGCGCCCGAGGGTCTGCGCCCGGTCGAGGCGGTGCCGCTGCCGGCCGAGCGCATTGCCGGGACCGGCCCGGCCCCGGTCGCCGACCTGCGCCCGATCCCGCCGGGCCCGCGCGCCGAGGCGGCGAAACAGGCGGCGGCCGCCGCCATGGCCACCCCGCCGCCCGAGGCGCGGCGGACCTGCACCGCCGAATTCGCCACCCGGTTCCGCCTGCCCGACGCCGCGGTCCTGATGGGCGAACAGGGGCGCACGGCGGCGGGCTGGTTCGTCGACCTGGGCAGGCCGGACAGCGACCGAACGTGGCGCTGCCAGACCGATCCGGCGGGCCGGGTGGTGACCGTCACCCCGCGCTAGCTGGGCCGACGCCCCTTGCGCCGCCCCGGCGCCAAGATATACCGATATGACACTTCCCCCGCGCGCCACCCGCGCCGGACGGACCGATCCAACAAGGAGGCCCGCCCTTGACCGAATTCCGCAAGATCCTGATCGCCAACCGCGGTGAAATCGCCATCCGCGTGATGCGCGCCGCCAACGAGCTGGGCAAGAAGACGGTGGCGGTCTACGCCGAAGAGGACAAGCTGGGCCTGCACCGGTTCAAGGCGGACGAGGCCTACCGGATCGGCGAGGGGCTGGGCCCGGTGCAGGCCTATCTCTCGATCGACGAGATCATCCGCGTGGCCAGGATGTGCGGCGCCGACGCGATCCATCCGGGCTATGGCCTGCTGTCCGAGAACCCCGATTTCGTCGAGGCCTGCGAAGCCGCCGGCATCGCCTTTATCGGGCCCAGGGCCGAAACCATGCGCGCGCTGGGCGACAAGGCATCGGCCCGCAAGGTCGCGATCAAGGCCGGCGTGCCGGTGATCCCCGCGACCGAGGTTCTGGGCGAGGACATGGACGCGATCCGCGCCGAGGCCGACGCGATCGGCTATCCCCTGATGCTCAAGGCGTCCTGGGGCGGCGGCGGGCGCGGCATGCGCCCGATCAACGGCCCCGACGAGCTGGAGGACAAGGTGCGCGAAGGCCGGCGCGAGGCCGAGGCCGCCTTCGGCAACGGCGAAGGCTATCTCGAAAAGATGATCCTGCGCGCCCGCCACGTCGAGGTGCAGATCCTCGGCGACCAGCACGGCAACATCTATCACCTGTGGGAACGCGACTGTTCGGTGCAGCGCCGCAACCAGAAGGTCGTCGAACGCGCCCCCGCCCCCTACCTGTCGCCCGCCCAGCGCGAACACCTGTGCAATCTCGGCAAGAAGATCGCCGAAGAGGTGAACTACGAATGCGCGGGCACCGTCGAATTCCTGATGGATATGGAGACGGGCGAGTTCTACTTCATCGAGGTGAACCCCCGGGTGCAGGTGGAACACACCGTCACCGAGGAAGTCACCGGCATCGACATCGTGCGCGCGCAGATCCTGGTGGCCGAGGGCAAGAGCCTTGTCGAGGCCACCGGCGTGGCCAGCCAGTATGACGTGGAATTGCGCGGCCACGCCCTGCAATGCCGGATCACCACCGAGGATCCGCTGAACAACTTCATCCCCGATTACGGCCGGATCACCGCCTATCGGGGCGCCACGGGCATGGGCATCCGGCTCGATGGCGGCACCGCCTATTCGGGCGCGGTCATCACCCGCTATTACGACTCGCTTCTGGAAAAGGTCACCGCCTGGGCCCCCACCCCCGAGGCCGCGATCGCGCGGATGGACCGCGCCTTGCGCGAATTCCGCATCCGGGGCGTCAGCACGAACATCGCCTTCGTCGAGAACCTGCTGAAGCACCCGACCTTCCTGAACAACGAATACCACACCAAGTTCATCGACCAGACGCCGGAACTGTTCCGTTTCGAAAAGCGGCGCGACCGGGCGACGCGGCTGTTGACCTATATCGCCGATGTCACCGTGAACGGGCACCCCGAAACCGAAGGGCGCGCCCGCCCGCCCGCCGAGGCCAAGACGCCGCGCCCCCCCGAGAACCGGCGCGAAAGCTATGCCCCCGGCACCCGCCAGATCCTGGATGAATTCGGCCCGCAGGCGGTGGCCGACTGGATGGCCGAGCAGAAACAACTTCTGCTGACCGACACCACGATGCGCGACGGGCACCAGTCGCTGTTGGCGACCCGGATGCGGTCCATCGACATGATCCGCGTGGCGCCCGCCTATGCCCACAACCTGCCGCAGCTGTTTTCCGTGGAATGCTGGGGCGGCGCCACCTTCGACGTGGCCTATCGCTTCCTTCAGGAATGCCCGTGGCAGCGGCTGCGCGACATCCGCGCGCGGATGCCCAACCTGATGACGCAGATGCTGCTGCGCGGGTCGAACGGGGTGGGCTATACCAACTATCCCGACAACGTGGTGCAGGGCTTCGTGCGTCAGGCCGCCGACACCGGCGTCGACGTGTTCCGCGTGTTCGACAGCCTGAACTGGGTCGAGAACATGCGCGTGGCGATGGACGCGGTGATCGAGACCGGCAAGGTCTGCGAGGGCGCGATCTGCTATACCGGCGACATCCTGGACCCCGACCGCGCGAAATACGACCTGAAATACTATGTCGAGATGGGCAAGGCGCTGCGGGACGCGGGCGCCCATATCCTGGGGCTCAAGGACATGGCGGGGCTGTTGAAACCCGCCTCGGCCACGGTGCTGTTCAAGGCCCTGAAGGAAGAGGTCGGCCTGCCGATCCATTTCCACACCCATGACACCAGCGGGATTTCGGGCGCCACCATCATCGCCGCCGCCGAGGCGGGCGTGGACGCCGTCGATGCCGCGATGGACGCCTTCTCGGGCGGCACCTCGCAGCCCTGCCTGGGCTCCATCGTCGAGGCGATGCGCAACACGCCGCGCGAAACCGGCCTGGACATGGACGCGGTGCGCGAGATTTCCGATTACTGGGGCCAGGTGCGCGCGCAATACGCCGCCTTCGAATCCGGCATGCAGATCCCCGCGTCCGAGGTCTACCTGCACGAGATGCCGGGCGGCCAGTTCACCAACCTCAAGGCGCAGGCCCGCTCCCTGGGGCTGGAGGACCGCTGGCCCGAGGTCGCCAAGACCTATGCCGACGTGAACCGGATGTTCGGCGATATCGTCAAGGTCACGCCATCGTCAAAGGTGGTGGGCGACATGGCGCTGATGATGGTCAGCCAGGGCCTGACGCGCGCCGACGTCGAAGACCCCGACAAGGACGTGGCCTTCCCCGATTCCGTCATCGACATGCTGCGCGGCAACCTGGGCCAGCCGCCGGGCGGGTTCCCCCCGGCCATCGTCCGCAAGGTGCTGAAGGACGAAAAGCCCAACACCGAACGCCCGGGCAAGCACCTGCCCCCGGCCGACCTGGACAAGCTGCGCGCCGAGTTGTCGGCGCAGTTCGAGGACCTGAAATTCGACAACGAGGACCTGAACGGATACCTGATGTATCCCAAGGTCTTCACCGACTACACCGCGCGGCACACGCAATACGGCCCCGTGCGCACCCTGCCCACGCGCACCTTCTTCTACGGCATGGAACCGGGCGAGGAGATCACCGCCGAGATCGACCCCGGCAAGACGCTGGAGGTGCGCCTGTCCGCCGTGGGCGAGACCACCGAGGAAGGCGATGTGCGCGTCTTCTTCGAGCTGAACGGCCAGCCCCGCGTGATCCGCGTGCCCGACCGCAAGGCCAAGGCCCAGGTCGCCAAGCGGCCCAAGGTGGAACTGGGCAACCCCGCCCATGTCGGCGCGCCGATGCCGGGCGCGGTGGCCTCGGTCGTCGTCAGCCCCGGCCAGAAGGTCAAGGAAGGCGACCTTTTGCTGACCATCGAGGCGATGAAGATGGAAACCGGCCTGCATGCCGAACATGACGGCACGGTCAAGGCCGTCCACGTGACCCCCGGCGCACAGATCGACGCCAAGGACCTGCTGGTCGAATTCGAATGACCCCCGGCGGGCCGGGCTGACCGGCCCGCCAGGTCTGTGGCCTAGCGCGTCTTGCGCCGGGCAGCGGCACCCAGCGCGCCCAGCGCCGTCAGGATCAGCACGCCGCCCGCCGGCAGCGGCACCGCCGACGGCGTGGCGCCCGTCGTGACCGAGACGCTATAGCTCTTCTGACCCGGTTGAAACTGGGCGACCAGCGGACCGTTCAGGTCCGGGACCGCGAACGTGACCTCGAAACGGCCGCCGTTCAGCAGGACGTTGAAGTCGTAGACGGACGTGTCGGAGAAATCGCGGTCGATGTCGGTCCCGAAGGACAGGGTTTCACCCGGATCGAAATCGGTGACCTGGAACACGATCTCGTCGGGGCGCATCCCGCCGCCGGGGTAACAGGTGCCGACCTCGGGCGTTGTGAACCCAAGGGTGCCGCCCGCGGGCGCCACCGGGTTGCTGACGCAGTCGAAATTGTAGGCGGTGTTGCCGATGACGGCCCGGCCGCCGGTGATCGTGGCCGCGCTGGACGTGTTCGCCAGCGAAAAGACCGGCCCGTTCGCCTCGCCGGAAATGGTCAGGTCGAACCCGACGGTCGCCGCCCCGGCCGCCCCGGCCGCCCCGGCGAGGGCCGTCGAAACGACGGCCATGGTGATGAGTTTTTTCAAGATCGTTACCCCTTGCACGAATTGAATATGGCGGAATAGCGGCACCATCGCGGCGAAAGTTCAATCGCAATCGCGCGCCCGCCCCGCCACCGGCGCGCGCCAAACGTCGCAGCCCCCCGGGACCATGGACAATCGTGGAAATCGGCCGGGGTTGTCCCCGGAACCGGGGCCGATCGACCGCCCGCCCGCGCGGCGGCGCCGGTCGGCCCGGCCCAGGCGACGGATCGGCAAAGGGCATCGCAAAAAATTTCCCGCAGGCGTATTTTTCTCCTTGCAGCCCCCGGCCCAACTTTATAAATCACGCCTCACCCAATGGATGCGGGCGTAGCTCAGGGGTAGAGCATTACCTTGCCAAGGTAAGGGTCGTGAGTTCGAATCTCATCGCCCGCTCCAATTTTCTCACCGATATCAGGCGGTTCGGGCCATCGCGATCCAAGTGTCCGCAGGTCAGACCGGCGCGGGCAGCGGCGAGAGGCCGATCACCGGGCCATGCGCCCAAAGCAGCCCCACCCACAGCGCAAGGCCAACGCCCAGCCGCCGCAGGTCCGGCGCGCCCGCGGGGCGCCAGCGCCCGGCCAACAGCGCGGCCAGCGGCAGGATCGCGGTGCGGGCCGCCATCCGCTGCCAGTGCTCCGCCCCCATCAGACGCCGCATCCGCCGGTCGATGATGCGCATACCCGCAAGCGCGAACCCCGCGAACCCCCCGAACACCAGCACATGCGCCAGGTCGGGATTGGCCAGCGCATGCGCCCCCGCCCACAGCGCCAGCGCCCACAGCAACGGGTGGCGCGTCAGCCCCACGATGCCCGGCCTGTCGGGATCGAACAGGCCGTTGCGCGCGCCCCCGAATCCCAGCGGGTTGGGCACGGCGGTGCCAAAGGCGATCAGCAGGCAGACCACCGGCATCACCAGGGCCGGCACCCAGGCCTGCCATGCCGCCCAGGGCAGCAGCGGCACGAACGGGGCACGGCCCGCCGCGACGATCAGCCAGGCCAGCATCGCCACCGACAGCGCCGAATAGGCCAGCAGATAGCCCCGCGGCCCCAGCGACGCCGTCAGCCGGGCCTTGACCGGCGGCTGCACCGGCAGCGCGTGCGAGCCAAGGAACGCCGCGAAGGCCAGCGCCAGTTCGCCCCAGCCCGCCATCACGCCGCGCCCCTTGCCCGCAGGCGCGGGCCGCACTCCATGGCTGGGATCAGGCGCATCGGCGGCCCCTTCGGCTGGCGTTGCAGCGATTGTTACACAGGCCCGGCGCGCCGCGAAACGGCCAAGGCGGGCCCGCATCACCCGGACGTGATCGGCCGCGCGCCGCGGGGCACTGGACGGAAGGGCCGCACGGCTGGCAGCATCGCACCACCATTCCCGGGAAAGGACACCCGCCATGCGCCCCGCTGCCCCGCTTGCCGCCCTGCTGCTCGCCGCCACCGCCGCCCCGGCTCTGGCCGAGGGGCCGGCGATCCATGTTTTGAAGACCAGCGGTTGCGGCTGTTGCGTGGCCTGGATGGACCACCTGAAGGCGCACGGCTTCGCGGTGACCGCCGAGAACGTGCCGGGCGGCACCCTGGTGCAGCACAAGATCGACAGCGGCGTGCCCCCGGCGATGACCTCGTGCCACACGGCGCGCGTAGACGGCTACGTGATCGAGGGCCACGTGCCCGCCGCCGACATCCTGCGAATCCTGTCCGAACGGCCCGCGGCGGTGGGGCTGGCGGTGCCCGGCATGCCCTTCGGCTCGCCCGGCATGGGGCCGGAGTCGCGGCGCGAGGCCTATGACGTCCACCTGATCGGCCCGGCGGGCACGACCGAGATCTTCACCCGCTACGACGCCGCGGGCTGAGGCCGCGCCCGCTCAGATCGACTTGAGATATTCCAGCAGGGCGCGTTTCTCGGCCTCGGGCAGGGTCGTGCCATAGGGGTGGCCGCAGCGGCTGTTGCCGCTGTCCAGCGCCGCGCAGCCCGTGGTCTCGATCACCTGTCCGAACCCCGGCTGATCGGTGGCGATGCCGACCGCCTCGATGTCGTAGACCGGGCCGGGGGTATAGGCCGCGAGACGCTCCTCGGGCGGGGTCAGCAACTCGCGCAGGCTGGGAACCGACCCGTTGTGCAGATAGGGCGCCGCGGCCCAGATCCCCTCCAGCACGCGGGCGGCGTATTTGCAGCCCGTTTCGCCCGATTCCAGCCCCGTGCCCGCCGCCCCCATCGGGAAGGCCCCGCGCAGGTCGTCGAACTGGGCCATGAAGTCGGCCTGATCCGCCCCGCCCGCCTCTTGCCCCAGCCCCGCCGGGCCGAAGGACGTGGCCTGCTGGATGATCGCGCCGATCACCGCCACGCCCAACACCTCGAAGGCCGGGGCCTCGGCGCCCAGTTCGTCGCGCAACAGCGGGATCCTGGCACCTTCCAGAACGCCGGTCTGCACCCTGCGGCCCAGGATCGCGCATTCACGGGTGTCGGTGCCCACGTCCAGGATCGGCGTGGCATAGGTGCTGTGGAACAGCGCGCGGCGCTCGCCCCGCCGCTTGCCGTGGCAGGCCACGCAGCCTCCCGCCGCGACGGGCCGGTTGAACACCGCCTGGCCTTGCCGGACCAGCTCGCGGTCCAGCGCCCAGGGCCAGCGCGGCGCGCCGATCTCCCACACCCAATCCTCCAGCGCGCGCAACCCGTCGAAATTGGCCGAATTGCGCGAGATGTAGTCATGGCCGAAGACAAGCCCGGGTTTCGTCGCCGGGTGGAACTCTCCGAACACGCCGTAGACCTCGCCCAGGTTGCGGGCGAGGCCCAGCAGGTCGTTGCCGTTCTCGGCGAACCCGGGCCATTGCGTGCGGTCCTGCCGCGCGGCGTTCCACAGGAACGGATAGCGCGTCGGCGCATCGGCCAGGGCGATGTTGTCGGGGATCAGGTAATCCTCGGTCTCGGGGCCGATATCCAGCCCCGCCAACCGGTTGAAGATCATCGACACCGCGTCCAGCCGCCCCGGCCCCCAGGCCGGATCGGGCAGGGACCGCGCCATCAGCGTGTGAAAGCGCAGGCTCCAGGTCTCGACCGCTTCGCGCAGCGCGGCGGTATCGCCATCCGGCCCGGCAACCTCGGCGGCAAAGGCGTCAAAGGCGGCCGCATCGTCCAGCAACGCCAGGACGGCCGCATCCAGGTCCGCAAGGAACGCCTGAAAATCCACCATCGCCGGGCCGCCATCGACCCGGTAGGCGGTGCCGTTCACCTCGATCTCGCGGGTGTGGCAGGCCGCGCAGGTCATGCCCACCGCCATGTCGGCGCCGCGGCCATTGGTGGTGAACCCCACCGGCAGGTCATCGTCCAGCCGCCCCGGCATCGGCAGATAGCCATAGCGCGCCAGCGCGTCCTGCAGGAACGGCGCCCCATCGGGCAGACGCAGCGCCCGCATCCAGGCCAGCGGCATGATTCGCGAACCCTGGTCCTGGGTGTAGAAGGCATCGCGCAGGGCGGGCGTCCAGTCGTCGCCCTGGTCGACGAACACCGTCTGCGCCGCCGCCGCCCCGCCGAACCCCGACAGCAGAACCATCGTCGCCAGTGCGCGCAATTTCATGGCGTTTCTCCCGTTCCCTAGGGTCAAAGGGTCGCATGGCGCGGCAGGTATTGCCAGAGAATTGGGCAAACGCGCAGAATTCTCGATCATTTCACGGGAATTCAGCGCCCTGCGACATCGCGCACACCCGGCCGGAACAGACTGCAACCGCCGACCTCAACCCCTTGATTCGACTTGTGGTTGTCATGCACGCAACGGGTAGCCGCATGCGCGAAATTGCATCTGGACTTTATTTGCTAGTGGCAAGTAAGGTCACCCCTGCGGATGGCGCGGCCCCTCGCCGACAGCCCCCCGCGCCGGTGGCGTTCATGGTTGCAGTGGTGGGAAAGGAACCCGGTCGAAAAGGATACGAGGAAGATGCAGCAGGACGGGCAGGACGCGCTGGAAGAGGTTGCCACCACCCTCGAGGAACTGCAGTCATACCTGACCGCCGTCGAAACGCGGCTGGGTATCCGCGAGCCGCAATTCGCGCAGGTCCGTCGCGAACTGGCGACGCTTGCGGGGCTGGTGCGCTCGGGGCTTGCGCGCAGACCCACCCACCTGCGGCTGGTCAAGGCGCAGTAAACCGCCCCACCCGCACCCAAAAACACCGGCGCGCCCTGCGCCGCGGTGCTCTCCGTGCTGCGGCCGCACGCGCCCCCTCCCCCGACGCGTGCCCGGGAATGCGTGCGCCGGGTCCGGGAACCGGGCATACCCGCGGCGATCGCGCCCTCGCGCCATCGACCTTGGATCGCGTTCATGACAAACCTGTCGCCCACCGGACCGGCCGCTGGCCCGGGACAAACGGTATGCGCCGTGACATGGTGAAACCGGTTCGACTCGCGCCGAACCGGCCCCGGGCCCCGGCGCGACGGCGAAAGGCAGAGGATGACACGCGATCGCAAACGGGAACTGGACCGCCTTCGCGCGCTCAGCGCGTCCAGCTATCCCGAATTGCTGACCGAAACCGCGCTGGTGCTGATCTGCGTGACGGTGGGCGCGGTGGCCTATCAGCTGTGGTGGCTGTTCGCCTGGTACGCGGTGCAATACACGTTGGTGGCGGGCGAACGGGTGTTGCTGAAATCCACGCCCGACTGGAACTCGCGCGGGTTCTTCGCGGTCGTCGTGGCGCTGAACCTGTTGATCGGCAGCAATTTCGCGCTCTTGTCGGTGCTGCTCTGGCAGGTCGACGACCCGGTCTACAAGTTCGCGGTGATCGCGCTTCTGGTGGGCTCGACGCTGAACACCTTTCTTGTGCGCACCAAGGTCTGGCAGTCGATGCTGTGCTATGTCATCCCGAACGGGGTGGCGGTTTTCGTGATCGCGGCCACCTTCACCGGGCCAGGCTACCAGGTGCGCGACGCGGTCGCCGGCATGGTGATCGCCGCGGCGCTGGTCATCTACCTGCTGGTCTCGGTGCTGCGGGCCTATCGTTGGCATGACGGCTATGAAAAGACGCGGCTGAACCTGGAACTCGCGCGCCGGTCCGAGGCGATCGGCCGTCTGACCGGCGGGATCGCCCATGATTTCAACAACCTGCTCTTCGTGATCCTGGGCAACCTGGAGGCGCTGCGCGAAAGCGCGGGCAGCCCCGCCCAGCGCGACCTGATCGACGCGGGCATCCGCGCGACAGAGCGCGGCGCCGACCTGACCGGCAACATGCTGCGCTTTGCCCGGCAGGCGAACCTGACGCCGCGCGTCGTGGACCTGAACGCCGTGGTGGCCGAACTGACCCGCTTCGCCGCGCGCACCCTGCCCGACAACATCGTGATCGAAACCGACCTTGCCCCCGACCTGTGGCGCGTCGAGGTGGATGCCAGTTCGACCGAAAGCGCGCTGTTGAACATGGTGCTGAACGCGCGCGACGCGATGCCCGCGGGCGGCCGGATCCGGATCGTCACCGCCAACGAGACCCTTTCCCGGGCCGTGACCCTGCCCGGCGCGCGCCGCCTGCCCGCGGGGCGCTACGTCACCGTCGCGATCGAGGATGACGGCCAGGGCATCGCCGAACAGGACCTCGCGCGGGTCTTCGAACCCTTCGCCACGACCAAGCCGAACGGCACCGGGCTGGGCCTGGCGATGATCGACCTGTTCATGCACAAGTCGGGCGGCGGGGTCAGCGTCACCTCGGCCCCCGGGGCGGGCACGACGTTCCGGCTGTATTTCCGCGCCCGCCGCGACAAGGGGCCGGTCCCGCGCCCGGTCGCCGTCGGCACGCCCCGGACGGCCCGAAGTGGTGCGCGCATCCTGCTGGTCGAGGACGAACCCAACGTGCGCGAAACACTGCTGCGCACGCTGGAAAGCAGCGGCCATGACATCGTGCCGGTCCCCAGCGGCGACGCGGCCTGGCGGCTGTTCCAGGACGACCCGGGCTTTGACCTGGTCATCACCGACGTGGTGATGCCGGGCGCGCTGCAGGGGCCGGCCCTGGCCGAGCGGCTGCGGCAAATGCGGCCCGATCTGCCGGTGCTGTTCCTGTCGGGCCACGATTTCGGCAGCTTCGACCGCCACCCGGGCGTTCGGCCGGACGATATCCGCCTGGCGAAACCGGTGCGCCGAAGCCGCCTGATCGAGGCCATCTCGACCGCGCTGGCAGGCGGATAAATGCGCAGGTCTTGCCCCCTGCACGGATCGCTGTCGACCGGGGACGCCGCCGTGATAATGTGGCCGGAATACCGAAAACGACGCGGCACGGCATGAACGAAATCACGCAGAACGGGTTCGATCGCAGCGATCTCGCGGTCGCGCTTTTGATGGAGCGGATCGTGCGCGGCGCCTATGACACGCGGCAATCGCACGAGATCCAGCCGCTGCAATGGTCGATCCTGCGCTACCTGGCCCGCTATCCCGCCGAAGGCCGCACGCTGACCCGGATCGCGACCTACCTGGACCTGACCCATGCCCCGATCAGCCGGGCGCTGCGCACCCTGCGCGGGCGCGGCCTGGTCTCGACCGAGGCGAACCCGGCCGACGCGCGCAGCAGCATCCTTTCGCTGACCGAGGCGGGGTGGGCCGCGCTCGAACTCGATCCGATCCGCAAGATCGCGCAACGCGTCGCCGCCCTGCCCGAGCCGGACCGCGACGCGGTGAAACGGGCGTTGCGCGTGATGGCCGTGCGCCAGGACCCCGAGGACACATGAGATGCCCAGGATCGCCGTGATCGACGACGAGCCCGAATTCCTGGACCTGCTGCCGCCGCTTCTGGCGGGCAGCGGGGTCCAGGTGGATTGCGCGCGCACCCCCGAGGCGTTCTTCGCCCTGCTGGCCCAGGCCCGCTACGACGCGGTGCTGGTCGATTTCTGGCTGGGCGGCGAAACCTCGCTGGGCGTGCTGGACCGGATCGCCGCCGAGGCGGGCGACCTGCCGGTGATCCTGGTCTCGGGCGGGGGCGGCGGCCATTCCGCCGAGATGGCCGAGGCGCTGGGCCATGTCAGCGGCGTCGCCGTGTTCCTGCACAAGCCGTTCCGCCGCGAAGAGCTGTTGCGCGCGCTGGACGCCTGCGCGCAGCCCTAACCCGCCCGCCGCCCGCGCAGCGCCGCACCGACCGCCCGGGCCAGCGCGTCGATGCGGAACGGCTTGGACAGCAACACCGGCGCCGGGCCGCGCAGCCCCGGATCGGTCGTGTCGCGCGCGGGATAACCCGACATGAACACCACCGCCGCGCCCGGGTGCAGCGCCGTCAGCGCCCGCGCCCCGTCGACCCCGTCCATGCCGCCCGGCAGCACCACGTCGCTCAGCACGAGGTCGAGACTGTCGATCGAGCGCGCGATCGCCAGCGCCGCCTGCACGTCGCCCGCACAGCGCACCCGGTATCCCAGCCCGACCAGCGCCGTGTCCAGGAACCGCCGCACCTCGGGGTCGTCCTCCACCACGAGGATACGCTCGCCCTGCCCGCGCGGGGGCGTTTCGGCCATGTCCTGCGGCAACGGGGCATCCGCCTGCGCGCGGGGAAAGTACAGCCGCACGGTCGTTCCGGCGCCCGGCATGCTGTCGATCCGCAGGCTGCCGCCCGACTGGTGGACAAAGCCATGCACCATCGACAGGCCCAGCCCGCTGCCCTGCCCCGGCGCCCGCGTGGTAAAGAACGGCTCGACCGCGCGGCGGCGCACCACGTCGGACATGCCCTCGCCCCGGTCGGTCACCGCGATCACGACGTGATCGCCCGCGGGCACGGTGCCGGTGACGCTGGCCTGCGGCTCGGCCAGCCTTGCATTGGCGAACCCGATGGTCAGCCGCCCGCCCCCCGGCATCGCGTCGCGGGCATTGATCGCCAGGTCCAGGATCGCGGTCTCGAACTGGCCGCGATCGACCCGCACCGGCCACAGCGCCTCGTCCATGTGAATATCGACCGAGATGGTCTCGCCCAGGGTGCGGCGCAGCAGCCCCGCGATCCCCGGGACCAGCTCGCCCAGGTTCAGCGTTTCGGGCGCCAGCGGCTGTTGCCGCGCAAAGGCCAGAAGCCGCCGGGTCAGGTTTGCGCCCCGGTCGGTGGCGCGCAGGATCGCCGCCACCCCCGGCGCATCGGCGCCATAGGCATCCTCCAGCAGTTCGGCATTGCCCTGGATCACCGCCAGCAGGTTGTTGAAATCATGCGCCACCCCCCCGGTCAGCTGGCCCAGCGTGCGCAGCTTCTGGGCATGGCGCAGCTGGCGTTCGGTCTCTTCGTTGTCCAGCCGGGTCTTGCGGCTCAGAAGGATCGCGTGCGCGACATAGCCCACCATGCCCAGCGCGCAAAACGTCATGGCAAGCCGGGCCATCTGCGACTCGGTCCGCGGCAGCGTCACCACCAGCGCGATCAGCACCGCCGCCGCCACGATGGCGATCTCGCCCCACACCATGAACCGCGGCGTGTCGCTGCGCCGGACCAGGAAGATCAGCACACTGGTCACCGCCGCGGCCCCCGATATCTGCAGCGCCAGGTCGTCCTGCAGCATCAACAGCCCCGGCATCCACAGGAAGGCGGCCAGGATCACCAGGAACAGCGCCCCCGCGATCGTGACGTCGCTTTCGCGCGCCCGGCCCGCGCGCGCGCGCAGGAACCAGAAATGCACGCCATGGGCCAGCGCATACAGCCCCAGCCACAGATAGCTGAAGGTCCAGCCCGTATAGCCGACCAGGATCAGACCGCCCAACAGGATCGCCGAGAACCGGAACGCCACCTCGCGCGGTTCGCCGTATTCCAGCGCGTAGAGCCGCGCGATCTCGCGGTCGGCATCCATTCCCATCCCCCGGGGCCCAGCCCGCGCCAAGTCTAGAGGATCGGCGCCACGCTGAGAAGCGGCGCCACCGGCGGCGAGGGCTGGCCGCGATGATCGGGCGGTGCAATCCGCGCGCACCGTGCCATAGTGGTGTCAGGGAATCTACCGCAGGAGGAGGGGAACCGATGCCGACCGCACTGGGCAGGCTGCGTGGCCGCGAGCCGGGTTTCGACGAGGCGGTGGCGCGGGCGCGCGACCTGTTGGCGGCGGCCGCGCCGCCCGGCGGCGCGATGGGCACGGAAAGCGGCGATTCGGGCTATGTCACCTTCGAACTGGACAACGCGGCGCGCGACCTGGGCCGCGGCGAGGTCGAAAGCGCCTTTGCCACCCGCGGCGGCGCGATGGTCGAGGCGATCGTGCGCTCCACCCTGCGCCCGTCCTTCTACATGGCGCGCGACAGGGTGCTCAGCGCGCGCGAGGGGCTGTCGCCCATGGCGCGCCAGTTGATGGAGGGGATGGATCTCGACTTCGACGATCGCGCGATGTTCGACGCGAACCGCGCCCTGCTGGAAACCTGCGCGCGGGCGGCCGGGCGGCTGGATCTCTTCAACGGGTTCCGCGAATACGCGGGCACCGGCTGGCTTGTGGATGACGGGATCGCGGTGACGAACCGGCATGTCGCCGAACTTTTCGCGCGGCGCTGGATGGGCGACGACTGGGATTTCCGGGACGGCCAGTTCGACCGCAAGGTCGAGGTCCGGCTGAACCCGCTGGCCCAGATCGACACGCCCCCCGACCCGGTGCGCGCGGCCTTCGTCACCGCCGTCCTGTGGGTCGCGGGGCCGGGCGAACCCGACATGGCCTTCCTGCGGGTGCACGCCCCCGGGACCGAGCCGATCCCGCTCTCCGAGGCCCCGCTCGCCCCCGAAACGCCCGTCGCGGTGGTCGGCTATCCCGAACGCGACCCGCGCGACAACCCCGCCGAGCTGATCGGCTCGTTCTTCGGCGACCGCTTCGGGGTCAAGCGGCTGGCGCCCGGGCGGGTGATGGGGTCCGATGGCTGGGTGCTGGACCACGACGCCTCGACGCTGGGGGGCAATTCCGGGTCGGTGGTGATGGCGATGGAAACCGGCGCGGCGGTGGGGCTGCATTTCGCGGGTGCCGCCCAGGAACGCAACGTCGCCGTCCCCGCGGCCACCGTCGCCGCCGCGCTGCGCCGGGTGAAATCGCGCGTCACCGTCCCCGCCCTGCCCGCCGGCGCCACCCCCGCCGAACCCGAGGCCAGCCGCCCCGACAGTTTCGCCGACCGCAAGGGCTTCGACCGCGCCTTCCTGGGCGCCGACACCCCCCTGCCCTGTTTCGGCCGCTGGGCCGACGACCTCGCCCCCGTCGCGGGCGGCGGGACCGAGCTGAAATACTGCCATTTCTCGGTCTGGCAAAGCGCCACCCGCCGCCTGCCGCTGATGACCGCGGTCAACATCCACGGCGCGCATCTGCGCCGCATCCCGCGCAAGGGCCGCTGGCAGCTGGACGGCCGGCTCGACCCCGCCCACCAGGTCGGCAACGAGCTTTACCGCTCCAACCCGCTGGACCGCGGCCACATGGTGCGCCGGCTCGACCCGTGCTGGGCCGAGGACATCACCGATACCGACACGATCCTCAAGGCGCAGGCCGACACCTTCCACTACACCAATTCCGTGCCCCAGCACGCCAATCTGAACCAGCGCGACTGGGTCGGGCTGGAGGATTACATCCTCGATGCCTCGGGCGAATACGATTTCAAGGTGAACGTCTTCACCGGCCCCGTCTTCCGCGACGACGACCGCCACCTGCGCAACCAGGCGGGGGCCCAGGACATCGCCATCCCGCGCGAGTTCTGGAAGGTCGCGGTGATGCGCCGGGCCGCCTGCGGGAACCTGTCGGCCACGGGCTATGTCCTGAGCCATGGCGAGATGATAAAGGGCCTGACCGAGGCCGAATTCGTCCTGGGCGCCTATGAAACCTACCAGGTGCCGCTGGCCCTGATCGAAGGCGCGACGGGGCTCGACTTCGGCGCGCTGAAAGCGGCCGACCCGCTGGCCGTGACCTCGCTGCGCGAGGCCGCCTTCGGCCAGCAGGTGCGGCGCGTGCGCGGCGCGGACGATCTGTCGCTTACGCCTCGGTGACGGCGAAGCGGATGTCGTTCTGCGCCTGCGCGCCGCTGGCGAACCGCATCAGGTACAGCCCCGCCTGCTCGATCGGCGGCAGGTAGACCGTCAGCCGCGTCACCCCCGGCCCGTCATAGGCGATGGCCGTCTCGCGCACGCCGCGTTCGGCGACCCGGCCCTCCTCGTCCACCCGGTCCAGGATGAAGCGGCCCTCGATCGCGCTCGCCGTCGCCGGTTCCGCCGCGCCCGCGGGCGGGACCAGCGACAGCGTCACCTCGATCGGTTCGCCCACCTGCTGCACCGGCTGGTCCGTGCTCAGCGAGACGGTCATGTTGGGCGCCTCGCCCCCCGCGACCTCGACCGGCGCCCCGGCATCCGCCCCGAACAGGCGGAAGAACACGCGCTTGAACGGCACGCCCTCGAACACGGTGGAATGTTCGTTCACCACCAGTTGCCGCTGGCCGATCCGCGGCAGCGCACTATAGATCGGCACCGTGCCGTCGCCGCCATCGGGCGTCTTGGTCAGCACCGTCCTGGAATGGTCGGCCTGCGCCGCGCCGCCCAGCTCCACGTTGACCCGCGTCACCGTCTTGTGCCCCACCCCCGCGAAGTAGAAATAGCGCACATGCGCCGGCTGGTTGTTCTGCCCCAGCACGTCGTGCAGCGCCCTGGCGCGGGCCACCAGCGCGGGCACCATCCCGATCTTCTGGGCGGTGGCATCGTCATAGGGGTCCAGCGCGGCCAGGTCGTCGCTCGCCAGGTCCCAGATCGACTCCTCGCCCGGCGCCGGGATCAGCTGATAGCCCGAGGGGTATTTCGGGTTCGCCGCCAGTTTCGCGAAATCGCTGCCCTTGATCCCCATCGTGCTGTCCACCCCGAAGATCCGCGCCAGCGCCAGCGGCGCGCCCAGGTGCGGCGCGGCCAGCGCGGCGAACAGGGTGATCTTGGGAAACCACGGCTCATTGTCGAACTTGCCGCTTTCCAGCAGCAGCCGCGACAACAGTCCGCCCATCGAATGGCCGATCAGCGCGATCTCGGTCGCGCCTTCGTCATGCAGCGCCCTCAGCCGGTCGGCCAGAACGTCGACCGTCTCGAACAGGTCGCGCCGCCAGTCATAGGGGAAATCGACATAGCGTTTCTGCGCGCCCCCCGGGGTATAGCCCGCCCCCGCCAGCAATTCCTTGATCGTCGAATAGAACTGGAAACTGAGGACGTTATAGATCAGCTCGGTGGGCTGCACCGCGTCGTCCTGCAGCTTGTCGATGCGGTCATAGCCGAAAATCGTCTCTTTCGGCTTCGGCGGCCAGACCTCCTCGCCGTTCAGCTCCAGCCGGGTGGCCATGATGCCGGGAACCAGGAATGCGACCTTCATGGAAATCCTCCTCCGAAATCGTATGTGCGGCGCCGCCGCCGGGCGGCGGGCGGGTCGGGGTACCAGGGCACTCGATATCGGGGCGGTGCGCACCACCACGTCCGGCCCGCGGGCGGGCAAGGCCGAGTATGCGGCCAGTTCGGCGCCGAGGCAATGGCGCCGCCCCACGGCCCTGTCGACGCGGGGCCCGCCGTGCCCTACCTTCGATGCGGGACAAACAGGGAGATGCCGGAATGGCCGATGGAACTCAGAACGCGACCGCCGCCCGCCGCAGCGTGGTGGTGCAGGGCTTCACCAACAGCGTGCTCGACCCCGACGCGCCCATGCTGGGCCCGGTCGAGGATGGCGGCACGATCATCGCCAACACCGCGCCGGGCTGCTGGGGGCCGATGATCACCCCCAGCCTGCGCGGCGGGCACGAGGTCACGCAACCCGTGGAAATCGCGGGCGCCGAACCGGGCGACGGGATCGCGATCCGCATCCGCGATATCACGGTGACCTCCATCGCCACCGCGTCGGGCCATGACAGCTCGCCCGAGGGGTTCTGCCTGGGCGATCCCTACGTCGCCGCGCGCTGCCCCACCTGCGACGCGCTCTGGCCCGAAACCCATGTCGAGGGGATCGGCCAGGACGCCGTGAAATGCAACAAGTGCGGCAACCCGGTCACGCCCTTCGCGATCGTGCATGGCTATACCGTCACCTTCGACGAAACCCGCGCCGTGGGCCTGACCTTGCCGAAACCCGCGGCCGAGAAGATCGCGCATGCAGCCGACCATTACGCCGCCCTCCCCGACGAAAGCCACCAGCATTCGATCCTCGTCTACGCGCCATCCGACATGCCCGGCGCGCTGGTCCGCATGCGCCCCTTCCTCGGGCAACTCGGCACCTGCCCGTCCAAGGCCATGCCCGACAGCCACAACGCCGGCGATTTCGGCGCCTTCCTCGTCGGCGCGCCGCACGCCTATGCCCTGACACCCGAGGAACTGGCCCAGCACAAGACCGACGGCCACATGGATATCGACGCGGTCCGTCCCGGCGCGATCCTCGTCTGCCCGGTCAAGGTGCCAGGCGCGGGCCTTTACATGGGCGACATGCACGCGGGCCAGGGCGACGGCGAGATCGCGGGCCACACGATGGACGTGGCCGGCAGCGTGACGCTTCAGGTCGAGGTGGTGAAGAACTACCCCATCGACGGCCCCGTCCTGTTCCCCCTGGTCGAGGACCTGCCGCCGCTCGCCCGCCCCTTCACCCCCGAAGAAAAGGCCAAGGGCACGCGGCTGGCCGCGCAATGGGGCGTGGACAAGCTGGAAGAGGTGGCCCCCGTCTCGGTGATCGGCACGGCGGCCAACCTCAACGACGCGATCCAGAACGGGCTGGAGCGTGCCGCGACCCTTCTGGGCATGACCGTGCCCGAGGTCCGCAACCGCGCCACCATCAACGGCGCGATCGAGATCGGCCGCGCCCCCGGCGTGATCCAGGTCACCTTCCTCGCCCCGCTGGACAAACTCGACGCGGTGGGCCTCGGCGCCTATGCGCGCGAGCAATACAACCTCTGACACCCCCGGCCCGCGCGGGGCATCTTTCCCCCGCGCGGCCAAGCCGCTATAGGGCGCGCGACCGCAACCCGCCAGAAGGACCCCGCGCCCATGCCCGAGCTGACCCCCGAAAAGGGCGAACCCGTCATCCGCACCATCGCCATGCCCGCCGACACCAACCCCGCGGGCGATATCTTCGGCGGCTGGCTGATGTCGCAGATGGACCTGGCCGCGGGCAACGTGGCCGCGCGGGTCTCGCGCGGGCGGGCGGCGACCATCGCGGTGGACGAGATGGAATTCCACAAGCCCGTGCAGGTCGGCGACGAGGTGACGCTTTACGCCAAGGTCCTCAAGATCGGGCGCAGCTCCATGCGGATCGAGGTCCGCGCGTGGCACCGCCCCCGCTGCCAGGAATGGACCGAACAGGTCACCCGCGGCGTCTTCACCTTCGTGGCCATCGACGAGAACGGCAAACCCCGCCCGGTGCCGCAGGATGCGGAACCCGCCGACCTGGCCGAACCGGCAAAGGACGCCTGAGCGCGCGGCCCTACCCCCGTGTCCGGGTGGGGCGTGCGGAAAACGCCCCGGCGCAGCGCGGGCACGGTCACGACCCCGGAACGAGGCCCCCGATGGACGATCTGGCAAACGGACAGTGCCTGTGTGGGGCGGTGACATTCCGGATCACCGGCCCGTTCGACTGCTTTTTCCTGTGTCACTGCGCGCGCTGCCGCAAGGACAGCGGCTCGGCCCATTCGGCGAACCTGTTTTCTTCCCGGGCGACGATCACCTGGCTGTCGGGTCAGGAAAACACCAGGACCTTCCGGCTTCCCGGCTCTCGGCATGTGAAATGCTTTTGCACGGCATGCGGCTCGGCGCTCCCGTTCGCGCAGCCGGATGACGGCGGGATCGTGGTGCCGGCGGGGTCCCTCGACAGCCCGGTCGGCATCCGGCCCAAGGCGCATATCTGCATGGCAAGCCGTGCCGATTGGGACGACGACCTGGCCGCGCTGGACAAGATCGACGGCCTGCCCGGCTGAACGGCCCGCCCCTCAGAACGCGTTGAAGGTCAGCGTCGTCAGCGACCGTTCGATCCCCGGAATGTCCAGCAGCCGGTCGTTGATGTACTTGCCGATATCCTCGTCCTTCGGGATGTACAGCTTCAGCAGCAGGTCGAATTCGCCGCTGGTGGAATACAGTTCCGAATGGATCTCGCGCAGCACGATTTCCTCGGCGACGTCATAGGTCTTGCCCGGGCGGCAGCGCAGTTGAACGAAGACACAGCTGGACATGTCGGGCCTCCTCTCGGCATCTCGGCCAGACCCTATTGAGGCCGCCCCGCCCCGGCAAGCGGCAAAAGCCGCGCCCGGGGCTGGAAGGGCGCGGGGCCGCGGTGTAAGGGAAACCCACAGCAGAAGGAGGCGCGCCCATGCGGCAGGCCAGCATCACCCGCAAGACGGCGGAAACCGATATCGCGGTCGAGATCGACCTCGACGGCAGCGGCGCCTATGACATGGCGACCGGCGTGGGGTTCTTCGACCACATGCTGGACCAGCTGGCGCGCCACTCGCTGATCGACATGCGCATCCGCTGTGCGGGCGACACCCATATCGACGACCACCATTCGGTGGAGGACGTGGGCATCGCGCTGGGCCAGGCCCTGGCGCAGGCCCTGGGCGACAAGCGCGGCATCCGCCGCTACGGCGCCTGCCTGTTGCCGATGGACGACGCGCTGGTGCGCGCGGCACTCGACCTGTCGGGGCGGCCCTACCTGGTGTGGAACGTCGATTTCCCGACGGCCAAGATCGGCGGGTTCGATACCGAACTGGTGCGCGAATTCTTCCAGGCGCTGTCCACCCATGGCGGGATCACCCTGCATGTCGACGCGCTGCACGGGATCAACAGCCACCACATCGCCGAGGCCGCGTTCAAGGCCGTCGCGCGCGCCCTGCGCGAGGCGGTCGAGACCGACCCGCGCAAGGCCGACGCGATCCCGTCGACCAAGGGGGCGCTGTAGGGGCATGCTGACCGTCATCGTCGATTACGAGTCGGGCAACCTGCACTCGGCCCAGAAGGCGTTCGAACGCGTGGCCCGCGAACAGGGCGCGGGCGAGGTTCTGGTGACCTCGGACCCCGATACCGTGCGCCGCGCCGACCGCGTGGTGCTGCCCGGCGACGGCGCCTTTCCCGCCTGCCGACGCGAACTGTTCGACCATCGCGGCCTGTTCGAGGCGATCGAAGAGGTGGTAGTCACCGGGGCGCGGCCCTTCCTCGGCATCTGTATCGGCATGCAGATGATGGCGACCCGCGGGCTGGAATACAGCGAAACCCCCGGCTTCGACTGGATCGGCGGCGAGGTGGTGCATATCGACCCCGCCGATGGCGCGCTGAAGGTGCCGCATATGGGCTGGAACGACCTGGTGATCGACCGGGGGCATCCGGTGCTGGACGGCATCGCCACGGGCGACCACGCCTATTTCGTCCATTCCTACCAGTTCCGCGTGGCCGACCCCGCGCACCTGCTGGCCCATGTCGATTACGGCGGGCCGGTCACCGCCATCGTCGGGCGCGGCACCATGGTGGGCACCCAGTTCCACCCGGAGAAAAGCCAGGCCACCGGGCTGCGCCTGATCGCGAATTTCCTGGCCTGGGCGCCCTGAGGCGCGGGTCCGGGCGGCGCCCGGAGTCCGAAAAAAGTCATATGCGATTCATATGGAATTCATATGCGATTCATATGCCGGATTCCGGCCTGTCGGGGGCCGGGATCACCCGTTCGGAAACACCTTCCGCGCCAGCAGAACGCGGCTGATCGCGGTCACGAAACACAGCGCCCCGAACCCCCAGGCCAGCGGCGCGAATGCCCCGGGCCACAGGCAAAGCGCCACGAAAAACGCAATGGTTTCCGTGCCTTCCAGAAGGCCGCCGGTGAAGTAAAGCGACTTCGCCCCGCGCGCGGTGGTCTCCATCCGGCACCGCTCGGCCAGGATCGCGAATCCCAGGAAGGTCGCCCCGTTGAAATAGAAGCTCAGCAACAGGAACGCCCCCGCAATGCCATTCGCAGGATCCATGACCACGAACCCCAAAGGCACCGCCCCGTAGAATAAAAAGTCACTGATTACATCAAGATAGCCGCCGAAATCGGTCTTGCGCCCGGCCCTTGCCACCGCCCCGTCCAGCCCGTCGGCCAGCCGGCTCGCCAGAAGCGGGACCAACGCCAGACCGGGCCAGCCCAGCGCGATCAGCCCCGCCGCGATCAGCCCGAACGCCAGCCCCGTCAGCGTCACCGCATCCGCCGTCACCCCGCGCCCCGCCAGCGCCCGCCCCATCCGGTCGAGCGGCGGGTCGATCAGCCGGCGCATCACCCCGTCCAGCATGCGAAATCCTCCTGCCGCTATCCTGTCAGACGAACGGCCCCCCGGCGCAAGGGGTCTGACAGCGATGTGAGGGGAATGGTACCGCCTCCCCGGCTTGAACGGGGGACCTCTGGATCCACAATCCAGCGCTCTAACCAACTGAGCTAAGGCGGCACTGCGGGGCGATTTAACGCCCCCGCGCGGGCATTGCAAGCCCCGTTCCCGCCGCTTTGCGCGTTCGGCCGCATCGCCCCCCTTCGGTCACAGGCCCGCCCCGGTCACCTGCGCCCCGCCTCGGCGCGATGGCGGGACGGCCGGATCGGATGGCCGCCGCGGCCCTTGCCTCTGGCCGGGCAACGCGCTAGGCCAAACCGCCTTAACAGCGGGACGTTGCAGCCATGGGCATCGACAAGCAAAGCGACCTTGCCGCCAACCTGCAGATCGGGCCGACCAGCCTGGGCATGGTGCGGATCTATATCGAGGGCGACGGGTTCGAGTTGCCGATGGATTTCGAACCCGACGAAGCCGAGGAAATCGCCGAAGAGATTCGCGCCGCCGCGGCGCGTGCCCGCGCGGTCGGCGAGAAACCGGCGAAGAAATCCAAACCTAAGGGCTGAGCACGGGGTCGCGCAGCGCCTGAAGCCGCAGCGCGGCGTGCCGGGCGAATTTCTGCGTGACCACCTTGCGCCGCGCGCCGGCCAGCCGTACCTCGGGGGCCTCGCGGACGATCTCGGCGCCATAGCCATCGGCCAGGATCAACCCGGTTTCGGCGGGCAGCAGATCGGTCGGGAATTCCGCGCCCACCGCCCAGAAGAACCGGTCGCACCAGTCCAGGTAGCCCTGCCACTTGCGGTCCGAGGTGTAATCGGCCCGGCTCGACTTGCACTCGACGATCCAGACCTCTCCCCGCGGGCCCAGCGCCATCACGTCGACGCGCAGCCCCCCGGTGGGCACCAGTTCCTCGACACAGGCAAAGCCCAGGTCGCGCAGGTGGCGGCAGACACCGCGGGCGATCAGCTGGCCGGGGGCAAGCGGGGCGGGGGCAGGACGGGCGGGATCAGCGGACATGGCGCCATGATGAACAATCCATGAACATCTGGCAAGACTTGCGGCCGCCCCCGCGCCGCCCTATGTCTCGGGTCAGGCGGGTTCTGCCCTTCCCGTGACGAGGTCAAATTCCGGTGGCCTTAAGCAAATCCGAGGGAGCTGGCTCTGTTCGGGTCCTGGCCCGTCTACCTGGCGCCCACCTGTAGTAACAGGTCCTCGGGAATTCGTTGCCTCAACGGTTGCGGCGGTCCCGCCCCATCCCGCCTGACACACCCGGACCCGCGGTGCCGCCCCAAGGGGCGGCGCAGCGGCGCGGGGTCATGTTCGCACGGCACCGATGCGGCGCAGGCGCGGGCGGGCGAGCCGCCGGGTTTTGGCGGCCGGTTCCTCGGCGTCGATCAATGGGGTCGCGTCCACCTCCGCCCCGCGCGCGGGCCGCGACAGGTATCCGCGCGCGCCGTAGCCCGCGACGCCACCGGCGGCCAGCGCCGTCACGATCAGGCCGGCCGTGAACACCTGGGCAAAGAACAGCGCCACGCCCAGACCCAGGCTTGCGCCCGTCACAAGCCCCACCTTCAGCAACCGCGTCCGCCCCTGCCCCATCTTCCGGGTCAAGGCCGACAGACGGGCGGCATCCTCGGTCTTGTGCTTGGCAAGCGTCGCCTGGAACCGGGCCTTGGCCGCGGCCAGCCGCTCGGACTGGCGCGCCTCGGTCAGCCGGCGCTGGTCGCGCAGCAACGTGCCGATCCACAGCGCCGCCAGAAGCCCCGCCCCCAGCGCCGTCGCGATGCCCAGGCCGACAAGCGCGGGATCGCGGCCATTCAGGACAAGCCAGAGCGGGCCGATGGTCAGGGCCTGCAGCAGCCAGACACCGATCAGAATGCGCATCTCAACGTCCACCCATGATCGCATAGCCTCCAAGTTTGCGACTATAGCGGGCCGGGCGCGGCGATACGAGTCCGGGCGCGGTCGCGGGGCCGGGGCGGAACCGGCGCCTGGCGGCAAAAAAACGGCGGCCCGAGGGCCGCCAGTTTGTGCATCATCCCGAACTCAGGCGTCGTCGTCAGCGCGGAAAACGCCGGTCATCCCGCACCGGCACCGGGATCGGTGCCAGGGCATCGGCCAGCCCGCGCACGCGCTCCGGCTGGCGCCGGCCGCGCGAGTCGTCATCCTCGTCGCGGGCCAGAGACATCACAGCGATGCCGAACTGCACGCCCGAGAAGACGATACCGTTGAACATGAACAGCAGAACCCCGGCCAGCCACCCGCCCGAGACATGGGTCACCAGATGCCAGAGGTTCGCGACGTTGAAATACATCAGAAGGGCCACGAAAACGCCCGAAAGGACAAAGCCGATGATCGTATGCCGGATGTAGAGGCTCACGAGTTTGGGCATGGATCGTCTCCGTTGCTTGCCCCTATTACGTAGACATTCGCGATGCGATTCCAAGAAGAATCTTGGGGCACGGTTCCGATCCGGCTTGGCAAGGCGGGCATCGCCCGTCCATTCTGTGCGTTGCATGATTAACAGAACCTTTCCAAAATGCTCGCCTTAAACGTGTTTTCGCCTGCGCTGGGCACGATCAGCCCCAGCCCGTTCTCGGTCAAGGCGCTGCTTCTGCTGGAGATGAGCGGGCTGCCTTATACCCGCTGCGCCGGTGACCCGCGCAAGGCGCCGCGGGGCAAGTTGCCGGTGCTGGTCGACGGGGGCGAGGTGATTCCCGATTCGGAGGCGATCCGCGCGCACCTGGCCCGCGCCCACGGGTTCGACCCCGACGCGGCGCTGAGCGACCGCCAGCGGGCCGAGGCGGTGGCGATCCGCGCGCTGGTCGAGGATCATCTTTACTGGGTGCTCGTGCATTCCCGCTGGATCGAGCGGGCCGAGGTCACCCGCGCGGCGTTCTTCGGCCGGCTGCCCGCCCCCCTGCGCGCGCCGATCTTCGCGCTGGTGCGCCGCCAGGTGGCCCGGGCACTGCACGCCCAGGGCATGGGGCGGCACCCGGCGGAGGCGATCCATGCGATGGGGGCCGAGGGGCTGGCGGCGCTGGCCGCGCTGGTGGGCGAGGCGCCTTATGTCTTCGGCGAAAGGCCCAGCAGCATCGACACGGTGGTGTTCGGGTTCCTGGAGAACGTGATCGGGGCCGAGATGGACACGCCGCTGAAGGACGCGGCGCTGGGCCTGCCGGCGCTGGTCGACTATCACCGCCGCCTGCGTGCAGGGATCGCCGCGCCGCTGGTGGCCGGGGGCGCGGGCTAGAACGCCTCGGGCTTGGCCTCGCGCGCCATGTGGTCGAGCACGGCATTGACGAATTTCGGCTCGCGCCCCTCGGGGAAGAACGCCTTGGCGACGTCGACATATTCGGTGATGACCACCTTGGGCGGGGTCTTGCCGCCGACCAGTTCGGCGCCGGCGGCGCGGAACAGGGCGCGCAGCGTCGGGTCGATCCGGTCGATCGGCCACTTGGCCACCAGCGCGCGGTCGGTCATCTGGTCGATCTTGGCCTGCCAGTTCACCGCGCCTTCCAGCGTGGCGCGGAACAGGTCCACGTCGCCCTCGGCCAGGTCCTCGCCCTCTTCATAGCCGATGCCGAAGCGCCAATCCTCGAACTCGCGCCGGACGGCGTCGACGCTTTGGCCCGACTGTTCCATCTGGAACAGCGCCTGCACGGCATAGAGCCGGGCGGCGGATTTCATCTGGCGTTTCTCGGCAGCGGAGGTCATGCGCGGTCGCTCCCCTCGGCGATCTGGAAGCTGCCGGCGGGCTTGAAGCCGACGCCCTTGGTCTGGCCGCCCCACTTGCGGGCCAGCGCGATCAGGTGCAGCGCAGCGGCCGCCGCCCCGCCGCCCTTGTCCATGTCGGCGGGGTTCGCCCGCTCGACCGCCTGTTCGTGGTTTTCCACGGTCAGGATGCCGTTGCCGATCAGCGCGCCCTGAAGGCCCAACAGCGTCAGGCCGCGCGAACTGTCGTTGCAGACGGTTTCGTAATGCGTCGTTGCCCCGCGGATCACGCAGCCCAGCGCGACATAACCGTCATAGTTCGACATCCGGTGCGCCAGCGCGATGGCGGGCGGCAGTTCCAGCGCGCCCGGCACCTGGACCATGTCATGGGTGGCGCCGGCCTGTTCCAGTTTCGCGGTCGCCCCGGCGATCAGCATGTCGGCGATGTCGCGATAGAACGGCGCGACCGCGATCAGCAGTTTCACCGGCTTGTCGAAGCTGGGCAGTTCAAGGATGTGATGGGGGTCCTGGTCGGCCATGGCTCAGCCCTTTCCGTCGATCTTGCGGGTGCCCTCGATCGAGAGCCCGTAGGCCTCGAGCCCGACCACCTTGGGCAGGGGGGAATTGGTCAGAAGTTCCAGCCGGTGCAGGCCCAGCGCGGCCAGGATCTGCGCGCCCAGCCCGTATTGCCGCAGCGTCTGCGGCGAGGCGGCGCCCTCGACGGCAAGTTTCATCGTGGTATCGCGCAACAGCACTACCACGCCGCGCCCCTCGTCGGCGATGATGCCCATCGCGCGGGCCAGTTCCCCCGGCGCGTGCGGGCCCAGGCCCAGAACGTCCTGCAGCGGGTCGAGCGCGTGCATCCGCACCAGAACCGGTTCCGGGCTGGAAATGTCGCCCTTGGTCAGCACGACATGCTCGGCGCCCTGGGTTTCATCGGTAAAAACCCGCATCAGCCAGTCGCCGCCATGGGCCGAGGTGACGGGGCGCACGGCGGTTTCGTTCACCAGGTTGTCGTGGCGCCGGCGATAGGCGATCAGGTCGGAGATCGTGCCGATCTTGAGCCCGTGCCGCTGGGCAAAGGTCACCAGGTCGGGCAGCCGTGCCATGGTGCCGTCCTCGTTCATGATCTCGCAGATCACGCCCGAGGGGTTCAGGCCCGCCAGGCGGGAGACATCCACCGCCGCCTCGGTATGGCCCGCGCGCACCAGAACGCCGCCGTCGCGGGCGCGCAGCGGAAAGACATGGCCCGGGGTGGCGATGTCGCGCGCACCCTTGCCCGCGTCGATGGCCACGGCCACGGTGCGCGCCCGGTCATGCGCCGAGATGCCCGTGGTCACGCCCTCGCGGGCCTCGATCGACAGGGTAAAAGCGGTTTCGTGGCGCGAGGAGTTCTGCGAGGACATCAGCGGCAGGCCCAGCGCATCCACCCGTTCGCCGGTCAGCGCCAGGCAGATCAGCCCGCGCCCATGGGTCGCCATGAAGTTGATCGCCTCGGGCGTGGCCATCTGCGCGGGGATCACGAGGTCGCCCTCGTTTTCCCGGTCCTCGTGGTCGACCAGGATGAACATCCGGCCGTTGCGGGCATCGTCGAGGATTTCCTCGGTCGAGGAAATCGCGTCATGCCAGGTTTCGGCGGCGGAATCGGAATCCATGGTCTGCCCTTGCGGTTGGATCGTCGCGAGGCAGATAGACCATCTGGCAGACGGGTGCCAGAGGCGGATCGGCGCGCCGATCCAGTGCCCGGCCCGCGTGGCGGCGGCGGCCCGCCGGACGATCAGGTCGGGAATTCGTTCAGGCGCGCGACATAGCGGGCCAGCGTGTCGATCTCGAGGTTCACCATGTCGCCGACCCTGGACAGGCCCCAGGTAGTGACCTCCTTGGTGTGCGGGATGAAGTTGACGCCGAAGGTCGCGCCTTCGACCTCGTTCACGGTCAGGGAGGTGCCGTTCAGCGCGACCGACCCCTTGGGCGCGATGAATTTCGCCAGCGCGTCGGGCGCACGGAAGGTGAACCGCGTGCTGTCGCCCTCATCCGTCATCGCGATGATCTCGGCCAGCCCGTCGACATGGCCCGACACGATATGGCCGCCCAATTCGTCGCCCACCTTCAGCGCGCGTTCCAGGTTGATCCGGCTGCCCTCGGCCCAGGTGCCCAGGTTGGTCTTGGACAAGGTCTCGGCCGAGAAGGACACCTCGAACCAGGCGCCCACCCCCTCCGCGCCCCGGTCGACCACCGTCAGGCAGACCCCGTCGCAGGCGATCGAGGCGCCGATCTCGATGCTGTCGGGCGCATAGCCGCAGCCGATCCGCGCGAGGGTGTCGCCCCGCTTTTCCAGCGCCTTGACGGTGCCGATATCGGAGATGATGCCGGTGAACATGGGCTGCGCTCCTTTGCCGTTGCGCGCCCGACCTAGCGGCTGGCCCGGTCAAGGGCAAGCGGCAGGGCGCCGCGTCCGCTTTCGCTCTTTCGCGCTGCCCGAAAAGATGGCCCAATGCCGCCGATGGCACAGTCTTCGGGCATTACGCGGCGCTTTCTGCTCCTTCAGGGGCCGCACGGGCCATTCTTCGACCGGCTGGGGCGGGGCCTGCGGGCGGCGGGGGCGCAGGTCTGGCGCGCGGGGTTCAACCGTGGCGACCGGGCGTTCTGGTCGGACGCGGCGCACTACCTGGCGGTGACCTGCCCGGCCGCGGACTGGCCGGCGCATTGCGCGGCCCTGCTGGACCGGCTGGGGATCACCGATATCGTGCTGTATGGCGACACCCGGCCGGTTCATGCCGCGGCGATCGCGGCGGCGCGGGCGCGGGGCGTGACGGTCCACATCTTCGAAGAGGGCTACCTGCGCCCCTGGTGGGTGACCTATGAACGGGACGGCGCGAACGGGCATTCGCGGCTGATGGGCCTGTCGATGGCCGAGATCGCCGCCCGGCTGCGGGGCGAGGGGCCGCCCGTGGCCGAGGCGCCGGCCCACTGGGGCGACATGCGCGAACATGTCTTCTATGGCGCGCTGTATCACGGGCTGGTGATGGCGCCATCGCGCCGCTATCGGCATTACCGGCCCCATCGCGGGTTGCCGGTGAGTGCCGAATTCGCGCTGTACCTGCGCCGGCTTGCCCTGTTGCCCGCCCATATCGCCGCGCGTTTCGCCGCGACGCGGGCGATCAGGCGGGGGGGCTTTGCCTATCACCTTGTGCTGCTGCAACTGGCCCATGACGCAAGCTTTCGCCACCATGGGCCGTTCGACCGGATCGAGGATTTCCTGGCGCGGTGCGTCGAGGGGTTCGCCGCCGGTGCGCCCGCCCATCACCACCTGGTGTTCAAGGCACACCCGCTGGAGGACGGGCGCAGCCCCCTGCCCCGCAGTCTCCGCGCGCTGGCCCGCGCGCATGGGCTGGCGGGACGGGTGCATTACGTACCGGGGGGCAAGCTCGCGCCGCTGCTGGACGGGGCGAAAAGCGCGGTGACGGTGAATTCCACCGCCGGGCAACAGGCGTTGTGGCGCGGTCTGCCGCTGCGGGTCTTCGGGGCGGCGGTCTATGGCAAGCCCGAACTGGTTTCGGACCAGCCGCTGGCCGAGTTCTTCGCCGCGCCGCGCCGCCCCGACGCGGATGCCTATCGTGTTTTCCGGCGGTTCCTGCTGGAAACCAGCCAGGTGCCGGGCGGATTCTACTCGCGCCGCGGGCGCGACCAGCTGATGCGCCAGGTGGTCGACATGGTGCTGGACGCGGCCGATCCCTACGAGGCGCGCCCGCGACCGGCCGCGGCGGCGGCGCAACACCTGCGGCTTGCGGGATAGCACCGGCCCTCGACAGGCTGGCCAGAGCCACCCGAAGCCTGTAGGCTGAAGGCAAATTATCGAGGCGGCATCAAGCCGTCCGGGACGATCCTGAGGCAGTCAAAAGCAAGAACGAGGAAGCCGAGCAGTGAAAATCATGCATTCCCGGGGGGCAAGGGCGGTGGCCCTGCTGGCCCTCGTGGCGACCGTGAGCGCCTGCGGCCTGCCGCGCTCCGGCCCGAACAAGCGCGAAATCTACCAGGGCTCGGTTCAGAAACAGGGCGACGCCTTCGTCGTGGCGGTGAACGATCGGGTGACCCGGGCCACGGCGGTGACCCCCGCGATCGGCTTTCCGCCCGAGTTCCGCGGCGCGGGCCTGGTGACATCCGACATCATCCGCAACGGCGACGTACTGGGCCTGACGATCTACGAGAACGTCGATGACGGGCTGCTGGCACAGGCCGGCGGCAATGCCGCGGCCCTGAGCGAGGTGCAGGTGGACGATTCGGGGTTCATCTTCATCCCCTATGCCGGGCGCATCCGCGCCGCTGGCAACACCCCCGAACGGCTGCGCCAGATCATCACCGAGAAGCTGGACGCCCAGACCCCCGACCCGCAGGTGATCGTGCGCCGGATGGCGGGCGACGGCGCCACCGTGTCGGTGGTGGGCGGCGTCGCGGGCCAGGGGGTCTATCCGATCCAGCGCCCGAACCGCACGCTGACCGGCATGCTGGCGACCGCGGGTGGCATTTCGATCCCGCCCGAGGTGGCGCGGATCACCGTGCTGCGCGGCCACCAACGCGGCGAGGTCTGGTTCCAGGACCTGTACGACCATCCCGAGATCGACATCGCGCTGCGCAACGGCGACCGCATCCTGGTCGAGCGCGACACCCGCGCGTTCACCGCGCTGGGTGCGATGGGCGCACAGCGGCGCGTGCCGTTCGAAACCCAAAGCCTGTCGGCGATCGAGGCGATCGCCCAGGTCGGCGGGCTGAGCAGCCAGCTGGCCGATCCGACCGGCGTCTTCGTGATCCGCAACGAATCCGAAGAAATCGCCCGCATGGTTCTGGGCCGCGACGACCTGATCGGGGCGCAGCGCCTGGTTTACGTGCTGGACCTGACCGAAACCAACGGCATGTTCCTGGCCCGCGATTTCGCGATCCGCGACGGCGACACGGTCTATGTCACCGAAGCGCCCTTCGTGCAGTGGCAGAAGACCCTGAGCGCCATCACCGGCACGGCAGGCACCGCGAGCTCCCTGGCCAACGTCGTGGACAGCAACAACTGAGCGCATCAATGGCCCGGAACCCGGCCCATGAAACCGCCGCCGGGGGGGAAACCTCCCGGCGGCTTTTCGTCTATAACGGCGGTTTCGTGACCCAGCGGCGGGTGCGCCGCATCCTGGCGCTTGCGGGATATGACATCCACCTGGGGGTGCCGGGGCCGGACGACATCGTGGGCATCTGGGGCGCCCGCCCGACCGCCGGGCGCGGACTGAGGGTCGCGCGGGCACGCGGCGCGGGGCTGCTGAGGGTCGAGGACGCGTTCCTGCGCTCGGTCCTGCCGGGGCGGGCGCGCGGGGCGGGCGCGCCGCTGGGTCTGATGCTGGACCGGCGCGGCGTGCATTTCGACCCGACCGTGCCATCCGACCTGGAGCATATCCTGGCCACCCATCCGCTGGACGACACGGCCCTTCTGGACCGGGCGCGCGCGGCCATGGCGCGGCTGAAGGCGGGCCACCTGACGAAGTATACCGGGTTCGACCCGGCCGCGCCGGTGCCCGCGCCGGGCTATGCGCTGGTGATCGACCAGACCGCGGGCGATGCCTCGGTCACGGCCAGCGGGGCGGATGCCGCCACCTTCCGCGAGATGCTGGCGGTGGCGCAAATCGAGAACCCCGGCGCGCGGGTCATCGTCAAGACCCACCCGGAAACCGGGCTGGGCCTGCGGCCTGGCCATCTCGGCCCCGAAGTGGCGGGGGACCGGGTGACGGTCCTGTCCGATCCGGTTTCGCCCTGGGCGCTGCTGGAGGGGGCGGTGGCGGTCTATACCGTGTCCTCGCAGATGGGGTTCGAGGCGATCCTGGCGGGGCACAAACCGCGCGTCTTCGGCCAGCCGTTCTATGCCGGTTGGGGGCTGACGCAGGACGAACGCCCCGTCGCCCGGCGCGAACGCCGACTGACCCGCGCGCAGCTGGTGGCCGGCGCGCTGATCCTGGCACCCACGTGGTACGACACCTATCGCGACCGCCTGTGCGAACTGGAGGACGCGCTGGCCACGCTGGAGGCCGAGACGCGCACCTGGCGCGAGGACCGGCAAGGCTGGGTGGCGGGCGGCATGCGGGCGTGGAAACGCGGCACGGTGCAACGCTTTTTCGGGGGCGTCCGCGCGGTGCGCTTTGCCCGCGACAGCGCCCGCGCCGAGGCGCGCGCGGCGGCGTCAGGGCGGCGCGTGATGGTCTGGGCCTCGTCCGCCGGGGACGTGGCGGCCGGCACCTGGCGCGTCGAGGACGGGTTCCTGCGCTCGCGGGGCCTGGGCGCGGCGCTGGTGCCGCCCTTGTCGCTGGTGCTGGACGATCTGGGCATCCACTACGACCCCACGCGGGAAAGCCGGCTGGAACGGCTGGTGGCGGCGGCCTGCGACCTTGACCCGGTGGCGCGCGCCCGCGCCGGGCGGCTGATCGCGACGCTGACCGGCGGGGGGGTTACGAAATACAACCTGGGCGGCGCGACCCTGCCCGCCCTGCCGCCGGGGCGGCGCATCCTGGTCGCGGGCCAGGTCGAGGACGACGCCTCGGTGCGGCTCGGCTGCGCGCGGGAACGAACCAACCTGGACCTGCTGGAACGCGCCCGGGCCGACAATCCCGGCGCCGTCCTGATCTACCGGCCCCACCCCGATGTCGAGGCCGGGTTGCGCCCCGGCGCGCTGGAGGATGCGGCGGTGCTGGCCCTTGCCGACCTGGTGCTGCGCGGGGGCGGGCTGGCCGAACTGCTGGCCGGGGTGGACGAGGTCTGGACCCTGTGTTCGGGGCTGGGCTTCGAGGCGCTGTTGCGCGGGCTTCCCGTCACCTGCCTTGGCGCGCCCTTCTATGCCGGTTGGGGGCTGACGCGCGACCTGGGCCCCGTGCCCGCACGCCGCGCGGCGCGGCCCGATATCGTGGCGCTGGCCCACGCGGTTCTGATCGACTACCCGCGCTACCTGGACCCCGTCACCGGGCGGCCCTGCCCGGCCGAGGTCGTGGCCGAGCGGCTGGCCCGGGGCCAGCTGCCGCGCCCGGGGCCGGGGCTGCGGATGCTGTCGCGGCTGCAGGGCGCGCTGGCCGGCGCGGCGTGGCTGTGGCGCTAGGCGATGCGGTCCGCTTCTGCGGGTGTAAACGCAGTGTTTCGTGACCGGCTCTCAACTCGCGATTGCACTTTCCAAAGCCTGGTGCTAGTCAGATTTTCGGCGTATTTTCGACACATTACGCCGCATTTCAAAGGCGGACAAACATGACGAAAAATCCGGTTTTCATCGCGCTTGCCTCGCTTGCCGTGGCGGGCATGGCGCATGCAACGACAATTTCCCTGCCCCAGGCCTCGGGCGGCGTACTGAACGCCACGGTCACCGCGATTGATCCCACCGCGTGGTCGCAAGTCGACCTGAGCCAGGGCACCGTGCTGCCCACGGGCGCCGCGTGGACGGCGGACTCGAATATCGAATTGCTGCCCAACGCAACCTATCCGGTCGACCCCGTACTGGTGGGCGGCGATCCCTGCACCTTTGCCTGTTCGCCCTATTACGGCGGCGTGCTGGGCGACCTGTCAACGATCTCCGGAGCGCCGGGCTGGGAGACGGCCTCGTTCTGGACGGTGTTCGACCTGAAGGTGGCTGGTGGCACCAACGAAGCCACCTTGCGCTTCGACGAGCGGCAGGGCGCGGTTTCGCTGCTCTGGGGCTCGCCCGATATGTCCAACGAGATCGAGTTCCTGCTGGGCGACGTGGTGGTCGGATCGTTCTTCGGGGCCGAACTGGACTGGTTCAACACGACCTTCGGCGAGGATATCGTGGACCAGCCCGGCCGGGGCAGCGCGCTGCTGACGCTGTCGGGCCTCCCCTTCGACGGGCTTCGGTTCCGCACCTACGGCTATGGCGGCACCTTCGAGATGGCGAATATCACAACCGCGCCGGTGCCCGTGCCTGCGGCGGCGCTTTTGATGGTGACGGCGCTGGGCGCGCTGGGCGCCGTGCGTCGCACCCGCCGCGAGCGGCCGAACGCCTGACATTGTCCGCGCGGCGCGCCCGGGCGCCGCGCCGACGCCCGCCCGTCCGACACGCAGCCCGCGGTGACACGCTCCCGCGGTCAGTCGCGCTCCCACACATGCAGGACATCGGCCCCGATGGCGCGCGTTTCGACCAGGCGAAACCGCGGGGCTTCGGCCAGGCGGCCCAGGCCCAACGCCCCCAAGGCAGGCCAGCCTTCGGCCCCCAACGCCAACCCGGCGGTGAATCCCACCAGATCGTCCACCAGACCGGCGGACAAAAGCGAGGCGGCCAGGCTGCCGCCCCCTTCGCAGAACACCCGCGTGAGGCCCGCCGCGCCCAACGCCCGCAGCATCGCCAGCGGGTCAAGCTGGCCGCCCGGCGCCACCGCCACCTCGATCAGGTGCGCGCCGCGCGCCGTCCACGCCGCGACGCGCGCCGGGTCGGCATCGGCCCCGTGACACAGCCAAAGCGGCACGCTGTCCGCGCCCCGCGCCAGCCGGCCATCGAGCGGCAGGTCGAGCCGCCGCGTGCAGACCACCCGAACCGGCTGATGCGCCACGCCAAGGTCGCGCACGGTCAGGTCCGGATCGTCGGCGCGCGCGGTGCCACCGCCCACCATCACCGCATCGTGACGGGCGCGCATCGCATGCACCGCGCGGCGGGCCTCGGGGCCGGTGATCCAGCGGCTTTCACCGGTCGCGGTGGCGATCCGCCCGTCGAAAGACGACGCCAGCTTGAGCGTCAGCGCCGGGCGCCCCTGGGTTCGGTTCAGCAGGAAACCGCGATGGGCACGCCGGGCCGCCCCTTCGAGCACGCCGGTCGCGACCTCGATCCCGGCCGCGCGCAGCATCGCGTGACCGCGCCCGGCCACCCGCGGGTCCGGGTCCTCCAGCGCGGTCACGACGCGCGCCACCCCGGCGGCCACCAGCGCCTTGGCGCAGGGCGGCGTCTGGCCGTGATGCGAGCAGGGTTCGAGCGAAACATAGGCGGTGGCCCCGCGCGCGGCCGCGCCGGCCTGGGCCAGCGCCACGGGTTCGGCATGGGGGCGGCCGCCGGGCGCAGTCCAGCCACGGCCGACGATCCGGTCCCCGTTGACGATCACGCAGCCCACGGCGGGGTTCGGCCAGGTGCGCCCTTGCCCGCGCGCGCCCAGCGACAGGGCGAGCGCCATGAACCGCGCGTCGGTGTCGGCGATCACTCCTCGGCCGCAGCGGGCGGGCGCAATTCGCTGACGAACTTGTCGAAATCGTCGGCCGCCTGGAAGTTCTTGTAGACGCTGGCAAAGCGGACATAGGCCACGGTGTCGATCCGGGCCAGCGCCTCCATCACGATCTCGCCGATCACCTTGGAGGGAATGTCGGTCTCGCCCATGCTTTCCAGCCGCCGGACGATCCCGGAAATCATCTGGTCCATCCGCTCGGGATCGACGGGACGTTTCTGCAGCGCGATGCGAATCGAGCGTTCCAACTTGTCACGGTCGAAATCCTCGCGCCGGCCGTTCGACTTGATCACCACCAGGTCGCGCAGCTGTACCCGTTCATAGGTGGTAAAGCGCCCGCCACAGGCCGGGCAGAAGCGGCGCCGCCGGATCGCGACGTGATCCTCGGCGGGGCGCGAGTCCTTGACCTGCGTGTCGATATTTCCGCAAAACGGGCAGCGCATGGCCTCTCCCTCGGTGGTGCGTTCAACTTATCCACAGCCACTATAGGGGAGCCTCTAGGGTTTGGGTAGGGGCCTTTTCACCTGCTAGATATGGGGTCAGCCCAGATGCGCGGCCACCTGCCGCCGATGCGGCGCAGCGCGATGTTCATAAAGGTAAATTCCCTGCCAGGTGCCCAGCGCCGGGCGTCCATCCGCCACCGGGATCGACAGCGACACGGGCAGCAGGGCGGCCTTGATATGGGCGGGCATGTCATCGGGCCCTTCCAGCGTGTGCCGCAGGTAGGACATTACCGGATCGTCGGCGGACGGCACGAGGCGCGCGAAATAGGCGTCGAGGTCGCGTTTCACGTCCGGGTCGGCGTTTTCCTGGATCAGCAGCGAACAGGAGGTATGGCGCACGAACAGCGTGAGCAGCCCATCCCCCTGCCCCGCGGTCCAGCGGCAAACATCGGCCGTGAATTCGTAAAGGCCGGGCCCCCGGGTCGGGATCGTGAAGGTGGTCTGCATCGCCCCTCGTGCCGCTTGGTGCGGGCACGCTATGGCAGGGGCGCGCGGCGGGCAAGGGGCACGGGCCGCGCCCCGTTGCGCGCCTGCAGTGGCATCCCGCGGACGGCGCGGACGGATCACGGTTGCGGGCCGGCTGTCGCGCCGGCCCGGACCGTGGTCAGGCCATTTCGGTCGCCCGGGGCACCCAGTCGTGCCCTGCCCGGCCACGGTAGAAGCCGTTGACGAAAGGCGCGTCGATGCCCAGCTCGCGCAGCTTCGCCTCGCCCTCGTCCACGCCCATCCGGCCGGCCAGCACCTCGTCGAAGATCCGCGTCACCGCGATCATGTCGCAGGTATGCGGCATCACCCGGAAATGGGTCACGCCGATCGACTTCATGTCCTCGAGATCGGCCATCATGTCGAGATAGCCATAGCTGAGCGTCTGGATGCCGTTGACCGTCAGGAACGGCTTGTCGTCCATCGTCTTGAGCACCATCCCGTCGGGATCCTCGCCGCAGACGAACTGGCAGTTGTCCTTGGTGCGGTCATGGGCACGGGCGTGATAGCACCGCGCCGACAGCGCCAGCGAGGCGCGGCCGAAGACCTGCACCTCGACCCCCACGCCCAGTTCGGCGCCCTTGGCGCCCAGGCCCTCGACGGCGCTGCGCGGCAGTTCGGGCAACAGGCTGAAATGCGTGGCGCCCTGCCCCGCGAGGTAGGCCATGGTCTCTTCGTTGTAAACATTAAGCAGCGCCCCGATCCGGTGCGGCCGCCCCTTGAGGTGCAGAAGCGCGGCGGTGTTGTTCACCTCCAGGTCGCGCCCCTCCTGCTTGGACCACTCCATCAGGATGTTGCGCTCGCGCTTGATGACCACTTCGGAGAACGAGCAATAGACCACCTTCTTGCCCGCGCGCTCCAACCGCTCGGCGACCTGGTCGAGATGTTTGTCGTCGAAGAACGGCGTGCGCTTGGAACAGATCACCTCGCCCAGGTAGACGGTCGAAACCGGGCTTTCGTCGGCGATGCGATTGTAGAAGTCGATCTTCTGTTCGGCGGGCCAGTGAAACAGGTTCGGCCCGAGGGTGAGTTCCGCAGCCATGCCGCTTACCTCCACTTCTTGGTTTTCAGCGCGCCCTCGGTCTGTTTCTGACCCTCGGTCAGCGCGACGAGGTCGGCAAGTTTCGGCTCTTCGCCCGCCATGATCGAGTCGACCGCCTCGCGGAAGGCGGCGACCACTTTTTTCACATAGGCCCGCGAGCGCTGGCGCCCCTCGATCTTGAAGGCATGCACACCGGCATTGATCAGCTCGGGCAGCATGGTGGACGCGTTCAGGCTGATCGGTTCCTCGAAGGCGTAATAGCCGCCGTCGCGGGCATCGCACTTGTAGCGGCCCTTGCAGATCGTGGGGTAGCCGGCGGTTTCCTCGGGGCCGAAGCGGTCGATCATGTAATCGCCCAGGATCGTCGACATGCTGCCATCCTCGGCGCGTTCGTATTTCACGCAGGCCGCGGGCGAACAGGCGCCGTCCATGTTGGTCGATTGCCCGGTGACATAGTTGGTCAGCGAACACCGCCCCTCGACCATCAGCCCGTGGTTGCCGAAGATGAAGGTCTCGACCTCGCAGGGGATTTCCTCGACCAGGCCGCGGATCTCGCTGACGGTCATGATGCGGGGCAGGACCACGCGCTTGACCCCGAATTCGCGCACGTAATACTCGATCGCCTCGGGCGACGAGGCCGCGGCCTGTACCGACAGGTGGATGCGCATGTCGGGGTGATGCTTCTGGATGTAGGCGGCGACCGCGATATCGGCGACGATGCAGGCATCCGCGCCCAGCCGGGCCGACAGGTCGACCATGTCCTTCCACAGCTGCACATTGCCCGACGGCGGGAAGGTGTTCAGCGTGATCAGGACCTTGGTGCCGCCGTCATGGGCGTAGCGGATGGATTTCTCCATCTCTTCGGGGGTGAAGTTCAGGCCGACGAAGTTGCGCGCGTTGGTGGCGTTCTGATAGCCGCAATAGACGGCGTCGGCGCCGGCATCGACGGCCGAGCGCAGGGCGGCGGGGGTCCCCGCGGGACAGATCAGTTCGGGCTTGACCGGTGCGTTCATGTGCTGGCCCCTTTCCGTTTCTGGGCATTCTCGGCAGCGCGGCGCAGGAAGTTCAGCGCCCCGCGCCCGGGCGCGCCGAACATGTCGGCCACGCTTTCGGCGATGGGTTCGTCCACGTCATCCAGCGCGTTGCGCAGGCAGACCACCGCCTCGGTGTCGCCGGTCACGATCAGGTCGCGCGAGAAGAACAGCGCATCGCCGTCCTGCTCGGTATCCATCAGCGTGAGCAGATCGAGAAACTTGCCCGAGATGCGCGCGACATGGGGCGGCAGTGCCCGGCGGTTCACCGCGCGGAAATCCAGCGCCTCGGGATCGGGGCGCAGGTACAGCATCAGGGGCATGTCCACCGGGTCGATCAGGAAATAGGCGTGCCGGTGCGGCCCCAGACGGTCGAACATGTCGGGGTTCTGCGCGGCGATCCTGTGGACGATGCGCTTGAGGATGGGGTTGAGAAGGAACAGCGGCAGGGGCGGCGCAAAGGGAAAGCCGACCGGGCCGCCGGAAAGGCGTGAGGACTTGGGTTCGGATGTCATGGCGCCAGTCGTTACTCGGATGTCTCAGGGAGAGACTTGACCTACGTCAAACCGCCTGCCGCGTCGTGGTCACGAATTGTCACAGGCGGCCCCGGGGGCCGGAAACACGCCGTTTCCATGCCGCGCGGGGGTCATCACATACGCGTGAGGGGTCAGTCGAAACGCAGATCGAAGATCGGACGGCAGGCGGCGCGCCCGTGGATCGGCAGGAAGTTCCGCCCCGGCCGGTCGACCCCCATGGACAGGCTGTCGGGCAGCGCCTCGGCGGCCCGAGTCAGGGCGGCATCGGGCGAGACGGTGAAGACGGCGCTGGTGGCGCCGGGCCGGGTCGCGCTGCGCCCGCGCGGGGTCACGACATAGATGCGCCGGTTGACGGGCACGCGCAGTTCGTCCTCGGCGAATTCGGCAGCCGCGCACCACAGGTCGGACCCCGCGTCGCCCGGCCGGGTGAACACCTCGAACTGGCCGGGGATGCGGGCGTCGGGGACAACGAGGTTGCCCCGGAAGGTCCGCATCGCTTGCGGCGCGTCATTGGGGCCGGCGGGCATGCAGGCGGTCAGGGCGAGGGCTGTGCAGAGCGCGAGGGCGAGGCGCATGGGCGGGTCTCCGGGGCGCTGGATCGGGCGATAGTGACCGAATAATGAGGGTAGGTCTGTCCGGCAAGCTGCGGCCGGTCAAGTGGTGGCAATTCCAGGCTTGGCGGGTTCGGCCCCACCGATGCTCCAGCGCGTTGGGCGCAGGGTTGAGGATTGGCAACCTTCCAATGGGTGCAGAAAGAGCGACCATGGATCTAGCAGAACCGTCAGCTATGTGCGATCTTGCTTGCCAGTAGAGTTTTTCTGGAGGCATTTTGAGATGTTCAAGAAAATTGCATTTTCGTCTGCCTGCACACTTCTCGTCGCAACATCAGCATCCGCCTCTACGCTGATCTATGAGGCCAACTTCATCGCAACACTCGATAGTGTGCTTATGTCGGTGAGCGCCATAATTCCTCCCACGAACCCGGGGGAATGGGAAACCCTCATTCAGCTCGACCCAATCGCCTACAGGTCGCTTTCTCAGACCGGAGATGCAATGGGCTTTTCGCCAGAGCAATGGTTCAATGGCATGGAACCGGGCGATAGCACTCGGGCAAAGTTTCAGGTTTTCGCCGATGCGCCTTCATTGGAACTTGGAAATCCAATTGACGAGGAACGTGCAAGGGATCTCGGCATCGAGGTTCGCTGCCGCCTTTCAGATTCGAATCTGGACACTACATTCTGCGCAAATTACGGCGCGTCAAGTTTGTCCTTAACCGCCGACGGAATGGGATTCCAAGCTTCGTCTTTTTCATCCGCTGCGGCGCCTTATAATTCATTCAGAATTGACCCTAACGGCGGCAGCCTCGTTTTCGGCAACGAAGCGTATTACACTGGAAAATTTGATGAAGTCCATTGGTGGACGTTCGACGGTATGACCGTCCAATTCTCATTTTCAGACGTGAACGTCACGATTCCAGCGATCAACCCCAACTCGCTACCTGCTCCAATACCGCTTCCGGGGAGCATTCTTCTGCTTACCGGCGCCATTGCCTTTATGGCTGGCTCGGGACGACTCGTCCAAAGACACGAAAACTGCTCTGAACCGCAGTCCTGATCATTCGCGCCGGCAAGGCACACGCTATTGATCCAGGAAACTCCGTAACTTCCGGCTCCGGCTGGGATGTTTCAGCTTCCGCAAAGCCTTCGCCTCGATCTGGCGGATGCGTTCGCGGGTGACGCTGAATTGCTGGCCGACCTCTTCCAGCGTGTGGTCGGTGTTCATGCCGATCCCAAAGCGCATGCGCAGCACGCGTTCCTCGCGCGGGGTGAGCGAGGCCAGCACCCGGGTCGTGGTTTCCTTGAGGTTCTCCTGGATCGCGGAATCCAGCGGCAAGACCGCGTTCTTGTCCTCGATGAAATCGCCCAACTGCGAATCCTCCTCGTCGCCGATGGGCGTTTCGAGGGAGATCGGCTCCTTGGCGATCTTCATCACCTTGCGGACCTTTTCCAGCGGCATCTGCAGCTTTTCGGCCAGTTCCTCGGGCGTGGGTTCGCGACCGATCTCGTGCAACATCTGGCGGCCGGTGCGCACCAGCTTGTTGATCGTCTCGATCATGTGCACCGGGATGCGGATCGTGCGGGCCTGGTCGGCGATGGACCGGGTGATCGCCTGACGGATCCACCAGGTCGCGTAGGTCGAGAATTTATAGCCGCGGCGGTATTCGAACTTGTCCACGGCCTTCATCAGGCCGATGTTCCCCTCCTGGATCAGGTCGAGGAATTGCAGCCCGCGGTTGGTGTATTTCTTGGCGATCGAGATCACCAGGCGCAGGTTGGCCTCGACCATTTCCTTCTTGGCCTGGCGCGCCTCTTTCTCGCCCTTCTGCACCTGGTTCACGATGCGGCGGAATTCCTGGATGTCGACGCCGACATACTGGCCCACCTGGGCCATGTCGGCGCGCAGGTCCGCCACCTTGGCGCCCGAGCGTTCGGTGAAGGCCTGCCAGCCGCGACCGGCCTTTTCGCCCATCCGCTCCATCCAGTGCGGGTCGAGTTCGTGGCCGCGGTATTCGTCGATGAATTCGCGCCGGTTGATGCGGGCCTCGTCGGCCAGTTTGACCATGGCGCTGTCGATCGACATGATCTTGCGGTTGATGCCGTACAACTGGTCGATCAGCGCCTCGATCCGGTTGTTGTGCAGGTGCAGTTCGTTCACCAGTTCGACGATCTCGGCGCGCAGCTTCTGGTACTCGGCCTCGTCCTTGTCCGAAAAGCGCTGCGTCTTGTGCAGCGTGGCATGGATGCGCCTGTCCTGGATGTCGGACAGCTTGGCGTAATCCTCGGCGATCCGGTCCAGCAGCTCGAGAACGCGCGGTTTCAGCGCGGCCTCCATCGCAGCAAGGCTCATGTTGGCCTGCTCGTCGTCGTCGTCGTCATCCTCGCGCCGGATCGGGTTGCCGTCGGCATCCAGCTCGGGCTCGGACTCCTTCTGGGCGCTGGAGGTGGCGCTGGCGGTCGTCTCGACGCCCAACCCCTCGACCACCGGCTCGTCCTCTTCGCCCTCCATCGACCGGCCGAAGGTGGCGTCGAGGTCGATCACGTCGCGCAGCAGGATGTCTTCGTTCAGAAGCTCGTCGCGCCAGATGGTGATGGCCTGGAAGGTCAGCGGGCTTTCGCAGAGGCCCGCGATCATCGTGTTGCGGCCGGCCTCGATGCGCTTGGCGATGGCGATCTCGCCCTCGCGCGACAACAGTTCCACCGACCCCATCTCGCGCAGGTACATCCGCACCGGATCGTCGGTGCGATCCAGCGTTTCGGACTGCGTCGTGGCGACCGCCACCTCGCGCGAGGTCGAGGTTTCGACAACCTGGGTCGAGGCCTCTTCGCCCTCTTCGGTCTCGTCGTTGTCGATGATGTTGATGCCCATTTCGGACAGCATCGACATCACGTCCTCGATCTGCTCGGACGACACCTGGTCGGGCGGCAAGACCTGGTTGAGCTGGTCATAGGTGATGTAGCCGCGCTCCCTGGCCTCGGCGATCATCTTCTTGACCTGGGCCTGACTCATATCGAGCGAGATTTCCGGTTCCTGCTCGTCGGTCTTGCGGTCGTCGGTGTCTTTTGCGGCCATGGAGTGCTCCTTGAGGGGGAGGCTGATTCGCCCGCCGGTTCAAATCGAATCAATAGCGCGAATCATCGGGAAGGCCACCCGATTCGCCTGTTTTTTCTGGCGCTTCCCGTGCGTCTGTGCCCCGGTTGCGGCGCTTTCCCCGGGCATAGTCGATTCGGTCCAGCAATTCGGTAAACGCGTCCTTCTCGTCGCGACTGATCCGGGCACCGTTCGGGCCGATCTCGTAATCGGTACGGTCCTCGGTATCGCTGCGGCCCGCGCGGTTGCGGGCCTCGGCGACCTGGCCGAGACGCCAGGTCAGCCCTTCGTCGGCCAGCCCCTGAAGATCGTGCATCGCGTCCTCGATCTCGCGCTCGGCGCCCCGCGCCGCCGACAGCTTGGCCAGTTCCTCGGCCAGGCACAGCGCCGCCTTTTCCGCATTGCCCGGCTGACGGATCGGCGGGGCTATGCGGACATGGCTGAGCGAGAACAGCTTTTCAAGGGGCTCGGCACCGAGACGCGCCTCGAGCGCGGCACGGAAGGCGGCGGGATCGGCCTGCGGCGCCCCATGCGCAGCGGCCAGCAGCGCCGCCCGAAGGCGCGCATGCATGTCCGAGGCACATTCCAGCCGTTCGACCTCGGCCTCGAACTCGGCGATCAGGGCGGGATGGGTCACCAGCGTGGCCAGGATCACCGCCTCGCGCAGGTCCTCGGCGAAGCGGTCGGAGGCCGCGACCAGGGCGGACCCCTTGGTCGAGGGGCGTGGCGCGGCGGGAGTCTCGCGGCCTTTCCAGCCGCCCTTGCGGGCGGGGCCGCGGGCGGGGCGGAACAGCGCCCAGCGCAGGTGTTTGATTTCCTCGCCGTAATGGCGGCGCAACGAGGGATCCTTGATCCGGCTCAGCGCCTGGCGCAGGTCGCGGTCGAGCGCGGCCTTGCGTTCGGGGCTGTCGAAGACGCGGCCCTCGGTCTCGCGCTCCCACAGCAGCTGTACCATGGGCCGGGCGGCCTCCAGCACCGCCTGCATCGCCCCCGCCCCGCCCGCACGGATCACGTCGTCGGGATCCTGGCCCGCCGGCATCAGGGCAAAGCGCAGCGCGCGACCGGGCTCTAGCAAGGGCAGCGCAAGGTCGATCAGCCGCCGCGCCGCGCCGATGCCCGCCTTGTCGCCGTCCAGCGCCACGATGGGTTCGGGGTGGATGCGCCAAAGCAGCTGCAACTGGCTTTCGGTGATCGCGGTGCCCAGCGGCGCCACCGCCGCCGTGAACCCCGCCTGCACCAGCGCGATCACGTCCATGTAGCCCTCGGCCACGATCAGCGGCTGGCCCTTGCCGGCGGCCTCGCGCGCGGGGCCGTGGTTGTAGAGATTGTGCCCCTTGTCGAAGAGCTCCGTCTGCGGCGAGTTGAGGTATTTCGCGGTATCGTTCGGATCCATCGCCCGGCCGCCAAAGGCGATGGCGCGGCCCCGCGCGTCGCGGATCGGGAACAGGATGCGGTTGCGGAACACGTCATAGGGCTCGCGCCCCTTGTCGGAGGTCTTCGCCAACCCCGCGCCCAGGATCAGGTCCTCGGCAACGCCCTTGCCGCGCAGGTGGGTCCACAGACCCTGCCAGCCGGACGGGGCGAAACCGATCTCCCAGCGGTCGCATGCCGCCTCGTCCAGGCCGCGCCGCTCCAGGTAGGCGCGTGCCTTGGCGGCCGCGCTGCTGCGCAGCTGCATCCGGTAGTGGCGCACCGCCTGTTCCATCACCTCGGCCAGTTGGGCGCGGCGGTCGGCCTTTTGCTGGGCCTTGGGATCGCGGGCAGGCACCTGCATGCCGGCCTCGCGGGCGAGGATTTCCACCGCCTCCATGAAACCCACGTTCTCGGTTTCCTTCACGAAAGAGATCGCGTCCCCCTTCGCGTGGCAGCCGAAGCAGTAATAGAACCCCTTGCGGTCATCGACGTGAAAGCTGGCGGTCTTTTCCTCGTGGAACGGGCATGGTGCCCACATGTCGCCCTTGCCCTGGTTCGACTTGCGGGTATCCCACATGACCTTGCGCCCCACGACCTGGGACAGCGACACGCGAGTGCGCAGTTCTTCAAGGAAACCGGGGGGCAGGCTCATGTCCCATAATATCGGTTGCGGGCGCGGTGCTGTCCAGACACCTGCGTCACGGAACGGGCGCACGCCCGAAGGGCGCGCCGGGCCCAACGCTTTGCGACGCCCGCTAGGGCGGCGGAAAGGGGCGGGAGCCCTGCCCTTTCCCGCACCTCACAACCCCTTGGCATGATAGCTGGCCGCCACCCGCTCGATCGCGACCATGTAGGCCGCCATCCGCAGATCGGGCACGTCCGGGCGGCCATGCCAGACCTCGCGCATCGACTGGTAGGCGGTGCGCATCGTGTCGTCCAACCCCGAGCGCACCAGTTCCAGTTCGTCCGCGCCGCGCAGGTAGCGTTCCTTGAACCCCGGGCTCAGCGTCCAGGTATTGCCCATCTCGTGCGACAGCCGTTCCAGCTCGTCCACCACCAGCTGGTGGCGCGCCTCTTCCTGGCGGCGCTGCATCCGGCCGAAGCGGATATGGCCCAGGTTCTTGACCCATTCGAAATACGACACCGTCACCCCGCCCGCATTGGCATAAAGGTCGGGGATGATGACCGTGCCGCGCTCGGACAGGATATGATCGGCGCCCGCGGTGACCGGCCCGTTGGCCGCCTCGATGATCAATGGCGCACGGATGCGCGGGGCGTTCTCGCGGGTGATCACCCCTTCCAGCGCGGCGGGGATCAGGATATCGCAATCCTCCTCCAGCAGCACCGCGCCGTCCATCAGGTAGGTACCGCCCGGAAAGCCCTGCACGCCGCCATTCGCCGTGATCCAGTGGCGCAGAGCCTCGATGTCGATGCCCTCGGGGTTCCAGATGCCGCCATCGTGCTCGGCCACGCCGATCACCCGCACGCCGTCCTCCTCGGACAGGAACCTGGCCGCGTGATAGCCCACGTTGCCCAGCCCCTGCACGATCGCCCGCTTGCCGTCCAGCAGCCCGGACAGACCCGCGCGCGCCACGTCTTCGGGATGGCGAAAGAACTCGCGCAGCGCGTATTGCACCCCGCGGCCCGTCGCCTCGACCCGGCCCGAGATTCCGCCCGCGTTCAGCGGCTTGCCCGTCACGCAGGCATGCGCGTTGATGTCGGTTGTATGCATCCGCTGGTACTGGTCGGCGATCCAGGCCATCTCGCGCGCGCCGGTGCCCATGTCGGGGGCGGGCACGTTCTGGCTGGGCGAGATCAGGTCGCGCTTGATCAGCTCATAGGCAAAGCGGCGGGTAATCTGTTCCAGCTCGTGCACGTCCCAGGCGCGGGGGTCGATGCACAGCCCCCCCTTGGAGCCGCCGAAGGGCGCCTCGACCAGCGCGCATTTATAGGTCATCAGCGCGGCCAGCGCCTCGACCTCATCCTGGCTGACGGCCAGCGCATAGCGAATGCCGCCCTTGACCGGTTCCATATGCTCGGAATGGACCGAGCGATAGCCGGTGAAGGTCTCGATCTTGCCGCGCAGGCGCACCCCGAAACGGACCGTGTAGGTGGCGTTGCAGACCCGGATCTTCTCGGCCAGGCCCGGGGCCAGGTCCATCAGCGCCACCGCCTTGGCGAACATGCGATCGACCGATTCGCGAAACCTCGGCTCGGACGGCGGCGCCATCGCTTTCCTCCCTGCTCTCCCCGTCGCACCCTACGCGACACGTCGGCGGTTTCCAGCCCCAGTTGACGCGGTCAGACTCAGCCGCGCGGTGCGTCGTTTCCCATCCGTCCACAATGTCCGCGGCACGCCCGAAAAACGCACGGCTCCCGCCCGAAAACAAAGTAAAAGCGCAGAATTCGGCCTCATTTTCGCCACAGCTTGGCGTCTTACTATGGCCGCACCTGGTGCGTGCAGAGACTGGCCCGGCGGGCCCCGAACCGAGGACGATTACGATGTCGATTGCTCCGAAAGACCGCGTCGGCCGCGCGCGTGACGGGCGGCAGGCCGCGTTGCGTCGCAGTCTTGCGCGGTTCCGCCGCGAGGAAAACGGCAGCCTTGTCATCTTTTCGCTGATGCTTCTGGTGGCGATGCTGTTCACCGCCGGTCTGGCGGTCGATTTCATGCGCTACGAATCGACCCGTTCCCAGTTGCAGAACACGATGGACCGCGCCGTTCTGGCCGCCGCCAGCCTCAACCAGTCCCAGGACGCCGAGGAGGTGGTCCGCGACTATTTCCTCAAGGCCGGCCTCGGCGACTATCTCGGCCCGATCCAGATCGAGGAGGATATCTCCTCGGGGACCGCCGCCTATCGCAAGGTGAAGGCTGTCGCCGGGGCCACGCTGGACCCGATCTTCCTGCCGATCATGGAGAAGGTCGTCCGCCCCCGGAAATGGGCCGTCCGCGAAGGTCATTCCGAAGACGCCAACAACCTGCTGGCCAACCAGGTCGACTTCACCAAGATGCCGGTCTTCGCCGCCAGCACGGCCGAGGAAGGCATCAGCGATCTTGAAATATCGCTGGTGGTCGACGTGTCGGGGTCGATGGGATGGGGATCGAGTTCCGGCAACAGCAAGATTTACGAGCTGCGCGAGGCGGCCAAGGATTTCGCCTACAACATGCAGTGCAACCCGAACCAGGACCGCGGCTCGGGCGCGGCCTGCGAGGTGCAGCATGGCAAGGTCTCGATCTCGATCGTACCCTATTCCGAACAGGTGGCGGCCGGGCCTGTCCTGCTGGGCCAGTACAACGTCACCAACGAACACAATTCCTCGTTCTGCGTCGATTTCACCTCTGACGATTTCGCCACGACAAGCATGCAGAACTTCGTCAAGGATCCGGCGATCATCACGCCGGCGCCCCAGGACATTCTGGAACGGACCGGCCACTTCGACCCCTGGAACAACTATAACTATTCGCCCGGGAGCTGGACTTGCCGGAATGAAAGCTGGCGCTGGATCAAGCCGTTCATGGACGACCTGGGCGAGGTCTACAGCGCGATCAACGCGCTGTCGGCGGGCGGCAACACCTCGATCGACCTCGGCATGAAATGGGGCACGGCGCTGCTGGATCCCGGCAGCCAGCAGGTGGTGACCAACCTGACCAATACCCCGGTGGCCTCCGGTTCGACCGAGATGGTGATCGACCCGGTGTTCGACGGACGGCCCTATGCCTATGATCAGGATTACAACATGAAGGCCATCATCCTGATGACCGACGGGGTGAACACCGACCAGCATTATCTCAAGGACACATACCGGTCCGGCCCGTCGATCGTCTGGCACTACAAGAAGGCAAACGGGGACTTCGGAGATACCGAAATCTATTCGATCTACAACGACGACTATAAGAAATACCGCTGGGTCAAGCCGAACGGGTATTACTACGACTACAACTGGCACAGTAACCCCTATGTCGGCTCCGACGGCGCGGAAGCCTATCAGATGACCTATCAAGAGGTCTGGTCGAAGTTCACCACCAAATGGTTCGACCGCTTCGCCCCGAACCCGGTGAGCGAACACGGCAACGCCACCAAGAACGCCCGCCTGGCCGATATCTGCACCGCCGCCAAGGAACAGGACATCCTGGTCTACACCATCGGCTTCGAGGTGGGCGAGGGCAGCGAAGAGGAGGCGGTGATGCGCAGCTGCGCCAGCACGTACAACCACTTCTTCCTGGCGGATGGCATGAACCTCGCCGACACCTTCGGCGCCATCGCCTCGTCGATCAACCAGCTGAGGCTGACGGAATGAGCGCGCTTGCCCGCCTGAAGGCCCGCATCTGCCGGGCAGTTCGCCGCGAGGACGGCACCGCCAGCATCGAGGTGGTACTGGCGCTGCCGGTCGTCTTTTCGATGTTCCTGATGGGTCTCGAGGCCTCGATCCTGATGACCCGGCAGATGCTTCTGGAACACGCACTGGACACGTCGATGCGGGGGGTGCGGCTGGGCCATTACCCTGGACTGGACCACGACAAGTTCAAGAAGCTGCTCTGTTCGCAGATCAACCTGTTCCCCGATTGCGAGAACGTGCTCAAGATCGAACTGACGCCGGTGTCGCGCACCACCTGGGACCTGCCCGGCGAGGAAATCACCTGCGTCGACCGGCGGGCGCCGATCCAGCCGCTGACGAACTTTGCCCAGGGTCCGCAGAACACGCTGATGGTGGTGCGGGCCTGCGTCGTGGTCGACCCGTTCTTCCCGGGCATCGGCCTGGGGCTGAAGCTGCACGAGGACCCGCGCGACGGCTATGCGCTGGTGGCCCGCTCGGCCTTCGTCAACGAACCTGGCGCGGGGATCTGAGCCATGGCACGCCTGTTCACCGATCCGTTCCGCCGTTTCGCCCGCGACGACCGCGGCAACATGGTGATGGAACTCCTGCTGGTGCTGCCTTTCTTCATCTGGGCGATCCTCGGCATCATCATCTATTTCTACGGCTTCCACCTGAAGACGCTGAACATGACCGGTTCCTACACGATCTCCGACCTGATCAGCCGCCAGCAGGAAGGCCCGGTCACCCCCGCCGATATCGAGGGCCTGGACGACATGTTCGCCTTTCTGACCGATACGCCCGACAAGATGAGCCGGATCCGGGTGACGTTGGTCTATTGCGAAAAGAATTGCGACACCGCCGCGCGCGATCTCGACATCGACTGGTCCTACGGCACCGACAACGCCCCGGCGATGACGGAAAGCGACCTGGCCAATGTCTTCGACTCGAAGATCCCGATCCTGCCCACCAATGAACGGGTGATCCTGGTGGAAACCCAGGTGCTGTACCGCCCGCCGGTCTGGTTCGGCGTGTTCCCCCGCACGATGGACAGCTTCGTCGCGACGCGCCCGCGTTTCGTGCCAAAGCTGGAATGGGATGACGGGTCCGGCTCTGTCTGAGATCGCGGCCGAAGCCTGCCGACACCGCGTCCGGCAGGACCGCCGCCCGGGTCGCGCGCAGCGCCGGTCAACGCGGGAAGAATCCCCGGCAGGTTTGCCGATCGCATGACGCCGCCGCACCGCGATGGACCATGACACGGCGGCCGAACGCGCGTCGGTGTCAGGCGCCCTCGTCCCCCTGCCCGCCCTGCGAGCGTTCGAGCAAAAGCGCGGTCAGGATCTCGGCCATCGCCTTGGCCTGCGCCGCCGAGGTCACGCCGCCCACGCCCAGCCGCCGGCCGAACCGCCACCACACCCCGGGCGCCCAGGCCCGGCCTCCGGCGCGCGTCAGCTTGAGCGTGAACCCGTTCGACGGCTTCAGCGCGAACATGCCCCGCTCGATGCCTTCGATGTCGTCGATCCGCGCCAGTTCGCGGCCCGTGTCATCGAACAGGCCGGCACGGGTCAACCGCAGCGGGTGCGCGGTGGCGCGGCGCATTGCCTCACCCAGGGCCAGCACGGCGCCCCCCAGCACCAGCAGGAATCCGCGCCAGAGCGGCGCGTCGGGCGGGCGCACCAGCGCGACCGACAACAGCAACCCGGCCAGCAGGACCATCACGCCCAGCCCGACCACGCGACGCACGGCAGAGACGCGCAAAACGGCAAGTTCTTCGGTCATCGGCACCCTTTCCCGGACTGCATGCGGCGATCTAACCCGCCCGGCCGCCGGGGCCAAGGGTATCAAGCGACTCGGAGTTTGGCAGACAATCGCCTAGACTGCCCATGCGCCGGGCAAACCCGGTGCCGTCAATACGCGAATGCGGGGACGCGGCGAAAAATCACCTTGCCCGCAGCGCACAACACGCCATCCTTGCGAAGAAGCCAATTCGTTTGGTGGACAGGATCAACGTAGGTGGACCATGACTGACAAATCCAACACCATGACCAACCCGCAGGTCGAAACCAAGACCTTCACCAACCCGCAGGTCGAGACCAAGACCATGACCAACCCGCAGGTCGAAACCAAGACCATGACCAACCCGCAGCTCAGCACGAACAACCCGACGCCGTTCTCGAGCGCGATGAACATGGCACTGCTGAGCGGGCGCGCGACGAATGTCGAGCTGCGCTCCAGCGACCCGACCCCGCTGTCGCGGATGATGAACTGGCCGCTGCTGAGCAGCAAGAGCACCATGTTCGACACCGAACTGACCACGCCCGGCGCCAGCAGCTCGAGCGCCAGCGACAGCGGTTTCAACAAGTTCATTCGCGGCATCATGACCGGCGAACCGCAGAAATAAGCGCTTAGCCGTCCTTGCAATACGTGCACCCGGCGACTGCCATCGCCGGGTGCCGTCGTTTCCGCGGCCGCGCCCCATGCACGGAACGCGGGGTCAGGCGCCGACCGCCTTGCGCACCATCTCCCAGTACAGCGCGGCCACGCGCTCTGCACTCAGCCGCCCGCCGGGCCGGTACCAGGTGGTGACGCCCGTCAGCATCGCGATCACCGCCAGCGTGGCCAGCTTGGTATCGGGCAGGTCGAACACTCCCGCCGCCCGGCCCGCGCGCAGGATATCCTCCAGCCCGGTCTCGTAGCGTTTGCGCAGCGCTTCGATCTCGGCAAAGTTCCGGGGGTCGAGATTGCGCAGTTCCATATAGGCGATGAACACCGCGTCGGGCCGTTCCAGGTGAAAGCGGATGTGGAACCGTGTGAACGCCTCCAGCGCATCAAGCGGCCCTGTGCCCTTGGGTTCAAGGTCCCAGGCGGCAAGCAGTTCCTCCAGGTGGCTGCGCATCAGGTCGGCCAGAAGCCCCTGTTTGTCGGGGATGTAGTTGTAAAGCGCGCCGGCCTGCACGCCCACCTCGGCCGCGATCTGGCGCATCGACACGGCAGCATAGCCATGGCGGGCGAACAGCCGCAGCGCGGCCGCGCGCAACCGGGGGCCGGTGATCTGGGAATGCGAACCGGATGTGCGTGCCATGGTGTTCAGTGTTATCTGAACGTGCGTTCAGTTCAATCCCCGCCCCGGCCGGTGCGTCTTGCCGGGGGCTGTGTCGCGCGGCTATGGTCACGCGGGGCCGGATACGCGCACGCCTTGCGCAAACCGGCCGGGCAAGGATGGGCACGGGCATGGCAGAACGCATCGCGACGGCATTGGCGGCAGGCATGTTGGCCGCGGGACTCGCGGGGTGTGCCACCTTCCCCGAGGTCGACGCCGCCGAACAGGCCCGCGCGCTGCCCACCGAAGCCCCGCGCATCGTGCCGGTCGAGCCGATCCTGGCGCGCGCCGCCCGGACCGGGGCGGAACCCGAAGACGCGGCCCGCCTCGAGGCGCGGGCGGCGCTCTTGCGACAGAAGACCGCCGCGTTGCGCACACGCCCGTTCTAGGCCGCGCCCCCTCCCCCCCGCCCGGTGCACATGTGCGGGCCGCGTTGCAAGCCCCGCGCCTTCGCGCTAACACCCCGTCGAACCTCGTCAGATCATCCCAGCCGGGAGCACGCCCCATGACCACCCCCCTGCGCATCGGCATCGCCGGGCTCGGCACCGTCGGCGCCGGTGTCGTCAAGATCGTCCAGGCCCGGGCGAACCTCATCGCCCAGCGCGGCGGCCGGCCGATCACGATCAGCGCCGTCTCGGCCCGGACCCGCGACAAGGATCGCGGCGTCGACCTGTCGGCCTATGCCTGGGAGGATGACCCCGTCGTGCTGGCCCGGCGCGAGGATATCGACGTGTTCGTGGAACTGATGGGCGGCAGCGACGGGCCGGCCAAGGCCGCGACCGAGGCCGCCATCGCCGCCGGCAAGGACGTGGTGACCGCAAACAAGGCGATGCTGGCGGTCCATGGCCAGGCATTGGCCGAGGCCGCCGAAGCCGCGGACCGGGTGATCCGTTTCGAGGCGGCGGTAGCGGGCGGGATTCCCGTGGTCAAGGCGCTGACCGAGGGGTTGGCGGGCAACCAGATCACCCGTGTGATGGGCGTGATGAACGGCACCTGCAACTACATCCTGACGCGGATGGAAAGCGAGGGCCTGCCCTATGAAAAGGTGTTCGAAGAGGCCAACGCGCTGGGCTATCTGGAGGCCGACCCGACGCTGGACGTGGGCGGCATCGACGCGGGCCACAAGCTGTCGCTGCTGGCCGCCATTGCCTTTGGCACGCGGGTCGATTTCCCGGCGATGGAGCTGGAGGGGATCGAGCGGATCTCGATCGACGATATCCACCACGCCGCCGACATGGGCTTTCGGATCAAGCTGTTGGGCGTGGCGCAGATGACGGGCCGCGGGCTGGAACAGCGCATGTCGCCCTGCCTGGTGCCGGCGACCTCTCCGCTGGGCCAGCTGGAGGGACCGACCAACATGGTCGTGCTGGAAGGCGACGCGGTCGGCCAGATCGTGCTGCGCGGCGCCGGCGCGGGCGAGGGACCGACCGCCAGCGCCGTGATGGCTGACGTGATCGACATCGCGCGCGGCACCCGGGTGTCGACCTTCGGCCAGCCTGCGGCCGGATTGGCACAGTCGCGCGCGGCCCGTGCCTCGGCGGCGGCCCCCTATTACCTGCGGATGGAACTGGAGGACAAACCCGGTGCGCTGGCCAAGGTGGCGGCGGCACTGGGCGAGGCGGGCATCTCGATCGACCGGATGCGCCAGTATCGCCACGCGGCCAGCACCGCGCCCGTGCTGGTCGTTACCCACAAGACCACGCGCGACGCGCTGGATCACGCACGCGCGGGGTTTGCGGCCACCGGCGTGGTGGTGGGCGACCCGGTGGCGATCCGCATCGAAGAGGTCTGATCCCGGCCAAGGCGGGGGCTGCGCGGCACTTTCGCGACGGCCCGGCACCCCTTTACGGTTCATTAACCTTAACAAAGCAATAAGAGCGGGTCACAGTCGAAAGATCCGCCATGCCGCCGGTGATCTCTCTGGCGGCGGCCCGGCAAACCTCTGCCGAGACCGCCGAACTCGCCTTCCAGCACCGCAGCGCGCTGCGCCTGGGAGAAAAGCTGCGCGCCACCGGCGCCGTCAGTGCCGAGGCGCTGGAGCGCGCCCTGGCAGACCATGCGCGAATGGATGTCCGGCTGGGCGAATTGCTGATCGCCGAGGGCGCGGCCAACGCCGAAGATGTGGCGCAGGCGCTTTGCGCGCAATACGGCACGGGGCGCGCCGATTTCGCGGCCTATCCGCCTGATCCGCGCCTGATCGACGTGATCGGCGCCCAGCGCTGCCTGCATCTGGGTATCCTGCCCTGGCGGCGGTTCGCGGGCGCCACGCTGGTGGCCACCTCGCGCCCCGATAGGTTCGAGCAGATCGCCCCGACCCTGCCGGCCGAGCTGACCCCCGCGATCATGGTGATCTGCCGCGAGGACGAATTGCAGGACGCCCTGGCCGAGCGCCGCGCGCCGTTGCTGGTGGCCGCGGCCGAAACCCGCGTCCCCGAGGCCGAAAGCTGCCGGGCCTGGCTGCGCGCCGGGCCGCGCGCCGCAGTCGTGGCGGCGCTGGCCGCGCTGGTGCTGCTGGCGGTGCTGGCGCCGATGCCGGTCCTGGCGGCGCTGACACTATGGACGGTGGGGTGGATGGCGCTGGGCAGCCTGCTCAAGGCCGCGGCCGCGGTGACCCAGGCGCACGCGCTGCGCCGGGCGCGCCGCGTCCCGCCCCCCGCCGCGCCGACCATTGCCCGGCTGCCGCGCATCTCGATCCTGGTGCCCCTGTTCCGGGAAACCGAGCTGGCCTCGCGGCTGATCCGGCGGCTGTCGCGGCTGGATTATCCCCGCGCGCTGCTGGATATCTGCCTGGTTACCGAAGAAGGCGACGCCGCGACGCAGGCCACGCTGGACGCGGCACAGCTTCCGCCGTGGATGCGCCGGGTGACGGTGCCGGGCGGCGCGCTCAGGACCAAGCCGCGGGCGTTGAACTATGCGCTGGATTTCTGCCACGGCTCGATCGTGGGCATCTACGACGCCGAGGACGCCCCCGCCCCCGACCAGTTGCGCCGGGTGGTCGAGCATTTCCACAGCTGTGGCCCGGACGTGGCCGTGCTGCAGGGGGTGCTGGATTTCTACAATTTCCGCGCCAACTGGCTGGCGCGCTGTTTCGCCATCGAATACGCCGCCTGGTTCCGCGTGGTCCTGCCCGGTCTGGCGCGGCTGGGCGTGCCGGTGCCGCTGGGGGGCACGACGTTGTTCTTCCGCCGCCGCGTGCTGGAAGACCTGGGCGGCTGGGACGCCCATAACGTGACCGAGGATGCCGACCTGGGCCTGCGGCTGGCCCGCCATGGCTATCGGACCGAATTCCTGGACAGCGTCACCGAGGAAGAGGCCAATTGCCGGGCCTGGCCCTGGGTGCGGCAACGCTCGCGCTGGCTCAAGGGCTATGCGCTGACCTGGGCCACCCATATGCGCCGCCCCGACCGGTTGTTGCGCCAGTTCGGGCCCTTGGGCTTTCTCGGCATGCAGGTGCTGTTCCTGGGCACGCTGACCCAGTTCGTCTTCATGCCGCTGATCTGGTCGTTCTGGGCGCTGCCGCTCGGGCTGAGCCATCCGTTGCAACAGGTGCTGCCCGCGGGCGGCATGGCAGCCCTGTTCGCGGTGTTCATCGGTTCGGAACTGGTAACGCTGGGCGTGGGCGCGATGGGGGTGACACGGGCGGGCAAGCGCCGGCTGATTCCCTGGCTGCCGACGCTGCACCTGTATTTCCCTCTGGCCGCGCTGGCCTCGTACAAGGCGGTCTGGGAAATGGCGGCAAAGCCGTTCTTCTGGGACAAGACACGGCACGGGCTGGACGGCCCCGACGACACGCGGGCCGACGCCGCCCGTGCCCATGTCGGCGCCGCGATCGCACGCGCCGGCGCGGTGGATGTAACCGCCCCCACGCCCGTCACCACCCCCGCCGATCAGCCCTCGGCCATCAACGCCTCGGCGTCGTGGCGCAGCCGTGCCTCGAACGCGATCGAGATGTGAGCCTTGAGCGCATCATAGGCCGCGTCGCCATCGCCCGCCTCGATCGCCGAGACGATGGCATCATGTTCGGCCAGCGCGTCCTGGCCCCGGCCCTCGATCGCCAGCGAGGTGGTCGCCATCAGCGCCATGGTCCGGTGCACCAGGTCAAGCTGTTGCACCAGATAGCGGTTGTGCGAGGCTAGGTGGATCTGCTTGTGGAACCGCCGGTTCGCCCGCGCCATCGCGGATGAGTCGTTCAACAGTTTGCGGTCGTCGTTCACCATGGCGCGCAGCACCCGCACCTCCTCGGCGGTGGCATGCCGCGCGGCAAGGCGCGCGGCCAGCCCCTCAAGCTCCGCGCGCACCACGTATAGTTCGGCCATCTGGTCATGGGTCAGAGACGCCACGATCAGGCTGCGGCCGTCGCGGGTCAGCAGCGATTGCGTTTCCAGCCGCTGCAGCGCCTCGCGGATCGGCGTGCGCGAGACCCCGAAGCGTTCGGCCAGTTCGCTTTCGACAAGCCGATCGCCGGGCGTGTAGACGCCGACGTCGATCGCCTCTAGGATCAGTTCATACGCGTCCTTGTGCGCGGGACGGGTGTCCTTCATCTGCGGGGGCTCCTGCATACGATGGTCTACAATAGAGGCTGCGCTTGCAGCAAACAAGCCTTCGTGATTGTGCCTTTTGCCGCAGGGGGTTAAGCGACGCCCATGGTGGCCAGTGATTTCACGCATGTCCGGGGCTGGGTGTTCGACCTGGACAACACGCTGTATTCGCCCGACATACGGTTGTTCGACCAGATCGAGCACAGGATGATCGCCTTCGTAAGCGAGGCGCTGGGCGTGGATGCGGCCGAGGCGAACCGGCTGCGCAAGCAATACTGGGCGGAGTATGGCACCACGCTGGCTGGCCTGATGGAGGTGCACGGCGTCGATCCCGGCCCCTATCTGCACGAGGTGCACGACATCTCGCTGGACGATCTGGCCCCCGACCCCGACCTGCGCGCCCGCATCACGGCCCTGCCCGGCCGCAAGATCGTGCACACCAACGGCAGCGGCCCCTATGCCGAACGGGTTCTGGCCGCGCGCGGCCTGGATGGCGTGTTCGACGCGATCTATGGCGTGGAACACGCGGGATTCCAGCCGAAACCGCGGCGCGAGGCGTTCGAGGTGGTCTTTGCGCAGGGCGGAATCATCCCGCTGGAAGGCGCGATCTTCGAGGACGATCCCCGTAACCTGGCCGCGCCGCACGCGATGGGGATGCGCACCGTTCACGTGGCCCCCACGCCCGAACACGCCGCCCATATCCACCACCACACCGACGACCTGGGCGCCTTTCTTGCCGATCTGACAGGCGGTTGACCCGCACCGGTCCGAAGGTCGGTCTGGCCGGGGCAATTTTATGCATGCATAGGTATGCAACGTGTTGCAAAACGCGGATGGCCGACCTATGGTCCGCGAAGGGAGATATTCATGGGGACGAATATGACTGACAGCCACGACGAACCCGGCGGGTTCTGGACCGAGGCGGGCATCTGGGTGGCCATCCTCGCGCTTTTCACGGGATGGGGCTTCTCTATCTTCAAATGGGGCGTTCTGGGGCTTTACATGCCAGCCGTCATCGCGGTGCCGATCTGCCTGATCGTGCTGGTCTGGATCAGCATGGGCTGACCGGCGGATCGCCTCTTGGACCCGGCGCCCGGGCGGGCTATCTCGGGGGTCAGGAGGCATCCCATGACGCGCATTTCAACCGATATCCTGGTTTCCGGCGGCGGCGTCGCCGGCCTGACCGCGGCGGCCCTGTTCGGCTCGGCCGGCTTCCGCGTGATCTGCGTGGACCCCGCGCCGCCCGTGACGGAGGAAACGGCGGACGGCGCGGACCTGCGGACCACCGCCTTCCTGCAACCCTCGCTGAAGGTGCTGCAACAGGCGGGGCTTTGGGATCGGCTGGCCCCCTTTGCGACCGACTTGCAGGTGATGCGCATCGTCGATGCCGGCGGCAAGACGCCCGCGCCCCGGATCACCCGCGATTTCAACGCACGCGACGTGTCCAGCCTGCCCTTTGGGTGGAACCTGCCCAACTGGCTGCTGCGGCGCGAGATGGTGGCCCGCGTCGCGGAATTGCCCAATGTCGATTTCCGCCCCGGCATCGGCACGAAATCGGTCCTGACCCGCGATGCCGAGGCGCTGGTCACGCTGACCGACGGCACCCGTGTTTCGGCCCGGCTTCTGGTCGCCGCGGACGGGCGCAATTCCCCGGTGCGCGAGGCGGTCGGGATCGGCGCGCGCACGATCCGCTATGGGCAAAAGGCGCTGGCCTTCGCCGTCACCCACCCCGAACCGCACCACAACGTCTCGACCGAGATCCACCGCTCGGGCGGGCCGTTCACCCTGGTTCCCCTGCCCGACCGCGACGGCAAGCCCTGTTCGGCCATCGTCTGGATGGAACGCGGCCCCGAGGCGCTGCGGCTGGCCGCCATGCCCGAGGCCGAGTTCAACGCCGAGATGACGGCACGCTCGGGCGCGATCTACGGGCCGCTGAACCTGGTCACGCGCCGCACCGTCTGGCCGATCATCAGCCAGATCGCCCACAGTTTCCGGGCCGACCGAACGGCGCTGGTGGCCGAGGCCGCCCACGTGGTGCCGCCCATCGGCGCGCAGGGGCTGAACATGAGCCTCGCCGATCTGCGCGTTCTGCTGGAGCTGTGCCGCGCCGCCCCCGCCCAGATCGGCGAACCCGCCATGCTGGAGCTGTATCACCGCCGCCGCTATCCCGAGGTGGCGGCCCGCGTGACCGGCATAGACGTGCTCAACCGCACCTCGATGCAGGGCGCCCCCGCCATCCGTGACCTGCGCGCGGCGGGCATCGCCTCGCTTTACGCGCTGAAACCGGTGCGCAAGACGCTGATGCAACTGGGCATGGGGGCGCGCGGCTAGCCCAAGGGCCCCGGTAGCCGTTCTTCGCTGAGGATCACGTTGGCCTCGACATTGCCGACGCCCGGCAGGGTCATGATGCGGCGGCGCAGCACCCGCTCGAAATCCGACAGGTCGCGCGCCACGACCTTCAGCCGGTAGTCGAACAGGCCCAGCACGTGCTGCACCGTCTGCACCTCGGGAATGGCGCTGACCGCGCGTTCGAACTGTTCCAGCCCGACGCGGCCCTTGGTGGCGAGCTTCACGCCCAGGAACACGCTGACCCCGAATCCCAGCGCCTCGGCATCCAGCACCACACGCCGACCGGCGATCACGCCCGAGTCTTCCAGCCGCTTCACCCGCCGCCAGGTCGCCGGCTGCGACAGACCGAAGCGCCGGCCCAACGCGCCCGCGCTTTGCGTCGCGTCCTCGGCCAGCGCCCGCAGGATGTGGCGGTCAATCTCGTCCAGATCGATCATACCGGCAACGCCTCGGCACGCTTGATGTCGGCCACGTGCATCAACGCCTCGATATCGGCGATATGCGGCAGGGTCAGGATGCGGCTGCGGTACAGGTCCTGGTAATGGGCCATGTCGCGGGCCAGGATGTTCAGCCGCACGTCGACCCGGCCCAGGAAGGTCTGGATTTCACGGACCTCGGGCACCTCGCGCGCGGCGGCCACGAATTCGTCAAAGGCACGCGGGTCGGTCTTGTCGAGCGAGAATCGCAAGCTGACCTCGAGCGAATAGCCCAGCGCGCGCCAGTCGATCACCGCCTGTATTCCCTTGAACAGCCCCTTGGCGCGCAGCTTTTCCAGCCGCCGCCAGCAGGTCGCGGTGGTCACCCCCGCCCGGTCCGCCAACTCTGCGGTGGACAGGTCCGGGTCTGCCTGCAGATAGCGCAGCAAGCGGCGGTCGGTATCGTCGATAGGAATGGTCATTTCACAAAATCATCTCAATGCGCATGATCTTTTTGCAATTTGGCGACTTTCTTCAAAGAATGAAACCCCTGCACTTCGCCCCTTGCCTATTGTCACGCCAGATTGAACCGGCAAGAGGACCGACGCGATGCGCGTGTATTACGACCGTGACTGCGACATCAACCTGATCAAGGACAAGAAGGTGGCGATCCTGGGCTATGGCTCCCAGGGCCATGCCCACGCGCTGAACCTGCGCGATTCGGGCGCCAAGAACGTGGCCGTCGCCCTGCGCGAAGGCTCGGCCAGCGCCAAGAAGGCCGAGGGCGAGGGCCTGCAGGTGATGGGCATCGCCGAGGCCGCGGCCTGGTGCGACCTTATGATGTTCACCATGCCCGACGAACTGCAGGCCGACACCTGGAACAAATACGTCAAGGACAACATCCGTGAAGGCGCCGCGATCGCCTTTGCCCACGGCCTGAACATCCATTTCGGCCTGATCGAGGCACCCGCCGGCGTCGACGTGATCATGATGGCCCCCAAGGGCCCGGGCCACACCGTGCGCGGCGAATACACCAAGGGCGGCGGCGTGCCCTGCCTGGTGGCGGTGCACCAGGACGCGACCGGCAAAGCGCTGGAACTGGGCCTGTCCTACTGCTCGGCGATCGGCGGCGGGCGTTCCGGCATCATCGAGACCAATTTCAAGGAAGAGTGCGAGACCGACCTTTTCGGCGAACAGGCGGTTCTGTGCGGCGGCCTGGTGGAACTGATCCGCATGGGCTTCGAAACGCTGGTCGAGGCGGGCTATGCCCCCGAGATGGCCTATTTCGAGTGCCTGCACGAGGTGAAGCTGATCGTCGACCTGATCTACGAAGGCGGCATCGCCAACATGAACTACTCGATCTCGAACACCGCCGAGTACGGCGAATATGTCAGTGGCCCGCGCATCCTGCCCTATGACGAGACCAAGGCGCGGATGAAAGCGGTTCTGACCGACATCCAGCAGGGCCGCTTCGTGCGCGACTGGATGCAGGAATGCGCCGTCGGCCAGCCCAGCTTCAAGGCGACCCGCCGCAACAACGACGCCCATCAGATCGAACAGGTCGGCGAAAAGCTGCGCGCGATGATGCCGTGGATCACCGCCGGAAAGATGGTCGACAAGTCCAAGAACTGATCCCGCCTGTCCGGATCACGAAAGGGCGCCCCGCGGGGCGCCCTTTTGCGTCACGGCTGACCCTTGCCGCTGGGCGTGGTGCTGGGCGCATCGGCCGCCAGCGTGCTTTTCGGCGCATCGGGGTCGGCCTTGCGCGCCTCGGTCCTGCGCTTGTCGACAAGCGCATAGATCGCACCCGCGCCCAGCGTTCCGAGGGCCAGGATCACGATCAGGTCGGTCGCGGTCATGTCGGTCCTCCTTTCATGTCGCGGGCGGCACCGATTGCGCCGCCCGTCGTGAAAGGAACCGCCCGCCCCGGATCGTTGTTCCGGGAATGCGGCTCACGTGCCCGTGATGGCGCGCCTCAGCCCGCCTCGACGGGGGTGCCGGCGGCCCGGGTGACGGCGGCCACGACCGCGGCGACCACCTCGGCCAGAAGCGCCTCGTCCTCGCATTCGGCCATCACCCGGATCAGGGGTTCGGTTCCCGATTTGCGGATCAGCAGGCGCCCGCAGCCGGCAAGGCGCGCCTCGGCCTCGGCGATGGCGGACGCGACGGGCGGCAGGGCCAGCGGGTCGGTCCCGGCGGCGTACCGGACATTCTGCAACAGTTGCGGCACCCGGTCGAACCGCTGTGCCAGCGCCGAGGCGGGCTGGCCGCTTTCGACCATCGCGGCGAGGAATTGCAGCCCCGCCAGCAACCCGTCGCCGGTGGTGCAGAAATCGGTCATCACGATATGGCCCGACTGTTCGCCGCCCAGGTTCCAGCCGCCCCGGCGCATCGCCTCGACCACGTAGCGGTCGCCGACGGCGGTGCGTTCCAGCCGGATCCCATGTCCTGCAAGGTGCTTTTCCAGCCCGAGATTGGACATCACGGTGGCGACCAGCGTTCCCGCCTGCAACCGCCCCGCCTTGGCCCATCGCTCGGCGAACAGCGCCATGATCTGGTCGCCATCCGCCACCGTGCCGGTTTCGTCGATGATCATCACCCGGTCGGCATCGCCATCCAGACAGATCCCCAGATGCGCGCCATGGGCCACGACCGCCGCGGCTGCCGCCTCGGGGTGGGTCGAGCCGCATTTATCGTTGATGTTCAGGCCGTTGGGTTTCACCCCCAGGGGCACGACCTCGGCCCCCAACTCCCACAGAACCTCGGGCGCCACCTTGTAGGCCGCGCCATTGGCACAGTCGACCACCACCTTCAGCCCGTCCAGCCGCCGCCCCGCCGGGAAGGTGGTCTTGGCGAATTCCGCGTAACGCCAAAGCCCGTCGTCGATACGCCGCGCGCTGCCGATATTCTCGGGCTGGGCGGGGTCGATTTCGCGGGCGAGGATCGCCTCGATCTCGGCCTCGGCCTCGTCGGACAGCTTGAACCCCTCGGGGCCGAAGAACTTGATGCCGTTGTCATGGTGCGGGTTGTGACTGGCCGAGATCATGATGCCCAGATCGGCCCGCATCGACCGGGTCAGGAACCCCACCGCGGGCGTCGGCACCGGCCCCAGCAGCAGCACGTTCATTCCGGTGGATGTCAGCCCCGCGGTCAGCGCGTTTTCCAGCATGTAGCCCGACCGCCGGGTATCCTTGCCGATCACCACGCGGTGCTTGTCGGTGCCGTCGCGGCGGAAATAGCGGCCCGCCGCCGCGCCCAGTTTCAGCGCCATCCCGGCGGTCATCGGATAGCTGTTCGCCCGCCCGCGCACCCCGTCGGTGCCAAAGATCGTCCTGCCGCTCATTCCGCCACTCCGTATCCTTTCAGCGCCCCGTCAAGGCGCATCGCCTGCCGCGTCTCGGCCACGTCGTGGACGCGCAGGATCTGCACCCCCTGCGCGATCCCGGCCAGCGCCACCGCGACCGAGCCCGGGCCGCGCCGGTCCGCCTGCGGTTCGTGGCCCAGCGCACCGATGAACCGCTTGCGCGAGGCGCCCAACAGAACCGGGCAGCCCAGCCCGTGAAACAGGCTCAGCCCGCGCAGCAGCGCCAGGTTATGCGCCACCGTCTTGCCAAAGCCGATGCCGGGGTCGGCCACGATGCGCGCCCGCGGGATGCCCGCCGCCTCGGCCGCGGCAATCCGTTGAGCGAGAAAATCATAAACATCCAGCAGCACGTTGTCATAGTGCGGGTCGTTCTGCATGGTTTCCGGGTCGCCCTGCGCATGCATCAGGCAGACCGGCGCCTCGGCCCGGGCCGCGACCTCGGCCAGCGCCGGATCATGGGTGAAGGCGGCGACATCGTTGACCATGTCTGCCCCGGCGGCCAGCGCCGCCCCGGCCACCGCGGCCTTGCGGGTGTCGATCGAGATCGGCACGGTCACGCCCGCCTTGCGTAGCGCCGCGATCACCGGCGCGGTGCGGGCGATTTCCTCGTCAACCGGAACCTCGCGCGCGCCGGGGCGGGTGGATTCGCCGCCGATATCCAGGATATCCGCCGCCTCGGCCAGTGCGCGGCCATGGGCCAGGGCCGCGGCGGGCGCGTCGAACCGGCCGCCATCGGAAAAGCTGTCGGGCGTGACGTTCAGGATCCCCATGATCCGCGGCCGGTCCATGGTCAGCCCTGCCAGCGCGGGGCGCGGCCCTGCCAGCGCGGCGCGCGCCTCCTCGGGCAAGGCGCCTGCGGGCAGCAGCCGGGGCGGCGCGTCGCGAAACAGCTCTTCGGCGGCGGCGAACCAGGCCCAGCCGCCGGCCAGCGGCAGGGCATCGGCGGGGCGGGCGGCGTCGGTCTGGACGATGGGGCGGAAATAACGCTGCATGGGGGCTGAATGGGCGATGCGCCTTGGCTTGGCAAGCCCTCAGAGCGCGTCGAGCACGGCCCCCGGCGCAACCGCCGTGACATCCAGGCCACCGGTCTCGGGCAACGCGTCCGCGCCGATCACCAGCACCCGCGCCGCCTGAAGCCCGTGCGCCAGCCACAGCGCCAGGGCCAGCGCGTCACGCGGGCTGACCGAAGGATGTTCGACCGAGTCGAGCACGATCTTGGACGGCGCCCAGACGGTGAATTGCCGATGCTTCATCGCCCAGTCGATTTCCGTCCGGCTGCCGCGGACCACGCAACGCGGATCGCGGCCCGCCAGCACCCAGGCGTTCTGTTCGATCGCCAGCAGGTCGATCCGCCGCTGCGCCGGCGCGATGGCCGACCGCGGCGCGGGTGCATCGGGGGCGCCCACGCACAGCACCACGGGGTGCGCCCCCCCCGCCATCCGGTCCAGCCAGCGCGGCAGGTCCGGGTCGGCGATGGCCGCGTTCGACAGGAACACGACCAGCGGGTGATGCAGCGCCGCGTCCTCGGGGTCGGCGGGTTCGACCAGGCGCGGCGCGTCGGGCCGGCGGTCACGCACGATCTCGACCCCCAGAGCGCCGGGGCCGCGGTCCAATTTCTCGATACGGACAAAGGCGCGCATCGCCTGGGGTTCGGCGAGGATACGTTCGGCGATCCGGTCGGCCAGCGTTTCCAGCAGGTTCAGCCGTTCCGACGACAACTCGGCCGCGATGGCCTCGGTGATCGTGTCATAGGACAGGACACGGTCGACATCGTCCTCCAGTGGCGCGGGATGGGGGCGGACCTCGACGACCACGTTGAAGCGCAGCCGCTGCGTCGTGCCCCGCTCGGCCTGGAAGGCGCCGATCTCGACCTCGACGATATGGTCACGCAGCGAGATCCGGTCGCGCATCGGCCGCGCCGGGGCCAGCGCCTGGGCACGCTCGGACGGGTGGGCGAAGGCAAGGCGGATCTCGTCAGTCATGGGGGGCCTCCCGGGCCGGTCCTGGCCCCCTGATACGCCGGATGCGGCGCGGAGGACAGCCCCCGATGCGGCAGGGCGTGGACCACACGCGACAGCGGACGGTCAGTTCTGCGCCACGACCTGCGCGCCGGGCTGGCGATAGAAGTGGTGCACGCCGATGGTGGCGGTGCGCGGGAAGCGGCTGGCCCAGCGCGGGTTCACGGCACTTGTGTGGTAATGGGTGGCGCCCTTGGTCAGGGGGCGCGGCGCGCCGTCCAGCATGACCCGCGCGATCTTGCCCAGGCGATCGTAGACGGCCGGTTCGCGCACCACCTCGGCATGTCCGTCGCAGGTATAGGTGAACTGGCATTGATAACGCTTGCCGGTGCCCTGGTGGACGACGCCGCAGACACTGTCGGGATAGGCCGGCGAGGCGACGCGGTTCAGGATAACCTCGGCCACCGCGAACTGGCCTTTCACGGTCTCGCCGCGGGCCTCGAAATACAGTGCCTCGGTCAGGCATTCCCACTGCGCGCCGCCGCGCGCGCGCGGCTGGGCGGCCAGCCAGGCCGCATCGTAACGCGGTGTTGCAGCGGCCTCCTTGCTGGTCTTGCGGTTGGCCAATCGCTTGAGCCGGCGCTCGCCCACGCTTTTCAGCGCGCTGCGCTCGGCCCCCAGGAGCCGGGTGAGGTTTTCCCCCAGCATGGCCGTCGGATCGTTCGAGTGCGACCCGGTCATTTCGGCGTGAGAGACCCCCGCGGAAAGCGCAAGCGCGGCCGCCAGGCCGGCTGCCCGTACAGTAACGATACCCATTGATCCCCCAACGGTGACGTGGCCCCAGCAAGGCCCCGCCGCATTGCTTAACGCGAACGGCCTGCCGAGTCTACCCCTGTGGCCATTCTGCAACAGCGCGACGCATATTCTGCATCAAGGGGTTAGCTGCCGAAGCTGATGCATTGCCTGAGCATCGGAATGCAAGCACCTTGCCACGCATCGCGCTCAATCGGCATGAACCTGCTTACCCAGCGCCAATTGCGCCGCCGCGAGGCGCGCCACCGGAACCCGAAACGGCGAGCAGGAGACGTAGTCGAACCCCGCCGCGCGGCAGAAGGCAATCGATTCCGCGTTGCCGCCATGCTCGCCGCAGATCGACAGGGTAACACCCGGGCGGGACGCCCGGCCGCGTTCGGCGCCGATCTTCAGCAGCTCGCCCACCCCCTCGGCATCGAGGATGTGGAACGGGTCCTCGGCGAATACCCCCTGCTTGACATAGGACCCCATGAACCGCCCCGCGTCGTCGCGCGACAGGCCATAGGTCATCTGTGTCAGGTCGTTGGTGCCGAAGCTGAGAAAGGCCGCGTGCTGGGCGATGTCACCCGCGCGCAGCGCCGCGCGCGGGGTTTCGACCATCACGCCCAACCGATAGTCGAAATCGACGCCCCGCTCGGTCCGCACCGCGGCCGCCAGCGAGTCGATCCGCGTCTTGACCAGTTCGACCTCGCGCATCGCCGAAACCAGCGGGATCATGATCTCGGGCACCACCGGGTCGCCGTTATGGCTGGCCTCGATCGTCGCCTCGAAGATCGCACGGGCCTGCATGTCGTAGATCTCGGGGATGGTGATCCCCAGCCGGACCCCCCGCATCCCCAGCATCGGGTTGAATTCCGAAAGCGCCTGAACCCGGCGCTGGACATCCGACACCGGCAGGTCCAGCGCCTCGGCCAGATCGCGCACGCCCTCGCGCGATTGCGGCAGGAATTCGTGCAGCGGCGGGTCGAACAGGCGGATGCAGACCGGCAGCCCCTGCATGATCTCGAACAGGCGCGTGAAATCGGCGCGCTGCATCGGCAACAGGCGGGCCAGCACCGCGGCACGGTCCTGCGCGCGGTCGGCGAAGATCATCTCGTGCATCACCGTCAGCCGGTCTTCCTCGAAGAACATGTGCTCGGTGCGGCACAGCCCGATCCCGTCGGCGCCGAAACGGCGCGCGGTCTGGGCATCGGCGGGCGTGTCGGCATTGGCCCGCACACCGATGTCGCAGGCGGCCTCGGCCCAGCCCATCAGCGCCTGGAACGCGTCGTCCAGCGCCGGTTCCAGCATCGCCACCTCGCCCAGCAGCACCTGCCCGCTGGTGCCGTCCAGCGTGACAATGTCGCCCTCGTGCAGCTTGCGCCCGTCGGCGGTGATCAAGACACCGTCGCGCCGGTTCAGCCGCATGTCCGAGATACCGACGACACAGGGCACGCCCAGCCCGCGGGCGATCACCGCGGCGTGACTGGTCATGCCGCCGCGTTCGGTCATCACGCCGGCGGCGGCATGCATGCCGCGGATATCCTCGGGCGTGGTTTCGCGGCGCACCAGGATGCACGGCTCGCCGCGCGCTGCGCTGGCCTGCGCGGCGGCCGAACCGAACACCAGCCGCCCGGTGGCCGCACCGGGGCTGGCGGCAATCCCGTGGGCGATGACCTGGCGCGGTCCGGCCGGGTCGACCTGGCTGTGCAGCAATTCGCTGACCGCGCGCGGTTCGATCCGGCGCAGCGCCTCTTCGCGGGCGATGATCCCCTCATCGGCCAGCATCACCGCGATTCGCACCGCGCCGCGCGCGCTGCGCGGCACCCGAACGGCATCCAGCACCCACAGCTTGCCGGCCTCGATGGTAAAGTCGATCTGCATCTCTTCGCGCAGGTTCAACCGGCAGGTTTCACCATAGCGGCGCAATTGGGCGACCACATCGGGACAGCGATCCTCCAGCGAGGCGCCACGCGGGTCGCGGGTCAGGAAGATCGCCCCCTCGCGCACCGCGATGGCGTCGCGGCCCTGGCTTTGCACCAGGTAGCGGCCGGTGATCCGGCGCTGGCCGGTGCTGCCATCCACGAACTGGATCACGCCCGAGCCGCTTTCGGCGGGGCCAAGGCCCAGCGCCATCGCCTGCACCACAAGGCCCAGCCCCGCATCGGCGGGCGCCCCCTTGGCCTGGCGCAACAGCCGCGCGGTCGTCCCCTCCCAGGCGCGGGCCATCGAACGCAGCACCTCGAGCAATTGCCGCCCCGGGTCCTGCGGGAAAGGGTCGTCAGTTTCGTCCGCATAGGCATCAAGCGCGGCGCGCAATGCCTTGGCCGAGGGTTCCTCGGGCTCGAACATGTCCGGGTCCAGCCGCGCGACATGCACCGCGAAGGACTGGATGAACCGCAGGTAAAGCGCGGTTGCCGCCGTCTCGCCATGGCTGTCGCACAGCGCGGCATGGCGCGCGTCGTTCATGCCGATATTCAGGATTGAGGCCGGCCCACCCCATTCGAAATCGGCCGAGCTGGGCCGCACCGAAACCAGCGGCGCGGGGCCGAAACAGGACATGAGCGCGCTGATATCGGGGGATTTGCCCTGGGCGATCCGATGCACCGCGTCGAAGGACAGCGCCACCGTGCGCGGCATCGGCAGGTCCATCCGCACCAGCCGCTGCAGGCATTTGGCGCGTGCACCATGCCGGTCGACGGCGATGTTCGCGCTCGGCGTTATCTCGGTAAAGTCAATGATATCCGCGTGTTTCTGCACCGCAGCGTCCTTTCGCCTAACGCAGCATACGCCCATGGCGTCGGCAGGCAAGCGAAGCTTGTGGAAACGCTACGAACCCTCGATGCGGGTCAGGTCGGCAAGTTGCAGGCAGGTCGCACGGATCCGGTGCAAAAGGTTCAGGCGGTTGCGGCGCACGATCTCGTTGTCGGTGTTGATCTGGACCGTGTCGAAAAAGGCGTCGATCGGCCCGCGCAGCGCCGCCATCGCGGCCATCGCGGTGGCGAAATCCTCGGCCTCCAGCGCCGGGCCGATCGCCGCCTCCGCGGTATCCAGCGCGGTGAACAGGACGGTTTCGGTGGCATCCTCGGCGAATTTCGGATCCGCGCCAAAGCTGTATTCGACCCCGTCCTTCGCCTCGGCCTGGGTCAGGATGTTGTTGGCCCGCTTGAACCCCTGCACCAGGTTCTCGCCATCCTCGGTCTTCAGCACCGCGTCCAGCGCCTCGGCCCGGCGCACCAGAAGGGTCAGGTCATCGGCGTTCGGCGTGGCCAGACAGGCGTCGATCACGTCGTGGCGGATGCCCTCGCCGCGCAGGTGGACCTTGAGCCGGTCATGGAAGAACGCCATCAGGTCGTCGCCAAGCGCGGGCAGGTGCTGACGCATGCGGGCCAGCCAGCTGCCCTCGGCGATCGCGGGCGCCGTGTCGCCTTGGGCCAGCTTGTCGATCACCGCGTGGAAGGCCGCGCCGAAAACGCCGTGGCGGGCGATCTCGTCGACCATCTGCTCCAGCACGTAGACCTCGCGCTCTTCGGCAGTGTCGAGGTTCAGCGCGATCACGTGCACCAGAAGGTGCCTGTTCAGAACCGCCTGAAGCCCGATCCGCAGGTCATGGCCCAGCACGATGCGGATCACCCCCAGCGCGGCCCGGCGCAGCGCGAACGGGTCCTTGGACCCGGTGGGCTTCTCGTCGATGGCCCAGAACCCGGCCAGCGTGTCCAGCTTGTCGGCCAGCGCCACGGCGATGGAGACCGGGTGTCGGGGCAGATCATCCGCGGGGCCCAGCGGCTTGTAATGCATCTCGCAGGCCTCGGCGATCTCGGGTGCCATCCCGGCGGCCTGGGCGTAGTAGCGGCCCATGGTGCCCTGAAGTTCGGGGAACTCGTAGACCATTTCCGAGGCAAGATCGGCCTTGGCCACCCGCGCCGCACGTTCGGCGGTGTCGGGATCGGCGCCGACGATGGGCGCGATCTCGCGCGCAAGGTTGGCGATGCGGTCGATGCGGGCGGCCTGGCTGCCCAGCTCGCGCTGGAACGTGACCTGGCCCAGCGAGTCGATCCAGTCCTGCATGCCCGCGCGCGCCACGGCCAGGTCGTTGGACCAGAAGAACGCCGCATCCGACAGCCGCGCGGCCAGCACCTTTCCGTTCCCCTTCAGGATGGTTTCGCCCTCATCGGGGGTCTCGCGGTTCGCCACCGTGACGAAACGCACGATGCGGCCCGATTTCGGATCGCGCACCGAAAAGAACTTCTGGTGCTCCTTCATCGAGGTCTGCAAGACCTCGGCGGGCAGGTCCAGGAACGCCTCGCCGATCTTGCCCATCAGCACCACGGGCCATTCCACCAGGCCCGCGACCTCGGCCAGAAGACCCTTGTCCTCGACCACTTCCAGCCCGCTGGCAAAGGCGGCGTTGGTGGCCGCGTGCCAGATATGCTCGGCGCGCTCGTCCTGGTCCAGCATGACCTTGGCGCGCTTCAGCTTGACCTGGTAATCCTCGATCCCCGTGACCCTGATCGGCCCCGGCGCCATGAAGCGGTGGCCGCGGGTTTCGTCGCCCGCGCGGATGCCATCGATTTCCAGCGGCACCACCTGCGTGCCGGCCTCGTCGGACAGGACGCACAGGATGGAATGCAGCGGCCGGACCCAGCGCATGGCCCCCGCGCCCCAGCGCATCGACTTGGGCCAGGGGAAATTGCGGATCGTGGCCTCCAGCACCTCGGCGACGATCCCGGCTGCCGGGCGCCCGGGTTTCTCGATGATGGCGAACCAGACCTGCCCCTTCTTGTCGTCCCGTGCCTCAAGTTGATCCTTGGTCAGGCCGGTGGACCGCAGGAACCCCTCCAGCGCCTTTTCTGGTGCATCGGTGCGCGGGCCCTTGCGTTCCTCGCGCACGTCCGGGCTTTGTGCCGACAGCCCCTCGATGGCCAGCGTCAGCCGGCGCGGCGTCGACCAGGCGCGGGCATGGGCATAGGTCAGCCCCGACTCGACCAGCCCGTCGGTGACGCGCTTTTTCAGCGCCTCGCGGGCATCGGCCTGCATCCGCGCGGGGATTTCCTCGGAGAAAAGCTCGATCAGAAGGTCGGGCATGGGGTGTTCCTAGTCAGCCGCGGCGGGGGCGTCGGCCGTCCAGCCGCCGGCATTGGTCTCGACGAAGGCGTCCGCGCAGCGCTTGGCCAGCGCGCGCACCCGCCCGATATAGGCCTGCCGCTCGGTCACGGAAATCACGCCGCGCGCGTCCAGCAGGTTGAAGAAATGGCTGGCCTTGATGCACTGGTCATAGGCGGGGTGCACCATGATGATCCGCTTGCCCGACCGCGGGTCCACTTGCGGGTGGTCGAGGATGCGCTGGCATTCGGCTTCCGCCGCCTCGAAGAAGTGCAACAACTTCTCGGTATCGGCCACGTCGAAGTTCCAGCGCGAGTATTCCTCTTCGGTCTGGCGGAACACGTCACCGTATGTCAGCGGGATCGGCGCATCGGGGGCGTTGAACGGCATCTCCATCACGTGGTCGATGCCCAGCACATACATCGCCAGCCGTTCCAGCCCATAGGTCAGCTCGCCCGAGACCGGGTGGCAGTCATGCCCCCCGACCTGTTGGAAATAGGTGAACTGGCTGACCTCCATCCCGTCGCACCAGACCTCCCAGCCCAGGCCCCAGGCGCCCAGCGTCGGGCTTTCCCAGTCATCCTCGACGAAGCGGATGTCGTGATAGTCGAAGTCGATGCCGATGGCCGCAAGCGAGCCGAGATAGAGTTCCTGCAGGTCGGGGGGCGACGGTTTGATCAGCACCTGGAACTGGTAATAGTGCTGCAACCGGTTCGGGTTCTCGCCATAGCGCCCGTCGGTCGGACGGCGCGAGGGCTGGACATAGGCCGCAGCCCAGGGCCGCGAGCCCAGCGACCGCAGCGTGGTCGCCGGGTGAAAGGTACCCGCCCCCACCTCCATGTCATAGGGTTGCAGGACCGCACAGCCCTTGCCGGCCCAATAGTCCTGAAGCCGCAGGATGATCTCCTGGAAACTCCTGGGTCTGGCTTGGGTCATGGCGCGGCTGGCCCCTCTTGGCGGTGGGAAACGCAGCTTCAATAGGCAAGCGATGCAACAGGGTCAATCGAACCTGCACGAAAGACCGATGTTTGTCGTGCATTGACCCGAGGCTTTGGTAGGGTCGGCGGAAGATTCGCCCTTAAGGGCAACGTTAAGGATTGTCGGGGATTCCGGGACTTATGAAGAGACTTGCAACCATCCTGCTGCTCGTGATCGCCGCCGCCCTGCCCGCCGGGGCACAGGATCGGGTCTGGCTTCAGATCGAGGCGCATCCCACGCTGCGCGAAGCCGAGGAGCGCGCCCGCACCTATGCCGGCACATTGCCGAATGTCGGCGCCTTCCGGATCGCGTCGGGATGGTATTCCATCGCGCTGGGCCCCTATGCCGAACCCGAGGCGAACGCCGCACTTCGGACGATGCGCGCACAAGGCGCGATCCCGCGCGACAGCTTCATCTCGGACGGGGCCGATTTCCGCCAGCAGGTCTGGCCCGTGGGCGCCGAACTGCGCACCCCCGTGCCAACGGCGACGCCCGCCCCCGAAACCCGGGCCGCGGCCCCCCTTCAACCGCTGCCCGACGAAACCCCGGCCGAGGCACGCCAATCCGAACGCGCGCTCGACCGGGACGGGCGCGCCCTGATCCAAACCGCGCTGCAATGGGAAGGGTTCTATGCCCAGGCGATCGACGCCGCCTTCGGCCCCGGCACGCGGCGCGCCATGGCCGATTGGCAGGCCGCGCTGGGATATGAACCGACCGGCGTTCTGACCACGCGCCAGCGCGAGGAGCTGGTCGGCGCCTACCGCGCCGAGATCGCCCGGCTGGGCATGCAGCCCATCGACGAACGCGAGGCCGGCATCCGCATTGAGATGCCCCTTGGCCTGGTGGAATTCGACCGCTACGAACCGCCCTTCGTGCACTACCGCGCCAGGGGTGACAGCGGCGTGCGCGCCCTGCTGATCAGCCAGCGCGGCGACCAGGCGACGCTGTACGGGCTGTACGACATCATGCAGACGCTGGAAATCGTGCCGCTGGGGGGCACGCGGGAACGGAACACCACGTCCTTCACGCTGGCCGGACAGAACGCGCGGCTGCAATCCTATACCTATGCACGGCTGATCGGCGGCGCGGTCAAGGGCTTTACCCTGGTCTGGCCGCCCACCGAGGACGAAAAGCTGATGATGCGGGCCGCGATGACGATGCGCGAAACGCTCGATTCGGTGCCGAACGTCGCGCTGGACGAAACCCTGGGCGAGGCCAGCGCCGACCAGCGCGCCGACATGCTGTCCGGGCTGGAAATCCGCCAGCCCGACGCGACCCACTCGGGCTTTTTCATCGACGGTGCGGGCACGGTCCTGACCACGACCACCGGGCTGACCGCGTGCAACCGGATCACCATCGGCCACGATGTCGACGTGACGCTGACCGCCAGCGACCCGGCGTTGGGGCTGGCGGTGCTGAAACCCTCGGTCGCGCTGGCGCCGATCGAATATGCCAGCTTCCAGGCCCGGGTGCCGCGCCTGCGCTCGGACGTGGCGGTGGCGGGCTTTTCCTATGGCGAGGTGCTGGACCTGCCGGTGCTGACCTACGGCACGCTTGCCGACCTGACAGGTCTGGACGGCCAGGACGCCGTCGCGCGGCTGGAGATCGAGGCGCTGCCCGGCGATACCGGCGGGCCGGTGCTGGACGCGGCGGGCGCGGTGCTCGGCGTGCTGCTGGCCCCGGGGGAAGGCGCGCGCCAACTGCCCCAGAACGTGCGCTATGCCGCCGATGTGGCCGCGATCGGGGCGTTCCTGTCGGCGAACGGCGTCGAGATGCGCACCGCCGAGGCCGAGGGGGCGCTGCCGCCCGCCGCGCTGACCCGGCGCGCGGCCGACATGACGGTGCCGGTTTCCTGCTGGAACTGAGGCGTCGGGCCGCCGCCCCGGCGGCCCACCCCGTCAGACCCGCCAGAACTGCACGGTCAGGATCGCGAAGACGACAAGCAGTTCCAGCCGCCCGATCAGCATCGCCACGCTGAGGATCCATTTCGCCGAGTCGTTCAGCCCGGCGAAATTGCCGGACGGGCCGATCTGCTCGCCAAGGCCCGGGCCGATATTGCCCAGCGCCGTCGCCGCCCCCGACAGCGCTGTCGTGGCATCCAGCCCCGTCGCGCTGAGCAACACCGATGTCAGACCCAGCGTCACCACGAAGAACACGAAGAACGACGTGACCGAGGACAGCACGTCCTCGTCCACCGGCCGGCCGTTGAACCGCGGCTGGAACAACCCGTGGGGCGCGTGGATCGCCTTGATCTGCACCCGGATCGCCGAGAACAGGATCTGGTAGCGGAATACCTTGATCGAACACGCGGTCGAGGCCGAGCACCCCCCGATCAGCCCGATGAAGAAGAACAGGATCACCGGGAAGGCGCCCCACAGCTGATAGTCGACGCTGGCATAGCCCGTGCCGGAAATGATCGAGGTCACGTTGAACACCCCCTCGCGGAAGGCGTGTTCGTAATGGTCGCCGTTGATCACAACCCGGTAGGCCGCGATCACCACGACGAGGGTGGCGATGATCCCCAGGTAGGTCCAGACCTGGCTGTCCTGCAGCAGCGGGCGCGCGGTACCGGCCAGAAGCTGCACGTAACGCACGAAGGGCAGGCTGGCGAGGATCATGTAGACCGAGGCCACGTATTCCGGCGCCCCCTGGAACACCCCGAAGGACGCGTCATGCGTGGAAAAGCCGCCCGTCGACATGCTGGTCAGCGCATGGTTCAGCGCGTCGAACGGCCCCAGCCCCACCGCCGAATAGCTCAGCGCGCAGGCCACCGTCAGTGCCAGGTAGATCACCGAGATCTGGGACGCGATCTCGACCGCGCGGGGCAGCACCTTGCCCGAGGTATCGAATGCCTCGGACCGGAAAATCTGCATGCCGCCGACCCGCAGTTCGGGCAGAAAGGCCATCGCGACAACGATGATGCCGATGCCGCCGAACCATTGCAGCATCGACCGCCATAACAGCGTGCCATGGGGCAGCGCGTCCAGCCCCGTGAACACCGTGGACCCGGTGGTGGTCAGCCCCGACATCGCCTCGAAAAAGGCATCGACCGTGCGCGCTTCGGGCGCGCCCAGCACGAAGGGCAGCGCGCCGAAGACCGGCAGCGCCACCCAGACGCCCGTGGTCAGGAAAAAGGTCTGCTGCAATGTCAGCCGATCCTCGACGCCATTGGCGCAGGACAGCGCGATGAGCCCGCCGATCAGACCCGTGATCAACGCCGACTCCAGGAAGGCCGACCAGTTCGGATCGCCCCGCACCATGTCGAACACCATCGGCACCAGCATGGTGGCGCCAAGCACGGCCACCAACAGGCCGACGACATATCCGACGGGGCGCAGGTCCAACATGACGCGCAGGCTTGTCCGCGCCGCGCGCGCCTGTCAAGCGGCCGCTCAGCCCCGGTGGATCAGCGTGGCGAACAGTTTCGGGTCCAGGCTTTCCGCAGCAAAGGTCGGCCCCTCGGTCAGAACGCTGACCGCGTCATGGCTGTGCAGGCTTTCCTGGTGGCTGGCGATGACCCGGAAATCGCCGATCCGGGGGTCGCGTTCCAGCGCTTCGCAGAACAGCCGCGCGGCATCCTCGACAAAGATCGGGTGCGCGGCGTTCAGTTCCGCAAAGGCCTGTTCGTCCTCGCGTTTCACCATCACCTGCGTTTCGGTCGGCACCGCGGAACGGCAAAGTTCGATCAGGTCCTCGAACCACAGACAGGGCGCATCGGGATCGAGCGCGACCGAGATACGCGCCACCGACCGCTGCGAATGCGGCGTGGCCAGCTGGCCCCGCTCGCGCCGGGCATGTTCAGAAAGTTCAAGCGAGCACGGGCAGGTGGACGAATACACATAGTCCATGTGCATGATCTTCTTGGCCACGCCCGCCTGTTCGACCAGTTCCAGCGCAAAGTCGTAATATTGGAACCCGTCAAGCCCCGAGCGCAGCGACCGCATTTTCATCGGGAAGGAAAACCGCATCAGGATGCGCGCGTCGAAACTTTCAAGGTCCGACTTGTAGCTTTCCAGCGCCGCCTCGATCACCTCGAAACTGAACGTCCGTTCGGCATGGGCATAAAAGCTGCGCATGATGCGCGACATGTTGATGCCCTTCTTCTCGGCCTCCAGGCTGACGGTGCCGGTCACCGAGGTCTCCAGCGTCAGATCGCCGTTGTCGCGGGTGTGGAACCTTATCGGCAGTCGAAAGTTGGAAATACCGACATGCTGGATCGGGCGGCGCGAGCCACGGATCAGGCTGGCCGGGCCGTTCTGCAGGTCGGGCATGGTCGCCTTGTAGGCGGCATCGGCCTCGAAGCCATGCGGATAGTCGCGGCTGAGCACGGGATAGTCACCCGCCGGGCGCCCCCCCGGCAACAGCGCGGCCAGCCCGGGGTCGAGCGCGGCCAGTTCGGCCTCGGAGGCACGATCCGCCCAGCGGCGCAACAACTCCAGCGCGCGTTCCGCGTCCTCGCGGTCCGGGCTGCGTTCGATCTCGCGACTATGGACGTTCATCGGCCGCCCCCTCCCTTTCACATCGTTGCGACGGACCCTAAAGATGGGGGGCACGCGGGGAATGTCCACTTCGAATGACGGTTTTGCCGGCGGTCGGTCGCTCACAGCCCCGTGAGCGCCGACTTCAGGTCGGCAATCAGGTCGTCGGGATCTTCCAGCCCGACGCTGAGCCGCACCAGCCCCGGCCCAATTCCCAGTTCGGCCTTGCGCGCATCCGACAGCCGCTGGTGGGTGGTCGTCGCCGGATGGGTCGCGATGCTTTTGGCGTCGCCCAGGTTGTTCGAGATCTTCCAGATATCCAGCCGGTCCAGCATCGCGAAGGCCGCGTCCTTGCCGCCCGCCAGTTCGACCGACAGCACCGTGCCGCCCTCGGGGAACAGCGCATGCTGCGGATGGCCCGGAAGGCCCGGATAGATCACCCGCGCCAGATGCCCGTCCCCCGCCAGCGCCTCGGCGATGGCCCGCGCGCTGGCCGCCTGGGCCCGCACCCGCAAATCCAGCGTCTCCAGCCCCTTCAGCATCACCCAGGCGTTGAACGGGCTGATCGCCCCGCCGGTATGTTTCATGTAGGTTTCGACCGGGCCCCGCACGACGTCCCGCGGCCCCAGGATCGCCCCGCCCAGGCACCGCCCCTGCCCGTCGACATGCTTGGTCGTGGAATAGACCACCAGGTCGGCGCCCTGTTCGACCGCGCGCGAAAAAACCGGCGTGGCAAAGACGTTGTCGACGATCACCGTCGCCCCGGCCGCATGGGCGATCTCGGCCACGGCGGCGGTGTCGATCACCTCCAGCGTGGGGTTCGAGACCGTTTCGAAGAACACCGCGCGCGTGCCGGGCGTGACCGCGGCGCGCCACTGGTCCAGGTCGGTGCCGTCGACGAAGGCCACCTCGACCCCGAAGCGCGGCAGGATCTCTTCCAGAATGTAGAGGCAAGACCCGAACAGCGCGCGCGCGGCCACAACCCGCTCGCCCGATTTCACGCTGGCCATCAGCGCGCCGTTGACCGCGGCCATGCCGGACGCGGCGGCAAAGGCCGCCTCGGCGCCCTCGATCGCGGCCAGCCGGTCCTCGAACATGGCGACGGTGGGGTTGCCGTAGCGGGCATAGATGAACTCGTCGGGGCCCGCCTCGATGAACCGCGCCTCGGCCGCCCCGGCGCTGGGGTAGTCGAAGCCCTGGGTCAGGAACAGCGCCTCGGACAGTTCGCCATACTGGCTGCGGCGCGCGCCGCCATGCACCGCCGCGGTGCGTTTGCTCCAGGTCCGTTTCATCCGCGCCCTCCCGCGCAAAGAAAAACCCCCACCGTCCAAGACGTCGGGGGTGCGACCCTGACCTCTTTAGCGGCATGTTTAACGTGGCCCGCAATCCGGTGAACAAATCGCCACGATCTGCGCGGCGTCCTACGCGCAACAGGCGTTGCCGTCAAGCCGCGTCACGCAGGTGTAACAGGGCTTTCATGCCGGTGTTGTATGGTCCTGCGCTTCTGCACCACAAGATGTAGTGGGTCCTGCCCGATGCCCCTGGTTCGCGTCAATGCCACGGCCGACCGCCCCGGCCCGCTGCCCGGCGCGCCGCCTCTGGGCGTTCAGCTGGACACGGCGCTGGCGGAGCTGCCCGGCGGGACGCCGATCGCGGTCCTGGTCCACGGCTTCCGGTTCAGCCCGGGCCAACCCGCCAAGACCCCGCATCGCCATATCCTGGCACTGAACCCCGAAACCGGCGGGCGGCGGGCGGTGTCCTGGCCGCGGGCGCTGGGGTTTACCGGCACCGGCCCAGGCGAAGGGTTGTGCATCGCCTTCGGTTGGGAATCGGACGGGACGATCTGGCAGGCCTATGACAATGCGGCGCGGGCGGGCACGGCGCTAGCCCGCCTGGTGGAGCAGATCGCCACCCGCGCGCCGGGCCGCAGCGTCGATATCCTGGCCCATTCCCTGGGCGCGCGGGTGGCGCTGACGGCGATGGGCAAGATGCCGGCGGGCGCGCTGAACCACGCGGTGCTGATGGCCCCGGCCGAGTTCACCCCCCGCGCCCGCGCGGCGCTGGACAGCGCGGCCGGGCGCCGGGGGCGGGTGCTGAACGTCACCAGCCGCGAAAACGACCCGTTCGACCTGTTGCTGGAAGCCCTGCTGGCGCCCGCCCGTGGTGGCGGCCGGTCGCTGGGCCACGGGCTGGAGGATGCGCCGCCGGGCTGGCTGGACCTGCACATCGACGACCCCGACACGCTACAGGCGCTGGCCGCCATGGGCCACCGGATCGCGCCCCCCGAGCGCCGGGTCTGTCACTGGAGCCCCTACCTGCGGCCCGGCATGCTGGCGCTGTATCGCGCCCTGATCCGCGGCGCCCTGCCCTTCGAAAACCTGTGCGCGGGATTGCCGCCGGCCCGCCCGGCGCGCTGGTCCCGGCTTCTGGCGCCGCCGCGGCGCCCGTTGCCCTTGCCGTTTGCGGGGAATGCCCCATCCTGAAGCGCGACCCCGTCGAAAGGACCGCGCCATGCCCGCCGAGATCGACCTGTACTACTGGCCCACGCCGAATGGCTGGAAGATCGCCATCGCGCTGGAAGAAATGGGCCTGCCCTACCGGGTTCACCTGGTGGATATCGGCGCGGGCGACCAGTTCGACCCCGACTTCCTGAAGATCGCGCCGAACAACCGGATGCCCGCCATCGTCGATCCGGACGGCCCGGACGGTGCCCCCGTCTCGGTCTTCGAGTCGGGTGCGATCCTGATGTACCTGGCGCGCAAGACCGGGCGGTTTCACGGAGAAAGCGCGCGCGACCGGATCGCGGTCGAGGAATGGCTGATGTGGCAGATGGGCGGGCTGGGCCCGATGGCGGGCCAGGCGCATCACTTCCTGAAATACGCCCCCGCAATGGACCCGCCCCAGGACCTGCCCTATGCCAAGGATCGCTACCGCGCCGAGGTCGCCCGGCTTTACGGCGTGCTCGACCGACAGCTGGCAAAGAACCGCTTCGTGGCGGGCGGGTTCTTTTCCATCGCCGACATGGCGATCTGGCCCTGGGCGACCCTATGGGAGGGTCAGCAACAGACGCTGGAGGACAAGCCGCACATGGCGCGCTGGTTGGACGAGGTGGGCGCAAGGCCCGGGGTGCAGCGGGGCCGCGCCCTGGCGAACGAAAAGCGCGGAAACCTTTCGACGGATCGCAAGGCGCAGGCGATGCTGTTCCGCCGGGGCTGATCGCCGGGGGCCGGTCTCAGCCCTGGTCGTCCTTCTCTTCCTCGATGCCGTATTTCTGGATCAGCGCGCCCTGGGTCATGAAAAAGCCGAAGATCGCGATGGTCAGGCCGAAGGTCTTGAAATTCACCCACATGTCGGTGGACATCGTGCGCCAGATCACCTCGTTCAGCACGGCGAGCGCGGCGAAGAAAAACGCCAGCCTGCGGGTCAGGATCATCCAGCCCACGCGCTGCATCGGCATCACCTCTTCCATCACGAATTGCAGGTAGGACTGGCCGCGCAACAGCCCCGCGCCCAGCACGCCGGCAAACAGCGCGTAGATGATCGTGGGCTTCATCTTGAAGAACCGGTCGTCGTTCAGCCAGACGGTCAGCCCGCCGAAAACCACGACCAGAACCGCGGTCGCGACCTGCATCTTCGAGATATGCCCGGTCAGCGCCCAGAGGATGCCGGTCGTGACCAGGATCAGCGGGATGAACCCGGCCGTCGCCAGCACGAAGCCATCATACTCGGTGCCGCCGATGGTAAAGACCTGGTCGCGCAGCCGCAGGTAGGCGATGAAAAAGGCCGCGATGGGGCCGATCTCAAGCGTCAGTTTCAGGATCGGGTTGATCGGTTTCTTGTCCGCCATCGGCCCTGTCAGCCTCCCATTTCCACGATCACGGCACCGGCCGCGATCAATGCCATCAGCGCCATCCTGCGCGGTCCCACCGTCTCGCCCAGCACCAGCCAGCCGATCAGCGCCGCGAACACGGTCGAGGTCTCGCGCAGCACCGCCGCCTCGCCCACCTTGTCCAGCCGCGTGGCCATCATCACCGCGCCGAAGCTGAGGAACGCCACCAACCCGCCGGCCAAGCCCCGCACCATCAGCGGACCCAGCGTCGGCCGGTGCGTCATCCGTGCCCAGCGCGCCGCGGCCAGCCAAGGCATCACCGTCAGCCCGTCGATGAAGAAGAACCAGGCCAGAAACGTGAAGGGGTCGGCAGTCGCCCGGATGCCATAGGCGTCATAGGTAGTGTACAGCGCCACGAACCCCCCGGTCAGCACCGCCAGCGCCAGCGCCGGTTTCAGCGTGTCGCGGTCCAGTTGCCAGTGCACCAGGTTATAGGCCGCCAGCCCGAAGATGCCGGCCAGCAGCACCCCCACCCCCAGCCACTGTGTCAGGGTGAACACCTCGCCGAACAGCAGGTAGGCCCCGATCACCGTGAACAGCGGCCCGGTGCCGCGCACCACCGGGTAGACCACCGTGTAGGCGCCCTTGGTGTAGGTATACCCCTGCGCGATCTTGTAGCCGAGATGGATCAGGAACACGACGCCGAAGATCGGCCACATGTGCGGTTCCGGCCAGGGCACCACGAACAGCGCCACGGGCGCGGCCATCGCGCCATAGGAAAAGTCGATCGCCCCGCGCGACAGCCACGGGTCGTGCCGCCCCTTCTGCAACGCGCCGAACACCGCGTGCAGGACCGCCGCCGACAGCGCCAGGATCAGCGCCAACTGGTGCCCCGCCTCGGTGCCCTCGATACTCGCTACCCAATCGGCCATCACGGGAATTGCGCCATCCCGGGGCGGACGGCGAAGCCTGCCTTTTCAAAAAGCCGTTCGGCCCCGGGATCGGCCAGCCGCCCGCCCGCGCGCAGCCACGCATCGAACAGCCTGTCGCCAGGCCCGCCCCGGGCAAAGGCAAGGCGAAAGCCGGACACCCCCGCAACCTGCCGCAGCGCCGGGCATTCCTCCGGGCTGGCGGGCCTTTCCGGGACTTCAACCATCGATCCCCGCCAGCGCGCGGGCGAATTCCTCGGGTTCGAAGGGGGCCAGGTCGTCGATCTGTTCGCCCACCCCGATGGCGTGGATCGGCAGGCCGAACTTGTCGGCCAGCGCCACCAGAACGCCCCCCTTGGCGGTGCCGTCCAGCTTGGTCATCACCAGCCCCGAAACATCGGCCAGCTTCTGGAAGATCTCGACCTGGCTCAGCGCGTTCTGCCCGGTCGTCGCATCCAGAACCAAAAGCGTGTTGTGCGGCGCGGTCTCGTCGCGCTTGCGGATGACGCGCACGATCTTTTCCAGCTCGGCCATCAGGTCGGCGCGGTTCTGCAAACGCCCCGCCGTGTCGATCATCAGCAGGTCGGCGCCCTCTGCCTCGGCCCGCGCCATCGCATCGAAGGCCAGGCTGGCCGGGTCCGCGCCTTCGGGTGCGGTCATCACCGGCACGCCCGCCCGGTCGCCCCAGACCTGAAGCTGTTCGACAGCGGCGGCGCGGAACGTATCGCCCGCGGCGATGATCACCGACTTGCCGGCGGCGCGGAACTGGCTGGCCAGCTTGCCGATGGTCGTGGTCTTGCCCGACCCGTTGACGCCGACCACCAGCACCACCTGCGGTTTCTTCGGATACAGCGGCATGGGCCGCGCGACCGGGTCCATGATCTGGGTGATCTCGTGGGCCAGCAGCCCCTTGATCTCGTCCACCGACAGCCGCTTGCCGAACCGGCCCTCGGCCATGTTCGCGGTGACCCGCATCGCCGTATCGACGCCCATGTCGGCGGTGATCAGCAACTCCTCCAGGCTTTCCAGCATGTCGTCGTCCAGCTCGCGCCGAATCACCGTCTTCTTGCGCACCGTGCGGCCAAGCATCCGGCCGAGAAAGCCGCGGCGCGGCGCCTCTTCCTCGACCTCTTCGACGATCTCCTCGATACCGCCCCGTTCCAGCGACTCCAGCGGCGAGGCGCCCCTGTCATAGGGCATCTCGACCGGCCCGGCGGGCGGCAGTTCGCCTGGCGCCGGCTCCGGGACCTCGGCGGGCGGGACGGGCAGTTCCGGCGGGGCGGCGGGGGGCAGTTCCGAGGGCGCGGTCGGCACGTTCACTGGCTCGGGCTTCGGTTCAGGCTCCGGCTGGGGGTGCGGTTCGGGCTCCGGTTCCGGCGCAGGTTCCGACGGACGCTCCGGTTCAGGCTCCGGCTCCGGGATCGGCGCGGGTTCCGGTTCGGGCAGGGGCTCGGGTTCAGGTTCCGGTTCAGGCTCCGGCGCAGGGATCGGCTCCGGCTCGGGTTCCGGCATGGGCTCGGGTTCGGGCTCGGGCCGGGATTCGACATATGGCTGGACGTCCGCCCGGCCCTGATCCTCTGCACCGGCGGCATCGGCAATTGGCTCCGGCTCCGGCGTCGTTTGGGGTGCCTCGGCCCGGGGCCGTCCGTCAATAGATGTATCGTCGGAGGGCGGGACCGGCGCGGCGTCCCCGGCCATCGGCCAGCCGGTCGCGGCGGCAGGTTCCTCGGACGGGGTGGCCACGGGCGGTTCGGGCTCGGGCGCGCTGGCCGGCGGCCAGGCCGGTGCGGGGGCCCACCCCGCCGCGGGCGGCGCGTCGTTCCGGGCGGCGGGCACGGGTGGTTCGGCGGGCGGCGCATCGGCCTCCGCCTCTGACGGAACCGGGTCGGCGGGGGGGGCTTGCGCCTCCTGCGCGGGGCCCGCGTCATCGTCGCGCGGCGGTTTTGCGGGCTCCGGCGGGGCGGGTTCCGTATCCGGCGTCTCGACCTCCGGGATCTCGGGCGCGGTCTCCTCAAGCGGCGGCGTCACGGGCGCGGCGGGGGGGCTGGCCTCGACGGGATCGCGGGCGATCTCGGGCAGTTGCGCGGGCGGGCCGGGCATCGGCTCGGCAAGCGATTTCACCGCATGGGCGGCACCCAGCACCAGCGGGGCCGTTGCGGGCGCATCGGGCGCATCGGGCGCGGCGGCGGGCGGGGCGTCGCGGCGCTCGGGGCGCTGGTCGGCAGGCGGCGCCGCGGTCTCGGTGACCTCGACTTCCTCTGCCTCGCCGCCCTCGCGCACGATGGCCTCAAGCCCTTCCTCGATCTTCGAGGAAGACTTTCGCAGCTTGTCCCTGAGCTTTTTGAAGAACGCCATGTCGCCTCCTGCCGGACCCTGCCTTGACCTATGCGCAAACGGCGGGATTTGGAAGGGGCCGCCCCTTCCCGTGCCACGCCCATCCTGCGCCGCCACGGGCCGCCCACACCATGCCGCCCGCCGCCGCACCCCGCGACGCTGGCCATTCCGCATCCGCTCTGGCAGACTCGGTGCCGGATTGACCCGGAAGGATCACGCATGCGTCCCCTGCTGACCGCCCTGCCCCTGCTTGCGGCGCTGGCCGCGCCTGTCCCCGCGGCCGAACCCCAGCCGATGACCGCGGACGAGTTCGACCGCTATTCCACCGGCAAGACGCTGTTCTACGCGACCCGAGGCCAGGCCTACGGGGCGGAACAATACCTGTCCGGGCGGCGGGTGATCTGGACGTTTCTCGACGGCGAATGCACCCAGGGGGTCTGGTACGAATCCGCGGGCCAGATCTGCTTTCGCTACGATCACGACCCCGACGACCCCCAATGCTGGAGCTTTTACCGCTCCTCCACGGGGCTGATGGCGCGGTTCGAGAACGACCCGGCCGCGACCGAGTTGGTCGAAGTGAACCAAAGCCGCGAACCGCTGGTCTGCACCGGCCCCGAGGTCGGCGTCTGACCCCCGGCCGCCCGGTTCAGAACAGCGTGCCCTGCTCCGGCTTCTTGCCACCGGACCCGCGGGGGCGCCTGGGCGCCTTGCCCTCCGTCCCGCCCGCCGCAACGGACAGGCGGCCATCGCGGAACTCGATCTCCAGCGCCGCGGCCGTCTCGGCGGCGCGCTTGGTGGTGACCACCTGCCCGTCGCCGCGGATCACCGCATAGCCACGTTTCAGCGTTTCCTCGTAGCTCAACCCCTGGCGCACCCGCTCCAGCGCATCCAGCCGCGTGCGGCGGCGGTCCAGACCGGCCCGCAGCGCCGCCGCCAGGCGCCGGTCCAGCGCGTCAAGCGCCTTGCCGCGCGCCTCGATCTGGCGGGCGACCGCCTCGGGGCGGATGCGCGCGGCGCGCGCGTCCAGTTCGGCCCGGCGGGCGCGGATCAATCGCGACAGCGCCGGGCGCACGCGCCCCGCGCGATCCTCCAGCCGCCGCGCCTCGTCGGTGATCCGGCGGCGCAGCAGCGCCGGGCGCAACGCCGCGCCCGCCTCGGACAGGCGCAGCTTTTCGCGGCTGATGCGGGCCTTCAGCGCGGCGGGCAACCGTTCGCCCGCGCGGTCCAGCCGCTGCGCCGCCGCCTCGACCAGCGAGGCCGGGCGCGGCAGCGCGCGCGACAGGTCCGCCAACCGCTGGCGGCGCTGCTGCAACGCCCGCGCGATCGCGCGCGATCGCCGCGCCTCCTGCCCGTCGACCCAGGCCATCAGTTCCAGGCGCACCGGCACCGCCATCTCGGCCGCCGCCGTGGGCGTGGGCGCGCGGCGGTCGGCGGCGAAGTCGATCAGCGTGGTATCGGTTTCGTGGCCCACGGCGGAAATCAGGGGGATTTTCGACTCGGCCGCCGCGCGGACGACGATTTCCTCGTTGAAGCCCCACAAATCCTCCAGGCTGCCGCCGCCGCGCGCCACGATCAGCAGGTCGGGCCGGGGCAGCGCGCCGCCGGGCGTCAGCGCGTTGAAACCGCGGATCGCGCGCGCCACCTCGGGCGCGCAGGCCGCGCCCTGCACCGCCACGGGCCAGATCAGCACCTTGCGCGGGAAGCGGTCGCGCAGCCGGTGCAGGATGTCGCGGATCACCGCCCCCGAGGGCGAGGTCACCACCCCGATCACCTCCGGCAGATAGGGCAGCGCCTGCTTGCGCTCGGCCGCGAACAGCCCCTCGGCGGCCAGCGCCGCCTTGCGCTTTTCCAGCATCGCCATCAGCGCGCCGACACCCGCCGGCGCGATATCCTCGATCACCATCTGGTAGCGCGATTGCCCGCCAAAGGTCGTCAGCCGCCCGGTCGCGACCACCTCCATCCCTTCCTCGGGCTGGGTGGCCAGCCGCCCCGCGACCCCCTTCCAGATCACGCTGGCCAACACGTTCCGGTCGTCCTTGAGATCCAGATAGATATGCCCCGAACGCGGCCGGCTGACGCGCCCCACCTCGCCGCGCACGCGGATATGGGTGAAAGCGCCCTCGATGGTGCGTTTGACCGCCCCGGAAATCTCGGACACGGTGAATTCGGGCGCGTTGCCGCCCGGGCCGTCGTCGTCGATCAGGTCCGACATCATTCGCGCACCCCCAGATCCGTCCTTGCCGCCGCGATCACGTCCATCAGCGCGTCATTGGTCACCTCGGCGCGAAAGATCAACCTGTCGCGCAGGGTCTCCTTGCCAATGGCCAGCGCGATATCTCGGAAATAACGCGCAAGCACATCCTGGCTGTCCCGCGACAGCAGGAACACGCCCTCGTTCGACAGGCGGCGCAAGTGCTGGTTGGCCTCCTCGTGGTCCCAGGCAACGTGCGCGCGGTGGTCGTCGCCCGGGTCGCGCCCGTCCATCTCGTCCTGCAGGTCGCGATCCTCCAGCCGCTTGAGATTGCCCAGAACGGCGATCACCTCCTGGTAGAACGCGGCCTTTTTCTCCCACCACTGGCGGGTGCGGAATCGGCGGAACGCGAACAGGGCCGGCAGCCAGACGCCCAGCGCGATCGCCAGAACGGCGGCCAGGACATCCCGCAGGAACGCCGCGTCGAACAGCTCGGTCCAGGTCATGTCGCGCCGCACCTCCCATGGGGAAACCCAGTTGCCTATGGCCTGCGCGGAGCCTAGAACGCGCGGCAGGAAAGGCCAAGCGGAGAGCGCCATGAACATCCTCATCCTGGGCGGCGGCGGGCGCGAACATGCGCTGGCCTGGGCGATCCTGCAGAACCCGAAATGCGACCGGCTGATCGTGGCGCCGGGCAATGCCGGGATCGCCGAAATCGCCGAATGCGCGGCGCTGGACATCGAGGATGGCGGCGCGGTGGCCACCTTCGCCGAGGAAAACGCCGTCGATTTCGTGGTGATCGGCCCCGAGGCACCGCTGGCGGCGGGTGTAGCCGACCGGCTGGCGGCGGCGGGCATCGCGTGTTTCGGGCCCAGCCGGGCGGCCGCCGAACTCGAGGCCTCCAAGGCGTTCACCAAGGCGGTGTGCGATGCCTGCGGCGCGCCGACCGCCGCCTACGGCCATTTCACCGAGGCCGCGGCGGCCAAGGCTTACGTGCGCGCCCAAGGTGCCCCCATCGTGGTCAAGGCCGACGGGCTGGCCGCGGGCAAGGGGGTGATCGTCGCCGAAACCGTCGAACAGGCCGAGGCGGCCATCGACGACATGTTCGGCGGCGCCTTCGGCGGTGCGGGCGCCGAGGTGGTGATCGAGGAATTCATGGCCGGCGAAGAGGCGTCGTTCTTCGTGCTGTGCGACGGCGAAAACGTGCTGCCGATCGGCACCGCCCAGGACCACAAGCGCGTGGGCGAGGGCGATACCGGCCCCAACACGGGCGGCATGGGCGCCTATTCCCCCGCCCCGGTGATGACGCCCGAGGTCTGCGAGAGGGCGCTGAACGAGATCGTGAAACCCACCGTGGCCGAGATGGCGCGCCGCGGCACGCCCTATCGCGGGGTGCTTTATGCCGGTCTGATGATCGAGAACGGCGCGCCGCGCCTGGTGGAATACAATGTCCGTTTCGGCGACCCGGAATGCCAGGTGCTGATGATGCGGCTGGGCGGCCAGGTTCTGGATCTTTTGCTGGCCTGCGCCGAGGGGCGGCTGGGCGAGGCACGGGTGAACTGGGCGGACGACCACGCGATGACGGTGGTGATGGCCGCGCAGGGCTATCCGGGGGCCTACGCGAAAGGGTCTGTCATCGGTGGGCTGGACGCCCTGCCCGAGGATTCGTCGCACATGGTGTTCCACGCGGGAACGGACGCGCGCGAGGGCAAGGTGGTGGCCACGGGCGGGCGGGTGCTGAACGTGACCGCCCGGGGCGCCAGTTTGCGCGAGGCCCGCGACCGGGCCTATGACATGGTGGACCGGATCGACTGGCCCGGTGGATTCCATCGCCGCGATATCGGCTGGCGCGCGCTCTGACCGGCCGGACGCAGGGGGCTATCCGCCCCATCTTGTCCTGCGGACAATTCACCCCAGAGGGTATTTTCACCAAGAAGAACAAGGGGCTGCGCCTAGTTTCGGCAGGCCAGCGCGGCGCGGAACCCCGCAGCGGTCGCGGGCAGGCCGGCGGGGCGGGTTTCGATGCGGTCTGTCACGAGGCGGGCCAGCAAGAGGCGCGACCAGTCGGGGCTGGCGAGGACAAGTTCGGGGCCTTGCCCGCACTCGCGGATGCCGCCCGAGATGAAATCGTCGCCGATGCGGTGATTGGTCAGCCCCTCGGCGCTGGCGATTTCGTGGAGGCGGCCGTTTTCGAACCGCCAGATGCGCAGGGTGCGGGCCAGGTGCGGGCGGTCGACATAGGCGATTTCCACCCGCCCATCGCCATCGAGGTCGGCCGCGCCCACCGGCGCCAGCCAGCGGTGGCGCGTCCCGATGAAGGGGGTTGCGGCGAGCAACCCGTTTTCGTTGTAGATCGAAAGCCTTGCGCCGCGATCGAGGTGGCTTTCGACGGCGATGATCTCGGGATTTCCGTCGCCGTCGAGATCGGCCAGCCGCGGTTCGGTATCCTCGAAGACGCGGCCCTTCGGCAGGATGATGCGGCGGTTGCGACCGTCCGACAGGCGCAGGTCGAGCGCGCCCCATTCCACCGCGTCGCCCAGCACCCCGTGGGCATAGCGCGTGGTGGGCTCGGCATAGCGGGCCGAGACGATTTCGGCCGCCGCCGGGGCGGCGAGAAGGGCGGCGAGAAGGGCGGCGACCAGGGCCGCCGCCAGCCGCATCAGATCTGTTTCTCGGGCATCTGCACGATCAGCCCGTCCAGCGCGTCGGTCACCTTGATCTGGCAGGTCAGGCGCGACCGCTTGGGGTCGGTTTGATAGGCGAAATCCAGCATGTCGGCCTCCATCTCCTCGATGGCGGGCAGCCGGTCGACCCAGTCGGGGTGGATATAGGCATGGCAGGTCGAGCAGGCGCAGGCGCCGCCGCAATCGGCGTCGATGCCGGGGATGGCGTTGTCGCGGGCGCCTTCCATGACGGTCAAACCGTTCGCAACATCGATGACATGTTCGGTGCCGTTGAACTCGATATAGGTGATCTTCGCCATGCGGGCCGTGCCTCCTTTGCTCCGGGTCGAGGCCCCACATAGGCGAGGCGGGCGGGTTTTTCCAGCGAAAGCCGAAAGCGGGCGGCGGGACCGGATTCCAGTATATGAATCGCATATGATTTCCATATGAATTCCATATGACTTTTCGTGTCGTCCCGGGCAGGCTTCGGGTCGCCCCGAGGACCGGCCCGAGGACCGGAAACAACCCGGCCCCTTCGCATTCGCGGGCGGCGACGGCCCGGACGGGTGCGGGCGGGTGCCGTGGGGCGCCGATGCCGATCGGGTGGGCCGCGATCGGGTGCGGAGGGTCGGCGTGATGGGCGTTCCCCCCGGGGCGAGGCCGCGCGGGGCCAGACAGGGCCGGCGCGCCCGAGGAGGTCGCCGGCCATGGCGGCGGCCGCATGGGCGCCACCTGCCGCACCGGCACGAACGGGCGCCTGGACGGATCGCCCGGGCGCGGTGATCGAAGGAGGACCGGGGCGCAAGTGCCCCCAAGGCCCGGTGCCCTGCGCTGACCAGGGTAGTGCAGGTGGTTTCCTTGCGCGCCGTTCCGGGCGCGGGCGTGGCGGGGGTTCGGGCCGCGCGCGGTCCAGGGCGGGTCACCTTTTTAGAAACCGGGTTGTCGCGGCCCGCACCGGTCAGGCAGCCCTTGCCCTTTGCAAGGCCGGGAAGCGACGGGATCGAACCGGGCAGATTGCGGATCAGGCAGGCGGATTCGTGCGGGTTGCCGTTCGGGGTTGACGGGGGCGGGCGCGGAGGCCCGGCTTTGCGGGCCGATCCCGGTCGGCTTTCGCCTGCCGACGCGGAGCAAAGGGGGCCGGGCGCGACCTTGGGGCTGGGCCGCAGGGTACGGGATCGCGGTCACCGGCGTTTGCCCCGGGCATGCCCCCTTTCCCTGACAGGCGGTTTGTTCTACTCTTGTTCTGATGGATATGCCCCGCCCCCGCGACTGGCCCAGGCCGCCTTCCTGTCTGCCGCACGCGATGCTGGACCTGCCGCCGGCAGGCGCGCGGGTGGCGGTGGCGGGGCTGGTGCTGGTGCGCCAGCGGCCGGGCACCGCCAAGGGGGTGATCTTCGTCACGCTGGAGGACGAGACGGGCGTGGCGAACGTGGTGGTCTGGGCCAAGATGTTCGAGCGGCATCGCCGGGCGGTGATCGCGGGACGGCTGTTGCGGGTCACCGGGCGGCTGCAGCGCGAGGCGGGGGTGACCCATGTGGTGGCCGAACGGATCGAGGACATTTCCGACATGCTGGACGACCTGCTGCGCCACACGCCCTGCCGCGCCGCCGACCAGCCCTGAGCGGCGGCCTGACGGGTGAACGGGCGGGGTGCGGTGGAACAGGACCCTGCGGGTTTCGCCTCGCTGCGCGAGGCGACCGGGGGCCGGGGGCTGACGCCCCCGGCCCGTTTTGCCGATGCGACGCCGAGGGCGCCGTGTGACAAAGCGCGCCGCAGAAAGCGCGGCCAGAGGCCCGCCACGATCATATTGCCCGCGGGATGCCGTCGATGCCCGGCACGCCCCCTCCCCTCGACAGCCCACAGGACACCCGCCCCGCACTCCCCGGCAAAACTGCCGACCCGCCGCCCCCATGGCCGGGGGCGTCAGCCCCCGGCCCCGGTCGCCCCGGCGCAGCCGGGGCGAAACCCGAAGGGAAGACCAGACCGACGCAGAACGCGCGACCGGGAACCCGCCACGAGCATCCCGCCCGCCCGACACCTCCGATCCCCGGCACGCCCCCTACGCCTCGACAGCCCGCAGAACACCCGCCCCGAACTCCCCGGAAAAACTGCCGACCCGCCGCCCCCAAGGCCGGGGGCGCCAGCCCCCGGCCCCGGTCGCCCCGGCGCAGCCGGGGCGAAACCCGAAGGGACCGACCGCGCCAGAAACACGGGCGGCGCGATGCCGGTGCGCCAGTCGATGCGACGTCGCGGGCCGGGACCTGACACCATTCTGCGGTGGGCAAGCCCCGCCGCCTGTCGTATCGGAAAGGCCAGCCCCGCCCTTGACGGGGCGCTTCGCACAGCCATGGAGCGCAGATCATGATCGCCGATACGCCCGGCCTGATGGACGAGGTCCGCAGCCGCTTTTCCCATGTGGACGCCTGCCCCTTCGAGGGGCCGCGGATCTTCTTCGAGAACGCGGGCGGCGCGCTGCACCTGAAAAAGGTGGCCGAGACCAGCGCGTTCCACGCCTCGATCCCCGACAATCCCGGCCGGGTGAACGGCGCAGGCCAGCGGCTGCAGGAGATCGTGGACGCGGGCAAGGCCGATATGCGCCTGTTCTTCAACGCCGCGGGCGGCCGGGTCTTCGTCGGCGAAAGCGGGACGGAGCTGCTGTTCCGGCTGGTACGCACGGCGGCGCTGGGGGCCGAGGCGGGCGGCGTGATGATCGGGTCCACGCTGGAGCATCCGGCGACGGCCAGCGCCATGGCGCGCTGGGCGGGGATCACGGGGCGCGCGGTGATCCGGGTGCCGCATGACGACGCGACGGGCTGTGTCGGGGTGGAGGCCTACCGCGCGCATCTCACCCCCGAGGTGCGGGTGGCGACGATCCTGCACACCTCGCCGGTGACGGGGATGGCGGTGGATGTGGGCGGGGTCGCCGCGGCGATCCGCGAGGTCGCGCCCGAGGCGCTGATCGTGGTGGACGGCATCCAGCATGCCAGCCATGGCGCCGTCGATGTCGCCGCGCTGGGCGTCGATGGCTATGCGGTCTCGCCCTACAAGATGTTCTCGCGCCACGGCTATGGCGTGGCCTGGGCGTCGGACCGGCTGACCGCCTGCGCCAAGGACCAGCTGGCCGGCGGGCCGGAGGACAACTGGGAGTTGGGCACGCGGGACGCGGGCGCCTATGCGACGTTTTCGGACGTGGTGGCCTATCTGGACTGGCTGGGCGGGCGGTTCGACGACAGCGCCGACCGGCGCGTACGGCTGGAAGCGGCGGGCCGCGCGATCAAGGCGCACGAGGCCGCGCTGACCCGGGCGCTGGTGGGCGGCACGGGGAACTTGCCGGGCCTTGGCGGGATGGCGGGTGTCACGCTTGTGGGCGGAGACGCGGTCGAAGGGCGCGAAGGCGTGGTGTCATTCCGGCTGGCGGGCTGGGCATCGGCCGACCTGGTGGAACACCTGCGCCAGAACGGGATCCGGGTGCACACGCGCAAGGCCGATCACTACTCGGGCAGCGTGCTGCGGCCCTTGGGGATGGACGATTGCGTGCGGCTGTCGATCTGCCACTACAACACCGAAGCCGAGGTCGCGCGCTTCCTGTCGGTGATGCAGGCGCTGGCGGGCTGAGGTCAGGCCAGCGCCTGATCCATCAGGCGGTGGAACCGGGCGCGGCGGGGGGCGAGGATCTCGGCCAGCGCCGGGTCGGGGTCGATCACGCGGTCGAAACCGGGCATCCGGGCGGCGAGGCTGTCGGCGCGGTCAAGCCCGGCGGCGACGCGGGCGAGCCGCGCGGCGCCGAGGCAGGCCGAGACGGGGGCGCGGTCGGGCAGGCCCGCGGGATGGCCCAGAAGCGTGGCGATCATCCGCATCCACAGCGCGCTGCGCGTGCCGCCGCCCACCACCGCCAGCCGGTCGAAGGGCACGCCCGCGGCGACCTGGGCGGCGACGCAATCGGCCATCAGGAAGGCCACCCCTTCCAGCGCGGCCCAGCCCAGCGACGCGGCATCCGACCCCAGCCGCAGCCCGTCGAGCCGCGCGGTCAGGTCGGGGCGGCCATGGGGGGTGCGGATGCCGGTCAGCGCGGGCAGGAAGACCGGCGCGTCGGGGGCGCGGCCCTCAGCCAGAAGGGTCTCGGCGGCGGCGGCGAGGTCGGCGGCGGTTCGGCCCGTCAGCCGCGCGGCCCAGTCGAGGGACGCGGTCGCGGCCATCACCACGCCCATGGAGAGAAACGCCCGGGGCGCGGCGTGGGCGCTGGTCAGGACGGCCGCCTGCGGCGCGGGGTGAAAGGCCCCGTCCACGATGCAGGCCACGCCCGAGGTGCCGACGGTGACCACCGCATCGCCCGGCGCGCCCGCGCCCACGCCCAGCGTGGCGGCCATGTTGTCGCCCGCCCCGGCGGCGACGGGCACGGCGGGGCCAAGGCCCCATCGGCGGGCAAGGTCAGGACGCACCTGCCCGGCGGCGGCCCAGGTGTTGACAATGGGGGGCAGCAAGTCGGGGTTCCAGCCGACTGCGGCGCACAGGCCCTCGTCCCAACGGTTCGTGGGAATGTCGAAAAGCTGGGTGCCACCCGCGTCGGTTGGGTCCGAGGCCAGCTCTCCGGTCAGGGCGAGGCGCACGTAATCCTTGGTCAGCACCAGCATGCGCGCGCGGGCCAGCGCCTCGGGTTCGTGTTTCGCCAGCCACAGCAGTTTCGCGGCGTTGATCCCCGGATCGGGGGCGCAATTGGTGCGTTGGCCGATATCGGGAACAAGCGCGGCAAGGTCCGCGCATTCGGCCAGCGCGCGCTGGTCGTTCCACAGGATCGCGGGGCGGACGGGGCGCAGCGCCTCGTCCAGCAGCACGAGGCCCAGCATCTGCGCCGAGAAACCGATCCCGGCGACGCCCGACAGGTCGTTCGCGGCGGCCAGTGCGTCGAGGCAAGCGAACACGGCGTCGACCCAGAGGTCGGGGTGCTGCTCGCTCCAGCCCGGATGGGGGACCGAGACGGGGATGGGGCGGTTGGCCTCGGCCAGCACGTCCAGCGCCTCGCCCACCAGGACGGCCTTGACGCCCGAGGTGCCGATGTCGATGCCGATGACCTGGCTCATGGCGCCCCCAGGATGGCCTGGGCGGTGGCCTCGTCGGTCACGAAACTGTCGATATGCCCGAGGCCGAGGACCGCGCGCAGGACGGGCACCTTGTGCGCTCCGCCCGAGGCGAGGATAACGTTGGACACGCGGGCGAGGTCGGCCAGCCCCACGCCGATCACGCGCTCGTTCACCGGGTGATCCAGCGGGCGGCCATCGGCGTCGATCACCACGCCGAGGATATCACCCACCGCGCCCAGTGCGCGCAGTTCCGCCTGCGTCACGTCGCCGGGCAGCGCGTCGCGCATCAGAAGCGAGCGGTCGGAAATGTCGCCCGCGGCGATCGCCAGCGCGTCGGCGGACCGGATTTTCTCCAGCACCTCGACGAACACGTCGAGCTGCATGATCGTGTCGCGGCTGGCGCGGCTGCCGGCGTAAAGCGGCGCGGTGAAATAGCTGTGGCGCGCGTTGCACAAATCCGCCAGCCGGGTGGTGATCTCGAAACTGTTGAGGTCCGAGCCGCGGGTCAGCCCGCCCATGACCGACACGATTTCCAGGTCGGGCCGGTTCAGCGGCGCCATGAAGCGCGTGGCAAGGTTCAGCGTGTTGCCCCAGGACATGCCGAAGAGCCGCACCGCGGGGTCGGCCAGCACCTCGGTCAGCAGGTTGCCCAGCGCCGCGCCCACGATGGTCTGCGTGTCGCCCGGGTCCGAGGCGGACGGCACCACATAGGCCGTGGTCAGGTCGAACCGGTCGACCAGGGCGGCCTCGACCTCGGCGCAGGCGGCATAGGCGGTGTTGAAGGACACGCGGACAAGGCCGATGCGGCGGGCCTCGGCCAGGGCCCTGTTCACGCGGAGGCGGGTGACGCCCAGTTTCGCGGCGACCTCGCCCTGGGTCATCCCCTCGACGTGATAGGCCCAGGCGACGCGGGTGAGAAAGCGTTCCTCCTCGTCGACGCGGGGGGTCTTGGGTTCGGGGCGCACTATTTCACGGCGCCCATGGTCAGGCCGCGCACAAGCTGTTTCGACGCGATCAGCGCGAAGATCAGGACGGGCACCACGATCAGCGTCGAGGTGGCCATGATCTTGCCATAGGGAAGGTTGTAACCCTCCATGAAGGAAACGGCCATGGCGGGCGCGGTCTTGGCGGTGTTGCGGGTCAGCACGATGGCATACATCAACTCGTTCCACGAGAAGATGAACGAGAAGATGGCGCTGACCGCAACCCCCGGCATCGCCAGCGGCAGGCAGATCGAGCGGAAGATGCGCCAATGCGAGGCGCCTTCGAGGATCGCCGCCTCGTCGAGGTCATAGGGGATGGCGCGGAACTGGTCGGTGCAGATCCAGATCACGATGGGCAGGTTGAAGGTCAGGTAGATCAGGATCAGGACGAGGTGGGTGTCGAGAAGCCCGAGATGCCGCACGATCAGGAAGAACGGCAAGGCAAGGACGATGGGCGAAACCATGCGGTTGGTGATGAACCAGAACCACAGGTCCTTCTTGCCGCGAAACTCGAACCGGGCCAGCGCATAGGCGGCCGGTGCGCCGAGGCCGACGGCGAGCAGCGTGGTCGAGACCGCGATGATCAGCGAGTTGATCAGCGTGCGGCCCACCCCGTCCTCGAACAGCACCTCGGTGTAGTTGCCGAGCGTTGGCGAGAAAATCCACGCGGGCGGTTCCTGCAGCGCGATAAGCTGGGTCTTCAGGCTGGTGGTGACCATCCAGTAGAACGGAAAGACGCAGAAGATCAGGATCAGGCAGAGCAGCGCCGCCTGAACGGCGAGGCCCCGCCCCTGCCCCGGCGCGCGCGCGGACATCTAGCGCACCTCCTTGTAGAAGACGCGGATGTAAAGCTGGCTGAGGACGATGGTGATGACCAGCAGGATCACCGCCTGCGCCGAGGCCAGCCCCTGGTCGAAGGCGCGGAAGCCCACGCGCTGGATCAGGATCGAGATGAACTCGGTGGCATTTCCCGGCCCGCCCCGGGTCATGGTGAAGACCATGTCGAAGAGTTTCAGCGTGTCGGCGGTGCGCAGGATCAGCACGGCGACAAGACCGGGGAGCAGGAAGGGCAGTTGCACATAGCGCAGCACCTTCCACCAGCTTCTGGTTTCCAGCCGGGCGGCCTCCTCGATCTCGGGGGGGACGGTGGTGAGGCCCGCCAGAAGGACCAGCGCGACGAAGGGCGTCCATTGCCAGACGTCCCAGAACACGACGGCGTAGAAGGCGTTGGCAGGGTCGCCGATCCAGTTGATCGGGTCCACGCCGACGAAGCCCAGCAACTGGTTCACCACGCCGTACTTGATGTTGAACATCACCTGCCCCAGCAGGCCCACCACGGCATAGGTGGTCGCCATCGGCAGGACGAGGGCCAGCCGCGTCAGCGTTTTCAGGAAGCCGATCCCGGGCTGGTGCAGCAGCAGCGCGATGCCGAGGCCGAAGGCGATCTGCAAGGGCAACGCGATGCCGAGCAGCAGGAAGGTCCGCCCCATCGCGTCCCAGAAGATCGGGTCGGTCAGGACGTGGGCATAGTTGTCCAGCCCGATGAACTCCACCTGCCTCAGCTTGGTCAGGTTGAAGAAGTGCAGCGAGGTCCAGACCGCGTAGATCAGCGGGCCGATGCCCACCAGCGCAAGCGCCAGGATCGACGGCCCGATGAAGGAAAACAGCGTACGTTTCGGGACGCGTGACGACATGCGCGTGACCTTTCTGCCCCTTGTAAAGAACGGGCCGGGGCGCGCGTCACGCCCCGGCCCGGTGCCGGCCCGTTACTGGGCCAGCGGCTTTTCGCCGCTGTAATAGCCGGCCTGGTCGAGCACGGCCTCCATCCGGGTGCCGATCTCTTGCGCGCCTTCCTCGGTGGTGACCTCGCCCAGCATCATCTTGGTGCCCCATTCCTGGACGATCTCGGTGATCTCGGGCCACTCGGCAAAGCGCGGGCGGAATTCCGGCACGCCGTCCTGCCAGCTTTCGACCAGCGCGGGGACGAAGTCGAACTCCTCGGCGATCCCGGGCAGTTCATAGACCGACTGGCGCGCGGGCACGCCGCCCTTCCGGAGGTAGGTCTCGGCATTGGCCTTCGACGTCACCCACTGGATGAAGAGCCAGGCGGCGGCCTGTTCGTCCTCGTCGGCCTGGGAGGCCACGGCAAGGCTGAAGCCGCCCAGCGCGGGCTTGCGGCCCGCCGGCCCCATCGGTTCGGGCGCGATGCCGAGGCAGTCGGTGACCTGGCTGGTCTCGGGGTTCTTGAGCGTGGCGTAGAAGGCCGACCACTCGGTGATGAAGGCGACGTCGCCCTGGGCCAGCGCGTTCACGGTTTCGGCGTGGTCGTAGCTGACGATGCCCTCGGGCATGTACTGCATCAGGTTCTGGCGGAATTTCAGCCCCGCCTGGCTTTCCGCGCTCATCAGGTTGGAGCGGAAATTCTCGTCGAGGAACGAGCCCCCGAAGGGCCAGAGCATCCGCGCGAAGCTGTCGGCGGACTGGGTCTCGTTGCGCTTGGATTGCAGCGCGTAGGCGTATTTGCCGTCCTTGGTCAGCGCCGGGCCGTACTCGTTCATCACCGCGTCCCAGGTTTCGGGCGGGCCGTCGAACCCGGCCTCTTCCAGCATGCAGCGGTTGTAGAAGAGAAGCCCCGAGTAGTTGTCGAAGGGCAGGCCGTAGATCGTGCCGTTCCAGCCGCCGAAGGCGTTCAGCACCAGCGGGAAGAAATCGTCGATGTCGAGCTCGGGGTCGGCCAGATCGGGATTCGAGGTGAACTTGTCGATCGGCACGATCCACTCGTTCTCGGCGAAGTTGCCGATCCAGACGAGGTCGATCAGCGCGATATCCAGATCGCCGCCCGCCACGAAATCGCGCACCTGTTCGCCCAGCGCGTTCTCGTAGGGGAGTTTCGTGATGTTGATCTCGATGCCAGTCTTCTCGGTGAATTCGGGGATCATCGCCTCGGCCGCCTCGTAGCCGGGGCGCAGCAGGAACACGACATCGACGGTCGTGCCCGCGTAAGGCGCAGCCGCCTCTTCCAGCGACCAGGCGTTGGCGGCTGTGCCGCCCGCCGTCAGCGCAGCCGCGATGGCACCGGCGCTTGCCAGGGATCTCAGTTTCATGGGTCCTCCTCCCGTTGTTCAGCCCCTCGGTTGCGGGCTTGACATTCATTTGTATCAACCATCATACAAATGTAAAGCCGTTGCGTGACGGCGCGCGCGGGACCGGGGAGGACAATCTTGGCGCAGGTCACCCTGGAGGGGGTCAACAAGCATTACGGCGCCGACCAGGCGCTGTTCGACATCTCGCTGGATATCCCCGACGGGGCGTTCGCGGTGTTCGTGGGGCCTTCGGGGTGCGGGAAATCGACATTGCTGCGGTCCATCGCCGGGCTGGAGGGGATCAGTTCGGGCCGCATCGCCATCGGCGGCGACGACGTGACGGCGGTGGCGCCGTCGGACCGCAACGTGGCGATGGTGTTCCAGTCCTACGCGCTCTATCCGCACATGTCGGTCCGCGAGAACATGGATTTCGGCATGAAGGTCAACGGGTTCGATCCACAGACCCGCGCGGCCCGCATCGCCGAGGCCGCGCGCATCCTGCAACTGACCGAGTATCTCGACCGCAAGCCCGGCCAGCTGTCGGGCGGCCAGCGCCAGCGGGTCGCCATCGGGCGGGCCATCGTGAAACAGCCCCGCGTGTTCCTGTTCGACGAGCCCTTGTCGAATCTCGACGCCAAGCTCCGCATCCAGATGCGGGTGGAGCTGGAGACGCTGCACCGGGAACTGGGCGCCACGATGATCTACGTCACCCATGACCAGGTCGAGGCGATGACCATGGCCGACGTGATCGTGGTGCTGAACGGCGGCCGGATCGAGCAGGTGGGCGCGCCGATGGAGCTGTACCACCGCCCCGCCACGGAATTCGTCGCGGGGTTCATCGGGGCGCCGAGCATGAATTTCCTCGATGTCGAGCCCGGCGGCGGTGCGGTCGCCTATCGCGGGGTGCCGCTCGGGACGCGCGCGCTCGAGACCGCGCCTGCACGCGCCGGCATCCGCCCCGAGCATGTCGCGCTGGCCGCGCCGGGCGCGGGGCTGATCGACGTGACCGTGCGCGTGAAGGAGGCGCTGGGCGGCGAGAGCTATCTCTACACCCGGACCGAGGCGGGCGACGAGATCGTGGTGCGCGCGGACGGCGAGACCGAGATCGCGCCGGGCGACACGGTGGGGCTGGGCTTTCCCGAGGGGCGGCTGCATTTCTTTGCGCGCGACGGCGCGCGGGTCGGGGTTTAGGATGGCGGCGGGGGGCGATGGCCTGCTGGCGCGCGCGGTGGCGCGTTCGGAAAGCGTCGCGGCGCTGGAGATCGGGCGCGGCGCGTTGGCCGAGACCGGGCGCATATGGCGCGCGGCCCTGGGCGACCGGCCCGCACTGATCCTGGCCGACGACAACACCTGGGGCGCGGCGGGCGCGGGTGTCGAGGCGGCGCTGGAGACCTCGGGCGTGGCGCATCGGCGGCTGATCCTGCCGGGCCGCCCGCGGGTGAAGCCCGTGCGCGAGCTGGGCGAGGAGATCGCCGCGCGGATCGAGGGCGAGGAAACCCTGCTGGCGCTGGGCTCGGGCGTGCTGAACGACCTGGCGAAATACGCGGCCTTCGTGCGGGATCGGCGGTATCTTTGCGTGGCCACGGCGGCCTCGATGGACGGCTACACGTCGGGCGGCTCGCCCCTGTCGGACAAGGGGTTCAAGATCACCATTCCCTGCCGCCCGCCGGTGGCCGTGATCGGCGACCTGGACGTGATCGCGGCGGCACCCCCAGAAATGGCGGGCTGGGGCTATGGAGATTTGGCGGGCAAGGTGCCGGCGGGTGCGGACTGGATCGTGGCCGACGCCCTGGGCATCGAGCCGGTGGACGATACCGCCTGGCCCATGGTGCAGGACCGGTTGCGCGGCTGGCTGGCCGCGCCCGAGGCCATCGCGGGCGGCCAGTTCGAGGCGATCGCGGGCCTGTTCGAGGGGCTGGCGCTGGTGGGGTTGGCGATGGAGGCGCATGGTTCGTCGCGGCCCGCGTCCGGGGCCGATCACCAGATCGCGCATCTGTGGGAGATGGAGAACCTGACCCTGGCGGGCGAACGGGTCAGCCACGGGGCCTGCGTGGCGGTGGGCTGTGTCGCGGCGCTGCGGCTGTATGACTGGCTGATCGCGCAGGACCTGGGCGCACTGGACGTGGGCGCGGCGGTCGCGGCCCGCGCGCCCGCCGAGGCGGTGCAGGCGGAAATCGCGCGCGCCTTCCCCGATCCGGGCGTGGCGGCGCGGGCGGCCGAGGAAACCGCCGCCAAGGCGCTGGAGCCACGCACGCTGTGCGCCCGGCTGGACAGGCTGCGGCAGGTCTGGCCCGAGTTGCGCGCGCGGCTGGGCGCGCAGGTGATCCCCGCCGACGAGATGGCCGCGATGCTGCGCCGCGCGGGCGCCCCCGCCGCGCCCGAGGAGATCGGGATCACGCAGGCCAAGCTGCGCGAGACGGTCGCCGCGGCGCGGTTCCTGCGGCGGCGCTATACGGTTCTCGACCTGCTGGACGAGGCCGGGTTACTGTCGGCCGCACTGGACGCCTGTTTCGGGGAGGAGACCGCATGAGCGCCTACGCCGATCTCGCCGCCCGCGCCGCCGAGGAGATGAAGGCCGCCGCTTTGGCCGTGGATGCCGCCCAGCTGGACGCGCTGATCGACGAGATCGCCGGCGCCGGGCGCATCGCGCTGTATGGCGTGGGGCGCGAGGGGCTGATGATGAAGGCGCTGGGGATGCGGCTCTATCACCTTGGCCTGGACGCGCATATCGTGGGCGACATGACGACGCCGCCGCTGGGCCCGGGCGACCTGTTGCTGGTCAGCGCGGGGCCGGGGGCGTTTTCCACCGTGCGCGCGCTGGTGGGCGTGGCGCAGGGCGCAGGCGCGCGGGCGGCCTGCATTACGGCGCAGCCCGACGGCCCGGTGCCCGCGCTGTGCGACAGCGTGCTGACGATCCCCGCGCAGACCATGGCCGACGACCAGGCGCCCGCGCCCGCCTCGGTGCTGCCGATGGGATCGCTTTACGAAGGCGCGCAATACCTGGTCTTCGAATGCCTGGTGCTGATGCTGCGCGACCGGCTGGGCGTCAGCGCGGCGGCGATGCGCGCCACCCACACCAACCTGGAGTGAGGCCATGTCGGGCTGGCAGCACCGCTTTTCCATCGAGAACCGCCGCGCGCTGGTCACCGGCGCCTCCAGGGGGATCGGGGCGGAAATCTGCACGGTCTTCGCCGAGGCGGGCGCCGACATCATCGCGGTGGCCCGCGACCCCGCGGGGTTGGCCGACACCGCGAAACGGGTGCACGGCTTCGGCCGCGATTGCCAGGTGATCGAGGCGGACCTGTCCACCGCGCAGGGCTGCAAGGCCGCGGCGCAACAGGCGCTGGACCGCTGGGGGGTGATCGACATCCTGGTGAATTCCGCGGGCATCGCCCGGACCGCGCCCGCGCTGGAGCTGACGGCAGAGGACTGGGACGCGACGATGGCGCTGAACCTGCGCGCGCCCTTCCTGATGGCGCAGGCGCTGGCCCCCGCGATGATCGACCAGCGCTGGGGCAAGATCATCAACATCTCGTCGCAGACGGGCGTGATCGCGCTGGACGACCACGCCGCCTATGCCAGTTCCAAGGGCGGGCTGAACGCGCTGACGAAATCGCTGTGCGCGGAATGGGCGCGGTTCAACGTGCAGGTCAACGCGATCTGCCCCACGGTGGTGATGACCCCGATGGGCCGCGAGATCTGGGGCCCCGAGGAGAAATCGGCCCCCTTCATCGCGGCAACACCCCTGCGCCGGTTCGGCGAACCGGTCGAGATCGCGGACGCGGCGCTTTACCTCGCCTCGCCCGCCTCCGAACTGGTGAACGGCCATCTGTTGATGGTGGAAGGCGGGTTCACCAGTGTCTGACCTGTGCCTGGACGTCGAGACGACCTTCGCCCGCTACGAGGACTTGCACGAGAGGTTGCCCGCGGCGGCGTTCGACGTGGTGCCGCAACACGCGGGCACGCTGGAAGACGTGGCCGAGCGGTTCGACGGGTTCGTCCTCGACGCGTTCGGGGTGCTGAACGTGGGCGACACGCCGATCCCCGGCGCGGTGGAACGGATGGCGCGGCTGAGGGCGATGGGCAAGCGGCTGTGCGTGCTGACCAACGCGGCGAGTTACACCCGCGCGGAAGCCGAGGCCAAGTACCGGCGCCTGGGGTTCGATTTCACCGTGGACGAGGTGGTCTCCAGCCGCGATATCGCCGCCGCACACCTGGAGGCCGTGGCACCGGGCGCGCGCTGGGCGGCGATCTGCGCCGAGGGCGACGATTTCGCGGATATCCCCGCCGACCTGACCGACGCGATGGCGGACCCGGCGGCGTTATACCGGGCCGACGCGATCCTGTTCCTGTCGTCCGCGCGCTGGACGCCCGCCTGGCAGGACCGTCTGGTCTCGGCGCTCGACGCGCTGCCCCGGCCGGTAGTGATCGCCAATCCCGACCTCGTCGCCCCGCGCGAGGGGCGGCTGACGATCGAGCCGGGCTATTGGGGCCACGACCTGGCCGACCGGACGGGGCAGATGCCGCATTTCTTCGGCAAACCCTATGGCGCGGCGTTCCAGGCGGTGCTGGACCGGATGGGGCCGGGAAACTACGCGATGGTGGGCGACACGTTGCACACCGATATCCTGGGCGGGCGCGCGGCGGGGCTGGGCACGGTGCTGGTGGCCGATCACGGGCTGTTCGCCGGCTGTGACGTGGCCGCGTATATCCGGCGCTCGGGCATCCGGCCCGACGCCATCGTCGCCACCACCTAGGGGGCAAGCGATGCTGTATCTGGGGCTGGATCTGGGCACCTCGGCACTGAAGGCGGTGGTGATCGACGAGGACCAACATGTGATCGCCAGCCGCGATGCGGCGATGACCTCCAGCCACCCGCGCCCCGGCTGGTCGGAACAGCCGCCCGCCGACTGGATCGCCGCGGCCGAGGCAGTGATGGAGGCGTTGCGCGCCGAACTGGGCGCGCGGATGGCCGATATCGCGGGCATCGGGCTGTCGGGACAGATGCATGGCGCGACGCTTCTGGCGGCGGATGACCGGGTGCTGGCCCCCTGCATCCTGTGGAACGACACGCGCAGCGCCGAACAGGCCGCGCGGCTGGACGCCGATCCCGACTTCCGGGCGATCTCGGGCAATATCGTGTTCCCCGGCTTCACCGCGCCGAAACTGGTCTGGCTGAAGGAAACCGACCCCGCGCTGTTCGCACGGGTGGCACGCGTGCTGCTGCCCAAGGATTACCTGCGGCTGTGGCTGACCGGCGAGCACGTGTCCGAGATGTCCGACGCCGCCGGAACGGCCTGGCTGGACACGGGCGCGCGGGACTGGTCGGACAGGCTGCTGGCGGCCAGCGGCATGGACCGGGCGCAGATGCCGGCACTTGTCGAGGGCACGGCGCCCTCGGGCGGGCTGCGGACCGAACTGGCGGCGCGCTGGGGGATGCGCCCCGGCACGGTGGTGGCGGGCGGCGCGGGCGACAACGCGGCCTCGGGCGTGGGGCTGGGCACGGTGGCGCCGGGCGACGGGTTCGTGTCGCTGGGCACCTCGGGCGTGCTGTTCGCGGCCTGCGACGCCTACACACCGCGCCCCGAAACGGCGGTGCACAGCTTCTGCCACGCGCTGCCGGGACGCTGGCACCAGATGGGGGTGATGCTGTCGGCGGCCTCGGCGCTGGCCTGGTTCGCGGGCATCGCGGGCGCCACCCCGGCCCGGCTGATCGCGGACCTGGGCGAGCAGGTCGGCCCGCCCTCGCCCGTCACCTTCCTGCCCTACCTCTCGGGCGAGCGGACGCCGCATAACGACCCGGGGCTGCGGGCGGGCTTTCACGGGGTCTCGGCGGGTACTACGCGCGAGGACATGACCCGCGCGGTGCTGGACGGCGTGGCCTTCGCGCTGAAGGACAATCTCGACGCGCTCCAGGCCGCCGGCACGCGGCCCGCCCGCCTGCTGGCGGTGGGCGGCGGCGCGCGGTCGGACCTGTGGCTGTCGATCATCGCCGGCGTGCTGGGGCTGGCGGTGGACCGGCCCGCGGCGGGCGCGGGCGGCGCGGCCTTCGGCGCGGCGCGGCTGGGGCTGATCGCGGCGGAAAGGGCGGACCCGGCCACGATCTGCACCCCGCCGCCGGTCGCGCGCCGCTTCGAACCCGATCCCGGCCTGTCCGGGGCCTGCGCCGCGGCGCAGGCCCGCTTCCAACGCCTGCGCGAAACGACACACCCCACCCCGACCTGAACCGCCACGCGTTTCGGGTTTCGCCCCGGCTGTCGCCGGGGCGACCGGCTGGGGGGCTTTGCCCCCCAGACCCCCCAGGGTACTTGCACCAAGAAGAAGGACCCTGTGGCTTCTTCTGGCCGCAAATATCCCGGGGGGTCCGGGGGGCAGCGCCCCCCGGCCGGTCGCCTCGTGTGTAGTTACACGAGGTTCTGACAGGGGATTACACGGGTTTTGATACCGGAAGACCACCGAAGTCCGCGGGCTATCCGGGATGGCCCGGCACCGTCCGGGGTCGTGGATCAGCGCCGGTTCTTCCGCCACCAGGCATGAATGGCGCTCTTTCCGACGCGGCGCTCGGGGGGGAATGCCTTGGCGACTTCGTCGGCCAGGTCAATGAAGGTCATCCGGTCGATGCGCGCGGATGAAGGCGCGCAATTCGGGGTCGCCGTCAATCTTGGGTGGGCGGCCGGGGCGGTGGGCGCGGCTCATGCGTCCCTCCATCGGGCAGGTGAAGGCCGGTAAGGGTTGCACTTCAGCCAGCCCCGAACGCTCGTGTCGCTGGCGCGGAGCATGCGGGCGATCTCGGCGACGGTCTGGCCCTCATGCGACAGGCAGGCGGCCAGCCCGGGCTTGGCGAGCGGCACGCGGGACGGAAGGTCCGCCGCGCCCAGCGCGCGGGCCAGGTCCACGCCTACGAGCTGCACCACGCGCGCGCGTTCGGTCGGGTTGGCGGCCATGTAGAGGTCGGCCCCGCCGAAGGTCAGAAGGAAGCGCACCGCCAGCGCCGAGCCGAGGATATCGACATAAGGCGCGGCATGGGACGGCGCGGGCGGGATGGGCCGGTCACCTGCTGGGAAAGGCAACCGGTCCGAGACCGCCGTGAACTGAACGAACCGGCGGCCAATGCGCGAGGCAAATCGACAATGACGGCCTGGTCTTCCTCGCCGAGAACGGTCGAGCGTGGCTCCCTCGGCCCGGTCTTGCGATCCTCGACCGACGGCCGCTTGCGCCCCTTCGCGACCGTCTTCGGATCGATCCCGGGTTTCCGGCTCGGTTCCGCGGTCAAAGCTTGCGACCGCAGCATTGCTGCCCTGATGGCGGGCGTGGTCGTGGCTCCGCCATGACGTACTTGTCCCGCAAGGCGTCCTTCCATTCCATCGAACGGATCGCACCATCAAACCCTGGCATCGAACAGCCAGGCACGCCCCGTCTGGCCGCTGAAAAGCTCTGAAACTGTCAAAATCCCTGCAAATCGCTACCCGCCAAACCTTTGACTTCAAAGGCGCCGAAAATCCGCGAGTGTCAAAACCTCCTGTCGCCGCTCACCCTGCTGCCAGTGCCGCAAACGATGCGCGCGCTGGAAGAAAACCCGGCAACGCCCGCTTTTTCGCCCCTGATTTTCCGCAGATCCGGCCGCGCGGCATGTCGGCCGGGAAAAAAGCCTGTCCGGATTCGCGCGATTGTCTTTAGTCTTGGGCGGATCGGCAGATGCCAAGAGGGAGTGGACAGATGACCGGAAAGATACTTGTCGGCTATGACGGCAGCGACAGCGCCCAGCGCGCGGTCGACTATGCCGCGGGCCGGGCCAAGGCCGAGGGGGCGGATATCCTGATCGCGCATGTCCTGGAATGGTCGCCCTATTCGTTCCTGACGCCCGAGGAACTGGCCGAACGCCACAAGCGGCGCAACGAGGAACTGGCGCGCGCCGAAACCGCCTTGCTGGCGCCCGTCGTCGCCCGGCTGAAGAGCGCGGGGATCGCGGTCGAAACCGAATTGAAATACGGCCATATCGCAGAAACGCTGTGCCGGCTCGCCACGGAACATGACATCAGCCAGATCGTCATCGGCCGCACCGGCCATTCGGCCCTGGCCTCGCGGCTGTTCGGGTCGGTCGCGGGCACGCTGGCCCAGGCCGCGCCCATCCCCGTCACCATCGTGCCATGAGCCCCGGAAAAAGGATCACGACATGAACAGGTCTTTCGCGGGCGCGCTGGTCGCCCTTGCCGCCCTTTGCGCGATGGCCGCACCGGCCGCGGCGCAATCCATCGACGCGAAGGTCAACGAGATCTTCGCCAATTCCACCGGCTGGTTCGTCAGCTTCATCTTCGCACCGCTGCCCGGCACGTCGTTTCCGTGGATCGTGCTGTGGCTGGTGGTCGGCGCCTGCGTCTTCACGGTCTATTTCGGGCTGATCCAGTTCCGCGCCTTCCCGCATTCCATCGCGCTGGTGAAGGGCGACTATTCCGACCCGAACGACGCGGGCGAGGTCAGCCATTTCCAGGCGCTGGCGACTGCCCTGTCGGGCACGGTGGGCCTGGGCAACATCGCGGGTGTCGCGGTCGCGGTCGGCATCGGAGGGCCCGGGGCGACGTTCTGGATGATCCTTGCGGGTCTTCTGGGCATGGCGTCCAAGTTCACCGAGTGCACGCTGGGCGTAAAATACCGCAACGAATACCCCGACGGCACCGTTTCGGGCGGGCCGATGTATTACATGAGCAAGGGCTTTGCCGAGCGTGGGCTGCCGGGCGGCAGGATCCTGGCGGTGTTCTTCGCGGTGTTCTGCATCCTGGGCGCGCTGGGGGGCGGCAACATGTTCCAGGCCAACCAGGCGCATGCCCAGATCGCAAATGTGGTCGGCGACTACCCGGGCTGGATCACCGGCATCGTGCTGGCGGGTGTCGTCTTTGCGGTGATCGTGGGCGGGCTGAAATCCATCGCGCGGGTGACCGAGAAGGTCGTGCCGTTCATGGGCATCCTCTACGTGCTCACGGCGCTGGTCATCATCGGGCTGAACGCCGACAAGATCGGCTGGGCCTTCGGGCAGGTCTTCGCGGGCGCCTTTACGGGCCTGGGGGTCGCGGGCGGCATGATCGGCGCGCTGATCCAGGGGTTCCGCCGGGCCGCGTTCTCGAACGAGGCGGGCGTGGGGTCCGCAGCCATCGCCCACTCGGCGGTGCGCACCAAGGAGCCGATCACCGAAGGCTTCGTGTCGCTTTTGGAACCGTTCATCGACACCGTGGTGATCTGCACCATGACGGCGCTGGTCATCATCATCACCGGGCAACTGATCGCCGACCCCGAAACCGGGCGCTACATCCTGAACGAGGCGGGCACCGCGATCCAGACCGTGGACGGCAATTCGGGCGTGGCGCTGACCTCGGCGGCGTTCTCGTCGGCCTTCGGCTGGTTCCAGTACATCCTGGTGCTGGCGGTGATCCTGTTCGCCTTCTCGACGATGATCAGCTGGTCCTATTACGGGCTGAAGGCCTGGACCTACCTGTTCGGCGAGGGCAAGGTCACCGAGCTGATCTTCAAGGTGATCTTCTGCATCTTCGTGGTGATCGGCGCGGCGGCGAGCCTTGGGCCGGTGATCGACTTCTCGGATGCGGCGATCTTTGCCATGGCGGTGGTGAACATCATCGCGCTTTACGTGTTGATGCCCATCGTCAAGCGGGAGTTGGACAGCTACCTGTCACGGCTGAAATCGGGCGAGATCCGCAAGTTCCGCTAGGTGCCTGACGAATGGGCGCGGGGCCGGGCCGATTGCCCTGCCCCGCGCCCCCCTCGCCCCCTAACGGTCGAGCCTCCGGCCGGTGGCGGCGGCCCAGGCGGGGGCGTTTTCCCCCAGGTGGACCAGGTAAAGGTCGTCCGGCACCCCGCGCAGGAAGGGCGGGCGGTCGGTGTCGATCCGGTCCAGCACCGCGCCGCCGGACCCGAGCACCAGGTAGCGCGCGCGGTGGGTCCAGTTCACGCCGGGTTCCAGGTCGGCGAAGGCCAGCGCCACCGCTTGATCGAAGCGCAGCCCCGTCCCCTCGGGCCAGGGCAGCGGCGCGCCCGCCGGGATCATCCGGCGAACGAGGTAAAGGATCGCCGTTTCACGCTCGGCCGGGTCGAGGGCGGCCAGCGCCGCCCCCGCCAGCTGCGTCCAGTCGGGCGCCAACCCCGTCACCCGGGCAGGCCCGCCACGGCCTCGCGGATGATCTTTTCGATCGCCTCGGGGCGTTCGGGCCGCGCCACCAGTCGGTCGTCGAGATCGCCCAGCGCCGGCAGCACCTTTTCGCGCATGATTTCGCGGAACTTGCGCGGATCGTCGATGCGCAGGCGCAATTCCTCGATCTCGCGCATCACCAGTTCGCGGTGCAGGAACAGGTAACGCCATTTCTGGTGCAGCGTCTGGTCGCCCGCATCCACGCCAAAGGCCGAGTAGACCGGGCTGTCATACCAGTGGTGCACGTCATCGGCATAGGCGAAGGCCTCGCGCGCCGAGATGCGCCCGCTGGCGTCGTGGTCGGGATCGGAGGCCAAGGCCCCGCCATAGGGGTCGGCACCCGCGAGCGCGGAAATCCAGTCGCGCGCGAAGGGGTCGAATTCGGCCCCGCCGATGGAGTTCTTCCGCTCGGTGCAGGCCCCGGCGAAGGTCGTGCGCGCGGCGGTCGAATTCTCGATCACCCGGTCGTTGAAGCCGCCCGAGTGGCATTGTTCCATCATCACCACCAGGTCGGCAAAGGCGGGCAGTTCGGACAGTTTCGTGCCGAAATCCGCCGCCCCGTAATCGGCGCCGGAATAGGTGCAGAGATAGGACTCGGTCCCGTCATGGCCGCCATGGTTGTTGGTGTGGATCAACAGCGTGTCGTCGGCCTTGAGCTTGGGCTTGAGCGCGTCAAGCGCATCCGACAGCGCGGCGCGCGTGCCCGGCCCGTCGACCGGCATCCGGTAGGGCGTGCCGTCGCCGGGATAGTTGCCAACGGGTTTCGGCCCGCCCGCATAGTTCAGCGTGCCGTCATAGTTCAGCACGGTGATGTCCTCTTCGCGGAAATAGAACTGGTCCACCAGTTCGCGGTAAAGGAATTCCATGTCGTTGACATGGCGGTTGTTCGAGGCGCCGGAATACAGGATCGCGTAGCGCCGCCCCTTGGGCAGGCGAAAGACGAAGCGTTCGCGTTCCAGCGTCCAGACCCGGCGCAGCGGGTTCTGCGCGACCACCGGCAGGTGGAAGGCGCGGAACGTGTCGGGCGGGTCCAGCAGGAAGGGCGGAAAGCCTGCCTGCACCTCGCGGTACATCTCGCCGGTGCGCGCGTCATGCAGCAGGTAGCGGCAATCATGGCTCCAGTTCGCGAGCGGTTCGTCATCGGCGAAGATCACCGCGGTGTCGCGGTCCACCGGGATTTCCTGGTGGCGGGCGCGCAGCAGGGCGCCGGGTTTCTGCACGTCGTCCAGCACGAACAGGTTGGTCGCCTGGCGGCGGCGTGCGGGCAGCCGGCGCAGGGCGCCGTTCTGGATCTTGCGCAACAGGCGGCGGTCGATGGGGGTGGTCATGGCGTGTCCTCCTTGGAAACATGGTGTCCGGGGACCGGGTGCGGGCAGTATGCTAGCGCCTGGGGCGAGCGGCATTGACAGCCGTCAACCCCTGCGCGGGCATGGCCGTGGTTGCCGGGGCCATCGGGCCGGGGCTATAGCCGGTGACAGGGGGCGCCCGGGGAGGGGCGCCGGAGGAGGTGAGAGATGTTGCTGAGCGACGACCACGAGATGGTGCGCGAGATGGCGCGCCGCTTTGCCGAAGAGCGCCTTGCGCCGAAGGCGGGCGAACGGGACGCCACCGGCGAATTCCCCGCCGGGGATCTGGCCGAGATGGGCCGGCTGGGGCTGATGGGGATGCTGGTCCCCGAGGAGTGGGGCGGCGCGATGGTCGACCACGTGGCCTATGCCCTGGCGCTGGAGGAAATCGCGGCGGGCGACGGGGCGGTGTCCACGATCATGTCGGTGCACAACTCGGTCGGCTGCGTGCCGATCCTGCGCTTTGGCAGCGAGGACCAGAAGGCGCGGTTCCTGCGGCCGATGGCGGCGGGCGAAATGCTGGGCGCGTTCTGCCTGACCGAACCGCAGGCGGGATCGGACGCCGCGGCGCTGAAGACGCGGGCGCGGCGGACGAAGGCGGGCTGGGTGATCGACGGGGTCAAGCAGTTCATCACCAACGGGCAGAACGCCGATCTTGCCATCGTGTTCGCGGTGACCGACCCCGACGCCGGCAAGAAGGGAATTTCGGCCTTCCTGGTGCCGACGGGCACGCCGGGCTATCGCGTGGCGTCGCTGGAAAAGAAGCTGGGCCAGACCCTGTCGGACACCGCGCAGATCGCGCTGGAAGGGGTCGAGTTGCCTGCGGAAAACCTGCTGGGCGAGGAAGGCCAGGGTTACCGCATCGCGTTGTCGAACCTGGAGGGCGGGCGCATCGGGATCGCCGCGCAATCGGTCGGCATGGCGCACGCGGCGTTCCAGGCGGCGCTGGCCTATGCGGGCGAGCGCGTCAGCATGGGCAAGCCGATCCGCGACCACCAGGCGGTCGCGTTCCGCCTGGCCGACATGGCCACCCGGATCGAGGCCGCGCGGCAGATGGTGCTTCATGCCGCGGCGCTGCGCGACGCGGGGCGGGCCGCGCTGAAAGAGGCGTCGATGGCCAAGCTGTTCGCGTCCGAAATGGCCGAGGCGGTGTGTTCGGACGCGATCCAGACGCTGGGCGGATACGGCTATACCCGCGATTTCCCGGTCGAACGCATCTATCGCGACGTGCGGGTGTGCCAGATCTACGAGGGCACCAGCGATATCCAGCGCATGGTGATCGCGCGGGCACTGGGCGCATGACCGGCGCGCTGGCGGGGCTGCGGGTGGTCGAGTTCGTGGGACTTGGCCCCGCGCCCTTTGCCGCGATGATGCTGGCCGATCACGGGGCCGAGGTGCTGCGCATCCACCCGCCCGTGCGGCGGTCCGACATCGCCACGATGGACAGCCCGGCGGACGTTCTGGCGCGGGGGCGCGAGGGCGTGGCGCTGGACCTGAAATCCGAAGCGGGGCGTGCGATGGCGCTGGACCTGGTGGCCGAGGCGGACGGTCTGATCGAGGGGTTCCGCCCCGGCGTGATGGAGCGGCTGGGGCTGGGGCCCGAGATCTGCCTGTCGCGCAATCCGCGGCTGGTCTACGGGCGGATGACCGGCTGGGGACAGGACGGGCCGCTGGCGCAACGCGCGGGGCACGACATCAACTATATCGGCCTGACCGGGGTTTTGTCCGCGATCGGGCCGGCGGACCGGCCCGCGGTGCCGCTGAACCTGGTGGGCGATTTCGGCGGTGGGGGCATGCTCTTGGCCTTCGGGATGCTGGCCGGGCTGATCGCGGCGGGGCGGACCGGGGCGGGCCAGGTGGTGGATGCGGCGATGACCGATGGCGCGGCGCTGTTGTCGGCGATGATCCACGGGTTCCGCGCGGGCGGCGCGTGGAAGGGCGGCCGGGCGGCGAACCTGCTGGATGGCGGCGCGTTTCACTATGGGGTCTATGCCTGCGCGGACGGGGCCTTTGTGGCAGTGGGCGCCCTGGAGCCGCAATTCCTGAGGGCATTGCTGACCGGCCTGGACCTGGACCCTGCCGATTTCCATCCGGTGGACGACCGCGCGCGCTGGCCCGAGTGGCGGGACCGTCTGGCCGCGGCCTTCCGCAGCCGGACGCGGGCCGAATGGCTGGCGCGGTTCGAGGGCGTGGACGCCTGTCTGAGCCCAGTGCTGGACTGGGACGCGGCGCTGGCCGATCCCCACAACGCCGCGCGGGCCACGTTCGTCGAGGTGGCGGGCGTAACGCAACCGGCCCCGGCGCCGCGCTTTTCCGCAACGCCCGCGCCGCCCCCTACCCCACCGCGCGACGCGCGCGGGGATGCGGGCGCGGTTCTGGCACGCTGGCGGCGATGACGGTGCGATGACGCGCCTCCTGCAGGGTGGGGACATCCCGTTCAGACGGGCGGGATCGAACCAAAAGAACCTGGAGGAAGAGACATGCTGAAGAAAACCGCTATCGTCGCCCTTGCACTTGGCCTGGCCGCCCCGGCCTTTGCAAGCGAACAGATCGCCCGCGAACTGAAGGTCGATCCCGACGCCTATACCCGGCACGAGATGGTGCAGATCTACACCACCGGCGGGTTCCAGCGCGGCCAGCGGATCAAGCTGATCCACAAGCAGCGCGCCGCGTTCGAGGCCGCCGTCGTCGATGCCGTGGCCCGTTCGGGCGTGATGTCGACCTCGGGCGTCGCCCCGGCCCGCTGAGCGGGCGAACGATACTCCCTGTCGGACGAGTGCGGGGGGCCTTGGCCCCCCTTTTTTCATGCCGGGATCGGCGCGCGGTGGCCACCCCGGGTTCAGTAGTGGCACACCAGCCGTGCGGCGGTTCCCAGGTCGAACAGCGTGGCGCCCGGATCGGCGCGGCCTTGCCCGGGGGACTTGCCCGACTGCATCGCCAGGCTGACCAGCCCCGCGGCGATGGCGGTGGCCGCAGAGGTGCCCGAGAACCGGCAATAGAGCGAGGCGATCTCGTAATGCTCGCCGCCTGCGCCGGGGGTGTGGTCATAGACCGAGGGGTTATAGCCCGCCGGGCCCGGAACGTCGGTCGAGATGATGTCATGGGGCGGAAAATCCGGGTCGCCCGGGGGACGGCCCAGTTCCTCGTCCACGATCTCCCACGGGTCGAGCCGGGCACCCACCTCGCGGTCATAGCGGGAATGCTCGGTGCTCAGCGTGCGGATCATCCGGTGCCCGTTGCCGTTGATCGCCTGCCAGTTCGGCGAATAGCTGAGGTCCTTGCCATCGAGGGTGCAGGCGCCCACCGCCCAGGGACCGGTATCGCGCACGTCCTTGCCCGGCTTGCGCGCCAGCGCCGCCGGGTAGACCAGCGCATCGGCCGGTTCGTTGCCGGCGGCGCAGAACACCCGGCTTTGGCGGCAGAGTTTCAGGAACACCGTTTCGACGCGCCGCCAGCCATCGTGGCGGTGCCAGTCGTCCGGGCGGTCCCAGGAATCGGCGATCACCACGATATCGGCGTCGATCAGGTACGCGTAGTCCAGCGCCCCGGCCAGCATGTCGGGATCGGGCCCGGCCCCGATCGAGATCGGCACGATCCGGCAGAACGGGTTGATTCCGCAATAGGGCAGCTCCTGCGCCCCGACGATCGAGCAGCGCTTGTCGATTTCATGGTAATCGGGCTTGCGCAGGCAGACCCGGGCCGGGCGGGCGCCGATCAGCCCGGCAAGCGCCGTGCCATGGGCGCCGGGAATGATATGCGGCGGGTCGGTATCGGGCCCATGGATTTCTGCGAGGATGCGCTTGCCCAGCGGTTCGTTTTCCAGGTTCTTTTGCTCGATTGTCGTTTTGAGATTCTGGCGACTTTCATCGTCGTCGGGAAAATCGGTCGGGTCGAGACGGGGCAACACGAACGCGCCTGCGGGCGAGAGCGAGAAATCGCGCATCAGGCCAAGGTCGATCGCGCCTTGCAGGTTGGGGTGATCGTGGGCGATGGGCGTGTCGATGATCGCGACGCGCACCGGCTTGTCGGCGGTGGATGCCTCCTCCCAGTCGGCGCTTTCGAAATGGGTCAGGTCCTTCACCACGCCAAGGCGGCCCTCGGGCAGGTGCCACAGGGCATGGAACGAGGGGCGCAAGCCCTTGCCCAGCGGATGCGACCCGCAGGTGTCACGGTTCAGGGAGTTCCGGGATGTCTCGGTCATCGGCTCGCTCCTTCGCCCAGCCATTCCGCGCGGACGACGCGGATCTGGTCCTTGAGAATCTCTTCGAACAGCGGCCCGCACAGCCGCGCCAGCCTACGCCCCGCCGCGGTGTCCGAGGCGACATGCAGCCCCGCCCATTCGCGGTTCTCGGCCACCTCGCCCGCCGCGCGGAACAGCGCGGGCAGGCCCGGGTGTTCGGGCACGGCGCGGGCAAAGACCTCGGCGATCAGGTAGGACTGGAAGGCGTGGTTCGAGGGGTAGGACGAATAGGCCGGCACCGGGATATAGGGTTCCAGCGCCGGGTCGAGCACGTGCGGGCGCGAGGCGTTGAAACGCGCCTTGTAGACCAGCCCGATCAGGCTGCCGAGCCAGAGGATGGTCTGGAACATCACAGCGGTCTGGCTGCCGGGCGAGGTGACGTCGGCGCCCAGCGGCAGCATGTAGGCGGTCAGGTCGTTACCGGCCTCGATCTCGATACGGCGGCGGCGCCAGGCGTTCTCGGGCAGGCGCAGTTTCTCTTGCAACGCGCGCAGGCGCGGGATTTCGGCCATGCGGTCGTCGACCGCGGGTGGCGGTTCCAACGGAAGCCGGTCCCAGTTGTGGCGATCCCTGGCCTTGTAAAGCAGGCCGAGTTCGCGCCAGGGCACCTCGATCGTGGGCCAGGCCAGCCCGCCGGTGGCGACCTGCACGGCCCCGCCATCGGCAAAGGCCTTGTGCAGGCTTTTGTGGAGGCTCTTGTGCAGGCTCTTGTGCAGGCTCTTGTGCAGCTTGCCGCCGCCAAAGGCGCTGGGTGTGTCGAGGCTTCGGTCAAGGAAGGCACCCACTTTCTCGACAAGCTTATTGACGCGTTCAGTGTCGGAAATATCGGGATCTTCTTGTTCGTACGCCCGCAAGGCCGCGCGCAGGGAGTTGTATCCATCGCCCTGCACCTCGATGCGCGTGTCCGTGGCGATCAGTTTCGCGGCGGTCAGGATCTCGCGGTATTCGGTGTATTTCGCCTTTCCCGGGGGGTCGGCCTGTGTCGCTGTCATCTCGTCTCCTCCTTCTTTCACACCAATCCGCTGTCGCGCAGGCTGCGGGACAGGCGCGCGCCCAGCCCGGGCGGCGTGCGCCGCATCAGGTTCTCGGTCCAGTCCGACAGGTCGTGGCCCGGCCGCAGCGTGGCGATCCGCGCCTGCATCCGCCGCGCATCGCCCGCATTTCCCGCCAACGCGAAACCCGCCATCGCGTAGCGCAGCGCCCCCAGGAAACGCGGTTTGCGCATCAGCGCCCGGTTGGCGCAGGTCAGCGCCCCGCGCACGTCGCCGCGGGCCATCGAAACCATCGCGCCGGTCACGTCGTAGGTATAGCGCCAGGGGCTGGCGGCCCCGGCGCGCAGGCAGCGGGCATGTGCCGCCCCGGCGCCGTCCAGATCGCCGCGCATCAGCCGCATCACCGCGAGGTGGTCGAGGTTCAGCGCAAGGTTCGGCGCACGCCGGGCGGCCTCGTCGACCAGCGCCTCGGCCAGGTCGTTCTCGCCCATCAGCATATGCGCGGAATAGCCCGCCAGGCTTTGGCACAGTGGCAAGAGCGGGTGCGTGGGCGGCATCGCGGCCAGCACGTCGACCAGCGCCTCGGGGGTGACGCGCTCGGGCCGGGCGACGCCTTCGTGCAGCTTGAACACCTGGGCGAACAGGCGCACGCAGTCCAGGTAGGCAGGCCCGCCCTCGGCCAGCATCCGTTCGACCGTCGCCTCGGTCCGGTCGATCAGCGCGCCATCCAGCGAAAACAGCGCGGTCAGCGCGGTCCACGGGAACAGGTCGGGATACCCCTCGGCGGCGGGGCTGGCGGCCATCTGTTGCAGCAGGGTTTCGGCCAGCGCACAGACGGTTTCCTCGTGGTCGGGCGCCAGCGCATCCAGCGGGTCGGACACCCAGACCAGCCGGCGCGCGGACGCCTCGTGCAGGCGGAAGGTCAGGTTCAGCCGCTTGCCGCGGCGTTCGACCCGGGCCTGCAGGAAATGCGTGGCCCCCTGCCCCGTTTCGACCGGCAGCGGGACGGCCTGCACCTCGTGACCGCGCAGGTCATGCACGTCCAGCGTGGTGGTCTGCGCAACAAGGCGCGCGATGGCGTCGGGAAAGCCGTCGGCGCGGATCAGGTCGGCGCGCGACAGCCCGGCATGCAGCGACGGCAAGAGCCCCAGCGCGATCCGCCGGGCACCGCGGGCGCCGGACAGCGCGGGGGCAGCGGGCCCTGTCGGCGACGGGGCGGGGTCTTCGGCGGCGCGCATCTCGCGCAGCCAGTCCTCGAACAGCTCGGCGCCCTCGATCCTGAGGTCCATCCCCTCCAGAAAGGTCGGACCGCCGGGCCGGGCAGGATCGAGCCGGATGCGGCCGGGGGCCAGCCAGACGGCATGGCGGTCGGCCATCAGCACCTCGCCGCCCAGCGGCGCCAGTTCCTTGCGCAGTTCGTACAGCTTGTTGCGCAGGCTGGCGGCGGCCTTGTCGGGCGGGGCCGCGCCCCAGAACATCTCTTGCAGGATGCTGCGCGGGCGGGACTGGTCGCGCGCGGTGACGAGCACCGCGAGGATCGCCTGAAGAAGCGGGCGGCGGGGGGTGATGTCCCGGCCGGTCCCGCTGCGCAGCCGCAGCGGCCCCACAAGGCATGCGCACGCACAGCCCCCGGTGCGGGTTCCCGGCCCGGCGGGCCGCGTCCCGGTGCGATCTGACCCGGTGTCCACCCTTGCGCGCCCCCCGTTCGCGCCCTCGGCTGAAGGGGAGTATAGCATCCCCGCGCCCTGCGACAAAACGCAGCGGCCTGCCACGGCGCGGATGGCGGCCGGGCGGGTTCCCGGCGGGGCGGTGCATGCTGCGAGAGCAGGTGATGGCATTCTGCGCGATCCGCCGTGATGGTTGCGGGAGGCGGCGCCGCCCACGGACGCCACCGCGCCGAGGATGGCGGCCCGGCGTCATCGCACCGTCATCGGCCCCGCCCTAGGCGCGGGGCGGCGATCGGTGCTAGGGCTGCCGGGGGTGCCCGCGACGCGCCCCTTTGCCGGAGGCCGGTCGTGGCGCGCATCGTGATGCTGTCGAGTTGGGTCGCCCACGGCCATGTGGGCCTGTGTGCCGCGGCCCCCGCGGTGCAGGCGCTGGGCCATGGCGTGACGCAGTTGCCCACCACGATCCTGTCCAATCATCCGGGATGGCCAAGGGTGGCCGGCGCCCCCCTGCCCGCCCCGCGGATCGCCGCGATGATCGAGGCGCTGGCGGGCAATGGCTGGCTGGCGGGGGTGGACGCGGTGCTGACCGGCTATCTGCCGACGCCGGCGCATGTGGACCTTGCCGTGGGGCTGATCGAACGGCTGCAGGCGGGCGGCGCGCGGCCCCGTGTCGTGGTCGACCCGGTGCTGGGCGACGATCCGGGCGGGCTGTACATCGCCGAGGACGCGGCGCGGGCGCTGCGCGACAGTCTGGTGCCGCTGGCCGGCATCCTGACGCCGAACCGGTTCGAACTGGGCTGGCTGACCGGGCTGCGGGCCGATGACCCGGAGGGCGTCTTGACCGCCGCGCAGGCGCTGCGGGCGGGCTCGGGGGCGCGGGTGCTGGTGACCTCGACGCCGGTCTCGGCGGACGAGACGGGCGTTCTGGGCGTGGATACGGACGGCGCACGGCTGTGGCGGAGCCCGCGACGGGCGGGCGTGCCGCACGGGGTGGGCGACGTCTTTGCGGGGCTGGTGGCGGCGGGACTGACCCCCGGCGCGGCGCTGGGCCATCTGGCGGCCCTGATCGAGGCGAGCCTTGGCCACGACCATTTGCAAATCGCCGAGGCCGCGGCAGAGTGGACCGGCGCGCGGCCACTGGTGGCCGAGGACATGCCGGGCGTGACGGAGGGCTGAGCATGGCGTTCGATTTCATCCTGATGCTGACGGCGGAGGATCGCACGATCCCCGATGCGCGCGCCCGCCTGGACGAGGCGCTGGAGGGCGGCGCGCGGCATATCGGGTTCAAGGATGTGGGCCTGCCCTTCGACCAGCTGCGCGCGCTGGCGCAGGCGATCCGCGCCGCGGGCGGGCGGTCCTACCTGGAGGTGGTCAGCCTGGACGCCGACAGCGAACTGGCCTCGGCGCGGGCCGCGGTGGACCTGGACGTGGACTGTCTGTTGGGCGGCACGCGGGCCGAAGCCGTCACCGCGATCACCCGCCACCACCCGCTGCGCTATTACCCGTTCCCGGGCCGCGTGACCGGGCATCCCAGCGTGCTGGAGGGCCCGGCCGAGGCCATCGTGGACGGGGCGCGGCGGCTGGCCGACCTGGAACATGTGCACGGGCTGGACCTGTTGGCCTATCGCTATGCGGGCGACGTGCCGGGGCTGATGGCCGCGGTCTGCGCGGCGGTGGACAAGCCCGTCATAATGGCCGGCAGCATCGACCGCGAGGCCCGCGTGACCGAGGCGGCGATGGCGGGTGCGGCGGGGTTCACCGTGGGCACCGCCGCGCTGGCCGGCGCGTTCCCGGCAGAGGGCGGCGGTTTTGCCGCGCAGGTGCGCGCGATCCTGGCGATCGCCGCGCGCGCCCGCGCGCAATCGACCGCGCCGCGGCGGCTGGCGCTTTCGGCCCATGACACGCGCAAGCCGCAGCTGCGCGCCTGGGTGGCGCGCCATGCCGCGCGGTTGCGAGGGCACCGTCTGATCTGCACCGGGGAGACGGGGCGGATGATCCAGCAGGCGGTGCCGGGGCTGAGCGTGCAGCGGCTGCAACGCGGCGCGCGGGGCGGCGATCAGCAGCTGGGCGCGCTGATCGCGACGGGCGAGCTGGACGCCGTGGTGTTCTTCGCCGATCCGACCATCGCCCATGGCGGCGATGCCGATCTGCAGGCGCTGACCCGGCTGGCGATCCTGCACGACACCCCGGTCGCGCTGAGCCCCTCGGCCGCGGACATGGTGGCCTGGTCCCTCCTGGGGCAGGCCTGCGCCCCTTAGGCAGACCGGCCGCGGGCCGGCCGGTCCTGACCGCGTTCATGTCACGCTGCGGGCGGAGCCGCCGACCTTTGGCGTTCCGCGGGCGGTGCGGCGCCGGCGGTCGACCTGTTTCCCCGGGGCCGCCGGCGCAAAAAGATTGCGCATTTCGGCAGTTTCGGGCCCCTGTCGCACAAATCGGCTGACCGTGCTCGCAACAGGGATGATGACGGAGGGGATGGGACTGGGGTCCAACGCTCTCCGGCACAAGTACTTGAAATATATGAAAACGCAGGCGGTGAAAGCCGGTTCAGTTGATATCGCCGGAAAAATTGCAGAGGCGCCCCGGCGAACCGCGGCGCCCATGCACGTCCTTGTTACGCGGCGCCGCTGCAGACGGGGAAAACGCTTGCGTCGCCGCAGTCCCGCGCATCGATGGCCTTCAGCGCTTCCATGTCCGCTTCGGCAATCTCGAAGTCCACGTCGGCATTGGACTTCATGTGCGCCGGGTTGGCTGTCTATCGTGGTGAACCTGCTTCTGGACGCGCTCGATCAGCACCTCAACGGACTTGTCGATGCCGAGACAAGCCCGGATGGCGCGCGGGGTCTACGCATTCTCTGCATGATCGATGAGGCGCACCAGATACTTGGCACCAGGCTTCCATCCTTGTCCCGCCTGGTCCGCTCGAAGGGTGGCGCGGTGATGCTGGTTTCGCAATCGCCGGACGATTTCTCCGGCGAAGACGACGAGTTCCTCGACAACATGGGATTGGTCGCAGCATTTGCGACGAACGCTAAGCCAGGGGCGGCAGCGTGCGTCGTCGGCAAAGGCGCCAATCTTACGAACCTTCAGACAGGCCAGAGCTTCGCGCGGTTCGACAAGACCACCAAGAAGATCAAGGCATGGTAGTGCAACCGCTGAACTTTGGCACTGGTCGCAAATGGGAACGCGTTCGATTTCAGTTCCGACACGGTACTTGTCTCTGAAATCGAAGTGTTCAGCGAATGGCAGTTTAAATCTTATGCCTTCAATAGCTTAGCAGAAATTCACCAAATCGGCGCAGTCATCAGGTCCGGAGAATATCGGCCCACAGAGACCGCTTTAGGGCCTCCTAGCTTAGGGGCCAGTGCTCAGCCCCTCCCGCATAACCCTCGAAAACAACGGAAAAATCCGGCCGCAGCCGGATCGGGAGAACGCTTTCGCGAGGGCAAGTGGCGGAGGAGGTGGGATTCGAACCCACGGTGGGCGTGAACCCACGCCGGTTTTCAAGACCGGTGCATTCGACCACTCTGCCACTCCTCCGGGCCGGGACATAGGCTTAGTGGCGCGGCCTCGATTCTGAAAGCGCCGACATGCCGATTTTCAACGGCGCCCCGGCACGAGCCTTTCCATGCCCCCTGCCGCCCGCTATCATGCAACCCATCGGCGAGGCAGAGCAGTACGGGCCAGTCAGCGCCCGGGCGCCCGCCGAAGGCGAGCGAAAACACGCGACGCGGGGGCACCCGCGCGGATCGAGGGGGCAAGGCATGACGGGAAACCGGATCGGGCGGCTGGCCTTGGCTTTGGGGGCGGCGGCGCTGGTGGCGGGGTGCCAGACTGGCGGGCCGTTCGCAGGTCTTGCGCGGGCGCCGGCGGGCGACGAGACCGCAGAGGTCGGCACCGCGCCCGGGCTGGTCGAGCGCGAGGTCGAGGCCCCCGAGGTGTTCGCCACCACCGAACCCGGGCTGTGGGACGGCCGGCCCTCGCTTGGGGGGGTCTGGATCGCCCATCCCGACACGAAGAACCCCGAACGGGTGATGATCCGCAACACCGAGAACGGCAAGTCCATCGTCGGCGCCCTGTTCCGCCGCGAACGCGAGATGCCGGGGCCCAGGCTGCAGGTTTCCTCGGACGCGGCGGCGGCGCTGGAGCTGCTGGCCGGCAAGCCGACCGAGCTGCGCGTCGTGGCGCTGCGACGCGAAGAGATTCCCGCCGCCCCGCCGCCCAAGCCCAAAACCGAGGCCCGGAGCGAACCCAAGCCGGCCCCCGAGGCCGCGCCGCTGGCCGCTGCCGCGGCCGCGATCGAGGCCGCCGAGGCGCGCAAGGTGCCGGGCGCGACGCCGCCCCCGCCCCGGCCGCGGGCCGCCCCCGCCCCGGCACCGGTGCGTGCGCCCAGGATGGCACCCGGCGACGTGGCCGCCCCGCCGCCCGGCACCGTGGACATCCCCGGCGAGACCGCGGCGTCCCGCACTGCGGCGGCGCCCGCCCCGGCCGCCGCCGCCGCCCCCCGGGCCGCGGCGCTGGACAAGCCGTTCATCCAGATCGGCATCTTCAACGTGGAAGACTATGCCGAGGACGTGGCCGAGAAACTGCGCAAGGGCGGCGTCGTGCCGACGGTCCTGGGCCAGCAACGCGACGGCAAACCGTTCTGGCGCGTGGTGGTCGGGCCGGCGACGACCCGCTCGGACCGGTCGGCGCTGCTTGAGAAGGTCAAGGGGCTCGGCTACACGGATGCCTATTACGTCACCAACTGAGGCCCGCGCGACCATGGCTGAGGCGACCCGCAAACCAACCCTGCTGCTGACCCTGGTGCTGATCGCGGCGACCGCGCTGGCCGCGCCCGCGCGCGCCGCGTTCGAGACCCGCGCGACGGCGGCCTACGTGGTGGACCAGACCACCGACACGGTGCTTCTGTCCAAGAATGCCGACCAACCGCTGCCGCCGGCCTCGATGTCCAAGCTGATGACGCTGAACATGCTGTTCGAGGCGCTGCGCGACGGGCGCGTGACGCTGGAGACGCGGTTCTCGGTGTCGTCGCGGGCGATGGCGATGGGCGGGTCGACCATGTTCCTGACCGAACAGGACCGGCCCACCGTCGAGGAACTGATCCAGGGTATCATCGTGCAGTCGGGCAACGATGCCTGCGTGGTGGTGGCCGAGGGGCTGGCCGGCACCGAAGAGGCCTTTGCGCGGCTGATGACCGAGCGCGCCCGCGCGCTTGGGATGGAGAATTCGACCTTTGCCAATGCCACCGGCTGGCCGCATCCCAACCAGCGGATGAGCGTGAGGGATCTGGGCATCATCGCGACGCGGCTGATCGACGAGTTCCCGGAATATTACGGCTATTTCTCCGAGGCCGAATACGGGTTCGACGGGCGCGCGCCGCAGAACCGGTTCAACCGCAACCCGCTGTTGAAGCTGGGGATCGGCGCCGATGGCCTTAAGACCGGGCACACGCAGGAGGCCGGCTATGGGCTGGTGGGATCGGCGTTGCAGGCCGGGCGCCGGGTGACCTTCGTCATCACCGGGCTGGAAACCGAGGCGCAGCGTGCCGAGGAAGGCGAGCGGATCGTGAACTGGGCGTTCCGTCAGTTCGTCCAGCGCGAGGTTCTGCGCAAGGGCGAGCGGCTGGCCGAGGCCAAGGTCTGGATGGGCGAGATCGAACAGGTGGGGCTGGTCGCGCCCGACGACCTGGAAATCCTGCTGCCCGCGGTGGTGCGCGGCGAGTTGCAGGCCGAGATCGTCTATCGCGACCCGATCCTGGCGCCCATCGAAGCCGGGCAGGAACTGGGCGAACTGGTGATCGAGCGCCCCGACATGGAAGCGTTGCGCGTGCCGCTGGTGGCGGAACGGTCGGTCGCGCGCGGCGGGTTCGTGCCACGGCTGCGCACCGCGACGCAGGTGCTGATCGGGCTTGGCCGGGAGGCCGCGGGCCTCTGATATGGGTGGCCCGGCACGTTTCATCACCTTCGAAGGCATCGACGGGTCGGGCAAGTCCACCCAGGCGCGGCGGCTGGCCGAACATCTGCGCGCGGGCGGCCATGACGTCATCCTGACGCGCGAACCGGGCGGCAGCCCCGGCGCCGAGGAAATCCGCCGGCTGGTGCTGGAGGGCGAGCCCGACCGCTGGTCGGCGGAAACCGAGATATTGCTGTTCACCGCGGCCCGCCGCGACCACCTGGAAAAGACGATCCGGCCGGCGCTGGAGGCGGGCAAGGTGGTGATCTGCGACCGTTTCGCCGATTCCACGCGGGTCTACCAGGGGATCACGCGGGGCGACCTGCGGCGCACGGTCGACAAGCTGCATGCGCTGATGATCGGGCGCGAACCGGACCTGACCTTCGTCCTCGACATGGCCCCCGATACCGGGCTGGCGCGCGCCAAGGGGCGGAACGGCACCGAGGAACGGTTCGAGGATTTCGGCGTCGCAATGCAGGCACGGATGCGGGCGGGGTTCCTGGACCTGGCGATCGAATTCGCAGATCGCTGCCGGGTCGTCGATGCCGATCGCTCCGAGGACGCCATCGCCGCCGAAATCGCGGCGCTGATCGACGGCGTGCTGGCATGAGCGACGAGGACGCCCTGCCCGAACCCGACCGGGTCGAAGGCGCCCCGCACCCGCGCGAAACGCCCCGCGTGATCGGCCAGGACGCGGCCGAGGCGGCGTTCCTTGAGGCGGTCGCGGGCGGGCGGATGCACCATGGCTGGCTGTTGACCGGGCCGCGCGGGGTGGGCAAGGCGACGCTTGCGTGGGCCATCGCGCGGTTCCTGCTGGCCCAGCCCGCAGAGGGCGACGCAGGGCTTTTCGGGGACGCCCCCCCGGCCCCCGACCGGCTGGCGATCGACCCCGATCACCCGGTCGCGCACCGGGTGGCGGCGCTGTCGGAACCGGGGCTGTTGCTGATCCGGCGGGCCTGGGACGAGAAGGCAAAACGCCTGAAATCGGTCATCACCGTGGACGAGGTGCGCCGGTTGCGCGGGTTCTTCGGGATGTCGGCGGCCGAGGGCGGGCGGCGCGTGGTGATCGTGGATGCCGCGGACGAGATGAACCCAAGCGCCGCCAACGCGCTGTTGAAACTGCTGGAAGAGCCGCCCGCGAACGCCACGCTTCTGCTGGTCAGCCACCAGCCCGCGCGGCTGTTGCCGACGATCCGCTCGCGCTGCCGCGAATTGCGGCTGGCGCCCCTGGCCCCCGGTGACATGGCACGGGCGCTGGCCGCCGCGGGCCAGGACGGGGCGGCCGACCCCGTGGCGCTGGCCGAATTGTCGGGCGGGTCGGTCGGCGAGGCGATCCGGCTGGCGCAGCTGGACGGGCTGTCGCTTTATGCCGATCTCGTGGGCCTGTTCGCAGAGCAGCGGCGGCTGGACCGGCCACGCGCGATCAAGCTGGCCCAGGCCGCCGCGGGGCGCGAGGCCGAGGCACGCTTCGATCTGACGCTGCGTCTGATCGAGCTGTTGCTGGCCCGCCTGGCCCGCACCGGCGCGACGGGCAGCCCACCCCCCGAGGCCGCGCCGGGCGAGGCCACGATGCTGGCCCGGCTTGCCTCCGGCCCCGCCGCCGCCCGTGGCTGGGCCGAGGCGGCGCAGATGCTGTCGGCGCGCGCGCGGCAAGGCCGGGCCGTCAACCTTGACCCTGCCTCGCTCATCCTTGATACGGTTCTGAGGATGGACGAGACGGCCGGCCGGCTGGCCGCCTGAGGCAAGATGAGCGACCAGACCCCCCAGATCACCGACAGCCACTGCCACCTGGATTTCCCCGATTTCGGCCACGAGCTGGACCAGGTCGTTGGCCGCGCCGTCACGGCCGGCGTCACGCGGATGGTCACGATCTGCACCCGGCTGCGCAACGAACCCCAGGTGCGCCAGATCGCCGAGGCCTATGACCCGGTGTTCTACGCCGCCGGCACCCACCCGATGAGCGCGGCCGAGGAACCGATGGTCACGGTGGACGAGCTGGTCGCGCTGGCCCGCCACCCGAAATTCGTGGGCATCGGCGAAACGGGGCTGGATTATCACTACACCGCCGAAAGCGCCGAGGTGCAGCAGCACAGCCTGCGCCTCCATATCGAGGCCGCGCGCCAGACGGGCCTGCCACTGATCATCCACGCCCGCGCCGCCGACGAGGACATGGCCCGCATCCTGGCCGAGGAACACCGTGCGGGCGCCTATGCCTGCGTGATGCATTGCTTTTCCTCGGGGGCGGAGCTTGCCCGGGCCGCGCTGGACCTTGGCTTCTACCTGTCGATGTCGGGCATCGCGGCCTTTCCGAAGTCGAAGGAGTTGCGGGACATTTTCGCCGCCGCGCCGCTGGACCGCATCCTGGTGGAAACCGACGCCCCCTACCTTGCCCCCCCGCCCCATCGCGGCAAGCGCAACGAGCCGGGGTTCACCGTGCACACCGCCCGCGTCGGCGCCGAGCTCTTCGGGCTGGATTACCCGGACTTTGCCGCGCGCACGCAGGAAAACTTTGACCGGCTGTTTTCCAAGGCCGCCGCGTGGCGGGCACCGGCGTGAGCAGGGCGTTGCGCTTTACCATCCTGGGCTGCGGCTCGTCGGGGGGCGTGCCGCGGCTGGGCGGACACTGGGGGGCGTGCGACCCCGACGACCCGCGAAACCGCCGCCAGCGCTGTTCCATGCTGGTCGAACGCGAGGGCGCCGAGGGCACCACGCGGGTGCTGATCGACACCTCGCCCGACCTGCGCGCGCAGCTGTTGCAGGCCGGCATCGGCACGCTGGACGCGGTGGTCTATACCCACTCGCATGCCGACCACGTGCACGGCATCGACGATCTGCGCCAGATCGTGTTCAACACGCGCCAGCGCCTGCCGGTCTGGGCCGATGGCGCCACGCAGGACGCGCTGTTCGCGCGGTTCGGCTATGCCTTCATCCAGCCCGAGGGGTCGCCCTATCCGCCGATCCTGGACATGCACACGATCGACGGGCCGGTGCATGTGGACGGGCCGGGCGGGCGCATCACGTTGAGCCCCTTCCGGGTGAACCACGGCGCGATCGACGCGCTGGGGTTCCGCATCGCGGGGCTGGCCTACCTGCCCGACGTGTCGGAAATCTATGACGAAAGCCTGGATTTGCTGGCGGGGCTGGAGATCCTGGTGATCGACGCGCTGCGCCGCAGCCCGCACCCCACGCATTTCCACCTGGAACGCACGCTGGACTGGATCGAGCGGCTGGCCCCGGCCCGCGCGGTGCTGACCAACATGCATATCGACCTGGATTACGCGACCGTGGCGGCCGAAACCCCGGCCCATGTCACCCCCGCCCATGACGGGATGGTGCTGAGCCTGCCGGCCTGATGCAGGCGCTGATCGAGGTCATCCTGCCGGTCTTCCTGGTGATGGGCTTCGGCTATGTGGCCGCCTGGCGCGGGCTGTTCAGCGCGGACGCGGTCGACGGGCTGATGAAATTCACCCAGAATTTCGCGATCCCCTGCCTGCTGTTCCGGGCGGTGTCCACGCTGGACCTGGGCCAAAGCTTTGACTGGCGGCTGTTGTCCAGTTTCTATGCCGGGGCCACCGGCGGGTTCGTGGTGGGACTGTTGGGCGCGCGGCTGATCTTTGGCCGCAGCTGGGAAGACAGCGTGTCGATCGGGTTCATCGGCCTGTTCTCGAACTCGCTGCTGCTGGGCCTGCCGATCACCGAACGGGCCTATGGGGCGGATGCGCTGGCGCCGAACTATGCGATCATCGCGATCCATTCGCCGTTCTGCTACGGGCTGGGTCTGACCGCGATGGAGATCGTGCGCAACCGCGGCACGGGGCTGGTACGCACCGGGGGCGCGATCCTGCGGGCGATGTTCCGCAACGCGCTGGTGATCGGGATCGCGCTGGGGATGGCGGTGAACCTGTCGGGGCTGGCGACGCCCGGGGTGCTGGCCGACGCGCTGGACCTGATGATCCGCGCCGCGCTGCCCGCGGCGCTGTTCGGGCTGGGCGGCGTTCTGGTGCGCTATCGGCCCGAGGGCGATTTGCGGGTGATCCTGTACGCCTGCGCGGTGTCGCTGGTGCTGCACCCGGCGGTGACCTGGGCGATGGGCACGCGGCTGGGGCTGGAGACCGGGCAGTTTCGCTCGGCGGTGCTGACCGCGGCGATGGCGCCGGGGGTCAACACCTATATCTTCGCCAACATGTACGGCGCCGCGCGGCGGGTGGCGGCATCTTCGGTGCTGGTGGGCACGGCGGCCTCGATCCTGACGGTGTGGCTGTGGCTGGCGGTGCTGCCCTGATCGGCGTCAGGTCCGCGACGGCCAGCCCCGGACCAGCGCCAGCGAGCTTTCCAGCCCCTCGCGCTGGGCGTCCTCTTCGGCGCGGTGGGCGATATGTTCGGCGATCAGCGACCGCAGATAGGTCGCGGTATCCTCGCCCAGCGCGTCGGGGCGCCGCGGATCGGCCCCGTATTCCAGCAAAAGCCGCACCTTGGCCGTGTCGTGGCCGGCGATCTGAAGGGGCAGCCGGCCGGCGGTGAACCACGGTTCGGACCGCCCGTCGAAGGGCGCATTGGGATCGGCGCCCGCGCGCAACAGCGCCTCGAGCTCGTCGGCCTGGCCCTCCAGGACGGCGCGGTGCAGCGGCGTCCAGCCCCACCCATTGGTCCGCGCCTCGGTATCGGCCCCCGCCGCGACCAGCGCATCGGCCAAAAGCGCCTTGGTCGCCGCGCTTTCCCAACCCCAGGGATAGGCCGCGACAGCGTGCAGCGGGCGATAGCCCTCGGTCATGCCGGCATTCGGGTCGGCGCCTTCGGCCAGCAGCATGTGCACCATCGCAAGCGAACGGCGTTCGACCGACAGCGCGTGATAAAGGGCGGTTTCCTCCAGCGGGCCGTGGCGGGCGTTGATATCCAGCCCGGCCAGGTGTGCGCGGGCGGCCGCGACATCGCCCGCGGCGATTGCGGCGAACAGTGCGCGCGCGGGGCCGGACAGCGCCTCGGCCTGGTCCTCGGGGTGGCGCAGGGTGGCCATGATCGTCTTGCCGCGCCGGTACAGCGCGTCCGACAACCGGCGCGCGCGACCGGTTTCGCCGCGCGTTTCGGCGGCGAGCAGGGCATCGCCCAAAAGTTCGTTTTCCTTCAAAAACTGCGGGCTGTGAACCAGCTGGTCACGGGCCGCGGCGATGGCGCGGCGGCCGGTGGCGCTCTCCGCCTGCGCCTCGGGCGGCAGCGCGGCGATCGCCGCCTCGGCCTCGCGCAAGAGCAGCTCGAACTCGTCGAACGCGCCCCGACGGGCCGCGCTTTCCAGCCGCGTCAGCAGCTCGGTAAAATCGACAGACATTCCACTCACCACATACAAAACAAGAACGGGCGCCCCTCGGACACCCGTTCTACGTGTGGAATCTGTCCATTTTTCTCTCGAAACAAGACGAATTTTAGACGTCTTGTCCGATTATGCCGGCGTCAGCATTCCCTTGTCGCGGGCCAGTTCGGTCATCCGCTTCTGCAGTTTCTCAAAGGCGCGCACCTCGATCTGGCGGATACGTTCGCGGCTGACATCGTAGACGCCGGACAATTCCTCGAGCGTCACCGGCTGATCCTTGAGCCGGCGTTGCAGCAGGATGTCCTTCTCGCGCTCGTTCAACACGTCCATCGCCTGGACCAGCAGCGCGCGGCGGCTTTCCAGTTCGTCCTTCTCGGCATAGGCCTCGGCCTGGTCGGCGTCTTCATCCTCGAGCCAATCCTGCCATTCGGTCGAGGTGTCGCCATCGGTCCCCACCATCGCGTTCAGCGAGGCATCGCCCCCCGACAGGCGGCGGTTCATCGCGATGACCTCGTCCTCGGTGACGTTCAGGTCGGTGGCGATGCGCTGGACGTTTTCCGGGCGCAGGTCGCCCTCCTCCAGCGCGCCGATGCGGGCCTTGGCCTTGCGCAGGTTGAAGAACAGCTTTTTCTGCGCGCTGGTCGTGCCCAGCTTTACCAAGGACCACGACCGCAGGATGTATTCCTGGATCGCAGCGCGGATCCACCACATGGCATAGGTGGCCAGGCGGAACCCTTTTTCCGGGTCGAACCGTTTCACCGCCTGCATCAGGCCGACATTGGCCTCGGAGATGACCTCGGCCTGGGGCAGGCCATAGCCGCGATAGCCCATGGCGATCTTGGCCGCCAGCCGCAGGTGCGACGTGACCATGCGGTGCGCCGCCTCGGTGTCCTGGTGGTCCACCCAGCGTTTGGCCAGCATGTATTCTTCTTCCGGTTCCAGCAGCGGAAACTTGCGGATTTCCTGCAGATACCGGTTCAGCCCCTGTTCCGGGGACGGGGCCGGAAGATTGGCATAGTTGCTCATTTGAGTCCCTGTTGCTCCCTCGTGCTTGTCCTTGAATCTAGGAACTGAACCGTGCGGTTCAAGTTACGTCGATTCACATGGTTGCACGCATGATGTGCGCGATTCCGTCGAAAACGGGTAAATTTCCGGTAAACATGTCAGCCGCTCACGCAGGTTTGCGCGTTTGTTTCAACCCCTGAGGGCCTTGGCCAGCGCGGCCATATCGGGCGGCAGGGGCGAGGCGAAGCGCATCGTCTCGCCGGTCTCGGGATGGACGAAACCCAGCGTCGCGGCGTGCAGCGCTTGGCGCGCAAAGGCGGCGGCGGCCGCGACGGCGCCGGGGCCCAGTGCCCTTTCCGACAGCTTGCGCCGCCCGCCATAGGTGGGATCCCCGATCAGCCCGTGGCCGGCATGGGCGAGGTGGACGCGAATCTGGTGCGTCCGCCCGGTTTCCAGCCAGCATTCGACCAGCGCCGCGGCGGGGGGCGTGCCGAACGCCTCGACCACGCGGAACCGCGTGACCGCGTGGCGCCCGCCCGAGGCCAGCACCGCCTGGCGCTGGCGGTCGGTGCGGTGGCGGCCGATCTGCGTGGCGATGCGGATCACGCCACCCGGTTCCACCGCCACGCCCTGGATGCCGCGCAGGCGCGGGTCGGCCGGGTCGGGCACACCGTGGACCAGCGCAAGATATTGCCGCTCGACGCTGTGGGCCTCGAACTGGGCGGCGAGCGCGGCATGGGCCTTGTCGGTCTTGGCCACGACCAGCAAGCCGCTGGTTTCCTTGTCGATGCGGTGCACGATGCCGGGCCGTTTCTCGCCCCCGATCCCCGACAGGCTGTCGCCGCAATGGGCCAGAAGCGCGTTGACCAGCGTGCCGTCGGGCGAACCGGGCGCGGGGTGAACGACCATGCCGGCGGGCTTGTCGATGACGATCAGGGCGCCATCCTCATGGACCACGTCCAGCGGGATCGCCTGCGCCCGGGTCGCGACTTCGGTGGGGTCGGCAAAGGCGATCTCGATCACCTCGCCCTCGGTTACGCGGGCGCGCGGTTCGGTCAGCGCCGCGCCGTCGCGGGTGACGCCGCCCGCCGCGATCAGCTTGGCCAGGCGCGACCGGGTCAGCCCCTCGGCCTCTGGCACATCGCGGGCAAGCGCCTTATCAAGGCGGTCGGGCGGGTTCGGGCCAATGATGACCGTCAGCCGCCGAGGCGTGGAGATGGGCGTGGACATGGACGATTCCCCGGAGCCGGAGGCCCTGCCCCCGAACCTGAAACTGCTGCGCGTGCTGGTCACCGTGCTGATGGTGACGATGATCGCAGGCTTTCTAGTGATCGTCGCGCTGTTTGTCATCCGCATGCCGGGGGGCGGCGATGCCCTGCCCCTGCCCGAGGCGCTGGTGCTGCCCGAGGGGGCGCAGGCGACGGCCTTTACCCGCGGGCGCGACTGGGTGGCCGTGGTCACCGAAGACGACCGCATCCTGATCTATGACGCGGGAACGGGCGCGTTACGGCAGACGGTGCGGATCGAGCGCTAAGGCTCAGGCCCGGCGCGCGCCGGCGTTGAACGCCTTGAGGTCGCGCAGCACCTTTTCGCGCAGCTCTTTCTGGCAGTCGGGATCGCACCCCCGGGCCATGGCGCCGGGGCCGGGCCAGGCGGCCATCAGCGACAGAACCGCACCGAGGATCAGGTATCGTGCCGGCATGCCGTCTCCGTTCGTGCCGCGGCCCGCTGCGCCGCATCCAGACCCGCCCTACCCCGCCCCCGTGGCGCTTTTTCGGCCGAAATGCGGCCCAGCCGTGCGGAACCTTTCCCGGCCCGCGCCGTTGAGGGCGTCCATGCGCCAAAGGGCGCGCGACAGGAGAGGCCCCATGCAGACCGAAACGACGATCACGCTGGACGATGACGCGCGCGACGCGCTGGCCACGGCCCATACCCGCACCGTCGATGTGCTGGCCGGTCACGAGAAGATGGTGGAAAAGGCCGAAGCCCCGTTCCGCCCCACCGCCATCCGCTTTCGCGACCTGCACCGGCGCCACGCGCGATCGCTGGCCGCCCTCCTGCTGGGGGCGGGTTGCGATCCCGACGAGGACGGGTCGTTCATGGCGCATGTGAACCGGCTGGTGGTCGGCACCCGCGCGCTTCTGGACGAGATCGACAAGAACACGATGGACCAGATCCGCAGCGGCGAAGAGACCGTCATCAAGGCGTTCGAGGCAGCCGAAAAGGCCGATTTGCCGGTGCCGCTGCGGCAGGAGGTGACGCGGATGCGGCAGGAGTTGCAGGCGCTGCTGGCCGACACAGGCCATATCGGCTGATATGTGATGGCGCGGGGCCGCGTTGCATTCGCCGCGCAATCCTGCAAAACCCGGCCCGGTCAACCCGAGGAGCCCCGCGCCATGATCCTGTATCCCGCCATCGACCTGAAAGACGGCCAATGCGTGCGCCTGTTGCGCGGCGAAATGGACAAGGCGACCGTGTTCGGCGACGACCCTGCGGCGCAGGCAAGCGCGTTTTGCGATGCGGGCTGCGAATGGCTGCACCTGGTGGACCTGAACGGCGCCTTTGCCGGGCACCCGGTGAATGCCGCCGCCGTCGAGGCGATCCTGGCGGCGGTCGACGTGCCCGCGCAGCTGGGCGGCGGCATCCGCGACATGGCCACGATCGAACGCTGGCTGGACAAGGGGCTGGCGCGCGTGATCCTGGGCACGGTGGCGGTGGAAAACCCCGACCTGGTGCGCGAGGCGGCGCGCGCCTTTCCCGGCAAGGTCGCGGTCGGCATCGACGCCCGCAAGGGCCGCGTGGCGACCAAGGGCTGGGCCGAGGAAACCGACGTGATGGCCACCGACCTGGCCCGCGCGTTCGAGGACGCGGGCGTGGCGGCGATCATTTATACCGATATCGACCGCGACGGCGCGATGGCCGGGCCGAATGTCGAGGCGACCGAAGCATTGGCCCGCGCGGTGTCGATCCCGGTGATCGCCTCGGGCGGCGTGTCGTCGCTGGCCGACCTGGTCGCGCTGCGCGACACGGGCGTGATCGCCGGGGCGATCTCGGGCCGCGCGCTGTATGACGGGGCGCTGGACCTGCGCGCGGCGCTGGCCGCACTGAAAGGCTAACGCGATGCGCATTGCGGTCGCGCTTTACGTGCTGCCGCTGGGGCTTTTGTCGCTTTACGTGTTGCTGGCGCTGGCGGTGACGGAATTGTCGGCCTGTCCGACCGCGCTGCGCCCACCCGCGCCGTGTCTCGTCCTGGGCCTCGACGTCACGCGCCTGCCCGGGATCGGCGGGCCGGGCGCGGCGCTGGCCCCCGTGGTCCTGGGGTGGCTGGGGCTGGGCGGCGTGGGGTTCTGGGCAGCGCGCCGCGTGACAGGGCGCTAGCGTTCAGCCGCCCGCCGCCGCGGCCATGGTCAGGTTCTGCAGCGCCCCGCGCATCTTGGCGAGATAGGGCGCGTCGTCCGGGATGCCCAGATCGTCCAGCGTTTCCCCGGGTTCCTCGTAGGCGATCCAGGTCTGGCCGCGGGCATCGGCATAGACCAGCACCTTGAGCGGCAGGAACAGCCCAGCCAGCGGGTCGTCCTGCATCGCGGGCGTCCCAAGGCGCGGATTGCCGAAGATCACCAGCTGCGAGTCGGGCATCTCCATCCCCACCGAGGCCGCGCCCGCGCCGTGGTCGATTCGGGCGAACACCGTGGCCCCGGCCTTGGCCACGACGGATTCCAGCGCATCCGCCGTGGCGGACACGGTGGCGGCGGACTTGATCCTGACGATGTCACCGCTGGCGGCGGTCGGCCCTGCGGCCATGGCGGTCAGCATCGCGGCAAGCGGAAGGGCGAACCGGAACATGACGTTTCCTTTCGGGTTGCGGACATACCGATCAGTCTCTGGCCTCTGGCCCGGTTTGCCCATAAAACACCCCGTGATCGGCAAAGGACAGCCACCCCATGCTCAAGACCCGCATCATCCCCTGCCTCGACGTGGCCGACGGCCGCGTGGTCAAGGGCGTGAATTTCGTGAACCTGATCGACGCCGGCGACCCGGTCGAGGCCGCCAAGGCCTATGACGCGGCCGGGGCGGACGAATTGTGTTTCCTCGACATCCACGCCACGCACGAGAATCGCGGCACCATGTTCGACGTGGTGCGGCGCACGGCGGAACAATGCTTCATGCCGCTGACGGTGGGCGGCGGGGTGCGCAGCGTCGAGGACGTGCGCGCGCTGCTGCTGGCGGGCGCCGACAAGGTCAGCTTCAACTCGGCCGCGGTGGCCAATCCCGACGTGGTGCGCGAGGCCGCCGACCATTTCGGAAGCCAGTGCATCGTCGTCGCCATCGACGCCAAGACCGTGGCGCCGGGGAAATGGGAAATCTTCACCCATGGCGGCCGCCGCCCCACCGGCATCGACGCGGTCGCGTTCGCGAAAACCGTGGTCGCCAAGGGCGCCGGAGAGATCCTGTTGACCAGCATGGACCGCGACGGAACCAAGGCGGGCTTCAACCTGGAGCTGACCCGTGCCATCGCCGACGCGGTGGACGTGCCGGTGATCGCCTCGGGCGGCGTCGGCACGCTGGATCACCTTGTCGAGGGGGTCACCGAAGGCCACGCAAGCGCGGTTTTGGCCGCCTCGATCTTTCATTTCGGCACCTACACCATCGGCGAGGCCAAGGCCCACATGGCCGCCGCCGGCATCCCCGTGAGGCTGGCATGAGCGCGCTGGAGCGGCTGGCCGAGACGGTCGCCGCCCGCAAGGGCGCCGACCCCGAAACATCGTGGACGGCGAAGCTGCTGGCCAAGGGCCCCGAGAAATGCGCCGAGAAATTCGGCGAAGAGGCGATCGAGGCTGTGATCGAGGCGGTCAAGGGCGACCGCGCACGGCTGACCGCAGAGGCGGCGGACGTGCTCTATCACCTTCTGGTGATGCTGGCCGCGCGCGACGTGACGCTGGCCGAGGTGCTGGCGGAACTGGAACGGCGCGAAGGCACCAGCGGGATCGCCGAAAAGGCCGCGCGGCGCTAGCGCGGCGCGCGCCCCGTCACAGGCGCGACGAGATGATCCCGGTTGCGAACCCGCCCATGCGCAGTTCGCCGAACAGGCGCTGATACTCGATCTTGGGACAGCGGTCCTGGATCACCCGCTTGCCCGCCGCCTCGGCCCGCGCGGCGGCCTGCGCATTCTCGACACCGATCTGCATCCAGACGGTCTCCAGCGCCGGCAGATGGGCCAGCGCCGCGTCCACGATGGGCGGCACGTGTTCCGAGCGGCGGAAGATGTCGACCATGTCGACCGCGATATCCGCGGGAATCGCGGCGAGGTCGGGATAGACCTGTTCGCCGAACAGCCGCTTGCCCGCGTGGCCCGGGTTCACCGGGATCACCCGCTTGCCCCGCAGGCCAAGGTAACGCGCGACGTAATGGCTGGGCCTGACCGGGTTGGGCGACACGCCCACCACCGCGATCACCCGCGCCCGGGTCAGGGTCTCGCTCAGGAAATCGTCGGAATATGCGGCCATGGCCCCGGCCTTACCACAAAAAGGCGCCCGGGCGATAGCACCGGGCGCGAGTCGCGGAACGAGGGACAGTGAAGCAGGACAGGACCGTTCCGGGGCCCTGCCCTCTGCCACGGAAGGTAGGGCGCGACCGGGACGCGTTCCAGTGGCGATCATCGAACTGTGATCGAACGGGCACAGGGGGCGGTCAGTCGAACAGGTCCTCGACCAGGTCGACCGCCTCTTCCAGGGCCTTGCGCCACAGGGGTTTGCGGCGCTTTTTCATCGGCTTGGCCTTGGGTTTTGCCTTGGGTTTGGCCGGTTCGGGCCGGGTCGGGGTGCATCTCGGGCGGGCCGGCTTGCCGGCGGCATCCGCGGGCAGGCGCTTCATCTCGCGCAGCGGCGCACCGCAGGCCGCACAGGACAGTTCGTGCCGCACCTCACCCCGCAGCGTCAGCGCCGCGCGGGTTCCGCAATAGCAGCAGGTGGCGATCTTTATGCCCTGGGGCATGGGACCTCAGACTGTGCGTTCCGTTGCCGCATATAGGGCGACGGCGGCCGCGTTCGAGACGTTGAGCGAGCCGAACGCACCTGCGGCGGGAATTCGCACCAGGCGGTCGCAGGTCTCGCGCGTCAGCGGCCGCAGGCCCGGCCCCTCGGCTCCCAGCACCAGCCCGACGGGCGCGGCGTCCAGCCCCGACAGCGCCGCGCCGATGGTCTGCTCGGCCGCCCCGTCCAGGCCCAGCAGCGTGTAGCCCAGGTCCTTCAGATCGGCCATCGCGCGGGCCAGGTTGGGCACCCGCAGATAGGGCTGGCGTTCCAGCGCACCCGAGGCGGTCTTGGCCAGCGCGCCGGTTTCGGGGGCGGAATGGCGGTGCGGCGCGATCACGGCGCGGGCGCCGAACACCTCGGCCGAACGCAGGATCGCGCCTACGTTATGCGGGTCGGTGACACGGTCGAGCAGAACCACCCGCGCGCCGGGCCCGCCCCGGCACAGATCGGCAAGCCGCCCCCAGTCCAGCGGCCGCACCTCGAGCGCGGCGCCCTGGTGCACCGCGCCCGGATCGAGTGGCGCCTCGAACCGGCGGGGATCGCTGATTTCGGGGGTGACACCGGCCGCCGTGATGGCCTCGGCCAGCCGGTCGGCGGCGTTCTTGGTCACGATCAGGCGCAGCTTTTCGCGCGCCGGGTTCATCAGCGCGTCGCGCACCGCGTGCAGCCCGAACAGCCACACGGTTTCCGCCGCCGCCGCCCGCCGGGCGCGTTCCTTGTCGATCACCCAGGTGGGTTTCTTGGCCACGTCTTGTCCCCTTTCGGACTGGCGCGGACCATGGGCATTCGGGGCGCGGGGCGCAAGGGATTTTCCTGTTGACGCGTCCGGGGGCACGGCGTATCCAGCGCCCCACTTAGGGCGACGCGCTGCAAGGTGCGGCAGCGGACTGTAAATCCGCCGGGGAGACCCATGCCTGGTTCGATTCCAGGGTCGCCCACCACTTCCCCCCTTTCGTGCCCCCACAAGGACCGGCGCCCAGGCCGCAAGCGGCTTTCGCAGCCCCATGCCCCCGCCTATAGTGCGCGCAAACGGGGGCGGGACCGGCGGACATGGCCAGCGGGACGACAGCGACACAGGCGGCGGGCGGGTCCGGCAACGGTGCCTTCGACGTGGTGATCGTGGCCCAGGACGGGCGGCTGCAATACGAGGCGGTGCTGTTCGCCGCCTCGCTGCGCACCGCGGACCCGGGATTCGCAGGGCGGTTTTTCGTGGCCGAACCGCAGCCCGGCCCGCTGTGGGACCGCGACCCACGCATCGCGGACCCGGGCGTGCGCGACCTGCTGGCCGGGTTCGGCGCCGAGATCGTGCCGTTCGAAAGCCGCGCCTTCGGCGCCGCCTATCCCCATGGCAACAAGATCGAGGCGCTGGCCGCCCTGCCCGAGGGCCGCCCCTTCGTGTTTTTCGACACCGATACGCTGGTCACCGGCGCCCTGTCGGACGTCCCCTTCGATTTCGACCGGCCCGCGGCCTCGATGCGGCGCGAGGGGACATGGCCCCAGATCGAACTCTATGGGCCCGGCCATGGCGCGATCTGGCGGTCTCTTTACGACAAGTTCGGCCTCGACTTCGAAAGCTCGCTCGACCCCGATCAGCCCGACGAATACTGGCAACGCTACCTCTACTTCAACGCGGGCTGGTTCTTTTACCGCTGCCCGCGGGCCTTTGGCGCACACTTTCTCGACTATGCCACCGCGATCCGCGACGACCCGCCCCCGGAACTGGTCTGCCAGTCGCTCGACCCCTGGCTCGACCAGGTGGCGCTGCCCTTGGTGATCCACGCCCTCGGCGGCGGGCGCCCGGGGCCCGAATTGGCGGGGCTGGATGGCGACGTCACCTGCCACTGGCGCACGCTGCCGCTGCTCTACGCGCGCGAAAACGACCGCGTGGTCGAGATGCTGGAGGCAGTCTGCGCACCCAACAGGGTCAAGAAGGTGATCAAGGCGCACGAGCCGATCAAGCGTTTCGTCTACCAGGGCAAGGGCGCCAGGGCGCGCGCCCTGTTCGACCGCGCCGCCCTGCCCCGGCGCGAACAGGCGATCCGCAACATACTGAAAAAGAACAATCTCTGGATGCGCTGAGGAGGAGACATGACCGAAACCCTGCACGGGGTGATCCCCTATATCGCAACCCCGCTGGACGCGGCCGGCCAGGTGAACCGCCCTGTCCTGACCCGGCTTTGCGACCACCTGATCGACCAAGGCGTGCAGGGGCTGTGCCCGCTCGGCTCCACCGGCGAATTCGCCTACCTGACGCGTGAGCAGAAGGCCCACGTGGTGGAAACGGTGGTCTCGGCCGCGGCGGGCCGGGTGCCGGTGATCGCGGGGGTCGCGTCCACCGCCACGGCCGATGCGGTCAGCCAGGCACGCGACTGGTCCGCGCTGGGGGCGGACGGGATCCTCGCGGTGATGGAGGCCTATTTCCCGGTGCCCGAGACGGGCGTGGTCGACTATTTTACCGCCGTGGCCGATGCGACCGACCTGCCCGTCACGATGTATACCAACCCGAACTTCCAGCGGTCCGACCTGTCGCTGTCGGCGATCGAGACGCTCAGCAGCCACCCGCGCATCGCCTATCTCAAGGACGCCTCGACCAATACCGGGCGGCTGTTGTCGATCCTGAACCGCTGCGGCGACCGGATCGGCGTCTTCGCGGCCAGTTCGCATATCACGGTGGCGGTGATGATGATCGGGGGGCTGGGCTGGATGGCCGGGCCGTCCTGCATCGTGCCCGCCCAAAGCGCCGAGCTTTACCGGCTGTGCCGCGCGGGCGACTGGGACGCGGCGATGGACTTGCAACGCCGCCTCTGGGCCGTGAACGAGGCCTTCGCCCGGTTCAACCTGGCCGCGGCGATCAAGGCGGGGCTGACGCTGCAAGGCTTCGAGGTCGGCCCCCCGGTCGCCCCGCAGGCCCCGCTGAGCGCGGTACAGGTGGCGGAACTGAAAGACATCCTGAAAGGGCTGGGCGCGCTCTAGCCTCGCGCGCCTCCTTGCCATGGAGCGCGGGGCAAGGGCGCTGCACTTCCCGGATCGTCCAGGCCGGAAAAGGCCGCCGCGTTCTTTTTCTTGGCGCAAATACTCCGGGGGGTCGCGGGGGGCAGCGCCCCCCGCGCGGGTCGACTTGGCGAAGCCAAGGCGAAATCGCAAAGGCGACCACGTGGGCCGGCCGAACATGGCGGGGCCATCCCGCGCGCCCCCATCGGGATCGGTGAATGGCGTCCGCGCCCCGATGCTTTCCCCGCGCGCGATGTTGCCGGGGCGCGGGCGATGGCCTAATCCTTGCGCGACACGGGAAACAGGGAGAGTTCCGATGAGCGAGGGCCCCACTTACGGCTTCGACACGTTGCAGGTGCATGCGGGCGCGCGGCCCGATCCGGCCACCGGCGCGCGGCAGACACCGATCTACCAGACCACGGCCTATGTGTTCCGCGATGCCGACCACGCCGCGGCGCTCTTCAACCTGCAAGAGGTCGGCTACATCTATTCGCGGCTGACCAACCCCACCGTCGCCGTGCTGGCCGAACGCATCGCCACGCTGGAAGGGGGCGTGGGCGGGGTGTGCTGTTCCTCGGGGCATGCCGCGCAGATCATGGCGCTGTTCCCGCTGATGGGGCCGGGGCGCAACATCGTCGCCTCCACCCGGCTTTACGGTGGCACGGTCACCCAGTTCAGCCAGACCATCCGCCGCTTCGGCTGGTCGGCCAAGTTCGTCGATTTCGACGATCTCGACGCGGTCAAGGCCGCCATCGACGACGACACCCGCGCGATCTTCTGCGAGGCGATCGCGAACCCGGGCGGCTATATCACCGATCTCGACGCCATCGCGGGGGTGGCCGATGCGGCGGGCCTGCCGCTGATCGTCGACAATACCTCGGCCACGCCCTATCTCTGCCGGCCGATCGACCACGGCGCCACGCTGGTGGTGCATTCGACCACGAAATACCTGACCGGCAACGGAACGGTCACGGGCGGCGCCATCGTGGATTCGGGGCGTTTCGACTGGTCCGCCTCGGGCAAGTTCCCCTCGCTTGCCGAGCCGGAACCCGCCTATCACGGGCTGAAATTCCACGAGACCTTCGGCCCCCTTGCCTTTACCTTCCACGGCATCGCGGTGGGCCTGCGCGATCTCGGCATGACGATGAACCCGCAGGCCGCCCATTACACGCTGATGGGGATCGAGACGCTGTCGCTCCGGATGGAGCGGCACACCGAGAACGCGGTCAAGGTGGCGTCCTGGCTGGAAACCCACCCCAAGGTCGCCGCCGTCACCTATGCCGGGCTGCCGTCCTCGCCCTGGCACGACCGGGTCGCGCGGATCTGCCCCAAGGGGGCGGGGGGGCTGTTCACCTTCGCGCTGAAGGACGGTTACGAGGCCTGCGTGAAACTGGTCGATTCGGTGAACCTGTTCAGCCACGTGGCGAACCTGGGCGATACGCGCTCGCTGATCATCCACTCGGCCTCGACCACGCACCGGCAGCTGAGCGAGGCACAGCAGGTGGCCGCCGGCGCCGCGCCCAACGTGGTGCGGCTGTCGATCGGGATCGAGGATGCCGACGACCTGATCGCCGATCTCGACCAGGCATTGGCCAAGGTCTGAGCCCGGCGACCCGCGCGGCGGCGGGCCCCGGGCAGACCCCGGGCACCGCCCGCCGCGCGGGCTTCGACATGCCGAATGCCTCATGCCCCTTCTAAGCTTCGGCGTTTTCCTGCTATAGTCCCCAGACTCCGGTTTGGCACCGGTGGGGGGCCGGTTTAGAAAGCGGTAATGAAGCCAGGTTTTGCGCTGACTCTCTCCGAGGACGGGATCGGCCTGCTGCACCGCGCAAGGGGTGGGTGGCAGAGGCTGGGCGACGTGTCGCTGGACGATCCCGGCCTGGGCGAGACCTTGCGGCTCATGCGCGGCACCGCCGAAGGGTTGGCCGCGGGCAAGCTTCTGACAAAGCTCGTCATTCCCGACAGCCAGTTGCTTTACACGACGCTGCCGATCACCGGCGACAGCCCGGCCGAGAAACGCGCCAGTCTCAGGCGGGGGCTGGACGGGCTGACCCCCTATGCGCTGGACGAGATCGTGTTCGACTGGCAGGAGGTCGGCGACGGCACGGCGCGGATCGCCGCCGTCGCGCGCGAAACCCTGGACGAGGCCGAGGCCTTTGCCGTTCAGCACGCGTTCAACCCGGTGTGCTGCGTCGCCGCCCCCCCGGCGGACAAGTTCAAGGGCGAGGCGTTCTTCGGACCGACCGCCGCCGCGCGCGACCTGTTGGGCAAGGGCGAAAAGCCCGAACCCGACGGACGCCCGGTTCGCCCCGGCGGCATGGCCGATTACGCCACGGGCGACGATGCGCCCGAACCGGCCAGACCCGCCGCCAAGGCCCGGCCCAAGCCGGTGCCGCCCGCCGCCCGGGCCAAGCCTGCCGCACCGCCCAGCCCCCCCGACGTGCCGGCCGCCCAAACCGCGGCACCGCCGCGCACGCCCGAACCGGGGCCCGCCCCCGCGCCCCCGCGCCGGGACGAGGCGGCCCAGGCCAACGCCCCGCCCGAGGTGCCTGCCCTGCCCTTTGCCTCGCGTCGGCGCGGGGAAGACGAGCCCGCCGTCCCTGGCGGCGGCGACGTCCCGCCGGCGCCCCCCGCGCCTTCGCGGCTGACGCTGACCCCGCCGGGCGCCGACCCGGCCCCCACCGCGCCGCACACCCCGCCCAAGGTCACGGCGGACACCCCGACCAGTACCACGCCGCCGCCAACGCCGGCCCGCCGGGCGCCGATCGTCGCGCCCCCCCGACCTGCCGCCGCCGCGCCGCGCCAGCCGGCCTTTCCGATCGACACCGCGCTTGCCGCCCGCCCCGCCGCCCCCGGCCGCGCGGGCCTGCGGCTGGTTCTGGCGCTGACCGGCACGCTGGTTCTGGCGATGGCCGGGGTGTCGCTCTGGTCCTTGCTGCCCGATGGCCCCGAGGGGGCCGAGGCCCCGCAGGCGTCGGCGCCCGTCACCGCCCCCGCCCCGGTCGCACGCATATCGGACACGCCGCCTGCCGGTGGCCGCGAACTTGCCGTCCTGCCCGACGAACCCGTGACCGCGCCGCCTGCGCTGACGCCGCCTGCCATGCCGTCGGTGGCCGAGGATGCCCCGACGCGCGACGCGGCGCTGCCCGATGCGGGGGCCGAGCCCGCCCCGGCCGCCCCCACACCCGCACTTGACGAAACCGCCGCGGCCGAGGCCTATGCCAGCACGGGGGTGTGGCAGTTGGCGCCCGAGCCGATGACCGCCCCGCCGCAGGACCGGATCGAAGACCTGTACGTGGCGGCACTCGACCCGTCGATCCGCCCGCCGCAGGCCGTGCGCCTGCCCGATCCGCGCGACAGCCGCGCGAATGATCAGGCGCTGCCCTTGCAGCCCGATCCGCCCGGCCCGGACCAGACCTTCGTGGTCGACGCGCGCGGCCTGGTCGAGGCGACACCCGAAGGCGCGCTGACGCCCGAGGGGGTGCTGGTCTTTGCCGGGCCGCCCCCTGTGATGCCGCGCGGCCGCACGCCAGAACCCGCGGTCGACCCCGAGGCGCCCGATGCCCGCACAGCGGCAGCAGCCCCCGTCGAAACCACAGCCGCACCGCCCGCCGCCGTGCCATTGGAACCGGCCCCGGTGCCCGAGGGCGTGATCGTGATCGAGGGGCGCCCCGACCTGACGCCGCCGCCGCGGCCCGAACTGGTGGTGCCGGTCACGATCGGCCCACCGCCGGTGACCCCGCCCGCGCGCCCCGCCGAAACGGCGCCCGCGCCCGAACCCGCAGCGATTGCCCCGGACACCGCGGCCCCCGCGCCCGAGGCCGAGGCCGAGCCCCCCCCGGCGCCCGACACGGATGCGCGGGCCCGGACGGGCAGCGTGCCGCCGCCGGGGGAAGACATCCGGCCGGCACCCGACGCCCCCCCCGAGACCGCCGGGAACGACGCCGGGCCGGCAATGCCCGCTTTGCCCGACACCGCGGTGATCGCGACCGATGCCGCGACCGCGACGCGGCTGGCGCCCTATCGCCCGCGTCTGCGGCCCGAAGCGCTGGTGCCCGCGGCGCTGGCCCCCGCGCCGGTGCCGGCGCCCGATCCCGGGCTTCGCCCGCGCCCGCGCCCGGACATACCCGAGACCGCAACTGCGCCGGACCTGCCCGATCCCGACCCGACGCTGGGCGCCGATATCGAGGCCGCGCTGGAAGCCGCCCTTGCCGAGGACACCGAAGCCGAGGCCGATGCCGCCGAATCGGAACTGGCCATCGGCAGCTCGATCCGGCCCGCCGCGCGCCCCTCGGACCTGGCCGACCGGGTGGCCTCGGCCGCGCCCGCGGTGCCGCCCAGTGCCGCCGCCCCCGCACCCCGCCTGCCCACCAGCGCCAATGTCGCGCGCCAGGCCACGGTGGAAAACGCCATCAACCTGCGCGAGGTTAACCTGATCGGGGTCTACGGGGCGTCGGGTGACCGGCGCGCGCTGGTGCGCCTGCCCAGCGGCCGCTATGAAAAGGTGAAGGTCGGTGACCGGATCGACGGCGGCCGGGTCGCCGCGATCGGCGAAAGCCAGCTGCGCTATGTCAAGAACGGCCGCAACGTCGTGCTGGACCTGCCCGGCGGCTGAGGGCGGCCATGAAAAAGGGCCGCGGCGCGAACGCCACGGCCCGGAAAGCGTGATCGACAGCGATCAGGCGGCGCGCGAGACCAGCACCTCGTCCACCTGCTTCTGCGCGGCGGCCTCGTCGGCGCCGGACACCGCGGCGACCTCGCGGGTCAGCCGTTCCAGCGCGGCTTCGTAAAGCTGACGCTCGGAATAGGACTGTTCGCGCTGATCGTCGGTGCGGTGCAGGTCGCGCACCACCTCGGCGATCGAGATCAGGTCGCCGGAATTGATCTTCTGTTCGTATTCCTGGGCGCGGCGCGACCACATCGCGCGCTTCACCTTGGCCTTGCCTTTCAGCGTGGCCATCGCCTTGGACACGACATCCGGGGTCGAGAGCGAGCGCATCCCCACCTCGCTGGCCTTGTTGGTCGGCACGCGAAGCGTCATCTTGTCTTTCTCGAACGAGATCACAAAGAGCTCGAGCGGGATCCCCGCGATCTCCTGCTCCTCGATCGACACGATCTGCCCCACGCCATGGGCGGGGTAGACGACGTAATCGTTGGGGCGGAACTCGGCTTTCTTGGTCTTCGTCATTCAGTTTTTCCTCGCTTGGACCACCTGGACAGCTACAAAAGCGGCGTCCGGAAAACATGTTTTCCGGTCACGTGGATGCTCTGGCGCTGAAAAACCACCCCGCAGACGGTGAAATCTGCGCGTGGGACTCAGGATTCGGTCAGCCATTTATGAAGAGAAGATAACACAAAAACCGGCGCAATGAAAGCGCCGCGGTGCAGAAGCCCGGTCAATCCCTTGGCATCCAATGCCATTTCCTGCCCACGAAATGGGCAGGAAAGCCGAATCGGCCCTCAGCCGCCCTCGCCCGGCGCCTCGGAGAAGTACTTCTCGCGCTTGCCGGTTTCGCCGTCGCGTTCCTGGGCCTCGGGCAGCGGGTCCTTGCGGGTGATGATCACCGGCCAGATCTCGGAATACTTGCGGTTGAACTCGACCCACTCGTCCATGTCCGGTTCGGTGTCGGGCCGGATCGCGTCGGCCGGGCACTCGGGTTCGCACACGCCGCAGTCGATGCACTCGTCGGGGTGGATCACCAGCATGTTCTCACCCTCGTAGAAACAATCCACGGGGCAGACCTCGACACAGTCGGTGTATTTGCAGGCGATGCAGTTGTCGGTGACGACATAGGTCATTTGCAGACTCGCGTTTTCCTTTTGGGGTTCGAACTAGAACACCGGGGCGGATCATTCAAGCGGGGGTTTTCGGCGCTCGTCGATCTGGCGGCGATCCTTCTTGGTGGGCCGTCCGCCCCCCTCGTATCGCGGATTTTCGGGGGGGCTTTCCTTGATCGGGGTCAAGTCCTGGTACAGGGTGCGCGCCTCGGTCGCGGGCCCCCGGCGCACACCCGGCGCCAGGATGCGCACCACCCGGATGTCGCGGCCCTGCGGAAAGGTCAGCGTGTCGCCCGGGCCGACGCGGGCGCCGGGCTTGTCGGTGCGGGTCGCGTTGATGCGCACATGGCCGCCCGAGACAACCCGGGCGGCCAGCGTGCGCGTCTTGAAGAACCGCGCATGCCAGAGCCACTTGTCCAGCCGGATCGTCGGACGGGCGACCTCGGTCACGCGGTTACTGCTTGTCCCGCAGCCCCATCAGCGCGGCGGCGAAGGGGTTGTCGGGGTCGATCGCCTTTTCCTTGCGGGGCGGGCGCGCCTGGAAGCTTTGCGGCTTGTCGGAACGCGGACCGCCGCCATGCTTGCCCTTGGGCTTGCCGCGCGGCTTGCCGCCCTTGCCCTGGGGCTTGTCGCCGCGCGGGCGGTGACCACCGCCCTTGCGCCGGGGCGCCCAGGAGAAGGTATAGAACACCTCGATCTCGGGTTCTGCCGCGCTCGCCGCGGCGGTCTCGGCGGGCACCTCGGCCGGGGGCGTTTCCGCGACGGGCGTTTCTGCCGGGGTTTCGGTCGCGGCCTCGGCCGGCGCTGTCTCGGCGTCCGCGGCGGGCGTGTCCGCCGTGCCCTCGGCGGGCGTTGCGGATGTGTCCACGGCGGCCTCCGCCTCGGGGGCCTGGGGCGCGGGGGCAGGCGCGGCCTTGACCTTGGGCCGCTCGCCGCGCTCGGCCGTGTAGCCCAGCCCCTGCATCAGGTCGGCGAACTGGTCCAGCGTGGTGCCGGTGATCGACAGCATGTCGGCCTTGGCCTCGAACCCGCCGCGGGTATTCTCGGCGCGCAGCATGTCGGCCAGCCGCTCCAGCATGTCGATGCGGATCGCCCGGGCCCCCGCCGCGCGATAGCCCGACAGCGTGTGCACCTCGGGCGCCACGCCCTCGCCCGCGGGGATCGTCACCAGCCCCGGCGGCGGGCTTTCGGGGAACTCGTCCAGCCCCCGGGACAGCGACCACAGCACCAGCCGCAGCCGGGTCGGCGCGGGTTTCAGCAAGAGCGGCATGAAGATGGTGAACTGGCCGAACCTTATGCCATGCTTGCGCAACGCGGCGCGCGCATCCTGGTCCAGTTCCTTGACCTCGTTCGCGACACCTTCGCGCGGCAGCACGCCCATCGCCTCGACCATGCGGAAGGCAAAGCCGCGGGTCAGCCCGGTCAGCGACTCGTCGCGCTGCAGGTTCAAGAGCGGCTCGAACAGGGTTGCCACCCGGCGGTCGATGAAATGCTGCAGCCGGCGGCGCACCTTCTCGATGACCTCGGCGCCGGCCTCTTCGTCGACTAAGGCCTCGACCACGGGTTTCAGCGGGTCGGCGCCGGCCACCAGCTTGCCCACCGCATGCTCGCCCCACATCAACCCGCCCTGCTCGGTGTAATCAAGCTCGGTATCGGGGGAATTGTAGAACCGGTCGGCGCGCAGGTGGAATTCGGGGCCAAGCGCCGCCAGCGCCGCCTGGCGCAGGGTGCGCGCCTCGTCGGGGCTGGCAGAGGCGTCCTGACGGAACCGGAACCCCTCCAGACGGCCGATGAATTCCCCCTCGACCGTCACCTCACCCTTGTCGTTCACCTCGGCCACAAGGCTCTCCTTCTGCTTCAACCGGCGAAGGAGCACACTCGTCCGCCGGTCAACAAATCTTTGCGTCAGCGCGCCGTGCAGCGCGTCGGACAGGCGGTCTTCTACAGCGCGGGTCAGGCCGCGCCAATGGGCTTCGTCGGCCACCCAGCCCGTGCGCTGTGCGACATATGTCCAGGTGCGGATATACGCCAGACGTTTCGACAGCGTGTCAATGTCGCCATCTGTCCGGTCGATTCGTTTCACCTGGCGGGCCAGCCAGTCGTCGGGCACGCGGCCGCCCTCGTGCAGGAAACCGAAGATGCGTTCCAGCATGCCGGTATGTTCGGCCGCGGAAATGCCGCGGAAATCGGGTATCCGGCAGACATCCCACAAAAGTTTCACGTCCCGCGCATCGCCCAGCCGGTCGCGCAACTCGGGCAGCGCGGCCAGCGTTTTCAGCGCGTGCAGGTCGTCAGCCTCGCGCGCGCGGGTCAGCCAGTCGCCCTCGGCGCGCGCCTCGAGCGCGGCGATCAGCCGCTCGGGCGTGCCGAAATCCAGCCGCGCGTTGCGCCATTGCAGCTTTTTCACGGGGGCGAAACGGTTCTCGACGATGGCCTCGGCGATTTCCGCGTCCAGCGGGCGCGCCTCGCCGGTGACGCCGAAGGTACCGGCCTGGGTGTGGCGCCCCGCGCGGCCCGCGATCTGGGCCAGTTCGTTCGGCATCAGCGGCCGCATCCGCCGCCCGTCGAATTTCGACAGGCTGGAAAAGGCCACGTGCTTGATATCGAGGTTCAGCCCCATGCCGATGGCGTCCGTCGCCACCAGGTAATCGACATCGCCGTTCTGATACAACTCGACCTGGGCGTTGCGGGTGCGGGGGCTCAGCGCGCCCATCACCACCGCGCAGCCGCCCTTTTGCCGGCGGATCAGTTCCGCGATGGCATAGACGTTCTCGACCGAGAACCCCACGATGGCCGAGCGCGGCGGCATTCGGCTGATCTTTTTCGAGCCGGTATAGGTCAGTTCCGAAAATCGCTCGCGGCGCATGAATTGCGCGCGGGGAACAAGGGCCGCGATGGCGCCCCGCATGGTTTCGGCGCCCAGGAACAGGGTTTCATGATGGCCGCGCGCGTTCAACAGCCGGTCGGTGAAGACATGCCCCCGCTCCGGGTCGGCGCAAAGCTGGATTTCGTCCACCGCCAGGAAATCGGCGCCGGTGCCGGTGGGCATGGCTTCCGCCGTGCAGACCCAGTATTGCGCCCGGTCCGGCACGATGCGTTCCTCGCCGGTGACCAGCGCCACGCAGGACGGCCCGCGCAACCCCACGATCCGGTCATAGACCTCGCGCGCCAAAAGGCGCAGCGGCAGGCCGATCACGCCCGTCCGGTGCGCCAGCATCCGCTCGATCGCGTAATGGGTCTTGCCGGTATTGGTCGGCCCGAGGACCGCGGTGATCCTCGCCTGGTCTGACATTCTCTGCCCTTTCGCCCAGCCTCAGAGCGTGCGGCCGGATGTCAGCAGCTCCAGCCGTTTCTCGGCCTCTTCTAGGTCAGGATCGTGGGGATGTATAGCGCGCGCGGCGCGCACCGCCTCCAGCGCGGCGTCGTAACGCCCGGTCTCTTCGAGGATCGCGCCCAGCCCCGTCAGCGCCCCGAAATGGCGCGGGTTCAGGTCCAGCGTGCGGGCGATATCGGCGATGGCAGGGCCGTAGAGACCGGCCTTGAAATAGGCGATGGCGCGCGCGTTGAAGCCTTCGGCGAAATCGGGCGCGTGGTCGGTCAGCGCGGTCAGGTGCGCGATGGCGGTGTCGAACGCGCCCGCCTCGACCGCCTCGCGCCCGCGTTTCAGCAGCAGGTCCATCGAGGGCGATCCGGATTTCGCCCATTCCGCCCAGATCGCCTCCTCGACCTGTTTCCAGTTCGGCAGGTCGGGGGTCTGCAACTCGTCCAGAAGTTCGGCCGCCCGCGCCTCGTCGGCCCGCACCGGCGCAGACAGCGCAAGTACGAGGCAAATTGCCGTTACGACGGGATTGAGAATGTGACGCCGCATGCCCATAACAGCCAAGGATAGCGCAACCGGCGGGAAAAGCGACAGGCCCCGCGTTCACAATCGGAGGATGCCCATGAGCGACGTGATCGACAAGGTCGTGGAAATGCTGAACGACAAGATCGACGGGGGCTTTGACGGGGTCGCCAAGTTCGCGATCGAGGACGAGGGCGACGTGATCGTCGATTCGAGCGGCGCGCATGCCGGCGAGGCGAATGCCGACGTCACGCTGATCGCCACGCTGGACACGTTCCGGTCGATGATGGAGGGCGAGTTGAACCCGACCGCCGCCTTCATGACCGGCAAGCTCAAGATCGAGGGCGACATGGGCAAGGCGATGCAGCTTGCCCAGATATTCACCTGACCTAACCTAGGGCAAATGGAACCAGCGCCGCTTTACAACGATATCGCCGAGGGGCCCGGGGACGCCGCCGCGTTCTGGATACGGGCGGGCGACGGGGTGCGGCTGAGGATCGCCGTCTGGGGCGCGCAGGGGGCGCGGGCCACGGTGCTGCTGTTTCCCGGCCGCACCGAATACGCCGAAAAATACGGCCGCGCCGCCGCCGACCTGGCCGCGCGCGGCTTTGCCACGGTGGCGGTCGACTGGCGCGGCCAGGGGCTGGCCGACCGGTTGCATGACGATCCGATCCTGGGCCATGTCGACCGGTTCGACGCCTATCAGCGCGATGTCGAGGCCGTGACCCGCGCGGCGGCGGCGCTGGGCCTGCCGCGCCCGTTCCACCTGTTGGCCCATTCGATGGGCGGCTGCATCGGGCTGCGTGCGCTGCACGGCGGTCTGGACGTCGCCTCGGCGGTGTTCACCGCGCCGATGTGGGGCATAAGGATGACGCCCCTGATGCGCCCCGCCGCCTGGATGATCAGCGCCGCCAGCCGCCCGCTGGGCCTGGGCGGACGGGTAACGCCGGGGCGCGGGGGCGATGCCTATGTGATGGCCAGCAGTTTCGAGGAAAACGAGCTGACCGCAGATCCCGAGATGTTCGGCTATATGCGCCGCCAGATCGCCGCGCGCCCCGAGATGGCGCTGGGCGGGCCCAGCCTGACCTGGCTGCACGAGGCGCTGCGCGAAACCCGCGCGCTGGTGCGCATGGCCCCGCCCGCGGTGCCGGCGCTGACCTACCTGGGCAGCGAGGAACGCATCGTCTGCCCCAACGCGATCCGCACGCTCAAGGGCGCCTGGGCCGCGGGCACGCTGCGCGAGGTCGCGGGCGCCCGCCACGAGGTGATGATGGAAGGCGCCGCCACCCGCGCCCGCGTCTTCGACGAAACCGCCGAACATTTCACCCGCCACGCCACGCCGCCCCGGCCGCTTCCCGCGCGCGGCGACGCGGACGCGCTGCGCGCCTGACCCGGCCGGGCCCATGGCGCGCCGCGCCGCGCGCCCTATACTGCGCCCCATGTCCGTCCTGACCTTCACCGAGCGCGGCATCTATTGCCCCGCGGGCGATTTCTTCATCGACCCCTGGCGTCCGGTGGACCGCGCGCTCATCACCCACGGCCATGCCGACCACGCCCGCCCCGGCCACCGGCACTACCTGGCGACCGCCCCCGCCGCGCCCGTGATGCGCCACCGGCTGGGCGATATCGCGCTGGAAACCGTCGGCTATGGCAAGGCGCGGCGGATCGGCGATGCGACCGTGTCGTTCCACCCGGCGGGGCATGTGCCGGGTTCCGCGCAAATCCGGGTGGAGGTGGGCGGCGAGGTCTGGGTCGTCTCGGGCGATTACAAGCTGGAGGAGGACGGGCTGTCCGAACCGTTCGAACCGGTGCGCGCCCATGCCTTCATCAGCGAATGCACCTTCGGGCTGCCCGTGTTCAAATGGGCGCCGCAGGCCGAGGTGTTCGCCGGGATCAACGCCTGGTGGGCCGGGAACGCGGCCCGGGGGCGGTTCACGCTGCTGGGCGCCTATGCGCTGGGCAAGGCGCAGCGGCTGCTGGCGGGGGTGGATGCCGCGACGGGCCCGATCCTGACCCATGGCGCGGTCGAGGCGACCTGCGCGGTGATGCGCGCGCAGGGCATCGCGCTACCCGAAACCGTGCCGGTCACCCCCGACACCGACCTCAAGGCCCATGCGGGCGGGCTGGTCCTTGCGCCGCCCTCGGCGCTGGGCGGGCCGTGGGCGCGGTGCTTTGGGCCGGCCGCGACCGGCTTCGCCTCGGGCTGGATGGCGCTTCGGGGCGTGCGCCGCAGGCGCGCCGCCGACCGGGGCTTCGTCCTGTCCGACCATGCCGACTGGGCGGGGCTGAACACCGCGATCCGCGAAACCGGGGCCGAACGGGTCTTCGTCACCCACGGCTATACCAGCGTGTTTCGCCGCTGGCTGGTCGAGCAGGGCTATGAGGCGGAAATCGTCCAGACCGCCTTCGAAGGGGAAAGCCTCGACCGGGCAGAGGACGAGGCATGAAGCGTTTCGCCGCCCTGTTCACCGCGCTGGACCGCACGACGAAAACCACCGCCAAGGTCGACGCGCTGGCCGCCTATTTCACCGAGGCGCCCGAGGATGACCGGCTGTGGACCGTGGCGCTGTTGTCCGGCCGCCGGCCGCGCCGGGCGGTGACGACCACGCGGCTGAGGGAATGGGCGGCGGAACGCGCGGGCCTGCCACTGTGGTTGTTCGAGGAATGTTACCCGGTGGTGGGCGATCTGGCCGAGACCATCGCGCTGGTCCTGCCGCCCGCGACCGGAACCAGCACGGCCAGCCTGTCGGACTGGATGGCGGAGATCGGCGCGCTGGCCGCGGTCGAGGAACCCGAGCGCAAGGCGCGCATCCTCGCCGCCTGGGACGGGCTCGACGGCACCGAACGATTCCTGTTCAACAAGCTGATCACCGGGGGGTTCCGCGTCGGCGTCAGCCAGAAGCTGATGACCCGCGCACTGTCCCGCGCGACCGGGATCGACGAGGCGGAACTGGCGCACCGGCTGATGGGCGACTGGACCCCCGCCACGGTCTCCTGGCAGGGGCTGATCGAGGCGCCCGACCCCGCCGCCGCGCTGTCGCGCCCCTACCCGTTCTACCTGGCCTACCAGGTCGAGGACGGCCCCGAGGCATTGGGCGGGGCGGGCGACTGGCTGGCGGAATACAAGTGGGACGGCATCCGCGGCCAGCTGATCGTGCGGGGAGGCGAACATTTCGTCTGGTCGCGCGGCGAGGAACTGATGACCGACCGCTTCCCCGAGCTGGTCGCCGCGCGCGATTTCCTGCCCGAGGGCACGGTGATCGACGGCGAAATCCTGGCGTGGCGCGTCGACGCCCCCCTGCCCTTCGCCGCGCTGCAAAAGCGGATCACCCGCAAGACCGTGCCCAAGAAACTGCTGGCCGAGGCGCCGGTGGTGCTGAAGGCCTATGACCTGTTGGAGCAGGGCGGCCGCGATCTCCGGCAAACGCCGCTGGCCGACCGCCGCGCGCGGCTGGAAGACCTGTTCGCCGGGCTGCCGGCGGAAAGCCCCCTGCGGCTGTCGCCGCTCTTGCCGTTCGGCGACTGGGGGGCGCTGGCCGAAGCGCGCGCCGGCGCGCGCGCCGCCGGCGCCGAGGGCGTGATGCTGAAACGCGCGGGCGCCCCCTACCTTGCGGGGCGCAAGAAGGGCGACTGGTGGAAATGGAAGCTGGACCCGCTGAGCGTGGACGCGGTGATGATCTATGCCCAGGCGGGCCACGGGCGGCGCGCGACGCTGTATACCGATTTCACCTTCGCGGTCTGGGACGGGGACCAGTTGGTGCCCTTTACCAAGGCCTATTCCGGGCTGACCGATGCCGAGTTCCGCGAGATCACCACCTGGGTGCGCAGGAACACGCTGCAACGCTTTGGCCCGGTGCGGCAGGTGAAACCCGAACATGTCTTCGAGATCGCCTTCGAGGGGATACAGGAAAGCCCGCGCCACAAATCGGGGGTCGCGCTGCGCTTTCCGCGGATGGCGCGCTGGCGCCGCGACAAGCCGGTGGAGGAGGCCAACACGCTGGCCGACCTGCGCGCGCTGCTGGCAAGCCATGGCTAGGCGGGCGGTCGCGTGATGCGGGTTTCGCCCCGGCTGACGCCGGAGCGACCGGCTGGGGGGCGTTGCCCCCCAGACCCCCCGGGATATTTTCGGCCAGAAGAAGATGCCGCGAGTCCCGGCCCGGATTGGCGCGCTTGGTCCCCAGCACCGCCATGGCCCTTGCAGCCGCCTGCCCTTCGGGTGTTCAAGGGGGCGGTTCACCACGAGGAGCCTGCCGATGAGCGCCATGGACGACATCGCCGCCATGCTGGGCCCGCGCCTGTCGCGCGGCGCCTCGGTGTGCGAGCAGCACGGCCGCAGCGAGGCGCATTACGCACTGGCACCCCCCGACGCGGTGGCCTTTCCCGAAACGCCCGAGGAGGTGGCGGCGATCGTGCGGGCCTGCGCCGCCGATGGCACGCCGGTCACCGCCTATGGCACGGGCACCTCGCTGGAGGGGCAGCACCTGGCCATCCGGGGGGGCATCAGCCTGGACCTGTCGCGGATGGACCGGGTTCTGGCGGTCAATGCCGAGGATCTGAACGCGGTGGTCCAGCCCGGCGTGACGCGCACACGGCTGAATGAGGAACTGCGCGCGACGGGGCTGTTCTTTCCGGTCGATCCGGGCGCCGACGCCTCGCTGGGGGGGATGGCCGCGACGCGGGCCAGCGGCACGACCGCCGTGCGCTATGGCACGATGCGCGAGAACGTGCTGGCGTTGCAGGCGGTGATGGCGGACGGGTCGATCATTCGCACCGGCAGCCAGGCACGCAAATCCTCCGCGGGCTACGACCTGACGCATCTGCTGGTGGGCAGCGAGGGCACGCTGGGCATCCTGACCGAACTGACACTGCGCCTGCACCCGTTGCCCGAGGCGGTGGCCGCGGCGACCTGCCGGTTTCCGACCGTGGCGGATGCCGTGAATTGCGTGATCCTGGTGATCCAGTCGGCCATCCCGATGGCCCGGATCGAACTGGTGGACGAGATGATGGTGCGCGGCTTCAACCTGCATTCCGGCACCGACCTGCCAGAGAAACCGCATCTTTTCCTGGAATTCCACGGCGCGCCCACGGCCGTGGCCGAGCAGGCCGCCGCCTTCCGCGAGATCGCGGCCGAGTTCGGCGTCGCGGGCTGGCAGGACGCCACCACGACCGAGGCGCGCAGCGCGCTGTGGGCGATGCGGCACAACGCCCATTACGCCACCGGCGCGCTGGAGCCGGGCAAGCGGACGCTGGCCACCGATGTCTGCGTGCCGATCTCCACGCTGGCCGAGGCGGTGGTCGAGGCGCAGGACCTGGCCCGCACCATGGGCCTGACCAGCGCCATCGTGGGCCATGTCGGCGACGGGAATTTCCATTGCGGCGTGCGGGTGAACCCCGAGGACGCGGCGGAAATGGCCCGGGTGCTGGATTTCTCGGGGCGTCTGGCCGAAACCGCCCTGCGGCTGGGCGGCACGGTGACGGGCGAGCACGGGATCGGGCTGGGCAAGCAGAAATACATGGCCGCCGAACACGGGCCCGCGCTGGCCTGGATGCGGGCGATCAAGGCAGCCTGGGACCCGGCGAACATCCTGAACCCCGGCAAGATGCTGCCGCCCGAAAGCTGACGGAGGCCCCATGGCGCCCGCCCCCATCGCCACCGGCCCCATCCCGCCGCGGGGCCTGTCGTGAGTTCGGTCCTGGCGCTGGGCGAATGCATGGTGGAACTGGCCCCGACGGGCGGGGGGCTTTACCGGCGTGGCTTTGCGGGGGACACGTTCAACACCGCCTGGTACGCGCGCCGCCTTTTGCCGGCGGACTGGTCGGTGGCCTATGCAAGTTGCGTGGGCACCGACGCGGTCTCCCGCGAGATGGTGGATTTCATGGCGGCAGAGGGGATCGACACCGCGCCGATCCGCCGGCTGCCCGACCGCACCGTGGGGCTTTACATGATTGCGCTGGCCGGGGGCGAGCGCAGCTTTTCCTATTGGCGCGGGCAATCCGCGGCGCGCGCCTTGGCCGACGATCCCGATTGGCTGGACGCGGCCCTTTCGGGGCGGAATTTTATCCATTTTTCAGGAATATCGCTGGCGATCCTCAGGCCGGACAGCCGGGAACGGCTGTGCGACGCGCTGGCCTGCGCCCGGGCGGCGGGGGCGCGGGTTGTGTTCGATACGAACCTGCGCCCGCGGCTGTGGGAGGATGAGGACGCGATGCGCGCGGGGCTGACCCTGGGCGCGTCGGTCGCCGATATCGTGCTGCCGTCCTTCGACGAGGAAACGGCGCTGTTCGGCGATGCGGACCCGGCCGCGACGATCGCGCGCTATGGTGGCCTTGGCGCGGGGCTGGTGGCGGTCAAGCAGGGGGCGGGGCCGGTGGTGCTTTGGCAGGCGGGCGGGGGCGCGACCACGCTGACGCCCGCGCCCGTGCCGCGCGTCGTGGACACGACCGCCGCGGGCGACAGCTTTGCCGCCGGGCTGATCGCGGGGCTGGCGCAGGCACAATCGCCGCGCGAGGCGGCCGCGGCGGCGATGGCGCTGGCCGGGCGGGTGATCCGGGCGCCCGGCGCGCTGGTGCGGGGGGCGATCGAGGGCGGCGCGGCGCGGTGACGATCGCCCCGCTTGCCGCGCCCGCCCCTAGACGACCGGGGTCGGCAGCGGGCGACCGGCGTGAAAGGCGGCGATGTTGTCGCGCTGCAGCCTGGCCATCGCGGCCCGCGTCGCATGGGTGGCCGAGCCCTGGTGGGGTTGCAGCAGCACGTTCGACAAGGCATGAAACCGCGGGTCGATATCGGGTTCGTTGCGGAAAACGTCCAGCGCCGCCCCGCCCAGCCGCCCCGTTTCCAGCGCGTCCAGCAGCGCCGTCTCGTCGACGCAACTGCCGCGCGCGATGTTGACCAACACGCCCGCCGGGCCCAGCGCCTCGATCACCGCGGCCGAGACATACCCCGCCGTCTCGGGGCCACCGACCAGCGCCACGACCAGGAAATCCACCCCGCGCGCCAGTTCCACCGGGTCGGCATGAAAGGCCCAGCCCGGCGTCTGTTTCGGGGCACGGGAATGATAGTGGATCTCCATGCCGAAGGCCGCCAGCCGGGTCGCGATGGCCCGCCCGATCCGGCCCAGCCCCAGGATACCGGCCCGCGCCCCGCCGATCTTGCGCTGCAGCGGCCAGGCCCCGCCCCCGGCCCAACCGCCCGAGCGCACGAACCGGTCGGCCGCGACCAGGCCACGCGCCTGCGTCAGCAACATCGCCACCGCCAGGTCGGCCACGTCATCGGTCAGCACCCCCGGCGTGTTGGTCACGGCCACGCCGCGGGCCCGCGCCGCGGCCAGGTCGATCGCGTCATACCCGACGCCGTAATTCGCCACGATCCCCAGCCTGGGCAACAGGTCCATCTGGGCCGCGCCGAACCGGGCCTGCCCGCTATAGGCCACGGCGGTGACGGCGGCACGCGTGGCCTGGTCCAGCCCGCCCAGCAGGTCCGGCCCCGCGACATGCGCCGCCCCCAGTTCATCGCGCAGCGCGGCCAGGTCGTCCGCGTCATAGGCCCCGATCGCCAGTGTCGTCCCCGTCATCGCGATGGCTTCCCGTTCCTGCAGGGCCGCCGGCCCCGGTTGCCGCCCCGTTCTGCCCCATGGCGCGGCGCGAGAAAAGGTCGCATCCCCGGCTCGTCGCCGGCCCGGAAAAACGGCGCAAACCCAAGCCTGTAAGCAGGTTTCCGCCGATCAGCCACAGGTTTAGCGGCCAAACTCCGCACTTCTCCTCAAAGAGAGATTGCAGCCGCCGAAAGATACACCAAATTCCGCTCACGGAATGCCGCGGAGCGGCGTGATTCTGCCGTGCAGCATGACGGAATCACGACACACCGGGACAAACCGCTTTTCTCGTGGCAACCAATAGATGCGAGCTGCTGCGCAAGGGGCGCCCCATGAAGCCAGGCTTTTCGACTACCGGGCACGGGTCCGGCAGGTCTTTCATGACACGACGCCAGACGCTGGCCGCGCTGGCCGGCACGGCCGCGGCCGCCGCGCTGTTGCCGCCGATTGCGGCGGCGCAGCAGGCCGAACCGATGGCGATGCCCCCCGCACCGTTCTCGTTCGACGCGCTCGCCGAGCGGATGCGCGCGCTGGCCGCCACGCCCTACCGCAGCCCGCCCGAACCCGAAGGCGTGATCGCCGGGCTGGATTACGACGCCTATCGCCGGATCCGCTTTCGCCCCGACCATGCCCGCTGGTCCGGCACCGAGGCGGCGTTCCGGCTGCATGCCTTCCACCCCGGCTGGCTCTACAAGGCGCCGGTCACGCTGTACGAGGTGGTGGACGGGACCGAACGGCCGATGGCCTTCTCGGCCGAGGATTTCGAATATGACGGCGCGTTGGCCGACCGCGTGCCCGCGGGGCTGGCCCTGCCCACCGTCGCGGGGTTCCGGCTGCACGCGCCGCTGAACCGGGCCGACATCTTCGACGAGGTGGTGGTGTTCCTGGGCGCGTCCTATTTCCGGGCACTGGGCCGGGGCAATGTCTATGGCCTCAGCGCGCGGGGTCTTGCGATCAACACCGCGATCGGCAAGGGCGAGGAATTCCCCCGCTTCAGCGCGTTCTGGATCGAACGCCCCGCCCCGGGCGCCGACCACGTGACCCTGCATGCCGCACTGGAAAGCCCGTCTGCGACGGGCGCCTTCCGCTTCGTGGTGCGGCCGGGCGAAAACACCGTGATCGACGTCACTGCGCGGCTGTTCCTGCGCGAGGACGTGGCGCAACTGGGCGTCGCGCCGCTGACCTCGATGTACCTGCTGGGCGACAACGACCACGGCACGTTCGACGATTTCCGCCCCCGCGTGCATGACAGCGAGGTGCTGGTGCTGAACACGCGCGGCGGTGAAACCTTCGTGCGCCCGCTGAACAACCCGCCGCGCCTGGCCAGTTCCTACCTGGGCACCCGCGACCCGGTATCCTTCGGGCTGGTCCAGCGCGACCGTGCCTTCGACAGCTACCTGGACGCGGGCGCCCATTACGAACGCCGCCCCTCGCTGATGGTGGAACCGCTGGGCGACTGGGGCAAGGGCACGGTCCGGCTGGTGGAAATCCCCTCCGACCTGGAGGGCAACGACAACATCGTGGCGTTCTGGGTGCCCGACGCGCCCGCCCGCAAGGGTGACGCGCTGGAATTCGCCTACCGTATGCACTGGGGCGCGACGCCGCCGGGCGCGGCCTGCACCGAACGCGCGCGGATCGTGCGGACGCGTGTCGGCAAGGGCGGCGTCTCGGGCGTCGAGGGCGGCCATGACCGGCGCAAGTTCGTGGTCGATTTCGCAGGCGGCACGCTGTCGGGCCTGCCCGACGATGCCGAGATCGAACCGCAGGTGCATGCCAGCGGCGGCGAGATCGTGGAAACCGTGCTGTCGCGCATTTCCGGCACCCAGACCTGGCGGCTGGTGATCGAGGCGCGCGCCGAACCCGGCGCCCTGGTGGAACTGCGCGCCGAGCTTGCGGGTTATGGCAGGCCTCTCAGCGAAACCTGGCTTTACCAATGGATCAAGGAATGAGTGCAGAGCGTATCATCGACCCCGAAACCGCGCTTGCGATCGAGGCCACCCATTGGGCGCCGCCCGCCGCGCCGCTGGACATGCCGCGCCAGGTGCTGGAGCAGGCACCGCGCCACGAGGGCGTTCTCGCCTGGCTGATGCGCCTGCTGCGCCCGGTTCAGCACGGCTAGGCCCCGCCATGCCCGGCCCCCTTTCCCCCGACATGCCCACCCGCGCGCTGCGGGCGGCGGCGCTTGCCTTTGCCGCGCTGGCCGCGGGGGCGGCGGCCGCCCTGCTGGCCGAGGCCGCGACCCAGGACGGCCTGCATGGCTGGGACGTGGTGCGCACGGTGCTGATCTTCGCGACCACCGCGTGGCTCGCCTGGGGGGCCGCGGGCGCGTTCGCCGGGCTGGCGCCGCGCCGCCGCCGCGCCGCCCCGGTGCCCCTGGTGATGCCGCACCCGCCGACCGTCGTGCTGGTGCCCGTGTGCAACGAGGACCCGGTGGCCACCTTCGCCCGCATCGCGGCGATGGACGGCTCGATCCGCGCGGCGGGGCTGACTGTCGATATCGCGGTTCTGTCCGACACCCAGGACCCCGCCGCCGCCCAGCGCGAGCGCGACGCCTTTGCGCGCCTTCTGGCCGAAACCGGGGGCGCGGGGCGGCTGTTCTATCGCCGCCGGACCGACAATCGCGGGCGCAAGGCCGGCAATATCGAGGAGTTCATCAGGACCTCGGGCGGGGCCTATCGCTTTGCCGTGATCCTGGACGCCGACAGCCTGATGGAGGGCGAGACGATCCGCCAGATGATCGCGCGGATGCAGGCCGACCCGCGGCTGGGGCTGTTGCAGACCCTGCCCAAGGTGATCGCAGCGCGGTCGCTGTTCGGCCGGGCGATGCAGTTCTCGGCCGCCTTCCACGCCCCCGTTTTCGCCCGCGGGCTGGCGCGGATGCAGGGCGCGACGGGGCCGTTCTGGGGCCATAACGCCATCGTCCGGGTGCGCGCCTTCGCCGAAAGCTGCGGCCTGCCGGCGCTGTCGGGCCCGCCGCCCTTTGGCGGGCATATCCTCAGCCACGACTATGTCGAGGCGGCACTTCTGGCGCGCGCCGGCTGGAAGGTCGAACTCGACGAGACCATCGAAGGGTCTTACGAGGAAGGCCCCGACAACATCCTGGCCCATGCCCGCCGCGACCGGCGCTGGTGCCAGGGCAACCTGCAGCACGCCCGCCTGCTGACCGCGCCCGGCCTGGCCCCGTGGAGCAGGTTCGTCTTCTTCCAGGGCATCTTCGCCTATCTCGCCTCGCTCTTGTGGGCGGGGTTCCTGGTGGCCTCGATCGCCGCCACCGTGACCGCGCCGCCGCCCGACTATTTCCCCGAACCCTACCAGCTGTTCCCGGTCTTCCCCTCCGACCGGACCAAGGAAATCATCACGCTGGCCATCGGCATCGTGGGGCTTCTGGTGCTGCCCAAGTTCTCGATCCTCGGCAGCGCCGCGCTTTCGGGCCGGGCGCGGGGCTTCGGCGGGCGGGCGCGGGCCGCGGGGTCGGTGATGGTGGAAATCCTGCTGTCTTCCGTGCTGGCGCCCCTGATGCTGGCCTACCAGTCGCGCGCGGTCCTGCAGGTGCTGTCGGGCCGCGACGGCGGCTGGCCCGCGAACCAGCGCGGCGAAGGCCGGCTGAGCCTGCGGGCGAGCCTGGGCGCGGGCTTCTGGATCCTCGCCCTCGGCGCGCTGTCACTGGCCGCGGTCAAGGCGGTGGCGCCTGCGCTGACCGTGTGGCTGTTGCCGGTCTGCCTGCCGATGCTGGCCGCGCCGCTGCTGATCTGGGCCACGTCGCACCCGCTGGGCGGGGGGCTGTTCACCACCCCCGACGAGACCGACCCCGCACCGGTGATCCGTGCCTTCCACGCGTGGCACGCGCGATGGACCGCGCCCGCCCAAGAGACGGTAGCGTTCGATGCGGCGGCCTGATCCCACGGCCCCGGCGAAACGGCCGCGCGATCCCCGGATCGACGCGTTCCGCGGGCTTGCGCTGGTGATGATCTTCGTCGACCACGTGCCCGGCAACCCCTACGAACATTTCACCCTGCGCAATTTCGGGTTTTCCGACGCGGCCGAGTCGTTCTTCGTGATGTCGGGCATCGCCGCGGGGCTGGCCTATTCGGGCCGGTTCCTGCCGGGCGCGCTGGCGCGTGACGGGCTGTGGGCGGCGGTCCGGCCGGTCTGGGGCCGGGCCTGGACGCTATATCTTTCGCAACTGTTCCTGACCGTCTGGGCGATCGCGATCTTTGCCTGGGGGGCGTCCACCTTCGACCTGCCCGGACTGCTGACCAAGATCAACCTGCGCCAGGTGTTCGAGAATACCGGCGCGGCACTGGTGGGCATCCCGGCGCTGACGCACCAGCTGGGGTACGTGAACATCCTGCCGGCCTATTCGGTGCTGCTGCTCTGCACGCCGCTGGCCCTGGTGATCGGGCTGCGCCGCCCGCTGGCGCTGGCCGCGCTGGCGGCGGGGCTGTGGTTCGCGGCCGGTCTGTGGCGGCTCAACCTGCCGAACTATCCCAACCCGGGCGGCTGGTTCTTCAACCCGCTGGCCTGGCAGGCGGTGTTCGTCACCGGCCTGTTGATCGGGTTGCGCCTGCGCGAGGGCGCGCGACTGGTGCCGGTCTCGCGGCGGCTGTTCTGGCTGGCGGTGGGCTACCTGGTGCTGGTCATCGCCTGGATGAAGATCGACCCGCTGGGCCATTGGCTGAACCACCAGCTGTCCCTGCTGGGCAAGGCCGGGGCGCCGTTCCACCTGATCTCGCATGACAAGACCTTCCTTGCGCTGCCGCGTCTGTTGCACGTGCTGGCGATGGTCTACGTGATCTCCTGCCTGCCAGCGGTCACCGCCGCGGCGGCCAGCGCGCTGGCCGCGCCGCTGCGGCTGATGGGGCGGCAGGGGTTGCTGGTGTTCTGCACGGGCACGCTGATCTCGCTGGCCTTCCAGGTGGCCATGGCCGCCCGGCCGGGGGAGGCCTGGCTGGCCTGGGGGCTGCCGCCGCTGGGCATCGCCGGGATGCTGGCCGCCGCTGCCCTGGGCGATGCGGCCCGGGCGCGCCGTCGCCCGCAGGCCGCCGCTGCCGGGGCCACGCCGCATGGCATCGCGGCGGAGTAATCCGGCAGATCAGGGCGCGTCGCGCACCACGCGCATGCCGACATTGGCCTGGCGCTGGGTCGCCGGGATGCCCACCCGGTAGGTGACGCGCAGGTTGGCCGGCGGATCGTCCCACGATCCGCCGCGCAGCACCCGCGAGGCACAGCGCCCGTCGGTCCGCGCCCGGCCATCGGCAGGGGCGCCCGCGTGGCTGTCGTTCCAGCAATCGGCGGTCCATTCCCACAGGTTGCCCGAAAGGTCGAACAGCCCGAAGGCATTGGCCGGGTAGCTGCCGCGCGCCGCGATCTCGGGCGCGCCATCGGCACAGGCGGTGTTGCGCCAGCGAAAGCGCGACTCCGCATCGGCGGCATTGGCATGGGCACAGGCGGCCTCGGCCCCACCCTCCCACGGGAAGGGGCCGTCGCCGCCCGCCTTCAGCGCGTATTCGAATTCGCCCTCCGTGGGCAGCCGATAGCCCGCGCCGGGCGCCTGTTCGTTCAGCCAGGCGGTAAGGCGCACGGCGTCCTCCCAGTTCAGGCAGGCGGCGGGCGAGGCGTCGTTCACCGGATAGCCCGGCGCGCCCCAAAAGGCGGCTGCGTCCTTGCGCATCCGCCCGTCCGGCGTCCACACGTAACAGCCGCGCGGCACCTGCTGGCCGGTCTCGGCCTCGTAGCGGCGCACCAGCCCGACCGAAACCTCGCGCGCGGCCATCAGGAACGGCGCAAGCGTCTGGGGCGTGGCGGGCTTCTCGGCGGCCGGGGCCCCGGCCTCGGTCGCACCCAGAACGGTCTCGCCACCCGGCAGGGCGACGAGTTCGGGGCAGGCCGCGCAATCGCGCGTGGGACCGGCAGGCGGCGGGGCCGTTTCGACCGGCGGTGCCTCGACCTCGGCGGGTGCCTCGGGCGGCGCGGTGCCGCGATCAGGCACCAGCGCCGCGGTTTCGAACTGACCCAGCCGGGCGCGGGCCACCTCGGCGAAGATGCCGCGCGGGAAGGCGTCGAGATAGGCGCGATAGCCCGCCGGCCCCGCCGCCTCGCCCAGCGCCTGCCACAGCGCGATATCGCGCTCGGTATCGTCGGGGGGCGGCGCCTCGGCGGGGGTGAGATACAGTTCCCGCAACAGCGACGAGGTCGACCAGGGCCGCTGCCGCCCGGCGGTCGTGTCGAACACGTCGGCACGCACCCGCGTCATCATCTGGTTGATTTCCAGCCCCTCGGTCGCGACATGGTCCAGCACCGCCTCGGTAAAGGGGCTGTGATCGCCCGCGCCGTCATAGGCGACCTTGCCCGGGTCGGTGGCGAACCCCACGAAGATGCCGCCCACGGTTTCCACCGGGGCCAGCCCCCGCCCCAACAGCGCCGCGGACCGCGCCCGGCCCATCGACCGCGCCAACTGGGTTTCGAACGGGTTGTCCCGGCAGGCGTCCAGCAGCACCACGTTGGTCTTGGCGCTGCGCTCCATCCCGGCGATCACCAGGTCCAGCGGCATGGCGTAAAGTTCGACATCGCCCTCGCGTTCCAGTGCCGCGTCGGTCGGGATCAGGTAGTTGCGCCCGGCCATCTGGATGCCGTGCCCGGCATAGAAGAACAGCGCCAGATCCGCCCCCTCGGCCCGGCGCGAGAAATCGCGGATCGCCGCCCGCAGCCCCGCCCCGTCCAGGTCCAGCCCGGCCGTCACCTCGAACCCGATCTCCTCCAGCGCGGCGGTAATCGCGCGGGCGTCGTTGGTGGGGTTGGGCAATTCGGGCGCGGCCCGGTAGGCGCCGTTGCCGATCACCAGCGCCACGCGCCGATCGGCCAGCCCCGGCAGGGCCGACATGACCAGAAGGACGATACCGATGATGATCCGCATGGGGTCCCGTTCGCCGCGCTGTTTCCCGCCAACAGGCTAGCGGGATCGGGGCGGGTTCGCCAAGTGCGCATTCCCCGCCCGCGCCCGGATCGGGGACGTTATTCGCCCTCGGGGAAGAAACAGGCGACCTTGTGGCCGTCGCCGTCCAGCGCGGGGCGTTCGGCCCGGCAGCGGTCCTGCACCTTCCAGCAGCGCGCGGCGAAGGGACAGCCCGGCGGGATGTTCAGCGGCGAGGGCAATTCGCCCGACAGCTTGATCCGCTCTTTCTGGCTTTTCGGATCCGCCACCGGCGTCGCCGACAACAGCGCGCGGGTATAGGGGTGGCGGGGATTGCCGAACACCGCCTCCTTGGTGCCGGTTTCCACCGCGCGGCCCAGGTACATCACCATGATCTCGTCGCAGACATGGCGGACCACCGACAAATCGTGGCTGATGAACAGGTAGGTCAGGCCCAGCCGTTCCTGCAGATCGAGCAGCAGGTTCAGGATCTGGCTTTGCACCGACAGGTCCAGCGCCGAGACGGGTTCGTCCAGCACCAGCACCTTGGGTTCCAGCATCAGCGCGCGGGCCACCGCGATGCGCTGGCGCTGCCCGCCCGAGAACATGTGCGGGTAGCGGTCGTAGAACTCGGGCCGCAGGCCCACCAGCCCCATCACCTCGCGCACCTTGGCCTCGCGCTCGGCGCGCGACATCTCGGGGCGGTTGATCTTGAGCGGTTCGGACAGGATCGCGCTGATCCGCTGGCGCGGGTTGAGCGACCCGTAAGGGTCCTGGAACACGATCTGCACCGCGTCGCGATGCGCCTCCCACTGGTCGGGGGTGATCTCGGTGCCCTCGATGGCGAAATGGCCCGCGGTGGGCGGCTCGATCATGGTGACGACGCGGGCCAGCGTGGATTTCCCGCAGCCCGACTCGCCCACCACGGCCAGCGTCTTGCCGCGCGGGATGGCAAAGCTGACCTCGGACAGGGCACGGATTTCGCGCGGCTTGGACAACAGCCCGCCGCCGACCTCGTAGAAACGCGACAGGCCGGTGGCGGTGACGACGGATGCGGTCATCCCCTGCCCTCCTCGGTCAACGGGTAGTGACAGCGCGCAAGGCCCATCCCGGGCGGCTGCACGGGCGGCGGCGTGGTGCGGCACAGCTCATCGGCATGGGCGCAGCGCGGCGCGAACAGGCATCCCCTGGGCCGGTCGAACTGGCCCGGCACCACGCCCGGGATCGTCGGCAACACGCGCGAGGTGGCCCGTTCGGGCAGCGCGGCCAGCAGCGCGGCGGTATAGGGGTGATGCGGGGTTTCGAACAGCGGGCCCACGGGCTGATCCTCGACCTTCTGGCCCGCGTATTGCACGCTGACGCGGCGCGCGGTTTCGGCGACCACGCCCATGTCATGCGTGATCAGGATCAGCGCCATGCCGGTTTCGGCCTGCAAATCGGTCAACAGGTCCAGGATCTGCGCCTGGATCGTCACGTCCAGCGCCGTGGTGGGTTCGTCCGCGATCAACAGGCGCGGGCGGCAGGCGATGGCCATCGCGATCATCACCCGCTGGCTCATGCCCCCCGACAGCTGGTGCGGAAAGGCGTTCAGCCGCCGCGCGGGATCGGGAATGCCCACCATCTCCATCAGCTCCAGCGCGCGGGCATGGCGTGCCTTGCGGTCGAGGCCGAGATGCTTTTTCAGCCCCTCCTTGATCTGGAAGCCGACCGTGAAACACGGGTTCAGCGACGACATCGGCTCCTGGAAGATCATCGCGATGTCCTTGCCGACGATGCGCCGGCGGGTGCGCGGCGTGATCGCGCGCAAATCCTGCCCGTCGAAGCTCATCTCGTCGGCCGTGACCGTCGCGGTCCAGGGCAGAAGGCCCATCAAGGCCAGCATCGCCACCGACTTGCCCGAGCCCGACTCGCCCACGATGGCCAGGATTTCGCCGGGGTCGACGGTCACGTCCATCGCGTCCACCGCCCGGAACTGGCCCGAGGCGGTGGCGAAATCGACCGAGAGGTTGCGGATACGCAGCAACGTCATGCCTCAGCTCCGCTTCAGTTTCGGGTCGAGCCCGTCACGCAGCCCGTCGCCCATCAGGTTGATCGCCAGCACCGTCACCAGGATCGCCACGCCGGGGAAGGTCACCACCCACCAGGCGCGCAGGATGAACTCCCGCGCCTCGGCCAGCATGGTGCCCCATTCCGGCGTGGGCGGCTGCGCGCCCATCCCGAGGAACCCGAGCGCCGCGGCATCGAGGATCGCGGTGGAAAACGACAGCGCCGCCTGAACGATGATCGGTGCCAGGCAATTGGGCAGGACGGTCACGAACATCAGCCGGGGCAGTTTCGCCCCCGCAACGCGCGCCGAGACCACGTAATCGCGCGTGCGTTCCGACAGCACCGAGGCGCGGGTCAGGCGCACGTAATGGGGTTGCAGCACCAGCGCGATGGCGATCATCGCGTTGGTCAGGGACGGCCCCAGGATCGCCACCAGAACCAGCGCCAGCAACAGCGACGGGAAGGCCAGGATCACGTCCATCAGCCGCATGATGATGGAATCCAGCCATTTCGGCGCGAAGCCCGCGATCAGCCCGACCAGGATACCCCCCGAGGCCGCGACCACCACCACCACGATCCCCACGAAGAACGAGAACCGCGCGCCGTGGATCAGCCGCGAAAGCATGTCCCGGCCCAGGGGATCGGTGCCCAGCGGAAAGGCCCAGTCGCCGCCCTGAACCCAGGCGGGGGGCTTGAGGATGTGGTCGCGGAACTGCTCGGTCGGGTCATAGGGCGCGAGCAGCGGCGCGAACAGCGCCACGATCACGAAGACCACGAAGACATACAGCCCGATCACCGCGCCGCGGTTCTCGCGGAAGTAATACCAGAACTCGGCCAGCTGGCCCTGGCGCGCGGGCGCCGTTCCTTGTGCGTCGGGTTCCGCCGTCATTTCCGCGCCCTGATCTTGGGGTTGATGAGGCCATACAGGATGTCGACCGTCAGGTTCACGATCATCACCATCGACGCGATCAGCAGCAGGCCGCCCTGCACCACCGGGTAGTCGCGCCGATAGATGGAATCGACCATCCACTTGCCGATGCCCGGCCAGGAAAAGATCGTCTCGGTCAGGATCGCGCCCGCCAGAAGCGTGCCGACCGACAGGCCGATCACCGTGATGACCGGGATCATCGCGTTTCTGAGGGCATGCATTCCGTTGATCCGCAGCGGCGACAGGCCCTTGGCCCGCGCGGTGCGGATGTAATCCTCGGACAAGACCTCCAGCATGGCCGACCGGGTCTGGCGCGCGATCACCGCCAAGGGGATCGTGCCCAGCACGATCGTCGGCAGGATCAGGTGGCGCACCGCCGAGGTAAAGGCCCCGTTCTGCCCCGACAAGGCCGAGTCGATCAGCATGAAGCCGGTCACGGAATCGAAGAAATACAAAAGGTCGATGCGCCCCGACACCGGCGTCCACCCGAGGTTCCCCGAGAAGACGATGATCATCAGCAGCGCCCACCAGAAGATCGGCATCGAATAGCCGACCAGCGCGGTCGACATCAGCGCCCGGTCGAACAGCTTGCCCCGGTTGACGGCGGCGATCACGCCTGCGGGCAGGCCGATGCCGACGGCGAAGATCATCGCGCAGATCGACAGTTCCAGCGTGGCGGGGAACAGCGAGAAGAACTCGTCCCAGACCGGCCGCTTGGTCACGTAAGAGGTGCCCAGATCGCCCTGCAACACGCCGGTCAGGTAATTCCAGAACTGCACCGGCAGCGGCTGGTCGAACCCGAACTGGCGGACCAGTTCGGCATAGCGCTCCTCGGTCAGCCCGCGTTCGCCCGCCATCACGATGATCGGGTCGCCCGGCAGCACCCGGATGAAGGCGAACGAGATCAGCGTCACCCCCAGGAAGGTGGGCAGGAAGGTCAGCAGCCGGGCAAGCAGGTAGCGGATCATCGGGCCACCACTATCAGTTCGCGGGGAAAGCCGGTCAATGACCGGCAACCGGTCTCGGTCACCAGAAGGTCGTCCTCGATCCGGACACCGAAACCGCCGACGCGGTATAGACCGGGTTCGTCGGTAAAGACCATACCCGGTTCCAGAACCTGGGGGTTGCCGCGCATGATATAGGGCGCCTCGTGCACCTCGCGGCCCAGGCCGTGGCCGGTCTTGGTGCGGATGCGGTCGGCGAAGGGCGAGGCCTCCAGCACCGAGATCACCGCGTCGTCCACGTCATGCGCGGTGACGCCGGGGCGCGTGACCTCCTGGCCGCGCAGGTTGGCGCGCAGCACCGTGTCATAGACCTGTTCGGCCTCGTCGCTGGCATGGCCCACGAAAACGGTGCGGGTGATATCGGCGCAGAACCCGCCCCAGCGTGCCCCGAAATCCAAGAGCAGCGCGTCGCCCTTCCGGATCGCGTAATCGGCCCGCGCGCTGGCATGGGGCCGGGCGGAATTGTCGCCGGCGGCCACGATGGGATGGAACGACTGGTCCTCGGCCCCCTCGGCGAACAGCGCCTGCACCAGGAATTGTTCGACCTGTTTTTCGGTCTGGCCCGGGCGGACCTGGTCCAGCACGCGGGCCAGCGCGCGTTCGGAAATCGCGATGGCCCGTTCCAGCGCGGCGATTTCCTCGGGCGTCTTGCGGATGCGCAGGGCGGAAATCTCGCGCTCGGCATCGACGATCTTCAGCCCCGGCCAGGCGGCGGCCAGCGCATGGTGGACGAAGACCCGCATCACCTGCCCCTCGACCGCCAGGCTGGACAGCGGCAGATGCCGCGCCAGCGCGTCGAACGCGGGCTGATAGCCATCCTGGTCGCGCCAGTCGAACACCTCGCCCGGGAACTCGACCAGGTCGAAGGACCGCAGTTCCAGGTTGGGAACCACCGCCGCGGGCGGCCCCTCGGCGGGGATCACCACGACCAGCGGGCGTTCGTTGGTGTGAAAGCTGCGCCCGGTCATCCGGGTGAAATTGGGGCCGGGCACGATCGCGACCGCATCCACCCCCAGCCGGGCCGCAAGCCCGGCATACTCCGCCAGTCCAGACGCCATGCGGAATGCCCCCTGATGGCGGGCGGGGCCCGGGAAAGGCCCCGCCCGGTTGCGTCAGGCCCTTACTCGGCCAGGCCGACCTCGGTGAAGATATGCCCGCCCAGCGGGTGCACCTTGTAGCCCTCGACCTCGGGGCGCACCGGCATGAACACGACCGAATGCGCGATGGTCGCCCAGGGCGCCTGCTCCTTGAAGACGACCTGCGCCTCTTCGTACAGCTTGGTGCGCTCGGCCTGGTCGGTGGTCACCTTGGCCTTCTGGATCAGGTCCTCGAACGGCTGGTGGCACCACTGCGCCCGGTTCGAGTTCTCGACCCCGTCACAGCCCAGCAGGACGGCCAGGAAGTTGTCCGGGTCGCCGTTGTCGCCGGTCCAGCCCAACAGAACCGCACCGTCGCGGTTCAGTTCGCGCGACCGGCTGAGATATTCGCCCCATTCATAGGACACGATCTCGACGTCGACGCCGACCTTGGCGAAATCCTCCTGCATCAGCTCGGCCATGCGGCGGGCATTGGGGTTATAGGGCCGCTGCACCGGCATCGCCCAGATCTTCATCGACAGGTCCGACACGCCCTCTTCGGCCAGCATCGCCTTGGCCGCCTCGGGATCATAGGCGTCATCCTCGACGGCGTCGTTATAGGACCACATGGTCGGCGGGATCGGGTTCTTGGCGATCTGGCCCGCGCCCTGGAACACCACGTCGATGATCGCCTGCTTGTCGATCGCCATGTTCAGCGCCTTGCGCACCTTGGCGTTGTCAAAGGGCGGCTGGGTGGTGTTGTAGGCCAGGTAGCCCACGTTCAGCCCTTCCTGCTCCAGCACGTTGATGCCCTCGTCGTCCTTCATCGCCTGGATGTCGGCGGGGTTCGGATAGGGCATGATGTGGCATTCGCCGGCCTTCAGCTTCTGGTAACGCACCGACGCATCGGGCGTGATCGCGAAGACCAGGTTGTCGACCTTGGGCAAGCCGTCCTTCCAGTAATCCGCGTTCTTCTGATACCGGATCACCGCGTCCTTCTGGTAGGCGACGAACTGGAACGGGCCGGTGCCGATGGGTTTCTGGTTCAGCATCTCGGGGGTGCCGGCGGCCATCATCGCATCGGCATATTCGGCCGACTGGATCGAGGCGAAATCCATCGCCATGTTGGCGATGAATGGCGCCTCGGGGCGGTTGAGGACGAATTTCACCGTGTAATCATCGACTTTCTCGATGGACTTGATCAGGTCGGGCATCGACATGCCGTCGAAATATTCCCAGGTGCCGCCCGAAACCTTGTTGTAGGGGTGGTCGTCCAGCCGCTGACGTTCGAAGGTGAAGATCACGTCATCGGCGTTGAAGTCGCGCGTCGGCGTGAAGATGTCGTTCGAGTGGAACTTGACCCCCTGGCGCAGCTTGAAGGTGTATTCCAGCCCGTCTTCCGACGCCTCGACGCTTTCGGCAAGGCCCGGAACGACGTTGGTGGTGCCGGTCTCGAATTCCATCAGCCGGTTGTAGACCGGGTGCGAGGAGGCGTCGAAGGTGGTGCCGGCGGTATACAGCGCCGGGTCGAAGCCCTCGGGCGAGCCTTCCGAGCAATAGACCAGCGTCTGCGCGCTTGCCGCGCCCGCGCCCAGCAGTGCCACAACGCCGGCGGTGGCCATGAGTGTCCTGAATTTCATCGTGATCTCCCTTTGGATCTTGATGGTGTACCTGTTTTGGCCGCTCGCGGCCTCGGTCGCGTCTTGTCGTTCTGGGCCGGGCGATGCCCGGCAACGGCCCCGACGCGTGGGGCCGGAAAACGGGGGGTGGCTCATGCGGTGTTCTCCTGCACGAGCGCGCGGTAATGGCGGGCGATGCGGTCCATCACGGGGCCCCGGCCGCCGTTGGTGCCGATCGCCTTGCCGTCGATATGCGAGACCGGCGTCTGGGCGCCGAACGTGCCGGTCAGGAACGCCTCGTCCGCGGCGTAAGCCTCGACCAGGGAATAGTTTTTCTCGAACACGGGGATACCCTCGCGGCGGCAGATCTCGATCACCTTGGCCCGCGTCACCCCGTTCATGCAATAGTCGCCGGTCGAGGTCCACACCTCGCCCCGGCGAACGATGAAGAAGTTGCAGGCATTGGTGGTGTTCACGAACCCGAACGGGTCCAGCATCAGCGCCTCGTCGGCACCGGCCTGTTCGGCCTGCAGGCAGGCGATCACGCAGTTCAGCTTGGAATGGCTGTTGTATTTCGCGTCCTGACTCATCGGCAGTCCGCGCACCTGGGGCACGGTGGCCAGCCGAATTCCCTTTTTTGTCAGGGTGTTGGCGGGTTTGGAATGTTCCATGATGATGACGACGGTCGGCCCCGAACGCGACAGCGAGGGGTGCTGGAACGGGCGCAGCTTGACGCCGCGCGTCACCATCAGGCGGCAGTGGACGTCATCGGTCATTCCGTTGGCCTCGGCGGTCAGGGTCAGCGCGTCGAGGATACCCTGACGGTCCATCCCGATATCAAGGCTGACCGCGCGGCAACTGTCGAAAAGACGGTCCATGTGTTCGTCGAAAAACGCCCATTTTCCGTTATATAGCCGCATTCCTTCCCACATGCCGTCGCCCAGCATGAAGCCGGAATCGTAGACCGAAACCATGGCCTGATCCCGCGGCAGAAGGGTGCCGTTCACGTAGATCAGGAGATCCCGGTTGCGCGGGTCGTCCTCGGCGTCATGGGTGGTGGTGCGGGTGTCGGTCATCGGGCCTTTGGCGGGTGTGTGCCGAGTCGCAGGGTATGGTTAACGGGGCGGATCGGCGGCGTCCGGGCGATATGAATCGCATATGAATTCCATATGACTCTCATATGAGCTTTTCCCCGCCGGGGCGGGATTAACGCAGGGTGCGCCGGGCAACGGGGGGATGCAAGCGATAAGGGCCGGGGCGGCGGTCAGACCCGCCGCCCGTCGGGGCCGAAGCGCATCTCGTCGGCGGCCTCCCAGGCCAGGCCGATCTCGTCGCCCTCGCCGGGGATCGGGGCGGCGCCGTCTTGCCGGATGGTCAGCAGGTCGCCCGAGGGCAGGCGCGTGTGGATCAAGGTTTCGGCGCCCAGCGGTTCGGCGTCGAGCACGCGGGCGGTGATGCGGCCCGATCCGGCGGGGCCGATGCGCATGTGCTCGGGCCGGATGCCGAGGCGCGCGCCCTGCCCGCCCACCGCGGCGGGGTCCAGGAAATTCGTGGGCGGCGAGCCGATGAAGCCCGCGACGAATTCCGTCCGCGGGTCGGCATAGACATCGAGCGGCGCGCCGATCTGGTCGGCGCGGCCGGCATTCATCACCACCATGCGGTCGGCCAGCGTCATCGCCTCGACCTGGTCATGGGTGACGTAAAGCGCGGTCACGCCAAGGTCACGCTGCAACTGCTTGATCTCAAGGCGCATCTGCACCCGGAGTTTCGCGTCGAGGTTCGAGAGCGGCTCGTCGAACAGGAACACCGCGGGCTTGCGCACGATGGCGCGGCCCATGGCGACGCGCTGGCGCTGGCCGCCCGAGAGTTCGCGCGGCTTGCGCCCAAGATAGGGTTCCAGTTGCAACAGCCGGGCGGCGGTCTGCACCCGCGCCTCGATCTCGGCCCTGGGGGTCTTCGCGATCTTGAGGCCATAGGCCATGTTGTCGAAAACCGACATGTGCGGGTAAAGCGCGTAGTTCTGGAACACCATGGCGATGTCGCGGTCCATGGGTTCCCGGTCATTCACCCGTTCACCGCCGATCCGCACCTCGCCTGCCGTGACGGTTTCCAGCCCCGCCACCATGCGCAGAAGCGTGGATTTCCCACAGCCCGAGGGGCCGACGATCACGATGAATTCGCCGTCGGCAATGTCGATATCGACGCCGTGGATCACCTGCGTCTTGCCAAAGCTTTTCCGCACGTCCGTGAGCGTTACCGTCGCCATTACTTCTCGCTTTCCACAAGGCCGCGGATGAACAGCCGCTGCATGCCGATGACCACCACCACGGGCGGCAGCATGGCGAGGATCGAGGTCGCCATGATGACCGGCCAGTCGGCGATGTCGTCGCCCGACGGGAACATCTGCTTGATGCCCATCACGATGGTGTTCATCGACGGGTCGGTGGTGATGAGGAGCGGCCAGAGATACTGGTTCCAGCCATAGATGAACAGGATCACGAAGAGCGCGGCGATATTCGTGCGGCTCATCGGCAGGAGGATATCCCGGAAGAACTGCATCGGGCGGGCGCCGTCGACGCGGGCGGCCTCGGCCAGTTCGTCGGGAACGGTCATGAAGAATTGCCGGAACAGGAAGGTGGCGGTGGCCGACGCGATCAGCGGCAGGATGAGGCCCGAATAGCTGTTCAGCATGCCGAAGCCCGCGACGACCTCATATGTCGGGACGATGCGCACCTCGACCGGCAGCATGAGCGTCAGGAAGATCAGCCAGAAGAACACCCGCCGGAACGGGAAGCGGAAATAGACGATGGCGAAGGCCGACAGGAGCGAGATGATGATCTTGCCCACCGCGATGCCGATCGCCATGACGCCGGAATTCAGCAGCATCAGCGCCACAGGGGCGTTGATGCCCGAGACCAGCGCCTTGCGGTAATTCTCGAAGAACTGGTCGCCGGGGAGAAGCGGCATGGGCGGGCGGACGATTTCGGGCTGGCTGACGGTCGAGGCGACGAAGGCCAGCCAGATCGGGAAGAAGATGAAGGCGACGCCGAGGATCAGCCCGGCATGGGTCAGCCACAGCCCCGCGCCGCGGCGTTCGACCATGCCGGGCGGCGGGGCTTTGCGGGTGCGGGCGGGGGCGGTCAATAATGCACCCTCCGCTCGATATACTTGAACTGGATGATGGTCAGGATCGAGACCACGACCAGCAGGATCACGGATTGGGCCGCCGAAGACCCGAGGTCCTGGCCCACGAAGCCGTCGGAATAGACCTTGTAGACGAGGATGGTGGTGGCCTGTTGGGGGCCGCCGGAGGTGATGGTGTGGATCACGCCGAAGGTTTCGAAGAACGCGTAGACGATGTTGACCACCAGCAGGAAGAAGGTGGTGGGTGAGAGCAGCGGGAAGACGATGGTGCGGAACCGGGTCCAGAAGCGGGCGCCGTCGATGGCGGCGGCCTCGATCACCGATTTCGGGATCGCTTGCAGGCCCGCGAGGAAGAACAGGAAATTGTAGCTGATCCGCCCCCAGGCCGAGGCCACGACGACAAGGCCCATCGCCTCGCCCTCGTTCAACACGTGGTTCCAGTCATAGCCCAGAAGGCCCAGGTACCACGTCACAACGCCCACGCGGGTGTTGAACATGAAAAGCCACAGCACGCCCGCGACGGCGGGGGCGACGGCATAGGGCCAGATCAGAAGGGTGCGGTAGGTGCCGGACCCCTTGATCAGCCGGTCGGCGAGGACGGCGAGGTAGAGGGCGACTCCCATCGAGACCAGCGTGACGAGGGTGGAGAAGATCGCCGTGGTGACGAAGGACGCGCGGTAATAGGGGTCGGACAGCAGGTAGTCGAAATTGCCCAGCCCCACGAAGCGCGAGGACAGCCCGAACGGGTCGGGGATGAACAGCGACTGCCAGATCGCCTGCCCTGCCGGGTAGAAGAAAAAGACCGCCGTGATGACGATCTGCGGCAGGATCAGCAGCAGGGGCAGCCAGATGCCCTTGAAGAGAACGCGTTTTTCCATTTGCGGGCGATGCGCGCGCCCCGGCGCGGGGGCCGGGGCGCGCGGCGGGTTTAGCGGTTGGCCTGTTCGAAGCGGCGCAGCAACTGGTTGCCACGTTCGACGGCGGTGTTCAGCGCGGTCTGCGCGTCCTTGTCACCGGCCCAGACGGCCTCAAGCTCTTCGTCGATGATGCCGCGGATCTGGTCGAAGGAGCCAAGGCGCAGGCCCTTGGAATTCGCGGTCGGTTCCTTGGCGGTCATCTGGGTCACCGCGATATCGGTGCCGGGGTTCGCGTCATAGAAGCCCTGTTCGCGGGTCAGGTCCCCGGCGGCCTTGGTGATCGGCAGGTAGCCCGTGTCCTGGTGCCACTTGGCCTGGATTTCGGGCGAGGACAGGAAGTTGAGGAAGGCCGCGACGCCCTTGTATTCCTCGTCCGTTTGCCCCGCCATCACCCAGAGCGAGGCGCCGCCGATGATGGTGTTCCGGGGGGCCCCCTCGACGCCTTCCCAATAGGGCAGCGGGCGGACCTCGAAATCGAACTGGGCCTCGGACTTGATGCCCGCGTAGCCGGCCGAGCTTTCGGTGAACAGGGCGCATTCCCCCGCGCGGAAATTCGCGCCGCCCTCGTTGCGGCGGCCGGCGTAGATGAACTTGCCGTCCCGCGCCCAGTCGCCCATCGCCTGGATGTGCTGGACCTGGACCGGGCCGTTGAAGGCCAGTTCCGTATCCAGCCCGGCAAAGCCGTTATCCTGCGTGGCAAACGGCACGTCGTGATAGGCGGACAGGTTTTCGAGGTGAATCCAGCTTTGCCAGGCGGTGGTCATCGGGCAGTCGCTGCCCGCCTCTTTCAGCTGGTCCAGCACCGCGCCCACCTGCTGCCAGGTCGAAAGATCGGTGTCGGGGTCGATTCCCGCCGCACTCAGCGCGTCGCGGTTGACCCAGAGGACGGGGGTGGAGGAGTTGAACGGCATCGACAGCATCTGGCCGTCGGTGGTGGTGTAATAGCCCTTGACCGAGCCGATGAAGGCGTCGGGGTCGAAGTCGGCGCCCGCGTCCTGCATCAGTTGATAGACCGGCACGATGGCGCCCTGGGCGGCCATCATGGTGGCGGTGCCGACCTCGAACACCATCAGGATGTCGGGCTGTTCGCCCGCGCGAAAGGCGGCGATGCCGGCGTTCAGCGTTTCGGAATAGTTGCCCTTGTGGGTGGCGGTCACGACATAGTCGGACTGGCTGGCGTTGAAGCTGTCGACCTGTTCGGCCACCAGTTCGCCCAGCCGCCCGGTGAAGGCGTGCCAGAACTCGATTTCCGTCTGCGCGGCCACGGGGGTGGCGGCGGCAAGGGCGCAAAGGAACGCGATCGGCGAAATGCCCGCTTTCATGGTAAGTCCTCCCGAATGTTGTTGGACCGTTTCCGTGTCGCCGGAACACTAGCGCCCAGCGGCTTGACGGATCAATCGCTTAAGCGCCTGACGTGACGTTTTCACGACGCCCCGGGCCGGGGCGGGTCCACGGGCGCACGGGTCGAATCGCGGGGGTTGGGGGCATGTCCGGGGGCTGCATTTATTTCCGTTTCATATCATGTGCTTGCGGGAATTCCGGGGCTGAAAAAAACCTTTGATTCCGCGATTGAAATTCGCACGGTTTGACCGCATGTTTCATCGCGTCGGATCCAGCGACAGCATCGACGATTGGCGCGCGACGGCTGGCCCGACACCGGGACAAACCTCTCGATGGAAGAGATCCTCGCTCCCGATGCGGAGCCTTCGCGAAGCGGCCTGACCGTTTCCACCGCCCTTCCCTTGCCCGATCATCCCCCCGCCCCGCAGATGCGCGCCCCGCGCCCGCCGGCCCCCCGCCGCGCGGCGTTCCCGCGCGGCCCCGTGGCACGGGCGTTCCAGCGGCGGTTCTTTCCCGCGGCCAGCGCCGAGGACTGGTCGGACTGGCGCTGGCAGATGCGCGCGCGCATCCGCTCGCTGGCCGAGCTGGAGCGTGTCTTTGCCCTGAGCGCGGACGAGCGCGCGGCGGTCGCGCGCCATACCGGCGGGCTGCCGGTGGGGATCACGCCCTATTACGCCAGCACGATGGGCCTGGACGACCCGTCCGAGCCGCTGCGGCGCACGCATATCCCGGTGGGCGCGGAATACCTGCGCACCCCCGGAGAGGCCGACGACCCGCTGGGCGAGGACCATGACAGCGCGGCGCCGGGGCTGGTGCATCGTTATCCCGACCGGGTGCTGTTCCTGACCACGGGCACCTGTTCGACCTATTGCCGCTATTGCACGCGGTCGCGCATGGTGGGCCAGGCGGGCGGCGAATACCAGCTCTCGACCCGGCAATGGGAGCAGGCGCTGGCCTATATCGCCGCGCATCCCGGGATTCGCGACGTGCTGCTCTCGGGTGGCGATCCGCTGACGCTTTCGGATGAAAAGCTGGATTACCTGTTGGGCCGGTTGCGGGCGATTCCCCATGTGGAATTCATCCGCATCGGGACCAAGGTGCCGACCGTGTTGCCGATGCGGATCACGCGCGAGCTGACGCGGGTGCTGAAGAAGCACCATCCGCTGTGGATGTCGATCCATGTCACCCACCCGCACGAGCTGACCCCCGAGGCGAGCGAGGCCTACGGGCGGCTGGCCGATGCGGGGATTCCGCTGGGCTCTCAGACCGTGCTGCTGAAGGGCATCAACGACGATGTCGAGGTGATGAAGACGCTGTATCACGGCCTGCTGAAGCGCCGGGTGAAGCCCTATTACCTGTATCAATGCGACCCCATCACCGGGTCCGCGCATTTCCGCACGCCGGTGGCCAGGGGCCTGGAGATCATCGAGGGGCTGAGGGGCCACACGACGGGCTACGCGGTGCCGCATTACGTGATCGACGCGCCGGGCGGCGGGGGCAAGATCCCGCTGTTGCCCGATTACGTGGCGGGGCGGGATGGCGACGACCTGATCGTGCGGAATTTCGAGGGCGGGCTGTATCGCTACCCGGACCCGGGCGAGAGTTTCGGGGCCGACCGGGGGGCGGGGCCATGCTGATCGGGCTGACCTACGACCTGCGCGAGGATTACGCGGGGATGGGGCTGAGCGAGGAAGCGCTGGCCGAGTTCGACAGCCCCGAGACGGTGGCCGCGATCGAGGCGGCGCTGGGCGCGCTGGGCCACCGGGTCGACCGCATCGGCCATGTGCGCGCGCTGGCCGCGCGGCTGGTCGCCGGCGACCGCTGGGATCTGGTGTTCAACATCGCCGAGGGGCTGGCGGGCCGGTCGCGCGAGGCGCAGGTGCCCGCCCTGCTGGAGGCGTTCGGGGTGCCGTACACGTTTTCCGACCCGCTGACCCAGGCGGTGGGGCTGGACAAGGCGGTGGCGAAACGGCTGGTGCGCGAGGCGGGCGTGCCGACCGCGCCCTTCGCGGTGCTGGACGATGCGGCGGCGGACGCGGCCTGTGACCTGCCCTGCCCGCTGTTCCTGAAACCGCTGGCCGAGGGCACCGGCAAGGGCTGTGAACGCGCGTCCAAGGTGACGGACCGCGCCGCGCTGGCGCCCACGGCGGCGGCGCTGCGGGCGCGCTTCGGCCAGCCAGTGCTGGCCGAGGGGTTCCTGCCGGGGCGGGAATTCACGGTGGGCATCCTGGGCAACGGCGCGGGCGCGGCGGTGATCGCGGTGATGGAGATCGAGTTGCCGCGCACCGCCGAGGCCGAGATCTACAGCTTCGAGAACAAGGAGCTGTGCGCGACGCGGGTGGCCTATCGGCTGGCCGAGGACGCCGAGGCGCAGGAGGCGGGGCGCGTCGCGCTGGCGGCCTATCGCGCGCTGGGCTGCCGGGATGCGGCGCGCGTCGATATCCGGTCGGATGGCGCGGGGCGGCCGCAGTTCCTGGAGGTGAACACGCTGGCGGGGCTGCATCCCACCCATTCCGACCTGCCGATCCTGTCGGGGCTGGCGGGGCTGTCCCATGACCGGCTGATCGCGGGGATCGTGGCGGCGGCCCGTGCCCGGCTGGGGCTGGGCGAAGAGGTGCGGGAACGGGCATGAGCGGGCTGTCCATCGCCGTGCTGCACGGGGCGAGCGGCGACCGCCCGGACGAGATCGACACGCTGCGCACCGCCGAAACGGTCGCGGCGGCGTTGACCCGGCTGGGCCATGCGCCCACGCTTGTCCACCTGGCGCCCGACATGGCCGCGCTGGACCGGCTGGCCGCCGCGCCGCCCGACCTGGTGTTCAACCTGGTCGAGGCGGTGGGCGGGGTGGCGGCCCCGGCCGCGGCGATCCCCGCGCGGCTGGCCCGGCGGGGCCTGGCCTTTACCGGCTGCGGGGCGCGGGCCAGCCGGCTGTGCGCCGAAAAGCCGGCGATGAAACGGGTGCTGGTCCGGGCCGGGCTGCCGACGCCCGCGTGGTCGATGACCCGGCGGGGCCTGCCCGCGGGGGCGCCGGTGATCGTGAAATCGACAAGCGAACATGCCTCGGTCGGGATCGATGCGGGGTCGGTCGTGGCGGCCGAGGAGGCGGGCGCCGAGATCGTGCGCCGGCAGGCGCGGTTCGGCGGGCGGTTCTTTGCCGAAGCCTATGTCGAGGGGCGCGAGTTCAACCTGTCGCTGGTCGAGGGACCGGCGGGGCCCGAGCTGTTGCCGCCCGCGGAAATCCTGTTCGAGGGGTTCGGCGCGGCGCGGCCCCGCATCGTCGATTACGAGGCGAAGTGGATCGAGGGATCGCACGGGTTCGAAAACACCCCGCGCCGGTTCGACTTTGCGCCCGCGGAGGACGCGTTGCTGGACCGGCTGCGCGCGCTGGCGCTGGCGGCGTGGCGGGCGTTCGACCTGGATGGATATGCGCGGGTCGATTTCCGGGTCGGCGAAGACGGCCAGCCCTGGATCCTGGAGGTCAACACCAACCCCTGCCTGGCCCCCGACGCGGGCCTTGCCGCCGCCGCCGCCCGGGCCGGTCTCGGCCATGACGCGCTGGTGGGCCGGATCGTCGCTGCCGCCCGCGCCACCCCCCGGAAAGCCGCCTGAGATGTTCCGCATCCGCAAGATCGCCGATGCCCACGCGCCCGCCAACCGGGCCGCCATCGCCGAGGCGCAGGCGATCCTGCGCGCGCAGTTCCCCGGCATGGACCCGGCCGATATCGACGCCCTGCCCGACCGGCTGGACAACCCGTTCGCCCAGCGGTTCGTGGCGGACCTGTTCGTGGCGCAGGACGCGCGCGCGCGGGTGCGGGCGGCGGCGGTGCTGTTGCATGACCCCGAGCTGAATTTCGCCTTTCTCGACGTGATCGCCGCCGATCCGGGCGCACGGGCCGGATCGGGCGCGGGCGGCGCGCTGTATGAACGGTTGCGCCAGGCCGCCGCCGAGCGGGGCGCCGAGGGGCTGTATTTCGAGTGCCTGCCCGACGACCCGGACCTGAGCCCCGACCCCGAGACGCGGCGCCAGAACGCCGACCGGCTGCGGTTCTATGAACGGTTCGGCGCGCGGCCGATCGCGGGCACCGCCTATGAAACGCCGATCAAGCCGGGCGAGACCGACGCGCCCTACCTGGTGTTCGACGGGCTGGGGGGGCATGCCCTGCCCGGGGCCGAGCGGCTGCGCGCCATCGTGGCGGCGATCCTGGAGCGGAAATACCCCACGCTGTGCCCGCCGGATTACGTGGCAAGCGTGCTGGGGTCTATCGCACCGGGGGGCTATGACCTGCGGCCCGCGCGGTATCGCAACCGCGCGGCCCCCGCCCCCCGGACCGACCGGCGGGCGCCGATCCCGCTGATCGTGAACGACCGGCACGACATCCACCACGTGCGCGAGCGCGGCTATGTCGAAAGCCCGGTGCGCATCCCCGCGATATTGGCGGAGCTGGACAAGTCGGGCCTGTTCGAGCGGCGCCCGGCGCGCCGCTTTCCGGATCGCTGGATCCGCGAGGTGCATGACGCGCGGCTGATCGACTATCTGCGCCGGGCCTGCGCCGAGGCACCGGAAAAGACCGCGCTTTACCCCTATGTCTTTCCGATCCGCAACGCGGCGCGGCCGCCCAAGGAACGGTCGGTGCTGGCGGGGTATTGGTGCATCGACACGTTCACCCCGATCCACCGCAACGCCTGGCCCGCCGCGCGCGGCGCGGTCGATTGCGCGCTGGGCGCGGCCGAGGCGGTGCTGGACGGGGCGCCCGCGGCCTATGCGCTGGTGCGCCCGCCGGGCCACCATGCCGAGCACCGCAGTTTCGGCGGGTTCTGCTACCTGTGCAACGGGGCGATCGCGGCGAATTTCCTGTCGCATCACGGGCGGGTGGCGATCCTGGATATCGACTATCACCACGGCAACGGCCAGCAGGACATCTTTTACGACCGCGCCGACGTTCTGACCGTGTCGATCCATGGCGACCCCAGTTTCGCCTATCCCTATTTCACCGGGTTCAAGGACGAAACCGGCCGGGGCGCGGGGGCGGGGTTCAACCTGAACCTTGCCCTGCCCGAACAGGTGAGCCCCGAGACCTATCGCGCGGCGCTCGACCGCGCGCTGGCGCGGATCGAGGCGTTCGCCCCGGCCTTCCTGGTGCTGTCGCTGGGGTTCGACACGGCGCGGGGCGATCCGACGGGGACCTGGTCGAACGGGGCCGAGGATTTCCGCCGGATCGGCGCGCGGATCGGGGCGGCGGGCTATCCCACGGTGATCGTGCAGGAGGGCGGTTATCGGGTGCGCACGCTGGGCACGAACGCGCGGCGGTTCTTCGAGGGGCTGGCCGAGGGGCTGGCGGCGCCGCGCCGGGCGGCGGGGGGCCGCGCGCCGCGCCGCCCGGCCAAGGCGCCCGGGGCCGCGTTCCGCGCCACGCTGCGCGCCGAGGACCCCGCGCGCATCCGCGCGCTGGTGGCGGCGACGGGGCGGTTCTCGGCCGAGGAGATCGGCATCGCCGAAGACCTGGCGCTGGAGCGGATCGCGAAGGGGGCGGCCTCGGGCTATGAGTTCCTGCTGGCCGAGGGCGCGGGGGGGCTGGCGGGCTATGCCTGTTTCGGGCCGATCCCCGGGTCGGAGATCGGCTGGGATCTCTACTGGATCGCGGTTGCGCCCGGACTGCAGGGCCAGGGGCTGGGCGCGCGGCTGATCGCGGCGGCGGAGGACGCGATCCGGGCGGCGGGGGGGCGGTTCGTGCATGCCGACACCTCGACCAGCGCGGGGTACGCGGCGACGCGGGCCTTCTATGCCGCGCGCGGCTATCGCGTGGCGGCCGAGTTCCCCGATTTCTACCGCGCGGGCGACGGCAAGGCGGTGTTCGAAAAGGTGCTGGCCCCGCGCGGGGATGCCGGGGGGACGGCGCCCTAGACCCCGGGCGGCGCGAGGGTAAGGGGTTTCGCCTTGGCTGCGCCAAGGCGACCGGGGGCCGGGGGCTGACGCCCCCGGCCCATGCCTGGCATCGCGGGCGGCGGGGGGTGTGCCCATGTCAAGACCGCCTTTGGTCTTGCAGCCTTGGGGCGGGTTCCGGCCTAGACTTGGGCCCGGCCGGGGAGCGGCAAGGGCGTGGACGGCATGGGCGACAAGGCGGGGACGGCAGCGGCGGCGGGGTCGAACGCCCGCGCCCGGCTGCGCCCGCTGGGCCCGTTTGCCACGCTGAAGGGCCAGCTGACGCTGGGGGCGGGGCTGATCGGCTGCGTCGCGATCCTGTCGGGCGCGCTGACCCTGCATGGCATGGCGCAGGTGTCGGACCGGCTGGAGGATTCGCTGAACGCGGAACGGCGGATCGCGCGCTATTCGGTGCTGTCGACGCAGATCTCGGCCTTTATCGTGGTGGCGGCCGAGGCGATCCAGGTGGGGTTGTCGCCCGAGGACCGCGCCGCGCGGCTGGAGCCTGCGACGCGCGGGCTGCGGGGGACCTTTGCGTTGATGCGCCGCGACCTGGAGGGGGCGGTGGAGGAGGCGCGCGCGCAGGGGCTGGACGAGCAATCGCGCCGCGCCACGCAAAGCATCGCGATCGCCCGGATGGAGGCTCTGTTCACCGCGGCGCATGACGGGCTGATGGCGGGAACCACGGGCAAGGACCGGGCGCAGGCCTACCTGGCGGGGTTCTCGCAGACGGTGGACCCGCTGTTGAACGCCGCGGTGGCCGACGAGATGCGGATCCGCGACGCGATCCTTTCGGGCATCGGCGAGTTGCGGCGGCGGCTGACGCTGATGGCGCTGGGGCTGGCGGGGCTGGTGGCGGCGATGTTCGGGGCGTTCTACCTGGGCCTCGTGCGCCCGCAGCTGGCGCGGCTGGACCTGGCGCGCCAGGCCGCCCAGCGGATCGGGCGCGAGGAATTCGACGTGGCCCTGCCCGAGGACCGCGAAGACGAGATCGGGCGGCTGTTCGCCGAGACCAACCGCGCGGCCCGCGCGCTGGCCAGCCGCCGCGCCGCGGTGGAACGGGAATGGGCGGCGCTGAACGAGACCATCGCCGCGCGCACCGAGGAATTGCGCGCCGCCAACGCCGCGCTGGAACGCACCGACGAGGACCGGCGCCGGTTCTTTGCCGATATCGGGCACGAGCTGCGCACGCCGCTGACAGTGATCCTGCTGGAATCGGAACTGGGCGCCAAGGGCGCGGGCGAGCCGCGCGAAGGATTCGAGACGATCCGGGCGCGGGCGCAGCGGTTGCAGCGGCGGATCGACGACCTGCTGCGCGTGGCGCGGTCGGAAAGCGGGCGGATCGAGCTGGCCGCCGAGCCGGTGGACCTGGTCCGCGCGGTGGCCGAGGCGGTGGCCGACACCCGCCCCAAGATCGCAAGCGCGGGCATGTCGGTCGAGGTCGCGGCCCGGCCCGGCGTGAGCGTGCGGGGCGATGCGGACTGGCTGCGCCAGCTGGTCGCCGGGCTGATCGAGAACGCGGTGCGCCATGGGCGTGCGGGCGGCGCGCTGGCGATCCGGGTGGCGGCCGAGGGGGGCGAGGGGCTGGTGCGGGTGATCGACGCCGGCCCCGGCGTGCCCGAGGACGAACTGGAGCGGGTGTTCACCCGGTTCCACCGCGGCGCGGACGGCCCGCGCCCCGAGGGGTTCGGGATCGGGCTTGCCCTGGCGCGGTGGCTGGTGGAACAGATGGGCGGGCGGATCGCGATGGAAAGCCCCGTGCCCGAGCATGCGCGGATCGGCGCGGGGCCGGGCGCGATGGTGACGCTGCGCCTGCCGCTGGCCGAAGAGGGATGATGACCGAGAGCGAGAACCTCATCCTGATCGTCGACGACGACCCCGAGATCACCGCGGCGCTGGCACGCGGTCTGGCGCTGCACGGGTACGGCACGGTTTGCGCGCACCGGGTGGACGAGGCCCGCGCGCGGTTCGGCGAGGGGGGCTTCAGCGCGGCCATCGTCGACGTGATGATCGGCCCGGAAAGCGGGATCGAGCTGGTGCGGGACCTGCGCGCCGAGGGCGACCGCACGCCGATCCTGATGCTGAGCGCGCTGAGCGAGGTGGAGGACCGCGCCGGGGGCCTGGATGCGGGCGCGGACGATTACATCGCCAAGCCCTTTGCCTTTGACGAGCTGGTCACGCGGCTGAAGGTGCAGGAGCGCCGGGCGAAACGCGCCGCCCCTGCCCTGCGGCTGGAACCCGCGACGCGGACGGTGCACGGGGCCGCGGGCCACGTGACCCTGACCGAGCGCGAATTCGCCCTGTTCGCGACGCTGTGGACCCATCGCGGCGAGGTGATGTCGCGCGCCGACCTGTTCGACCGGCTTTGGGCGCGGGAGGGGACCAGTTCGGAAAACGTGGTCGACGTCTATATCGGCTATCTGCGGCGCAAGCTGGCGCCCACGCGGGAATATGGATTCGAACTGCGCACCCTGCGCAACCGCGGCTTCGTGCTGGAATCCCTTGCGGACGACGAAAACTAAGCCTTTGGTCGCGATTGCCTTTTAAAATTTCTTAGAACAATTCTTTTGACGGGAGGGGGCGCGATGGCGATCCTCTGTCCATCCTACGGGAACCTTAAGGGAGAGAACATCATGGCTTGGAAGAAACCGATCGTCCGCGAAATCGAGTGCGGCATGGAAATCAACATGTACGGCCCCGACAGCGACGATCACGGCGTCCTGTTCTGATCGCCGGCGCGCGGAGGCCGGAATGGGATTCCGCGCGCACATCCTTGGGGCGGCCGCCGGCGGCGGGTTGCCCCAGTGGAACTGCGGCTGCGCGCAGTGCAACATGGCACGCGCCGGCACGATCCCCCCGCAGACCCAGTCGTCGCTCGCGGTGACCGCCAACGGGCGCGACTGGGCAATCCTGAACGCGTCCCCCGACATTCGCCAGCAACTGACCGCCTGCGCCGCGCTGCACCCCACGGGGCTGCGCGAGGTGCCGTTGGCCTCGGTTCTGGTGACCAATGGCGATATCGACCATGTGGCGGGTCTGTTGACGCTGCGCGAGATGCAGGCGTTCACCCTGTTCGCGACGGCGGGCATCCACGAGGTTCTGGCCGCCAACCCGATCTTCGCCGCGCTGAACGAAAGCGTGGTGGCGCGGGAAACGGTGGCGCTGGGCCAGCCCTTCGACCTGGCGCCGGGGCTGCGGGCCGAACTGTTCGCCGTGCCGGGCAAGGTGCCGCTCTACCTGGAGGGCGAGACGGTCGAGACGGACCTGGTGGGCGAACAGACCGTGGGCGTGCATCTGCAGGGGGGCGGCGGCGAGGCGCTGTATATCCCCGGCTGTGCGGTGCTGAACGCCGATCTTCGCGCGCGGCTGCGGGGCGCGCCGCTGGTGTTCTTCGACGGCACGCTGTGGCGCGACGACGAGATGGTGCGCGCGGGGCTGGGCGCCAAGACCGGCAAGCGGATGGGCCATATCTCGATGAGCGGGCCGGACGGGTCGATCGCCGGGTTCGCCGATCTGGGCGTGGCCAGGAAGGTTTTCGTGCACATGAACAACACCAACCCGGTGCTGGACCCCGGATCGGCCGAACGCGCCGAGGCCGAGGCCGCCGGGTGGATCATCGGACAGGACGGAATGGAGGTGTCCCCATGACTCAGACGCGGGAGGAGTTCGAGGCCCGGCTGCGCCGGATCGGCGAAGAGCGCTATCACGACAAGCACCCGTTCCACCACCTGCTGCATGGCGGGCGCTGCACGCCGGACCAGGTGCGGGCCTGGGTGATCAACCGCTATTACTACCAGTCGCGCATCCCGATGAAGGACGCGGCCTTCATGAGCCGGGTCGAGGACCCGAAACTGCGCCGCGCCTGGCGGTCGCGGATCGAGGATCACGACGGCACCGCCGAGAACGAGGGCGGCATCGCGCGCTGGCTGAAACTGGCGGAAGCCGTGGGGCTGGACCCCGATTACGTGGCCTCGGGGGTGGGCATCCTGCCGGCGACGAAATTCGCGGTGGATGCCTATGTGCGCTTTGTCCGTGACAAGACCCTGCTGGAGGCGGTGGCGTCCTCGCTGACGGAACTGTTCGCGCCCAAGATCCACGCCGAACGGATCGAGGGGCTGCTGGCGAATTACGATTTCGCCGATGATGTCAGCATGTCCTATTTCCGCAAGCGCCTGAGCGAGGCGCCCAAGGACGTGGCGTTCGGCCTGGCCTGGGTGCTGGACCATGCAGATACGCGGGAAAAACAGGACGCCGCGGCCGCCGCACTGACCTTCAAGACCGACGTGCTGTGGGCGCAGCTGGATGCGCTGTATTCGGCCTATGTGGAACCGGCCCGCATCCCGCCGGGCGGCTGGGTGCCGGGCGAAGGCATGGCACTGGCCAGGGCGTCATGATCGGGGCCGACGACATCCCCGTGATCCCGCGCGGCGTGCGGATGCAGTTCGACCGCGTGCGCGAGCGCTGGGTCCTCTTGGCGCCCGAGCGCACCGTGGCGCTGGACGAGATCGGCCGGGCGATCCTGTCGGAAATCGACGGGGAACGCAGTTTCGGCCAGATCACCGCGGGGCTGGCGGCGAAATATGCCGCCCCGCAAGAGGAAATCGCCGAGGACAGCCGCGGATTCCTCGGCGCGCTGATCGACCGCCGCTTCGTGGAGGTCCGCAGATGAGTATCAACCCGCCCATCGCGATGCTGGCGGAACTGACCCACCGCTGCCCGCTGTCCTGCCCCTATTGCTCGAACCCGGTGGAGCTGACCCGGCGCGACGCGGAACTGGACACCGCGACCTGGGCCGACGTGTTCCGGCAGGCCGCCGACCTGGGCGTGCTGCAACTGCACCTGTCGGGGGGCGAACCGGTGAGCCGGCGCGACCTGGTCGACCTGGTCGTGGCGGCGCGCGAGGCGGGGCTTTACACCAACCTCATCACCTCGGGGATCGGGCTGACGGAAAAGCGGCTGACGGAGCTGGACGCGGCGGGGCTGGACCATATCCAGCTGAGCTTGCAGGGCACCGATGCCGAGATGGCCGACCGGATCGGCGGCTATCGCGGCGGCTTCGCGCGCAAGATGGACGTGGCCCGCTGGATCGGCGAGATCGGTTTTCCGCTGACGCTGAACGCGGTGCTGCACCGGCAGAACCTGCACCAGTTGCCGCGGGCCATCGAGATGGCGGTGGAAATGGGCGCGCGCCGGATCGAGGTGGCGACCGTGCAGTTCCACGGCTGGGCGCTCTTGAGCCGCGACGCGCTGATGCCGACGCGCGAGCAGGCCCGCGAGGCCGACGCCATCGTCGCCGAGGCGCGGGCGCGGCTGAAGGGCACGCTGGTGATCGACTACGTGCCCGCCGATTACCACTCGGACTACCCCAAGCGCTGCATGGGCGGCTGGGGCACGACCGGGCTGAACGTGGCACCCGACGGGCTGGTCCTGCCCTGCCACGCGGCGCAGACGATCCCGACGCTTCACTTCGACAACGTGCGCGAGAAACGCCTGCGCGAGATCTGGTACGAGGGGGCGGCCTTCAACGCGTTCCGCGGCACCGAGTGGATGCAGGAGCCCTGCCGAAGCTGCGAACGCAGAGAGGTGGATTTCGGCGGCTGCCGCTGCCAGGCGATGGCGCTGGTGGGGGACGCGGCAGCCACCGACCCGGTCTGCATCAAGTCGCCCCACCACGGCGAACTGCAGGAGCGCGCTGATGCCTTCGCGGCCGGCGAGGCCGGGTTCACTGCCCGCGCGGCAGCGGGCTGAGGGGCGGCCATACAGGGTTTCGCCCCGGCTGTCGCCGGGGCGACCCGCGCGGGGGGCGCCGCCCCCCGCACCCCCCGGGATATTTCCAGCCAGAAGAAGGGATCGGGTCTTCTTCTGGCTGGAAATATCCCGGGGGGAGTCCGAAGGACGGGGGGCAGAGCCCCCCTCTTCCCGGCCGGCCCGTTGGCGCGCGGCCAGGTCAGCCCGGTTCGATCGCCACCGCGACATCGGCGGGCGGGGCGTAATAGGGGGCGGAGGTCACGAGGACCGCGGCGCCGCTGGCCGCGTAAGCGGCGGCGTTGGTTTGCGTGATGCCGCCTGCGGCGGCGAGGCAGCCGGGCCAGGCGGGGGCGAGCGCGGCGGCGGTGGCGGCGACCGCGTCGGGGGGGAATTTTTCCAGCTGGATCACGTCGGCCCCGGCCTCGGCCGCCGCCAGCGCCGCGTCGACATCGCCGACCTCGACCACGATGCGCCGTTCGGGGCAGGTCTGGCGCAGTCGCGCGATCTGGCCCGCAACGCCCGCTGACCCGGCAAAGCGCGCGTGTTCGGGGAAGACCAGCACCGTGTCGGACAGCCCCGTCCGGTGTATCGTGGCGCCGCCCGCGGTCACCGCCTTGAGCGACAGCGCGCGGGTGCCCGGGATCGCCTTGCGGGTGCAGGCGACGATGATATCCGGGCGCGCGGTTTCGGCCGCGGCCACGATGCCCGCCGCCGCGCCCGCCACGCCCGAGGCCCATTCGACCAGCGTTTGCGCCACCTTCCAGGCGGCGAAGATCGCCTCGGCCCGGCCGCGCGCGGCGAGCAGCAGGTCGCCCGGCGCGGCGGGCGTGCCGCTGGCGCACGCGATGTCGGCCTGCGCGCCCGCCAGTTCGAAGATCCGCGCGGCCTCTTCGGTTCCGCAGGCGGTCATTGCGCCCCGCGCACGCATGGTCAGCGCGGCGTTGGCGGCCCCGATGCCGAGGCTGCGGGTGGTCAGGTCGCCAAGGGGGACGTCTTCCTTCAGCAGGCAGCGCAGCGCCTGGTCGTCGAGGAGAAACATGGGGGTGTGGTCCTTTCTTCGTGCAATTCACCCGCGCGGAGCGTCACGGTGCGGTCGGCGAGCGCGGCGGCCTCTTCCGGGTCGTGGGTGACGATCAGCGCGGTCATGCCCGCGGCGCGGCGCAGCGTGTCGAACTCGCGCCAGAGGGTGCGGCGGGTCGTGGGGTCGAGGCTGGAGAACGGTTCGTCCAGGAGCAGCAGGCGGGGACCGCGCACCAGCGCGCGCGCGAGCGCGGCGCGCTGGCGTTCGCCGCCCGACAGGTGCGCGGGGCGGCGGGTGGCGCGGTGGGCGATGGCGCAGGTCTTCAGCGTCTGGGCGACGCGGGCGGTGCGTTCGGCGCGGCTGAGGCCCGTGAAGAGCAGCGGCAGGTGCAGGTTGCCCGCCACGCTGAGATGGGGGAACAGGTGCAGATCCTGGCTCATGTAGCCGATGGGGCGGCGGTGGGGGGCGCGGCCGGTCATGGGTTCGTTGCCGAGAAAGACCCGGCCGCGATGGGGCAAGAGCCCCGCGACGATCCTGAGAAGCGTGCTTTTGCCCGCGCCGGAGGGGCCGAGGACGGCGACCGCCTCGCCCGGGGCAAGGGTCAGGTCGAGCGGGGCCAGGACCGCGTTGCCCACCGATTCAAGCCGCAAGCCGGGCATCGGGGGCCTCCGTCATGGGGTCGGCACGCTCGCCCGCCAGAAGGCGGATCGCGAGCAGCAGCGCGAAGGCCAGCCCCAGCAGCACCAGCGCGCAGGCGATGGCGACATCGGTGCGGCCGCTGGCGATGTTGAGGAAGATCGCCATGGGCAGGGTTTCGGTGTGAAACCGCGTGGCGCCCGCGACCATCAGGGTGGCGCCGAATTCGCCCAGCGCCCGCGCCCAGCCGAGGATCGCGGCGCTGAGGAGTGCACGGCCCGCCATGGGCACCTCGACCAGCAGGAAGGCCCAGAAAGGCGGCAGGCCCAGCGTGCCGGCATTGGCGGCGAAACCGGGGTCGATGGCGCCGAAGGCCGCCCGCGCGCTGCGGGTGACGACCGAGGTCGCGACATAGGCCTGGGCGAGGACGACGCCCGCAGGCGCGAACAGCATCTCGCGGCCCAGCGCGGGGATGGGGCCGTCGCGGCCCAGCAGGAACAGAAGGCCGATGCCCGCGACCAGCGGCGGGGTGACCATGGGCAAATCGAGGATGGTTTCGACCACCGCCTTGCCGGGGAAGCGGCGGCGGGCCAGCAGGTAGGCCGAGGGCACGCCGAGGGCGAGCGCGATCAGAAGGGCGGCGAGCGAGGTGCGCAGCGACAGCGCCAGCGCGAAATGGGTTTCGGGGTCGGCCAGCGCGGCGGTCAGCGTCGCCAGCGGCAGGTGCAGGGCCAAGGCGGCGAGCGCGCCCAGGATCGTCGCGACGATCAGGGCGAGCGGTGCCCAGGCCAGCAGCGAGAGGGCGCGCACGGCGCTTACTCCGCCGCGGGGCCGAAGCCCGCCGCGGCGAACGCCGCCTGCCCGGTTTCCGAGGCGAGGAAGGCGAGGAAGGCGCGGGCCGCCTCGGGCGCGGTGGCGGTGTCCAGCAGGCCCGCGGTGATCCGTTCGGGGGTGTAGCAGCGGGGCGGGACCGGCACGGTGACGATGGCCGCGCCCTGCGGGCGGGCGGCGGAGGTGGTGAGGATCGTAGCGTCGACATCCCCCTGCCCCACGTAAAGCGCCAGTTGTTGCAGGGTGGTGGCGCGGACGACGGTGTTGGCGTGGACGGCGGGGGCATCGGCGCAGGCCGCCAGGATCGCCTCGGCGGTGCGGCCGAGTGCCATGGCCTGCGGATCGCCCAGCGCGACGCGCAGGCCCGGTTGGGCGAGGTCGTCGAGGCCCCGCACCCGGTCGGCGGCGGCGGCGGAAACGCCGATGGCCACGCTGTGCACGGCGAGCGTCTGCACCTCGGCGATGCGGCCTTCCGCGGTCAGCTGGTCGGTGAAGAAGGCGCTGCCCGAGACGAAGACATCGCCCCGCCCGGTGGTGCGGAAGCGGGCCAGGATCTGCCCCGTGCCGCCATATTCGACGAGGACCTTCGTACCGGTTTCGGCCTCGAATTGCTCGGCCAGCGGTTGCAGCGCGGGGCGCAAGCCTGCACCGGCATAGGCGAAGAGCGGCTCGGCGCGGGCGGGGGCGGCCAGCGCGAGGACGGCGAGGGCAAGGGCGATGAGGCGGCGCATGGTCGGGGTCCTTGGGTGTACGGGGGTGTCAGGGAAGGGCGAGGATGACGTGGCTGGCCTTGACCAGCGCGGTGGCGCGGCTGCCGGGGGTCAGGCCCAGCGCCTGGGCCGAGGCTTGGGTGACGACGGCGGTCAGGCTTTTGCCGGCGCCGAGATCGAGCACGATTTCGCTGTTCACGGGGCCGTCTTCGCGCGCGACGACGGTGCCGGGCAGGCTGTTGCAGGCCGAGACGGAGAGCGGGGCGTCGCCGGCGGCGAGGATCACGAAGCTGGCCTTGACCAGCGCGAAGACCTCGCGGCCCGGGGCAAGGCCCATTTCGGCGGCGCTGCGTTCGGTGATGACGGCGGTGAGGCGCTGGCCGTCGCCGAAGGCCAGGCCGATCTCGGCGCTGACGGTGCCCTGCGTGACGGTTTCGACGGTGCAGCGGAAGGTGTTGCGGGTGCTGGTCTGCATGGCGAGGCTCCAGATAAGGTCGGACACGGTCTGGCCCGGCTCGGCGATGTCGGCGTCGAGCGCGGACAGCGCGCGGGCAAGGCCCGCCTCGATCCGGGAAAACCGGTCGAGCACGGCGCGGCCGGCCGGCGTCAGTTGCGCGCCGCCGCCCGCGCGCCCGCCCGGGGCGGCATCGACCAGCGGGCGGGCGAAAAGGTTGTTCATGGCGGTGACCGCGTCCCACGCGCCCTTGTAGGACAGGCCCGCGGCGCGCGCGGCGCCTGCGATGGAACCTTCGGCGGCGATCGCCTCGAGCAGGCGGATGCGGGCGCCGCCGATGCGGGGGCGGCCCTCGCGGGCGAGGGTCAGGCTGGCCTGAAGGGTGGGGTCGGGCATGGTGCTGGCCTGTGCTGGGGCGCTATGAAGCGCGGCTTCATAACGGTCCTAGCAAGGAGCGGGCCAAGCGGCGCCAGCCGTGGGAAATCAGGGGGTTGGCGGGGGCGTTGACGGAAAGCCGACAGGCGGTGTCGGGTTTGTCACAACGCTCAGGCCGGTTCGGGGGCCTTGCGCTTGCGGTCGTAGGAGGACGGGATGCCCAGCATGTCGCGGTATTTCGCGACGGTGCGGCGGGCGAGTTTCGCGCCCTCGGCCTGGGCCCGGCGGACGATGTCGGCATCCGACAGCGGGCGCGTGGGTTCCTCGGCGGCGACGATGCGGGCGACCAGCGCGATCAGCGCGTCCTGCGAGGGGCCGTCGGCGCCGGATCCGGGGGTGAAGGCGCGGCTGAAGAAGGCGCGCAAGGGCAGCGTGCCGCGCGGGGTTTCGATGGTGCGGTGGGCGACGGCGCGGCTGACGGTCGAGGGGTGGATGCCCAGTTCGGCGGCGGCCTCTTCGGTGGACAGCGGGCGCAGCGCCTCGGGGCCCGCGTCGAGGAAGGCGGCCTGGTGGCGGACGAGGAACCCCGCGGTCAGCAGAAGCGTCGCCTGGCGGCGTTCGACCGCACGCACCAGCCAGCGCGCGCGCGAGCGCGCCGCCGACAGCCAGGCCCGCGCGGCGGCGTCGCCCGCGCTGTCGGGGCCGTCGGTCACCCGCAGCCCCGGCAGGACCGAGCGGTTCAGTTCCACCTGCCAGCCATCCGCACCGCGGGTCAGGTGCAGGTCGGGCGGCAGCACCGGCATGTCGGGGGCGGAAAAGGCCATGCCCGGTTTCGGGTCCAGCCCGCGGATGGTGGCGAGTGCGGCGCGCACGTCGTCGGGGGTGCCGTCGCACATCTGGGCCAGCTCGTCGATCCGGCCCTCGGCCAGCAGGGCGAGGTTGTCGAGGATCACCGACAGTTCCCAGGTCAGAAGGCCCTTGTCGGCGGCCTGAAGGCGCAGGCATTCGGAAAGGTTTCGGGCGAAGAGGCCGGCCGGTTCGAAATCCTGCAGGCGGGCGAGGATGCCCTCGGCCACGGGCCGCGGCACGCCGGCGATGCGGGCGATCTGGTCGACCGGGGCGCCCAGCCAGCCGGTGGGTTCCAGCGCCTCGGCAAAGGCCATCGCGACGCGCTGGGTCACGGGGTGGGTAAAGGCGCGCGCGATCTGCCGGCCGACATGTTCGTAAAGGCTGGGCTTGGCCTCGGCCAGCGCCGCGACCGGGTCGAAATCGGGGTTGGGCGTGCCGCGCGCGCCGGTGGGCAGCGGCGGGGCCACCTCGGGCATGCGGATGTCGAGACAGGGGTTTTCCAGCGCCTGTTCGGCCAGATGCGCGGTCAGGTCGAGTTGGCTCATCTGCAGGATCTTGAGCGAGGCCTGCATCTTGGCCGTCATTGCCAGGCCCTGGGTCTGGCGCTGGACGAAATTCATCTCCATGGGCACAGCCTAGCACGATTCCCGCGGAGGGGGCCCGGCAATGTGCCGGGCGCCCGCGTCACTTGCCCGCCAGTTGCAGCCCGGCGATGGGCACGATGTTGCCGCGCGGCTGGGTGTAGATCTTCAACGCCTTCTGCGCACGGGGGGTGGAGTCGACGAAATCGGCATGGGCCTGTTTCAGGGCCTTGCGCGCCTCGAGATAGACGCCGTCATCGTCCAGCGCGGTCAGGTCGACCTTGGAGAGATAATCGCCCATGCGTTTCATCACGTGCAGCCGCGCGCGGTTCAGCACCGCCTGGTCATAGGGCAGCAGCAGGAAGGTGAAGATCTCCTCGGCCGAGGACAGCGCGTGCATCTGATCCAGGACGCTTTGGGTCTGGGGGCGGGTCATGGCAGGGTCCTTTCGGTTGGGTCGGAGAGGACGGGCGCGTGGCAGAGCGCCTCGGCCCGGGCGGTGAGAATGGCAAGGTCGGCAGGGGTGGCCGCGCGTTTCTCGGCATTGGCCCAGTCGCGCAACAGGGGCAGGACGGCGCGCGCGGTGGCCGGGTCGGCGGGCAGGCCCGCGGCGGCGAGCGCGGCGGTAAGCGCGGCAAGGCCCGAATGCTTGCCCAGCACGATTTCGCGGGCGCGGCCGAACCGGGCGGGGGCAAGGTCGGGCGCCTCGTAGGTGGCGGGGTCCTTCATCAGGCCGTCCACGTGGATGCCGGATTCGTGGCTGAACACGTTGGCGCCGACGATGGGGCGCGCGGGGGGCACGGGGCGGTTGGCGGCGGCGGCCACCAGATCGGAGAGCGCACACAGCCGGTCGAGCGCGACGGCGGTCGCCCGGCCCTGCACCGCAAGCGCGGCGGCGACCTGTTCCAGCGCGGCATTGCCCGCGCGTTCGCCCAGCCCCCCCACGGTGACCGACAGGTGCGTGGCGCCCGCGCGCGCGGCGGCCAGCGTGTTGGCGGTGGCCAGCCCAAGGTCGTCATGGGCGTGGAATTCCAGCGGCAAGGGTCCGGCGGCCACCAGCGAAACCAGGCGGTGCGCGGCGAAGGGGTCCATCAGGCCCAGCGTGTCGGCCAGCCGCAGGCGGATCGCGCCCGCGGCGGCGGCGGTCTGCGACAACTGCAACAGGAAATCGGGATCGGCGCGCGAGGCATCCTCGGCCCCGACGGACACGGCGAATCCCGCGTCCGTGGCCAGCCGCACCAGCCGGTCGAGTTCCGCCAGCGCCCAGGCGCGGGTTTGGCCCAGCTTGCCCGCCAGTTGCCGGTCGGAGGCGGGCACCGTCAGGTGCAGGCGGGTCAGGCCGGTGAGCGCGGCAAGTTCCAGGTCGCCCTCGCGCAGGCGGCACCAGGCGACGCCCTGCGCGCGGGTCAGCCCCGCCCCCGCCTCGCGCATGGCGGCGATTTCGGCCATGCCCATGGCGGGCACGCCCAGCTCGATCTCGGCCACGCCCGCGGCATCCAGCGCGGCGGCGATGGCGACCTTTTCGGCCGCCGAAAAGGCCACGCCGGGGGCCTGTTCGCCGTCGCGCAGCGTGGTGTCGCAGATCAGCGGCGCGGGGCCGGGGCGCAGGCTGTCGGGGGCGATGGGCCGGGTCATGCGCGTTTCCCTCAGCGGGCCGGGGCGGGCACGACGAGGACGGCACGGCCCAGCGCCTCGGCCAGGCGTTTCTGCAGCCCGCCAAGGGTCAGGCCCGCCAGCTGGCAGCCCGAGCAATTGCCCTTGAGCGCGACGCGGACGCGGGGGCCGGCGATATCGACCAGTTCCACGTCGCCGCCATCGGCGCGGAAGGTGGGGCGCATCTCTTCCAGCACCTTCTGAACCGCGGCGGTTTCGTCGGCGGGGGTCACGGCGCCCGGTTTCGGCAGGCTGGGTTTCAGCGGCGCGATGGAAAGCGGCTGGCTGGGCCGGGCGGTTTTCGCGGCGCGAAAGGCGGGCGGCTGGGCATAGTCGCGCAGCGCCGCGGCCAGCGCCTCGGCGGCGACATGGGCGGCGGAGCGGTCTTCGTCGGGCAGGCCGCCGAGGACGGTTTCGATATAGTCGGCGGTGATCGCGCGGGCCTCGGCCAGCGGCTTGCCGGTCAGGAGTTCGGTGAGCGCCGATCCGGCGGCCACTTCGGGACCGCCGCCGGTGGTTTCGAACCGCGCCGCGGCGATGGCGCCGCCCTCGATCCGCAGCATCAGGCGCATCGCGTCGCCGGTGCGCAGCGACCCCGCCTCGCCCAGGGCGTTGGCGTCGTCCAGCGCGCCGCGGTTGCGGGGGTTCAGGAAATGGTCGGTCAGGGTCGGGGAATAGTCCAACATCGCGCGCCCTCCCCTAGCAGAACGACTTGCCGCAGCCGCAGCCGGCCGAGGCGTTGGGGTTGTCGAAGACGAAGCCCGACCCTTCGAGCCCGGTGACGAAGTCGATGGTGGTGCCGACGAGATAGCCCTGGCTGTCGGGGTCGATCAGGACGGTGACGCCCTCGGCCTCGACCACGGCATCGGTGTCCTCGCGGGTCAGTTCGAGGGCCATGGCGTATTGCAGACCGGCACAGCCGCCCGACTGCACCATCAGGCGCAGCCCGGCGATCGGCTGGCCTGCGCCCTGGATGGCGGTGGCCATGGCATCACGTGCGGCTTCGGTGATCTGGATCATGGGTGTCTCCTGTCGGTCGCGGGTCCTGCAGGAGAGGAAGCACAAAGCGTGCCAAGTTTTCCGGGCGTTGGAAAATCAGGGGCTTGGGTGGCGGTGTCGGGAATGTCGGGGGGGGCGATTGGCGGGTTTGCGACAGCGGCGCGCGGCCTGTCGGGGGTGCGACATTCCGTCCCGCAAGGCGGGCGGGGCAGCCCCCTGCCCCGCCCGCATGGCGCCGTATCGGATGGGTTCAGGCGCGGGCCGCGTCGCGGGCGGAGGCGAGCGCCGCGGCCACCTGCCGGGTCGCGCCCTTGCGCGCGTCGCCCAGGATCAGGGTTTCGGACCGGTGCAGCGAACGGCCCGCCGCATCGACCGGGCACCAGCCGCTGGCATCCGCCAGCCCGGCCACGCGCGCGATGGCGCCCGCGCCCTGAAGCCCGACGAAATTCACCACGTCGGCGCGAAGCCGCCCGGCCCCGGTTTCCAGCGTGCCGGCGGGGGCGTCGACCGAGAGGACCGCGCCGCCCTCGGGGCCGGTCAGCCAGGTCATGCCGGGTGCGGCCACGGCGCGGAAGCGGTCGGCCAGGCCCGGGGTGGCCCCGGCCTCGAGCACCGTCAGGCGCGCCGCGGGCCGCGTGCGGGTGAGCAGCGCGGCGAGGCGCAGGGCGCGGTCGAGCGCGGCCTGGGGGTGGCTGAGGGGACTGGGCAGGCGCAGGACAACATGGGCCTTCTCGGGCAGGGCCGCGAGTTGGGCGGCGAGCCGCTGGCCCTCGCGCGCGCTGCCCCAGGCGGCGGGCCAGCGGTGGCGGGCGACGGCGTCGAGGCCGGGGATCGGTTCGTCGAGGGGGGCGGTGCCGGGGGCCAGCATCAGGGCGTCGAAGGCCAGCCTGCGCCCGCTGAACAGCTCAAGCCGCGCGGCGCGCCAGTCGAGGCCCACCACGTCGTCGAGCACCACCTGAACGCCCGCGCGGCGGAGCGCGGCGAGGTCGGGCCCGGCGGCGGGCCGGTCGAAGGCGCCCGCGCTGCGGCCCAGGCGGCGAGGGTCGCGTTCGATCAGCAGGACGGGGGCGTCGGGGCGCATGTCGCGCAGGGCAAGGGCCGCCGCAGCCCCCGCCGGGCCGCCGCCGACCACCACGGCCTGCGGCGCGGCCAGCGCGCGGGTGGCAAGGCCCGCGCCGCCCGCGAGCGCGGCCCCGGCGGCGAGGGTTCCCAGGAAACGTCTGCGGTTGGGGTTTTGCATGGGTCTGTCTCCTTGCGCGGGGCGCGTGGGGGCCTAGCGCTTTTCCAGAAGCTCGGCATCGGGGTGGATGGGGCGATAGATCTCGACCCGGTCGCCCTCTTTCACCGGCTTGTCGAGTTTCGCGAGCGCGCCGAAGATGCCGACCTTGTTCTCGTTCAGGTCGATTTCGGGGAACTGGTCCAGAAGGCCCGACGCCTCGATCACGTCGCGCACGGTGGCGCCTTCGGGGACGTCGAGATTCTTCCACACCTGGGTGGTGGCCTTGGCGAAGGTGGCGCTGACGATCATGGTCATTCTCCGGGCTGGCGGTCGCGGGACAGCACGCCCGCGGCGGTGAATACCTTTTCGACTTGCGGGTTGGCGGGCGTGGCGGTGCCCGCGCGGCTGCGGCTGTCGACCAGCGCCTTGAGCGCGAGGAGGAAGCCCAGCACGATGAAGCCGCCGGGGGGCAGGATCATCAGCAGGAAGCCCTGGTAGTCGGGGAACACCGTCAGTTCGAGGAAGCCGAAGCGCGGCCCCAGGAGCAGCGAGGCATTGGCGAACAGCGTGCCCGAGCCGAGGATTTCGCGCACCGCGCCGAGGAGCACCAGCGCCAGCGTGAAGCCGATGCCCATCATCAGCCCGTCGAAGGCCGAGGCCAGCGGCGACTGGCGCGAGGCGAAGGCCTCGGCCCGGCCGAGGATGGCGCAGTTGGTGACGATCAGCGGGATGAACAGGCCCAGCATCTTGTGCAGGTCGTGCAGCCAGGCGTTCATCGCCAGGTCGACGACGGTCACCAGCGTCGCGATCAGCAGGACGAAGGCTGGGATGCGGATTTCGGGCGTGATGACCTTGCGCAAGAGCGACACGGCCAGGCCCGACCCCACCATCACAGCGGTGGAGGCCAGCCCCATGCCCAGCCCGTTGGTCGCGGTGCCGGTGACCGCCAGCAGCGGGCAGAGCGCCAGCAACTGGCCGAAGACCACGTTGTTGTCCCAGATGCCGTTGCGGGCGATCGTGGCGTAATTGGTGGACATCACTGGGCCTCCGTCGGGGGGATCAGGGCGGCGCGGTGGCGGCCGAACAGCGACAGGCCGCGATGCACGGTGCCGACCACGGCGCGCGGCGTGATCGAGGCGCCCGAGAACTGGTCGAACACGCCGCCGTCTTTCTTGACCTTCCAGCCGTCGGGGGTGGGGTCGGTCAGCGAACGGCCGGTGAAATCGGTGACCCAGTCGTCCTTGGCGATCTCGATCTTGTCGCCGAGGCCGGGGGTTTCGGTGTGCGACAGCACCCGCACGCCCAACAGCCGCCCATCGGGGGCGATGCCCATCAGCACGCGGATCGCGCCGGAATAGCCGTAACCCGTCAGCACGAAGGCCACGCCCGTCACCGCGCCGTTTTCCGTGGCGACATAGACGGGCACGGTGCCCTCTTCGGTGTCGGTCACGCTGCGCATGCCGGCGACAAGGTCGTTGTCATGCAGGTCAGCGGGGATCACCTGGGCGAGAGAGGCCAAGAGGTCCTCGGCCGCGCGGTCGGCGATGGGGCCGCGCGTCAGGTCATTCGACGCGGACAGGATCAGCGCGGTGACCAGCGCGAACAGGCCCAGGAGAAGCCCGTGCCAGAGCGGCGAGTTGCGCAGACCGGCGGCGCGGGGGGCGGGCGTATCGGTCATGGCGTTTCCCTCAACTCGATCGGCTTGCCCGCGCGGGTGCGGCCGAAGATGCGCGGGCGGACGTAGTCGTCGATCAGCGGCGTGCAGGCGTTCATCAGCAGCACCGCGAAGGCCACGCCCTCGGGGAAGGCGCCCCAGCTGCGGATGACGAAGATCAGCGACCCGATGCCGATGCCGTAGATCATCTTGCCCAGCCCCGTGACCGGCGAGGTGACGTAATCGGTGGCGATGAAGAAGGCGCAGAACATCAGCGAGCCCGACACAAGGTGGAATTGCGGCGGCGGGAACTGGTCAGGCGCGATCAGCCACGCGGCGCCCGACAGCACCGCGACCGAGCCCAGCACGCTGAGCGGGATGACCACGGTGATGACCCGCAGAAGGATCAGCCCGACACCGCCGAGCAGGAGGAGGAAGGCGCTGATCTCGCCCAGGCTGCCGGGAACGAAGCCGAAGAACTGGTCATGCAGGCTGCCCATGTCGGCGAGGATCGCCTGCATCGGCTGGCCGGCGTCCAGCTGGCTTTTGACATGGCTGAGGGTGGAGGCGCTGCTGACCGCGTCGATGCCGGTTTCGCCGCCGAAGGTGATGGCCAGCGCCTGGCGGAAATCGGTGCCGACGGGGCCGCCGATGATGGGCGTGACCCAGGTGGTCATCTGCACGGGCAGCGCCACCAAGAGCATGGCGCGGGCCACCATGGCGGGGTTGAACAGGTTCTGGCCCAGCCCGCCGAAGACATGCTTGCCGATCACGATGGCGATGCCCGCGCCGGTGACGCCCACCCACCAGGGCGCCCAGGGCGGCAGGGTCAGCGCCACGATCCAGCCGGTCAGCACCGCCGAACCGTCGGTGGCGAACCGCAGGATCGGCTTGCCCGCCAGCGCGAGGCACAGCACCTCGAACACAAGCGCGGCGGCGATGGTGACGAGGAACAGGAACACCGCGGGCCAGCCGAAATGCAGCAGGCCGAAGCCCGTGGCGGGCGACAGGCACATCATCACCGCCATCATCGTGCGCGAGACGTTGAAGCGCGAATGGGTGTGCGGGCCGCTGACGAGGGTCGGTATCGCGGTCATTTCGCGGCCTCCTTGCGCGATGTCGCCTCGACCGCCTCGGCCACCACCTGCGCGGCCTCGGCCTCGCGCTTTTTCTTGGCGGCCATCTCGGCCTTGCGCTTGGCCATCGCGGCGCGCTTGGCCTCGGCGATGGCCTCCAGCCGGGCGGTGCGGGCCTCGGCCAGGCGCTTGGCCTGGTCCTGCTGGTGCTTGCGGCTGTCGCGTTCGGCGAGCTTGCCCTTGGCATACTGGATGGTCTGCACCAGCGGGCGGTTCGACGGGCAGGTGAAGGAACAGCAGCCGCAATTGATGCAGTCCAGAAGGCCCACCTTGGCCGCGCCGTCCAGGTCGCCCGCCTCGACCCGGGTGTTCAACTCGAAGGGCGTGAGGCCCATCGGGCAGACCTGCACGCACAGCCCGCAGCGGATGCAGGGCATGACGTCCTTTTCGCGGGTTTCCTCGGCCGTCAGGGCGAGGATGCCGCCCGAGCCCTTGACGATGGGCACGCGGGGGTTGCGGATCGGCTGGCCCATCATCGGCCCGCCCATCAGCAGGCGGTCGGGTTCCTCGACCAGCCCGCCGCAATGGGCGATCAGGTCGGCGACCGGCGTGCCGATCAGCGCGCGCACGTTGGCGGGCCGGGCGACGCCGCGCCCCGAGACCGTGACCACGCGGGAAATCGAGGGTTCGCCGTAGCGCACCGCCAGGTGCACCGCGTGCGCGGTGGCGGCGTTATGCACCACGATGCCCAGTTCCGCGGTCAGGGCGCGGGCGGGGGTTTCGCGGCCCGTCAGCGTCTTGACCAGGTGCTTTTCCGAACCCATCGGGTATTGCGTGGGCACGGTCTTGATCCGCATCTTGTAGCCCAGCGCGATCTTGTGGCGCTGCATGGCCTGGATCGCCTGGGGCTTGTTCGCCTCGATGGCGACGATGATGTCCTTGACGCCCAGCGCACGCGCCATGATCCCGGCGCCGTCGGCGATTTCCTCGGCGCGCTCGCGCATCAGCCGGTCGTCGCAGGTGAGGTAGGGTTCGCATTCGGCGGCGTTGATGACCAGCGTGTGCAGGTCGTATTTCGCGCGCAGGTTCAGCTTGACCGAGGCGGGGAAGGTGGCGCCCCCCATGCCGACGATGCCGGCCTCGGCGACCTGGGCGGCGATCTGTTCGGGCGCGGCGCTTTCGGGGTGCAGGCGCGGCAGGCGGGGGCCCCATTCGTCGCGGCCATCGGGGCGGATGGTGATCGTGGGCACCGGCAGGCCCGAGGGGTGCGGCGCGGTGAAATGGCCCACCGCGATCACCTGGCCCGAGGTCGGCGCGTGGATATTGGCCGACACGGGGCCGCGCGCCTTGCCGATCAGCTGGCCTTTCAGAACGGTGTCGCCGCGTTCGACGATGGCCTCGGCCTCGACGCCGATATGCTGTTGCAGGGGCACCCGGATCAGGGCGGGGATCGGCATGTCCTCGATCTCGCACTCGGCGGACAGGAACTTGCGCGTCTCGGGGTGCACGCCGCCCTTGAAGGCGAACAGGCGGGCCGGGTCGAAGCGGCCGGCGAAGGGAAGGATGCTCATGCGGATAGCCTCGTGTCGGCATGGCCCGTTTCGGGGTCGGGCTTGTCCCAGTACCAGTTGCGCAGGGTGCGGGGTTTGGGGCGATGGATGATCGCCTCGGTCGGGCAGACCTCGATGCAGGCATCGCAGCCGATGCAGGCATCGGTGATGACGGTGTGGATCTGCCGGTTGGCGCCGACGATGGCGTCGGTCGGGCAGCGCTTGAAACACTTGGTGCAGCCGGTGCAGTGATCCTCGAAGATGAAGGCGACCATCTGCGGGGCCTCTTCCATCCCGTCGAGGTCGGCGCCCTCGGCCGGATCGACGCCCAGGATGTCGGCGATCTGGAGCGCCACATCGCGCCCGCCGGGGGGGCAGAGCGTGACCGGCGCCTCGCCCGCGGCCAGCGCCTCGGCGCCCGCGCGGCAGCCCGGATAGCCGCATTGCCCGCAATTCGTGCCCGGCAGCAGCGCGTCGATCTCGTCCACGACGGGGGGCACCTCGACATGGAAGCGGCGCGCGGCGAGGCCCAGCGCAAGGCCCAGGCCCAGGCCCATGGCGGTCATCGATGCGACGGCGGAAAGCATGGGGTCGCTGTCCTTTCGCTCAGTTCGGGACGAGGCCGGCAAAGCCCATGAACGCCATGGACAACAGGCCGGCCGAGATGAAGGCGATGGGCGCGCCCGCGAAGGCGGCCGGAACGGAAAGCTGCGCCAGCTTTTCCCGCATGCCCGCGAAGATCGCGAGGACAAGGGTAAAGCCCAGCGCCGAGCCGAAGCCGTAAAGCAGGCTTTGCGCGAAATCGTGCTGTTCCTGGATGTTCAGCAGCGCGACACCCAGCACCGCGCAATTGGTGGTGATCAGCGGCAGGTAGATGCCCAGCGCGCGGTAGAGGCCCGGCGAGACCTTGCGCAGCACGGTTTCGGTGAACTGCACGATGGCCGCGATCACCAGGATGAAGGACAGGATGCGCAGGAATTCGAGGCCGAGGGGCACCAGAACGGCGGTTTCGATCACCCAGCTGGCCGCGGCGGCCAGCGTGAGGACAAAGGTCGTGGCCAGCCCCATGCCGATCGCCGCATCGGTGTTGCGCGACACGCCCATGAAGGGGCACAGCCCGAGGAACTTGACCAGCACCACGTTGTTCACCAGCGCCGTGCCGAGCAGGATCATGAAGAATTCCGGCATGTCTGGGCTCCTTGGTCGGGCGTCCGCCCGGGGCCGTCGGGGCCGCCTGCGGGCGCTGTCCTGACGGAAGCAGGAACCGTGCCAAGCCCGGCAACCCCGCGAAAGGCCGGGTTCGCCGCGCCGCGGGGGCGCCGCGTTGTCGTTAAGCCGACATTTGTCGCACGGCCCCGACACAGGGCGCGACAGCACCCCCGCGCCGGGCGTGGCAAACAGGACTTGGCACGCTTGTTGCTTATCCTTTCACCGAGATATGGCAGTCAAAGGATCCCCGAAGGTGACGCGCACAGGCCCCATCGCCCCCCAGGCCCCGCACGGCCCCGCCGAGATCGCCGCGCGCGTGACCTGGATCGGGGCGCTGGACCCCGACCTGCGCAGTTTCGACATCATCCTGAAGACCGCGAACGGGACGACCTACAATTCCTACCTGGTGCGCGGGTCGGACGGCGTCGCCGTGATCGACACCGTCAAGCAGGAGTTCACCGGCGCGTTCCTAGCGCGGCTGGAACAGGTCGCCCGCTATGACGAGATCACCACGCTGGTGCTGAACCACCTGGAGCCCGACCATACCGGCGCGGTGCCGGAATTCCTGGCGCGCGCGCCGCATGTCGAAATCTGCGTTTCGCCCCGGGGCGTGCAGGTGCTGCGCGCGCTGCTGAAGGACCGGTTCGACGACTACAAGGTCAGGGTCGTGCGCACCGGCGACACGGTTTCGCTGGGCGACAGGACGCTGCGGTTCCTGACCACGCCCTATGTGCACTGGCCCGACACGCAATGCACCTATCTGGAAGAACAGAACCTGCTGTTCACCTGCGACCTCTTGGGCTGTCACTATTGCGACGGGCGGCTGTTCAACGATGCGGTCGGCGATTTCCGGTTCTCGTTCGAATACTATTTCGACCACATCATGCGCCCCTTCAAACGCTATGTGGGCGAGGCGCTGGACCTGATCGAACCGCTGGAGATCGACATGATCGCGCCGGGGCACGGCCCCGTCCTGCGCGCCCATCCGCGCGATTACATCACCCATTACCGCCGCCTGATCACCAAGCGGCTGGCCAGCGAAACGGGTGATCAGAAAACCCTGCTGGTCTTCTATGTCTCGGCCTATGGGGCCACGGCCCAGATGGCCGGTGCGATCTACGAAGGGGCGGCCGAAAGCGACGATGTGCGCGTGTCGCTGTTCGATATCGAGGGCGGCGACGTCACCCCCTTCATCGACCTGATCGAAGAGGCCGACGGCCTGGTCTTCGGCACGCCCACGATCAACGGCGACGCGGTGCGCGTGGTCTGGGACATGCTCTCCAGCCTGGTCGATATCGAGACCAAGGGGAAACTGGGCGCGGCCTTCGGATCCTACGGCTGGACGGGCGAGGCGGTGGCCATGGTCGAGGCGCGGATGCAGGGGCTGAAGATGCGGGTGCCCGAACAGGGCCTGCGCATCAAGATGCACCCCACGCCCGCCGAACTGGAAGACTGCCGCGATTTCGGCCGGCGCCTGGCCGCGCACCTGGCCGGCCGCCCGATGGAACGCGAAATCGACCTGAGCGCGCTGCTTGGGAGTTGAAAGGAAAGGAGGCCCCATGGGCACGGCGAAACTGACCTTCGAGGATGTCGCGCTGACGGTGAACGTGCCGCAGGGCACGCGCATCATCGAGATTTCCGAAAAGGTGGGCTCGGGGATAACCTATGGCTGCCGCGAGGGCGAATGCGGCACCTGCATCACCCGCGTCGTCGAGGGGATGGAGAACCTGTCCGAACCCTCGGCACTGGAAACCCGCGTGCTGAAGGACAACCTGGCGGGCCGCAACGACCGGCTGGCCTGCCAGTGCCAGGTGCTGACCGGCACCGTCAAGGTGCGCCCGGGCTGACCCCGGCGCGCACCCGCAACCCTTTGAAACCCCGAAAGAAAGGATAGAACCATGGCCATGATGATCGACAGCATGATGTGCACCGCCTGCGGCGATTGCGAATCCGTCTGCCCCACCGGGGCGATCATCCCGCACAAGGGCGTCTACATGATCCAGGCCGACAAGTGCACCGAGTGCGAGCCCGATCACGATATGCCGCAATGCCTGAACGCCTGCATGGAAGACGGCTGCATCAGCCCGGCCGAATAGCCATGACCGCCCCGCACGAGGCGCGCGCCCTGCGCCAGACCCTTCGGGTCGTGGGCGTCGAGGGCGCGCGGGTCCGGCTGGCGGGCGACCGGCTGTCGGGCTGCGCGGCCTGCGCGGCGCGCGCGGGCTGCGGGGCGGGTGCGCTGGCCGAGATGCTGGACGCCGGGCCGCTGGAAATCACCCTGCCGCGCGGCGCGCCCGTGGCGCCGGGCGACCGGGTGGTCGTTGCGATGGAGGGCGGGGCTTTCCTGGGGGCGGCGGGGCTGGCCTATCTGCTGCCGCCCGCCGCCCTGGTGGCCGCGGCCGCCGGGTTCGCGGCGCTGGGGCTGTCCGACCTGTGGGTGGCGGCGCTTTGCGCGCCGGTGCTGGCGCTGGCGCTGCTGCCCGCGTGGCGGGCGGACCGGCGGGGCCGGATCGCCGCGGCACTCCGGATCGAAGAGGTGATCCCGGCCGGGGCGCGGCCATGAAACGCGCGCTGGCGATCGTGGCGACCTGCGCGGCGCTGGCGCTGGGCGCGGCGCAGGCCGCGCGCCCCACGCCCGACCACCGCGAAACGCTGTATGTCTTCGGCACCCTGGTCGAGATCGAGATCCGCGGCGAAGACCGCGCCGCGGCCCGCGCCGCCAGTGCCGAGATCGGCCGCCTGCTGCAAAGCCTGCACGACGACTGGCACGCCTGGCGGCCCGGCGCGCTGGGCGACCTGAACGCCGCCATCGCGCGGGGCGAGACCGCGGGCGTCGATGCGCGGCTTGCGCAGGTGCTGGAGACCGGGCGGCAGCTGTCGTGCCAAAGCGGCGGGTTGTTCGAACCGGCGATCGGCGCGCTGATCGGGCTGTGGGGCTTTCACGCCGATACCGCGCCCAGCGGCGCGCCGCCCGCGCCCGCGGCCATCGCCGCGCTGGTCGACGCGCACCCGCGCATGACCGACCTGCAGATCGACGCCACGCGCGTCACCTCGGCCAACCGGGCCGTGCAGCTCGACCTGGGCGGGTTCGCCAAGGGCGCGGCGCTGGACCTGGCGGCGGCGCGCCTGCGCGCGCTGGGCATCGAGAACGCGGTGCTGAACGCGGGCGGCGATGTCAACGTGATCGGCACCCATGGCGACCGGCCCTGGCGCGTGGCGATCCGCGACCCGTTCGTCTGGGGCGCGGTCGCGGCGGTGTCGCTGGCCCCCGGAGAGGTGCTCTATACCTCGGGCAATTACGAACGCTACTTCGACCATGACGGCCAGCGCTTTGCCCATATCCTCGACCCGCGCACGGGCTATCCGGTGCAGGACATCGTGTCGGTCTCGGTGCTGGACACGGACGGGGCGCGCGCCGATGCCGCGGCCACCGCGCTGTCCGTCGCGGGACCCGCGGACTGGCCGCAGGTCGCCGCCGACATGGGGGTGGGCGCGGTGCTGGTCATCACCGGCGAAGGCCGGATGCAGGCCACGCCCGACATGGCGGCCCGGCTGGACCCGGCCGGGCCGGGGCTGCCGGGGCCGGTCGAGACCGTGCCCCTGCCCGCCCCGGCGCCAAGGCCCGCCTGCGCGGGCTAGTCCGCCCCGCCCGGCACGCCGGAAAAGGCCACCGTCACGTCCTCGTCGCGGGCGATGAACTGGCAGGCCAGCCGGTAGCGCGGCGGCATGTCGTTGACCTCGGCATTCTCGATCTCTTCCTCGGTGATCTTGCCCAACTCCTTGAGCTTGCTCTTTTCCTTGTCGGTCAGCATGATCCCCTTCTTCTGCGTCGGGTCGTCATAGCTGACCTCGATCAGGCAGGACCCGCAATTGCCGTCGCGGCAGTCGAACGGGATCGGGATGTTGTACTGGTCGGCAAGGGCGAGGATCGTCTTGGTATCGCCCGCGACGGCGTAAACCGCCTTGTCCTTGTGCATCATCGGCGAGGTAAAGGTCACGATGGCCATCTGACTCTGTCCTTTGCTGGCCGCCCCGCGGGCGGCGGTGTCGGTGAAACGCACCGGGGCGCGTCGGCCCAGACCAAGCACGAACCATGCCAGCCCGCGCCCCCGTGAAATCCCGCGCCCCCGCCCGGCATCGCGTCGCAAACCCGACAGGAACGCGCCACACACCCCTTTTTCTTGGTGAAATACTCCGGGGGTCTGGGGGCAGAGCCCCCAGCCGGTCGCCCCGGCGACAGCCGGGGCGAAACCCAACACATCACGCCGCTTCGGCGGGTTCGTGCGTCTGGCAGGCCGAGGGACAAACCCGCGCGCAGGCGCCGCAGCCGATGCAATCGCCGGCATCGGCCACCACCATGATCTTGCGCTCGATCTCGTCCTCGTATTCCTCGTCGTCCACGTCGACGATCTCGTCCTCGTCGGTGACACCCTTCAGGTCCAGCACGTTGCGCGCACAAACCTTGTAGCAGCGGCCGCAGCCGATGCATTTCTCCATGTCGATGGCGACAAGGAATTCCGGCACGTATTCCGTGCCGCCGCGGGTCAGGGCGGTGATCGGCATGGCTCAGGCCTCCTCGGCGGCTTTCTTCGCCGCTTTCAGTTCCTTGCGCGCGGCGCTCAACTCCTTGAACACCTCGAATGTCTCGGCCGCCACCTCGGGGATCTTCTCCCAGTCGGTGGGCAGTTCCTCGGCCAGGTCGTGCAGGTTCATCTTGGCGTTGGTGGACCGCATCGAGAGTTTCTTCACGCGGGTTTCAAGCTCTTCCAGGCTCATGCCGGGCTCCTTTGGTCGGGTTTCGCGGCACCGGAGCGGATCCGGCGAGAGAACGGGGTGCGCCCGGCCGAGGGTTTCAGCGACAAGGGCGGCGCGGGTGTCTTCGGCGCGGGCAGCGGGCGGATCCGGATCATGCGGCTCAGGCCCCCGCGGCCTCGGGGAAGCGGGCGACCATCTCGGCCGCGCCGGCGGTGGCCTTCTCGCCCGCCTCGGCCAGCTTGGCGTAGGTTTCGAAGCCGAAGCGGTGGATGTCGCGCACATGTTTCGACAGCACCACCAGGCGGCCCGAGATCAGCACGATCCGCCCGAAGCCCTCGTGGTGGATCTTGGACATCTGCGAGGCCATGGCCCCGGTGCGTTTCTCCAGCAAGAGCGCCACGGCGTCATGGAATTTCTCGACCCGCCACAACAGGTCGGGGTCGGGGTCGCACATGATCGGCATGTCGCGCAGCTCTTCGCGGGTCACGATGAAATCGGCCAGCAGCTCGGCATCGGACTTGTCGTCCCAGCTGCCATAGCCGTCCTCGGCGCGGATCACCGCGACCAGCTGGGTCAGGAACTCGCTTGCGGGCATGTCGCCGCCGCGCGGCAGGGTTTCGGTTTCGGCACTCATTCGCTGACATCCTCGGCGTAATCGGCGGCGAAATCGGTTTTCGGGCGGCCCAGCACCTTGCGCAGGAAGGGCGGCGGGCTGCCCTTGAGCATGGTCTGGGTCTGGGCCAGCACCTCGGCGATGGGTTCGGGCGCCTTGCGCTTGATCGGGTGGATGCCGGCGCGCACCACCTTGGCCGCCGAGGGCCCGCCGATGGCCAGCACGAACAACAGCGCACAGCCCGCCAGCGCCTCGACCTTGGGGGTGATGCGGTCGTCGATATCGTTGTGCTGGCCGCTTTGGGCGGTGACATCGTCGAATTCCAGCACCTCGACCACCCGGGCCGAGGTGGTCGTCACCTCGTAGATCGCGAATTTTCTGGCCGAGCCGAAATGCGCGTCCAGGTGTTCCATGTCATTGGTCGCGATGGCGATTTTCAGGGGTGTTTCGCTGGTCATGGTGGTCTCCGGCTCAATGAGGCGCAGTCTGCGGGCGGTCATGCTCGAACTCCGGGTCTATGGGGGCGGCGCCGAAATCCTCGGGGCGCGGGGCGTGGGGATGGGCCAGCATGGCGTTGGCCACCTCGAAGAGGAACGCGCGGGTGCCGCGATAGCCGACGCGGCAGGCATCCTGCGCGCCCAGCCGGTCGTTGATCGGAAAGCCCGCGCGGATCAGCGGCAGGCCGGTCGCGGCGGCGGCGTGGCGGGCATGGGCATGGCTGATCAGCAGCTGCGCCCCGCCGGCGCGCGCGCCGTCCTCCAGGTCGCCCAGATCGCCCAGGATCGCGGTTTCGCAGGGGATCGCCTCGACGATCGGATTGGCGGCCGAGGTGGTCACGCAGCAGACCGCCTGGGCGCCCATCCCGGCCAGCGCCGAGGACAGCCCGTAGGCCAGGTCGGGATCGGCGGCGATGGCGTATTTCAGCCCGCCGGTCTGGAAATGCGCGTCCAGCATCGCGTCCTGCAGCCGCGCGCGGTCGCGCCGGATCGCCGGCGGCGCATCGGCGGTGCCCGCGATGCGCATCAGCGCGGCCACGAAGGCATCGACCGCCTTGAGCCCGGTCAGCGACGGGAAGACCTGCACCGGCATGTGCCCGCGTTCGGCCAGCAGCGTCGCCGCCCCGCGCATGCTTTCGCCGATGGCGATGGTGACGGCGGATTTCGCCATGGCGGGGATGTCGTCCAGCCGCGTGCCGCCCAGCGACTTGCCCGCCCAGTCCTCGGCCAGGTGCCCGTCCAGCGACGCGGACAGGTCCGGCAGGATGATCGGTTTCAGCCCGAAGGCGCGGATCATCCGGGTGATTTCCTCGACCTCGGCGGGGGTCAGATGGGCGGCGGGCAACAGGTTGACCTGGCGCAGGTCGGCATCGCGCCACATCGGGTCGATCTCGGGCACCAGCGCGTCGATGATCGCGGTCACCGCCCTGGCCCAGCCATCCTCCAGCGCGCCGTCGAAATCAGGGGTGGAGGCATAGACCACGCGAATGTCGGCCAGGTCGGGGCGGCGGGCCATGATCTCGGCCAGCTCGCCGCGGACATCGTCGCCCTGGGTTTCGGTCAGCGCGGTGGACGCGATGCCGATGAACCGCGGATCGGCCTTTTTCCGCAGGTTGGCGATGGCCTCCTCGATCTGCTCGGCCCCGCCCAGGATCGTGCTGACCTCGTTCATCGCGGTGGTCTGCAGCGGGATCGCCTCGCGGAAATGGCGCACCATGTGGACCATGGCAAAGGCGGTGCAGCCCTGCGCGCCGTGGAACAGCGGCACCGCGCCCTCGACGCCCAGATAGGCCATCGCGGCGCCCAGCGGCGCGCTGGTCTTCAGCGGGTTGGTGGACAGCGCGCGGCGCGGTCGGGTCAGGCGGGCCATGGCATCAGTCCTCGAAATCGGTGGGGTCGTTGGAAATGCCCGAGACCGGGCAGCGATCCTTGATCCGCGGGCGGGCGCCGGCAAAGGCGCGGGATTCGTCCCAGGGCGCGGGGCGGCGGACATCTTCCCAGACGGGATTGTTCAGCGACCGGTCGATGGCGCGCACCAGGTCGACCATGCCCATGTAACCGGCATAGGGTTCGTGCTTTTCCTGGTTCACGTCGATCCAGGGCACCCGCGCCTTGAGCGCCACGAACTGGCTGCGCGCCCCCGACATCAGGACATCCGCCCCCGAGGCGCGCAGCGTGGCATACATCTCTTTCGGGGCCATGTTCTCATACATGTGCGCCTCGGTGCCCATGATCTCGACCACGCGGGCCTTGTCGTTCTCGGTGGCCTTGCGCACGCTGGTCCCGACAACCTCCATCCCCAGCTCCTGGAGCGCCGAGACCACCGACCAGCTTTTGTGCCCGCCGGTGTAAAGCAGCACGCGGCGCCCGGCGACGCGGGGCTTGAGGGCTTCAAGCTCGGCCCGCACCCTCGCCTCTTCCTCGGCGATCAGCGCCTCGCAGCGGTCGATGAGATCCGCATCGGCGCCGCGCTCGACCAGCATCCGGCACATGGTGCGCAACGCCTCGGAGGTGTCGGAAATGCCGTAGAACGAGCCCTCGAAATAGGGGATGCCGTATTTTTCCTCCATCTTCCGGGCCAGGCCCAGAAGCGCGTGGGAACAGACCAGCATGGTCACGCGCGCGCGGTGCATCTGCGCGACCTGGCGGTAACGGGCGTCCGCCGACAGCGAACCGAGGATGCGGATGCCCAGCCGGTCGAGCAGCGGCTTGACCTGCCACAGCTCGCCCGACAGGTTGTAATCGCCCATGATGTTGATGTCATAGGCGGTGGTGCGCGCGGGCTCCTGCGTGCCGATCACGTGGCGGAACATCATCTCGCCGCCCAGCTTGCAGCCCAGGTTCTTGGACCCGGCATAGCCCGGCACGTCGACCGGGATCGCGGGGGTGCCGAAGGCCTCGGTCGCGGCCTTGCAGACGGCGGCGATGTCATCGCCGATCATCGCGGTCACGCAGGTGGCATAGACGAAGACGGCGGGGGGATCATGCTTCTCCACGATCTCGCGGATCGCGCGGTACAGCTTCTTCTCGCCATGGCCCATGACGATGTCGAGTTCGGTCAGGTCGGTGGTGAAGCCGGTCTTGTAAAGCATCGACCCCGAGGAGGCCGAGCCGCGGTTGTCCCAGGAATTGCCGCTGCAGGCGAGCGGCGCATGCACCAGGTGGGCCACGTCGACGATGGGCTGAAGCGTGATCATCGCCCCGTCGAAGGCACAGCCCCCCGCCGCCGCGCCGGGCGTCAGCGGCTTGGCGCAGCCCTTCTTGCGCTCCGCGGCGGACTTGGCGCGGTTGGTGGCGCAGGCGGGTTCCTGGAAGGCGTCCTCTCGGGTCTGCTTCAAGGCGTCGGACATCGGGCACTCCGGGTTGCTGCCCCAAGGCAAGCAGAAAGCATGCCAAGCCTCACAGGTTCGCCGGATCGCCCGCGATGTCAGGACCTTGGCCGACCGCGGCGGGTCGCGCGATGGCGCCTTTGTCGGGTCTTTGTCGGGGACGCGACACGCCTGTTGCCCCTGGCCCCGCGGCGCCTTGCAGGTTTCGCCTTGGCTGTGTAGTTACACGAGGTTCTGACAGGGGTTTACAGGGGTTTTGATACCGGAAGAGCCCGGTAGACCTCGGGCTATCTCGGATGGGTTTTTAGGGCTTGCGTTTCCCGTGGCGGTGCCACCAGGAGCAAATGCCGCTGTGACCGATACGCCGCTCGGGCGGGAATGCCTTGGCGACCTCGGCGGCGAGCGCATGATAGGTCATCCGGTCGATCCTGGCGAGGATGAAGGCGCGCAGTTCGGGGTCGGTGTTGATCCTAGATGGGCGGCCGGGGCGGTGGTCGCGGACGTGATCATTCGGTTCGGGCAAGTCTTCGAGGGGCGTTCGAAGGGGTGTTGGAAGACCCTCTTCAAGCTCCGCTCGAAGGGTACCCTGAAGGCCGTCGATCTTGGCCGAGGCGTTGTCGAGGAGCTTGCGGGCCTCGGCCAGGGCGATGCGCACGGCCACGATCTGCGACAGGGCGCGGCTCATGCGTCCCTCCAGGACGCGGGCGCGCTGCGATAGGGGTTGTTCGCGAGACATTTGCGAACAGCCGTGTCGCTCATGTGGAGCGTTCGCGCGATATCGGCGACGGTCTGGCCCTCATACGCCAGGCAGGCGGCCAGCCAGGGCTTGGCGAGCGGCACACGGCGCGGAAGGTCCGCCGCGCCAAGGGCGCGGGCCAGGTCCACGCCCACGAGTTGCACCACGCGCGAGCGTTCGGTCGGTCGCTCGGCCATGTAGAGTTCGGCCCCGCCGAAGGTCAGAAGAAAGCGCACCGCCAGCGCCGAGCCGAGGATATCGACATAGGGCGCGGCATGGGCCGGGGGTTTCGGGTAGCTGTCCGTCACGTCTGTCACCTCGTCGGGCGGCGGGGTGGATGGAAGGCGGACCGGCCGCCGAGATGGAGCCGGCCGGTCCGCCGCGCCCGCGTTTGGCGCCGCGGGCGGGATGGGCCGGTCACCCGCTGAGAAAGGCAACCGACCCGAGACCGCCGTGAACTGAACAAACCGGCGGCCAATGCGCGGGGCCAGAACCTCCCGCGCAATCTCTGTTCACCAGCGCTTCATCCGATCCTCTCGGGCTGGTCGTTGATCTCGCGGACGCGCAGCGGCAGGCGCTCGGCGTCGTATTGGGCGAAGGCCGCCTCGATTGCGCGCGAGGTGCCCGCATAGGCCCGCTCTTCGAGCTCGCGGTCGCCCGTCGCGCCGTTGACGTTCACGGTGATGGAGAACTGCGCCGTGCCCCCGCTGCCCTGCTGGCGCAGCGCGCTGTTCGGCAGGATCGTACCGGGGACCGAGGGGATGAAGGGTTCAGGGCCGCGCTCGCCCACGATGTAGGCGCGGCCGGGCTGCACCGATCCGCCCGAGGCGCGGAAGCCACCGAACCCGCCCACCATCATTCCGAAGAGGCCACCCAGGCCGCTTGCGTTCTGACCGCCGAACAGACCGCCCAGCGGTCCGCTGCCCAGAAACGCGCCTTCCCGAAGCGACCGCAGCAGCATGTTCATGGCCGCGTCCATGTCGTCCAGTGCGGTCAGGGCCGTCTGTCCGAGGGATTGCCACATTTGCTTCTGGGTTTGGCCAAGGTTGATCTCGCGTTCCTTGGCGCGAATGAGATCTTCGATCTTCGCCCGCTCGGCGTCGGTCGCGTCCACCATCTGTTCGCGCAACCGGATGAGCTCCTGCTTGACCGGGTCCGCCTCGCGGAGAATGTCCACCTCGCCTTGCAGCGACAGGATCAGCTCGGCGACGGCGTCACGTTCCTCGCGCGCCGCGGCGGCACCGCCCTGCCGGGTTCGCACGGCCGGGCCGTAGATCGCGTCTTCCGACGCGGCGAAGCCCATGCGTTCCGGGCGGCTGCGCGCGCGCGATCCCGGCCCGAACGGGGTCGGATTGCCCGCCGCGTCGGTGGTGGCCTCGGCCGTCGCCGCCGCGCGGGCCTTGGCCGCGTCCCAGAGCGCGCTGGCGAGCGACTTGGCCTCGCCGATGACCGCGGACAGCCACCCGGCCTGCGGGGCCTGCGCGGCGAGCTGGCGCATCGCGCTTTCGGCGTCTAGGAGCTTGCCGTAGAGTTCCCCGGTCTTGAGCGTGGTGGCGTCGAGGATGCCCCGGACCTTGGCCAGGGCGGCGGCCTGGCTATCAAAGGTGGTCGCCTGCGATGCCTCGTCCAGGGCGGCGCGCAGTTGCTGCGCCTGCCCGATGGTAAGGCCGAATTCCCGCTTGAACCAGGCAAGGCGGCGCTCGTCCACGAAGTCGGTGCGGCCGAGTTCGAGGAACACGTCGCGGAATTCTTCCTTTAGCGCGCTGGCCGCATCGGCAGCCGATTGCACCGCGTCGGTGACCGCGAACTGACGTTGGGCTTCGACCAGGGCGAGAACCTGGTCGGTGACCTCGCCATACTTCTCCTTGAGGTCGACCAGGCCAGAGCCGGAATAGATCGCCGTGATATCCTGAAGCGCGTTCATCGCGGTCACGAGGTCATCCACCGACGTGGCAAAGTCTTCGGTGGCGTCCTCGCCTTGGGCGGCCGCCATGGCCCACTGGCCCAGGGCGGCGGTGCCCGCGACAATGCCGATGGTCGCCAGGCTGACCGGGTTGATCATCGCCTTGAACGCGTCGCCCAAGGCTGTCACCGCACCCTGCGCGCCCATCGGGCCGAGCACCTGGCTGATCTGGGTGCCCTGCTGGATGGCCAGCGTCAGCGGCGACTGGCCCGCAGCCATCATCACGCCGATATCGTTGAACTGATACCCGAGGTTCTGGACCGCCCCGGCCGAGACCCTGGCGTTCCGGCCGAGGTTCTTCATCAGCTCGTCGGTGCCATACAGGCCCTTGCTGACGTTGACGCCCGCCGTCTTGAGCTTCTCGAATTCCGTCTTCGCCACGCGCACGCTTTTGATAGCGCCGTCGGCGTCGAATTCCATCAAGCCCTGGACAACGAAAACCACGGTTCAGCCCCCTGCGGCGCGCCCCGTCACGCGGACAGGAACGGCGAGACGATCAGCTTGGCGGTGTTCGCCCAGACGTTGGAGGCGCCCGACGCGTTCTGCTGCGCGTTCAGGAGCTGAAGCGCCTTCTCTTCGAGCTCGGGCGGCACCAGGAGCGTCGTGGGCTTCACGCCGATCCGGCGGCCTTCGGGCGACTTGAAGTTCATCATGGCGGCGCGGGCGGCGGCATAAGCGGCCGTATCCAGGTCCACCTTGCAGCCATAGGCGAGCTGCCACAGGCCGAAGCCCACGTTGGCGCGGGCGCGCACCCCGTAGAGGAACTCGTTGTTCATGAACACGTTGTCGTCGCTGAGGTCGGTCTTGCTTTCGAACGTGTAGGGCTCGCGCTCCTGGAAGATCAGGGGGCGCACCGCGCGCGACGTGTCGAGCAGATACCAGGCCGGGCCGGACCCGTCCGCCATGTTCGAGACCAGCTCGGTCGTGCCGTCCGCCTTGGTGACGGGGTGCTCGGTGTCGAAGAACGGCTGGCCGTCATAGCACTCGGCCGTGAAGCCGTCCGCGAGCAGGCCCATCACCAGCTCTTCGGGGTGCAGCCGGGCGTTGTAGCCCATTTCTTCGAAGACCGGCTTGAACACCCCGTAGCGGTCGTCGAGGATATCGTTGCGATGCACGGCGACCGTCGCCTCGAAGTCGCGGTTGGTGATGGTGAAGCTGTGCGCCGACAGGCTGTTGACGTGGCGCGGCCCGATCCATTCGCGGATCACGCCGAAGCTGCCCATCCATCCATACACCTCTTCGCGCGTCGAGCTGGGCACCTTCATGGCGATCTCGGGCCAGTGGACCTCGGCGGCCTGGAAGGCCCCTTTGAACGCGGCGTTGAAGCCGGTGTAGAGGGAGCTGAGGTTGCTTTTGTTGATGATCACGGCGGGGTCTCCTGAAGGCGTTGGCGGTGTTCGCGTAGATGTCAGGAGAATGGGTAGCTTTTGCCGGATGGACCCGGCCACCCGCAGGGGCTTGTGGGTCGCCCGGCGGGGGCGTGATGGCCGCGGAAAGGGAGAGGGGGTGCCAGCTTCGCCGATTAAACGGTTTTCCGGCGTTTTTGAATAGGGTCTTTGGGTGTTCCGGGGGTGGATGCCCCCGGAACGAGGAAGGCCCTCAGAGGGCCGCTCAGGCGGCCCTCGCCTTCATGTGCTTCAGGGCGGTGATTGCCTTCTGCGCGTCGGCCTTGGTCAGGAACCGCAGCGAAGACACCTTGAAGGTGCGAAGCAGCCACTTCCCGAGCTCGTCGTCGCCCGAGTAGACATGCCCGGTGAACTCGGCCCAAAGAGCGCGGATCAGTTCCAACTGCGCGAAGCTCGCCATGCCGGGCCGCTGGCCATAGTCCTGGCCGCGCGGGCTGCCCGGCTCGAAGCCGAGCCACTGGAACCAGCCCATCATCGCGGCGAAGCCTTCCTGGTCAAGCTCGTTCGAGCTGGTCACGCCCGCGATCTCCACCAGGGCCGCGCGATAGGCCGCGTCCGGGATCTTCAGCTTGCGCTGCGCCACCTTCATCAGGACGCGCTGATTGCGGGAAATCGTCGTCATTCGATCTCCCCCCGCGACCGCATGGCGGCCAGGCGTACCGCCGTCGCGAACTCCTGAAACCGTTTGTCGGCCGCTTCCGCCATCTCTTCCAGTCCCTTTGCGGCAAGCTCGGCCACCGCCCAGCCCGTCGCGCCCAGGGCGTCGTCGTCGCTTTGGGCGAGGTGCTCCAGGGTCGCAACGGCTTTGTGAAGTGCCTTCTGAGAGGCGTAGAATGCGCTGTAATAGTGTTCCAGGTCCCGTTCCGTGACGGTGAAAGTGACGGGCGTGTCTTTCGGGTCGGTCATGGTCTCGGCCTTCAGTTCTGCCTTCACCTGTTCGTCGGTCTTGCCAGGCACGTAGATGGCCTTGCCCTCGCGCGCCATCTTCAGCTTCCATTCATGGTCTGTCAGGTGTGCATCGCTCATTGGCCGTCTTCCTTGTGCTGGGTGGGGTTCTCGAGGTCGGCAAGTTGGGAAAGGATCAGCCGGACCAGGGTAATGTGGCGGCGGTGCAGATCGCCGCGTTCGATGAACTTCGTCAGAACCTCGTGGGACGCGGCATCCAGCCCGCCCTTGCTTTCGAGGTATTGACGCACGGTCGAGATGTCGCGCCGAAGGTCTGCAAGGAAGGCCTCCGTCCGTTCGATGCCCTCGCCCATTGCGAGAAGCTCTTCGTCCGAAACCATCACGGACAGCTTGCGGCGGTCGGGTTGGTCGGTCATTGTACGCGCCCCCCTTGCTGTCCGTTCTGGTCCGTGAACGTCCCGGCCATCGCCAGGGGTTGCAGGAGCACCGCCGCCGCCTTCGCGAGTGCGGCGTTGGCCTTCATGGCGTTCAGCCCTTCGCCCAGTTGCTTGCCCACCTCTTCAGGCGGAATGTCATCGCGCATGAGCGTTTCGGCGAGGTGATCGGCCCCGGCTTCAATAATGGACGGGAACTCGGCCAGGGCGCGCCCGGCCTGGCGGGCAGCTTCGACCTGCGATGCCTTCATGGGCACCCAGAGCAACACGTCGCGGTCTTCGGTAGTGTCGGTCATCACTTCGTCCTCCTGGTGGTGAACTCGAGGTATTCAAGCGCGGCCAGGATGTCTTCGACGGTCGGAACTGCGGTCCTGCCCAGGTCGCGCGCTGTCGCGAAGATGTCCTCCACGTCGCCCAGCCCGCCATTGCGCCGCGCGACATTGGCCAGCTTACGGATGATGTCGTCGTCGTGCAGTCCGCGCGCCCGGCAATACAGGTCCACATCCGCTTCGCTGGCATGGCTGATGGTCACGCGCGGATGGGTGCGGCGCTTGAGCTGGGGCAGCTCGTTGATCGCCTTGTCGAGACGCAGATCGCCCACCAGCGCCAGGGCGAAGAACCCCTCCTCTGCCAATTGGCGCGCCCATTCCAGGGCGTCCCGGTCATCGGGGCCGCGCGGGTTCCGCTTGATCAGGTATTGCGCCTCGTCGATCACCAGGAAGCCATCCGGCCCGATCCTGTCGGCGATGTCGGCCCGCGCGGCGGCCAGGTCGCGGCCGTTCGGGGGTTCGAGGCCCAGCAGATTGCAGAGGCCGCACGCGAGGTTCCAGACGCCGCCTTCGCCCGATTTCGCCGTGAACACCAGCGTTTCCGGCGCGTCCTGCTTGAGATGGAAGACGGTCGCGGTCTTGCCGACGCCGGAGGCCGCGGAAATCGCGACGATCTTCCCCTTCGCCCGGGCGCGGCGCAGCGCCAGGGTCATCGCCTGGGCGCTCCTGGTCTCGACAAAGCCCAGATGCACCGGCGGCGCCTCGGGCTTGATCACATGGACATTTGCTGTCATGGGTTTCTCCTGGTTGTGGGCTTTCGCCCGCTGCGTTCGGCCGGGACGGTGCGGCTACACCGCCCGGCCGCTTCATCTCGAAGCCAACTGGCTTTCCGTGGCCTCAATGAAGTTCCTCAATCGTTCCTCGGTCAGGTAAGACACCTCGGCGGCGCCCTCGCCGGGCTCAGCGGCCTTGAAGCCGCTATCGGTGTGAAGCTCGACAACCCCGGTTTCAGGCCGCCGGATCGCATCGGTCGCACCGATGGCGTCCAGCGCCGCTTCGCGCAGCTTGGCCACGTCCGCCTCGGGGTGCGCTGCACGGAACTTGCGGACAAGCTGGCGCACCCGCTGCTTTTCGGTGGCGGCGGCGCGGCGGCCTTCGGTGCTGCCGTGCCGGGTGGGCGCGACGGCCGGCAGCTCTTCGAGGAAGAGGCTCCCGCGCCGGGTCTCGTCCTCCCAATGGCACACCATCGCGGGGGCGTCGAAGTCCTTGGGGTTGAAGCCGACCAGAACCTTCTTGCCCACGTGACGCAGCATCTCGCGCTGCGTCGTGTGGTCGCCGAACAGCCCGCCGTCGAAGGCGATCCGGCCATCTTCGCGCACCGTCTTGAGCTTCCAGGTCATGGCGAGGCGGCGGCGGTGGAAGTCGGCCAGAACACGCCTTCTATTACCTTTCAACAGCCGTTCGAACGCCTCTGCGCGGCTCTCGCCCTTCAACAGCCCCTTCACCCGGTTGTCGGTCGCGGTGTTCAGGTCATGGATGGCTTCGGCCAGAACGGCTTCGAAGACTTCGAGCGGGACCGGCTCGCCATTGGGTGGGGTCGGATCGTTCGGCCCCGGCCGCTGCGCCCCGTGAAAGCGCGGGTCGTTGTCCACGTGGCGCAGATGCGACCAGACGTTCTCCTGAAGGTTGCTGGTCTTCGCGCCGACGCCCTTGTTCCGAAGCTCGGCCCCGATGATCTTCAGCACACCGGGCACGGCCCAGTCCGGCTTGCGCGTCTGTTTCGTGCGGTAGGCCGGGGTCAGCCCGCCCGCGATCCTCTGGCTGTTGAACGCGCTGCCATTGTCGAAACCGACCTTCTGCGGGCGGCCATGCGTCTCGCACATGTGCAGGATCGCCGCCTCGGTCACATCGGAGTTCTCCGATTTGCCCACGGCCCAGCCCACGGTCTTGCGCGTGCGGCGATCCGCGAAGGCGACAACCCACGGGCAGCCGACCGTGCCATCCGGCCAACGCACTCGCACCTTGAATTCGCGCCCGTCGCCGTCCACCATGTCCATTGCGGCCATGCCCTCGGCCGTCTGCGGCAGGCGAAGCGTCAGGAGCGCGGTCGCCCGCTCTTCCCCCACCTCGGCCACGAGCCGCGCGATGGGGTCCATATCGTTCCAGCGCCGCCGGATCGTGTGATAGGGGGGCCAGGTCCAACCCTTGGCCGCGGCTTCCTTCGCGACCTGCTTATGGGCGTGCTTCAGCGGGAAGCCTGTCCCGTTCTTGCCCGACAGGTTCATGCGGTTGACCAGGGAGGCCCAGGCTTCCGGTGTCGGCTCGTCGCGCTCCCCGCCCTTCCAGGCAGGGGCCAGTGCGGGTGCCCAGTTCGCCGGCGCCACCCCGTCCGTCTTGTCCTTCCAGCCCTTGACCGTGTTCCGCGACGGGAAGCGGCCGAACTTGGCCTTCCCTTCCTTCTCGATCTCCGGCCAGGTCGCGCCCACCGCCTCCATCTTCGCCACGAACATCAGCTTCAGGGCATTGTCATGCGCCCGCTCGCGCACCGAAACCGGTGCACGCTCAAGCGCGACATGCGCCGCGTCATCGTGCTCGCCGGGGTCGAGATGATGCTCTTCGCACATCCGCCGACGCCATTCGTTCTGCACGTCCTCGGGAAGGTCCGCGAGTTCGAATTCGAACCTCTTACCAACTTGGCGAACAGGGACGCCCAACCGTTTCAGCATCTTGCGGACGCCCATCGGGGTTTTGGGACGGCCGGGAAGCCCTGTTATGTCGGCAATGCAAAGGCTCATCGACGGGTCCCGGCGGCTTCGTTTACACGATCCAGCAAGGCCCGCGCTTTCGGACCCTTCCAGTTCCCGAAGAAGGCATCCCGCACGTTCTGGATGCGCGTCCCGTTCTCTGAGCACCAAGCATTCAAGGTCGTGCCTTGAGCCACGAACGCGGCGCGAACACGCCTGTAACGGGCTTTCTCGGCATCCTCTGGTATGTTAGAACCTGACATAGGAACGTAGTCCAAACGAAATCGTCTCCTATAGGGGACATTATGCATCCTTTAGGAAGTTGTCAATGACTGACACTGACGAGCCCGATGTTCTTGTGGGACGCTTGGCACATCTGGCCTTCACGCGCGGGCTGAGTATTAGGGAAATGGCCGAGCGGTGCGGCATCCCGAAGAGCTCTATGGAAGGCTACATGCGGGTGAAAGGCGCGAAGCGGCCCGGTGTTGATGCGCTCATCGCAATCGCCAATGGGATGGATGTTTCCATCGACTGGCTCGTAGGGAGGTCGGCCGACAGCTTTTCGCCCACGCTGAGCCAGCGCGACTATGCCCTTCAGTGCTTCCGTGTCGTCGAAAGTCTGCTTGCATGGTTGTGGGCGCAGCAGTCGAAGAGCGAGAGCCCAATCCTAACCGGTGAGCGCATCGCTGGTCTTTCGCGTTCTGAGATAGCCGCGAACGCCATGGCGGCCTTCATGGAGGGCATGAGGGAGTTCGCGTCAAACGAGCGCGATGCACCAAATCGGAGCGACTTCCAAAAGCTTATCGAGCAGTCTCTCGCCAAATCGGAAACCGGAAAGTGACTAGTTTCCGAGTGGGGAGCGCCGCCTCTGATTTCATTGGGTTTTTCCTGACCACCAGCCGCGGCAACGCCCCGTTCGGCTTCTGAAAAGCCCCGAAACTGTCAAAACCCCTGCAACTCGGCACCCCCTAACCCTTTGTTTTTAAAGTGCTCTAAAATCCGAGGGTGTCAAAACCTCCTGTCGCCGCTCATTGGCTTCGCCAAGCCGACCCGCGCGGGGGGCGCTGCCCCCCGCAGCCCCCCGGGATATTTCCAGCCAGAAGAAGCCCCCGCCCCTTCTTCTGGCTGGAAATATCCCGGGGGGGAAGTCCGAAGGACGGGGGGGGCAGCGCCCCCCCCTGCCCCGCCGCGGCCCGTGCGACATGGGGTGTTCGACCCGGAACGCCGAGGCGCGGCCAGCGGAAGAAGCCGGCCGCGCCTCGTGCAGCCCCGCAAGCGGGACTGGAGCGGATGCCCCGGCGCGGGGACAGGACAGACAGGGATGCGCCGGGGCCGCCGCTTAGCGGGTGAGATCGAAGGAAATGTCGGTCTCGCCCAGGGTGCCCGTGTCGGTGTCGAGCTTGTCGAGCACGGTATCGAGGATCTTCACCAGCACGTTCAGGCCGCCCTGGTAGCCCCAGGTGGGGAAGCGGTGGTGGTGGTGGCGGTCGAAGATCGGGAAGGTCAGCCGGATCAGCGGGATACCCAGGTCGCGTTCCAGGTACTTGCCGTAGCTGTTGCCGATCAAGAGGTCCGTGGGCTCGGTCGCGAGGATCGAGCGCAGGTGCCACAGGTCCTTGCCGGCCCAGACCTGGCAGCCCTTGCCGAAGGGCGAGGAGGCCAGCAGCGCCTCCATCTGCTCCTTCCATTCCTTGCTGCCGTTGGTGGCGAGGCAGTGGGTGGGTTCGCCGCCGGTTTCCATGACGAAGCGGGCCATCGCGTAGACGAAGTCCGGGTCGCCGTAGATCGCGTAGGTCTTGCCGTGCAGGTAAGCCTGGCTGTCGGCCATCGCGTCGACCAGGCGGCCGCGTTCCAGCGTCAGGCTGTCGGGGATGGCCTTGCCGGACAATTCGCTGATCTTCACCAGGAAGTCGTCGGTGCCGCCCACGCCCATCGGGTAGTGGAAGGCGGCGGTCTGCTGGCCGACCTTTTCGCACAGTTCCAGCGTCTTCCTGGTGCAGTATTCCTGCATCGAGACGGTGGCCTTGGCGTTCACGGCCTTTTTCGCGGCGTCCAGCCTGGTGCCGCCGTCATACATGCGGAACTGGCCGTCCGAGGGCGTGTCGTAGACATCGGACACGTCCGACAGGACGGTGTAGCTGACGCCCATCGCGTCCAGCATCCGGTTCAGTTCGCGGATGTTGCCGACCGCGTAGCCGTCGAAGCCGGGGATGATGTTGATCGACTGGTTTTCCTTGCGCTTCGCGTCCTTCCAGAAATGGCCCAGGATGCCTTTCTGCATGTTGTCGTAGCCGTCCACGTGGCTGCCGACGAAGGCGGGCGTGTGGGCGAAGGGCACGTCGAAATCGGCGGGCACCGATTCCTTGTCCTTCGCCTGGAGGATGAAGGAGTTGAGGTCGTCGCCGATCACCTCGGCCATGCAGGTGGTCGAGACCGCGATCATCTTGGGTTCATAAAGCGCGTAGGTGTTGGCCAGGCCATCGACCATGTTCACCAGCCCGCCGAACACCGCCGCATCCTCGGTCATCGACGACGACACCGCCGAGGCCGGTTCCTTGAAGTGGCGGCTGAGGTGCGAGCGGTAATAGGCGACGCAGCCCTGCGAGCCGTGCACGAAGCTCATCGTGCCCTCGTAGCCGGCGGCGGCGAAGACCGCGCCCAGCGGCTGGCAGGCCTTGGCGGGGTTGACCACCAGGGCCTCGCGGGCGAGGTTCTTTTCGCGGTAGTCCCAGGACTTGGTCCAGTCGAGGATTTCCGTCACCTGCGGCGCGGGGGTCGCATTTTCGTACTTCGCCCGCTTGTTCTCAAGCATCTGCTTGTATTCGGGCTCGTGGAACAGCTTGGTGTGGTCCAGCACCTTGTCTGCCGATTGGGGCATCTTTCACATCCTTCTTCGGGCCCGTCCGCATTCCGGGACGCCGGCCGAAAGGGTTGAGGGGAAGGCAGGGGCCGCGCGGCCCCCGCCCGGGGCCGGTCAGGCCGATTTCTTCCAGGGCGCGTCGAACAGACCCCAGACCGGGTTGTTGATCGCCAGATCCATGTCGCGGGCGAAGATCGCGAAACCGTCATAGCCGTGATAGGGGCCGGAATAGTCCCAGCTGTGCATCTGGCGGAACGGGATGCCCATCTTCTGCGTCGGGTACTTTTCCTTGATGCCGGAGCCGACCAGGTCGGGGCGGATCTTCTCGATGAACTTCTCGAGCTCGTAGCCCGTCACGTCATCGTAGATCAGCGTGCCTTCCTTGACGTATTCGCCGGTGCGCTTGTAGTCGTCGCCATGGGCGAACTCGTAGCCGGTGCCCGCGATCTCCATGCCGAGATCGTGGTAGGCGGTGACGACGTGACGGGGACGCAGGCCGCCGACATAGAGCATCACCTTCTTGCCTTCGAGGCGCGGCTTGTATTTCGCCAGCACCTCGTCGACCAGCGGCTGGTACTTGGCGATGACCTCTTCGGCCTTGTCCTGGATGGTCTTGTCGAACTTGGCGGCGATGGCGCGCAGGGAGGCGGCGATCTGGCTGGGTCCGAAGAAGTTGTATTCCATCCACGGCACGCCGTGGTTCTCTTCCATGTGGCGGCAGATGTAGTTCATCGACCGGTAGCAGTGGATGAGGTTCAGCTTGGCCTTGGGGGCGTTCTCCATCTCGGCCAGCGTCGCATCGCCCGACCAGGAGCCGACCACGTTCAGGCCGATCTCTTCCAGCAGGATGCGCGACGACCAGGCGTCGCCGCCGATATTGTAGTCGCCGATGATGTTGACGTCGTAATCGGTCGCCTCGTATTCCGACCCCTCGCCGTCCAGCACCCAGTCACGGATGCAGTCGTTGGCGATGTGGTGGCCCAGCGATTGCGACACGCCGCGGAAGCCTTCGCAGCGGACCGGCACGATGGTCTTGCCGATGTCCTTCTTCTTCTTCTTGGCGACCGCCTCGATGTCGTCGCCGATCAGGCCGATCGGGCATTCCGACTGCACCGAGATCGCCTTGGACAGCGGGAACAGCTCGTTGATCTCGTCGATCGTCTTCTCGAGCTTCTTGTCGCCGCCGAACACGATGTCCTTTTCCTGGAAATCGGTCGTGAACTGGAAGGTCACGAAGCTGTCGACGCCGGTGGTGCCGGTGTAGTAGTTGCGCCGCTGCGACCAGGAATAATGGCCGCAGCCGACCGGGCCGTGGCTGATATGGACCATGTCCTTGACCGGGCCCCAGACCACGCCCTTGGACCCCGCATAGGCGCAGCCGCGGATCGTCATCACGCCGGGGACCGACTTGACGTTGGATTTCACCGTGTCGCATTTCGACACGATCTCGGTTTCGCCGTCTTCCACGGGACCCGCGGTCGACAGGTGCTTGGCGCGCCGTTTCTGCGCCTTTTTCGGATAGGCCGCGAGAACCTCTTCAATGAGGCTCGTGTGGTCCGCGCCGTCTTCCAGATCTTTCGCCATCTCGGAGACTCCTTGTTCAGGGCGGGCCGGCGGCGAGGCGCCGGCCCAGGGATAAGGCGCAGACTTACGCCGACTTCGCTTCGGACTTGGCGATCTCGGCCAGGCGGTCCTCTTCGGACTGCATGATCCCGAAATCGAGCAGCATCTGCTCCAGCTCATCCATGGTGATCGGGGTCGGGATCACGCCCTTGCCCGAGTTCTCGTGGATCTTGCGGGCGAGCTGGCGGTACTCCTCGGCCTGCTGGCTTTCGGGGGCGTACTGGATCACCGTCTCGCGGCGCAGCTCGGCATGCTGCACGATGTTGTCGCGCGGCACGAAGTGGATCATCTTGCAGCCCAGCTTGGCCGACAGCGCCTCGGCCAGTTCCAGCTCCTGGTCGGTCTTGCGCTCGTTGCAGATCAGGCCGCCCAGGCGCACGCCGCCCGAGTTGGCGTATTTCAGAATGCCCTTGGCGATGTTGTTGGCGGCATACAGCGCCATCATCTCGCCCGACATGACGATGTAGATTTCCTGGGCCTTGTTCTCGCGGATGGGCATGGCGAAACCGCCGCAGACCACGTCGCCCAGCACGTCGTAGGACACGTAGTCCACGTCGTCATAGGCGCCGTTTTCCTCGAGGAAGTTGATCGCGGTGATCACGCCGCGGCCGGCGCAGCCAACCCCCGGCTCGGGGCCGCCGGCCTCGGTGCACTTGATGCCCTTGTAGCCGATCTTCATCACGTCTTCGAGTTCGAGATCCTCGACCGAGCCCAGCTCGGCGGCCATGTGGATCACGGTTTCCTGCATCTTGGTGTTCAGGATCAGGCGGGTCGAGTCGGCCTTGGGGTCGCAGCCGACGATCAGGATCTTCTGATCCATCTCGACCAGGGCGGCCAGGGTGTTCTGGGAGGTGGTGGATTTTCCGATGCCACCTTTACCGTAGAAGGCGATCTGTCTCAGCGCGCTCATGGTTTCGTCCTTTGCAGCTGTGTTGGTTCGGTGTCGCGAGAAGGCGTCGCGGCCGCTCTCGCCCCTTCTTAAGCAGGAAGCGTGCCAAGCCCCGGACACATGAAATTTCATTGAATTCCAGATACTTGCAAAAACGCGCCCCCGGCCGCAGCGCTGTGTCGAACCCGACAAAGACCCGACAATCGCGCCCTTGCCCGGGACAGGCGCCCGCAGGGCCGTCGCGCCATGGGTATTTTTGCCAAGAAGAAGACCGCAGCTTCTTCTTGGTCCAAATACCCGAAACGACTGCGGCCCCCCGAAGGGGGCCGCGATGCAAAGGCGTGCGCGCGACAGCGCGCTCCTTCTGGAACGCTGTCAGGCGGGGGCGGCGATGGCGCCGGTGACCGCGGAAAGCGGCAGGTCCAGCCGTTCGATGCCCAGCTCTTCGAGGAATTTCTCCTCCATCCGCGTCAATTCCCCCTCGATCAGCGCGACATGGCCCTGGCCGGACCGCTTGGCGATCTGGCGGGCGAAGATGCGCAGCATCTGGTCGTCGAAGCGGCAGCCGAGGAACAGGAAGGGCCGGCCGGTGCGGCGGGCCTGCACCTCGTCGGGGATCGGGCTCTGGATGTCGATTTCCGTCAGGACCTCGACATAGTCGCTGTCCGACAGCAGGAAGGAATGGCCGGGCCGGATCACCCCGTGGGGTTTGTAGATCAGCGTTTGCCAGGCCGGGTCGGGCGCCTCGCCCAGGAGCGCGCCGGTAGCGTCATAGGCCCGGGTCCAGACATCGTGCCTTTCGCCATTGCGGCTGACGCCCTGGACCCAGCCCCAGCCTTCCATGCCCTCGGCCATGGCGGCGTCCAGGATCTGGCTGTCATACCAGGCGTCCACGATCATCGGCGGGCGCACCCGCGCCAGCCAGCGGTGCAGCGGGCCCGGGTCGGGGCGCTCGGCGAAGGCCTCTTGCACGATGGCCTCCAGCGTCTTGCGCAGGCGGCGGCTTTCGACGAACTGGGCCACCGACCACATGTTGCCGCTGGCGCGTTTCGGGGCGCGCACCTTTGCCTCGATCGCGGCGCAAAGCGCGGCCGGAGAGGCCGGTTGCCCGCCCCCCGACAGCGCCGCGACGCCCGCGCCCAGATAGGGCACGCGGCCGCCCTGGGCGACCTCGTCCAGAAGCCCGGCCAGACGGCTTTCGGCGCCCATCGCCCCTACTCCACCGACAGGCGGCGGGCGTCCACCGTGATCGGCAGTTTCGGCGCGTCGAGATCGGGCATCTCGAAGGTCCAGCCGTTGGACAGCTTGGCCCAGCCGCCCCAGATGCCGGGCTTTTCGGATTCCACCACGATTTCCTCGAGGTCCTTCTTGGGCACGTAGACTTCCATGCCCTTGGGGGTTTCGCGAACGGTGATCTTCATTGGGCTGTCTCCTTGTCGAGGCTGACGAGTTCGTCGCGGCGCATGCCGACGATGGACCGGCTGTCCACGAATTCGACGGCGTAGATGTAGAACTGGTTCAGGAAGGTGCCGATGTCGCGCACGTAGCCGACCTCGCCCTTGGACACGACGCGGTCGCCCACGTCGCTGCCGGCCACGGTGCCGTCGTTGCGGATATGTTTGCGGGCGCGCACCTTTTCGCCGGGTTCGAAGGCGGGCGGGCCGTAGATCTCGATTTCGCGGTCATCGGTCGACATCGCTGTCCCTTTCTGCGGAGAGTTCGGCCAGGCGCGTGGCGGCGGCTTCGCGCACGGGCGCTTCGGGGTCGTCCAGAAGGCGGGCGGCCAGCGCTGCCGGGCCGCGTTCGGCGACGGCGTGGCGCACCCGCAGGTCGGGGTCGCCCGCCAGCCGTTCCAGCGCCTCGGGCGCGAGCCGCTGGGCCACGGCGCGGCGGACCAGGGGGTCGGGGTCGGCGACCAGGTGGCCAAGCCAGCGCGGCGCCACCCGTTCGGCCACCAGCACGCGGATTTCCGGGTCGGGGTCGCGGGCCAGGATCGGCAGCACGCCCGGATCGGCGCGGCGCGCCGCGATCAGCCGCACATGGGGGTCGTCGTCATGCAGCAGCGGCACGAGATCGGCGAAGGGCAGCCGCCAGGCGAGCGCGGCGCGCACCTCGCGGTCGGGATCGGTCAGCGCGGCGCGGGCCTGGGCCGCCGGAAGGCGCAGCGCCGCGACGGCGCGCACGGCCGGGTCGGGATCATCGAGCAGCGGGCGCAGGCGGAACAGGTTGGCCACGCGCGCGGCCTGGGCCCGGGTCTCGGCATAGGGCGCGTCGAGGCACATATCCGCGGCGGCGGGGTTCATCACGAAGAACCGGGCGATGCGGGGGGCATAGCGGTCATGGGCGCAGGACCAGCCGGGCGCGCATTGGCGCGTGTCCCGGAACCGCGCGAACCGGCAGGTCGCGCAATCGAGCGCGCGGCCCTGCCAGTCGACCGGATCGGGACCCTCGGGCATGTCACACCGGGGCCGGGATGCAGGTGGCGGGCACCGGGCAGATCTCGGCGCATTGCGGGGTGTCGAAATGGCCCTCGCATTCGCTGCACAGGTTCGGGTCGATCACGTAGGTGTCGTTCTTCAGCCGGATCGCGGCGTTGGGGCATTCCAACTCGCAGGCGCCGCAGGCGGTGCAGGTCTGGGTGACGATCTTGTAAGCCATGGTCTGCCCCCGCTCAGGCGCGTTTCGCGGCGCGGGCGGCGCGCGATTGCAGGACGGCGGCGATGGCGGTTTCGATGTAATCCTCGCCCAGGCTGTCGATCGCCTCGATCCCGTATTTGGCAAGGCTGGCGCGGGGGCCTTCGCCGATCTTCTGGCACAGGACATAGGGCACGTCGGCCAGCACGCGGATGATTTCCCCCATCCGATCCTCGTCGCCATAGCCGCCGAGACAGTAATTGTCGGCCCGCCGGTGCCCGACGAAGCGGATGCCATCGGCATCGGCCTCGTAGATCTGGAATTCGGTCGCCTTGCCGAAATGCAGGTTGATCCGGCCCGAGCCACGGGTGCAGACGGCAAAGAGCGTGGGCGCCTCGGTTGCGGCGGCGGCGGCATCGGCGTGTTCGGCGGCGGCGGCGCGGTCCTTGCGTTCCTCGGCCACCCAGGCGCGGTAGGCATCGCGGGCCTCGGGGGCGTCCTCGATCACCTCGGGCAGCTTGTCGAGGGTGAACTCCTGGCCGCGATCCTCGCCCAGCAGGCCCACCGCATCGGCGCGGCACTGGCGGCAATGGCGCATCAGGTTGGCGCCGCCCGCGCAGGCGTCCTGGACCTTTTTCAGCTCGGCCGCGGTGGGGCCGCGCTGGCCGGTCAGGCCGAAATGGGTGCCATGCGCGGGGTCGGAAATCAGCGGCATGATGTTGTGCAGGAAGGCGCCGCGCGCCTTGACGGCCTTGTTCACCTCGATCAGGTGGTCGTCGTTGATGCCGGGGATCAGGACCGAGTTCACCTTGACCAGAACGCCCTTTTCAGTCAGCATTTCAAGGGCTTGAAGCTGGCGGTCGCGCAGGATGGTGGCGGCCTCGATGCCGGTGCGGCGTTTGCCCTGGTAGAAGATCCACGGCACGATCTGCGCACCGATTTCCGGGTCGATGGCGTTGATGGTGATCGTCACGTGGTCGATGTTCATCGCCACGATTTCCTCGACATGGTCGGGCAGCGCGAGGCCGTTGGAGGACAGGCACAGCTTGATGTCGGGGAGGCGTTCGGCGACCTGCGCGAAGGTCGCCCGGGTCTTGCGCCAGTCATAGGCGGCGTCGCCCGGCCCGGCGATGCCCAGCACCGAGAGTTGCGGCACCTCGGCGGCGACGGCCAGCACCTTGCGCGCGGCCTGCTCGGGCGTCAGCCGTTCGGACACCACGCCCGGGCGGCTTTCGTTGGCGCAGTCGAACTTGCGGTTGCAGTAGTTGCACTGGATGTTGCAGGCGGGCGCGACGGCCACGTGCATGCGCGCGAAATAATGGTGCGCCTCTTCGGAGTAGCAGGGGTGGTCCTTGACCTTGGCCCAGGTGGCCGGGTCCATGTCGGCGGGTCCGGCGGACGAGCCGCAGGACGATTTCGAACAGCCCCCCTGTTGCAGGGCGGCGCCCATCTCCTCCCGGCTGGAAACGGAAAGACCGGCAATCGGGATGAGGGGGGCGGACATGGGCGGACTCCTGTAGCCTGGACGCGTTCGGAATTAGGGAAGCAGGAAGCGTGCCAAGCCGCGCGGGGGCCTTGTTTTCAGGGCCGCGCCAAGGCCGCACCGCCCTGCCTTGTCGCAGCGGCGACAGGACGTCGCAAACCCGACACTCGCCCTGTCGGGGATGCGGGGCGCGCGGCGGCGGGGGTGGCCGGTTTGCGGGGATGCGGCGGGAAAAGCGGGCGGCCGGGGGCGCCCCGGCCTAGAACCTGCGGACCTCGATGCCGTGCTTTTTCAGCGCATAGCCGATCTGGCGCGGGGTCAGGCCCAGCAGGCGAGCGGCCTTGGCCTGGACCCAGCCCGCGCGTTCCATCGCGTCGACCAGCCGGGCGCGTTCGTCGCCGGGCGCCTCGCCCGCGGGCGGCGGCGGGGCGGGGCTGAACGGAGCGGGGGGCACGTCGGTGAACCCGTCGGGGGCCGCGCAGGCCGGCGCGGGCGGGCGCTGGCCGGCGGCGCTGTCGATGACCGGCAGCGGCGTGCGGATCGCGGCCAGCCCGCCGATCGGCGAATGGTCGCCCGACTGCATGCGCCACAGTTCGGCCGACAGGCAGGTGCCCTGGCTGCAGGCCAGTTCCGCCGAGTCGATCTCGGTGTCCGAGGACAGCGCGGCGACCCGGCTGATGCAGTTTTCCAGCTCGCGCACATTGCCGGGGAACTGGCAGCGGGCCAGCTGGGCCATGGCCCGGGGCGTCAGCCGTTTTTCCATGCCGTTCTGGCGGTTGAACCGGTCAAGGAAAGTCTGCGCCAGTTTCGGCACGTCCTCCAGCCGTTCGCGCAGCGGCGGCAGGACGATCGGCACGACGCAGATGCGGAAGTAGAGGTCGGCGCGGAAATCGCCGCGGGCCACGGCCGCTTCGAGGTCCTTGTTGGTGGCGGTGACCAGCCGCACGTCGACCTTGAGCGTTTTCGACCCGCCGACGCGTTCGTATTCGCCCTCTTGCAGGATGCGCAGGAGTTTCGCCTGGAATTCGGGGCCGATCTCGCCGATCTCGTCAAGGAACAGCGTGCCCTTGTCGGCCAGTTCGAACCGGCCCTTCTTCTGCGCGACGGCGCCGGTGAAGGACCCCTTTTCGTGGCCGAAAAGTTCCGATTCCAGAAGTGTCTGGCTGAGCGCGGCGCAGTTGACCTTGACGAAGGGCTGGTCGCGGCGGTCGGACAGCGCGTGCACCGCCTTGGCGAACAGCTCCTTGCCGGTGCCGCTTTCGCCGCGCAGCAGGACGGGGGTATTGGTCTGGGCCACCTTGTGAATCTGGGCGGTGACCGCCTTGATCGCGGGGCTGTCGCCGATGATGCCCTTGATCGGCTCGGGCGGCATCTGCGCGGCGTCGTCGGCCTTGTCGCTGGCCGCGTGCAGGGCGGCGCGGGCCTCTTCCATCAGGCGTTCGCGGTCGCGGGCGACCATGCGGCGGAACTTGACCGACTGTTCCAGGATCGAGGCGACCATGGTCAGCACGCGCTGGTCTTCCTCCAGGAAGCGGACGCCGCCCTCGTCAAGGTCGCGCCAGGCGCCGAGCACGCCGATCACGTAGGGCGAGTGGACCTGTTCGCGGATCGGCACCGCGATCAGGGCCAGCCGGTCATGCGGCGCGCCGGGCGGGATCGCGGCGTCGCCCAGTTCCTCGCGCGCGTTGCGCGACACCAGCGCGATGCCGGTGCGGAACACCTGGCGCGTGGCCTTGACCGGCAGGGCGCGGATTTCGGGCGGCGCGAAGACCGAGCCGTGGGTGGTGGCGGCGATGACGAAGGGGTTCACCGGCTTGCCGTCGCGCCCGGTCTGGCCCTTGTCGTCCAGCAGCGCCAGCGCCCCCATGCGCAACCCCATGAACGAGGACAGCACGTTCAGCACCGAGGGCATCGCGCCGATCGGGTCGCTGGCCCCGGTCAGGATCTTCGCGGCCTCGCAGACGGTATCCAGCGGAAACCGTTCGATTCCTGACTGCGCATCGGTTGCGGCCCCACGGGGCCCGAAGGTGGAGTTTTTCATGTCGTCCTCGCCTACGGGACGAGCATCCGGGATGGCGGGGGAACTGTCCATATCGCACCGGAAAAGATGTGTTCCAAACCGGGTTTTCCGGGGCGGCACGGGGCGGGTTTGTCAGTTTTCGGACACTCGATGCTGCGTTGCCGCATATTTCAGCAGTCCCGATGCGGCCCTGCAGCGACGCCGGTGCGCGCCCGATTCCCCCGCTTCCCCCGCGCGCGGGTGAGGCCGCGGTATCCGGGGCGGCCTGTCCGGCGGGCTAGTGGATCATCGCCTCGGCCCCGCCGATCAGCGAGATCACGATCGCGATGGTCAGGATCACCGAGAACGCGCCGAACAGCAGGCCGAAGACGACCACCTGCCCGTCCTTCTCGACGAAACCGACACCGGTGATGAACAGCGCGATGGCCGGGAACCAGCCGCTGCCGGGGATCGGCAGGAACAGGGTGAAGGCCACCACGAACAGCGCCAGCCCCAGAAGCCGTTCGTGGCGCGGATCGAAGATGACCGGCAGCCGCGGGCGCAGCCGGCGTTCCAGCCGCCGGGTGACGGGGCGCAGGCGCAACAGGGCGCGGCGCAGCTTTTGCAGGTCGATCTTCATCCGGTCCAGCCGCCCGGGCAGGCGCACATGGGGAAAGCCCAGCGCCATCTGGGCGGTGGCCACCAAAACGGGCAGCGCGGTGATCAGCGACGAGCCGGGCGGCAGGGGCAGAAGCGTGATGAGCGAGAAGACGAGGATCGCCCAGCCGAAGGACCGGTCGCCCAGCCCCGCCAGCAGGTTGCCCAGCGTCAGCGTGCCCGCGCGGTGATGGTCGCGCGAGGTCCTGAGGATGGGCATCGACAGCGATGGCCGACGCCTTGTGGTGTTGTCCCGCTTTGCCATTCGGCCCCCCAGGATGCCCGGCAGATATCGCGGCTGCGGGCGCCGGATGCAATGGGCCGTCGCGGGAACGGGGCGTCAGGGGGCGTGCGCGGTCAGGCGGCGGGGCGGTGCGACAGTTCGATCCCGGCCGCGCCGGTCAGCGCCTGCATCTGGTGTTCGGCCCAGAACCGGATGTCGTGGCGGCGCACCACGTCGCGCAGCGCCGCCATGCGGTCGCGCCGTTCGGCGGGCGCCATGTCGAGGGCCTGGGAAATCGCGCTGTCCATCGAGCGGTTCGAGAACGGGTTGGTCAGCAGCGCCGAGCCCATCTCGACCGCGGCACCCGCGAATTCCGACAGCACCAGCACCCCGTCATGGTCCACGCGCGAGGCCACGAATTCCTTGCACACCAGGTTCATGCCGTCGGCCAGCGGGGTGATCCAGGCGACGTCGGCGGCGCGGTAATAGGCCACGAGATCGGCGAACGGGATCGCGCGCGAGATCAGCGTGATGGGCTGCCAGTCGAAGCTGCCGAAACGGCCGTTGATGCGCCCGGCCATCTGTTCCAGGTCGCTCTGGATGTTCTCGTAGACGGTCATGTTGCGGTTGGCGGGCACCGAGACATGCATCAGCCGCACCCGGCCGCGCAGGTCGGGGCGGCTTTCCAGCAGGCGTTCGTAGCTGAGCAACTGGTCGATGCCGCCCTTGGTGTAATCGGTGCGCCCCACCGAAAGCAGCATCTTGGCCTGTCCCAGGTCGGCGCGGATTTCCGCGGCGCGCCGGGCGGTTTCCTCGCGCCGGGCGATGGCGTCGATGTAATCGACATCGACCCCCACGGGCGAGGCCTGCACCGCGATCGTGCGCCCCTCGTAGGTGAGCGTGGTGGGCACGCTGCGTTCCGAAAGCGCGGTGATCTCGGCGGCGAATTCGGGTTCGACCTTTTGGCGGGCGGTCACCTCGACATCCAGCAGGCTTTGCGCCGCCGAGACGAAATTCGACACGTAGCGCGGGATGTGGAAGCCCACCACGTCGCAGGCCAGCAGGCTTTCTAGGATTTCCTTGCGCCAGGGCAGCACGTTGAACATGTCGGCCGACGGGAACGGCGTGTGGTGGAAGAAGCTGATCTTCACGTCGGGGCGCAGGGTGCGCAGGTAGCCCGGCACCAGCCACAGGTTGTAGTCATGCACCCAGACCACCGCGCCCTCGGCGGCCTCGGCGGCGGCGGCCTCGGCGAAGGCCCAGTTCACCTCGCGGAAGGTCGGCCAGTCGACGGGGTCGTAATTGTAGCGTTCCTTGAAGGAATGCAGGATCGGCCAGAACGCCTCTTTCGAGGTGACGTGGTAGAAACTGCTGACCTGGTCCGCGGTCAGCGGCAGGCGCGAGACGGTGTAGCGGCCATAGGCATCGTCGATCTCGACCACGCGGTCGAAATCGGGATTGGCGGGGTCGTCGGCCTGTTTCCAGGCGACCCAGGCGCCCTTGTCGAAGCGGCCGAAGAAGCTTTTGAGCGTGGGGACGATGCCGTTCGGGCTCTTGTTCTCGCGGAACACGGTGCGCCCGTCGACCTCGACCTCTTCATAGGGTTGGCGGTGGTAGACGATGACGAGATCCGAGGGCATGTCAGGCTCCTGTGGGGGTGTCGTGAAGGGCGAAGGCGGCGATCGCCTCGAGTATGCCCGCGGCGCCGTGGGCGCGGGCGGCGTGGACATGGGGCAAGGTCGCGACGCGCTGCATCAGCGCGGGTTCGGAATTGCCGACGGCGACCGCGTTCAGCCCGCATTCCAGCATCGAAAGGTCGTTCAGCGTGTCGCCCGCGGCCAGCACGCGGCCCGGGTCGATGCCCAGATGCGCGACCAGCCGTTTCAGCGACGGCCCCTTGGACACGCCGCGCGGCAGCACGTCGAAAAAGCGGTTGTCCGAGATCAGCCAGTCGAGGCCCAGCCGCTCGATCCTGGTTTCCGCCGAGGGGCAATAGGCGGCCGGGTCCATGTCATAGCTGACGCGGTGGCGGAAGGCGGTGGGTTGCAGCGTCAGCCCCGGGTGACCGTCCAGCGCCGCGCGCACCCGCGCGCCCGCATCGCCCCAGCGCCGGGCGATGTCGGCCTCCAGCGCGGGGATCGGGGTGATGGCGCGGTGTGGGGCCACCTCGGCGATCGAGGTGCCGACATCGCCCACCACGTAATCGGGCCAGGGCAGGCCGTGATCTGCGCACATCGCGGCGATGAATCCGGGATCGCGGCCGGTGACGAAGACCAACCCGATGCTGGGCCGGTTCGCCTCGATCCAGCGGTAAAGGCGGCGGCGGTCGGGTTCGGACCCGCCAAGGAAGGTGCCGTCCAGGTCGGTCGCCAGCACGAAACGGCGGGCCGACAGCGGCGGAAGGGGGGCGGTGGCGATGGTCATGGCAGGGCCTTGCACGGCAGGGGAACGGTCGGGGCGGGAGGGTCGAGCGCCAGCGCGCGCGGCGCAGGTTTGGTGGGGCGGGTCCCGGCGGCGGAAATGCCGGGAACACGCGCGGCATGGGCATGGCGTCGATTGCGCCCTAGACCGGGCGGACGTGCGACGGGCCTGGATGGCGGCTGTGAAATGCTGTCCTTCATGGTCGTCCCGATATCCGATCCTGCCTGTGCCGATCGTCGCCGCGCGCCTGGCGCAAGGGGCGTCGCGGCCCCGTGGCGATGCGCGCATCTTGCGCGCGGCGGCCCCGCCCCGGCGCCATGGCGCGCCTGCGGGGGGGGGCCTGTGGGAATGACGGTAAGGCCCTGCGGCGCGGTTTCAAACGAAACGCCGCGGTGCGGCGCCGAAACGGGCGATATCGGGCGAAAACTATTTCGCTTGGCGTATCAATTGAACGATCCGCACAAATCTTGGGCAGGTGCGGGACCCGCACGACACCCGCCGACATAATGCCTGCGGATGCGCAGGGTGGTGCAGGCGGTGGCGGGCCATGGCGGATGAGGGATCTCTATTACATTGTTTTTATTTGTATATAATGAGAAATACCGCCCTCCCCCCTTTTTCGCCACCGCCGCCATTTCCCCCGCGCCCCGCGGCAAACGCGCCGGGACGGCCCCCTGCGGCGGGATTTGCAATCGCTTCGGCACCCCGTAGTTTTTCTTCCATAACCGAAGTTGTTGCGCGCGGCCCGCCATGCCGCAGCTGCGCAACACAGCGACGAGGAACCGCCATGACGACACCCATCGTGCGCACCGCCATCTTTCCCGTTGCCGGGCTGGGAACACGTTTCCTGCCCGCGACCAAGGCCACGCCGAAAGAGCTTTTGCCGGTCATCGACACGCCCCTGATCCAGTTCGCCATCGACGAGGCGCGCGAGGCGGGGGTGGAACGCATGGTCTTTGTCAGCCACCCGTCGAAATCGGCCATCGAACGGCACGTGCGCGCCGATCACGGCCTGATCGAAACGCTGCGCGCCCGCGGCAAGGCGCAGCTGGCGCAGGAACTGCACGACGCCGCGCTGAACGAGGACCACCACGAGGTGGAATTCGTGATGCAGCACGCCCCGCTGGGCCTGGGCCACGCGGTGCTGTGCGCCCGGCCGCATGTGCTGCCGGGGCCGGTGGCGGTGCTGCTGCCCGACGACCTGATCCTGTCGCAGCCCGGATGCCTGGCCGAGATGATCGCGGCCTATGACGGTTGCGGCGCGGGGCACATGGTGGCCGCGATGGACGTGCCCGGGGACGAGGTGTCGCGCTATGGCGTGCTGGCGCCCAGCCGGGTGGACGGGCCGCTGACCCATGCCACGGGGATGGTCGAGAAACCCGCCCCCGGGGCGGCGCCGTCGCGAAAGGCGGTGGTGGGGCGCTATATCCTGGACGGGTCGATCTTCGACACGCTGGAGGGGCTGCCGCCGGGGGCGAATGACGAGATCCAGCTGACCGACGCGATCGCCGCGGATGCGGGGCGGATCGGGCTGGTGGGGTATGAATTCTCGGGGCGGCGGTTCGATTGCGGCGCCAAGGCGGGCATGCTGGAGGCGACCCTGGCGCTGGCCAGCGGCCACCCGGACTATGCCCCGGTGATCGCGCGCGCCCTGGCCGGTGCCCCGTTCGCCCTGGCCGCCGAGTGAGGCGGGCCGGCGCCGGCGCGGGCGGCCCGGCGGATCGGGCGAGGCCGCGGCCCGACGTGCAACGATCCCGATCCTGCGCGCAAGAAAGTTCCACCTCAGGTTTTTCTTGATAACTTTTTTGCGCGTCCTATCCTCCACCAGCCGCAGGGAGAGGTTCGCCCTGCGCCGTGACGGGCACCGGTGCGCCCGGCGCGCGATCAGGGACAGGACGACGCCCGATCCGTTCACCCGGCCCCGAGGGGGCAGGACAAGAGCGGCCGAAAGAGGAACGTCGTCGCCGGGAGGGAGGACGCACGTGGGTTTTTCTGGCATGACGCCCTGTCGCCGGGGCCGTGCGCCCGGGACATGCGCCCGGCGCAGCGGAGTGGCCGGCGATGGCCGCTGAGGGCGCGGGCGGCGAGACCTTTGCCCAGCTTCTGATCGGCCAGGCCGACCGCCGCGGCGACGCGTCCGCGATTCGCGAGAAACGGCGCGGCATCTGGGGCAACGTCACCTTTGCCGCGCTGTCGGAGGAGGCCGCGGCGCTGTCGCTGGCGCTGGCCGGGCGCGGGCTGGTGCGCGGCGACCGGATCGCGGTGATCGGCGAGAACCGCCCGCGCCTGTTCGCGGCCATCGCCGCGACCCATGCGCTGGGCGGGGTGGCGGTGCCGTTGTATCCCGATTGCGGGGCGACCGAGCTGGCCGGGCAATTGCGCGCGACCGACGCCCGCGCGATCTTCGCCGAGGACCAGGAGCAGGTCGACAAGGTGCTGGAGATCCTGCCCGACTGTCCCGGCGTGCAACTGGTGATCTATGACGACGACCGGGGCATGCGCCATTACGTGCATCCCGGGCTGGTCGACCATGCGCACCTGATGGCCGAGGGCCACGAGATCGCCGCCGCGCAACCGGATGCCTATCGCGCGGCGGTCGCGGCGGGCGGGGGCGAGGACGAGGCGTTCGTGTTCTTCACCTCGGGGTCGTCGGGCGCGCCCAGGGGCGTGATCTTCACCCACCGGGCGCTGATCGGGCGGACGCGCGCGGCGGCGGCGGCGCAGGGGCTGGGCGAAACCGACACGACGCTGGCCTTTTTCCCGCCGGGATGGCTGTGCCAGACGATGGTCAGCTACATGAGCGCGATGGCGGTGGGGCTGTGCATCTGCTGCCCGGAATCGCTGGAGACGCTGATCGACGACATGCGCGAGACGGCGCCCAGTGCGCTGTTGACCACGCCGCGGATGCTGGACGCGATCTTTTCGCGGATCTCGACCCGGATGGAGGAAACCGGCGGCGTGAACCTGGTGCTGTACCGCCGCGCGCTGGCGCTGGCGCAGCGGGTCGGGCGGCAGATGACCGAAGGCCAGGCGCCCGGCGCGGTGAACCGGTTCGGGATGGCGGCCTATGGCGCGCTGATCTATGCGCCCTTGCGCGATTTCCTGGGCATGAGCCGGCTGAAATCGGCCTGTTCCACGGGCGACACGCTGGACCCGGCGATGCAGGGGTTCTTCCAGACGCTCGGCATCGGGCTGGGCCAGCTTTACGGATCGACCGAGACGGCGTTCTTCGTGGCGATGCAGCGGCCGGGCGACACGCGCCCCGGCCCGCTGGGCGCGCCGCTGGAGGACATGGAGGTGCGCATCGCCGAGGACGGGGAAATCCTGGTCCGCTCGGACGGGGTGATGAAGGGATACCTGGACGGCACCACGGCGCGCGATGCCGAGGGCTGGCTGCATACCGGCGATGCCGGGCGGCTGGACGAGGCGGGGCGGCTGCACATGATCGACCGGATGGACGCGCTGGGCCGGCTGGCCGACGGCACGCCCTTTGCCGCGCGCCAGATCGAAAGCCGCATCCGGTTCTCGCCCTTCATCCGCGAGGTGGTGGTGACGGGCGAGGGCCGCGACCGCCTGTGCGCGCTGATCGACATCGACACGCTGGCGGTGGGCCGCTGGGCCGACGATCACGCCATCGCCTATATGGGCCATGTCGACCTGGCCTCGCAGGAGGCGGTGCATGACCTGGTGGCGGGGATCGTGGCGGGGGTGAATGCCGACCTGGCGCGCGACCCGGCGCTGGCGCCGTTGCAGATCGCGCGGTTCGCGCTGGTCCCCGAGGAACTGGGCACCGAGAACGGGTTCCTGACGCCCACCGGCAAGGTGCGCCGCCAGGCGGTGACCGACCGCTTTGCCGCCCTGATCGAGGCGCTGCACGCGGGCCGGGACGAGGTCGTGATCGAGGCCGCGACCGGCGAGGAAGGCCACCGCGGCGAGATCGCGCTGAAGCTGCGCGCGCCCGGGGGAACGGGCGGCCCGGGCGACAGGAGGGCCGCATGAACGCCGTGACCGAAAGCCATGTTCCCGGCGTCGAGCGCGCCTTTCCGATCGGCGGGCCGATCCTGCAGCTGGACGCGATTTCGCTGCGGTTCGGGGGGGTGCATGCGCTGACCAACATCTCGTTCGACATCCGCGAACACGAGGTGCGCGCGATCATCGGGCCGAACGGGGCGGGCAAGTCGTCGATGCTGAACGTGATCGGCGGGCTGTACACCCCCCAAGAGGGCACGATCCGGTTCCGCGGCGAGACCCTGTCGAACATGACGCCGGGCAAGGCCGCGCGCATGGGCATCGCGCGCACCTTCCAGAACATCGCGCTGTTCAAGCGGATGACGGTGCTGGAGAACATCATGGCCGGGCGGCGGCTGTTCACCCATGCCAGTTTCCTGGAGGTCGCGCTGCAACTGCCGCGGGCCCGGCGCGAGGAGCTGGAAAGCCGCGAGAAGGCCGAGGAGATCATCGAGTTCCTGGAGATCCAGCAGATCCGCAAGACCCAGGTCTCGCGCCTGCCCTACGGGTTGCAGAAGCGGGTGGAACTGGGCCGGGCGCTGGCCGCCGAGCCGCAGATCCTGCTGCTGGACGAGCCGATGGCGGGGATGAATGTCGAGGAAAAGCAGGACATGTGCCGGTTCATCCTGGACGTGAACGACCATTACGGGACGACCATGGTCCTGATCGAGCATGACATGGGCGTGGTGATGGACATTTCCGACCGGGTGGTGGTGCTGGATTACGGCAAGAAGATCGGCGACGGCCCGCCCGACGAGGTGCGCAACAACAAGGACGTGATCGACGCCTACCTGGGTGTCGCGCATTGAGGAGGCGGCGGTGAATCCCGAAATCCTGTTCTTTTTCGAGGTGTTGCTGGGCGGTCTGCTGGCCGGCGTGATGTATTCGCTGGTCGCGCTGGGCTTTGTGCTGATCTACAAGGCGTCCTCGGTGTTCAATTTCGCGCAGGGCGCGATGGTGTTCTTCGCGGTGCTGTCCTTTGTCGGCTTCATGGAACTGGGGCTGCCGTTCTTCCTGGCGCTGCTGGTGACGGTGGGTCTGATGGTGCTGGTGGGCATGGCGACGGAACGTTTCGTGCTGCGCCCGCTGGTCAACCAGCACGAGGACACGTTGCTGATGGCCACCATCGGGCTTGCCTTCGTTCTGGAGGGGCTGGCGCAGCTGGTCTGGGGGGTCGAGGTGCGCCGGCTGGACCTGGGCATTCCCGACGTGCCGATCATGTGGATCGCGGATGCCACGGGCATCTTCGTCAGCGCGCTGGACCTGGTGGCGGGGCTGGTGGCGGCGGTGATGGTGGCGGTGCTGGCCATCGTGTTCTCGCGCACCAAGGTCGGGCTGGGGCTGCGCGCGGTGGCCGACGGGCATGGCGCGGCGATGTCGATCGGCATTCCGCTGAGCCAGGTCTGGGTCTTCGTCTGGGCCACGGCGGGCATCGTGGCGCTGGTCGCGGGGATGCTGTGGGGGGCGCGCGCGGGCGTTCAGTTCGCGCTGGTGGGTCTTGCGCTGAAGGCGTTGCCGGTGCTGATCATCGGCGGCTTTACCTCGGTGCCGGGCGTGATCGTGGCAGGCCTGATCGTGGGCGCCAGCGAGAAGCTGGCCGAGGTCTATATCGGCCCCTATTTCGGCGGCGGCATCGAGGGCTGGGCGCCCTACATGCTGGCCGTGCTGTTCCTGATGTTCCGCCCCGAAGGTCTGTTCGGGGAACGCATCATCCGCCGCGTCTGACGCCCCGCGAGAAAGGCAAAGCCCATGTATTACAGACAGGCCGGCACCTACCGCACCGATTACGCGCAGGACATGCGGCTGTTGCCGCTGAAGGAGGACCGCATCCTTCTGGGCGTGGTTCTGCTGGCGGCGTTCGCGGTGATCCCGTTCACCGCGTCGGATTACTGGCTGAGCGCGATCCTGATCCCGTGGCTGTGCCTGTCGCTGGTGGCGCTGGGGCAGAACATCCTGATGGGCTATGCCGGGCAGCTGTCGCTGGGGGCGGCGGGGTTCATGGCGGCGGGCGCCTTCGCCTGCTGGAACTTCATGCACCGGGTCGACTGGATGCCGTTCCCGGTGGCGGTGTTCCTGTCGGGGCTGATCGCGGCGGCCATCGGCATCGTGTTCGGCCTGCCGTCGCTGAGGGTGCGGGGGCTGTACCTGGCGGTGGCGACGCTGGCCTCGCAGTTCTTCATCGTGTGGGTGATCGACAAGTTCGGCTGGTTCAAGGATTACGACAGCTCGGGCATCATCACGGCCAAGGACATCGTGATCTTCGGCAAGTCATTCACCAGCCCGGCCGAGATGTACCTGGTGGTGCTGACCATCACGGTGGTTCTGACCTGGGCCGCGATGAACATGGCGCGCGGCAGCGTGGGGCGGAACTGGCAGGCGGTGCGCGACATGGACGTGGCCGCCGAGGTGATGGGCCTGTCGCTGTTGCGCACCAAGCTGCAGGCCTTTGCGATCAGTTCCTTCTATTGCGGGGTCGGGGGGGCGCTGTTCGCCTTTACCTACCTGAAATCGGTGGAACCGGCGGCCTTCGACATCAACCTGTCGTTCCGCGTGCTGTTCATGGTGCTGATCGGGGGGCTGGGCACGATCATCGGGTCGTTCTACGGCGCGGGGTTCATCCTGCTGTTGCCGGTGTTCCTGAACATCTTTTTCCATGCGCTGTTCGGCAAGGCGGTGGATGCCACCATCACCTCGGCGCTGGAGCAGGTGATCTTCGGCGTGATGATCATCCTGTTCATGATCTACGAGCCATTGGGCCTGGCCAAGCTGTGGCAGAATTTCCAGGAACGGATGCGCCGATGGCCGTTCAAGTTCTAGGGGCCGCGCGCGGCCCGACCGAAACAAGGCTGGCGGCCCGAGGGGCGGCGGACCTTGGGGGCTCGACCCGGTCGAGCGGCAACGAAGGGAGGACCAGGAGACGATGAGACGATTGATCCAGAGGGCGGCATCCGCGGTCCTCGTGACCGCCGCGCTCGCGGCCTCTCCGATCGCGCCGGGCATCGCCCAGGCGCAGGAGCAATACATGGCGGTGCCGTCCAGCCGCGTCGGCCCCTATTCCGCGATGGGCACCGGCTATTACGGCGGCATCATCGACTACATGACCTATGTCAACAAGACCGGCGGCGTGAACGGCGTTCAGCTGACCTGGGCGGAATGCGAGACGGAATACAACGCCGCGCGGACCGTGGAATGCTATCAGCGGCTTCTGTCCGGCCCGAACGGGCAGAAGATGGTGGTGTTCGACACGCTGGGCACGCCCGGCGCCTATGCCGTCATCAACCGGATGGCCGAGGACGAGGTGGTTCTGGCGCAGTTCGGTTATGGCCGGACGGACGCCGCCGATGGCCGGGTCTGGCCCTGGGTGTTCAACGCGGCCGGCCATTACTGGTCGCAGATCGCGGTCAAGATGAACTTCATGGCGCAGGTCGAGGGCGGCGTGGAGAACATGCGCGGCAAGAAGATCGTGCACCTGCATATCGACAGCGCCTATGGCCGCGAACCCCTGCCCGCGATGCGCCAGATCGCCGAGGACTGGGGCGTGACGCTGGTGGAAATCTCGATCCCGCCGCCCGGGTTGGAGCAGAAATCCCAATGGCTGCAGATCCGGCGTGAACGGCCCGACTGGGTGACGTTCTGGGGCGCCGGGTCGGGGATGAACGCGACCGGCATGACCGAGGCCGCGCGCGTGGGATTCCCGCGGGACCGGATGATGTACGTCACCTTCGGCGGCGCCGAGGAGGACATGGTGCCCGCGGGCGATGCCGCGGTCGGCACCTATGTCGTGGCCAACGTCGTGCCCGGCAAGGACTTCCCCCTGGTCCAGCAGATCGAGGAGGTGGTCTATGGCGCGGGTGAAGGCAACCTGGCCAACCCCGAGCGCGTCGGCACGGTCTACTGGAACCGGGGCGTGGCCGCGGCGGTGATGTGGATCGAGGCGTTGAAGAACGCGCAGGCGATCCACGGCAAGGCGGGTCAGCCGGTGACGGGACCCGAGTTCCGCGACGGCTACGAGGCGCTGGACATGACCGCCGAGAAGCTGGCCGAACTGGGCATGTCGGGCATGATCGCGCCGTTCAAGCTGTCGTGCGAAAAGCATGACGGGTCGGGCCGGTTCAAGATCATGCAGTGGAACGGCGAGGCGTTCGACATCATCTCGGACGATTTCGTGGCCGCGCCGGACGAAAGCTTCATCCGTGGGCTGGTCGAGGCCTCGGCCGAGAAGTTCGCCGCCGACAACGGCCTGAGCGTGCGCGACTGCCCGTAAGGGCCTGACATTGGCCGCGGGGCGGGGGGCGCGCCCTGCCCCGCGGCGCAGACCGGACAGAGCAGGGAATGCCCCCATGACCATGACCGCCACCCGCACCGCCGAGGCCGCCGCCGGGCCCGCCGCCCAGCCGATCCTGTCGGTGCGCAACATCGAGGCGATCTATGACAACGTGATCCTGGTGCTGCGCGGCGTCTCGCTCGAGGTGCCCGAGGGCAGTATCGTCGCGCTTCTGGGGGGCAACGGCGCGGGCAAGAGCACCACGCTGAAGTCGATCTCGACCATGATCACCGCCGAACGGGGGCGCGTGTCCAAGGGGTCGATCCATTTCCGCGGCGAGCGCACCGACCAGCTGACGCCGGGCGCGCTGGTGGGGATGGGGATGGTGCAGGTGATGGAGGGCCGGATGTGTTTCGGCCACCTGACGGTGGAGGAAAACCTGGTCGCGGGCGCCTATACGCGCAAGCTGTCCAAGGCGCAGATCCGCGACGAGCTGGAGCGGGTCTATGCCTATTTCCCCCGGCTGAAGGAACGCCGCACCAGCCAGGCGGGCTATACCTCGGGGGGCGAACAGCAGATGACGGCGATCGGCCGGGCGATGATGGCCAAGCCGCGCATGCTGCTGCTGGACGAGCCCTCGATGGGGCTGGCCCCCCAGATCGTCGCCGAGATCTTCGAGATCGTGCGCGACCTGAACGAAAAGGAAGGCGTCAGCATCCTGCTGGCCGAACAGAACACGGCCGTGGCGCTGAAATACGCCAATTACGGCTATATCCTGGAAAGCGGCCGGATCATGATGGACGGCCCGGCGGCGGACCTGGCGGCGAACAAGGACGTGCGGGAATTCTACCTGGGCATGTCGTCGGACGGCCGCGACAGCTTTCGCAACCGCAAGTCCTACCGCCGCAAGAAACGCTGGATCTGAGCGCCGGGGCCGGACCTGCGACTAGGTGGCGTGACGACCAGAGAGACCGCCCCCAAGCGGTTGTTTTACCAGCGTTTCAAACCGGGGATTGGGTGGCGGAGGAGCTGCGATTCCAACTGGACCGTCTCCTGTGACCCTTGAGGAAGCTCCGGCAGGATTACGAGTCTTGCGGACTTCCAGGGAACATTTCGCAATTTGACGCGGGTTCACCAGGTAACTCGCTGCTTCGCCCATCCCCGCAACGGCAGGGGCAGCTGATCCGGGGCATGGCCTGACCGCGACAGCCTTGCGGCGCACCCGCCCCTTGCCCCGATGCGCGCGTTTCTGTCTTATCGATCGAAAGCGGAGTGTACGATGACCGAACTGGTGTTCAAGGGCAAGGAATTCGTCTGGAATCATCATCTTGCAGTGCCGTTCCGGCCCCTGGTGATGCACGCGGACAAGGGGATCGGCGCGGCGCGGCTGGACGGGAACCTGATCGTGCAGGGCGACAACCTGCACGCGCTGAAGGCGCTGTTGCCGATGTATGCGGGCAAGGTGGACTGCATCTTCATCGACCCGCCCTATAACACCGGAAACGAGGGCTGGGCCTACAACGACAACGTGAACGCGCCGATGATCCGGGAATGGCTGGACGCCAACTGACCTGCCCCGATGAAGTGGTCCGGTTTCAGTCTTAGTGCATGAGGGGTCTTGGCGCTACGGCTGGTGTGGCCGGCGAAGCGGCTCCGGATGGC